>NZ_JALGQH010000051.1 GCF_022810305.1 Rhodococcus sp. ARC_M6
AACCGAGAGTGAAGACAAGCCACACATTCCCATGAATGCGAGGTCCGACATATCCACGACCAGCGCACGGTCGGGCGCAACGTGATGCGACAGGTAGTCGCGAAAAGCGTTGGAGCTCAATAGATCAATCTCACCACAAACCTGAATGACCACGGTATCGGCACTGACCTTGTGTGCACGGAACGACGCAGTGGACGTTGCGGAAGGAGGCGGACCGTAGTCGACGGATCCCCTACCAGAGCCCGACAAACCTGAGTTTGTCAAGCCAGAAACAGATGTCCTAGGAACAACAGTCATGGTTCTCCCATCCCGCAACGGTTTACACTCTGCATGAAAACGGGGGATATCCAAGGGCGCACTCGATATTCGGGCCAATGTACGAATGAAGAACGACTGGATATTCCCTCATCGGCTGTGTGCTCAACCTCGGTTACGAACAGTACCCCGAGATGATGAAGGTCACAACCGCGTTGCGAGCGTCCGGTTCGCTCTCTGTGAAAATTTTGGTACTCGAGAGTGGTTTGGCGTAGCACGAAATGCGGTAATCCCGTTGTAGAGTCTGCGCACCGGCGTAGTCAATTTCCGTATTGGGGTGTCCGTGATTGCATCGGTGGGTATCGTTCACCGCACCAGAGGCCGCGGCCAACTCCTGGTACGACGATCCGGAGAACTAATGGCACATCTCAGCGCAATCGAGCCCGAGCAGGATCAAACCCAGCCAGTTGTCGAGTTGAGAATCCGGGCAACCCCGGACCAGCTGTCGATATTGCGCGCGCTCGCCGCGACGGTTGCAATTCAGGAGAACTTCGACCTCGACACCATCGCAGACATCCGGCTGGCGATGGACGAAATCTGCACACACCTCATTGTTCGCGCTCTCCCCGATTCGGTATTGGTCTGCCGGTTCGTGTTCACCGCGCCGCAACTGCACGTCTCGGTATCGACCACCACGGCCGACTACGACGGTGGTGACCAGCGTTCGTTCGGCTGGCACATCCTGACTGCGCTCACCGATTCGATTTCTCTCGACCAAGAAGCGGATCCACACGGTTCCGGCTACATCACCACGATGGAATTCACCAAAGCCGACGGTAGGCGCCCGTGACACCTCCCGCGGACAACTCACCGCGGCCTCGTCGACGATCAACGGACGAATACCGAGACGTCATAGCAGTTTTCGAGAATCTCGGGACTCTCGATCGCGAAGGCGCCGAATACGAACGGGTGCGGGCGGCGCTCATCACACGATGCCTGCCACTGGCGGAGCACATTGCTCGGAGGTTCGACGGCCGCGGCGAAGCACACGACGATCTCGTCCAGGTCGCCAGACTCGGCTTGGTCAACGCGGTAGACCGCTTCGATGTCACCCGCGGGTCGGATTTTGTGTCGTTTGCCGTCCCCACGGTGATGGGCGAAGTCCGGCGGCACTTCCGCGATACCGGATGGGCGGTCCGCGTACCGCGCCGAATGAAGGAATTGCACTTCCAACTCGGTCAAGCCATCAGTGAACTGTCGCAACAGTTGGGCCATGCTCCGACCGTCGACGAGTTGGCGGCAACACTGGGCGTCGAGCGTGAAGAAGTCGCCCAGGCACTCATCGCCGGCAATGCGTACCAAACGGTTTCGGTGGATGGTGCGGCGTCCAACCACACCGACGACCTCCCCCTCGTCGAAACGCTCGGCGATTACGACGCGGCACTCGAGAACGTCGAAAACCACGAAGCCTTACGTCCGCTGCTCGAAAAACTACCGGAGCGCGAACGAACTGTGCTGATGCTGCGGTTCTTCGGCAATATGACGCAGACGCAGATCGCCGAGAAGGTCGGGGTGTCTCAGATGCACGTGTCGAGGTTGCTCGCGAAGACGCTCAGTAACCTCCGCGAGCAACTCGACTAGCTGCGACTGTGTTGTCAGATCGTGGCTGTGTCGACGACGAACCGATATCTGACATCACTCTTGATCACTCGTTCGTAAGCAGTGTTGATGTCACTCGCGGGGATCACTTCGATCTCGGCGCCGATCCCGTGCGCAGCACAGAAGTCCAGCATTTCCTGCGTCTGCGGAATCCCGCCGACCATGCTGCCCGCCAGGCTGCGACGGTTCGCAGCGAGTGAGAATGCGCGAACTTCGATGGGCTTCTCGGGTAATCCCAGTTCAACGAGCGTTCCGTTGAGTGCCAGCAGCGACATGTACGCGTCGATGTCGAGGTTGACCGAGACAGTGTTGAGGATCAGATCGAACTGACCGCGCAAAGTCTTGAAGGTTTCGGCGTCCTTCGTGGCGTAGTAATGATCGGCACCGAGCCGGAATCCGTCGTCCTGCTTGCTCAGTGACTGGCTCAGGACAGTGACCTCAGCGCCCATGGCCTTGGCAATCTTCACCCCGACGTGACCGAGGCCGCCGAATCCGATGATCGCGACCTTCGTGCCCGGCCCGGCGTTCCAATGCCGAAGCGGCGAGTACAACGTGATGCCGGCGCACAAGAGCGGTGCCGCCACGTCGAGTTCGATGCCATCGGGGATCGAGAGCACAAAGTGTTCCGTGACCACGATATTGGTGGAATAGCCGCCTTGGGTGCGCTCACCGTCGCGCCCCTTGGCGTTGTAGGTTGCGGTCACTCCGGTACGGCAGTACTGCTCTTCGCCGGCGAGGCACATATCGCACTCAGCACACGAGTCCACAAAACAGCCGACGCCGACGCGGTCGCCGACCTTGTGCTTGCTTACGTCGGAACCGACTGCGGCAACGATTCCGGCGATTTCGTGACCGGGTACGAGCGGGTATTTTGCTCCGCCCCACTCGTTTCGGGCGCTGTGGATGTCGGAGTGGCAGATGCCGGCGAACTTGATGTCGATGAGAATGTCCAGTGGACCGAGCTCGCGGCGATCGATGGTGGTCTTCTCGAGCGGACCATCAGCGGACATCGCGGCGTAAGCGGCAGCAGTAACCATGGGTACATGCCTACTCGCGACCGAAGGGGCCTGCAAACTGCAGGCCCCTTCGGGTGTCGAATCTAATACTTACTCTGGAACGCTCTCCGCTTGTTCCGCGCGACGACGCAACCGCCGGGCTGCGGCAACAAGATTGCGCAGTGCAGGCTCGAGCTGCCACGGGTGGCGGGTCTTGAGTCCACCGTCCGGGTTAGCCCACAAGCGATCGAGAGAAATCGATTCACTTGCCTCCGTGAGCAATTCGTCGAGTTCGTCGATGTCGGGAATCCGAGCCGAGCGAGATTCGTACACACCGGGGCCGACGCCGTGCGTGAGCGCGCCCTCCTTCAGTGCGTCGAGCACCCACGTGATGGAGCGGGTCGCGACGATAGCCGTCACATCGGCATCCAACCGTTCGATGGCGTCGACCACCGACGACCGAGCGGAGTACGTCAGATGTGTGTGGATCTGTGTTTCCGGCTTCGCTCCACCTGTTGCCAGACGGAACGCGTCGACGGCCCACTCCAGGTAGGCCTCCCGGCCGTCCTCACGCAGTGGCAGCAGTTCACGAATTGCAGGTTCGTCCACCTGGATGATGGCGATACCGGCAGCTTCGAGATCCGCGATTTCGTCTCGAATGACAAGGGCCACTTGCTCGGCCGTTTCGTAGAGCGGCTGGTCCTGCCGAACGAACGAACGGGCGATCATAGTGACTGGCCCGGTGAGCATGCCCTTGACCGGCTTGTCGGTCAGCGACTGCGCGTAGGCAATCCACTCGACCGTCATCGGCTTCGGACGTGCAACGTCGCCGTAGAGAATCGGCGGGCGTGTAGCCCGAGATCCGTAGGCCTGCACCCAACCGTTGTGTGTGAAGGCATAGCCCTCGAGCAGTTCGGCGAAGTACTGAACCATGTCGTTGCGCTCGTGCTCACCGTGCACGAGAACATCGAGTCCGATGTCTTCCTGGAGGCGGATGGTGCGTTCGATTTCTTCCTGGATGCGCTTGTAATAGTCGTCCCACGCCAACCGGCCCTCGCCGAGTTCGTAACGCGCCTGACGGATTTCGTCCGTCTGCGGGAACGAGCCCAATGTCTGAGCCGGCACCAGCGGGAGGTTCAACCGTTCCTGCTGAGCCTTACGACGCTCCTCGTACGGTGCGCGAACCCGATCTTCCGGCTTGACGGCATTGACCCGGGCACGCACCGCATGCTTGAGCTTGAAGTGCACCTTCGTCGGACGCTTCTTCCACCGGTCCGAAGGACCTTCGGTGAGCGCCTTCGCCAGTGAAACGACCTCGCCGACCTTCTGCTTGGCAAAGGCCAAACGGTCTGCGACGTCACCCGGGATGTCGTACTCCGAGAGCACGTCGTAAGGCACATGCAGCAGCGAAGACGACGTAGAGACAACAAGATCCGGGACAACGTCCTTGAGCTCGTTGAGGTACGTCAAAGTGTTGAAACGGTCGACGCGCCAGACGTTTCGACCGTCGACGACACCGGCGTAGATGCGCTTACGCTTGATGTGCGGAACCGCAGCCAACTCTTCGGCTGTGATCTTGCCGTGCACCAGATCGAGACCGAAGGCCTCAACCTTGGTCGCGGCCAAAATGTTCAGTGCCTCACCGAATTTGCCGTACGGCCCGGTAACCAGGAGACGCGGACGCAACGGTGCGTGGGACAGCTTGTCATACGCACGCTTGAGAGCGTCGAGTTCTGCGGCGGTACGATCCTCTGTCACCGAAGGCTCGTCCAACTGAACACACGTCGCGCCGGCCTTGGCGAGCTGCTCGAACAGCTGCTCGTAGACAGGCAGAAGGTCGTCGAGACGGTCGAGCGGCGTGAAATCAGGATCAGCAGCTTCCGTTGCCGGCCCCACCTTGGAAAGCAGAAGCAGCGAGACCGGTCCCATGATCACGGGACGCAGTTCGATGCCGCGGGCCTTGGCGCGTTCGAACTCGTCGAGCAGCGTCTCCGAATGGAGTGAGAACGCCGTGTCTGCATCGATCTCGGGCTGACGGTAGTGATAGTTGGTTCCGAAGAACCGGACCAGCTCGAGCGGCGGGAAGTCAGGACGTCCGCGTGCCATCGTGAAGTAGAAATCGAGTGGGTCCAAAGAACTTTCGAGCGGCTTGAACCGCTCGGGGACGGCACCGAACATCAATGCGTTGTCAAGAACGTGATCGTAGAACGAGAAGGTATTGCCCGGAACCTGGCTCAATCCCGTCGCAGCCAATTCGCTCCAGGTAGATTCCTGAAGTTCCTTGGCGACCGCTACGAGTGCGTCCTTGTCGGAGGTGCCGTGCCAGTAGGACTCGAGGGCGCGCTTGAGCTCGCGGCGCGGCCCGATACGCGGATACCCCAGGACGCTGGATCCGAATGCTGCGGTGCTGCTGGACATGCGGTCGACCTTTCTTACCTCGGGGCGCAAGCACCCCGTGCGCCTTTCTGGTAGTCGCAACTACCACAAAGGCGCACGGGGCCGTGGGCCTTAGCTTGCTTGCTTGGCGCCGCGACCGTTGTCGGGGTATTCGTAGAAACCCGCGCCGGACTTCTTACCGGTCAAGCCGGCTTCGACCATGCGAAGAAGGAGCGGCGGAGCGGAGTACAGCGGCTCCTTGAACTCTTCGTACATGGAGTCGGCGATGGACTTGACGGTGTCGAGTCCGACCAGGTCCGTCAGAGCCAGCGGACCCATGGGGTGCGCGAGGCCCAAAACCGTTGCCTTGTCGATGTCTTCCTTCGTCGCGAAGCCCGACTCGACCATGCGGATGGCCGAAAGCAGGTACGGAACCAGAAGAGCATTGACGACGAAACCGGAGCGGTCGGCGCTGCGGACAACCTGCTTGCCCAGGACGTCACTGGCAAAAGCTTCGGCGCGCTCGGACACTGCAGCACTGGTCTTGAGCGTCGTCACCAACTCGACGAGCGGCAGAACCGGAACCGGGTTGAAGAAGTGCATTCCGATGACGCGCTCGGGACGCTTGGTCGTGATACCCAGCTTCATGATGGGGATCGACGACGTGTTGGACGCCAACACCGCGTTGGGGTCGGTGACGATGGAGTCGAGTTCTGCGAAGATTTCGCTCTTGATCTTCTCGTCTTCGACGACGGCCTCCACAACGAGCTGGCGGTCCGCGAAATCACCCAGATCGGAGGTGAAACGCAGACGCCATGCAGCCTGCTCACGCTCACGTTCTGTGATCTTTCCGCTGCTCACGCCGCGGTCGAGCGAACGCAGAATGCGTGACCGCCCGGCTGCTGCAAGCTCGCGAGTCTGCTCGAAGACCAGAACATCGACATGTGCGCGGGCGCACACCTCGGCGATTCCGGCACCCATGATCCCGGCGCCGATAACGCCGACGCGCTGAATTTTTTCGCTGGTCACGTCAGCTCCTTGTTTGTCTGGTGGAGGTGTTGTTGCGGGAAGCACTTCGAACCGCGTCGACGCTGGTGGCCGATGCAATCGGAACTGCCTTGAAGACGTAAGAAATTCGAGCGGTGATACAGGCAGGGGAGAGACCCGAAGTTGAGCCTCTCCCCCGCCACGTGTCAGTTCTTAGTGGAACTGGCCCTCTTCGGTGGAGCCCTTGAGGGCTGCCGTCGAGGTGTTGGGGTCAACGGTGGTGGCGATGGTGTCGAAGTAGCCGGCGCCAACCTCACGCTGGTGCTTGATGGCGGTGAAGCCACGCTCTTCAGCAGCCTTGAACTCGCGCTCCTGCAGGTCGACGAATGCCGTCATGCCTTCGCGGGCGTAACCGTAGGCCAGGTCGAACATGCCGTAGTTGAGCGAGTGGAAGCCTGCGAGGGTGATGAACTGGAACTTGAAGCCCATCGCGCCGAGCTCTTTCTGGAACTTCGCGATGGTCGCGTCGTCAAGGTGCGCCTTCCAGTTGAAGGAAGGGGAGCAGTTGTAGGCCAGCATCTGGTCCGGGAATTCGCTGCGAACGGCCTCGGAGAACTTCTTTGCAACCTCGAGGTCCGGCACGCCGGTCTCCATCCAGATGAGGTCTGCGTACGGTGCGTAAGCCTTGGCGCGAGCGATGCAGGGCTCGATACCGTTCTTGACGCCGTAGAAGCCTTCAGCCGTGCGGGTTCCGTCGAGGAACGGGCGGTCGCGCTCGTCCACGTCGGAGGTGATGAGGGTTGCGGCCTCAGCGTCGGTGCGGGCGATGATGACGGACGGAACGTCCGCGACATCGGAAGCCAGACGAGCCGACGTCAGGGTGCGGATGTGCTGCTGCGTGGGGATGAGCACCTTGCCACCGAGGTGGCCGCACTTCTTCTCCGAAGCGAGCTGATCTTCCCAGTGCACGCCTGCTGCGCCGGCGGCGATCATGGCCTTCTGCAGCTCATAGGCGTTGAGTGCGCCACCGAAGCCGGCTTCGGCGTCAGCGACGATCGGAGCGAGCCAGTTGCTGACCGAGGTGTCGCCCTCGTTCTTGGCGATTTCGTCGGCGCGAAGCAGCGCGTTGTTGATGCGGCGAACGACGGTCGGAACCGAGTTGACCGGGTACAGGCTCTGGTCCGGGTACGTGTGGCCCGAGAGGTTAGCGTCGCCGGCAACCTGCCAACCGGAGAGGTAGATGGCCTTCAGGCCGGCGCGAACCTGCTGCACAGCCATGTTGCCGGTCAGTGCACCGAGGGAGTTGATGTAGTCCTCGTTGTTCACGAGATCCCAGAGGATCTCGGAGCCGCGGCGAGCGAGAGTCTGCTCCTCGACGACGGTGCCCTGGAGCTTGACGACCTGATCGGCCGTGTAGTTACGAGTAACGCCCTTCCAGCGAGGGTTGGTATCCCAATCCTGCTGGAGCTCTGCTGCGGTCTTCGGGGTGCCGGTGGTCGACATCAAGACTCCATCTCTTTGATCTACTGGTCCGGCCCGTTGTGAGCGGTACATCCGTACTGCTTCACATCATTGCCAGGCCCTTCTTGTGTACTCATCGAGAATGACACATCGAAAAAGTGCCGTCTACCTGTAGCTACTGCCAATCTTCGCTATCTTTTCAACACACTTTGCTAAGACTGCGAAGAAAAGGTGGAGGGCGAGGTGCGCGAAACGGACAAGTTTCCTACTGGCCAGTAGCAAGAAACCCGCAGGCTGTGAACGAAATGCACACAACGACAGTGGTCCAGATTTTCACCGGCAAATCCCTGGCCGAAAACACCGTTCTCGGCAACAATTTCCACCCGGGAGTGACCGCAATCACGCTTCCATCCCTCGCGGTAACCGTGCCTGAGTGCACAGAACTGGCCCCGAGATGCGGATTCCCACAGATATTGCAGACTTGTGTGCACGCAGGACCGGCACAGTGGCGAATTTCGCGCGATTCGACGGAAAAGTCAGCAACGGCAAATTAGTGTGAGGATTCCCGGTTCATCCCGCTTGCCCTAGGCAGGCACGAAGGTAAGGCAACTATGTCGCGCACTTCCCTGCATCGCGGGCGGTAACGGAGTGCCCCAGTCACAGTCGCCGTCACCCGACAATCAAGCATGGTCACAGGCCGGGCCGACGCCACCTCAACTCGGCTACGGGGGTACGCCTGTCTATCGGGCTACGCCGCAGTCGTATCCCCCGGGTCCGGGCGGACCGCCGCCGAGTAAGCCGGGTTGGACGATTGTGGTGATCACCCTGTGCATTGTCGCGGCAATCGCCCTGTTCGGTGGGTTGGCAGTCATTCTCTGGCCCAAGCAGGCCCCGAACTCCGCGGCGGCCGGGATCTCATCCGTCACACGAACACTCGAAAGCTCCTCTCCCCCTTCAACTTCAGTGCAACCCACCACGCACCCCAGCACTACGCGTCCGACAACAACAAGCCCCGCCACGACCAAACCCACTACTACCACCGCCGCTCCCACAACCACGCCGAATGCCGTGAGTTTCCCGGCCGGCGCGTCCGCCTGCCCCGGCGCCGGTGCCGTCAGCGGCGGATACCGGGAGTCGGCAATCGGTTCGACCAACACGTCGTGTGGCTTTGCCGAAGCGGTTCGCAGCGCCTACGGGAATGCCGGCGTCCAGGGCCAATCAAAGACGGTGGAGGCCCGTAGTCCGGTGACCGGCAAGGAATATCGCATGACGTGCTCCGGTTCCGGCGGAATCGTCACCTGCTCCGGAGGCGACGGCGCAGTGGTACTTCTGCGTTAACAGGTCTCCGTTCCGGTATCGCAATCCGGGAACCTCCGCTAGCGTGACCGCATGCCACTGTACGAGTTTCGGTGTACCGACTGCGGGCCGGTCGAGCGGTCATTCGCAATGGCCGAGGTTCCTACGTCCGTCGTGTGCCCTCGGTGCGACGGCCAATCCCGACGCATGGTTTCCTCACCACGCTTGAGCCATGCCTCGTCGACAGCGATGGGTCTTCTCGACAGCACAGCCCGTTCCGCGCATGAACCGGCAGTGGTCAGCGGTTCGGTACCGGGCGCACGGCGTTCCCCCACCCCGATGACCTCTAATCCGTTGCACCGCAAGCTGCCTCGCCCCTAACTGTCTTTTCCGAGAATGAGGAGTCCGTATGCCAGAGCTGCTGTTCCCCCTCGATTCCGCCAAGAAATTCACCGAGCAGGCCATCGTCGGGCACAACCGCTGGCACCCCGACATTCCGGCCGCCGTGACCGTGAAACCTGGTGACTCCTTTCGCGTTCATTGCCGCGAATGGTTCGACGGTGCAATACACAACGACGATTCGGCTGACGACATTCTCAACGCCCCGCTCACCACGGTGCACACGCTCTCCGGTCCATTTGCCGTCGAAGGCGCGAAGCCCGGCGACCTCTTGATCGTCGACATCCTCGATATCGGCCCTATCCCCCAAGAGGATTCGGGCCCGCTGGCCGGGCAGGGCTGGGGATATACCGGCATCTTCCCACGTAACAATGGCGGCGGCTTCCTCACCGACCAGTTCCCCGACGCCTACAAGGCAGTGTGGGATTTCTCCGGACAGACGGCAACATCGCGCCATATTCCGCACGTATCCTTCACCGGCATCGTGCATCCCGGTTTGATGGGCACTGCGCCGTCGGCAGCGTTGCTGGCCAAGTGGAACGCTCGCGAAGGCGCCTTGATCGCCACTGATCCCAATCGCGTTCCCCCACTGGCACTTCCGCCGGAGCCTCGCGACGCAGTACTCGGATCACTCACCGGTGACGAGTTCACCCGAGTGGCCGGCGAGGCCGCACGCACTGCTCCGCCCCGCGAAAACGGCGGCAATCAGGACATCAAAAACCTGACCAAGGGCAGCCGAATCTTCTATCCCGTGTTTGTCGACGGTGCAAATCTGTCTGTGGGAGACCTACATTTCTCCCAGGGCGACGGTGAGATCACTTTCTGCGGCGCCATCGAGATGGGCGGCTTCATCGACATTCGCGTCGACATCATCAAGGGCGGCATGGATACCTACGGGGTGTCCGAGAATGCGATCTTCATGCCCGGCAACACAGATCCGCAGCATTCCGAGTGGCTGGCGTTCTCCGGAACCTCGGTAACTTTGGACGGCGAGCAGAAGTATCTGGACTCGCACCTCTCCTACCAGCGCGCTTGCCTGCACGCGATCGAATACCTCACGAAGTTCGGCTACGCCCCCGAGCAGGCGTATCTCCTGCTGGGAGCAGCACCGATCGAAGGTCGTCTCTCCGGCGTCGTGGACATTCCCAACTCCTGTTCGACGGTGTATCTCCCGACTGCGATTTTCGACTTCCCTCTCGCACCGTCCTCGAGCGGTCCGTTCCAGATCAATCCGGGGATGGGCGCACCGCGATCGGAGAATCGCGTCTAGTTACGGGACCTGAAAAATTCCGAGTCCGGCATTAACCGGCACTTGGGGCCAGAGATCGCTCGAAGGCGGGTGGACGGATGCACTCACGTCGGCGGTCGCGGCGACCGTGCCGCTTCCGGTGGCCACTGTCGCAGGGGTGTATCGGCACCACTCCTCGGGCACGATCGGCCCGCTGAGGCCGATCTGTGGCACGGCTCGGAGCACCGTTGCACCGACCGCCCCGGTGGTCAGGTTGCGCCAGTTCACCGCCACGTCGATGCAGTCGAGCGTGGTGGTCGAGATTGTCGGTGAAGGCTGCGCTGCAAAGGTCACCGTGCCTGATGCACCCGTAGTTGCCGACGGAGTCACGGTTGCCAGCAGATAGGGCACCCAACACCTGAAACCAACCCCGCTGCAGGCCGAAACGAACCCCACCGGAACCTGGAACATCGTGGTTGTCTCCGGGATCGGCCGCGGGTCTGCGGTCGCTTCGGTGAATGACAAGAGAGATAGAGCGACGGCTGCCACGGACAATGCGACGGAAGTTCGGAAAACTGGTGGACAGTTCATGGCGTCGACCTCCGGAGTCGTGGGTGCACACTGGATACGACAAACTCGCGATCTGCAAACACAGCCAGCGATTCGTTAAGTCTGCAAACCCAATATTGCGAACCGTCGCAACCCCTCGTATCCTGGCAAAATGTCGAAAACCTTTGTCGGAGTCCGGCTGCGCCAGCTTCGTACCGAGCGCGGCCTGAGCCAAGCGTCGTTGGCTAAGACTCTGGAGATATCGGCAAGCTATCTCAACCAGATCGAGCATGACGTCAGACCACTGACAGTGCCTGTCCTGCTGCGGATCAGCGAAGTCTTCGGCGTCGACACAACCTTTTTCTCTTCGCAGGACGACACACGGCTGATCGCCGAAATGCGTGAGGTGGCGCTCGACCAAGAAATGGGTATCGACGCAGATGCCCATGAGATCGCCGAAATGGTGTCAACGCATCCGGGTCTGGCCAAGGCGATGGTCAACATGCACCGACGCTTCCGCAACACCACCGCGCAGCTCGCAGCAGCCACCGAGGATCGGTTTTCCGACGGCAGTGGCAGCGGATCGATCACGATGCCGCACGAAGAGGTTCGCGACTACTTCTACCAACGACAGAATTACATTCACGACTTGGATGTTGCGGCGGAAGAATTGACTGCTCGGCTGCGCTTCCACCGCGGCGATGTTGCGGGCGAAATTGCCCGTCGACTCGAAACTGTTCACGACGTGCAGATTGTTCGCCGCATCGATCTCGGTGAGAACATTTTGCACCGCTACGACCCCACCACTCGGGTCCTCGAAATATCGTCGCACCTCTCCGGCGGGCAGCAGGTCTTCAAGTTCGCGACCGAACTCGCGTACCTCGAGCACGGAGACCTACTCGATTCATTGGTGGCGGAAGGCAACTTCACCAGCGATGAATCGATATCGCTGGCCCGTCTCGGCCTGGCCAACTACTTTGCCGCGGCGACGGTCCTCCCTTACAGCCAGTTCCACGACGTGGCCGAGGACTTCCGTTACGACATCGAACGAATGTCAGCGTTCTACTCGGCGAGTTACGAAACAATCTGTCATCGACTTTCGACTTTGCAGCGACCGAAATTGCGCGGCGTACCGTTCATGTTCGTGCGCGTCGACCGCGCCGGAAATATGTCGAAACGTCAGTCCGCCACGGGCTTTCATTTCTCGACGAGCGGCGGTACGTGCCCGCTGTGGAACGTGTACGAAACCTTCTCCTACCCGGGCAAGATCATGCCGCAGATCGCCCAGATGCCTGACGGTCGACGGTACCTCTGGATCGCGCGCACGGTGGAGCGTCGGGCCGCTCGCTACGGTCAGCCTCAAAAGATCTTTGCCATCGGGTTGGGCTGCGAGATCCGGCACGCTCACCGCCTCGTCTACAGCGACGGCCTGGATCTCGACGAGTCCAACCCCGGCACCCCCATCGGCTCGGGTTGTCGCGTGTGCGAACGCCTGAACTGCCCGCAGCGTGCTTTCCCTCCCCTGGGCAAGGCCTTGGACATCAGCGAACACCGAAGTTCTATCTCGCCGTACGTAATTCGCTAATCAAACACTACTGAGAATGCTCGCGTAGGAATGCTGCGGTGCGATCAAATGCCACCTGACCGTCCGGAGTATCCAGATCGAATTGGTACTCGTGATCGAGTTCCGGCTGGTAGTCGTCGGGATAGAAGAGCGCGTCGACGTCAACGCCGAGGCTGGTGAGCTTGTCCGCAAACGGTTTCGACTGGCCCGCTGTCAGAACGTCGACGTTGCCGCCGGTGATGAATGTCGGCGGAAACTTTGCTGTCACAAAATTGAGCGTCGACATCTGTTGGACTGCAACAGAATTCTCGAAATCCTTGGTTCCGGTGTACGCCCAGACGGATTCGCGGTCTGCGGTCCAGCCGAACTTGCCTTCCCGCGCGAGGAATTCGTTCATGTCGTAGACACCGCAGTCGAGAACGACGCCGCGTAGCTGATCGGGTGAGAGGCTAGGTTTCACGCCGACCTGTGCGGCGTAGCTCGGATCGGTGACCATGGCCGCTATCTGGCTGGAAATCTGCGCGCCTGCGGAATCGCCGCCGAGAAACAGTTCGTCGGAATCGACGTGCAAAGCGGCAGCATTGTCGGTGATGTATCGGTAGCCATCGTTGAGTTGACTGAGCACCGTCGGATACATGGCGTCCGGGCCCAGCGAATAGTCCAGCGAGATGACGGTGAAGCCTTCACCGGCCAAGCTCTCGTAATACCCTGAATAATCTGTTTTATCGCCGTAGATCCAACTGCCGCCGTGCGCCCAGATCAGCGTGGGCAACCCCGCCGACGTCGACGCCGCCGGATAATAGGCGTCGAGCATCGCATCAGGGTCTCCGTCGCGATATTGCACATCCGACACTGTCGTGATGCCGGAAGGCGCCAATTCGTCGAGCGTCGAACTGACCGAATCCGCACTGCCGGCAGCCATCCATCGGATCGCCAGCGTGCCTGGCCAAGGGCTGAAATACGCCGATGCACCCCCGAGAACTGCCAGAAACAAAACCACACCGAGGAGACCGAGCATGCGCCGACGCCATCTGGGGGCTGGCGGTTTGGACACAACAAACTCCTGAGCGTCGGAAACAACAACGCACACCAGGCTAGCGGAAAATAGGTACCTGGGAATTCGCTGGCAATCTCATTCGATCACTGTCCGATATCGGAAATTCCTCAGTGAAACAAGGAAATACGCCTAATCCACTCGCGCGGACAAGAAGTCGACTGTGCGCTCGAAGGCTGTCATCCCGTCCGCATTATCGAGATTGAACTGGTACTCATGTGGGAGCGCGGGTTCATGATCGGCCGGATAGAACAACGCGTCCACTTTGACGCCGAACCCAGTCAGCTTGTCGGCCAACGGCTTCGACTGTTTGTTGGTGAGGGGGTCACCATTCCCACCACTGATGTAGACGGGTGGAAAGTCCTCGGTCACGTAATTGAGCGTCGACATCTGTTTCGCTGCTTCGGTATTGAGAAAATCGCGCTCGCCCGTGTAGGCCCATAACGATCTGTCCACACCCCAGCCGATGATGCCCGGGCCACCGACCATATTCGCGACGTCGTAGATTCCGCAGTTCAACACAACACCACGCAGCTGTTCCGGACGCAGTGCAGGCTTCACACTGACAGTCTCGGCATACTCGGGGCTGGTGATGAGCGTCGCCAACTGGCTAGACAACTGTGCGCCGGCCGAATCGCCGGCTAGGAAGATCTTCGACGGATCGACGTGCAATCTCTCCGCGTTTTCCACGATGTATGCATGGGCGTCGTTGAGTTGTCCGACGGCCGTCGGATAGTAATGCTCGGGGCCGACGGAGTAATCGAGCGCCACCACCGTGAACCCGCGGGACGCGAGTAACTCGTAGTACGTCGCGTAGTTGGACTTATTTCCGGAAATCCACGCGCCACCATGCGTCCAGACGACGGTCGGCAATGCCGCCTGTGTGCCACTGGGAAAGTAGACGTCCAGATACGCATCGGAGTCATCTGCGCGATATTGCTGATCCCGGATCACGTCGACGCCGCCCGGAGCAAATTTCTGCATTGCTGCCGTCCCCTTGCCTGCGTCCCGCTCGAAAACCCAGCGCACGGTCAGTGCGCCGGGCTTCGGGCTGAGAACAAATGCGAGGACGACACCACCCACCACGATGGACACGGAACCTGCGGTCCACAAGAGTCTCTTGCGCCACCGTGAGGGTGATCGTTGTGGCATCGGAGTCCTGACTGCTCGGCAAAATGTCCGAATCAGACTAACCCGTCCGGTTCAGCAGCACCGACTCTTCACACGGTTTGAGCCAACTCACTTCGCACGAGTTCCTTGACAGCGCCCTTGGCTACCTTGCCACCCGCAGCCATCGGCAGTTCCGGCACCGTCATCACATATTCCGGAATATACTCACGAGTGACGCCCTGCTCACGCATCCAACTGGTGAGCTCCTCGGCGGAGAGTTCGCACTCGTCCTTGGTCACCACGACCGCGCACACCTTCTCGCCGAACAGCGCGTCGTCGACGCCCACGGCCGCAACCAAGTCCACCGCCGGATGAGCGCGAACGTACTCCTCGACCTCGACGGCAGAAATGTTCTTGCCACCACGAATGATGATGTCGGCCTTACGACCGACCACTCGAACACGTCCGGCTTCGTCGATCTCGACGATATCCCCGAGAAGCATCCAACCCTCGTCGGTGTACAGCTCGTTGTTGGCCTCGACGTCGCCCCAGTAACCCTGACACATCAACGGACCGTTGACGGCAGGCTGCCCACGTCGGTGCGACCCGGTGACTTCTGTTGCAGCGTCGTCGAATACACGAACCTGCATCCGGTCGATCACATGACCACACGTACGCAATCGGGTATCGGAGTCATCCCCGACGGTGGTGACGGACACTGCACCGGTCTCGTTCGAGCCATAGAACTGCAGGACCGCTGCGCCGGTTCGTTCCTCGAAAGCCAGCGCCTCCGAGTACGGGACGGCCTCGCCGCCGGTGAACATGACCCGCAATGATCCGAGGTCGGCCTTATCCGCAGCTTCTGAGCGCAACAGCATCTTGAATTGTGTACTCACACAGTTCAACACCGTCACACGCTCGCGCTCGATGAGGTCGATCATCACCGCAACGTCGAACCGTTCCATCACCACATTGGGCGCACCCAGCAATGCCGGAAGGAAATGCGAAGTCCACAGCCCGAAACCGAAAGGCGCGGGCACGGCGCCGAGGAATACTTCCTCGTACCCGATTGCTGCTGCGTCGGCCCCGATCTCGGAGAACGCAACCCACCTATCTTCCGTCTGAGTCACCAGCTTGGGCAGGCCGGTAGTACCTGACGTCGAATTCAGCATAGACACTGCAGCCGTCGTGAAACACGGACTGGTCGGAGCAAATTCTCGGATCTCAACCGGCAGCGACACTACTCCGGCGGGAGCGGAATGTTCGAACCCGACCGATCCATTCTCGTCGGCAAACACGATGTCCAGCGCCGGATGTAGTTCACGCAACTGCGCGATCAGTTCTGCGGTATCGACACCACGCAACGATCGGGCGGTCACCAGAACACCGGCGTCGGAGCGCGAAATCAGGTGCGAGATTTCGCGAAGACCGGAGCGCGACCCGATACCCACGGCCACCCGGCCGGTACGGTACGCAGCGCAGAGTGCCGCGTGAAAGACCATCGTGTCCGGGAGGAGAACGGCCACATGACCGTAGCCCTCACCCGAAAGCTCGAGCGCCGACGCGATGGCGTCGGCCGCCGCGTCGTACTGCGCCCAGGAAATTCTCGACGTCGGAGTGATGAACGCAGTTCGGTCGGGAATGGTCTCCGACCAGTGACGAACGATCTCACTGATACTGATTCCGGCGAAACGAGCCGGATCCGTCGCGAACTCGCCGACTGCTACGTCAATCATCTTCAGTTCCTGCATGATCGTCGATCATCTCCCGTCGGCGCTGAGGACGCCCATCGATTGTTTGTAAGCAGCGTCGAGCGAAGCGGCAGAATCACATTCGCGCATGATCTCGCCGCGTTGCATGACATATCCACGGTCCACGATCGCCATCAATGCAGCCAATGCCGGTTCAGTCACAATCACCGTAACGCCTTCGGCTGCCAGTTGTCCTACAAGCGTGCGTAATTCAGCCACAATTTTCGGAGCCAAACCGGTCATCATCTCGTCGAGGAGCAGAAGAGACGGTTTGGCGAGCAATGCACGGCCCAGAACGAGCATCTGTTGCTCGCCACCACTGAGAACGCCCGCGAAACTATCCGCGCGGTCACGCAGAATCGGAAAGCGATCGAAAGCGCTGTCCACAGCGTCGGCCTTCAAGCCGAGGAGATCAGCACCTACCCGCAAATTTTCGCGTACGGACATGCGCATGAACAACTGCCGCCCCTGCGGGACGTAGGCGAATCCACTGCGGGCGCGTTGCAACGCCGACATCTTCTCGACGCGTCGGCCGTCCACACTGATGCTTCCGCTGGACGGCACCGAACCATAGATTGCGCCCATCAAGCTGGTCTTGCCGGCCCCGTTCGGTCCGACCAGTGCGGTGACCTGACCCGGTTTGGCCACGAAGCTGACTTCGCGTACCGCGACGGCCGATCCGTAGCGCACTGTGACTTTATCGACCTCGAGCATCGCGAGCTCCTTCTTCGTCTTCGGAACCGAAATACACCTCACGCATTGCGTCGCTGGAGAGGCACTCACGCGGCGGACCGTTGAAGGCAACGCCACCGAAATTGAGCAGGACCACAGTGGTTGCCAATTCTGCGATGAGGTCGACGTTGTGATCGACCAGTACGACGCCCTTGCCCTGCGCGGCAATGGAACGCACCGCACCGGAGATTGCCTCGATGCCGTCGTGGTCGGCGCCGGCAAAAGGCTCGTCCAGCAGCAACACCTCCGGCTCGGTCGCCATGGCACGGGCTACTTCCACCAGCCGCTGCGCACCCAGACTCAGGTCACCACAGGCACTTTCGGTGTCGGTGATCGAGTACTGGTGGGCGACATCGCGAGCACGCGCCGCAGATCGATCCCAGTTCTCGAACGGTCCTTTGAGCGCCCACCACAGAGAATGCAGCGGCGAGGTGATTCGATGTCCGTACAGGCCGGGGATGATGTTGTCGACGGCGTTGAGCTCGAGGGCCAACTGCGGGTGCTGGAAGGTCCGCGAAAGGCCGTGCCGGGCGCGACGTTCCGAAGGCCCGGTCAGTGCTTTACCGGACAGGCTGACGGTTCCCGAGTCGGATTGCTGGGTGCCGAAGATGCAGTCCACCAGCGTCGTCTTGCCGGCGCCGTTGGGTCCGACGAGACCGATGACCTCGCCGGGGCCGACGGTGAAGGACACGTCGTTGACCGCGCGCACGCCGCCATAGGATTTGTGCAGCCCGCGAACCTCGAGTAGTGGATTGCTCATCGCGCAACACGCTCCTGGTAGATACGATTCGTTCGGTCGAGAAGTGCGCGAGACCACCCGATGACACCGCCGGGTGCCACGATCAGAATGACCAGAACTGCACCGGCAAGCAAGAGTTCACCACTGCCCTGGTAGCCGGGCATGTTGAGTGTCACGATCACCACGATCAACGCACCCAACGGTGCGCCCCAGGCAGAGCCGCGGCCACCGATGATCGGCATGAAAATCGCAAGGAAGACGATACTGAGAGTGAAGGTTTCGGGTGTCACCGCTTGAACGGAGACGGTGAACAGCGAACCGCCGGTCGACGCGATTGCCGCACCGATCGCCAATGCCACAACCGTCAAGTGGGTCGGATTGACTCCGGAGGACCGGGCAACATTCCGATTGTCCCGCGACGCCTGCAACATCAGGCCCCACACGGACTTCCGCAGGCGATCGACCGCGACAGCGATCAGGCAGACAAACAGAATTGCGAAGACGACCAACGCGTAGCGCGGGGGTTCCCAGCCGAACATCGTGAGTGCCGCGACACCGGAGATTCCGGCCGAGCCACCCGTGAAGCTGGGTCCATCGATCAGCCAGTGCTCGAATGCCATTCCGAACAAGAGTGTCACGGCCGCCAGGTAGAAGCCGGAAAGTTTCTGTGTCGCAAGGCTGAGGAGTACTGCCACCACGGCAGCGACCAGTGCGCCGAGGATCCAGCCCCACCACATCGACATGCCGGTCTTCACCGATATCAGGGCAACCGCGTAGGCGCCGATCGCAGCGTAAGCGCTGTAGGCCATGGATAGTGACCCGGCCAGAACGAAGGGCACGTACATCCCCAGAGCGATCAACGAGTACGTGGCGGCGAGGAAGATGAGGTCCTGCCGGTAGAGGCTCGGACCCATCCAGAGAAGCACTGCCGCAACCACAGTCACCGTGATCAAGGCTTCACGCGAGACGTTCCCCAGGCTCATTCGCGACCGGGGCACGCGACCTGTAGTAATCGCACCCATCAGACGCGCACCTTTCTCGAGAGCAGACCTTCCGGGCGGAAGGCGAAGAAGACCAGAGCGATCAGCAGGATCGCCGTTTGAGCTGCGCTGGCACCGAAGTAGTACGGCGCAAATACCTGGACGATTCCCAGCAGCATGCCGCCGATGAGCGGTGCCCAGCTACGTCCGGTACCACCGATGACCAGCGCGATGAAAGCCGTCAGCGTCCACGACAATCCGCTGGTGAACTGCACACCCGCTTTGGGCGCGAACAGCAATCCGGCGATAGCGGCGATGACGCCGGCCAGGGTGAACGCGATGAGCCGAACACGGTCCACCGGCAATCCGAGTACCCGAGCGGCATCAGGATTGTCGCCCACTGCGCGCAGAAGTCGACCCGCTGTGGAGCGGTTCAGCCAGAATCCGACGCCGAGGAATACCAGTGCCGTACCGGCGATCAAGACGATAGTTGCGCTGTCGACGGTGGCGCCGAGGACGGTGACCGGGGCAAAGTCGAAGATCTTCTGCCCGGGCAGCGGTGTACGTCCGAAGACGGTTCCCGCAAGCTGCTGAATACCGAACAGCACAGCAGTCACGGCCACCAATGCGGGCAGTTCACCTCGCCCGGAACGCTTTTGAACCTGCTTGACCACCAGTTTTTCGGTGAGCACCGAAAGCCCGACCGCTACAGCAATTCCCAACGGCATCGCCAACCAGAGTGGGTACCCCTGGTTCACGACAACCCAGCTGGTCGCCATTGCTGCGGCCATGGCATACGGGCCCATGGCGAAGTTGAAGAAATCCGCGCCGACCACCACGAGGTACATCCCCAAGGCGATCAGCGAGAAGAAGGCACCGATCTCGATGGCTGCGAGCCAGAGTTGTGCGTCTGCCATGTCTAGGCTCCTCGATTATCCGCACGGGGGCTGATAGGAAGCCCACGGCCCGGCAGGTTTGTTGTCGTCGCCGAACTCGATGAGCACCAATCCGCACAGGCTGTCCGGCGCGAGATGATCACCAGGACTGAAGGACAATGTCAGTCCTTCTTGTCCGAAGGTGGCCGGAAGTCCCGAGACCTGTTGGAGTGCATCACGAACCGCAGTTCGGTCCTTGTGATCACCGGCGATCTCGATTGCCTGCGCCAGCATCATCATTGCGTCGTAGGCCTGAGCGTCGTACGCCGTGAGTTGGTAGTTGGCGCCCTTGAAAGCCTTGACCTTGTCGGTGAGTTCCGCAGTTCGCTTGTTACCGGCACTGAGAGATCCCATGTACACCATGCCGGAGAGCGCCTTCGGATCTGCCAAAGCCCATGAAGCCGGCTGGTTTCCGATCGAAGCGAGCGAGAAGCGCTGCGTCTCGGGTGCAATCTTCGAGAGTGTGTTGTGCGCGAGAATCTCGAAGTGACCACCGATGCTGGCGACAAGGATTGCGTCAGGCTTGGTTTCGACGAGACGGGATACCTGCGCCGTGAGGTCAGCGGCATCGACGGGGGCCTTTTCGACGGCCGTCACCTTCGCACACTTTTCCAGATCCGGTCGCAGTGTCTTGATGATTCCGTCGATGGATGCGCTTGCATCACCAAGGATTCCGAGCGACTTGTAGCCCAGCTTCTCGAATGCTCCGCAGTACACCTGCGCATACTGCTTCAGCGAATTCGGGATCATGAACGAGTAGTCGTTGCCCGGCGGAGACGCAAATGCATCACTGAGCACAACCGGCGCGATGGCCGGAATCTCCGACTGCTCGAGAATCGACTTCGCCTGCAGGACAGAACCACTACCGGTCGCGAGGATGACCGCGCTGGCACCCTGATCCACCAGTTTCCGAATAATCGACGGAGTCTTGGTGGGACTGCTCTCGTCATTTTCGACGACGAGGCGCACGGGCTTGCCGTTGATCCCGCCGGCGTCGTTGATCAGATCGACCGTCATTCGAACCGTCTGACCGGCAATGGTGCTGTACGACGCTCCCGGACCTGTCGAATCCTCGTCCAGGCCGATCACGATCTCGTCTTCCGGAATGACCCCGGCAGACGCGCACGCACCCGTTCCGAGGACGACCACCGCAAGTACGGCTATTGCCTTCCCGAGTCTCACATCCCACTCCTGTCCAAACAGCATTTGGTAAATCAAACAAGCGCTTGATTTACGGCTCTGGGCAGAAGTATGCACTGGGTCACAAAAATAGTCAAAACCGCCGGAAACCGGCAGTGATCAGCTAGGTCGCTGGGCCTGAAGTTCGCGAATAACGGAGCCGAGGTCGCGGATCGCGGACTTCAGTTCGTCCACGTCCGAACGAAGTTCGGCCACCTCACTGACCTCCGACGGCACATCCACCGGGGCAGACACCGCCGGCACCCGGGGCGCCGGCGCACTGCCGTCGCCGCGTGCGGCAAAGCCGTCCAAGAACACCGTGATCAGATTGCGCTCGAGCTCGTCGGCACGCTCCGCCAACTGCGGACGGTACTGCGCAACGGTCGACCACACCGACTCTCGCAAGAGCCTGTGGAATTGTTCCGGATCGATGTCGGCGCGAAACTCCCCGTCCGCCAGTCCACGGGCAATTGCCGTGCGCCAGTAGTCGTGAGCCTTCCGCACAGCAATCGTGATGGGTGCGTCATCCGGCTGAGACGAGAGAATGGCCTCGCCCTGGTAAACCTCCGTCGCATACGGATGATCCACCGCCGTTGCAAACGAGACGGAAACCATCGACGCCAACCGCTCGCGCGCCGATCCCCCGGATTCGATCGACGATTCGTAGCGAACATTGAGGTCATCGAGAAAGCGGACGACTATCTCGTTCGCGATAGCGTCCTTGGAATCGAAGTAGTGATAGAGGCTGCCCGACAAGATTCCGACCTCGTCCGCGATATCTCGGACCGTGGTTGCCGAAATCCCTCGCTCACTGAACAACTTGGCTGCGTGAGCGAGTATCTCTTCTCGTCGGGTCGATCGCACTGACTAGTCCCCTCCAACATGTAGATCTTCAAGCGAATGCTTGATCGAATACCCAGGATGCTAACACCGCGACCGCTCTGACCTGCACGGTGAGAATCACGAAATCAAATCGACATGTCGGACACACGATGGTGACTGACGGTCATTCTTTCCGAAACAAGTTCTACTTACGCTCTGCAATCGACGAATACAACGGCGTATACGACATCTGGATACACAGCACGTCACACAGTGTCTTTGAAACACCGAGCCCTCGACTACGAAAGGCCACGTATATGCGAACTTTCTCGAAGCGCACCCTTGCCGCACCGGCCGCACTTGCCGCACTCGGATTGGTACTCACCGGTTGTGGAAGCAAAGCGAGCGACACCGCGACGGGTGAGACAACGACAACGTCGTGTGTCGATACCGCGGGTGACACGATCAAAGTTGGTTCCCTCAACTCACTGTCCGGCACGATGGCCATCAGTGAAGTGACAGTGCGTGATTCGATCGCCTTGGCAGTTCAAGAGATCAACAACTCCGGCGGCGTGCTGGGCAAGAAGGTTCAGATCGTCGCCGAAGACGGCGCATCCGAGCCGACGGTATTTGCCGAGAAGGCCGAGAAACTTATCAGCAGCGACTGCGTCGCAGCAGTTTTCGGCGGCTGGACGTCGTCGAGCCGCAAGGCGATGCTTCCCGTGTTCGAGGACAACAACTCACTCCTCTACTACCCCGTGCAGTACGAAGGTCTGGAAGATTCCAAGAACATCTTCTACACCGGTGCCACCACAAATCAGCAGATCATTCCGGCATTGGACTACCTGAAGGAGAAGGGCGCCAAGTCGCTGTATCTCGTTGGTAGCGACTACGTCTTCCCTCAGACTGCCAACCGCATCATCAAGGCGTACGCAGCAGCCAACGGCATGGAGATCAAGGGCGAGGACTACACCCCTCTTGGGTCCACCGACTTCTCGACCATCGTCAACAAGGTGCGCACGGCTGACGCCGACGCCGTATTCAACACTCTCAACGGCGATTCCAACGTCGCTTTCTTCCGCGAGTACACCAACGTCGGATTGAAGCCCGCTGATATGCCCGTAGTCTCCGTCTCCATCGCGGAAGAAGAAGTGGGCGGTATCGGCGTGCAGAACGTCGAAGGTCAACTGACAGCGTGGAATTACTACCAGACCATCGACAGCCCGGAGAACAACAAGTTCGTCGCGGCCTACAAGGCCAAGTTCGGCCAGGACAAGCCCACGTCGGACCCGATGGAAGCCGCCTATACCTCGGTCTACCTCTGGAAAAACACAGTCGAGAAGGCTAAATCCTTTGCCGTCAAGGATATTCAGGACAACGCCGACGGAGTCACGTTCGACGCCCCCGAAGGCCTGGTCACCATCGACGGCGACAACCACCACATCACCAAAACCGCACGCATCGGCGAGATCCGTAGCGACGGACTGATTTACACGGTCTGGGATTCCGGACAGCCAATCGAACCCGATCCGTACCTGAAGAACTACCCCTGGGCCGCGGGTCTGGGTAGCAGCAGCAAGTAGAAGGTTCCGACTGCAATGAAACCGACTGGTAGAGAGGCGGAACGTCTGTCATGGATGTAATGATCGGACAGCTGTTCACGGGTTTGAGTATCGGATCGATCCTGTTGTTGGCAGCGCTGGGACTGTCACTGACGTTCGGGCAGATGGGCGTCATCAACATGGCGCACGGCGAGTTCATCATGGCCGGCTCGTACACCGCCTACGTAGTGCAGCAGGTCATCTCCAACGCCACGGGATCTTTGATCGTCTCTCTGCTGGTCGGTTTTGTCGTCGGCGGGCTGATGGGTGTCCTCCTGGAAGTGGTTCTGGTGTCGCGGATGTACCACCGCCCACTCGATACGCTGCTGGTGACGTTCGGCGTCGGCCTGATCCTTCAACAACTGGCACGCGACATCTTCGGCGCACCCGCCGTCAATGTCATAGCGCCGACCTGGCTTTCGGGTGGCGTCGAAATCTTCGGCGCCATAGTTCCCCGGACCCGAATCTTCATTCTTGTGCTCTCCATCGCCGCCGTGATCGCGGTGTCGCTGGCACTCAAGCAGTCATCCATGGGCCGCCGGATCCGTGCCGTGGTACAGAACCGCGACCTCGCGGAAACAAGCGGAATCTCCTC
>NZ_JALGQH010000052.1 GCF_022810305.1 Rhodococcus sp. ARC_M6
TGCTCACCAGATTGGTGCTCCTTGTTTCTGGAATTTTTCAACTGTCGCAAGTCGAATTATCCCAGGTAAGGGCACCAATCTTTGTTGGTGACACGGGTTTACCGCGTATTACCGTGAAAGCCCGAGGCTAGAGATCTACCTAATCTGTCGAGTCTCCGTCTCCAGACAGCGAGCGTGTCCCCTGGACGAAGGGCATCCGTGACCGCCGCCAGTTCCGGCCGATCCGTCATCGCACCTGACGCTTTGTCCGTCCAGACCCGGAAACAACCGGCCTCGTTCAGTTCATCCCTCTGTAATTCCCAGTTCTGATCGGTGGTTGAAACCCTGATGTAGCCCAACAAGTCGCTCACAAGGGGACAGTGTTGCAGAACTCACCGACAGGATTGGTTCTGGGACAAAACCAATGGGACGGGTTTTCGGGACACTCCCACACCTGGTCATGTGGTCACCCTGTCAGTTTCAGAAGACGACTGCACGGTGACCTGCGATTTAGGTGTCGCGTGCAGTCGTCTTCTGACATTCCCTGTTCAGAAGTGCTGTGCACCAACCGTCTAACTGACGTTTCGGTACAGGGTTGATCGGGCGACTCCGAGGGTGTCGGCGATGGCGGTCATGGAGACGCCGGCACCTTTCATCTTGCGGGCGATTGCCTTCTGTTTCTCGTCGAGCACAGGTGGTCGGCCACCGGTTCGTCCTTGCTTTTTCGCCGCTTCCAAACCTGCAAACGTCCTTTCCCTCAGGAGATTTCGCTCAAATTCGGCAAGTGCTGCAAAGATGGTGAAGATCAGCCGGCCGCCAGGTGTGGTGGTGTTGATCTCTTCGGTAAGTGAGGTGAACCCGATGCCGTCCGCTTCGAGCCGGGCCACGGTTTCAAGTAGGTGCGGCAGGCTTCGTCCGAGCCGGTCGAGGCGCCACACGGCCAGGGTGTCGCCCGGTCGAAGGTGTTCGATGACTGCGGCCAGTTGCGGTCGGTCGTCTTTCGAGCCGGATGCGACGTCGGTCCAGATCTTGTAGCAGCCGGCGGACGTCAGCGCGTCCGTCTGCAGTGTTGGGTCCTGATCTGTGACTTTCGTAATTATTTGGCACGTCTTTCGCGGAATTATTTGGCACGGTGAGGTCATCGCTGCCGGATCGTGTCCAGGCCGGCTGATTCGCCGCATGGCGAAAATGGACCTTTGTCAGGCATGAACTGGCTGTGGCTAGTGGTGTGACTCTCGAAAATATTTGGCATTCTGCGCGCGGCGCTAGTCGGGTCACGGCGAGACTAAGGAGATCTCACTATCCGGCCATGCATTCCCAGGAACGCTGGATGCGGACGTACCGGGGTGAGTTTGACGCCGAATCCTCTGAGCATATTCCGGATGTGGAGACCGCCGGAGCGGTTTGCTCAGAGTTCCACCTTTAGTGCTACGAGCCCGCTGGATTGTCCTGTTCTTGGACCGGCCAGCTTCGGACCGGTTGACGTTCGTCGCGAGGGGAGTCAGGCCAAGACGACGAATCTCCGTCCTTGAACCGAAATTTGACGTCATAGCGATCTCCGAAACTCCATATAGGGCTGACGGATTCGACGGAAGCTCGCTAGCGGTAAGCACGACACGGTCGACGATCCGTACGTGGCAAGGGAAATAGCTTGGACGCCGCCGTCTTGAGCGATTAGGTGAAGGTTGATCGAGGTAGAGACTGCCTCGGAATCGAAGTTATCCCAAGGCCCCGACATGTTTGGTGTTGTCAATTTTGGGCGTCGATGATCCGCAAGGACGTCAAAGCTTAGGCAGCCGTCGGAGTTGCCCAGGCTGCCCGAACCGTACTAATAGTCCCCGCGTCACACGCTTGCTCGGGAATGAAATACCCTGAAATCACCCAGCCTTTCGCCTTTCCCTCAGGGAACATCCTTCCCGAAATATCCGGCAAGAAAAGATGCGACGGGCCAAACGTTTATGCGGTACGTCACGGACTAACAGGACAGAAATTTTTTCGTTCTGCATGGCTAGTACTAAAGTACGAGTTTCCTAAAAACGCTTGGCAGAACGCAAGCATTGACATAATCTTTTTCAATCCAGTTCGATCGAAAATTCGTAGTCAAGGAGGATCGAGTGTCATTACTGAAAAAGACGTTGGGCTTCGTTGCAGTCGCCGGATTCGTATCATTCGGAGTTATGCCGGCAAATGCGAGTGACGTTGCATCAGTTCAGAGCGTTACGGAATCGGCGGTTGCGCAGGCCAAGGCAGGTGCATCCGATGATGTCCGCCTCAGTTCCTTGAGTTCCACGGAACGAGAGTTGTTTGCGTCATCAGCAGTAAAATCCGTTCTCATGGATGTGGAGACTGGCACCGTTCTCAGCGTTACTGCTGGTGACGTCGTCCCGGAGGGGGCGACACCGGAAGCCGCGGCATTGCGGTCCGAGATGCAAAGTAGAGCTGTAGTTCCGGGAGGCTGCTATGGGCCGCCGCAGCAGCCGTGCTGGAATGGAACGGCCTACAATGTCCAGTTCGCCGGGACAGGAACCGATTATGGCATCTGGGGTAGCCGAACCGGGTATGCCGCGGGCCCCTATACTGCGATGGGTTGCTGGGATTGGGGCGGAACCGTTTGCGGTTCGTCAATTTCGCCGTACACTTTTGCCTACCTTAGTAATGTTGCGACCGGGGTTTCTCATTCCCGTTGGTAACATAGACAGGTGATCTCTTTCTCTGCATGACGAAGAGATATGAATGCAGAGGGCGCGCACCAATAGTCGGTGCGCGCCCTCTGCATTATAAATATCAGTGACTGGTAGTAATTTTCAGAATCCTGCGATTGTGTCTCGGACCCATTCTTTCAGGGATTGTGGCCCCGATCGGACAGCTCACCGAGTATCTCGCCCAGCTGGACCATTAAGTCACGCACTCAAGTATCGCCTTCGCTGAATCTGGATCTGGATGGGCTCAGATCGTTCCTGCGGGTTGGGGTGGGCGTTTTGACCGCGGCCACACAAGACAGTGCATTATGCGATCCAAAATCAAATGTCCTCTTGTTCAAGAGAATTTGATTTTCGTATGTAGGCAAATCCGTCAGCATCGATAGGTCGATCCGGCACTTGCCGAAGCGTATTCACTATCGTTGTCCACCGACTTCGATCCGCGGTCAACGCTCGGAGAGCCCCGCGTCTGAAAACTACGGCAAGTTCGCCACCATGATCCGAATGCTCCGGCTCACTGAACTTTCGGATCTCAGCTTCCGTGCCATCAATCTCGGACTGAATAGCAGCCAAGACCTGTTCAGCAACGGCTGCCAGTTCAGTACCCACCGGAAGTGCGTTGGCGAATTTGTCTGTTGCGACCTGAAGTTCCTTGCCATGTCCCTGCATCCGTTCATTGTCCACCAGGGAACACAATTTGCTGCCAGGATTTGGTGCGGACGCGACCGAAATACCTTCGTCAGGGTTCGGCCCACCTTCCTCGGAACCGGAACGCTCTGAGCGCCTTCTGCGGGTTTGGGTGTGCGTTTTGACCATCGCTAAAGCGGACACCGGATCCGAACGAACTGATTCACCTTCGATTCCGCTTCCGCCTTCGCCGGAATCGTCGTGACAAAGACACTGTGGTGAGGTCGCCCAGATCGTACACAATGATTTCGTAGGATTATCGGCATGTATGACGAAAGTTACGGCGTGAACCACATCTTAGAGGCGATGGAGAGCAACTGTGCTTCACACGCCAGTCATCTCCATCCATCGGTGGCTGGGGCTCGTGTGCTCGACAGCGGCGATCTTGTGTTCGCCGACAGTGGGCTGGCCGATGACACGTTCAATCTCGTGTGCCGGGCACGGTTTACCGATGCGAGCGCACGCACGCGCGTCGACGAAGTTATCGCGATGGCAGGAGCGGTCAACAGGCCGGAGTGGAGACATCGACACTTTTATGGAACACTCTCGTCGACCTAATGAAATGTCAAACGGTTAATAATATTTACCTATGCACCGAACAGGAAGGACCTTACAAGGTAGTGGCCGGCGCAGAAATGGAGATCATGGATTATTACTACGACTGGCCTGCCAGTATGACTGGCCCTGATCGCGACAATCTGACCCCTGAGGATGAAGCCGTCGGAATTATCACGACTTACTGCGATAAGTACGACGGACTCTGTCCGCCGCAAGTCATGAAGTGGTGGAATGATCCGGACATATGGACGACCGCCTAGATTGAGGGAAGTTTAACTGGCGGTGGGGGTTCAGGCTACTCATACTGCACTCTCACCGTCCAGTGCCACTTTCATCCATCGGATGCCGTCATGGTCTGCAACCAAATTATCGAACCTGGTAGACCAAAGGAAACTTGTTCCTTCAAGGGCAACACGAGGCGTTACCGCCTTCCATGATTTTGAGAATTCATTTAGATCAAATTCGAACCCAATCATAATATTTCGTCTTCTCGGAATCTTGTAGTCAATGACAATTGATGCTTCGTCATGATTTAGTAGTGAACTCAGTATCTCGACCGGCCGTGCCGGATCGGAGTTGAATTCTCCATCTGATATTTCGACAAGCGCATGCTCGATAACGTCCTTGTAAAAATGTGTCCGCCAGATCGACTGTGATTCGATACGGGGTCCTGCATTCGGACTTAGCGGGGTGACATCGCCATTCGAGCGTAGGTAGCCGACAAGTTCGCGGTTCGTCGGAGAAGGTGGCAGTTTCCTTCGTTCTATCGGTCCTCCTGCCCCGAACTGGCGCCATCGGAAGTCCGCAGGCGCAAGGAATGGGCGGCCGGGAAGTTCGAGGAATACCAGAAAGAAGACGGGGTGCGCGGCGGTGATTGCAGTGAAAGAATCAATTCGATACGCGTAATCCGACCAGTAATCACCAAGCAGCGCTCGCGCCCAGCCTTCATACTCTATGTCTGCTCCGCGCACACCATGGCGATGCCGTACAGGGTTCGACGGATCGCTGAAGGGAACTTCGAAGCGGACGGTCACCACAATCATCGCGCTGTCGATCTCAGGATCGAAGGTTCCGAACTTTCGGGGGTCACGCAGCGATGCGAATATGCGTACGTTCACGCTGTCGTCGAGAACGCTGGTGAACACGGAGCTGTAGTACATATCGTTCAGGCGACCGGCGGTCACACTGCGCTCCATGTCCGCTTTCACTGCGGATAGTTCACTGCCGTGTAGTTCTGCAATCCGTGTGGCTACGTCCTGAGCTGTCAACCATCGCATACCACAGTCCAGCACAAAGCTGTCCCGGACGGAAACCACACACCACAGAGCAATCTGAATTTTATGGTGACACTGAGGAAAGGCATTTGAAGGTGAACAAAACTCTGATAGTCACGTCAATAAGAACTGCAGTGGATATCGCCGTTTGGGCGTTGACTTTGATTGCTACTGGTTGCGGCCGCGCCTCGATGGAAGTGAGCCAGCTCTTCAGACGGAGCAAATTACCGCCGAGCAAGAGTGTCGAGTGAGAACACAAGCGAACCGACTCAACAAGGACCCACTCAGCGCCCTCCTGCGGGTTTCGGTGTGCGTTTTGACCATCGTCATACCGGACGATCTCAAACACGCTCCTGTGTGCGATTCACCTGGGGAAAATTCGGCGCGTTCCGTCCATTTTGCTGTCCGTTGAAATAATCCGGTATGGCATAGTTTCCAGTGGACGATTCGTGTGCAGGACGTCGTGAACGGCGAAAATCGGGAGTGGAATGAAGATCGGCTACGCACGGGTCAGTACTGCGGCTCAAGATTCGTCGATTCAGGTCGAGCTTCTCGCCAAGGAGGGCGTCGATCGAGACCGGGTTTATGTCGATCACGGAATCAGTGGCCGGCAGACTCAGCGGCCCGGACTCGACAACGCGATCAACGCTGCCCGCGAAGGCGACGTCTTCTGTGTGACCAAACTCGATCGACTCTCCCGATCGGCGAAGGACCTTCACGAGACGGTGGGGCGACTAGCGGGCAAGGGGGTGGCGTTGTCGATCGACGGGAAGATTTACGACCCGACCGATCCGATGGGCAAAATGTTCATCGGCGTCCTCGGGCTGATGGCCGAATTCGAGTCAGACCTGATCCGGTCGAGGACGAAGGATGCTGTTGCGGCGGCTGCGGCGGCCGGCAAGATGAAGGGCCGGCAGCACAAGCTTACGCCAGAAGAGCGTGCGTACTTATTGCAGACGTATGAGACCGGGCAGTTCAAGATCGAAACACTCTGCTGGAACACAGGTTTGAAGCGATCGGCGTTGTACGCGAACATCGAGTTGGCCCGTACCGAACGGGAAGCCGGACTGCTCCCGACACTCTGATCTCGCCCCGTCAGTCGATCCGTCACGTCTACTGTCGACCGAATTTGTCGAGCACTCCGTGGCCAATAATTCCGTCGAAACCCTGCCAAATAATTCCGAGAGTCACACCCAGAAGTGTGCGTACAAGGGCGAACTGCGCGCACAAGGGCACAGTGTTCCAGAACTCGACGACAGGAAGTATTGCGCGACAAAAGGTTTTCGGACGGGTTTTGCGACACTCAACGATTCCGTAACGAAAGGTCTTGTGTCCCTGCCCATATGGGTCCGGGAGTTTCCGAGAAACGATCGATCGCGAGACACTGCAATCGTTTGTGAGTTTCCTACAATCACGATGCTGATCGCGAACTCGACGGCGGGATCGATGTCGGGACCGCTCTGTGTCGAGACCAAAAGGCAATCAGCCCGTGAAACACTCGAGGAAGAAAGCGAGGTTGATGGCGATGTCCAAGAAATACAAGGCAGAGGGCGAGAAGACTTCGGATGCTCGGCCACGAAAGCTCAGCCATGAGGACTTGACCATGTACGGCGGTGCTGGGGCATCACTGCTCGGTGGCGATTCTCCGGAAACTGCCGTCGGCAAAGGTATCGCCGCCCGCGGATACGCAGGTGCAACCAATTCCAGCTATGACTACCACGTCAGCTGGAGCAAGAAGGTCGCCGCAACGCACGGATTTTGGCGAAAACTGAAAGTCATCATAATCGGATAGGAACTACTTCACTCTTTGACAGAGCCAATAATTCCGGGTGTCACATCGACCGCCCTTGCCTGATGTGACCCCTGGCAGTGTCCGAAAATGGATCTTGGTCTCAACAGGTCAACGCATCATCTCACCAGTTGTGATGCGTTGACCTGTTGAGACCAAGATCGAATGAGAGACGACCCGAAGAAGCGCATAATTATGCAAACGAGTGGCGCCTGGCGGTCAGGTTCAGGATTCTTCTCCGAATCTGCTTCGACAGCCTTCAGCGAGTTCCCCAGTGCCCTGCACGTCATTTGCCTGTGCCGCTGTCGAAAGTAGAGCTGTGCAGGACGTAGGTAGCACCGTTCTTGAGTTCGTCAGAAGTGAAGGACTGCTGAGCAAAGCCTTCGTGCAGGTAAAGGTCGTAGCTTCTCTGGTTCGCAGGGATAGCATCGAAGTGCGAGCTGTACGTGCAGGTACCGGTGCCGTCTGGATTCTGGTCGATGGTCTCGGTTTCGAGTATCGACCTGGTGGATCCGGCGCCACTGTCGCCGAAAATGTTTAGTTGGTCGTTGGGAGCGACACGATTCCCTGCGATGGTGCATTCGCCGGATTCCACCGATGTTTGATCCGCGTCGCCAGTGACTGTCACTGTGGCGGTGAAGGTTGTCGGCACGTCAGTGTTGGTCACGCAGCCTGTCAGGATCAGCGTTCCCGCAGCTGCCACTGCTGCTACCGCGATCTGTCCAGGGCTTTGTCTCATGGATAGTCACGATATACAGCTTCTGATCGATTTATCAGTAACCATCGATTGACTAGACAGGCTTCGGGGGTGTGGTCGCTACGGCGGCCGCACCCCCGTCCCGTACGTGTCAGATGTCAGTGATGGCGCTCAGCGAAAGTGCTCACTTCCGATCAACCAAAATGCTCACCCGTGTGGCTCCGCCAATGAGAGCGGATCTCCTTCGATGCTGGTGGTCTCTGACCACGCACCAGCAATCCGAAGGAGACCCGCACTCTCATGCTTACATGGGAAGAAGACATGGAGATACACGCACTGAAAAAACGGGGCATGTCGATCTCGGCAATCGCCCGACACACCGGCAAAAACCGCAGAACCGTCCGCAACTACCTCAACGGCACCACCACCCCCGGTGTCCGCACCACAACCACACCCGACCCGTTCGAAAAATTCGTCGACTACATCCGCGCCCGACTACTCCAAGACCCCCATCTGTGGGCGATAACCCTGTTCGACGAACTCGTCGAACTCGGATTCCTGCTCTCCTATCAGACGTTGACCCGCAAAATTCGACAACAGAATTTGCGCCCAATCTGCTTGTCCTGCAGCACCGCAACCAATCGAGCGAACGCGGTCATCGAGCACCCGCCGGGCGAGGAAACACAATGGGACTACGTCGATCTCCCGAACCCACCGACAGCGTGGAGTTGGGGCAAAACCGCGCACCTGTGGGTCGGTGCACTCGCACATTCGGGCAAGTGGAGAGCCGTACTGACCCCGTCGATGGACCAACCACACCTCGTCGACGGACTGGACCGGGTCGTGCGCGCCCTCGGCGGTATCACCGCGGTGTGGCGGTTCGACCGGATGGCCACAGTCTGCCATCCCGACTCGGGTCGTGTGACGGCGAGCTTCGCCGGCGTCGCGAAGCACTACGGGGTGTCGGTCGCGATTTGCCCGCCGCGTCGCGGAAACCGTAAAGGTGTCGTAGAGAAAGCGAATCATACTGCCGCGCAACGGTGGTGGCGGTCACTGCCGGATATGTCGGTCGAGCAGGCGCAAGCGCATCTCGACGACTTTTGCGCCACGATCGGCGACGCCCGCCCCCGGCGCTGCGGTGATGGCATGTCCACGGTCGCCGCCCTGGCAGCGGCCGAACCGTTGCAACAGGTTCCGGCGACTGCGCATCCGGTGTTCCTCGGCGAAACCCGCACCGCCTCGAGACAAGCATTGGTCTCCTACCGAGGCAATCAATATTCGGTACCACCGGAGTTGGCATCGGCGCAGGTCACCGTCACCCAACCGGTCGGTGGCCACCATCTCGACATCGTCACAACCTCCGGTATCACGGTCGCGCGGCACCTCGTGGCCAGCGACGGCACCGGCACGGTCGTCCGCGACAGCGGGCATGTCCTGGCTCTCGAAACAGCAGCGATGGCGGGCGCCAACACAGGAAGACCGCACCGCCGCAAGGAACGGATCCCACCCGGTGCCGACGCGGTTGCCGCCGCGCAAGTATTGCGGCGCAACGATTCTCATCTAGTCAGGGAGGGTGACGGACAGTCCGAGAAGGGTACGGCAGCACCACGTTCCGATGTCATCGACATGGCCGCCTACGAGCGGGCCGCCAAGGGAAGGAACACCCTCACATGACCGGTATCCCGAACACTGATGCACTGCCGACGCCGAACACCGCGGACGCGGCAAGTGTGTATCAACAATTGCGTGGGCATCTCGCGGTCCTCAAACTCTCGGACGCCGCCGAAGCGTTACCGGCGGTGCTTGATCAGGCGGCGGCGGAGAACTTGACGATGACAGCGGCGCTGGAGCGGTTGCTCTCGATCGAGGTCGAGGCCACCGAAGCGAGGCGGTTGACGGGTAGGTTGAGGTTCGCGTGTCTGCCGACCCCGGCCACGCTCGAGGATTTCGACTTCGACAATGCGGTCGGTGTCGATCGGAAGTTGATTGCCGAGCTTGCGACCTGCCGTTATCTGGAGACTGCGACGAACATTTTGTTGATCGGACCGCCTGGGGTCGGAAAGACGCATCTGTCGGTCGGGTTGGCGCGGGCTGCTGCGTATGCGGGGTATCGGACGTATTTCACTACTGCAGCCGATCTTGCTGCTCGGTGTCATCGGGCTGCGATCGAAGGTAGGTGGGCGACGACGATGCGATTCTTTGCCGGCCCGACGTTGCTCGTCATTGACGAACTTGGCTACCTCCCGTTGCCGGGTGAGGCTGCGTCGGCGTTGTTTCAGGTTGTCTCGCAACGGTATATGAAGACGTCCATCGTGATCACCAGCAATCGTGGCGTCGGATCGTGGGGTGCGGTTCTCGGTGACGACACTGTCGCTGCGGCGATGCTGGACAGGTTGTTGCATCGGTCGGTGGTGCTTGATCTGGAGGGGGATTCGTACCGGTTGCGGGATCATAATGCGCGGTCGGAAAAGCTCCGGAAAGCTGTCACGGGAACCCGTCAACCGCTACAGTAATCAGCGCTGCAGGGTGAGCATTTTCGGTGAGCGGACCTGAGCATTTTCAGAGAGCGCCATCATCAGGGAATACTCCAATCGATAAGCCCTTCCTCGACGCTTGCTTTCCAAAACCCGAATTTGGTTCCTGCATACAAGCTGTCAGCTAATGCGGCCAGCAGTGAGGCAACCGATTCGAATTCCACGCCCCCCTCGTCAACGCTTTCATGTGCATACTCGATCACACACCCGTGTTGCGGCCCGGGACGGCAGTCGACGACGTAGTGGACATCGTCGAGGCTGGCAAATGGGATGTAAAGCGGATGAAACGTGTAGGACACGGTGCCTGCTTGCGGGGCGTTGCTGGCGAGTGTGTCGAAGCCAGGACTGATTTCGATTGTTTTCCATGCTTCCAGCATGGTTTCCCTGAGTTGCAGGATATCCGGCAAAGATAGAAGGTCTTTACTGGGAAAGATGGTCCCGGCAAAAAAATCGCTTCCGGGATTCCAACTGCTCTGTCCGTTCTGTAGCTGGTAGAACTCCACCAGCTCCCCGGGCCACGCGATATCAAGTGAATTCTCCACTACGCGTATTTCATCCAGGCTCGCCCCGGGACGAATACTTGCGGCGGTCAAAGGTGCATGTGTAGCGCACCATTCTGTTACTCGGTTCCATTGCTCTTCGAGATTCACGGGCTTCCCTTCGGGAAATGCCAGGACTCGACTGGTTCAGTCGTCCGTGCCAAATAATTCCGTGAAAAACGTACCAAATAATTCCGAGAGTCACAGGAGAGGACCCAGGTCGGTCTCGCCGCGGCCCGGGCCCGAGGTCGCACCGGGGGCCGGCCACCGAAGATGACATCGACGAAACTCGCACAGGCACAAAGGATGCGGGAGAACGGCATGCACCTGACCGACATCGCCGAAATCATCGGCGTCGGACGCACCACCCTCTACCGCCACCTGAAATAGGTCACCACCGCGACCATTTCTCGATCACAGCGAGGACGATATCCAAGTACAGCGCATACAAGGGGAAGACTGTCTCAGAAACGTCAGACACACTCAAGTAGGCGCCGGAGAAGGTGAGACAGGTTTCTGAGACACATTGCGATTCCGCAACGGTTGCAGTCGATTTCGCTCCGGAACCATTTTCTACCGGGGGATGATCCTCGACTGGTGATCTGAACTTGCTTCTTCGCTCACACGGTGTCCCAGCTTTCGGCGCCTCAGAATCGGCCTTGGTCTCAACCGGTCAACGCATCACAACTGATGAGACGATGCGTGATCGTGGAGGCACGGATGGGCAGCAAGGCATTGGGATTCACTGTGGAGCAGCAGAACCTGATCTGGGATCTTCACCGCCGTGGAGAATCGATACGAGGAATCGAGCGGATCCTCGGAGAAACGATGCCCCGAATTCGCCGTTTCCTACGTGAGTCCGGCGGCATCCGACCGGTCCCACGAACTCGGAGAGATGACCACATCACCGCAGCTGAGCGCGAAGAAATATCCCGTGGAATCGCCGCAGGTGACAGTGCTCGGACGATCGCCGAGACACTCGGAAGATCCCCGTCCACGATTGCACGCGAGATCGCCCGCAACGGCGGGCGGGAGAACTACCGGGCGATGGACGCGGATGCAGCGGCGTATGCCCGCGCTCGCCGCCCCAAAATGTCGATCCTGTGCACCCGGCCGATTTTGCGGGAAACCATCACAGCGAAGCTGCATGAGCAGTGGTCGCCGCAACAGATCTCGGCCTGGCTTCGACGCGAGTACCCGGCGGAGCCGTCGATGTGGGTCTCGCATGAGACGATCTACCGTGGCCTCTACATACCGTCGCGGAAAGTATTCGACAGCACTGTATTTCACGAACTGCGTACCGATCGGCCGATACGTCGGCCACGAGGGAAGAAACGCTCACACGGTCGTGGGCGGATACGAAATATGGTCTCGATCGATCTTCGAGGAGCTGCGGCAAACGATCGTAGTGAGCCCCGGCACCTGGAGGGTGACCGGCACCCGCCCGTCAGCGGTCGCGACGCTGGTAGATCGACAATCCCGCGTCACGCATGTGGTGGCATTGCCGGACGGGTACCGGGCCGAGGCGGTCGCGGATGCGCTGATTGCCTATCTAGGCCGGCTACCTACGTATCTGCGTCGTTCGTTGACCTGGGATCGGGGACGGGAAATGGCCGAACACGAGCGCATCACCGCAGCCCTCGACATGCCCGTCTACTTTTGTGCCCCGCATCATCCGTGGCAACGCGGGACGAACGAAAACGCGAACGGGTTGCTGCGGCAGTACCTGCGCAAGAACGCTGACCTGCGTACTTTCAGCCAGGAGGACCTGAATGTGATCGTGGCCCGACTTAACGATCGGCCTCGTCGGGTGCTCGACTGGGATAGTCCACGACAACGAGAAGAACAGGCGCTCGGTTCCTCCGCAGTCGGATAGCAAGGCCGGCCATAACGGCGGTTGGCATGATGGTGGGCATGGCTGCTACCGGACTTCCCGAACTCGATGTCGCCCGGATCGTGAAGTATTGCGCCAGTAGAGTTCCCGATCGCTTGCGTCATGAGATTCGCGTCGAATGCGACATCGCGCCGCGGCGTCTGACGCTTCTTCGATTCAGCGAGGGATGAGATCCGTCAGGATCCAGACACCCACTGCCGTGAGGGCAAAGTTCATGATCAGGAAGGCGATCGGCACACCGGTACTATGTCGACTTCGTGACAACTTTTCCAGAATGCCGGAGCTCACTGCGCCGACTGACAGTGCGAACATAGTGACAGCACCGTCGACGCCTCTGGCGTAATCGAAAAAAGCGCTGGCCAGCAGGGCCACGCCAGTGGACGCGGCCACGCCGCACATCGCCAGAAATATGCCATGCAACTTCTCGTACTGTCGCGGGTTCAGGCTAGACGTGAACAACGGATGCTCCTCGATTCTGAAGCGGCATTTTCCTGGCGAGCTACGTTAACACCCTTGGTAGATCCCCAGATGAGCCTAACGAGCACCCGAAATTGAGGCACTGCTGCCTCATTCTTGTTGACAGAAACAGTGGTCCCCTACGCGTTTCGCCAACTTCGTGAAACTGACTCAACTATGGTCGGTGATGCGTTGACCTGTTGAGACCATGGCCGATTCCGAGACAGGCTCCACCGCGACCAATCGCCACCGAAGTTCATTCATCAAGGCGAGTGTCCGTTATGTTTCATTCTCGTGGTTGCTTTCCGTGACCGCACCGCACCAATGGCACCCCCACCGCCTGTTAAGCGATGGACTGTCGAACACTTCCGGCACCAGGTAGGTGACTACGGAGCACGTTTGCCGGCCTGATGCCTGGCGAGCCAGGTTCAGCAGCTAGAACGCTGTTGCGCTGTTCGAGGACTCGTCGAGAACGAGTGTGAGTAACCCAGGGAAGCGTCGATCGAGCTCTTCGCGCCGGAGCCAGTTCCGGTGCCTGTTACCTTGCGCCTCCTGCTTGATGAGCCCCGACTCGCGGAGGACGCGCCAGTGCCGGGTGAGGGCGGATTTGGAGACACCATAGTCCGTGTCGCTGCACGCCCGTCCCGGTTCCTCCGCGAGCTGCAAGACGATCGCCCTGCGTACCGGGTCGGTGAGGGCTGACATCACTTCGAAGAGATCCAGCTCGTCCTCGTCAGGGATAGTCAACGGGTTTGCCAAGCGACTCGCCATGGTTTGTATCCTAACCCTCACAGAAATGATGTACCGCTTTGCGCGTACATCACCTATAGTTGATGTACAGGGCATCGCGTACATCAATTCTGCTGGTTGGTGCACGGAACAGCAAGCCCGCCCGTGATCCCTTACCCAGAACGCAACCCTCAAGGCTGCGCTCCACACGAACGAAAGAAAAAACCCATGAAGGTATCTGTTATCGGCGCCGGAGCAATCGGCGGCAACATCGCACGTCACTCAGTGAAGCCGGGCACGACGTGCACATCGCGGATGCACGAGGGCCGGAAAGCGTGACTACCGAAGTGACCGCGGCGGGTGCGCAGCCGGTTGAACTCACCGCCGCGACGAAGGACCAGGACGTTGTCATCGTGGCGATTCCGTTTGGCGTGCACCCCCAGCTCAAAGAACTTATCGCGACTACGCCCGCGAGCACCGTGGTCGTCGACACCTCGAACTACTACCCCGCCATGAACGGGCACATCCAGGCCGTCGTCGACGGACAGGTCGAGAGCCTGTGGAGCCAGGAACAGCTGGGACGCCCGATCGTGAAGGCCTGGAACGCGGCCTTGGCCGAGACACAGCGAAGCATGGGGAAGCCTGCCGGTAGCCCCGACCGGATCGCGATCCCGGTCGCAGGCGACTCCGCGCAGGCGCGTGCGACGGTGATGCAGCTCGTCGACGACAGCGGTTTCGACGCCTATGACGCCGGCCTGCTCGCGGAGTCGTGGCGACAGCAGCCCGGAACTCCGGCGTACTGCACCGAACTGGGCATCGAGGAGCTCGGCCAGGCTCTCGCTGCAGCGGAGAAGGACAAAGCCCCGGTGACGCGCGATCGCTTGATGGAAAACTTCGGCGCACTGACCGAGATGCCCTCGCACGAGGACATTGTCGCGACAAACCGCGCCGCCCACCACTGACCCGCTCTGCACACAGCGAACGACGAGGGCAACATGACAGTCGGCAAACAGATGATCCTCGGGATGCACCTCGGCAATGATTATGGCTCGCAGAGTTCCGCCTAGAGAGCGCCCGGGGTCGACCCGCGAACTACACCAGCTTCGACGCTCAGGTGCGCTACACCCCGGCTGCCGAGCGTGGAAAGTTCGCGTTCCTGTTCCTGCCCGATTACCTGGGCGAGCAGGCGGACCTCACCCTCAGCCTGGCCAGTGTCCTGACCGGAACACCAGTTGTTGCAGGATCGCTCCCCGTCACGATCACTGCGGACAATGGTGTCGGCACCCCCGCCACCCTCACTGCCACCGCTGCACTAGTGGTCGACCCGCCCGCGACCGGATCCCTCGGATCCGTCGGAGCGATCTTCGGAAGCTGAGCGTTCTGACCCGTCTCGACATATTGACCACGCTGCCTCCGCCCTCTGGAGCGGAGGCAACGTCGTCTCGGGGACTTGTCTCACCCGTTCAATGCCTCGGTAACGGCCGAATGAGAGACAACACCAAGTAGTGCATAAGTTATGCAAAGTGCGCCGGCTATACACGGATCGGCGAGAACGCGTCGGGGTCGGCGAGGGTCCTGACACACCCCGATGGGACAAAGCCTGCTTGACTCCCCTCCTGCCGACTCCACTCTTACCTGCTTGCGGTACCTGTCCAAGATCAGTGCGAAACTTGAAGTTCGATGACCTGTCTCTACATCCAACAGAACACATGGGGAAATCATGTTCAGCAACGTATGGGTCTTCGTCATCATTACCTTCATTTTTCTGGGAGCTCGGGCAGTCAGGCGTCTGGTCACCGGCGCCGAAACATCAGGTGACCCATTCCTGGTCGTGGGTGCCGTCCTCTACATCAGCGCCGGCATCATCGCTCTGACCTTCGAACCCACTCCGGTCCCCAAGATCGCCGCATTCCTCCTGACTATCGCCGGAGGAATCGCTATTATCAACCATTCATTCGCGACTCTCGCGAGAAGAAATTGCGCGAGCATCCTCTGAACTGGCATTAGTAAACCGTCGACTCATGCGTCAACGTCTCGACCTTTCTTCCTTGAGCCTGTCATCCACTCGGAACCCAGCACCGGGCCCACTTCGGAAAGTTCGCCTGAGTGGCTTCCTGCGGGTGTCGGTGTGCGTTTTGATCATCGGAAAAACGGACGATTTGCAATGACCAGGTTCATCGCTCGCCATATATCAGTAACAGAAACCTGCGGTACGGTCGGTCATGTCATCAATCCAACTTCCCACCCGTCACCGACCACCGGGAATGTTGACAGCTGTATGCACTCTCGTCTTGTCCCTCGGCATCGTTTTTCGCCGTGATCGATTGGTGGCCCGGTGCGGGTCACAGAGTGGACGCACTCACCAATCTGCTGATCCTGCTGGCCCTCGGGACTCTGCTTCTTGAACCGTGCCGGGTTTCTTGCCGCTCCTATGCTGGCGACATCTCCGGCTGGAGAATCGATAATTCAGAGTAATAGATGGCCTCGAACTCGTCGGGAGTGACGTAGTCCAAGGTGCTGTGCAGGCGGCGGGTATTGAACCAATCCACCTAATTCCATCGTCGCGAATTCGATGTCGTCGATCGTCTTGATCGCCCCTTGCAGAAACGGACTGCTCTTGGAAACTGCTTCTGTCTTGAACAGTCCGATTGTCGACTCCGCAAGGGCGTTGTCGTAGGCGTCGCCGACGCTTCCAATTGAAGCTGCAATCCCTTCCAACGCAAGCGTTTCCGCGAAGGAAATTGATGTGTACTGGCTGCCGGCATCGCTGTGGTGGATCAGCCCATCCCTGACCCGGTGTCCACCGTGATCGCGTCGCCACAATGCCATCTTCAATGCCGTGGTGACCATAGCCGTGTCCTTCACTGTCGAGGCATGCCAGCCGACGATTGCCCGGGAGAAGCAGTCGATCACGAATGCGACGTAGACGAACCCGGCCCACGTTCGGCAATAGGTGAAATCGGTAACCCATGTTCGGTTCGGTGCGTCGGCGGTGAAGTCCCGATCGAGCAGGTCGGGTGCCCGGCGACTGTCCTTGCCGCCGGGAATCGTGGTTCGGTGCTGCCGGCCTCTGACCACCCCGTTCAGTCCTTCGTCGCGCATCAAGCGGTCGATGGTGCAGGCCGCGACGTGGTGGCCTTTGCGGCGCAGGAGAGCAGTCATCTTTCGTCGGCCGTAGAGCCCTTCGGCAGTGCCGATCGTGGCCCGCAGTTCCTCGGTGAGGTGGGCGTCGGTGATCGTCCGTGCAGATGGTGCTGCGGTTTTCCAGTTGCGGTACGTGCGTGGTGCGACCTGAATTCCTTGTGCGGTGAGCACTCTGCAGATCGACTCGACCCTGAAATTTTGTGCACGCATGTTGTCGATGAACTGGACTATCAGCGGCGGCGAGGGTCGAGTTCCCTCGCGAAGAAAATCGATGCCGACTTCAGAATTTCGTTGGCTTCCTTGAGTTCTCGGTTCTCACGCTCGAGATCTTTGATGCGTTGCTGTTCCGCAGAAGTAGCACCGGGAACTTGGTTGGCATCAATCTGGGCTTGCTTGGTCCAGTTCCGCAGCGATTCGGCACCAATACCGAGTTTTGGGCCTATCACCTGACATGCAGAGTAAACGGACCGGTATTCGTCGAGGTGGTCGAGGACCATCCTGACGGCTCGCTCACGTTGCTCGGGTGGGTAACGCTTGGGCATGATCTGCATCCTTCACAAAAACGGATGCGGCATCAAACCCGGCACGGTTCATGGCATGTTTCTTCCTTTTCGCCGCCGAGATGTATTGCTTCTCTAAAACTGGTACGCGCCGTTACAGGCTGTGACCGATCCAGCGCTCGTACTGGTCTGCTGGAGCCAACTTCGGAAAGAATTCGCGGCGCAGGTCGGCAATGAGTTGCAGATAGTCGGATTCGTCGGCGAGTGCGGCGGTCCGCAGTCCGTTGAACACAGCTGAGAGTGGTTCTTCCATGCTTGCGTCGATCAACGCGCGACTGGCGACAAGCGCAGTCGAAGCTCTCCTCTCTCCGTTGTCATCTGTCGTCGACAGTTCGATACGAGTTTCGGACTGAAATGCCTCCCACACATGTGCACCAGCGTGATCGTCGAACGGGTATGGCAACGGATCGGCGTTGTCCAATGCGTCGAGTCCGGCGCGGATCCATTCGATCTCGGCGATGCCGGCGATCGTGTACGCGCGACGAGCAGACCATGCCGCGATTCGGCGCAGTTTCGGGGCTCGACATCGGACCAGGGCGTCGACGAGCAGTCTGTCGTGACCTGCGAATTCCTGCGCGTAGCCCTGCCGTCGGAGTGTGTCCGTGGGTGGGCGTCCACCCCATCGGATTGCTTCTTCCTTGGCCCACGTCGCCATCTGCTCGTAGCCGTACTTCAGGTAGAGGGTCGCATCGCCCGCCGGATCGGGATCCCAGAAGTTCCGAACTGGGTGGGTCACGATCTCGTCGTTCCAGGCGGTGTCGGTCTTGTGAAGTCTGCGCATGGCAGCGGGCTGAGTCACCTTCCACACCTGCACCAAATATGATTCTATTGCTTCAGTTACGGTGAGGTCCCAGTTGAGGTCGCGGCCGCGTCCCGATACGCGGAACGTGTGCATTCCCTTGGTGATTGGGACTTTCGCGAAGTCCGGCAGCAGGTCCCCATCCGTGGTGATGGCCCGGACAGGTTTGCTGATTTTGACCGTCGCTTCTTCCACCACCTCCCATTCGGCGGAAGAAGGATCAAGCTCGCCAGGCTCGTCGTCCAATACCTCGATGGTCAATGAGACTGGGCCGTACGCGATCCCGGTCATGATGGTGACAAAGTTTGGGCCTACCTCGATCACACTGCCAGTTTCCGACGGTTCGTACGTCTCGGCTGTCTGTGATCCGACGACGAACTGATGGTGATCGACAACAGCGGTCCCGGTCTGTTTCACCCTTGGAATCTATCGCAGAGTTGACGGTGCGGCACTGGCCCTCCGTAGCGAGGTTCAGGGATGCGGCGAGCTGTGACTTTCGGCTGAATGTGGCGTGGTTTTCTGCGGGGAACGTGGCAGCGTCGGAAGGTGCGCTATCGGGCGTTTGACCTACACGAAAAGCCGACCCACCGGCAGCAAACGCCAGGAAGCGAACACGTGGTGGTCGCTGGCTCGCTTGTGCGTTCAGTGCGACCACCACATCAGAATGGGTATTCCTTGTCGAAGCTGCCGTGTGCCGGTTCTGAGGCACTAGCTGGTGAGAGAAGTCCCCGAAACGACGTTGCCTCCGCCCCCACGAACACGAAATGGGGCGGAGGCAACGTCGTCAGGATGTGCACACGATCAAGTCCGCACGGGCGGAAAGATCAGCTGCCGAATCCGAAGATCTGCTCGAGCGATCCGAATAGGTTGCCCCCCGGAGTTCCCGGAGTGTCGGTGACCTTGACGGTGACGGTAAGCGTCAGATCAGGATCGACACCGTTAGCAGCTTGAAGGACGAACGTGTACGTACCCGCCGCCGTCGGCGTTCCGGACAGCACTCCGTCGGTGAAGGTCATACCGGTAGGCAACTTCGCCGGGTCCACCACCGTGACGGTCGGTGTCGGGTTGCCGGTGACCGTGAACTCCCGAGTCAACACGGTTCCGGTGACAGCGTTCAATGTGACGGGTCCGGCGTCGGTGAACATCGGAGCCGCCGGCGCCGCCGCAACGTCGAGGGTGACCGTCAGGGTGGCGGGGGTTCCGACACCGTTGTCCGCAGTGATCGTGAACGGGAACGATCCTGCGACACTGGGTGTTCCGGTCAGGACGCCGGTGTCACCGAGGGTCAATCCGGTGGGCAGTCCCGTGGCGGTGAGAGTCGGTGCCGGGTTACCGGTGACCGCGAAGGTGTGGGTCAGGGCGGTTCCGGCGATACCGTTCACGGTGACCGGGCCGGCGTCGACGAATGCCGGAACCGCGGGCGCCGCGACAACGGTGACGGTCACCTCCAAGGTGGCATCCGGGGCGGTACTACTGACAGCTTTCAGCGTGAACGGGTAGACCCCGGGCGTGGTCGGTGCCCCGGACAGGACACCGTTGGTGAACGTCATCCCGGCTGGCAGCAGCGCCGGATCGACCACCGTAACGGTCGGTGCCGGATTACCGGTGGCGGTGAATTCTCGGGTGAGTTCGGTTCCGACGACACCGTCCAACTGCACTGCCGTGGTGTCCGTGAACGTCGGTGCTGCGGGTGCCGCGGTGACGGTGAGAGTGATGTCGAGGGTTGCGGGGGTTCCGATGCCGTTGGCGGCAGTGACCGTGAACGGGAACGATCCGGTGGCGGTGGGGGTTCCGGTCAGGACACCGGCGCCACTGAGGGTGAGTCCGGTGGGGAGGGTTCCGGTGGTGACGGTGACAGTGGGTGTGGGGTTTCCGGTGGTCGCGAAGGTGTGACTGTAGGGCGCACCGACGACACCGGCGGGCGGTACCCCGGCCAGGGTGGGGGCATCCTTTCCGATTGCGAGCACCGACACCGAGTTGCTGCCCAGGTTGGCGACGTAGGCGCGGGTGCCGTCGGGGGTGATCGCCACCGCCCGCGGAGTCGTGCCGACGGTGACGTCGGGAGTGAGTTTGGTGGGGGGTGTGGTGGTGGTGTCGAGCACCGACACCGATTTGCTGCCGTAATTGGCGACGTAGGCGCGGGTGCCGTCGGGGGTGATCGCCACCCCGAACGGAGTCGTGCCGACGGTGACGTCGGGAGTGAGTTTGGTGGGGGGTGTGGTGGTGGTGTCGAGCACCGACACCGAGTTGCTGCCCTGGTTGGTGACGTAGGCGCGGGTGCCGTCGGGGGTGATCGCCACCCCGAACGGAGTCGTGCCGACGGTGACGTCGGGGGTGAGTTTGGTGGGGGGTGTGGTGGTGATGTCGAGCACCGACACCGAGTTGCTGCCCTGGTTGGTGACGTAGGCGCGGGTGCCGTCGGGGGTGATCGCCACCCCGACCGGAGTCGTGCCGACGGTGACGTCGGGGGTGAGTTTGGTGGGGGGTGTGGTGGTGATGTCGAGCACCGACACCGATTTGCCGTTCTGGTTGGTGACGTAGGCGCGGGTGCCGTCGGGGGTGATCGCCACCCCGACCGGAGTCGAGCCGACGGTGACGTCGGCGAGTTTGGTGGTGTCCGCGGCCGCGGTCCCGACCACACCACCGAGGATCATGGTGACGGCAAGAGTGCCGGCGCCGAATGCTGCGGCCGCCCGGGACCGCCGTCGGGGTGGGTGTGGTCGTGCGGTGACAGTCATGGTGGTGCGCCTTTCCAGGTAGTGTCCGCACGCGGCGGTGCGGCCACAGGACGCAACCACTCGACAAAGATATCGGACAGCGGGGCACTAAATACTCAATTCGAATGTTGGCCACTTTGGGCCACTGCGACGACAGGCGCACATGACCTAAAGCGTCCACAGTGCAAAATCTGGGTGCAGAACACCAATTTTTGCACGTTGACCAGGCATTATCGATACACGCGGGCCGCGTCAAGGAACGCTGTGTCTGCCTCGAACGAGACTGCCGATACCGGCGATGGAGAGCCGCGGGGTGCGCTCCGCAGATCGAAACGGGCTCTCGTTTCTCGTGGCCACTGCGGTCCCCGGTCAGCGTTCCATTCCGCGGTCGCGTTGCTTCTGCTGCTCGGTTTGTTCGCGTTGGCGGGCGAGCATCATGGCGCGGTTGTTCCGCTCGCGACTAACTCCTTTCAGACGAGTGCTCCCACCACGACCTTGCCGGATCTGTAGCCACCTCAGGGACGTTACCTGGCATCCGATACGCGAGGCCTAGTCACATAATTCATCCCTCCATGCCCACTGAAATTCGGTGCCGGAGCCTTTTCCTGGCTCACTCGAGATTTGTGCGCGGCCGGTGACGATAATTTCGGTTATCGCACCGTCTCACCGAAATCACCTGGCCAGCACACTTTCCGACCGCAAAAAAGGCATCTCGTATCCCTTGTCCCCATCTGCGTCGAGTAAGGATATGAACTTCAGTTCACAAACATCCGGGACCGGCGATGGCGACAATCGCTGCACAATGCCAGGACCCGACTGGTTCAGTCGTCCGTGCCAAATAATTCCGAGAGTCACACGGTGACCGGTGGACGATGCACCAACGGCACCAGCTACATGCCACTGGGAGCGGCGGTTCGGTGGCAGGATGTGACCATGCGTTGGACCGAGGGGCCGCTTGACGAGTCCACCCCGGGGGCACGGCGATTCAACTTCGGCTTCGTGGGGGAACCGCCGACGGAACTCGCCGCCCATATCGATCGTTTGGCGGATCTGCACACGAGAGAACGACAACGCAAACTTCAACGTCATGACGTCCCCGACTTCCGCAAGCCGCCGAAGAAGGATCAAAAGCTTCTCTTCCAGTCCAACGATACGATCCCGTTCCCACTGGACCCTGACCTCGACGTCCGACTCGAACTGGCAAACATCCGTGGCTACCCGACGGGTGTGACGTTCGAGCTAGTCGCCCGAGAATCCACGATGCACGCCTCCTACCTGGGCGAGCGGGTGAACGTCAGCCACCGGATCAAGTCCACGCACATAGGCCGCGTCTACTTGGGAGTGGTTCTCCCGAGCGGCAAGATCGTCACCAACAAGACCTGCGCCCCACCCCAGGCGCCAGAAGATGACGACCCTACGACACCCTGGTTGTACGGCGGCCGCGGTTACAGCAGCCAGTCGGAGACTGGCGCGACTTACTTCATAAGCCCGCGCCCCGAACCCGGTGGGATCGTGACGTTCACCATTTCGTATCCCCTGCTCGGGATCGATGCCGCGTCGACGATCGCCGTCGACTCCACAGAGTTCAGGCCCACCCGCCCGGGTGAGTAACAATGCCTAAAGCGCGCCATCGGGCGAGATGTATGTCGAGACCCAGCGGAGATTAGCGAACCAATCGAGTCCTGGGATTGATCGGGTGTTCATATCGAAGCCGGCTCCTCTATCAACCGATCGATTGTGAGATCAGGAAAGTAGTTACAGCTGGTCCGCGACGAACAGCTCGCTATCCTCATCGAATGGATCAGGCAGTGTCGAACTCGCGGGCAACGAAAAAGTCTGCTGCACTTCGTTGGGTTGGTTGGGTGAACGCACTTATCACGGCTTCGGCTTCGGCTTCGGCGTTTTATGTCGCCGCGAAATGCCATCTCGCCTGGCCCGAACCTGCGGACAGTGCTCTCTCGATCGCCGGTGCGGTCGTTCTCTGGGTCCTCACAGCGATTGTTGCATTCGTGCTGCTCGGAGTGTGCTGGTGGCAGCGACGCCGATGGCCGTGGTCCGTTGTCGCTGTTCCGGTTCTTGTGGCGTTCGCACTCGGGATCGCGGCCGCGGGACAGCCACATTTTGATCAGTACCGGACCGATTTCGAAACCGTTGCACAGCAACTACTTCAAGAACCTGACGATCCCTATTCCGATGGGTATCATCGTGATCTGCGATTCGGCAGATTCGACATCTCCTACGCCAACGTCAGCAGTCAAGGCCACGTCTATTTCTATGACGCACGCGATGGATTCGACATCGTGGAAAATCCCGGCTGGGTGTACGCACCCGATGGTGTGTCCGACAAGACTTTCAATCAGCTCCGATTGGAAGACATCGGGGGCGGATGGTACCGATTCCCTCATCTCGTCGTTGATAACTATTGATCCCTCAAACCACCGGGCACTCCGCTCGAAGTCGTGTGTCCATCAATCGATCTTGGTCTCAACAGGTCAACGCATCACCGCGATAGTGAGTCAGCTTCAGGAGATGAAACTTGAGGCTAACTGTCGTGTTTGACACCTTTCGGGCAAACCCAGACGTTGAGCGTACTCACCTTCTTGTGGCATCCGCCCCGGTGGTGAAAGCGCTGGCCGGAGTCATGTCGACTTCTGTCGACGGCACGTGAAAACTGATCAAGGTACGGCACTTCAATATTGACCCCTGACCGGCGATCCTGGCTTTAGTCGAGCCAGGAGGGACGAAGGGATGCTGTCCGTGGAAGATTGGGCCGAAATCC
>NZ_JALGQH010000053.1 GCF_022810305.1 Rhodococcus sp. ARC_M6
CGCCACGCTCCTCTCGAGCCAGATCGTCCGGTCCTTTCGGTGTCGGCTGGCCGCACTAGGGACATTAGCCACGGAGGCGAATAAACGGTGGAGCGAACCAGCCGACCTATCAATCGTGACACTGGCTCAAATGGTGACACGTTCACTGGACCTGACAGGCAAGGGCCAGGCCAATCGGGCCGTGGGAAGGTCGGGTTCCCGCTGAGCGGCCCGTGCGACGGCCAGATGCGGGAGAACGGCATGCGTCTGACCGACATCGCCGAAATCATCGGCGTCGGTGCCAGCTGGCGACCGTTGGGATCGACCGCAACGATGGTGTGGGTGCGCTTGTGCGCATCGACTCAGCCGTACCGGGAATCGCCAACTCAACGCTGCCCTGCACCGGATCGCGCTGACCCAGGATCAGTACGAGGCGAGCGACGTGGACGAGATCGTCGTGGGATTGCTCCGCCCTCGACAGCATATGGCGATGTTCTCGGCGATCGGCAGGGTGACAGCGTTGATCTCGCGGCGCAGATTGTCCCGGGGGGAATCGCTCTCGGGCGGGGCGGTGAGAGCGTCGCACAGGTCGGTGACGTGTGCGTAGTCGTCGTTGCCCTGTGCGGACGGCGTCACAAACCTGCCTGCAGTGCCTTGTCCACGATGATCGTCGTTGTCCAGTTTCCGGGTGCGCCGGTAGGAATCTGTTCGAGAACGACACCGTCGACCAACCTCTGCAGAATAAACCAACTGAACGAGGTGGTACTGGTGTCGATCGCCGCCGACGTCGTCGCAGCGAGGATCATACGCAGGTCCTGGGTATCGATATCGACGGTGCACTGGAGAGCACTGAAGGGCAGGGCATGGCTCATGAGGGTTGCTGCGGCTTCGTCGGCCGCGAGAATGAGATCGTCTAGATCGCCCACCGCGAGCGCGTGTGGGATGGCCACTGCACGCACGAAAGCGCGCAACACCCTGAGCTGATCAGGCGATGCAGCAACGGATAGTGACGGCATAGTGGCAACGGGTGAATCGATCGCGCGCTCGAAGAGAGTCATGTGGGTGTACTCCTGTCCTTGTCCGGCCGCCTCCGGCACCAGACGGTTGTCGGTACCACGCGGCGCCGTGATCCGGGGAAGATATTTGCGGCTGTGTATTCGACCGCAGATTCGTTCGCACCACCGCAACTTCGGTGACCGATGCAGTTCCGGCGAAAGCAAGCGCTGCCGCTGATCCCGGCAATGCCGTTCCGATTCCGATTCTCTTGATTCCTATGAGCGTGAACACCTTTCGTGAGACATGGACACCTAGAACCCGTTGGTTGTTCACTGTGCGACGCGAAAGCGTTAAGTCGCGCGCTACCGCTGTGCGGTTGGTGCTGCGGACCGAACGATGGGGTAGGCGCATCTGAAATGGGCCCACCTCATCAGTTAGTGCCGTGTCATCTGCCACGACTACTTCTCATATTTGACACGAGGTGGTTCGGGCACATTCCCGAGGAGCTCTTCCAAGGATTGTTGACGATCGTGGTGTATGGCGAGGGCAGCGGGGTGCTTGCTGTGAGCGTCACGGTGGCTCCGCCGAGGACATCGGAGACCATGGCGGATGGGACTGTGATGCAGTAGCGTCCTTCTGAATCGGTGGGAACGCAGCTCTTAACCGCATTCAGGGCATGAACCGGTCGATGAAGGTGTTGCTGAAGATCCGGTGCGGGTCGTATTTGTCGAAAGTCCCCAGTGCGAAGTCCCAGTTCCCGTCTCCACCGGCCCGGAAGGTGGCAGGTATTGTGCGAGCAAGGAATTCGTCGTCCTGATATGCCGCATCGTTGGTGAATGCCCACCCCTTCGACCACTCCGGCCGGAAGGTGGCGTAATCCCCGGAGTAATTCGCGACCATCCAACGTTCCATCTCACGAAGGAATGCCGACAGCCCCCGCGTTCCGGGAATCGACACCACATTCATCCAGATCGCAGTGTCCCAATCATCACGATCTGCGCGGGGCCGAACTGCGGAGAGATCAGGCACTCCGGCACTGTCAACCAGGACTTCGTCATCATTGTCGACGCCGCACAGTCGCACTTCGAACGGCATGTTGACGGGGTACTGCCCTAACGAGGCGTAATGCGTCATCCGCTCATTCAGCCAACTCGTCATCTCGTGGACAACGCGGGCGATGTTGGACCGCTTGGTGATGACGGCGCCACCACCTGCGACGACACGCACAGTGGTGTGCCGCAGATAGAACAGGACGTCCTTGGACCAGCCCCACAGGTCGTCGGTATCAGTGAGCACGAGTCCGGCTGCGACGGCACCGAACTGCGAAGCTCCGAACAGCGGTGTAGCTGCTTGTAACCCCTTGGCCACCAACCCCAGCGGGGTGGTCACTGCTTCGGGGAGTGCGTCGGAGAAGAAGTAGTTGTACGGCCCGTGCACCTCCCTCGACTCGGGTGGCTTGACGGGCGTCGGTGTCCAGACTTTCAGCCACGGCGTCGCTGTGAACGGAAACCAGATGGCCTCGACGCGCCCGGATGCTTCGACAAAGCTCTCGTATGTCCGCCCCGGTGAGCCCGGCGGCGCAAAAAGCTCCTGCCAGGTGATGTCGGTAAAACTCTGGCAACGCAACCGGTAATTCTCACCGGCCTGCAGCGTCACAGAGGTCACGAAGGTACGTCCGAGGTGGGTCAGAAATGCTGTGCTCTCGAAGTCAGATCGCTTGAATTCGCGCAACTGGTAACTGTTCTCGGATGCGTCCCAGGCCACCACTGTCATGGCTGTGATGAGATTGCTCAGGGATCCGTACGACTGACCGGGCGTAATCGTCTCGCCGGCAGCCGGGTACGTAGCACCGTGCGCTCCAATCGCGAGGGCGCCCGCGATCGAGAGTTCTCCGATGGCCGGGGCATTGGCCCATCCGAGTCCTTGCTCTTGGAGCGCCGAGAGGATCTTTTCGATACTCGCGCCCGCGCCGGCGGTGACGGTAGCCGGCGCGCCATGCTGCACTGCAACCGAATTCAGATGCGCCATGGTATCCACGAGCAAGACACGATCGACCGGCGCGCCCGGGACAACCGTCAGGGGACTCCATCCGTGCATGGTCCCGCGCGCCCGCACCGTGTACCCGTGCTGATGCGCCCAGTTCGAGAGAACCACAACGTCATCGGCGCTTCGAGCGGTTGCCGTCCAGACGCTGTCGAGAACAATTTCCTTGGACCAGTTGGCGTATGCCTGCTGCGAGAGCGGAATGCCGGCCGGAAACTCGGGTGGAGGGGCGAGTGTGGACTGCGGACCCCACGGAACCGCTCCGGCCGGTGACCAGGACATCCCGGCAACTGCAACGGCCCCGACTCCGGCCGCCAAAAACCCTCGGCGACTCACCGATGCGGTGTTCGATCCTTGTTCCATTGCGTCTTGTTCCACTGAGTGCTCGCCTCTGCCGGGTCGGACTTACGTTAGAGATGAACCTAGAACAAGTTCTATTACGATGCCAGTGGTTCCGTAATATTGGTTTTGTTTTTTCCCACGTCGCGGCGGCGAAGGTGATGTCGGCGCCGTCGCGCTTCATCTGATCGACGGTGCGGAAGACGCGGGTCCGTTTGTGGTCGGAGTCGCGGCGCCGGGATTCGCGCAGGACGTCGGCGGGCGTGCGCTCTTCTCGCACATGGGGAAGTAGTCCCGCAGCAGACCGTTGGAGCTCTTCCAGACTCTTCCAGGAAGATTCGGCGAGCCCTCTGGCGTTGTTGACGAAATCAGCGGACAGTAAGGACAGTTCCTGCCTGTGCTGGCAGGACTGATCACCTGCCGGGCGCCCTCCCATTCGCGTCCGGCACGGTCATGTCGGTCGGCTGACGCTTCGAATCGCGACAAACGGTTCTGTCACCTCTTTGTTCTCGGAAGATCGGTGCAGATGCGCAGAAAATACAGCACCGCTCCGCCGGACCGCGGGATGCGGAGGGGTTCGGAGGCCGCGAGGACCGGCCGGTAGATCCATTCGTTGTCGGCGGAGACGAGGACGATCACGTCGCCGGGGCTGATGGTGCTGGGCTTGCCCAGGCGCAATGATCGGAGTTGGTACTTCGCTACCGGTTCGGCCGTAGTTCGTGTCCCGGGCCGGCGATCTTCGAGTAGGTGTTGTTCGGTGGGGCTGGGCTCGTAGTCGACGACGTGCTTGATAAACACTTACGACCGATAGGACGTTCTGGTATCCATGCTGGCCGAGGTCTTAGATTGAACGGCGCGTAAATCGCCGGCACTGCTGAGCTATCAGCAATACCGATTCGACTATGAGCCATGCGACCTTCATTCCTGGGCTGGATTCGCGTGGCCGAGGAGTCACGGCGACACGAATCGCCAGGGGCTTCCTGACCGGAAGGTGACACCAGAACGATCCAATCGGAAGGGCCGATCTGGTCTCCGAATCGCCAGTTTCCACCGTCATCTCCACATTTAGGCAGCCATCTATCTACCCTGCCGAAACATTCACTGCAACAATACTTTTGGAGGCACTGACTGTGTCAGATGGGATTGACTCCAGCTAGTTGCTGATCGCGATTGGGCGTGGCCATGATTGGCTGCGTGCCATAATGGCGTATGCGGTCGACCTGCTCTCTGTACATCGATGCCGGGTATCTCCTCGCCTCAGCTGCGACTCGTGTCACCGGTACTTCGCTGCGAGGCGGCATCCATGTCGACTACTCGAAACTGATCGGCTCACTGTTGGCAGCTGCGGAAGCACAGGCAGGACTGTCGATGCTGCGGGTGCATTGGTATGACTCGGCTCGCAACGGCATTCCGGATGCACAGCAGGAACGCATCGGCGAGCTCCCCAAAGTGAAGCTCCGACTCGGACGGTTCGGTGTCAACGGCGAGCAGAAAGGTGTCGACCTTCGTATCGGCCTCGACCTCGTGGCCCATGCACGCAACAGGGCATCCGACGTGTTCTTTCTCGTCTCCGGCGATGATGATCTCGCCGAAGCAGTCGAGGAAGCCCAGGTGCACGGAGTCCAGGTCCTGCTGCTCGCTGTACCGACTGTCGACGGTAAAGCGCATGGTGTGAGTCGGCACCTGATCCGGGCTGCCGATGAACTCGACAACATCGACGGCGCGGCGGTCGATGCAGCAGTGGTCAAAGTCGATCGCCAACCCATACCGGTGCCGATAGCCCCGCTCCGGCCGTCTACGTCAACTCCCGCCGTCGCGGCGGCGCGGCCATCTGCCCGAACCCCGCTGGACCTCGCGAAGGTACAGCACGTCCCGTCGGCTCCACGACCGAAAAGTGTTCTGGCCTACAGTGTTTCGACATTGTCCTCCGATCACAGCTCACCCGGGTACTGGGACGACAATGACGAGCAAGGTCAACTGATCGATGACGTTGTCACGCGGGTTCTCGCATCGTTTCAGGAGAGCGCCACCGGTGACGACCAACTCGAACTTCGGCGTGCGAGGCCATCGATTCCACCAGACATCGACCGCGCACTTCTGCTTGATGCCTGCGACGTGATCCAGAAGTACGACCTGGACGAGAGGATCCGATACCGATTGCGGGCGCGTTTCTGGACGAAGTACGACGAGTCCTCAGTGAGGGCGGAAGGATAACACGCCGGACCTCCAAACGACAGAGATATGGCGCCGGATGTCGTACACAGCAACAGTTGGCCTGGGCGCGAGTACGAAAAGGACCAGCGAAGTCCCCGCGAACGACCCCGATGCCGATCTTCGAAAGTGGTTGAGGGAGTGGTTTAACGTCAATGCACGCAAAGGGTGCAGGCGAGAGTGGGCAGATCTGCGTGCCGCGGGCTGGGTGGTCAACAAGAAGAAAGTTCAGTGACTCTGGCGCGAGGAAGGACTGGGGGTATAGATCCGCAAAATCTGTAAGCGGGCCGGCACCTCGACCACGCCGATCACGGAAGCGGATGCACCGAAGGTTGTGTGGGCGTTGACTTCCACTTTGACTCCACCACCGACGTCCGAAATTCTTTCGTCGTGTCGCGATGGTCGACGAACCTCCCAAGCACTGATATCGATCGGAGTGGCCCTTCACCGAGAGTCGATCGAACGATCGGCACGGCACCCCCCATCTCGAGATCTGCCACAAATTTCACTCGATCTCTGATCGGCACGCGCCAATTTAGTTTTGCGAAGCGATAACTTGAAGGTTGCTGGCTGTAAAGATGGAATCAAAAAAATCCATCTACAGCACGGAAATTTTCTGGAAAACGGGCCGCATTTTTAGTACTTTAGTACTACTTCCTCATACTTTAGTACTACTACTTTAGCATTAAAGATGCCGCTGATTACCATAGTTCGAAGAATGTGTCTCAAATTTTCGAAAATGCCAAAATTTGGAGGCTGGAAATTTTGTGGTTATCGAATCTCTGTCGGACATGCACTCGCAGCAGAGTCTGCGAAAAATAAAAATCTAGAACTGGTTCCAAAATTCGAAATTCTGGGTATAGTGATCCGCGTCACCAAGAAGAGGATTGAGGGACAGATGCCCAACTAGCGCAAATTTAACGAAACCCTCCCGGAACTAGAACACGTTGTATATGGTGGCTTTCATCGGGACATTCGACGAATATTTCGACAATGGGCAAGGGTGCCGATGCCACTCCGCGGTTGCCTAGATTGCGGTGTGAAATGGGGGCACTCCTATCTGATTCGCGACGGTTCGTTGCTATACGTTGGGAATTTGGGGAGAGGCCTTCATGGCGGTTAATTCGTTAAATTAGGGTGCAAACCGGGGAGACCCGATCCGCACATTCAAAATTCGAGAAGAAATCGTTTCAACGGACCTGAAAGGTTCATCAGAAAATGATTATCAAGCGCACTCTTATCGGAGCAGCCGCAGTTGCCTCTGCATCCGCTCTCATGTTCACCGGCGTCGCCCAGGCTGCCCCCGTAGTCAATATGGTGCCGACCGCCGATTACCTGGTCTGCGGCAACGTATCCACCGGGGGGTCGGCTTGGACGGAGACTGGTGCTCCGACCGGGACTGCGGTGCAGGGGGCCCAGGTGACGGGGTACCTCAGCTCGGGCGGCCTGACGAAGACCACAACTACGGATGCAAATGGCGGGTACTGCATCGAGGGTGACGCCTCCCTGGTGTCGGGCATTACGGGCGGCGGCTATGTGACTCTGACGGTCACGGATTTGTCCGGCACGCTGAACCCGGTTACGGGGCTCCCCTACACATCGACGCTGGGCTTCAACCCATGGAAGGGCGGGCCGATCTTGAAGTCGACTCAGATCAAGACGACAACCTTCCTGCAGCACAAGGTCTCGGGCCTCGACTCGGCCAACGAATTCCACTTCAAAGTCTCATAGAGGAGGGTCATGATTGCAGAGTTCATCAGGCTTTTGAGCAGCCTGGTCTATGGAGTGACACCGGTACTCGCCGGCTCTCTCGATGGCCTCAACACGATGTCCATGAACAGTTATTCAAGCGATGGGGGGAGCTGAAATGGGGTCCATAGCTGAGGCCACATCTTCACTCGGCCAGACGGTGATGCAGATGGTGCCTGTGATTTTCGACCTTCTGATCGTTGCCCCGCTGCAGCTGTCTATCGGATTCGAATAACACGAGAGGTATCCATGTCACTCCAAGCAATTTTCATTGACCTGATCGCAGTAGCCGAACAAACGTGGTACGGCTCGAGCGACGCGGTCATGACGTTCCTCATCGGACTTTCCTGACAGGAGGTATGCAATGTCATCTGATTTTTGGACCGGCGTTGTCAACATTGGCAACATCTTCGGCATCCTCCTGCTTTCTGGTATGGGCACCGCGTCCCAAGAAGGCGCAGGATGGTCGAGCCTTGAGTCACTGACCGGCAGCTAACTCTCAAAGCCGGCCCTCTACAAGGGTTGGAAGATGGGTTGGTGTACACAGATGGGCTCTATGTGGGGTAAACCCCGCATAGAGCCCATCTTCATTCAGGGGTTGAGGGAGACGCGCGAGATTCGGCGCTAAGGAATTACCGCAGATAGCGGCCATTTATCGGCTCTTCAACTTTATGCGGGCAAACCGCCTGAAATCTGATATTCGGCAACCCGCAACTTACGGGTGCCGTGAAAGCGTATCCGCCGAGCCGAGTTCTCGGGATTACGAAACCCACACGCCGAACGTTTCACGGTCTTGACCAACCGGTTGTAGCCCTCGGTCCGAGCATTCGTGATCTCGGTACACAGAAACGCATTGATCTCCGGCCACCACGCATCGACCGTTTTCGCCAACGTCAACAGTTCCGGGATATTCGAGTCCGCGCACCACGCGTAGAAATTGTGCAGCCGATGCCCGGTCAGATGTGGATCCCCACCGACCCGAACAGTCGAGAGCAGCGTGCGCAACTCCTCCTTCCCGATGTAGGCCGCAAGAATCTGCTGCGACGGGTCCTCGTCGATCAATGCGTTCCACATCCGGGTGAAGTTCTTGCCCGACAACCGTTCCCGACCGGTCAGCAACCGCTTGCGGTTGGCCCATTCGGGATCGATCTTGCCGCCTCGGCGGTCTTTGAGTTCCCACGTGACCCGCCGGCGGACCTTCGTCACCGCCGTGTTCGCGAGCTGGACGAGATGAAAATGATCGACCACCAAGACTGCGTTCGGCAACAATCCCGGCGTGCGGACCGCTTTCGCGTAGACCGCCGCCGGGTCGATCGCGACGTACTCGATGCCCTCGCGGAACTCGGGTGTTCGAGCGGAAAGCCAGTCGATCACGGTCTTGGAGGTGTGCCCTTCGGCTTGACCGAGGATCCCTTGATCGCCGGACAGATCGACGAACCCGGTGTCCCAGGGATCGACGCGTACCCATTTTCCGGTGTCCGCACATTGCTCCCACCTGGGCTTACCGCGTCGTGTTTCGTCGATGCCGAGTGCATGCACCGGGGTGGGTTCGAGCAACTGCGACTCGGCGTGGGCGACGAACGCCCGGTGCGCGGTCGGCCAGGACACGAAATGGGCGGCGGCGACTTCGGTGACTGCGCGGGCGGCGTCGCCGATCGCGGCACCCATCTGATTGCGGAGTCGGCCGGTGGTCCGTGCCCGAGCAGGTATCTGTCCGATGGTGTCGGTGAAGGTGTTGCGCTGACAGTAGCCTTCTCGGCATCTCCATCGAGTTTTGTTCCAGCGCAGAATGATTCGATCCTCACCGTAGGGGATGTCTTTCGGCGTGGCTTGATTGCTTAACGTGACCAGATCGTCGATCATGTCGACGGCCGGGTGCGGCTAGGACTCTTGCGTTGGTATCGCGGCTTGCCGCTGCGAGGATCGAGATTTGCAGGGACGTAGAGCTTGAGCCCGTTGACCATGTCGTGGGGATGACATGTGCAGGTAGCAGGCATTATCGGCGCCGGAAAATTCGGGTCCGACACCGCTTCGCGTGGTGCTCAATCGTCGAGCGGCCACTCGAGTTGTCCGTCGACGACACGGGGATGCCAGATGGAGAGGAAAGTGCCGCCGCCTTCGAGCTTTGATGCAAGATCAGCGAGAAAGGCGCCGGGATCGTTCCAGTTCGGCGAGGAGTCGAGGCCGTCCTCTCCGTGGTACAGGCCGAGGGATCCTCGAGCATCGCCGGGCCGAAGATCCACCACCAGAACACTATCGGGTGAGCCTGCTATCGGAATGAATTCCTTTACGAAACGGGACTGGAATGCGCCAGCGTCTCCCGCGCCGTCGTCGGGTTGATCAGCCCACGCCTCGAGCATCATTTTCCGGAAGTAGAGCATCTCGTCGAGGGAAAAGAAGGGCCCGAGGGGAGTGATCATCGTTCCGGGGGTGCCGTTCTGTACGGTGTAGAACTCTGCGAGTGTGGGTGTCCACGCGATCCCGGTCGCCTCGGCGTAGTGCCGCCACGCGTCTTCGCTCGGGGTAACGAATTCTGCGTTCCAGTCCGGTACACAGTTTTCGGACCATGAGGCGATTCGATTCCACTCCGCCGTGACCGACCCGCGCGCCGGTGTAGCGCGCGCTTCCGACTGCTGCCGCCGAATCCGGGAAGCCTCGAGTTCGCGGCGGTAGTTGTCTGCTTGGCTTCTGCGCTGGTCGATTGCGTCCTTGATCCGCTCGATCAGCACGTCGTCGTCGAGCAGCACCGAACTGGCAGTCGTCACGAAAACGTATGGAACGAAACGATCTTCGTCGACACCCAACTGGCAGGGATGCGCGCGAACATCTGGACGTGCCTTGTACACGGCACGGGCCTCGGCCAGCAGGTCCGCGAACGCCGTAGCGTTGTTCTCTGCGCTGCCCTGATAGGCCTCTGTCATTCCGTGGTCGTTATCGAAGGTCAACTTCCAGAAATACATATATCTCCTGAGCTCCCAGAGTGGCAGAATCGGCCCTGCTGGTGACCCTAATGCAGCTACAAACGCCGGCAGGAACCTCGTTGTACGCGTCCGGTGACGCACTCCCTCGTGCCGGGGCCGGCACAGTACGTCGCAGGTTCACACACCTGTCAGGGTGCAGGTTCGTCGGGCCAGGGCTCGACGTTTTCGATCATCCCAATGTCCGTCGTCGGCATGTCACGAAATGATGGGCACATCGATACGGTCCCGCGCGACAATAATTCCGTCCTTCACGACGAAACACTCCACGACGTGCTCACCCCGGAAAGTCGTCCGCTCCTGCCGGATGTTCGGCTGGCTCGACCCGACGATCTGCCCGCGAATCATGTTCCGCCGCTCGGCCTCTGTGCCACGGTTCAGCACTTTCCACTTCAGCTCGTACGGTCTGTCAGCGCTGCAATCGACGACCCTGAAATTGAGGTCCTTGTTCGCCTTCAGCAGGGTCCTGTTATGGAGCATCTCCCGCAGCGAGGTCGGTCGCCATCCGTTCTGGGTGACCTCGCAGTCGATGGTGACCGAGTCAATGATGTCGACCGGAAACATGCTCTCGATGAACTGCTCGGTGTCGTCGAACGAATGCACGGACTTGCTTGCCGTCAGCGGCACGAAAGTGCCGAACACCGCCCGCCACTTCTTGTTGGCGGACGCCTTGCCGTCGGCTTCGATCGCCTCGATGCAGCGGTTGTACGCTTTCTTCGCCTTCGGCTGGAACCGCGCTTTCACCTTCACCTGCTGGTTGCTACCCAGTGCGAGGTAGTAGCTCTTGTCGGGCTCGTCTGCGAGGAACTCAAAGAAGTCACGGGCCATGAGGTCGTACGAGCCTGTCCCCGCCGTGTCGTAGACGTCGGTCGTCGAGAAGAAGCGATGCACCAGGGTGTCGATGAGCAGCCCGCCCATAACCACGCCGTTCGCGTTCTTCCAGGCGCGGGCGATTCTCGCGAGGTAGCGCATGTTCTTCGAGGTGCGGTCGTTGCACTCCTTGGTCGCGCTAATCTCGTCGCGCGGCTTGGTGCGCTTCCAGTCCTCGGCGACGGTGTCCGGGTAGTCGAAGCTGCCGTCGTCGTTTTCGAAGGCTGGCTGGACTTCGAACTTGAACTTGTTGCTGGTGAACTGTACTCGGACAACGCATTGGTCGACGCGGACATCGGTGCTCGGGTAGCGCGCCTTCAGCACGTCCCTGACCCGGTTGAGGATCCGCCTCGGCCCGGTGTCGCCGTCGTAGCTCGAGCGCAGGCTGGGCGGGAGGATGTAGATCATGTCCAGGTCGGACACGCCCCGGATGGCCGTGTGCCGACCGTACGAGCCCACCATCAGCCGGTGCTCAGTCGAGCCCTCCTTGGATCTGAAATCCTTGTCAACGCTTTCGTGATCTCGTCCCTGCGCGAAGCGATCACGATGCTGCTGTCGCCGACCTTCAGGTTCTGGAGCAGGTCGTCGAAGATCTCTGAGCTTTCCATGGTCACGCTTCTCCCTGCCCGAGCCGGAGCGACTCGGGCAGAAAGAGGTCTATCTCGCGGGACGTGAACGTCATCTCCTCGTTGTCTTTGAGGCCGTCACTGGCCCTGCCAAATGCCTTGTCGCTCGTCCTGGGCGCATCGGCGTACGCGGCGCGTGTGGCCTCCTGGAGCTCATCGCGGCGCGCACGAGCGTCTGACGCGGAAGTCGCGCCCGACATCAGGTCGGAGATCAGCGACAGGTAGGACTCGCGGACGTTCCAGAGCCGTGAAGCAATGTCTCGGTGAGAGTCGGCTTCCTCCGAGAACTTGAAGGTCCTCGTGCCCAGACTCATCGCAGTGACGAGGAGCGCGATGAAGGACGTCGCGAGGCTCGCCAGCTGCGGATCCACCAACACTCCCAGCACCGACACCAGGAATGTGCCGGAGCTGATCGCCGTGAGGACGATCAACGCGGCCTGTTGCCATCGGTGTCGACGAAAGCAGATGTCCGCTTGCTTCTCGTGCGTCTTGTGGCTGTAGACCACCCGTCCGAACGCCTCGCGCACCTGCGCGAGCAAGTACGGATCGCAGCCAGTCACGGCTGTGTCCTCGCTCGTCATGTTTCTCCGATCATCGTCATCCGGGGCGGTGCGTCCAACAGGGGTACTCCCGGTCCCCTGTCTCCCGGAAGAGCGACGACTACCGACGATCGCTGCACATGCTCCAAGTATGGCTGGGCCCACCGACACACGAAGCGTGCCGGTCGTGGTCCTTACCGAGGTGGGTGCCGGAATCACTTTGTGGCCGAACGCACTCGCCGCACTCAATCACCTTGGATAAGCGATGGCATACGGAAGAGAACCACCCCGTGTTGGGTAGGCGGTATACACAATCGCCAGGGCTGAATTCGCCACTGACTGCCGTCGAGGAATGTCGGCACGTACGACACATATCTATTCCAAAACCCATAGTGCCCATATGGGGAGCATGCCGGTGAGACAGAGGTCAGGAACTTTCCCGGAGATACCCGGTCACACCGGCAAGTGAGCGCGTAGCTGAACGGATCCAGGCACGGGTATTGCGGGTGTGTCGAGCAGCTGTCTGCCCCGGTGATGAGAGTCGTGTCTTTCGGGCCGGCCGCTGCGCCGGCGGTGATTGGGTTGCGGCGCCGATGGTGGTGACACGAAGTGCACTTTGTTGATGTCCACGAGAGCGACACCGCCGATCAATGCCACAAGAAGCCAGAATGCTGCGACGAGAGGGTAGTAGCCGTGGCCCGCAAACAAACAGATATCCCCACCGCACGACTTTCGTTGTTGGAGGCGCGGTCTTGGTCACCTTGTTTGCCGCGGAGCACCGGTGCCGACGCTCTTCGGCTGGGTGTCCGTTGCGGTCATACACTGCCGCGAGCGCATGCCACGGTTGCGGGCTGGCACTCTCGTCGCGTCGTCGGTGTCGCTTCTAGACGGTGATCCGCAGGCGTCAGCGCAGGGTCAGAAATAAAAGTGGCCCTCAGGCGCGTACGTCCTGAGAGCCACTTTACGTATTAACGAGGCACCACAGTTTCCTGTGTCCGTCGTTCTCTGAATTAACTGTACCAATGCAGTCGCTCTGTGTAAAACGATGTGCGATCCCCACCATGCCTTGGTGAAATACCTGTGCGATCCAGAACGGGTGTTGGTGAAATGTCTGTGCGATCCCGAATTTCGTACCACATTGATGGTACGAACTGGTTCGTATGCACAATTGGCGGATGCCTACTCCCACCCGAACCGCGGCGATCGCCGAAACGCTGCATTCAGCGCGCTTCGCCCCCTACCGCGCCTACTGCGCAGGCAACGACCAGGAAGCGCTCAAACTGTATCGATGGAATCTGGAATTGTCAGCGGCATTTCACGAAGTCCTTTCCGTGACAGAGGTCGCTCTACGAAACGCCATCGACTGCCAACTGCGCATCTGGAACCCCGCGCAGGGGCAAGGATTTACGACGGACTGGGCAGTGGATGGCATGGCAGCACCGCTTGGATCTCTCGTTGGCCAGAAGCGCCTCGAGGTTGCCGAAGAACAGGCGGCTCGGGCGCAGAATCGGCGGTTGAAGGAACAGGATCACCGGCGGCACAAGATCGCGGTGGACCACAATGACCTATTGACGCAGTTTACTTTCGGGCTGTGGCGGGATTTGTTGCCGAACGGCAAGACCCAGGCACGTCGGGTGCTGTGGAACGAAGCGTTGGTCCATGCGTTTCCGCATGAAAACGATCCAACCGGCAGTCTTACGTTTCAACGGGTTTCTCGACTGCACGCTCTGCGGAATCGAGTTGGGCACATGGAACATTTGCTCTACTCGAAGCCTGGGAAGAAGCACCGCGATGCGTTGCTGCTCGTCCGGTCCATCTGTCCATCGACGATGGAATGGTTGTCCGGTGTCAGTCGTGTGCCGATTCTTCTCAAGAATTGCCCGGTGGAAAGCATCAGCTTGTGAGGAAATCGCGTCGTGTTCGCACCATCGCCAGGGCCTCGAGTCGTAGCATCTCGACCACCCGTCTTCACATAATAGAAAAACAACCGGTTCGCAGCGGTGGGGTTCGTCTGGGCCTGCGCCGCTCGTGCGGCGGGCGGGATCAGGTATTCGCATTCGCGAAATTCGAATCCGAACAGTCGACGGCCGACCAGCGTAGACGAACTCGTAGCCGAGACCGTCTACGCACTCGAATTGACACGGTAGCCACGAGTTAGGGGCAGAGAGTGTCGCCGACGTAATCGTGTTCGATTGCGTCCGCGAGAGATGCACGTATCTTCGTCCTGCGACTGTAGTTGTCTCGATAGCTGTCGACGACGAGCTCTCGAGCCTCGAGTATCCACCGCATGGACTCGCTGCCATCGAAACTTTTACGGGTGAGTGTGTCGAGGGATTGTTGGTTGGCTTGAGCGGTGTCTAGTATCCCTGCTTCGATGAGCGCTGATCGGATATCGTCGATCGACGGAGCATCGTCGCTTCCTTGTGCAATGGACGTTCTGTTTGATCGTTCGACGTAGTCTTCAAGTTTGTTGGTCGCGCGTGCCGCTATGATCCCGGAATCTGTTGCCGCAAGGCCGTTGAGGAAGGCACGCGTCGATCCTGGGTTGTGGTCGGCCATGAGGGCTTCGAGCTCTTGCCACACCGTTCGGTTCAGGTCGTTGGAACGTTCCATGAATGGCACCAGTGCGTCGGCGAGCCGGGTGATGTGACTTCCGATGGGACCTGTCACGAGCCTGAGAGCTGCGAGTATCAGGGTTTTTTCATATTTCGGTGCGGTGGCGGCAAACCCGTCCTCCAGGGCGTCGATCGCTAGAGCTGCGCCGGGCATCACGAGACGATGTACTGCGTTGTTGTGGTCTGCGTCGTTGAGTCGGCTCAGGATTGTGTCACGCAGACCGAGTCTTTCGGTAAAGATGTGGCCAGCGGCGAGCAGCCAGGTGTGTCGCCAGTGCGCGGAGGGGACTAGCAGTTCGAGTTTTTCGGGCGCGTCTTCACGTGTCATCAGACACCGAGCGGCGAAGAATTCGGCGAGGCTGCGGACTTCGAAAGCCACACCGTCCATCCTCGGGACGAGAAGTACCAATCGTTGTTGCGCGAGATGAAGTATCTGCTGAATCAGTTCGTCTTGGTTCGGATGTTCCTCGGATTCGAGGATGTTGCGGGCCACGGTTTCGAGTTCGTCGAGTGGCAGGATGGAGTCGGCTTCGCCGGCGCGCTCGGCGCGGGCGTGGATAGCCAGACCGCAGCGTTCGTGAAGCTGGTCGAACTGGGGGCGATAGCGCTCCAGGACGTCACCGATTCCTCTGGGTTTGTTGCATTCCCGTGCGTAGATGACGTCGTAGTAGTTCTTGAAGAGTGCGTATCGGCTTGCGGGAGCTTGGCGTCGTTGTTCGAGTAGGAGACTCAAGATTGTCACTTGCAGTGGTGACGTCATCAGACGCGCTGTTTCGTTACGTCGTGATGCTGCATGTAATCGGTCGAGAGTTTGTTCCTGTCGCTCGGGATTGTCCGGGAATCTCGATGCCAACAGTCGGGAGGCGTAGTGCACGGCGTCGTGTGTTGTCAGTGGGGTCAGATGTAGTTCCTGATAGTCGATTTCGTCGTCTCGCTCGAATCCGATCGGCCGTGACGTGCAGACGGTTAGTACATCTACTTGCAGCGCGGCCATCTCGGTCAGGAAATCTGCGATCCGGGTAGTTACTTCGTGGCGGTTTTCAGCGGATGCGACTTCGTCCATGCCGTCGAGTACGACGAGCAATGGCCATGCTGTGAGGAGTCGTGTGGCATCCGAAACACTGATCGGGTTTGAGCCGCGATGGTTGATCAGGTCGACGATATGTTGCAGCAGAGTCAGTTTCGTTGACGCGTTTACCTCGTCCGCGAACGTACTGAGCACCACTCGAACTGGAAGCCTGTGCAGGGTTGGGTTGGGCATGTCGGCGGCGTCAAAGGCTTCGCGGATCCGGCTTGCCCCTTCTGCTACTTGCCGGGTGACTCTGGCACCAGCCGTCTTTCGGACCAGAGCGACCCGATACACCTGACACAGGAGTCGTGTCAGTGTGGACTTGCCAGAGCCTGGACCGCCCAAAACTACTACTCGATCTCGCGCGGCGGGTGTGAGCGCGGGCGACAGAATTTGATCGCCCCGCTCGACGAGCATCCTCAACGCCAGCGACGGGGTCTCCTGCCCAGGGTTCAGCGAGGACGGGAGATCAACTGCAATTTCCGCCAATGCTAGCGGTGAGTTGGTGCTGTCGCCGGACTCACCGAGTTCGACCTTTGCGTCACTTGTAAGTTCACGCGCGACATGGCTGATCCATGCGGTCGCAAGCCGTGCATCAGACTCGGTGACCTGGTCGTAGAGCCGCGAGATTACATCTCCCGGCAACACCAGATCAGCGTAGCGACGGGAGACCTCGCCGTTGTTCTCCAACAGTCGGTCCAAGTATTCGGCGTGCCAAACATCGTAATCCCCAAAATTGGGCATCCCAATTTTGTGAGGTCTTCCGCGTTCGTCCTTTTCGGTCAGATCGCGATAATGTTCGAACAGTTGCTTGAGCCGGTCCAATCCGCCGCTCTCTGCCACTGAGGTGAGCGGTACGTTGGTGGCGATGATCAGGTAGTCGGGCTGATTCGAATACCGCTTCTTTTTCCGATCGATCCACGCATCGAGTTCAGCGGTGACTTGCTCGAAAAACCACTTCTGGTCCGCTGACGTAGTGGTCAGTCTCTCCTTGTACTTCGCTTGGATTACACCGTAGCCGTTCCATTTTCCTTTGCCGTCCATGTTGACCTCGCCGCGAAATGTCGCCTCGCGGCCACCATCTGGGCCGGCTCCGAAAATGTCAACCCCGTGCCCGAGATGTCCGAGTGTAAGGGCTTGTACAAGGTGCTCGAAGCGATTGTTACCCAGGCGGGTGAGGTCGTATGTCACATCGTCGACGCTAGCGTCATCGCGATGTGTCCGTTTATCGAGGGCCCAGGGAGAGCGGGTCGACAGCTGGAGCATGCGCTGGAAGATGGTCTTTGACCCCCTCGCTTGGTCTTGTCAGATGCTTTGGCGAACCGTGCCGGGAACTGCTCGCCCCACGGACTATCAGCAGTTGTTCGAGTTGGAAACGCAGCGACAGACTTCGGGGCGGCGTTAGAGGCGTGCCGCGTCAAGAGATGACCGGTCCGAGCTGGCCTGGCTGTTCCTGCACGCGGCACGCCTGCTCCAGACCATCCTCTCCGAAACGGCCCATAATCGTCATCTACACCGAAATAGACTCGGCCCGTTCGGTGTTGGTGTCTTGCCAGGGTGTGAGTGGGCATTGATCGTCGAGGCATAGCGTTCTGCCGGCGAGTTCTTCGTGCGAGTACGGGGTGGTTCGTGTGGGGAGGAGTTTGTGGGAGTTGAGTTCCAGGGCTGTGCACATGCCGTGGAAGTGGTGGGGGTCGAGGCGGTGTAGGTAGTCGAAGACGAAGGCGAGCATCTTCGTCGTTTCGGGGCGGTGCAGGGTTGTCCCCATGGTGGTTTCTTCGTTGTGGGAGTACCTGTTGAGGTAGGTGTCGAGGATGACGCGGGTGGGGTTGTCCGCGTTGTGGGGTAGCCCGGCTTTGAGGCTGTCGCGAAACTTGCCACCCATCTTTTCGGGGTGCCGGTGAGCGAGGAAGCCTTCGAGGAGACGTCGGCTGGTGTTTATGACAGCTTGAGTCGAGACCTATCGATCACCGCCGTGTTGCGACGACTGTTAGAACCTGACCCGCCCTACTGGACCTGAATGAGATTGACATATTCACCTCTCAAATCCACGACATCGGCCGGGGCTGTGACCGAGGTCGTGGTCACAGCCCCGGCCGAATACGTACTACTGTGCTGACTGAATCTCGGCTTCGAGCGTGGCGAGGTTGTTCTGCGCTGTGGCGATGAAACTGAGCGTACAAGCGGCGCAGTAGTGGAAAACATTGCGTTCGATCTTGAGCAGGAGGATTCGATCTCCCTTGAGTATCTCGTGGTTCTTGTTGCCCTTGCAGTAATGGCGCTTGCCCGCGACCCCCGTGGTGACTGATTTGAGTAATGATCGTTGGCTACCCATGGCGGAGTTCCTCTTCGACGCTCGCCATAATCTGGGGTAGCTCGTTGATGAGGTAGTCGAAGTCAGCCGTTGAATAGTCGCTGCGGTTGGTGGCGCCACTCGGGACCATCTTCTTGATTCGAAGGTCGATTGCGGACTTTACGACCTTGAAGTTTTCACGGGTCTTGTCAAGGTCTCGCCCGACGGGCTTTAGGCCGTGCTTGGTAAAGAATCTCCCGGCCTCCGTCTTCACGAGGCCATCTAAGAGGGCGCGCTTGGCTTTGCGCGATGCCTGCTTGGTTGGAGCAATGCGTTGTAGTCGGTCGAACTGCTCTCCGGTGTTGATGCCGGCGTCCTTCAGCACTGCAAGGGCTTCGGCCACCTTCGGGTCTGCGGTTAGGAGGATGAGGTTCTCCAGCAGAACGTCGTTTTGGGCGGTGATTACAGGCAGAGGATTGTTGTTGTTGCCCTGCTTGAGTTCACCTTGGAGGAGCTCACGGGTCGGCGTCGGCTCGACGAGAGTTTCGTCGATCAGGTTGGCGAAGAAGGACTGATCGGCCTCGGCGAATTGTTGGAAATCCGTCCAGACGCCGGTGATGTTGCCGCCCACGTGGAAGACGACGACACCCTCGTTCACTGGATCGAAGGGGTCTACACCGGGTATGACGCGCATGATGCGTCCCACGAACTGCATGAATGGCCCAAGGTTGCTGAAGATGCTGAATACGGCCGCGACGCTGAGGTATGGATGGTCGAATCCTTCGCCGAGCTTCCGAACCTGCACGATGACGTCGAGATCATGGTTCTCAAGCTTCTCGTGGACGCGCTCGTTCGCCTTCCCCGCGAGCTGGCTGTGAACGAAGTCTGCGCGCAACCCGAGTTCCCGATACTTCGCCACCACTTGCTGGCAGTGCGCCATATTCAGCGCGGAGGCGATGATCTTCAGACGCTGTTGCCCGGTGGATTCGCGCAGTTCTTGAAGCTTTCGGATGGAAGCTTCGGCGATGGTGGTGAGCGTTGCTTCGGAGCTGACGATGCTCCGCCGGAAACTGGCATCCTCTTCCCCCAACCGACGTACTTCGTCCAAGGTGACCTCGACCTCGGCTTCACCCTCATGACGGACGTAATGCAAGGTAGTCGGGTTGAGACGGTAGCCGTTGATGCGTTTGACGTATCCCTTCTCGACGGCACGAGAGATGGGATAGCTGTAGATGACGTCGCCTGTCATCACTTTGCCGTCGGCGCGGGCTGGGGTCGCGCTTACGTTGAGAATCCGTGCGTCCGGGAACTTGCGGCGCAGCACGTCCCAGCTTTCCGCGACATTGTGGTGCCCCTCGTCGAACTGGATCAGGTCAAAGAAGTCGGAGGGCAGTTGCGCGAGCCACTTGTTGTTTTCGCGCTGAAGCTGCTGGATGTTGGTGACAACGATGTCGGCTTCTTCGAGGTCGCCGATGTTGCCGGATGTCCCGCGGATCTCTGCGGGCTCTGGGAAGGGACCGTCTGCAAGTACCTTCCTTTTCAGGTAAAAGTACTTCGGGTTGCTGGGGGTGAGGTCGCCGAGTAGTTGGGCGGCGATTTTTACATTCGGGGCGACCAGCAGAACGCGCTTCGATTTTGCGGCGAAGGGAGCCAGGGCTAGTAGCCCGGACTTGCCGCAGCCGACAGGAAGAACCACCGACACCTCGCGTCCTTCGGCGGTGTCGAAGTCGTGGTTCGCGATGGCCTGGTAGGCGAGGATTTGCGGTTCCCGCAGTTCAGAGTTGTCCGCGACTGAGGGTTGAACGATGGCGTACTGGTCAATTTTCATAGAATGCTCCGAACATGGTTTCGAGGTGTTGGTGTCTGTGCTGGAGTGGACCCCACGGCAAGCGGGCTCCACTAGTGACCGAAACTTGCTGCCGTATACAGCCCTTCTCTGACGCATTGGGAGTGGGCAGTCACCCGGCCTCGCTGATCCAGTCCGTGATGCCATAGCGGATTGCCGGAGGAAGGGTACGTATTGTGAAATCTGTTATGGACCAACGAACTTGACTGCGAGGTACCGATCGGAGTGCCTCGATCGCTGCGATTGACATCTCTTCAGATTTGACGTCCTGGAGGACCGAGACCAGCACGTCCCGGACGTGCCAGCGGTTGTGGACGGGACCGATGACTGCGAGGGTTGCGACTGACATACGCAAGATGCTGGAGTCGGCTGTCATGTCGATGGTGCGGCGTAAGAAGTTGGCTAGAAGGTCGCAGTATTCGAAGGAGAATGACGTGTGTCTGACGTAGTCGGTAAATCGCAAGAAGAGGCGCCGGAAGGCGCCGCGGTCGTGGTTCCATAGGAATTCGATAGAGGACGAGGTGCACCACGGGAGGATCCGGCTCAGTGCTTTCATCTCGGCGTCAGATGTTTCGTCGAGACCCGTTGCCCACTCGATCATCTCAATCAGATCCGCGGCAGTGGTCGAGGGACTGAGCATTCGGTCACGGAGCCGTTCAGCTGTCTGTTCGAGTGATTCCCAGTTGTCGAATTCCTCATGGGTGTCGAGACTTCGTTCGAGCGCTTCAAGGAACTCCGTGGCGGAGCCGTACCGGCCGGCGGGATCGTTCGCAATAGCCCGCTCGACGATAGGCCGCAGTGGTCCAGGGGGTATTTCGGTGTTCACCGGGTATTCCTGGGTCACTAGTTCCTGGAGTATTTTGCCGAGACTGTAGACATCTGAGCGATGGTCCGCGCTACGTGCCTGTGCCCATTGTTCAGGGGCTGCGTAGACCCACGAGCCCATACCCGCTCGAAGTGTTGAGGTGAGCGGGGTCGTTCCCCTCTCTGCCTCCACAGCAAGGCCGAAGTCGGAAACAGCCCACTCGCCGTTCTCCAACCGCAGCACATTCGCTGGTTTCAGATCGCGGTGATAGATGCCGTTGCTGTGGGTATAGGTCAGACCGGCGCAGATCTGGCGCATTATATCTATGATCAGCGGCGGATTCCCGTCGATCTTCTCGGTGAAGTCGGCAAGACTGCCTTGGGCTAGCGGCATGGCGTACCAGATGTCTTGATCGTCGGTCTCCCCCTGCGCGATTACAGAGATCACGTTGGGATGCTCTAGTTCTTCCATTAGCCGTAGTTCGCGTTTGAAGCGGCTGATCGCCTCCGGATCAACCGCGGCAGTGTCGCGTAGTACTTTGATCGCGACCACGTCACTGGTCTTTCGGTCGGTTGCGCGGAACACGTCCGCGAAGCCGCCGCTACCTATGGCGGGTAGCTCGAGAACGAAGCGTCCCCCTAGTGTCCTCGTCGTCAGGTCAGATTTCGGTCGTCCAGCTTTCCGTTGACGCAGACCAGAGCTATTCCAGGCCTTGATGACATCCAGATCCCAGATTGGGCCTTGGGCGATCTCACCAACAGGATCTGGAAAGTCTGGTCGCTGACGCAGCATCGCGATGCGCTGCGGCGTCACGCCGAGCTCTTCCGCTGCCTCGCTTGTCCCACCGAGTCGCATTTGCCTCACCCTTCAATTAATAGTTGATTCTGAAGCAACCATATACCTGTTTTGGTTTAGCTGCCATAAACAATTGTTTTTGTTTCGGGCTCGCGTGATGCGGTAAAGGTTCGGCGGCTTGATGGGGATTCGCGCAGGAGCTACAGGGTCTTCAGCCTCGATGCTTATTTGCGCAATCGGGATGCCCGCGGCGGACCGATCGAGATACGAGGGTGAGGGCCGGCAGATGCGCCGACTGGGGTAGTGAGGTGGGCGCGTGAAAGTCGATTTTCGGGTGTTTTTGAATGTTGTTGTGTTTCAGTAACTTTGGGTGATCGGTTGGTGGGGAATTTGTTTCGGTGGTTACGCATGTAGGTGTTTTGGGTAGGATCGAATTATGTTGTGGTGGTTATGATTTCGAAATTTCGCGGTTCTGTGTTGTTTTGCGGTTTGGGGTGGGGTGCTGTAGGATGGGGAGCATGATGACGATGGGTTGACAGGCGCGAGACGGGGTAGCTTCGAGCGACCTCCGCTCCTCCCCAGCCTCGTTTGGTACTTGGGTACCGAATTCACAGTTCCGATCAAATCCTTTGGTGACAAAGACAATTCAGGAATTTAGAGGCGCGCAGCGACTCGATCGACGGCAGCCTGGCTGGACCCACTGCGAGCCGCGCAGCGGCTCCCTGGCGGGGAGCGAAGCGAGCCGCTTCCGTTCCCGATGCGGAGCGTCGGGAGAGCGCCGACGGCGAGCGAGG
>NZ_JALGQH010000054.1 GCF_022810305.1 Rhodococcus sp. ARC_M6
TTTCCACAATTCGACATCTGCTGCTTCGGTCATCGATGTGACCGCCCCGATCCTCGACACCACGACGACGGTGACTGTTCCCGCAACGACATTGACGGGTACTGCTGTCGACCTCACGGCCACGGTTACTCCGGCTGACGCGGCGGGTTCGGTGCAGTTCAAGGACGGCGGCATCAACATCGGCGACGCAGTTGCAGTCGCCGGCGGCACCGCAACCCTCTCGCACGCATTCGACACGGCCGCTTCGCATTCGATCACCGCCGAATTCATCGCCGGTGCGGGTTTCCACAATTCGACATCTGCTGCTTCGGTCATCGATGTGACCGCCCCGATCCTCGACACCACGACGACGTTAACTGTTCCCGCAACGACATTGACGGGTACTGCTGTCGACCTCACGGCCACGGTTACTCCGGCTGACGCTGCGGGTTCGGTGCAGTTCAAGGACGGCGGCATCAACATCGGCGACGCAGTTGCAGTCGCCGGCGGCACCGCAACCCTCTCGCACGCATTCGACACGGCCGCTTCGCATTCGATCACCGCCGAATTCATCGCCGGTGCGGGTTTCCACAATTCGACATCTGCTGCTTCGGTCATCGATGTGACCGCCCCGATCCTCGACACCACGACGACGTTAACTGTTCCCGCAACGACATTGACGGGTACTGCTGTCGACCTCACGGCCACGGTTACTCCGGCTGACGCTGCGGGTTCGGTGCAGTTCAAGGACGGCGGCATCAACATCGGCGACGCAGTTGCAGTCGCCGGCGGCACCGCAACCCTCTCGCACGCATTCGACACGGCCGCTTCGCATTCGATCACCGCCGAATTCGTGGCCGGCGCCGGTTTTGTCGGCTCCACTTCGACTCCGTCCACGGTAGTCGTTTCCGATCCGATCCCTTCCGATACTGAGACCGCCACCACGGTCACCGAATCGGCTACAGCCATCGTCGGCACCCCGGTCATCTTGTCGGCCAACGTGTCCCCCGCTCCGGCAGGTGGCGAGGTCAAGTTCCTCGTCGACAATGTTCTAGTTGGTTCCGGTCAGGTCGGTACCGATGGTGTTGCGACCCTCTCGCACATCTTCACTGCCGCAGGCACCCCCAACGTAGTTGCCCAGTTTGTCGGCATTACCGGCTTCGACGCATCTACATCCGCGCCGTTCTCGGTGACCGTCACGGCGGCTACACCTACCGACGTCGAGACCACCACCACGCTCGATACAATCGGCGCCCTCGACACGAACACACCGGTTGTCCTCAAGGCAACGGTCAACCCGACCACCGCCAACGGCAAGGTGCAGTTCAAGGTCGGCAACACGCTGATCGGTGCGCCGGTTGACGTGGTCAACGGTGTTGCGACGCTCTCGCACACCTTCACTGGCGCCGGAACATTCAACGTCACCGCCGAGTTTATCGGTGCAGACGGATTTGCGAATTCAGCCGCCACTCCGAAGACTGCGAATGTCACCGATGCCACCGATCCAGGTACCCCCGGCGGCACCGGCAGCCTGTCAAGCATCTTCGGCAGCCTGTCAGGCATCTTCGGCAGCCTGTCAGGCATCTTCGGATCCTAAAACCCCAGCAGTAAGCGCACAGGCGCGTCACCGGATCGTCGGTGACGCGCCTGTGCGTTTGTGTGGCCGGCGCCTTCGGCGCGCACAACGTAGATGCTGTTGGGGTAGTGAGGGCTCCAGCCGAGACGCGTAGCAGCGATATGGTCCCGTATCGGGAGTTTCCGGCCTTGACTGTCGCGTCCAGCTGCGAGGACGTCGAAGGTAGCCTCTGCGCCGTCAATCCGGCATCGTCGGGTTTTCGTGTGCGCTCCGTGCGGTGTCCGCGCGGATCGTCATGACCACGCTGCCCTCAACCTCGCTCTGCGCTTGCAGCGAGGTTGAGAGCAGCGGAAATGGTGAATGCGAGGTAATCCGGTCGAGTGTTCTGTTACGAGCCTGAGCTGGCCAATGAACCTGAACTGCCCGCTGAACCCGAGCTACCCAAGGAACCCGAGCCGAGGGAGGACGTTGAGGAGCCGCCGCCGATCGTGCCGGTGGGCAGTTCGGCACCGGCGGAGCCAGGCCGATTGATCTTGACGATCACCGGATCGGTGCCATCTGCCTCGACGGTGACCATCCGGGCACCCGCGGCCGAGGTAATCGTGCCGCCCTCGGCGACGGCCACGTAACCCTCGGGGTAGTGCCGGTCGGAAACGTAGATTTCCGTGGGCTTCGTCGACACCTTCGGGCTGTACTTGTAGATGAAGTCACCGTTGGAGGTGTCGAACTTCATCCCCCCGGGAGTGCCGGCGGTGGCCTGCGGGTAGGTGCGCACCAATTCGTTGCCGATCGCCTTGAGGAACGGGTCGGTGCCACCTTCGGGTCCGAAGATGCTGCTGTAGTGCCAGTATTGCCAGCCGATAAAGCGTTCATCGGCGCGATCAAGGGTATTGGCCAGCACAGTCGGGTCGCCGTCACCGAACTCGGCGACCACGGTCGGGATGTTGGCGCGCGTGGTGATCGCGTCGATATTGCCCCAGGTGTTGCCCTGCGTCACTGTGCACAGTGCTTTCAAACCCTCCGGCAGCCCTAGGTATATCGCGAGCTGGCTGGGGATGCAGTAGTCGTGCGGCGCGAAGACAATATTCGGGTCGGTAATCGCCGGTGTCTCCGGCGGATTGGCAAGGTTCGACGGCATCAACTGGTTCCACGTGACGTTCGGTTCCCAATAGACCGGGACCGTTGGGTCCGCCGCGCGGACCGCGTCGGTCAGCTTCTGCATCGCGCCCTGGTACTTGCGGTCGAAGTCCGGGCAGCCATTCGGGAAGCAGGTCAGGAAGGGAGAGCCTGGCCACGGTTCGTTCAATAGCTCGATGCCCTGCACGCCCGGCTTACCCTTCATCTTGGTGGTCAGGGCGGCGAGCGCGTCGCCGAGGTAGTCGAGAGCGCCGTATGTGTTGTTCCAGACCTCGTCCCAACCCTTGTTCATGCTGGGCATCAGGTTGTAGAGCGGAAATCCGGGGTTCGGCTCGTTCTCGCCGGGCCGAGACTGGATCGCCCAGGCAGGGAAGCCGTTGCCGCCCCAGGGCTTCGAGAGTCCGTCCTGGTGGTTGTCGAGCAGAACATGGATGCCCCGGGCGGCGAGCACGTCGACGGTCTCAGCGGCCCGGTCCAGGTACGCGTAGTCAATCTGGCCACGCTCGGGCATCATCGCCTCGAACTCGACCCCGAGTCGGACGGTGTTGAACCCGTGCTGGGCGAGAAGGTCGGCGTCCTGAGGCGTGACCGTCAAGCCGTCACCCGGCCACAGGTACGGCGGGTCCTTGTCGACGTTGTTGACGCCATGCAGGAGCATCGTGCGACCGAACTCGTCCACAAGCGCGACACCCTCGGAGTGGAGCTTGCCGGCTGGGGCGGGCGGAAGGTCCTGCGCGGCAACCGGTGTGGCAGCGATGATGCCGCAGATCACCGCGGCAGCGAGTCCTAGCGAAAGCAACCTGCGCATCAATTTCCTCGGGGTTCGGCGTCGTGGCGGACAGTCTGGGCAACACCCTCAGGAGTTGGACGACTGTATAGTTCGCCAAAGTGTAGCCGTCACAATTGTGTTGCATGCCACTTTCGCCATCAAGGATAATTTAGGCCATAACGCCCAAGCGTTTCGCCGCTTCCCTCGATGGCGCAATGCGGAGGGTCCGCCGTCGCCGAACGCGGCCCTTCCTATCGTCACCCGGCTTGACGAACCCGAAGAGTCGGAGCTACCCGAAGCCCTGGAGAGCCACCCTCAGCATCTCTTATACGAGGAGAGGTTGCGGGTGGAGGCTGGCTAACGTGCAAGCGCCTCGACCACACTGATCACACAGGATGAAGCACCGGACATTTTGCAGGCGAACGACTTTCGCTCGGGTGCGTGTGCGAGTCGAAAAGCGGGTGTTGCGGGAGCAGAGTCTGAAACTTCAGAAGTCACTTCGAATCCAGGGCCGCATCGGAAGGTGGGTACGTGGTGCGTCCGCGGAAGCCGCTCAATTAATGCGACAATCCAACACTGTCTGAATGATTCAGTTGTGCCCAACACGCGCTGGACTATGTAGCTTTGTCCTCGTCGGCAAGCGGATCAATGGTGTCAACGCCTTCCAACACCGTCAGTTCTTCTTCTGCCTCGGCGATGAGCCCTTTGGCTTCAGCCTCGACTTTTTTCACCCAATCGGACATCTCGAGCCTCTTCTGATCGATTCGAGTTCACGCTGTCTCGTGGACAATCCTACGTCGCAGAGGCCGGAAAAAATCAGTGACTACGAGGACGAACGCGATTCCGCTGCAAGTTGGTCCCTCACATGCGAACATCACCACATGGTGCATGGAAATCCGTTTGCTGGCCTGTCACGTCGAGAATTTCTTGCCAAAGCAACAGCAGTGGGTTCGATCGCGATGCTCAGTTCGTGGGCAAGCCCCATTATCGCCAGAGCACACACTATGTCCGACATTGGACCTGGGTCCCTCGACGACATCGAGCATTTTGTGTTGTTGATGCAGGAAAACCGTTCTTACGATCACTATTTCGGGGCTCTGTCAGGCGGACGCGGCTTCGACGATCTGTCCCCGGCATGGAAACAGTTCGGTTATTCCCCAGAGCGAGGCGAAGACCCTAGCGGATTCATCAACCCGTTTCGTCTCGATACAACTCGGGGCCCCTCGTTGAACGGCGAGTGCATCAACGATCCGGACCACTCGTGGGCAGGTACTCACCAGGCATGGAATAACGGCGGCAACGACCGTTGGATGCCCATGTCCATTGCTTCCGTCGGAGTCGGCAACGGCCCGGCAGCAATGGGCTACTACACCCGGGACGACATCCCGATCCACTATGAACTCGCCGACGCATTCACCGTGTGCGACAACTACCACTGTTCCGTCCTCGGCCCGACCGACCCCAATCGGCTGTACTGGATGAGCGGAACCATCGACCCCGACGGACTCGCCGGTGGCCCGCTGGTGGAGACACCCACGCTGATCCCGAAATTCCGATACTCCTGGAAAACGTATCCGGAAAGTCTGGAAGAAGCTGGTGTCAGCTGGAAAATGTACAACAACCGAGAATTGGGTCCGCTCTCGTCGGTTGCACTGGACGGAATGATGGGGTGCTTCACACAAGCTCGGGATCCAAATTCCGCGCTGGCGCGCAAAGGAATCGATCCCACCTACCCCAACGATTTCAGGAGCGACGTGGCAAACGGAACACTGCCCGCCGTATCGTGGGTCATCCCCTCCCTCCTCAACTGCGAACATCCAGCTCTTCCACCAGCATTCGGCGCAGCGGGCTTCGTCGAACTTCTCGACATCCTCACCTCGAATCCTGATGTGTGGGCCAAGACCGCATTGATCATCTCGTACGACGAGAACGGCGGATTCTTCGATCACGTCACACCGCCGACGCCACCGCCTGGAACGCCTGGCGAGTTCCTGACCGTCCCCTTGGATTCCGTATCATCCGCCAACGGGGTAGCCGGGCCGATCGGCCTCGGATATCGTGTTCCCGCGTTGGTGATTTCGCCGTTTAGCCGCGGCGGTCTGATCGCTTCGGAGGTCTTCGATCACACGTCCCAATTGCGGCTGCTGGAAACGCGATTCGGTGTACCGGTACCAAATCTGACGCCGTGGCGCCGCAGTGCCGTCGGCGACATGACGTCCGCATTCAACTTTGCGGCGCCGCCAGACGCAGCCAAACCGGCATTGTCCGACCCTATCCCCGGAGCACAGGACGCACTTCAACAGTGCGGGCCGAATATCGCACTCGGGACCTTCGGCAAGGGCGCTCCCTACCCTGTGCCGCCCAACCGAATGCCGACGCAGGACCCGGGCACCCGGCCAGCACCATCCGGAGTTGTTACCTAGCAGTGACGAACAAAAGGGGCTCGATGCGAAATGCATCGAGCCCCTTTCAGTTACAGCACAATGGTATTCAGTCGACAGTCGGCGACCACTGCACGCCGTTGATGTGCCCACCGCCGTCGACGAAGAGGGTGTTACCCGTGACGTAGCGGCTGTCGTCACTCGCCAAGAAGGCAGCGACAGGTCCGATGTCGTCGAGGGGATCCCCGATGCGGCCCATGGGATTCTGCGCAGCCATGACAGCTACGTTTTCCGGATTGGCTTCAGCGACGCGCTTGTACGCAGCACTCTGGGCTCCGGGGCAGATGACATTGCAGTTCACCTGCTTTGGGGCCCACTCCCGCGCAGCGGTACGTGTGAGCGTCCGCAGCGCTTCCTTCGCCGCGTTGTACTGCACCGAGTACATGTGCGCGTTCACACCGTTGAGGCTGCACATGTTGATGACTCGACCAGTACCGTGACGCTCGAGTTCCGGTAGCGCAGCCTGCATGGCCCAGAACGCGGCCATCACAGCCATGTCGAAACCACCGCGCATCTGCTCGTCGGTCATCTTCTCGAGCCGCGCGAAACCGAAAGTCCGCCAAGCATTGTTGACAAGAATGTCGAGACGACCGAATCGCTCGACCGCCCTGTCGACCATCGCAACAACCTGCGCCTTGTCGGTCACATCGGTACGGACGAACTCCGCGTCCACGCCCCATTCATCGCGCAGCCACAGGGCTGTCTCGAGCCCTGCCTGCTCGTCGATCTCGGCAACCAGCACCGAGGCACCTTCACGCGCGAAAGCGCCGGCCACACCGCGTCCGATACCCATACCGGCACCGGTTACCACTGCTACACGTCCGTCGAGCTTTCCCACAGCGGGTCCTCCTTCGTCGGGCCCTGTGCGCCTTTTCGGTAGTCGCAGCTACCAAAAAGGCGCATAGGGGCAGCACCTCTAGCGGGGGCGCGGAACCGTCTTGTCGATGAACAAGCCTTCAACCGAGACACATACTTCACCGTCAGCTGTTTTGATCTCGCCGACGGTCTTGATCTTGCGGCCGTCTTTCGAGATGAACTTGCCCGAGATGGTGAGCGGCACGAACAGCGGCGTGGGGCGGTGATAGCGCGTGCTCAATTGTGCTGTCATTCCGGAAGTTCCACCCCAAGCATTGGCGACGCCCAGAACGTGGTCGAGGATCAACGCGGAAACTCCGCCGTGAACGTGGCCGGGAGGGCCCTGGTACGGCAGAGTCAAGGTGACAACGCCCTGAACGGAACCGTCTGCGAGACCTTCGAGTACCAGCGGCGGCGCGATGGCATTCTCAGGTCCGGTGACGGGATCATGGCGAGTGACGCCTTCACCGTTCCACATGTCGATCAATCGCTCGGCAACCTCGGGTGCGTGCTCCTCGAGGTGATCGGCGATGCTGTTGAGCTCCTCGGCAACTCGGTCGAGGTTCGCATTGTTGCGATCGGTGCGCAGCATTGCGTCGACGACGCGTCGAGCAGCCAAGGTCGCCCGATCGACGGGTACGTCCTGCGGCGGCGACGTCAGAATCGTGCCACCCGGATGGGTAGCCGCCGTGGGATGCGTTCCCATATCCATTAGTTGATCTCCATCGTGGCTTGAGTGAGAACCGGGGAGTTCTCACGCTCGGGGCAGGTTGCCATCAATGTCAGGGTGTTGCCGTCCTGCCACACCGACGTGGTGATGCTCTCGCCCGGGAACAGTGAACCGGCAAAACGCACCGAGAAATTCTTCACCCGCGAAGGATCGCCGTCGAGAACTCCGTCGACGACGGCCTTGCAGACAATGCCGTACGACGCGAGGCCGTGCAGGATGGGGGCGTCGAAGCCGGCCATCTTGGCAAAGGCGGGATCGGCATGGAGCGGGTTCATGTCTGCACTGAGGCGGTACAGCAACGCCTGCGATGCGCTGGTTGCCGAGGTGAGTACCTTGTCCGGCGCCCGATCAGGCACACCGGCAACAACTTCGGGCCCGGCGTCTCCGCCGAATCCGCCTTCTCCGCGAGCCCAGATCTGCATTCCGGTGGTCCACAAAGGGTTACCGTCAAGATCTTCAGCCGAAGTCTCGAGCACAATGATGGCAGCTTTGCCCTTGTCCCACACATCGGCAACTCGCGAAGAGATACGAGCAGTGCCGGAGGTCGGGATAGGAGCATACAGGGTCAGCGACTGTCCACCGTGCAGAATCTTGCGCAGGTCGATGTCGACGCCGGGCATGTTCATGGACGGAGCGGGAAGTACACCTGCCGAAACGCCCTGGCCTGCAACCATGGCGAAGGTCGGGAGAACCTTCAGACCCTTTTCGTACACCCAACCCAGCTCGGCCGGATCCAGAGCGTTCACTCCGGCGCCGAGGCCCAGCTGGTAGAGCATGACGTCGCGTTCGGTCCACGATGCTTCGCGCACAGTCGGTTCGGCGGCCAATGCCACCGCAAGATCGATAGCCATCAGTTCTCCAAAGTTCCGGCGCGGTAGACCGTCACGACGCACGCGCCGCCCAGTCCGAGGTTGTGCTGCAATCCGATTCGAGCGCCTTCGACCTGACGGGCGTCGGCCTGGCCGCGGAGCTGCCAGGTCAGCTCGGCGCACTGCGCCAAACCTGTGGCACCGAGCGGGTGACCCTTGGAGATCAGGCCGCCGGACGGGTTGACGACCCACTGTCCGCCGTAGGTGGTCGCTCCGGATTCGACGAGCTTTCCGCCGTCGCCGGCCGCACACATACCGAGACCTTCGTAGGTGATGATCTCGTTGATCGCGAAGCAGTCGTGCAGTTCGATGACGTCGACGTCGTCGATTGTGATTCCGGCTTCTGCGAAGACCTGTTCTGCCGCTGCAGCGGTCATCGGTGCACCGACCACGTCGATCATCGACTTCTCGGCAAACGCTGCCTCGGTGTCGGTGGTCATCGCCTGGGCGACGATTTCGATTGCACGGTCTTCGAGACCGTGCTCACGGACGAACTTCTCGCTCACGACGATAGCTGCGCCGGCGCCGTCCGAAGTCGGCGAGCACTGCGAACGTGTCAAGGGAGCGTGAATCATCTTGTCGCCGAGAACCTGTTCGAGTGTGTACTCGTCACGGAACTGTGCGTACGGGTTGTTGACAGAGTGCTTGTGGTTCTTGACCGCAACGGCAGCAATCTGCTCAACGGTAGTGCCGTACTTCGCCATGTGCTCGGTCGCAGCGTTGCCGAACAGCTGAGCTGTCATGGGCGAACGGGCAAAACCGTAGTCCTCGACCATGATCTTGAGCTGCGAGTCCAAGGTGGTGATCTTGGGCATCTCACCGTTGCCGGTCAAAGCCGTCTTGGTCATCTTCTCGAAGCCGACAGCCAGTGCGCAGTCAGCCTGACCCGCCTGAACCCACTCGCGTGCCATCATCAGCGCCGTCGAGCCCGTGGCGCAGTTGTTGTTGACGTTGAAGATCGGGATGCCGGACAGGCCGGTCTCGTACAGTGCACGCTGGCCTGCGGTGGACGCGTTGAACACGTAACCGACTGCGGCGCGCTGGATCTGGTCGTAGCTGACGCCGGCATCGGTGAGTGCGTTCGAGACAGCCTCGGTCACCATGTCCGGGTATTCCCAGTCGCGGGTCTCGATCTTCTCGAACTTGGTCATGCCGACACCGACAACAAAGGTGCGATTGCTCATGCGCGTGTCACTTTCCCGGTTCGGGGTCGCGGGGCAGTCCGAGAATACGCTCGCCGATGATGTTCAGCTGAACGTTGGTTGTACCACCCGCGATGGACATCGACTGCATGCTCAAGAACATCTGCGTCGCCGACAGCCGGTTCTGATCACTGAGAAGCGAACTGGGGCCGGCCCATTCCATGGCCAAGTCCCAGACCTGCTGGATGTGCTCGACACCGATCAGCTTCGCAACGGAGGACTCCGCGCCGGGCTGCGCTCCGGAAAGCGAACGCAACGTGGTGCGCAGCCCGAGCAGTCCGCCGGACTGTGCGTCGCACAGCACCTTTCCGAGAACCGTGAGCTGCTCGTCGTCGATTCCGCCGGACAGTCCATCGGCCAAGCTCAGCAGTGCTTCGCCGCCCGAACCCAACGACGAGTCGTTGGATAGTGAAACCCGCTCATTGGCCAGCGTCGTGCGGGCCAGCTTCCAGCCGTCGCCAGGTTTGCCGACGAGGCACTCGTCGGGAACGAAGATGTCATCGAAGAACACCTCGTTGAACAGTGCTTCACCGGTGATCTCGCGCAGCGGGCGGATGTCGAGGCCACTGTTCTTGATGTCGATGAGGAAGTAGGACAGGCCTTTGTGCTTGGGCACGTCGGCGTCGGTGCGCGCGAGGCAGATACCCCAGTGCGCTTCGCGTGCCATAGACGTCCACACCTTCTGGCCCTGCAGCTTCCAGCCACCGTCGACCTTGGTGGCCTTGGTGCTCAGAGCGGCAAGGTCGGAGCCGGCGCCGGGCTCGGAGAACAGCTGGCACCAGACGATGTCGCCGCGCAGTGACGGCGGAACGAACTTGGCAAGCTGCTCTTCGTTGCCGTGCTCGATGAGCGTCGGGATGACCCAGTTTCCGATGATCATGTCGTGCGGCTCGAGCTGCGCCTCACGGAGTTCTTCGGCGATCACGAGCTGGCTGACCGCATCCGCGGACTTTCCCCAGGGAGCGGTGAAGTGTGGTGCGGTGTAACCCTTTTCCGCGAGGTACGTCTTGCGCTCGGCACCCTCGAGCTCGAGGGCGGGAGCGAGTTCCGCGCGAACGTCGGCGCGAATCGCTTCGGCCTCGGGCGGGAGTTCGATGCTGAGTACGCGACGAGTTCCGGCGATCGTCAGCTCCGCAACCCGGCGACGCCAGGAAGCCGTGGAGCCCAGCAGAATTCGCAGCGACTGTGCGCGGCGCATGTACAGGTGTGCATCGTGCTCCCAGGTGAATCCGATGCCACCGAGAACCTGGATGCAATCGCGGGTAACCGAGAAACCGGCTTCGAGCGCGGTTGCTCCGGCTACAGCGGCAGCGAGAGAGGCCTCTTCGGCGCCGACACCGTTGGCGGGCGTCAGGGCGCGGGCAGCGTCCCACGCGCAGACGCGGGCCTGCTCGGAGAGCGTGAGCATCCGTGCAACCTTGTGCTTGACGCCCTGGAACTGTCCGATGACCCGACCGAACTGCTGACGCACCTTGGCGTAGTCAGTCGAGGTGGTCACTGCCCAGTCAGCCAGACCGGAGGCCTCGGCGGCGAAAAGGGTTGCAGCAATGTCGAGTACACGCTGCGTGTCGACTGCGAGGATCTCGGAGTCCGCAAGCACCAGGCCGTCGACGGTGACCTCGGAGCTACGACGCACGACGTCGTAGCTGGCCAGGTCCGTGACGTCGAGACGGTCACGGTTGATCAGGACGAAGCCGCTGTCCGTCGCGAGGAGGAATACGTCGCCGACGTGGCCACCGAGGATGTGGCTGGATGTTCCACTGAGAGTAGCGGTGTTTCCGTCGCGGGTGATCTTCAGCGAACCAGGCTGCAAGGCAACAGCTCCGAGAGTGCTGCCATCAGCGAGACCGGACAGGCGGTCGGTGACACCGGCGTCACTGAGGACCGCACTGACCACAACGGTGGGCAGGAACGAGCCGGGAACCATGGCGCGTCCCAGTTCCTCGACAACGATAGCGAGCTCGACCAGCCCGTAGCCTGCTCCACCGAATTCTTCGGCGATGTGCAGACCGAGAAGGCCCTGCTCTGCGAGTCCGTCCCAGAACTGCGGGCGGGTCTCGACCTTGGCCTCGACAGCTTCGCGGATGACGGTCGGGGTTGCGTGACGCGCAGCCCAGCCTCGAACGGAATCGCGGAGGTCGCGATCTTCTTCACTCAATCCAATAGTCATATCTACCTAATCAATTCGAAAGTACGGGTGCTGGTCAGATGCGTTCGATGATGGTGGCGGTGGAGAGAGCTCCGCCGGCGCACATCGTGATCAGGGCAGTGGACTTGTCGGAACGCTCGAGCTCGTGCAGCGCCGTGGTGATCAGGCGAGCACCCGTCGAGCCGACGGGGTGGCCCAGGGCGATTGCGCCGCCGTTGACGTTGACCTTGGACATGTCGGCGCCGTGGACCTGTGCCCACGAAAGAACGACCGAGGCGAAGGCCTCGTTGATCTCGACCAGATCAATGTTGTCGAGCGTCATTCCGGCCTTGTCGAGCACCAACTGGGTGGACTCGATGGGTCCGTCGAGGTGATAGAAGGGATCGGAGCCGACCATGCCGGACGCGATGATGCGCGCGCGGGGCTTGAGGCCCAACTGCTGGGCGCGCTCTTCGCTCATCAGCAGTACGGCTGCAGCGCCGTCGCTGATCTGCGACGAGTTGCCGGCGGTGTGGATGTGGCCTTCGATGACGGGATTGAGACCGGCGAGGGCTTCAGCCGTGGTCTCACGCAGGCCGCCGTCACGAGTGACTGTTGCGATCTCGCCGGTCGGTACGCCCTGCTTGTCGACGACGGGAGCTGTGACAGGGACGATTTCGCGGTCGAAGCGACCTTCCGCCCAAGCCTGAGCTGCACGACGCTGCGATTCGAGACCGAAGGCGTCGACGTCGGCACGCGTGATTCCACGCTTCTCGGCGATGCGCTGCGCGGAGGTGAACTGGTCACCCATGTCGATGGTCCAGTCGTCCGGGTACGGGTTGCCGGTTTCGGGAGTATTTGCCTGGCCGAGGAATACGCGGCTCATGGATTCGACGCCACAGCCGATGCCGGCCGAGATCTGACCCGACGAGATCAGACCGGAAATCAAATGCACTGCCTGCTGCGCAGATCCACAAGCGCAGTCGATGGACGTCGCAGCCGTCGAGTACGGGAATCCTGCGTGCAGCCAGGCCTGGCGGGTGATGTTGTTGGACTGCTCACCGGCCTGCGTGACGCAGCCGCCGATGATCTGTCCGATGTCGTCGGGCGCAACACCGGCGCGCTCGAGGACACCGCGCTGTGCGGCTCCCAGGAGCGTGGCGGGGTGCAGTCCCGCCAGGGCGCCGCGGCGGCGACCGATCGGTGTACGCGCGGCTTCGACGATGACTGCATGGCCCATGGTGAGCACTCCTTCGTGGAGATATCGGTTGGTGAGCTGGCTCACCAACTACTTTTCTGTAATGTATTCTATTTATGTACGCCGAGCAACGTTGCGGCGCAAGTCGAGTGTCGATCCCAGCGTTCAAAAAATTAGAATTGATTTCAATTTTAAGAGGGTGACGAACTTACCCGAACCCGGGCGAATTACGTCAGTGCTGCGAGAGATTCACCAGAAGTAAGTCGCATCCCTTACGAATGTCGTACTCCGCGTCGGGAATCGAGATGCGACCGTTGAGGCAGGACTGGATCACGCCGAACCACAGTTGCATCAGCAATCGCAACGCGGTGTTGTCGTCTTCGGTGGGGTTTTCGATGCCCGCCGCATCCAAGACGATCTGACGAAAACCGCGATCGATCTTTCCGGCGTCGGGGACCGTTGCGACATTGGCGGTGCTGGTCGATTGCAGCATCGCTGTCGAGAGGGCCGGCCGACGCAGTAATCCACGGGTGGCTCGCACCAGGACTTCGTAGACCGCATCTTGTGGATTTCCCGAGTTCACCTGATGTTTGGTGAAGTTGTCGCCGATCTGATCGATCTGCTCGACCATCACCGCGACAAAGAGGTGCGTCTTCGACGGGAAATAGCGGTACAGCGTCCCGATAGCGACACCGGCACGCTTCGCGACCTCATGCATCTGGACGCGAGCCAGCTCCTTCTCGGTCGCCAACTCCTCCGCCGCTTGCAACATTCGAACGTGGCGCGCGCGCTGCTCGTCCGAACTGGGCTCGGCAGCGTCCCTGACCTCGGCAATTCTCGGCAACGTCGTCCCCATCATCGATAGTGTGTCGCGGCCGATCGCGGCCGATCCAATTCTCGCACCTCACCCATTGAAGCCGGGATATTGCCCGCTCAGTGGGACTCGTCGTAGCCAACGCACGCCGCTCGGTATTGCGTGTAGGCCCCACCCGCTTCGAGTTAGGACGCAATGATGCAGGACTGGACCACCGAGTGCGACGTATTGGTTGTCGGCTCCGGCGGCGGTGCGCTGACCGGCGCATACACCGCTGCCGCTGCCGGATTGACCACGATCGTCATCGAGAAGACCGACCGTTTCGGCGGCACTTCTGCATACTCGGGCGCCTCCATCTGGCTGCCCGGCACCCAGGTCCAGGAGCGCGCCGGCCTCCCCGACTCGACGGAGAACGCTCGCACCTACCTGCGCTCGCTGCTCGGCGATTCGGAGACCGAACGCCAGGACGCCTTTGTCGACACCGCGCCGGCCGTCGTTGCATTGCTGGAGCAGAACCCGAACGTCGAGTTCGAGTTCCGTGCGTTCCCCGATTACTACAAGGCCGAAGGCCGGATGGATACGGGACGCTCCATCAACCCGCTCGATCTGGATCCCGCCGATATCGGCGATCTTGTCGGCAAGGTCCGTCCCGAACTGGATCAGGACCGCACCGGCCAGGACCATGCACCCGGCAAGATGATCGGCGGACGCGCACTGATCGGTCGCCTTCTCGCTGCCGTCGCAAGCACCGGCAAGGCTGATCTCCGCACCGACACGACTCTCACGTCGCTGATCGTCGAAGACGGCCGTGTTGTCGGCGCCGAGGTCGAGTCCGGCGGTGAAACCTTGCGCATCAAGGCCAACCGCGGAGTCCTCATGGCAGCCGGCGGCATCGAAGGCAACGCCGACATGCGCGAGCAGGCCGGCACGCCCGGCAAGGCTCTTTGGAGCATGGGCCCCTTCGGAGCCAACACCGGCGACGCGATCTCTGCCGGCGTTGCCGTCGGCGGCGCAACAGCGTTGCTCGATCAGGCATGGTTCTGCCCCGGCGTCGAACAGCCCGACGGCTCGGCAGCATTCATGGTCGGTGTGCGCGGCGGCATCGTCGTCGACTCGAAGGGCGAGCGCTACCTCAACGAGTCACTGCCCTACGACCAGTTCGGTCGGGCAATGGCGAAGCAGAACGACATCGCCTCAGCCATACCGTCGTTCATGATCTTCGATTCCCGCGAAGGTGGCGGCCTGCCCGCCATCAGCATCCCGAACACCGCGCCCGCCAAGCACCTCGAGGCCGGTACGTGGGTAGCTGCCGACACTCTCGAAGAGCTCGCTGCAAAGACCGGACTGCCGGCCGACGCATTGCGTAGTTCCGTCGAAAAGTTCAACGACGCAGCTAAATTGGGTGTCGACGAGCAGTTCCACCGCGGCGAAGATCCCTACGACGCGTTCTTCTGCCCGCCCAACGGCGGCGCAAACGCTGCGCTGACCGCAATCGAGACGGGCCCGTTCTACGCGGCACGCATCGTCCTCAGTGACCTCGGCACCAAGGGTGGTCTGGTCACCGACGTCGACGGACGCGTCCTGCGCGCCGACGGCACCGTGATCGACGGCCTCTACGCTGCCGGCAACACGAGCGCCTCGCTGAGCGGTCGCTTCTACCCCGGCCCCGGCGTTCCGCTGGGCACGGCCATGGTCTTCTCCTACCGAGCAGCCCAGGACATGGCGAAGTAGCACTTCAGCAACAAAGGGGCGGTTGGTCGCGATGACCAACCGCCCCTAGATGTTTCACGGCGTGACGATATTGAAATTCGGATCGAAGATGTCCGTGATCTTGGCCAGCGTATCCAACACCGACTGATCGCCTTGTACCTGAACTTTGCCGCTGTCAAGAATCGCCGACGCTTTACCAGGTTGAAGCAAAATCGCGGCCAGCAAGGGTTTCGGACCTTCGAGGGTAAGTTGCGCATCCGGGACATGGCCGGCGCGAGCATTCAGGACTGCTCGACGCACCCACATGTTCCATTCTTGCCCGGTGTCGGCGAATGTGAAGTTGATGGAAATGTCGACACCCTCGGCTTTCTCTCCGATCAGGTGGACACCGGCGTAGTCGAAGAGGAGATCGACCGGCATCGCGAGGATCGTGTCGGTACTGTCGGTGTTGACTTGGCCGGCACCGGTGACACCGTTGCGCAATTCCATTGCAGCAGTGAGGAAAATAGCACGATACTGCGGCACTTCCTGTTGGTAGCCGAGTTGCTCGTAAGCGTCGGCTTGAAGATTCTTCGCCTCCGCGTCATCAGGATCGGCAAATACGAGGTGATGCAGGAGTTGCACCGCCCATCGGTAGTCACCGGCCCCGAAAGCGTTGCGGCCCTCGGCAAGTATCTTCTCTCGCCCGATCAGCTCGACGTGCCGCTTCGCGTGTTCTTCCGGCAGGAGCGGCAGGATCGTGGCGGGGTCCCCGTCCCAGAAGCCGAGCTCTTTATGGAACACGGCGCGAACATTGTGGTGCAAGCCGCCGTGATAGTAGCGGTTGTACCACTTCTGACCGATCTCCTCCGGAAGGCGAACGACTTCTGCCGCTTCCAGTGGCGTGTACCCCTGATTCGCAAATCGTAGCGCCTGATCGTGAATGAACTTGTACATATCGCGTTGCGATTCAAGGAATTCCACGACAGTTTCATTTCCCCAGACCGGCCAGGTGTGTGGCCCGTGATGCACCTCCACCTCGTCTCCCCATCTCACCAAAGTCTCGTCCAGGTACCGGGCGAAATTACGAGCATCACGCGTGCGCGCACCACGGATAGTTTGAATGTTGTGCATCGAGTGGTTCGCGTTTTCCGCGCAGGTGAGCGCTTTGATGGCGGGGATCCAGATATGCATCTCCTCCGGCGCCTCGGTATCGGGTGCGTAGAGGAACTCGAAGTCCCAGCCCCCAAGGTTGCGTACCTCTCCGGTCTTCGTGATGCCGTCCGTCGGCGGGATGTACGTCATATGGATGTTCATATTGTCGGCACCGGATCCCAGCCCGATCGTCACCAGGCCGCAATCACAATGTGGAAGAAGAAGACCGAACGTGTACCCCATCCGGCGTGACATTGCATTCCCGGTGATGACATTCTCGCCGATGGCATGTTTGTTGAACGACTCGATGGTTCCCGGCGCGACGATGGGGATCTTCCCCGCCACGACGTCGGCTTCGTCGACTAGTCCTTTGACTCCGGCGTAGTGGTCGAAATGCGTGTGGGTGTAAATGATTGCGGCGATCGGCTTGCTGTTGCCCAGTTCGCGACGGAACAACTCGAGTCCCGCTTTCGCCAGGTCTGCGCTGGTGGTCGTGTCGATGATGACCAGCCCGTCCGGGGCATCGACGATGGTGAGGTTCACCGCAAATCGAACTTGGTAGAGTCCGTCCACCACCTTGTAGAGACCGCATCGCCGGACCAGTTGGGATTGGCGCCACAGACTGGGATTAACGGACTCAGGTGCGTCCTTGTCATCGCTGATGTAGGTGAACGGTTGGCCGTCATGGATCAGATCGCCCTTGTCGTTGAAAACCTGATCGTTCTCCCAACCCGCAATGAAGCCGCGATCGATGTCCCCGAAGTCCTGACGATCGGACATCGGGTATTCGTCTACCGCCGCGCGGTTGATCTCTGTCGTGAACGGTGTTGCTGGTTTTGTCTCAGCGACCATGAAGCTTCCTCCAACTCGACTTCGATGCCCGCACGAGCGCATTGCCCCAGCGCAGCGACCTCACACGGAACCCTGTGGAGCCAATCTGGCCCTTCAACGGCATTCACGCATCACCCATGACAGATGAGATCGGTCGGTCTGGCGTTACTCCACAGACGAACCGCCTGCTCGGAGTGCCCTACACATCATTCGGAAGTCATTGTCGTCGGCGGGATCAGTCGGCACTGCCAGCGCAATGCCGTCACAAAGCTCGCCGTACTTCGCATTCAGCATTGCCGGCAGTTCGGTGTACGTGCACTGTGTTGCCAGGATGTCGAGAACGTCTTCGGTTAGTACAGCTGCCAGATCTGCCCAATCACCGGTTCGCGCCATTGCGGTCAATCTCTCGCCGACCTCCGTGAGACCGAGAACGTCCAGGGCAACGCGGTAGGCCGGTGTGGAGTAGAGGAACGCAAGCTCTTTCCGCACGGGTTCACGGGCGGCAGCAACCGCAGCTGCGTCACGCCCGGTGATCGTCTTCGGAACTGCAATAAGTCGCGGCCGGCGCCCATCTCGCTCGAGAGCCGGAATTATCTTCTCCGCGAGCACCTTCGGATGGGCGCTGGTGGGATGGGCAACAAAGCCGTCGGCAACCTCACCGGCCAGCGCGCACATACGTGCGTTCACTCCCCCGGTCCAGATTTCCGGAGGCTTGACGTCGAGCGGCCCCGGATTGAAATACGGTTGCAGACGGTTGAAGGTGTAGTGCGTACCCTTGTAGTCGAGCGCACTGCCGGATTGAAACGCAGCAAAGATCGCACGCACCGCGCCGACGTAATCACGTAGTTGCGCAACGGGATCCGTCCACGGCATGGAATACCGTCCGACGATATTGCCCCGCACCTGAGTCGCGAGCCCGAGCTGAAACCGTCCCCCGGAAAAGTCGGCCAAATCCCAGGCCGCCAACGCGGTCACCATGGGACTGCGCGCAAACGCCACCACCATCGACGTCCGGACCGTGAGAGTGGAACTGTGTTCCACAGCCAGAGCGGCGACGGCAAACGGATCTCGGACGGTTTCCGAGATGTGCACGGTATCGAAGCCGAGGGCCTCTATCCTTCTGACACGTTCCGCTACCAGCCGCAATGGGGTATCGGCCGGTAGCGACGTCACTAGTTCCATATCAGTCCAACGGCTCCAAACGAATCGACAACAGCTTGCCTTCGGTAGCAATCTTACGTGCATGCTCGTTGAAATCCGGTGCCGCACAGACAAACAAGGTTCGGCCATCGGATCCGCCCAGACCACAAGCGAAAACACCGCTGCCGAAAGCGATCTCGCCGATCACCCCAACGCCTTCGGCCACATGCACAATTCGCCCGCCGAGGGCGTCGGCCACCCACATCGAATCGTCACCGTCGATACAGCACCCGTCGGGCGCGAGCACTATCTCCGCCAGCGTGGTCTCCATTGCCGGTCCACCCGGGACCTCGCCGAACTTCGCCCAATCGCGACGCTCCCCCAGCGACCCGTCCGCCTCGATCGAGAACGCACTGATCCTATTGCCGAGAGTTTCGTCGACGAGCAGTTCACCGGTGGTGGTCAACGCCATTCCATTGGGGAAGTGCAGGTCGCGAGCCACGACGTGAACGCTGCCGTCGGGGTCCACGCGAACAAGATCGGCTGTCTCGACCTGAGCCAGGTTCATCAGATCGAAGCCGAAGTTGCCGACGTACGCACGGCCCTGCGCGTCGACGAGCATGTCGTTGACATTGATGTCGGCGCCCACGATGTTCGACAAATCTGCGTGGACAACCAGCTCACCGTCCGGCTCTCGGCGCAGGATCTTCTGATCGCGCATCGAGACGACCAACAACCTGCCATCCGGCAGCCAGCCCAGCCCGGACGGTTGACCGGGAACCTTGGCTTCGACCCGTACGTCTGTTCCGTCTTCGCTCGCCGAAACGACTTGATAACTGTAAAAATCTGATACCCAGATTCGGTTTTCGTGCCAACGCGGGCACTCGAAGTAGGTATATCCCTCGAGAACTACCTTGATTTCCGGTGCCATCGAATTCTCCTGCGTCGGTGAAGAACGAGTGTGTCCGTCATTCAATCACCGACGCCTCCCGGCGGTGATTGATTCGCGACTACTGATACTCCAGCGCAGCGCGAACCGCTCGCGTTCTTATACAGGTCCAGCAGATCGGCAGCTGGCTTCGGTCGTGAATAGACCGAGAAGACTCAGACGAAGCACGATTTTGTGGACTGCCTGGAAAACAGCAGGGCCACTGCAGGTTTCCCTGGCAGTGGCCCCTAGCGTGCGTTTTGTGGCTAGCGCGGCGTCATGCGCAGTGCGCCATCCATACGGATGGTCTCGCCGTTGAGGTAATCGTGC
>NZ_JALGQH010000055.1 GCF_022810305.1 Rhodococcus sp. ARC_M6
AAAAGTGGGTGGGCGGGACTGACCCTCTACGGTGTCGTGCGCGAACTTCAACGCGCACTTGCTCATTGGATCGGTACCTGCCCGCTGTGTCATCACACCTTCCCGACCTAACAAAGTACTACTAGGGGTCATTCTGGCCAATATTGTTGCCGACCTGACCTACCCGCTCATCGACCCGAGGGTCCGACGAGCACGCACAACCGATCGGAAAGAGGTAGCCGCGTGACAGGTGCAGCAACGGGGCGAACCAGCGGAGTATCACGTCGCTCGCTCCGCATGGCAGTAGCCGGCGGATCCATCCTTACAGTTCTGCTCTTGTGTGCCATTGCGGCGCCGTGGGTAGCGCCGTACGACCCCGCCGAGCGAGTCACCACGCCCTTCGCCAAGCCGTCGGGTGCGCATTGGCTCGGCGCCGACGACGTCGGGCATGATCTGTTGTCGCAGTTGATCTACGGCGCACGGGTATCGCTGCTCATCGGTGTGGTGGCAGCCCTCGCGGCCACTGTCGTCGGCGCGTTGGTCGGGGTGCTCGCGGGGTACTGCCGGGGGTCCGTCGACGCGATTCTGATGCGTATCGTCGACGTGATCCTGACCCTGCCGGTTCTGCCGTTGACCATCGTCATCGGCGTTTTCATGGGGCCGGGATTGACGACGCAGATCCTGGTGATCTCGTCGGTCCTGTGGGCCGGACTCGCGCGAGAATTGAGGTCGCAAGTACTTTCTCTTCGTGAGCGCGACTACATCCACTCGCTCAATTCGATGGGCGCACCGACGTGGTATGTGCTGCGTAGGCACATATCTCGGGCCGTTTTTCCGCTGATCGTTCCGCAGTTCATCCTTGCCGTCAAGACGGCGATTCTGCTCGAAGCGTCGTTGGCTTTTCTCGGTCTCGGTGATGTCACGAATGCCAGTTGGGGTTCGATGTTGGCTCTGGCCCAGGGACGCAACGCATTTCTCACCGACGCCTGGCTGTGGTGGATTCTTCCACCCGGGCTTGCGATCGCCCTGACCGTTCTGGGCTTTGCTCTGATCGGTAACGCTCTCGAAGAGCGGTCTCGGCCAGTTCTGTTGCGTCGCAAGAAGATCAAGCGCGGCGATGAGGGTCGTGCGCAGTCTACGGCCGATGAACCAGCGGGCCGTGCCGACGCTCCGCTGGTGATCGAGAATCTGACCATCTCGTACGGTGAAGGCCGCCTCGGTGTCCGCGATGTGTCACTGACGCTCGGGGTCGACGAGGTTGTTGCGCTGGTGGGTGAATCCGGCAGTGGAAAGTCGACAGTGGCGGCATCAACGATCGGACTCCTGGCACCAGCGGCAGAGATTGTCGGGGGAGCGGTTCGAGTCTGTGGTCAGGATGTGACGCGTCTGCCGCTACGAGACCTGCAAGCATTGCGCGGCAGTCGGATTGCGCTAGTTCCGCAGGAAGCAATGAGTGCATTGAATCCGGTTCGCAGAATCGGTGATCAATTGGTCGAATCGGTTCTCGTGCACACATCATGCACGCGCGACGAGGCGAGGGAGCGATCGGTCGACATGCTGGAGAAGGTCGGCATCGACGCCTCGCGGATCGATGCCTATCCGCATCAACTGTCCGGTGGAATGCGTCAGCGCGTGGTGATTGCAATGGCACTTGTCAATGAACCCGCGGTGCTGATCGCAGACGAACCGACCAGTGGACTCGACGTCCTGATGGAAGAAGAGATTCTCGAGTTGCTACTGACGCTGCGGCATTCGCTTGGCTTGTCGCTTCTGATCGTCTCGCACAATCTGCCGATCGTCGAACGCATCGCCGACCGTATAGCTGTGATGAAAGACGGTGAGATTGTGGAGATTGGCAGCGTTCGTGCCATCACTACCAACCCGCAACACCCGTACACACGACGGTTGATCGATGCGGTTGCCCGTCTCGAGCCGGCGGCCGAATTGCAGGCCGCACGATGACGTTGCTCGAGATCAAGGACTTGTCCGTGTCATTTCACGGAGTTCGCGCGGTCGAGGGGGTCTCCCTGAGCGTCGATGTGGGGGAATCTGTTGCTCTCGTTGGTGGTTCGGGTGCGGGGAAATCGACAGTGGCGCGGATTGTTGCCGGACTCGGCAGTCCTGACTCCGGAACGGTGACCTTTGACGGTGCCAGAATCCTCGGTTTGCGGGGAAAGAAGGCGAGAGCTGTTCGTAGCGACATTCACATGGTGTTTCAGGACCCCTACGCGTCACTGCCGCCAAGTCTGACAGTGGCGGAGATCGTCGCCGAACCGATGGCGATTCACGGCATCGGAGACAAGGAGTTCCGACGCGATAGCGTGCTGGCGGCAATGGAAGCGGTGAATTTGATTCCTGCCGAACGCTTCTTGACGCGGTATGCGTACGAGCTGTCCGGTGGGGAGCGACAGCGCGTGGCGTTCGCCCGCGCTGTGGTGACCAAGCCGAGGCTGATCCTCGCCGACGAGCCGACCAGTGGCCTCGATGCGTCACTGCGCGTCGAGATCATCGATTTGATGGTGCGGTTGTGCAGGGACCAGTGCATCGCAATCCTGCATATCACGCATGATCTTGCGCTGGCTCAGCGTGGTTCGGATCGAGTGGTTGTGATGCAGGGTGGCAGAGTAGTGGAGTCCGGTTCGGTCGAATCGGTGCTCGGAAATCCTCAGCATCAGTACACTGCGGCGCTTGTTGCCGCTGCAGCTCGTTCGTAACTCGGCGAGAAGGGACAGATATGTCAGAGTTTGCGTTAGTGACCATGTATCCGACTGGCGAGGCATCGCCATTTGCGAAAGGTGAACTAGGGTACGATGTTTCGCAGATCGACTGTTACGCAGTCAATGATGTCTCACTCAAACCGCACAGTGTCCTGGTAGTCGCCTCGAACGTCGATCAGATTCATCTGACCCGTATCCGCGACGTCATCCGACGGTTCCTCGATGCCGGCAAGGTCGTCATCTTCAATGGGCACCTCGACCAGGATTGGCTTCCGGGCGCGCAGTATTTCGAGCCGGTGCTGCCGAAGACACGACGGCTGTATGTGGTGACCGAGGTTGCCGACCACCCGATCTTCGAGGGCGTCGACAAGGGGCACATGACCGAACGTAAAGGCGTGGCAGGATTCTTTGCCCGGGGCCACCATCCGGTCCCGGAGGGCGCTGACATACTGGTGCGTCTGATCGGTGGTCAGCCCGTTACGTACATCGACCGCGTCTCGACCGCGGGTACGATCCTGGTCCACGCGACCGGCGACCTCTTCGGCTATGCCTCGGGTCTCGACGACAACACCGCGGCGAGAATTCCGAAGCAACTGGCGGCCTGGGCTCTCGGCGAAGCCGAATCCTTGCAATCGAGTCAGCGCCGGACTAGCTCTCACGTCGACGATTGGGCGCCGGTCCCGACGACGGTGGGCACCGGAACGGGCCGCGGTGTGGCGGCAGTGTTCGGTGGAAGCTCCCACCACCACAACGCCTTGACAACTCCGAAGTACGCCGAGCATCTCACCGGTGGATTGCTGTACCTGCCGGATCTGGCCGAAACCGATCTCTCCGGTTACGACGGCATCATCATTCCAGAACGAATTCATCGTGGTCTCCTCAATGCTGCCGCGCCGAAGATCCTGGAATATCTCGCCAACGGAGGAACGGTCGTTTCCTTCAGCGGCGGCGAACCTTTGCCGGAGTTCCTGCCCGGTGTGCGCTGGGACCATCGCCCGACCAACTACTGGTGGTGGCTCGAAGAAGGTGCCGATATGGGGATGAGTACCCCGAATCCGGATCATTCTTTCTTCACTCATCTTGGATTGAAAGACTGCACTTGGCATTTCCACGGTGCTGTTCATCCCCCCGAAGGTGCCCAGACGCTGCTCACACTTCCCAACGGCGACGTGCTGGCGTACGTCGATCAGGTAAGTACGCCCGGTACATTGGTAGTTGCCACCTTGGACCCGATGTCGCACTTCGGGGCCTATTTCATGCCTGCGACCGAAAAGTTCTTGGATGGCTTCATGCCATGGATTTCCGGTTTTGCCACCAATTCGCTTAGGACTGCACCATGACCGACAACCTCACTGTGCTCGATCAAGGAAAGACGCTCGAATTCAGCTTCGAGGATGCCCTGCGCTACCACGGGCCGCTCGCGCCCGGCGGAGTTGCCCATGCGTACCAGGTGCTTGCACGTGCGCTCGAGGTTCTGTCCGCCGACGGCCCTGTCGAGCGTCGCGCACTGGTGGTCACGACCGCACACGGTGGACCAGGAGTGCGCGATACCTTCGAGTTGGTTACCCGTGGTGTCACCGAGGGCCGCTACACGGTTAACGCCGCGCTCGCCCGCAAGGAACGCGGAACCACTTTGGCGAACTACGTCTTTCAGATCGAATATCGGAATACCGCCATCACCGTCGTCATTCGCGACGACGGATTTGTCGTAGACGAATACATTTCGCTTTCTCGAGTGGCGAACCGAACCCCCGAACAAGAAGCCCGATTGGTCGTCGTCAAGCAGGAGATGGCTGATCGTGTGATGGCGCAGCCGGCCGCTCAGGTCTACGACGTAGAGCCCGCACTCGCGACCATCTGACGTTTTCACCAACCCAGCTTAGGATAGCGACATGACCACAGCCCTTTCCGTGCTCGATCAGGGCAAGGTTCTCGAATTTACCTTCGACGACGGCCTCCGTTACCACGGACCACAGGCACCCGGCGGAGTTGCTCACGCGTACAAGGTGATCGAGCGCGCGCTCGAGGTCCTGGGGACCGACGGACCCGTCGAACGTCGTGAGCTTGTAGTCACGACATCGCACGGTGGTCCTGGGGTGCGCGATACTTTCGAGTTGGTTACCCGTGGTGTCACCGAGGGGCGCTACACTGTCGACCCTGCCCTGGCTCGTCCCGAACGCGGAACCACACTGGAAATTTACGTCTTTCAGATCGATTATCGTGGCAAGAGCATCACTCTGATCATCCGTGACGCAGGTTTTGTAGTCGACGAGTTCATTGCGCTCGTGGGTAAGGCTGAGAAGTCGGCCGCGGACTTAGGGCGCTTGGAGGTCCTCAAGCTCGAGATGACTGAACGGGTCATGGCGGCCCCCGCAGATCAGATCTACGATGTTGTGCCCAGTGCGGTCGCGCAGTGACATCTAACGTCGCGGTCGCCTCTGAAATCGTGAATCTGGTGATGCGCAAGGGATCTGCACATCCGACCGACTCGCGTGCGTCCTATTTCGACCTGTACGAGTTCGACGATCTTGATCTGTCGTCGGTTGCCGGGTTGGTTGTCACTTCCGATTGTGATCAGATCTTTCTCGAGCGCAAGGGTGACGAACTCACAGCATTTGTTCGGGCGGGTGGTCGTATCGCGGTGATGGGTCACGTGGTCACCGAATTTCTCGAAGGTATTTCGCGCTGGCAGAAGATTCAGTACTCGGGTCCTAAGGACCTGGAAATCACGATCGGTGAACCGCATTCGGTGTGGGACGGTGTTGATCCTGCGGATTTGACCACACGCAAGGAAGTGTCGGGCTTCTACGCCCGTGGATACCCGCAGAAGTTGCCGGACGGCGCCGTGGTCACGACTCACATCGGTCGTTCGCGAGTGCCGCTCGACTACGTCTACCCTCTCGGAGAGGGCCACGTGCTGGTGCATTCGGGCAACGATCTGACCGGTTGGCACAGTGATGACAATTCGGCCTCACGTATGTCGCCACAGCTATTCGACTGGCTTGTTCAGCGCTGACACGTCGAGAACGAAATACGGTGCCCGTATCGGAAGCGATACGGGCACCGTATTTCGTGCGACCGGGCGACTACGTGTGGTCGACCCAACGCAGGAGAGCGTAGAGGAAACGGGTAGAACCCGGCATGAAGTTGTTGCCGTGATGGTACGTCGGATCCAAGGTAGTCGCGATGATCCGGCCGGCCGTCGACGTGGTGTCCTCGAAGAGCATCATTCCGGCGTCATGAGAGTTACCTTCTGAGTCGGGTTCTTCCGAGACCAGAAGTGGGACAACGTCTGCATCGGTATGGAGCAGACCGTGGTGGTGCCAGATCACAGACTTCGTGGTCAGGTAGTTCCACGATTCGTGATCGTGACTGCGTGTGCGAATCATCGGATCTTCGCCGGTTCGCCACCACCAGAAGTTGGTCGGGCGTGGGCTCCAAGTCACACCGGGAAGCCAGGTGTGCGCGGCATTCTCACCCAGAACCACCAGGGTTCCGCCGCGTTCGGCGACAGCGAGGAATTCGGCAGCATGCTTGCGAAGCAGTTCCGGATGCAGACGGTCGGCAAGAATCAGCGTCGTGACACCGTCGAGGTCACCGGGCTGTAGGTCAGCGAGGTAGTGGAAGTCAGGTTGGTGGGCGACGACAGCCGGATCTTTGACGGTCTGCAAGTGGAAATGCGATCCACCGTGCACGATCGCAAGGTTGCGCGTGGAGAGGGGAGCGCGATCCGTGCGGTTGAAGGCTTCGAGGGTAGACATCAGATATCCGTTCGGTCGAGCTGGCCGAGCCAGTTCAGGAGTTGCGGAAAGACACGTGAGGACGTGTTGGGATCAGCCTGGAACACTGCGAGATCGATTCCGCCGTGAACCAGTACCTCGCCGGCGCCCAGCGGGTAGACGTAATCGACCGGAAGGCCATGACGACCAATGTAATTGGTGACGATGGCGTTGTCCGGCAACTTCTGGCTGTAGCCGCGCCCGTAGAACCCCGACACTTCCTTGCGGAAACTGAGATCAGCGGGATCGACGCCGGCCCACACGGGGTGAGGGCTGCCGGCTGAGATGGCAAGATCCTTGGGTCCCGAGTACTGAAGTTTGCGCCACTGTCCCAGTCCCGGAAGGAAATCCGTCAGTGGATGACCCATCACGGCAATGCGACCACCGGCAGTGACGAAGTCGGTGAGAACGTTTTTGTGGCGCTCCAGGTAGATCTGATCGCAGTTTCCGTTGATGATGAGTCCCGAGACGGCGCTCAGATCGATCGTATCGAGTTCGTAGAGATCGACATTGCGCACCAGCGCGGTATTGGAGGCGTCACCGGACATGCCGGTATTGGAACCCATCACCAAGTGCAGAACTCGGGTGATTGTTTTTGTGGCTGTGCCACTTTCGGCAGTCATGAGAGCGAGCTTTCTTTGAGACGGAGGTCGTCGTCGGCCACCGCGAAATTGTCATAGCGGGTGTAGACCACGGTGCGCGGACTACCACGATCGAGGACGGTTTCGGTTGCGACGTCGATACCGTAGAGGCGGGAGAGGGTTTCGCCCGTCACGAGGGATTCCACGCCGCCGACCACAATCTCCTCGGGGCCGTACATGACGACTGCGTCTCCGCCGAGGTGCAGCGCGTGATCGGGGTGATGCGTGGTCAGCAGGATTCCCATGCCTTCTGCTGCGAGTTCGCGCAGAAGTTGGAGAACGTGCGCTTGGTTTCGCAGGTCGAGTGCGGAGACTGGTTCATCGAGAATCATGAACGTGCAGTCTGTGTTCAGCGCGCGGGCGACCAGGACCAATTGTCTTTGTCCGCCGGATAGTTCGGTGAAATTCGACGCCGCAAGATGGTCGATACCTACTCGTTCGAGAACGCTACGAGTTTGTGCGACATCGGCTTTGCCGGGAGTTCCGAATGTCGAGACTTTCTTTGCCCGGCCCATCAGCACCATGTCGAACACCGAGTACGCAAAACTTGACGTTGTTGCCTGTGGGACGTAGCCGATGTTCGGATCTCTGATGACCCGACCTTCCTCCGGATTGGTCAGCCCCGCAATGCACCGCAACAGGGTGGTTTTGCCCTTGCCGTTAGGGCCGAGAATCGAGGTGATCGAGCCCGACGCGATGGTCAGGTTGGTGTGTCGAAATACCCAGTCCCGCCCGGGATACCGAAAGCCGAGATCCATTAGCTCAAGCATTGATGAACGCCTGTCTGCTCGACTTGCGAAGGAGAACGACGAATACCGGAGCGCCGATGATTGCCGTGAGGATTCCCAGGGGAATCTCGCCGGGGCTGATCGTGCGCGAAAGAGTGTCGATCACAGTCAGGTATGCCGCGCCGAGAACAAACGTCGTCGGCATCGAGATCCGATGATCGGGACCAACCCACAGCCTGGCCAGGTGTGGAACGACCAGGCCGACCCAACCGACGACACCGGATACGGCAACGGCGCCGGCCGTTATGAATGCGACCATGACCAGAAGCAACATACGTAGGCGGTGAGGCTTGATGCCCAGCGATGCGGCATCGTCGTCGCCGAGCGAGAGAATGTTCACACGCCAGCGGAGTCCTAGAATCACGGCGCTGCCGAGCAGGATCGGAACTGCGGCGATCGCAACTTTGCCCATATCGGCGGTCGCCAGGGAACCCATGAGCCAGAAGACAATTGACGGCAGTGTGCTGTACGGGTCAGCAAGGTAGGTGATCAGTGAGACGAGCGCTGAGAAGAACGCACTGGTCACCACACCGCCGAGTACGATCATGAGTATCGAACTGCCTGAGCGGGTTTTGCCGATGGCGGTGACCATAACCAGCGCAGCGATACCGAAGACAAACGCTCCGCCGACGAGGAATGCCGAGCCGAGGCCGAGCATGAGGACCAGCACCCCGCCAAAGGATGCACCCGAGGAGACGCCCAGAACCTGTGGGCTTACCAAGGGGTTCCGGAACACTGCTTGCAGTGCCGATCCGCCCAGAGCTAGCCCGCCGCCGACCAGCATGCCGAGCAACAATCTCGGGAGACGAACGCCGAGAACAACTTGCGACTCGACCTCGGTCCAGGTCTGTTCCAACGGAATCACTCGATCGATAAGGATGCGGGCGACTTCGTTGACCGGAATGGTGTATCGGCCGATGGCAAGGGCTGCTAAGCCGATCACGAGGATGCCGAAGGTCAGGATCAATGGAACAGTGAAAGGCTTGTGCCGGGAGGGTTTCCCGGCGTCTGCGGTAGTTGCATCACCGCCAAGGGTTGCACTCTCAAGCGCTGAACGAGTCATAGCCCGTGCTCACCTTGTTGGACTCGAGATGCAGGATGCGGTCGATCTCGGCGTCCGTGACATCGTAGGCATACAGTGACTGGTACGTTTCGCGAATACGGCTGCGCAGATCGAGATCGAGTTGTGCTTCGGGATAAAAGATCTCGGCAACCCAGAGCCACATCAGGTTCGACTCGTTGCCCGGGGGATCCCAGGAGAACCCGCCGATCGGTGCTTTGTAGACGCGCTTGTTCTTCACCGCACTCAGTGATGCCCAGTTAGGGTTGTCGTAGATGTCCTGGGGAGTGGTTGCGTCGAAGTTTCCGAGAACCAGAACCTCCGGATCCCATGTCAGAATCTGCTCCTTGGTGACAGCGACGCTGGTGCCCTTCCCGGCACCGCGGGCGACGTTTTTGCCGCCGGCGAGAGTGATCCAGAAGTCCATGTAGGTGTTGTCGGCGGAGACCTTGGTCTCGAGGGCGTTGTAGAAGTACATCGCGCGTGGAGCCTTGGCGGCGTTCGAGACGGCGATGGACTCGACGGTCTTGCGATCGACGGCCATGCGGGCGAGTATTTTCTGCGCTTGCGGCTTCTTGTCGAGCAGGTCACCGAAGATGTTGATCCACGCTTCGAGATCCTCCTGGGTTCCGTACTTGAGGAGGATGACCTTCAATCCGGCGTTGCGCAGGGGAGCGACGATATCGTCACCCTTGTCGCCCCACTGGATCACGACATCTGGTTTGAGCGAGACGATCTGTTCGACGTTCGGAACGAAGTCAGGTCCGGAAACTACCGGGGTGTTGAGGAATTCGGGGAACATCGTGGCCAGCATGCCGTTCTTGGCGAGGGAAATAGCGCTGGAGTTGACACCGACATTGCGTGAGATCGACTGATCGGAACCGGCGATCATCGAGGGAACCGGGATGATCGTCGAGGCGATCCGCCCGACCGGAGTATCGAAGGTAATGGTGTTCTGATACTGGTCGACGACGGTAAATTGTTTCGATGTGCCCTCGGTAGCCGAGGCATCGGTGACGGGCGTGCGACTCGAGCAGGCCGTGATTCCGAAAGCTCCGAGTGCGGCGGCGGCCACACCCATCGATCGGATCAGTTGGCGGCGCGTCATGGCGTTTCCGATTGTGGCTGAGGTGTGCTGCGGACGCATAATTTCTCCGAAAAGGCTTGTTACGGTGACGGTTACCCGAATAACGAAATGAATATCCTATTTGCAGATAGGTTAGCATACGTTTAGTAAGGATTGACTACCCTGTTTTATGGCGTGGGTGACAGAAACAACCGCACGGCCATCTCGAAGGACGTGCGGTTGTGGTCGTACTGACGGTGCTGCTAGTTGCTTGCGAACATCTTGATTCGTTGGTCGCGGCTGCGTTCGAGGTGCGTGCGCATGCATTCGCGCGCGGTCCGTTCGTCGCGGGCGCGAATGGCGTCCAGGATCTGCTGATGTTCGGCGTTGAGTAGGTCGGGCTCCCCATAGTTCGAGGGTGGTCCGCTGTCGTAGATTCGAAGTTGTGTGGTCAGGCGGATGAGCAGCGACATAATCGTGGAATTGTGGGCGGCCTGCCAGAGGGCCTCGTGGAACTTGAAGTTTCCTGATCTGACTTCCGTTCCTTCGGTGGCCGTGCAGCAGAAGGTGTGGAGCTGTTCCAGCCGTGCGAGATCTAAGTCGCTGTGCCGCAGTGCAGCTGCGCCGGCGGCTTCTGATTCCAAGGCGACCCGAGCTGCGTAGATTTCGATGACGTCTTCGGGCGTTCCGGAGCGGACGCGGAATCCACGCGCGGCCCGCTCGAGAAGTCCGTCGTGTGCAAGCCAATTCAGTGCTTCGCGAATCGGTGTGCGCGAGGCTCCGTACGATTCGCACAGTTGCGTTTCGTGCAGAGGTGCGCCTTGCGTGAATTTGCCGTCCAAGATGTCTGCACGCAGTCGTAGGTACTGCCGTGAGGTTTGGTCCGAGCGGCCCAGTGCTGCCTCCGGCACCAGCAGGTGTGTGCTGCTCGTAGTTTCCTCGGCGCTCATGCGTCCCCGTTCCTTCTTGTTGCTGAAGCTTGCTCGATTATGCCACTGAGAGCGCGTGAGTACTTGCGTATACGCTAGTACTCACTTAGGTTCGTCAGTGTCGATTTCGAAAGGAAGGTGCTTCGTGACGAGTGAATTGAACTCGCCGTTGATCGGTGCCGTGGCACTCGAAGCGCTTTTGGCCGAGGCTGACGTGGTTGTGCTCGACGTGAGCGTGCATTTTCCGCCGGCGAGGTTCGACGGCGACTATCGACCGGAATCGGGATACGAGGGTTGGGTCGAGGGTCATATCCCGGGTTCCCGTCACATAGACCTGATGACGACGTTCTCCGATCACGACGCATCGTTGCACTTCACGCGACCCAGCGCCGATCAGTTGTCAGACGACCTCGTAGCGCTCGGAGTCGAGCCTGGTGCGTCGATAGTGATCTACGACCAGGGGTCGATGACGTGGGCCTCGCGATTTTGGTGGGTGCTCCGCAATGCGGGTATCGATGCGCGAGTTCTCGACGGCGGACTCGCCGAGTGGACTCGGATCGGATTGCCTGTTGTTTCCGGCGAGGAAGCAGTGCCTGTGCGTGCAGACACATCTTGGAGTGTCGTCGACCTCGGCCTTTGGGTTGATCAGAATCTGGTCGCTGCTGTGTCAACCGGATCCCAGCCGGGAACACTTGTATGTGCCCTGTCGCCCGAGCAATATGCGGGTACGGAAAAGACGAGGTACTCACGCCGCGGGCATATTCCGGCGAGTGTGAACCTTTCGGCGAAGAGCCTGCTCGACGACGAGGGGCGGATGCTCCCGAGTGTCGAAGTCTCCACACGTGCCCGATCGGTCCTGCGTGGCCGCTCGGAACCCGTCGTAATCTACTGCGGCGGAGGTGTTTCCGCATGCCTTGCCGGTCTCGGCTTGGTGATGAGTGGGTATGACGACATCAAGATCTACGACGGTTCCCTCGAGGAATGGACTGCCGATCCGACCTTACCGATGGTTATCGGAGATGCGCCCGGCGAAGGCGATCGATGTCACGGGTCGTGATTGACCGGCCCCGTACAGACTGATTGCGTAAAGGAAAACTCATGTCCCACAACATTACTGCCGATTCCGTTGCCACTGCTCTCGATGCATTGCGTGAGCAGGTGCCGCTTGTTCATTCGCTCACCAACATCGTCTCCGCGAACTTCCTTACCAATGTCCTGCTTGCTGCCGGCGCGAGCAACGCGCATATCGACAACGTGCACGAGGCCGCAGGTTTTGCAGCCATCGCCGGGGGAGTGCTGGTCAACCTCGGAACCCCCGACGACGCGACTGCCGCTGCATTCCGAGTTGCTGCGGAGGCCGCACAGAAGGCCGACACTCCCTGGGTTCTCGACCCGGTCGGCGTCGGCGGATTGCCTTGGCGCAGTGACATTGCCGTGGAACTCCTTCGATACCGTCCAACTGCCATTCGAGGCAACGCTTCGGAGATAATCGCGCTCGCAGGTCTCGGCGGGGATACGCGTGGAGTCGACAGTGCATCGGATTCCGTCGATGCCGTTCCAGCGGCCATCGCTCTGTTGAAGCATTCCGATGCCGTATCCGCATCGGGGCCTGTTGATTACATCGTGGGCCGCGACAGTGAAGGCGTCGTAAGCGGCGTGCGTGTGTCAGGTGGTAGCGCTCTGCTTCCTCGCGTGACGAGTACGGGTTGCTCATTGGGTGGACTCGTCGCCGCGTATCTGGCAGTGACACCAACGGCGCTCGAAGGCCTCGTTGCGGCGCACACTCACGTCGCGGTCGCGTCCGAAATCGCCGAGATGAACTCGACCGGTCCGGGATCGTTTGCCGTGGCCTACCTCGACGCTCTCTATACCGTCGACGCCGATACCATCCGGACGCGAGCGCGCGTCGAATCTTTCGAATTGCCGACTGGAGCGCAAAACTGATGAGTGTCAAGACTTTCTGGTACCTGACGCAAGCCGACGGCGACTTCCCGTGGACCCCGGATGGCCTCTACCCGGTGGACGGTGCGAGGCAAATCGAGTTGGCGAAAACGATCGACGACGGAGGATTCGAAGGCGCGCTGGTTGCTACCTGGCCCAACGACCCCTTCATCTCGGCGACCTGGGCCGCCTCGCATACAACTCGAATGAAGTTCCTGGTGGCTGTCTACGCGAACATGACACCGGCGCGTTTGCTTGCCGAAAAGGCGCTCACCTTCGACGCTTTCAGCGGCGGACGCTTGATGATCAACTCGGTCAACGGACGCGAGAACATCCTCACGAAGTACGACATGAACGTCGAGCATGATCGGCGATACGAATTAGGCGAGCAGTACTGGGCTGACTTCCGCCGCATTTACGCCGAGGGTACCGAGTCGAACTTCCCGAACACGCCGCTGCGGATCGATGCACCAGCCGGTCACCGGGTTCCACTGTGGGGAACCGGTGATTCGCCCGCAGGACTGGCCAATTCAGGCAAGGTGCTCGACACATATCTTGCGATGCTCCGCGAGACATCGTTCATCGAGGATAAATTTACTGCGGCGCGCGGTGCTGCCGAAAACGCGGGACGAGAATTCACGGACTTCGGTGCGCTCACCGGTGTCATCGTTCGGCCCACGAAAGCGCAAGCGCTCGAACGGTTCCGTTCGCTGTTCGAGAAGACCGGTATCGACCAGATCACACATGTTCTCGACAACGCGGTGCGTCGACGCACGCACGGGGAGCAGGATCTGAAGACGTTCACAGCTCGCGACGCGCAGCGTCAGGGTTGGGTCGACACCATCGCGGCCGGGAAGTTTCCGGAACCTGAGGACCTGTACGTCGGTGACGGTCTCTACGCCGGAATCACTGCGTGGTCACCACTCGACATCTTCGGAACCGGTTCTTCGGCGGTCTACTACGTCGGCGATCCGGATTCGATCACCGATTCGGTACGGACTCTTCGTGCACGCACCGGTCTCACCGCACTGATTCTCGCGGGTTGGCCGCTCATCGAAGAGGCAAAATGGGTGTCCGAGTATCTGATTCCACGGTTCGACGCGTTGGGCTGAGCTCGGCTAGCCGTGATCGCGAAGTAGCCGCGTCGGGGTGATGCCGGTCAGTGCCTGGACGTCCCTGGACAAGTGGGCCTGGTCGGCGTACCCGCTGTGCGCTGCGAGGGTTGCCAGCGACGTGTTTTCGCGGCGGCCAAGGGTGAGCACATTCTGCATACGCTGAACCTTCTGAATCATTTTGGGGGACAGCCCTACCGAGGTCGAAATGGTGCGTCGAAAATGCCGTTCGGAGATTCCGAGGTCGGCAGTAATCTCACGGATCGACGTGCTGGGTGCAGCAGTGAGAGCCTTGTACCCGCTGACGGCGTGTGCATCCAGGTGTGCGTTCGGCCATAAGACTTCCAGCATGCGAGCGTCGACTCTTTCGGTTCGAAGAGCCTCCGTCAGCAAGCGGGATTGCTTGGAAGAGAGCACGTCGGCAAAGCTGATTTTGGAGTCCCGTACGTCTTCGGCTTCGGTTCCGAGGATCGAACGCAATGCGGGGGGATTGATCCGAATTCCCCACAGGGTTGCACCGGGCGTGATCGTCACGAGATCTGCTGTCGTCGCCGGCCCGACCAGCCAGGACTTACCGGTGCTGTCGACGATGAAATCAGCGCACAGGTCCGGGATTATTCGCTTGGGGTCACTGGCAGATTTGTGTGAGCTCGTGCTCTTCCACAAGCAGTTGAACAACTCCGTGCCGCCTTCGACGGGCCGCTCGGCATAGGTGTGGCCGGTTTGTTCAAGACCTACCCTGGCCGTGCGACTACCGTCGGAGTTGAAGGTGTCCGTGGCAGTCATTGATTGATCGTCACACACTTGTCGAACACTTCTCGAACCGAAGCAGGAGAAATTACCGTGTCTGTGTCACCACGACTCGACCTCGTCGGAATCGTCACCAACGACCTCGATCGTTCACTCGCGTTTTATCGGAGTTTGGGACTCGACATTCCCGAGACTCCGTCCGACGCGCCACATGTCGAATTCACCTTCGACAACGGACTGCGTCTGGCGTGGGATGCACTCGCCACGATCGCCAGTTTTGATCCGGACTTCGTTGTCACGGATGGCCGTCATCCGGTGGCTTTGGCTTTCGACTTTGGTACGCCCGACGCCGTCGACGAGGCTTATGTGCGGATTACGGCTGAGTTCCCTGGCCATAAGGAACCATTCGACGCTGTGTGGGGGCAGCGTTACGCAGTGCTGCTCGATCCGGATGGCAATACAGTCGACCTTTTTGCTGCGCTCTGACTGTGTAGGACTATCGCGCAACCGGCAGTGCCTAGGCGCGCGTGTGGGCTTCGCATCGGCGAGAATCTGATGCGAAGCCTGACACGTCTGCAGTTGTGGTGCAACAATTCTCACGTGCGTAGCACCGGACCCGGACGCAGGTTTGATCGCCGCGGCCGCTGTTCCGGATCGATTCCCGCCGGCGGAATAAACCACGGCTTCCGATCGGACCCCATCTTGATTTCCCACTGCCCCGCAAAACCGGCCTTACGGTGAATCAGAGTGTGGTGCGCTCGGCAGAGCAGGGTGAGGTTGTCCATCACCGTCAACCCACCCTGCGACCACGGCCGAATATGGTGCGCATCGCACCACGCCGGCACCGCATCACACGAGGGGAACGCGCACCCCTTGTCGCGGGCGATCAACGCCGTCCGCTGCGCCGCCGACACCAACCTTTTGAGCGGACTGACATCGAGCGGGGCACCGTTCTCATCCAGCAGCACCGTCGAGAGCATGCAGTCGCACGCGAGCATCCGGGTGCGGGTGATGCTCAGCGGTCCCATCCACGGCATGTGCCCGACATCGAGATCGTCGAGGTCGTCGAAGCTCCACACCGGCGCATCCTCGCTGGCTATGTCTTCGAAGTCACTGGCTCCGACATTTGAACCGGCAGCAGTCGCTCGAGTCGAGGCGCAGTCCCGATGCTCCGCAAGATCTTTCGCAGACACATGCACATTCACATGCGGACGCTGACCACCGTCGTATCCGGTCGCCGCGTTGTCGAGATACCGGCGAATCAACTCCGTCAACGCATCCGCCGTCCGCTTGGCTGCCGACCGCGCATCCGGAGTCCCGTCCGCGGCAGGGGTCGGCATCGACAACCCCGACAACGCCGAGAGAAGCATTTCGCCGGTCAACGCATCGAACTCACCTTTGATCACCACCCGACCGTTCAACG
>NZ_JALGQH010000056.1 GCF_022810305.1 Rhodococcus sp. ARC_M6
GCGGGATCTGCCGGCGCATCTGGTGTTGTTTCGGGGTTCGGGCTGGTCATCGGTGATGCTCGTTTCATGCCCTCAGTGAGTGATCTCGGTTGCCTCCGAGTGTCTCACTAAATCCTGACACGGAGGGTTGTGGATATATGGGCTCCCTTCGATATTGCGATGACAACCGACTGGCAAGCTGGTCGAATTCAACTTGCGTTCGTCGAGACTGTCGAAGCCGACTGGGCGGCTGAGCTTCTGGCGCGAGTCAGCGACGGACACACGCTATTCGTGCCACGATCTCTTGCACAGCTCGTGCGAGAGGTACTTGAGTTTGCGAACACCGCCGAGACGTCTCCCACTGTCCAATCTGACCAGATCGCGCGCATGTTGCTTTCGATTAACACCGAACATAACGCGAGTGAACTCAGCCCCACTGGAACTGCGTCACGCGAGACTGTAGAGCGTATTTTGAACGAAACGTTCAGCCTAAATTCCGAGCAGACGATAGCTCGCCTACGTGAGGCACTGATAACTGAAGTGGCAAGCGTGCTGTTTGACGCACCTCTCAAGCTGGAAGTGCTGCAGGGGAACACCATGGATACGTGGTTTCGTGAGTGGCCTGATCGCGTCATTCGTTCCGAACTGGGTAAGACTCCCGCTGATGCATTCTTCGTTGCGAATGGCATTCCACTCGGCGATTTACTCAAGGTCGGCGGCTATATCGTCGCTCGGATGAAGTCGAACAACCAGTTGCAGTTCAGCCGCTCCGAACTGATCGCTGCCGGCGCGACAGAATCTGCGGTGGACTACTGCATCCTCGAGATGTCAGCCCCGATTGGCAGCTATCGTTCGAACCTGAGACGCGATCGACGCCGAGGCTCGATCGAACAGCAGCGCTACACTATGACCCGATTTCCATTCCTCAGGATTGCCGATGACACGCTCCTCGTTCTGCGATATCAGTGGGTTGCAGACCGTTTCTTCGGCTCGATGCTGTATTGGCCCACGTTCGCGGGATTGCCCGGATTTCTACCCTCTGGCGATGCCGAATCAGGTTCTGTCGCTGAGTCGTTCAGCGACGGCATGAATCACATCTTCGAACGGGCGGTCGGTGACTCGTTGGCGAACATCGTGGCGAACAGCACGCTGGCGACACGATTGATTACAGAAGATGAGTTGCAGCAAACCTGGTCCACACAGCGAGGGGCAATGCCGTCTGCATGCGATTGGGTCATCGTGGCGGGTCGGCTATGCATAGTCGTCGACGCCACGAACCGCCATGTGAGTGCTGAACTCGCGCAAGGACTCGGCACCGTAGATGACTACGCGGCGGACATGGAGGCAACGTTTTCCAATCCGGGTGAGAAGTTCGATCAACTCGGCAAAACGATGGATCGACTGGCGGACTCGGGACACGCCGACTTCGGATTAGGAAAAGACTCGGTATTCGCGCCTCTCATCGTGGTTCCTGACGGAGGGCTCCCGAACACGCCAACCTCCGACCTTGATATGCAGTTGAGAAGCTTGCCGAACCTCTACCGTTTCGACGGACGCATCTACCCACCCACGGCAGTCACGCTGTCAATGCTTCAACTGCTCGAAGGTGTAGCTGAACGCTTTGGACGACATCGTTTCTATCCAGACGTGATCGAGGTGATCAATACCTGGCGGAGGTCAAACCTGACCGCCGTGAAAATGACTCTGGAGGATATCGTCGATGGCGTCTTCCCGCCCGCCCCATATCGAAACGCATACTCCGAGGACATAGCGACATGATCGGACTACTGGATTCGGAGTTCGCGCAATGAAGTTTAAGTCCGTACGGCACAATCGAAGCCCATTTTCGAAGTAGGAATTGGGAACCAACAGATTCCCCAGTTCACTCCTCTCGGACCTCTACGCGGCGTCCAGCGCTGCGGTCAGCGTCGGAAGATCGCCGGCAACAATGATCGCCAGCGGCTTCTCCTCCCGCTTTCCTGATTCAGTGATGATCAATGCGATCGGTGGAGGCGCCCGTCTTGACGAGGCGCCAGTCGTCGGACGACTTCTGCAGTGCGTTTCGGCGACGCCACCACGAAGAAACAGTGTTGGCTCTCGCATTCTCCGAGCGTGGCCGCGTTGTTGTCGGTCATCGCACGGCGGATGTTCGCTGCTCCCCGGCTGCGTCAGCTACGGGAATCACCCGCGAGGTGATTTCGTTCCTCGCTCCGTTGGCGACTATGAAAGGGTAAGCGGAGGTAGGAGTCACGCTGCCGTCGCCGCTTCGAATCCGCGCGTACGGGACGTTCGAAAAGGTGGTGCTGCCAACGGCATTGACGATCACGCCGGTCGCACTAGCGGTATTCGCACTGCCTGGGTTCGCGACCTTCACCGACGCCGCAACCGCACGGTGATCGAGCGACTGACTCGTGTCCAAGACAACTGTCAGCCGTAAAGCCAAAGGCGAAGTCAGCTCGTTGGACGCATCAGGCACAAATTTCGTATTCAAATGCGAAGATACCTTCGTAGTCGAACGCGAAGATGCCGGCGCGTCCTGTCCCGGCGCAGGACCGGACAGGGCTTTCATGGCCAAGAAATTCACTCGTCGCTTCGACCCTGACGGCCCACGCAACTCCGAAGCAGAAATCAGCGAATACGACCACCTCACTCGGTCACCGGTCGTCGACCCGAACATCGCCGACTGGTCACCCCAGTGGACGGTCGACCCGCATATAGCCGACATGAACGCCGCTGACACAGAGAAATCACGTGCGGCGCATAAGCCTTCCATCGGGCCTGTGATTACCGTGGCGGGCGGCAAATCGCACGAGATCTACCACATTGCGGCATCGTGCAGCGTCCTCACTAAAGACCTCGCTTTGGCGCGACGGGGAGCTACGAACGCACGTATCGATTCGAAGAGTTTGTCTGCCGCACGCCGGACAGGCCTCGCGTGCATCGTGTGTCTGCCCGAGGTGGCACGCTCGCGCGGCGACAGCACCCTGATGAAGGCATGCACCATCACCACCGACACCGGTCAACGCCACGGAACCCTGCTGCATTGGCGCCGCGATGACCGGAACGAATGGTGTGGCTTGGTTGTCTACGACAACGGCACCGGGGAATGCGAAGTAGTGCCTGCGGGCGCGTTGCGCGAGCGCGCCGTTGCACCGTTTCCGGGTGTACCCCAGACACCGCCCAAAAGCGCTGGCGTGCAAGCAAACGTACACACGGGCTCAGGCTGGGTGGCCCCACATGACCTCGCAAGTGCTCGTCGCTACCACCAGCGGAGCGCCACCGCCGGCAACACCGACTCGATGCGCGAACTCGCGCTCCTCCTCGCTTACCGAACAGACCCGCCCGACCTCACCGGAGCTCGTCACTGGTGGGAGCTGGCCGCAGCCGACGGCGACCCGAGCGCCATGTTTCACCTCGCTCGCCTGCACGCCACGCTGCTCGATCCCCCAGACCTCGCCAGTGCGCGCCGCTGGTACGAACGCGCTGCCACAAATGGTGATGTCGATGCGATGCGAGAACTCGGAACCCTGCTCGTCGACCGTCTCGATGAACCCGATATCGAGGCGGCGATCCACTGGTGGGAAAAGTCGGCGGCGACCGGTGACTACCAATCCATGATCAAGCTGGGACTGCTACTCGGATTCAGACTTATACCTTATACGTCCGGACTACGACCAGGCCCGCCTCTGGCTGACCAAAGCCGCCGAAGCTGGCTACCTGCTCGCGATGGTCAATCTCGGAATCCTGCTCGCATTCTGCACGGAGCCGCCGGATATCGACAGCGGCCGCCAGTGGTTGACACAGGGCGCTACCGAAGGCATCCCCGTATCGATGTCGCGGCTCGGATTGCTCCTCGCATACCGCATGGACCCACCAGATCCCGACGGTGCCCGCCACTGGTTCGAATTAGCCACCAAGGCTGGCGATACCGACGCCAGAAGGTACCTCGAGGAACTGACCACCCACTCCTGACCCTTCCGGCGATCGAACTGACGCTGACCCCAGTAGACGGCAGGATGAGCACTTTCGGTGACGAACCTGAGCATTCTCAGAGAGCGCCATCGCAAAGAACGCTCAACACCGCTGCTGGCACTGTCGCATTCGCAATGCACTACTTCCACCTCAGAGAATCGGTTCAGGGCACGTATGCCACATTTGTTCCATGACATGTATTGATCCACCGGGAGAACCCGACTGGACGAGTATCGAGTCCGTTTGCATCAATTGCATGGGGAAGCCAATTATCGATTCTGCACGCGAGGTAGCGCGAAACGCTGAATATGAGGATGAAGACAACCCGATTTTCGAATCGTGCTCGTTCTGCAATAACGAAGTTGACCCCAGCGGAAAAAACGTAGCGATCGCGTTCGATCGCTACATGGACCTTGTACTCGATGGTCTGTCTTGGATCTACTCTATTGGTTCAGAGGTAGGAAATCCACCCACAGGAGGCGGAGACGGACTTGAGTGGTTTTCAACCGATGAAATAGCCGAGGAACATTGCTGGGGAGCAGTCGCCGAAGGAAACGTCGATTTGTTCCGAGCAATCGAAGGATCACTACCCACCGACCACTGGACGTACAACAATTACGGCTGGGACAAAGCTGAACTTCCTTTTGGCTGGAAACGATTCAACGAGCACGCGATGAACCCTGCCCCTGTCGCGTACAACCCGGATTCGTTGATCCTCTCCCCAACAAGATTCATGGCAACAATCCTCAACTACATCGCCTTCGACTACGAGTCCTTGCTTAAAGTCGTCAAAACTGACACAAAAATTTGGCGTGCACGAACGCATCCGGACGAGGTCCCGCACTTCGCTGTCAATGGTGCAGAGTTAGGTTCCGCACCCGCCAAGTATGCCAAAGCGAACCGTATGAGCCGAGAGGGCGAATCCATGTTCTACGGTGCCGATGAACTCGATACAGCCCTAGCTGAGATCGGATATTCCGAGGATCAATACGCGACGGCTGGACAGTTCACGCCCACCCGAGACTTGCTCATCTTGGATTTGACTTTGATTGCCTATACACCGAGCATTTTTTCCCCCACCGAACGCTGTGACTTTTACCCCATCGACTTCCTCCATGGATTCTCTTACGATCTCAGCAAGCCTATCGGGAAAAAACCTGAGGTCGGATACCTTCCGACACAACTAGTCACCAAAAGTGTCAGAGATTACCAGGTCGAAAAGATAGACGGGATCCGCTTCAAAAGCAGTAAACCAGGCTGCGCCACAAACTATGTTCTCTTCTTCCAGAACAGCGATTGCGGAGATTCCAGCAACTACGTTCTTCGTCTGGACAAAGCTACCGTTCGTAGGGGACTCGTCCTGAACTGAACCACTGTCCCATCAGACCGCGGCTCGCGCAGATTTCTGCATCTCGTCTGCCCTCGTATCTAATGAACGTTTTGAGTGTTTCGTCAGATATGAGAGTGAGTGGATGGAACCGAGTAATCCGCGCAACCACGAAGGCCAAGAGACTGCTGCGCAACGGCTGCGCCGGCAGTTCGAACGCGACGACGTTCCTCCACACCAGTTCGGGGACGCCAAAATTCCTGCATACCCACAGTTCGTGGAGTCGCGACTGTCCCCAGAGCTCCGCGAAAAATTGGCGTACCGCCGCTCTCTCGGATATGCGAATCCGCGGGCACTCACGCCCTCGCAGCGTCGCACATGCGATCTTGAACGCAGCGCCCGCAGCAGCCGTGAGATCGACAACCTGAACCGAAAATCACAGAATCCGACGGCATTCGAGAAGAAGCTCGCGTCCGAGAACAGCGACAGCATGCACCAGGAAAGGGTCGCCGCTGAAACCTACAGGTACGGCGGCCCGCTCCTCGTGAAAGCGAACAAGGGCTCATCGAATATCGCCACCGGACTGTTCCTCATTTTCGGTGCGTGCGCCGCATTTGGAGGAACCAGCGGCCTGCTCGAAGGTATCGGAGGTCAAGGATGGAGCCTTTTCGGATGGTCAGCTCTGTGCCTACTGATCGCCGGACTTTCTTTCATCGGGATAATGGTTCTCGACACGACACGCAAGAGTGACCTCACCGTCGAAGACTGCGCCGAGATCGATCAGGCATGCGAAATCATCACCCTACGCCCAGACCAAAGCAAGGAATATCGCCTCGTTGCCTACGCTGCATCATTGACTCGACGAATCCGAAAAAGCCCTTCCTGGTCGAGCAAGTTTCTTGAGACCCAACGAATTCGACTCGACTGCAAAGAGGAGCTACGTCAGATCATCCTCCATGCATTCGAGTTGCGTTCTCTTCGTACGCACCTCGGCCATGACCTCACCAGCCACAGCCCTGCCAGTGTCCGGGCCCGCGACCATATCAACAAGGCCACCGCCCCATTCGACGCCGCGTGGACCTCCCTGATCGATCGAGTGGAGGCTCTCGAATCCTTAGCTCTCCACGTATGCGAACTCGACGAACAGTTGGCGGTGATGGAGAAGGTGCAGCGTGTGAACGAGATCGAAAACAAATTTGGCGCGTTGTTCGCGAGTGCAGTCAGCGACGAATTCGCTGCCGAGCACACTTGGTCGATTACGAAAGACAGTGCATACATTGGCGTTTCGATCGATGTCACACTCGACGCACTGCGCGGCGATATCGCTGGCCTCACCGAACTTGCCGCGAATCTCCCTAACTACCACCGACCAACTCGTGGCGACGATCGATTGGGCGACTAACCCTTTGCCGAGGGATGTGCTGCGGACGGGGCCAATGCACTGGCACCTGCAGGTGATCACTGATCGGCAATGATGATGGCATCGTCATTGCTGCGATCGCGGACTGCCGCCACTGACGTGGCTTTGCTCATTTCCGGCCCATGACATTGATCTGGCGGGTGACCTTATGGGACAACGATATTCCCAGCGTCTATCCCATGCTGAATGGATGCGATGCACTGCGCACGGGTCTGTCCGGTCTTTCCCATACACGTTTCGATGAACGATTCATCGGCGGTGGGGTACGGACGTTTGGTTGTCGGCGGTGGCGTGTACGGCGTAGCGATCCTCATATTTGGTGCTACACCGGGCGATGTCCACCACACTGCTCCGTCGGTCTGTGCGAGGCGCGAGCAGTAGGCGGTTGCTCCGTCGACTGTCACTGCGGTGCTTCCTCTTGGCCCGCATTCTTCTCCCAGTGTCACAACCGGTACCCATGGCTGTGTCTCGTCGGTGGTGGTCTCCTCGTAGTACACCGCCGACGTCAATGCAGGTTCCGGAGGTGTCGTGACAATGGCTTCAGTCGTCGAACTGAGAGCAGCGCTGGTGACTGCTGTGGTCGTGGTGATGACCGGCGCAGGCTGACTGTCGTTGTCAGATGAGCAACCGCTCGCCGCGAGACCGATGATGACGAAGGCCAGGGCAGCAATTGTCCGTTTCATGCCCTGATTCATACCGCATGGTCGGAGATTGTGTGACATTCATTCCCCGGAACGGCGTCGCACGGCCAGAACGGGGGAAGCGGATGACATGCGACGCGAGGTACTCGCCCAGAACCTCAACCAATCCCGCTTCGATCGTTACCATGCGGTCCCGGCTGCCACCAGAACCGCGACGGTGGTGCGGTGCTTCTACGAGTTCCATCTTGACAAATCGACCGCAGAACGCCAACCCGCGCCACGGTCACGCTCGGCATGCCCACCTCAACCAAGGGCAGCCTGAAGTGATGACAGACAACAGAATTGACCCCCTCACGCGAGTTCAGAGAATTCGGGTTCGACCCGTTGTACGGCCAACCCGGAATCTCCGGGGCGCACGAGAGGGCGGCGTGGAGGGTGAGATGGGCCGGTTCCGCCGTAATCGGTTGTCCCCGATGCCCGTTGTCGACTCACTCGATGAGATCAAAGAGAAGATCCGCGGCTGGGATACCGCCGACAACGACCGCCGCATCAATAATGCGGATACGCACTTGCTGGCGCCCCGCAGAGGTCTGATATAACTCTGCGAGAGCGTCCCGTCGCAACGCTCCCCGGGTCGTTCCCGAGCAACACGTCGACCTCGACGAGGCCCGTTGCTCTGACTAGTCAGAATCCGCCAACGGCCACCGATCTGAAAGTGGGGCGATGAAGTTATCCGCAGTGGTACCCGTCTTGGCCGTTGCAGTGCTCGCGTCAGGTTGTGGGTCATCGGTCCCTGCGGATGACCACAGTGAGCAGATCGCTTCCGTCGAAGTGAGTCAAGCCCCGGCCCCCGGACCAGCAGTAGTACAAACCAAAACAGCCCGAACGGTGTTCACACCGAGTTCACGGACAAGCCCGGTGGAGATTTCACCGGGCTCGATCACGGTCGACCCGACAACCAACCGCGTTTACGTCGGATCCTCGAGCCAAGGCTGGATCACGGTGCTCGATCCAACGACTCTTGCGCCGGTCGCAAGTATTTCGATACCGCCGAAGCCCACCGATCCGGGACTGATCGAATCCCCACGACGCCCGGATGTGATGGCAATCAGCCCTGCCACCAGAACCCTGTACGCCACCGGACTGAGCGATGAAGTGACCGTCGTCGACCTCGACACCAACACGTTCACCTCGACGATCGAAACGGGAGGGCGCCTCGAATCGATCACAGTCGATCCCGAAGCGGGTCGGGTGTATGCCGCTGATCGCAAGGGCAGGGTCGTAGTGATCGACGATCGAACACACACCGTGATCGGCAACATTCCCATTCCGCCCTCAAGTTCCAACTCCCCATCGGAACTTGAAGGAGTGGCCGTCGACCCGAAGACCCATCTGGTGTACGCCGTTGGCCCCGGCCGGTCGGGGCCAACCGTATGGACTCTCGACCCAGTTCAGTCGGCAGTCGTCTCCTCTGCCACCGTCGGTGGCGGGCCACAGCAGGTCGCGGTGGCGGTCAATCCGGCGACCAATGTCGCGTATGTGGCGAACTACGCGGACGGCACCCTCGTTGCCGTCGACTCTGCGGCCAGCACGCTCGCAACGACGTATGCCGGCCCCGGCCCGACCGACATCGCCGTAGACGCCGCGGGGAACTTCATCTACTTGGGCGGCGGCAACAACGAGTCAATAACGGTGGTGGACGGGCGCAGTTCCGCCCAAGTTTCTACATTCAGGACCGGCCAGAATCCGGCAGGACTTGCTGTTGACCCGAACACTCGCGCGCTCTTCGTCATCGATGGTCTTGACCACACCATTTCTCGATGGGATCCGACCTCCGCGGTACCGCCTGATGTCTCGGAATCGTCAAGCGCGCCCGCAGGAGCACAAGACAGCCTCACTGAGGCGCTGTCCAAGTTTCTTCCCGCGGGATACGACCCAGCGGTACTTGTCGAGAAGCTGGCCGAGACTGGCTACGGCCCGAGTCTCTGTTCCAATCTGGAGGACCGAATGAGGTATCTGGTGTCCGGTTCCGGACAGATCTTGATGTCCGTATACGGCGAAGGAATTGCCCGCTCGATTGGCTCACAACAGTTAGGCACGTTCGTCCGTATTCTCGTCGAGAACTATTGCCCGGAAAACTTGAGCCTGATATCCGAGTAGCAACGCACTGATCGCCTATATCGGGGTTCGTCTGGTGTGCAGTTGGTGTGGGACCGGACCGACAGCGGACCCAGACAGCGACCACGTACCCGGCCGAACGCACGGGCCTGCACGCAGGGCGAGTCACGCTTACACGCGGAACAATCCTCCCGCCCTGCAAACGTTGCTGCCTCGGGTTCTGACGCTGCGCGGGCGCACGAAACGATAGGACACGGCTCGTCCTCGATCCGTTAAAATTCATAGAATCTCGTGGGTTAGCAAGTCCGCAGCGAGCTGACTGATCAGATTAGGAAGAACTCGCGAATCCTGCGATTGGACCGCTCCGGGACGGTCAACTTCGAGCAGTTCTCAGACCTTCAGATGGGCCGTTCTGCTTGGCGATAGGTCAGGTCAAGCACCTTGTCTCGCCAAGCACGGAAGTCCTCCTCGTTGGCGAGATTAACCGCTGCGCCCGAGATGGCAACCCTCAATTGCTCTTTCCGTTTCTTCGAGCCGTATTCGTCGATGCTGCACTCGCCGACGAACAGCGTCCGGGTTCTCGGGAACTTCGAGCTGCTCGGCGGACCGTTCATCGATGCCCAGCCGGCGAGTTCGCGGTTCGTGCACCCCTCGCTGATCAGCGCCGCGACCTCGCCCTGCCGGGCCGTCAACGTTCGGGCGCCCCGCCGCGAGACGCGCAGGCCGAGGAAGCGGCGAACCGTCGCCACAAGCGCGTCGGCGTCACCCGCGTACGGCAGATGCGAACGGCCGGGCAGCACCGTCAGCTGCGCACCGGCGATGCCGCCGGCGAGTGCTGCGGCCTGCTCGACGGGAGCTGCCCGGTCGTGGGCTCGGTGCACCACCAACGTCGGGGCGCGCACCTGAGCGAGGAGGTCGCTGACATCGAGCTCGTAGCTCATCGCCAGAAGCGCCCGGGCCATGGCGGCGGTCGAGCAGGCCCGCTGGTAGCGACCGAACTCCTCGCGCGTCGTGGCACAGGCGTCGGGAGCGAAGATCTCGAGGCTGAACCGCAGTCCGCGGAAGCCGCCGCGTCTGCGGAATTAGTGCGCCTTGCCAAGGAGCAGGGTCTCGACCTACAACTCCGACGCCCCGTCGCCGAACGCCTGGTCACCGCAGCACGGGAAGCGCTACCGACCACCGACGCAGTAATCGCCCGCCACATCCTGGCCGCCGACCTCGCACTACTGAGCGACCTCGACACCCAAGTCGCCGCCGCCGAAACCGAACTCGCATCGCTGGTGCCGTCCAGCCCCTTCGCGACGCTGACGACCGTTCCCGGGTGGGCTGTGGTTCGTTCCTCGAATTACGGTGCGGCACTCGGCGATCCGGGCCGGTGGCCGGGTTCGCGGCAGATCCACCGGACCTCCGGCCTCTCGCCGGTACAGTACGAATCCGCCGGCCGCCGCCGCGACGGGAGCATCAGCCGGGAGGGCAGTGTGGCACTGCGGCGGGCGTTGGTGGACCTCGGTATCGGTCTGTGGCTCGCCGAACCCGCCGCGAAGAAGTACGCCGCAGAATTGAAGGCCCGTGGCAAGCACGGCACTATCGTCGCCTGCGCCCTGGCAAACCGCGCGAACCGTATCGCTCACGCCTTGGTCCGTGACCACACCGCTTACGACGCCGCTCGCTGGAACTGACCACAGAATCCAACCCGTCGATCAAGCGAAGGGACACCGATACCGCTGCCTCACTTCACAACTCCGGCTGGCGGGTGTCACGCTGACGGTACGGAGGGCCGGATCAGATGCCGTGGTAGCTGTGGCGGATCCGTCTCGGGTTACGCCGAGGTCAGCTTGGCACCCGGCCCTCCGCCTCTACAGCAGCCCGAACTACGCCAGATGACCCTCCGATCCCCCTCGAGTTGAGGTCGCATACGTCAGCGTGGGCGCTGGGCACCCGCTCCGACGAAACACACCTGCTGGTCGACAACCGCTCTCCTACAACGACCCCCTGACAACGACCGTGCGCGGGGCGGCGCATCTACATGCTCTGCTTGATATTTGACACGACCTATAGCCAGCTGATCTTTCCGACCCGTACCGACATAGGCAACGTTGCCCGCCAACCCATTTCGTGGGTGGAGGGCAACGTCGATTCGTGGACCTATCTCACCGATCCCATACCTTCGTCAGTCCGTCACGTCGTATCCGTGTTCGGCGGATTTCGGTGCACGCTCGGCATCGAGTTCGTTGTGATCGTCACGGCCGGAAGGATTGTCGCGACGGAGGAGCCGTGAGACGCTCCGCGGGTTCGGCTGCGCCGCCGCCGCAAGTCCGCTCCCTAGTCCGCCAACGATCGCGCTGTAATCGACGGTGATGCCCGGCGGGTGCATCGCCCTGTTCGTCAACCTACTGACGGGCCGATTTGCGACACCCACGAGCCAGTTCCGTGCTCGCGAGAGCGCTAGTTCACGATCGTCGCGGTAGACGCTCGGCCATTCGATTCCGGACTTGTCGATGCGATCGAGTATTGCTGCGGGGGTGACGATCTTCTCGCGGATCAATGCTCCGACGAACTCGTGGTCTTTCCCCCTGCCGGCGATCGTTTTCGATACGCACAGGTCGATCGCGTCCAGACATAAAGCGGTTCGACCGCTGCCCCACCTCGGTACCGGTCACATTGAAATGGACCAGGCGGTTGTCCCACCCGTACGGGAGCACGACGGTGTCCTTGTGGATTCCTTCGACATAGATCCCGTGAACGGTGTGGAAATCCGACTCCTCACCAACCCAGACGTCGAGCAGACTCAGTTTCTCCTCCACTCCACCGCCCGTAGTGAAAGCGCTGTACGGAGACATATCGACCTCGATAGAACGGGCGCTTCTTTCGGCAACATCGTTCCGTCGTAGCTTCCCAGAATCGACTGCGACCCGAAGACGACGATCATCGGCTCGTCCAGCCGTTTACATGCCGCAAGTACGGCTTCCTCGAGGTCGGCTCTGTTCACGCAGCCGCAGAGTTTCTGAGCTTGTCGAGGACCTGGAGCCGTTCGTCTTCGCTCAACAGGATCGACAACGGAGACAGGTTCCGCATTTCTCGGGCGTTCTCGTCGTCGGATTCGACGATGTTGCGGATGCCGCCGATGTCGTTGTTGTCGACGATCCGTTCCCACATGTTCGGCTGAAACTGGCCGACACCGACTATCCGATTTCACTTCGGACGTTTTGGTCGGTTTCACGCAGTCGGACAAGTAAGGTCATCCGGGCGGTCACCTGAGGTCGCAAACCGACCTCACAGGAGTAACTTCATGATTCGCGCCCGAACGCTCTCGAACGCATCGCTTCACCGAGTAGCGTTCCTGACTGCCGCCGCGGTCGCGATCTCGACTCTGGCTGGATGCAGTTCGGAACCCACACCCAGCGCCGGGGAGGCCGAGGTCCTATCGTTCGAGGGACTCGATTACCCGAGCGCCATCGATGTCGATTCTGCTGGAAACGTGTACATCACGGACTGGGGTAACGACCGCGTCCTGAACCTCGCAAACGGAAGCAATACTCAGTCGACAATCCCGTTCGACAGCCTGACCAGCGCCAATGGCATCGCAGTCGGGAACGACGGGAACGTCTACGTCAGCGATGGCGATTCCGAAGACGGGCGAGTACTGCAGATGTCGCCTAACAGCACGTCGCAGAAAGTCCTCGCGACCGCCTCCCATCCGACGTCACTCGTTGTAGACGATGCCGGCACCGTCTACGTCTACGACTTTGGCGCAGTAGCTGTCCGCAAGATCGTCCGCGGCGCGAAGGATCGGGAGCGGGAGTATGCATTCCTTCTCGGCCAGACCAATCTCGCTAACTCTGACGAGTATTTCAACGATGTGGCGATCGGAAGTGACGGCAAGCTTCATGTCCTCACGGGCATGCCTGGTCCCCAAATCTATGTCCTCAAGACGGATACGGTGTTGGTGGAGCTTCCAGTCCTCAGGGGTCAAGACAGGTTTCCAACAGATATCGACATCAACAGTGCGGGCGACATGGTCATTCTCGACGGGAAACACGGGCCTCGGATCCTCAAAGTCGCGCATGGTTCCACAGACGCCGTTGAGCTTTCATTCGGAGAGCTCAATAAGCCCTCCGACGTCGCAATCTCGGATTCCGGAGATGTGTTCGTCGCGGACCGGAACAATCATCGGGTGTTGAAATTGCAGGCGAAGAACTGATCCGGTCTGGAACGCACTATCTCTTGCGCCCCTGATCGCCGCGTCACGAACTGTGACGCGGTCCGATCAGGGAATCCAGGTACGCGACCTGGGCATCGAGGCCGGCGCGGACGTCGTCGACGTCGCCGCGCAACGTGGCGGTGTGTCCGATCGCGAGTTCGGAGCCGACGATCTGCTGATACAACCGGTCCACGTCTCCTCCCCCGGCTGCCAGCTCGGTGACCACCCGGAGGTTGCGCAAGCTCGTCACGATGGGCGTGAGGGCATCTTCGTCGGCTCGGAGCGCGGCAACCTGGTCGATCAATGCTGATTCTGCTTGCGCCGCAACGACGTGACGGCGTTCCCACTCTGCTCGCGCTCGGGCGAGGACGTCGCTACCGTCGTCGGTCTGGATGTCGGTCCTGGCGGCACGCACGGTCAACAACTGGTGCGCCGCGGCCGCGAGAGTGTGCAGTTCGATCGCCAACCCGAGGACGGAGCGGTGCGCGTCGAGCATCAGGTGCGTCCACGCCGGGTGCGCAATGCTGCGTGCCGCAACGTCTTCCGCTATTGCCACCAGCCGGATCTCCCGGCCTTCCTCGCGCAACGGCCAAGGCAATGACGCAAGGGCGTTGCGCAATTCCTCGCGATGACTGTCGGTGAGTTGCGGGTACCCGACTGGCCTACCTGCGATTGTGCGCCACCAGCTCGGCTGCGCAACAAGGCTGTTCGCCTCGGGAATCGTGGGTGAAACGTCGGCTACCGCCGACTGTGTTGATCGGCTGACGCGAGTCCAGTCGAACACTGCGGTCGTGTGGGGTGTGTGTTGGGGAAAGCGAAGGTAATTTTCACCAGATCGAGACCGGCGCTTGGCGTCTAAGCTTCCCGGCGACAAGCCCCGGTGTCAAACTAAAAGCCCAAGCTTTCGGCGATCATCGGAAAGTCGTCACCACCCGACAGAGACGGTGAAAACCTGGAATGGGAACCGTCTGAGCCACACTTGATTTCGGTCGCAACGGCACTTCGGTACAGCGGCTACAGTACACCCGGATTCACTGCACCTGTACCGGCGGCCAAGGCCGTAGGCCAAGGGATCCTGGGATCCTGGGATCCTGGGATCGGGCGCTAGACGTTCTGCAAGCAGCTGGGAGCCAGCGCGAAGGTACCGTTTACGCCACGCTGCGCAGGATCTTCCATCCAGCAGCTGAGACCAGCGATCCATTGCTTTTCGCGCAGTTGAGCGAAGCCAGGGCCGATCTTCAAGCCCTCGGCTAGCCGAGATACAAACGAACCCCCGGCGTAGATCCATCCCCCGCACCGGAGGTTCGATCGTTTAGACGATTCTGCTTGTTCGTTACTGAGGCTCAGTCGCCGCCACTGCCCCATCGGGGGCGGACGATGCACTCTGCTTTCGCTCCGAACGAAGAGCTACCGCTGCTCCAACACCGGCCACCCCACCCACAACAACCAGACTCCAGCCGATGGTTCGACGCGAAGCGAACGTGGCTTCACACTTCGCCTCAGTGCCCTCGCTGAGAATGCCCAGGGAGGTCAACGTCTCGTCAAAGGTTTTCGGTGCCGACTTCGGAAAGAGAGGAGACCCGCAGCTCATCATGGACCCGGTGGCCTGGATTCCGACCACACTTGTGGGAGTGGCAAGAACTACCCATCCTGCTATGAATCCGACCGCAGCAAGCACAGCTACAAGAGCCTTAGCTGACATTAAATTTCCCCTTCGAAGTTCTTGGCGCTCGATCGCGCCAACGATTGTTTACCAGAAATATCCGTTCTCGTGCCTAGATCGGCTACAAATCCAAGCACCGAAGCATTGGCTCGGCGCTCACACAAACAGGGGTCCTACCAAACGAACCCGCACTCGAATCCCAAAACAACTGATCGTCAGTGTCTCAGTTGACTTGACTTATACCGGAGTCCGCGATCGGACTGTTCAAGACGGAAGCCGTCTCCAAAAGCAGTCCGTTTCTGCAAGGCCCGATCAAGACGATCTACGACATCGAATTCGCGACGATGGAGTGGGTGGATTGGTTCAACACCCGCCGCCTGCACAGCACCTTGGATTACGTCACTCCCGACGAGTTCGAGGCCGTCTACTACTCTCAACTATCGATTCTCCAGCTGGAGATGTCGCCGGCATAGGAGCGGCAAGAAACCGGCTCTTCCGTTTCTAGAGTGCATTGATTGATTCCCGGAGCTGACCCGAATGGATCAGTGACCGCAAGATGTAGTGCTCCAGATTCCGGAAACCCAACGCGATTGAATCGCACCGGCGAGTCCGGAGACTTACTGATTTGAGAACTCCGCAATTCGCGTAGTTCTGTGTTCACCGTAGTAGAACTCCTCGAGTTCAGCCGGAGGAACATCGCCGCAATGCTCGTAAAGCC
>NZ_JALGQH010000057.1 GCF_022810305.1 Rhodococcus sp. ARC_M6
GGAGGGATGGAAGCACTTCGGGTTCTCAAGCGTCGACTTTCCGATGTCGTCTTCCGTGCCATGGTCGTAGACCAGTCACTGGCGGTCATCGACGCAGTTGCTTGACAGAGGAGCTAGGGACAGTCCCATCGCGGCGGCGATCTACCGGTCGGAGTAGCGGCTCCGCTCGCCACTCCGGTCATACGGCGGGTAGGGCCCCGAATGTTCCGTCGAACTGGCCCTGCCCGTACAGGCATACCACAGTCCCCTTCGATCCGGGGGTGTCCCTGTGCTTCTGTCAAGCTGCTGCGGGAGAGGGAATTTGAGTAGTAGTTCTTGTTCTTGAGCATGGCGTACGAGACGTCGCAGCGGCGGCGGGCTAGACAGATCATGCAGTGCTCAACCTGCTGTACCGCAGTCGTAAGGGTCTATCGGCACCCGCATTCGCGTAGTGCTGTTGCTACCGCGTCGAGGGCAGGTCTGGCCTGTTCGGGTGGTGTGTCGTTGGATATGAGTGTGAATGTGAGTACTCGTTGGTCGTTGTTGACGACGATTCCAGCGAGTGAACTGACGCCGGAGAGTGAGCCGGTTTTCGCACGGATCCAGCCGGCGCCAGCGGACGGCGCGTTAAGGCGATCGGCGAGTGTCCCTGTTGCCCCGGCAACGGGGAGGGTATCCAGCAAAGGGCGGAGCTTGGGATTGCCGATTCCGGCGGCTGCTGCGAGTACCTGATCGATCAGGTGGGCTGGGAGTCGGTCGTCGATCGAAAGCCCGCTTGCGTCGCTCAATTGTGTTCCGGTGGTATCAAATCCGTCGTCCTGCATCGCTTGATCAATGGCGGCGACGGCGCCGTCGAATGTCGGTGGGAAGCCGCGGGCGGCGGCCACTTCGAATCCCACAGTTTCGGTAAGCACGTCATCGGAGTGCACCATCAAATCGCGTAAGCGTGTGCTGAGCGCAGCGGACTGGACGGCTGCCACGGGCGTCGCTGGTTTCGTGGTGGTCGGGGCGACGCCTTCGGTGACCGCTGCCGGATCCAGGCCGAGACGCTGGGCAAGGGTGCGGCCGGTGTCCAACGCAGGGGTGGGCGTGCGCGGCGAGTAGTCGGCGAATGGGTTCAAGCGTCCGCCGTCGAGCATGATCGACTCGATCGGGGTGATGCTTCCGCCTGCGATGTCGGCGGGGTCCCATCCCTGGGCCATTGTCGGGCCTGTGAAGAGTGAATTGTCCACGACGAGGCTGCTTACGGGCACACCGGAGCGCCGGATCTGGTCGACCAGATCGTCGAGGTGTGGGGCGTCCGTGTAGTAACCGGACGTGCCGACGGGTTCCGCGGTCAGTGTCGGGTCGCCGCCGCCGATGAGCACCAACTGGCCTGGGGCTGTGCTTTGGACGATCTGCGTTGTTACTCGTTGGTCTGTCGGCAGTGTCAGCAGTGCGGCGGTTGTCGTGAGGATTTTGACGATCGAAGCTGGCGTCTGTGGGGTGTGCGCCGCTTGTTGCCAGAGTATTGCGCCGGTGTGGGCGTCGGTGACCTGACCCGTCAGATCGCCTAGTCCCGGGTTTGCGAGTGCGGGGCCCAGGACCGTTGCCAGCACATCGGGACTCGGGCTGGGCGCATCCGATGGCACCGGTGTGATTTTTGGGTCCGGTTTAATTAGCGCCGGAGCGGGGCTCGTCGTGGTCGAGGTCGAGGCGATCCCAGTGGCTGGGTTGAAGTGGTCGACCGTGACAGCGGCAGCCGCCGCTATCGTCATGCCTGTTACGACGCAGATCGGGATTGATGCCCGACGTTTATGTGTCATTGGTCCGCGACGCGGTTTCCTAGCCATTCGATGCAGCCTTACTGCGTTCTCGTCCTACATTCCTGTAGGTCTGATTTGACGGTCGTCGATCTCATTGCACGTTGCTGCTCTGTCGACGACAACCTGAACCTCGCCGATTGTGTGCTGCGGCGCCCGCAGGGGTCGATTACCAAGACAGCTGCCGCAGATCGAGAGATCACGCATACGAACACCACCATCGGCACCGACACTCCCACGGCGAGGACACCGGTAAGCATACTGAAGGGACGTGGATCGAGGACAAGCGCGATCATCACCGTTGCCATCGGACCACCCACCAGCGTGACTACCAGCGCCACACCTCCCAGTCGGCGACCACCTACCGCGACCATGGCTGCGACGAGGCTGACGATCGCAGCGGCCAGCAAAACCGATCCCGAGACATCGCTGAGCCGGTGCCATCCCTCGCCCATAATGTCGCGACTGACCAGCGTCACCCACACCGCACAGGGAACGACGCCGACCAATCGCAGCCACAACGGTGCGATCAAAAGCAGGGCGAGCGCGATACCCATTGCGCCGGCAACATGACCACTCGGAAATGTATTTGCCATCGGCCACGGGACATCCTGATCGAGTTGCGGTCTGGTCAGAACTCCGCGACGGAGCGTTCGCGCTGCCACTATGCACACGACGGGAACTGCCAGTGCAGCCAGTGCAGCGAGCGTTCGACGAATCACGATCCCTGTCAACAAGATCGCTGCCGCAACAATGATCCACAGAAGTGGATTGGTCATGATGTCGAGCCGAAGAACCTCGGGCAGGGCCACGCCCTGCTGCGCCGACTTCGCGCCCTGAAACATCGCCCGGTCGAGTCGTTGACCGGTTGCGGTGCCGACCAAGAGAAGAAACACGGCGGCCGCACCTATCGCGAAGGACATACCGACAACAATCGCCGGCCACCGTGTTCTGTCGTCGACTGCGACCGCAATCGAGGTGGAATCGTTCACGGACACAGCGTCGTGATCGTGCCGCCAATTGATGTACTCACGCAGCCCGGTTCGATGCCGCCAACTTCGGCGTCCTCGAACGCGCTGTCGCCGAAGTTGGCCGTCACCACCAGCTTTCCGTCCCCGAAGATGGTGCGCTGCACCATTCTGTCGTCGGAAAGCCACTGGAAGTCCGTCATCGGCTCAGTTCCAGCCGCCTCTTGCAGGGTGGCGAAGAACTTCTGCATGGTCGCCATCCTCGGGCCTTCCTCCGCGATGGTTTGTGCATTCAAGGTGTAGTTCAGTGGGGTGTTGTACAGCATCGCCAACAAGGCGCGATCAGTTTGCTGGGCCGGCAGTTTATTGAAGGATAACTCCCATCGATCCGTACTGACGACCGAATCGTGCAGCACCGTCTCATACAGCGGCACACGGTATTTCGGGTCGAACATGCCGGTTCGCAGTTCAGGTGAGAGCTCGACGGGCTTGAAGAAGAAGGCCGGGCCGTTCGTCCCCCAGTACGCACCCCAGTTCGCCTTGTCTCGTTCCGCTTTCCAGAGGCCGTTCATCACCGGGGTGCTCGACCCGTGACTGAAGGTCACAACGCTATTAGCCCACGACGCGGCGGTCTCCGACCCCAGCACCAGATTCTCGCCGATCACCTTCATACGGTCGACGCGGTTCTGCCGGTCCTCGGACTGGGTCATCCGGTGGTCCGGACTGTAGTCGTCGAACACCTCACCTGTGGCATCAACGTCCAGGAAGTAGCTGTTCACGCCGTTCTCCACCTTCGCTGCGACGCGAGCAGCAAGGAGTTCTGGGTCGGCAGCTAGTGCCTCCGAGCTCAGGTAACAGCCGCGTCCGCCGAATCCGCCTTCAAGGTCACCCTTTTCATCCATGACACAGGCGTCGGGCCAAATCCCGTCGGGCCACGAAGACGAGGGGTTGTCGACCTCACCGGAGGGGTCCTGCGCATTGGCGAACGTGTCGTATGGGCCGACGAGAAAGCCGTAGTTCGTGGCAGTTTCGACGGCCTCGCGGGTCATCGGCTGATCGTCGGAGTCGTAGCCGAGCCACATCTTCGTGATACCGAGGTCATGGAGCTGACGTATCGCTTCGGGAGTTCGCGCGTCTCCCCACAAGTAGGCGTGAAAGGCACCGATCAGCTTGGCCGTGTCCGGGTTCTCCGCAATCTTCTGCTGCAGTGTGCGCAGTCCGCCCTGCTCCTCGAGGAGCTTGCGATAATCCTGGGCGGGAGCCACCGGTGATCCGTCGGTGACCGACAAGGCAACCGTGTACGTATTGGTGCCCTTTCGCTGGCTGAACTCATGCGTCGAGGTGCTGAGCAGTCGGCCCTCCTCCGAGCTGAAGTTCAACGAGGTGCCCAGGTCTGTCGGCACCAGATAGCTCGCGCCGACGGTACCCGCACTGAACCCCCAGAACGGCATCGTCAGGTCCTGCAACCGCTGCCCGTCCCCGACCAAGCCGGTATCGGGGTTGTTCCAAAATGCGTCGTCGACAGGAATGCTCAGACCCTCGCCTCGGGGCAGTTGTAGATCTCGCGCACCGGCCCCGGTGACCGGCCATGACACGAGTTGATCCCTGGAACTGGTCAGGTCGATCACCAGGCGGCCGGCACGAGCAACCGCGCTCACGTCGAGACCGCGGTCGGGGTATGACCAACGGGCACTGCCGTTCTCGACCGACACTTTGCCCGGAGATCCGAGGTCGGTCGCCGAGGCAGCAGACAACTCGATCTCGCTGTCCACGCTCAGGTCGTTGAGATCGATCCTGGCCTCACCGCCCTCGATCTGCACCGTGACGGTGTTTCCGTCCACCCGTACCTCGGAGTCTGTCGCTCTCGCGGTGCAGCCTGTTGCGGCAAGTGTGACCAGCACGGCGCCTACCGATATAGATGTCAATGCCTGTGTTCGCATGGTCAGGAAGGTAGGCGCCGAACATTAGAACAAGATCAGAGCGAGCGATGATCACCCGAGCGGCTCACTCGGAAACGGGGAGGTGCACGGTGAACACCGCGCCACCGTCGGGGTTGTTGCCCGCGCTGATCGAGGCGCCGTGGGCCTGCGCGATCTGTTGCGCCATGGCCAGTCCGAGTCCGGAGCCGGATGTACTTCGGCTGCGTGGTGATCGGTAGAAACGTTCGAAGATCCGAGGTAGGTCCGCATCATCGATGCCGGGTCCGTTATCCGAGACGGCGAGAACACCCCCTGCCAGGCTCACGTTCACGACACCGCCGTTCGGGGTGAATTTGGCGGCGTTGTCGACCAGGTTCGACACCATCTTCGCGAGCCGTTCGTTGTTGCCGTCTATCGTGTACGGACTTGTTGTGCAACGAAAGTCGATCTCCGGCCAATGTGCTCGTGCCGCATCGACGACGCGCTCGACGACGCGCTCGAACGCGACGTCCTCTCTTTCGGTCTCAGGCTCGGCGCCCCGTGCGAGATCGACGATGTTGTCGATCAGCGTTCGCATATCCGCAGTACTGCGAGCGAGCGCGGCCCGCACCCGTTTCTGCTGTTCGTCCGTCAGCCTGTCGCTTCGTGCCAGAAGTTCCGCGTTCGCGATGATCCCCGTCAGTGGGGTCCGCAACTCGTGCGAGGCGTCGGAGACCAACCGCTTCTGCGACTGGACAGAGTCATCCAGTGCACTGAGCATGGTGTTGATCGACTCCCCGAGCCGGGCAAGCTCATCCGATCCCTCGACGGTGATCTTTCGGCTCGGATCCCGTTCCTTCGCAACAGTTTCGGCCTCGCGGGACAGTCTGGCCACCGGGCGTAGTGTGTAGCGGGCGACCGCGTAGCCGAGAGTGGCACTGATTATGATGCCGATACCGCACAGCAACGCCAACAACCACGCAATTCGGTCGAGCGCTCGGTGTTGCTGATCGGCACGGACTCCGACAAGGAGCGCACCGCCGTCCTTGAGCGGTGTCACATACATCCGTCCGGGTAGACCCGCAAGGTCGATGTTCGCGAGGAACGGCCCCGACTCGCCGTCGAGGACGGCATCGAGCCCACCGGGCTTCGGCAGGATCGTGGCGGGTTCGTCCGTGGCGGTCGGTTCACCCGTCGCGTCAAGGACCTCGAAGCAGGCCGGCGAGGAAAGATAGGCGCATTCGTTGCCACTGCCCACCTCCTGGCCACCGGCGATCCGCAGTTGGAGCGCCGTCGCCTCCCTGATGAGACCGATGTCGAGGCTTCGGTACACCTCCCGTGACGAGATCCAGTACGCCCCCACTGCGCAAAGGAGCACTACCGCAGCCACTGCAATCGACGTGGTGATGGCCATCCTGGTTCGGATGGCCAGTCGCGTACGCGTCACGGCAACTCCAGCCGGTATCCGATCCCACGAACCGTATGAATAATGCGTGACTCGCCGCCCGCCTCCAGTTTTGTGCGGAGGTAATTGATGTATACGGCAATGGAATTCGATTGAGGCCCGAAGTCCTGCCCCCACACTCGATCGTTGATCACCTCGCGGGTGAGCGTCTGGCCGGAGTTCGCGATGAGTAGTTCCAGCAGCGCAAACTCGGTCGCGGTGAAGTCCATGCTCCGACCGGATCGGACACCGCGCCGAGTTTCAGGATCGAGAGAAAGGTCCCCGAACTGCATCTCCGGTTCCGGTGGTGCCGCCCGCCGAAGTAGGGCGCGTACCCGCGCGCTGAGTTCGTCGATGTCAAAAGGCTTCGGCAGGTAGTCGTCTGCACCCGCATCGAGCCCTGCGATCCGATCGCCTACCTCCGAACGTGCCGTCAGAACCAGGATAGGGATCCGGTTGCCCTGCTCACGCAAGATTCGACATACGGCGAGGCCGTCGATTCCCGGCATCATGACGTCGAGCACCATCGCATCGAACGACTGCGCCGAGACCGTAGCGAGCGCGGTCGCACCGTCGGACACTGCCTGCACTTCGTAGCCGTCGGATTCGAGGGTGGTCACCACCGCTTCACGGACCGACGGGTCATCGTCGACGACTAGGATCATTTACCCATCGTGCCTGACTCGAGTCCGATGGGGATACCACTCGCAGTGAGGTCACGCATCACACGCGGTAGCGGCGTGGGTCGGCGATCGGATGAGCTTTGATCCACTCCGAGGTGCGCATGAGGCCTTCTCGCAGGGAGATCTGCGGGCTCCAGTTCGTCAACTCCCGCACACGACTGTTGTCGGATACCAGTCGGTGAACTTCGCTGCCTGCCGGACGATGACGTGAGTTCTCGGTGGTAACAGATGCCGACGATCCCGTGATCTCGATCAGTACATCGATCAGATCACGGATCGAAATCTCCTGACCGGTACCGAGATTCAACGTCCGACCAAGCGTGCGCTCGGATTCCGCGATCGCCATGAAGCCGCGAGCGGTGTCCTCGACATAGGTGAAGTCCCGGGTCGGAGTCATCGTGCCGGCGGCGATTTCGTCTGCCCCGGAATGCAACTGGTGCAGGATCGCGGGGATCACGGCACGTGTCGATTGACGTGGGCCGAATGTGTTGAACGGTCGGCAGATCGAGATCGGCGTATCGAACGAGTGAAAATATGACAGCGCGACCATGTCTGCCGCAATCTTGGATGCGGAGTAGGGCGACTGGGGTTGCAACGGGTGCGTTTCGGATATGGGTACTTTCTGGGCTGTTCCGTACACCTCACTCGTCGAAGTATGCACAACCCTTCGCACGCCGTGCCGCCGCGCAGCGTCCACAATATTCTGGGTACCAAGCACATTTGTCTCCAGATATGTCTGGGGTGCCTGGTAGCTGTACGGGATTCCGATCAGTGCCGCGAGGTGGAAGATGGTATCGATACCCTCCGCGGCATCGAGGACTTGTCCGCTGTCACGCACATCTCCCGCGATCATCTCGATATCGGCAAGGTGATCCGAGAGAAAGCCTGCCTCCGCGTAAGGCTTGTAGTGCGCGAGAACCCGCACCTGGGCGCCTTGCGCGAGCAACTGCTCAACCAGGGAACTACCGATGAAGCCTTCGCCGCCGGTGACCAAGACCTTCCGTCCGGACCAGAATCCATTCACCGGCATTACTTCACTCATTTGATTCCTTCACTCGCGTATTGATGTCTGCATGCGTTGCGTGTTTGTGGGTGGCAAGATGTCGTAGCCAGTTCGCCACTGTTCGTGCGGAGTCATTCAGTCCAAGAGCGGCATTGGTTGCCGACGTAGGTTTAGCGGGATCACCGATAAGGTCATCAATCGAGCTCGCCAGGTTTGTCGTGGTCAGATCGGCGTCTCCCAGCATTCTGGCGCCGCCGCGAGTCACGAGAGCTTGAGCATTGTGTCGCTGATGGTCACCGATCGCATGCGGGTAGGGCACGAGGACGCTGGGCACCCCGACATGGGAGATCTCGGCGACGGTGATTGCTCCGGAGCGTCCGACAAAGACATCGGCGCCCGCATATACCAAGTCCATCCGGTCCAAATAGGGCAACACAAGTACGTTGTCGAGGTCTTCGACAGCGGCGGAGGCCTCGGTGAAGTACTCGGGCCCGGCCTTTACAACCAGGCGGATGTTGTGGCGGCCACGCCACTCGCGCGCCAGCGCGAGTGCGGTATCGGTCAGCCGGCGAGATCCGAGGCTGCCACCGCAGACGATGACGAGGGCCTGTCCCGGTGCCGCACCGAAACTGGCGCGTGCCTGATCGCGGAGCGCATGCTTGTCGAGGTCGGCGATCTCCCTCACCAGCGGGGTTCCGACTACCCGAACCTCACTGCGCTTGAATGCCGGAGCAGTCTCGGCAAATGCCACTGCTACCCGGGAAGACAAGTTCGCGCACAGTCGGTTTGCCCGGCCGGGCACGGCGTTGGATTCGTGAATCAATGTCGGTATACCGGCGAGGTGGGCACCCAGCACGATCGGAAGACTGGGATACCCGCCGGTCCCGAAAACAACATCGATATCGAGTTCGCGGATTGTTCTCGCACACTGAACGCCGGCTCGCGCCAGTCGTGTCGCTGCTCTTGCACTGCCGCGCACACCGGTCAGGCCCTCGATCTCGGCAGTGTGCAGTCGGTAGCCTGCCGCGGGCACAAGCGTTTCTTCCAGTCTGCCTTTCGCGCCGAAGAAGTCGATCTCGACATCGGCATCGGGAAACTCACATAGGGCCTCGGCTACAGCGAGTCCCGGATAGATATGTCCACCAGTGCCACCCGCTCCGATGGCGACTCGAAGAGTCGATCGCGGTTCGTTTGTCATACCGGCACTGTGCGTGAGCGAGATTAGAACTCTGTTAGCGCCAGATGGAAGGAGTTGGCCGCGGTGCGGGTGTGGTGGTGTCGAGTTTCGAGATCGTGTTGGGTGCACCGTTTTGCGCTCTGGCCTGCGGTGATGGCCTGACGGATCGACTGGAGGGGCGAGCTTAGGGTGCCGAGAGTCTTTCAGCGTCCCGTTCGGTGCGCGCCAAACTGATATTCGTATGCGGTGCCGAACTCTTCAAACTTGTTTTCCTGCAAAGCTTTTGGATCTTGATCTGTCCAGTTTCGTACGTTTATGGAAGGTGCGATTCGGCAAACTCGGTGTGCTCACTTGCTGTCATCGGCGCTGGATCAGTTTGTCACCGAATTACGTTTCACCCGATCGCAGGGGCATATATAGAAGTTGCGGGGGTCTCCCGACACATGCGTTGACCGGAGACGACCTTATCCGGTCGACGAATCGGCCGATTTCGCGGCCGATTGTCAGTTTCAGAAGACGACTGCACGGTGACCTGCGATTTCGGCAACGCGTGCAGTCGTCTTCTGACATTCCATGTTCAGAAGTGCTGTGCACCAACCGCCTAGTTGACGTTGCGGTACAGGGTTGATCGGGGGACTCCGAGTGTGTCGGCTATGTTCCGCGTGGCGGGAGCCAGTACATCCTGCTCAAGTGTCATTGCACCACGGTATTCGCTACCCCGTCGAGGTGGCGAACGAAGGTCTACTCTCCGTCGGTCGGCGCGGCGCGGTCGAGACACGGCGACCTCCATCCAGCGAACGTCGTCGTCTCGGACGGGACACCCTCAGGCGCGATCGATTTCGGTGACATGTTCGCCGGCGATCCGGCGTGGGACCCCGCGGCCCGTGGCTGCACTCCTTCCTGACGGAGCGGCTATATTGTTCGGTCACAGGCTGCGCACCTCGGTCGCACTGCCGAGAGCGAGGAGTGACTTAACCTAAGCGGAAAGATTGTGCGCGTTGGTGTCCGGAGCACCTGCCGGTGATGTTTCGGCTAGTGCATCGACAGATCCAGACGCGCCCCTGGACGACAAAGGCGCGAGGTGGATGTCAATCCACAACTCGCGCGACAAAAATCACCCTAACACTGATGTGGTTCAGCTCAGGCCATCGCCAGACCGAAGGCGACGGACGCTGCGAGAAGTAAGAGCGTGATGAGTATGACGGCGCGGGTGGTGTATACGTGACGCATGGAAACTCCGATCAGACGAAGATGAATCGTTCGGTGTGCAAATGTGGCGCCGGAACTCCCAGTTCGGTGAGCGCATTCTCGATGGCATCGAGCATCGGGCCCGGCCCACAGACGAAGTACTGCAGACGCTCATGATGGTCGGGGAGATGGCGGGCGAGCACGTCGCGATCAAGGAACCCTTGTTCGCCGGTCCAATCCGCAGGTGGTGTCCTCAAGATATGGACGATTGTCAGGTTCAGACGCAGCTTCAGTTCGATGAGTTCTTCGTCGAAGGTGATGTCGTCGAGCGAGTTGCTGGCGTAAAAGAGCAGATAGGGCCGATTGTCTCGGCGATCAGCCATGGTGCGCAGAATGCTCATCATCGGCGTAATTCCGACTCCGCCCGCAATGAGAATGAAACCCGGGCCGTCATTGCGGTCCGGTGTGAAGACACCGTGTGGTCCGTCGAGATAGGCCGGGGTGCCAGGGGAGATGGTTCCGACGGTAGAGGTGAAATCGCCGAGCGATTTGATGGTCATTGATATCGCAGTCCCGTTCTCAGCGCTGGACGAAAAGGAGAACGGGTGCGAGGTGACCGAGAATGGTGAGCGGTCGACGGTGAGCCAGCCGAATTGACCGGGTTCGAATCGGAAACCTTGATGGCCGATCGGGACCATTGTCAACGTGACGGCGTCACCGCGTTCATGGACCACGGACTCGATCTTCCAGGGTTGGCGCAATCGCATGATCGGCCTGACTACCCGAACCCACAACAATAGGAAGATCAGTGCGCAGGTCATGATTGCCCAGAGCCATTTCTTCCACGCATCGTCGACGTAATAGCCGACCAGAAAAACATGGGCGAGCGCGAACGTGACGACCAGTACGGAGACCGCCCCGTGCAGCACTTGCCACACCTCGTAGCGAATCTTCATTCGCCGACGCCAGATCGAGGTGGCAACGAGCACCAGCAACAGCACTGTCGAGGTCACCGCGAACCGTGCCCGCCAGGGGGCTTGCGCAAGATTGAGCAAGCCCACGATGTCGATTCCGGCAACCTGCAGAAGGATCGGATGCGCGAGAATGAACGCCAAAGCGACATATGAAATCTCGCGATGGAATTGAACCAGCGCGTCCTCCCCGAAGGGTTTGGCCGCCGTCTGGAATCGTGCGACCAGCGCGAACTGCATCCCCATCATCGACAGCCCGATAAAGCCGAGGGCGACAGAGAATTCGGTAAGGAAACCGCGTCCCGGACCGGAATGGCCGAGTACCGCGAACAGCAGCGGAATCACCGCCACTGCTAGATAGAGCCCGATCCAGGCGATTCCCCGTGACAGCAGCGTCATGATCGGACACGCCCTTCTTCGTCGTTCTGGGCAGGATGGTTCGGCGCCGAACCATCGGCAGTGACCATCCGGACGCTACCCCGAGCAGTCCCTGTCGGGGCTCGAACACGGTGGATCGCTCTGGCGCGTCGCCCGGGTCGCCGTCGGCACCGAACGATCGAACCGGTCCGGCTCCAACCCGGCCGCGGTGACTCCCGTACTGCCGTAGACCGCTCGATCGAAAATTTGGTCGAATGCGCCTTTGCTACAAGGTCTTTCGGACAAATTTATGGCACGTGATTAGAACAAATATTGCCGCAAATATCGAGACAAAATATGTACAGAATTTTTGCGTCCGGACACCGTACACGAGTGATCTATTTTCTTCGTTATACTGAGGTAAATGTCGAACAAAATAGGGAGATTACTTTGACGCCAAAGATCGCGATTCTAGGAGCCGGTCCGAGTGGCCTCGCGCAGTTGCGAGCCTTCGAATCTGCACGGAAATCAGGTCTTGGCTCGGTCCCCGACATAGTGTGCTACGAAAAGCAGGGCGACTGGGGCGGAATGTGGAATTACAACTGGCGCACCGGTCTGGATCAAAACGGCGAACCAGTCCACGCCAGTATGTACCGATACCTGTGGTCGAACGGGCCCAAGGAATGTCTGGAATTTGCAGATTATTCCTTCGAGGAACATTTCGGACATCCAATTCCTTCATACCCTCCGCGTGAAGTTCTCCTCGAATACATCATGGGTCGCGTTGAGAAGAGCGATGTGCGCAAGTACATTCGCTTCAATACCGCCGTCCACGGGGTGACATATTGCGACGAGACCGAGAAGTTCACGGTCACGGTCATGGATCATGACCGTGGGCAACTCGAATCCAACGAGTTCGACTACGTCATCGTCGCTACCGGGCACTTCTCGACGCCCAATGCACCGGACTTCGACGGCTTGGAACAGTTCCCAGGACGAGTTCTGCACGCCCACGACTTCCGTGATGCCCGCGAGTTCACGGGAAAGCGTCTGCTCCTGGTGGGTAGCAGTTACTCCGCCGAAGACATCGGGACTCAGTGCTACAAGTACGGGGCCTCAGAAGTCACCTTCAGCTACCGCACCGCCCCGATGGGACACGACTGGCCGGAGGCCTTCTCTGAGGTGCCCCTGCTTACTGGGCTCGAGGGCAATGTCGCCACGTTCCAGGACGGCAGTACCCGCGAAGTAGATGCCATTATTTTGTGCACCGGCTACCAGCATCATTTCCCATTCCTGCCGGACCATCTCAAGTTGAAGACCAAGAACCGGCTTTACCCACGAGATATCTACAAGGGAATTTTCTTTCAGGACAATCCGAAACTGATGTATCTGGGAATGCAGGATCAGTACTTCACTTTCAACATGTTCGACGCACAGGCTTGGTATGCGCGGGACGTCATTCTCGGTCGTATCGAATTGCCTGATCATGATCTTCGGGATCAAGATATCGAGGAATGGCGTGGGCGCGAGGAATCTCTGACTACTGCGTCCAGTGAAATCAAGTTCCAGGCCGCCTATATTCGCGACCTCGTCGACCAGACCGACTACCCGGAATTTCACGTCGAAAAACAGGGTGAGTTGTTCGAAGACTGGAAGCGCGATAAAAAGAAAGACATCATGGGGTACCGGAACCAAAGTTACGCCTCGACGCTAACCGGAACCGTCGCGCCGCCGTTGCATGATGACTGGCTCGATATTCTCGATGACTCGTCCGAATCATTCCTCCGAAACAGCCTTGCCGGCGATCGGAAGGATGCGGGCGTTGAGCCTCGACCGAAGAGAACTCCCCGGCAATCGCATATCGCGACAGTGCCGTACAACCGCCACGCGGAGTCGACGCTCCAAGCTTGAGTTTTACACCACGGCCTCCTGACGGAGGTCGTGGTGTGTTTCCGGTGGACTACATCTTGGCGGAGCGGGCTATGGCACATGAGTAGAGGCCGTAGATGATGATGCCGAGGGATTTCAGAGCACCGTTGAGGCGGGAAGTCGCTCCGGATTGCGCAGTAAACCGCGGGGTGCCGGTGTGACTGGTTCGGGGTGTCGTGCTGTTTGTGGGACGTAGACACCACAGCGACAGTGTCGGATTCGGATTCGTGTCGGACCCCACTGCAATGATCTGTCGTATCGGGTTGTGGGGTCCGGTGCGAACACTCTTTGGGGCGGTGGTGAAAGTGAAGCGGATCGTGATGATCAAACTCGCCGTCACCGATGAGCAAGCTGCAGCATTGAAGCGGACCCTGCTCACCTGCAATGCCGCCGCCGACGTTGTTTCCGATGTCGCTCAACAATCTTCTGATCGTCGGGCGTTTCACGCTGCACGGGTCGGTGTACAGCCAGGTCAAGATGCTCGGCTTGTCGGCGCAACCAGCGGTCCGGGTGATCAAGAATGTCTCCGACGCCTACAAGACCCGGACAGCGAATCTCAAAGCCGGAAACTACGGTCGACCCGGTTCGAAACGGTATGCGGGCATGGCTGATTCCGCGGTTCGGTTCCGGCCGTTGGCGGCGCAGCCGTTCGACAATCGTGCTTGTCGTGGCAACTCGGCTCGTCGACCGTGTCGATCTGGACGGTCTCGGGCCGAATGAGGGGTGCGCGCTTCGTGTGCGCGCCGTGGCAGCGGAAACTTCTTGCGGACCGTCAGGGCGAATCCGACCTCGTCTACCGCGACGGCCAGTTCTATCTGTACGCCACCGTCGACCAACCAGCACCGACACCGGCCGTACCGGTAAAGGATCCAGTGGCCGGTTGGGTGGAGGTGATGCGGACGGCGTTGCAGAAGGTCGGCACGAAGTCCGCGAAGCGGAAGCTGAAAACTCGGCGACGGAAGGAACAACGGTTCGCCACCGACATCAACCATCAGTTGTCGAAAAATATTGTCGCTGGGGCGCAACGCACTGACCGGGGTATCGCGATAGAAGATCTGTCGGGGATTCGTGATCGGGTACGGCTGGCCAAGAAACAACGAGCGCAAGTCCATTCGTGGGCCTACGCCCAACTGCGCAACTTCGTAGATTGCAAAGCGGAGGCGGTGGGGGTCCCGGTTCAGGTGGTCAACCCGCGTAACACGTCCCGTACCTGTTCGCAGTGTGGGTTTTGTGATGCGAGGAATCGTCGCAGTCAGTCGGTGTTCGTGTGCGGAGAGTGCGGGTGGGGTGGGCCGGGCATGCGGATCACAATGCTGCCCGCAATATTGCCGCGCTCGGGCATGAAAAGTTTTGGGCCGCCCGGTCAACCGGCCTATGGCAGTCACCGTCCTGGCATCCAGTTAGCCTCGGGCTTTCACGGTAATACGCGGTAAACCCGTGTCACCAACAAAGATTGGTGCCCTTACCTGGGATAATTCGACTTGCGACAGTTGAAAAATTCCAGAAACAAGGAGCACCAATCTGGTGA
>NZ_JALGQH010000058.1 GCF_022810305.1 Rhodococcus sp. ARC_M6
CGATGGCCGGCATGTCGGAGACATAGACCAGCACATCTCCGAGCAGTGGGTTTTATCGGACGCCCATATCCTTGGCGATGGCCGGCATGTCGGAGACATAGACCAGCACATCTCCGAGCAGTGGGTTCTATCGGACGCCCATATCCTTGGCGATGATCGTCTTCATGACTTCGCTGGTACCGCCATAGATCCGGCTCACCCGGGTATCGGCGTAAAGACGCGCGATCGGATATTCGAGCATGTAGCCGTAACCACCGTGCAACTGCAGGCACTTGTCGATCACTCGGCCCGCCATCTCAGTGCAGAACAGCTTGATCTTCGCCGCGTCGACGGCCGTCAGTTCGCCGGCATCGTCGAGTTCGATGCCGCGATCGACCATGGCTTGGGCTGCTTCGAGCTCGGTGGCGCACTCGGCCAGTACGAACTTGGTGTTCTGGAACGACGAGACCGGTTTGCCGAACACTTTGCGTTCGCTGACGTACTCACTGGCGAACCGGATGGCGGCTGCGGCTGCAGCCGTACCGCCGACGCCGATCGACAGTCGTTCTCGGGGCAGGTTCTGGCCGAGATAGTCGAATCCACGGTCTTGCTCGCCCAGAAGGTTCTCCACCGGCACAATGACGTCGGTGAAGAAGAGTTCGTTGGTATCGCTCGCTCGCATCCCGATCTTCTCGAGTTTGCGGCCGTATTCGAATCCGGGACTGTCGGTGGGAACCGCGAGCAGACTCAAACCGAAACGACGATTCTCAGGGGTGAGCTCGGACGTGCGAGCAACGACCAGGCACAGCTCCGAATTCACGGCACCGGTGATGAATGTCTTCGCACCATTGAGCACGTAGTGGCTGCCGTCCTCGGACAGCTTCGCGATGGTCTTGATGCCGGCCAGATCCGACCCGGTACCGGGCTCGGTCATCCCGATGCAGAGCATCGTGTCGCCGGAAGCAACCCCCGGCAGCCAACGCCTGCGCTGTTCGTCGTTGGCCAGCTGCAGCAGGTACGGGAGCACTACGCCGATGCTCACGTTGTAGTGACCGAGACCGATAGCAGCGCGATTGGCTTCCTCGGCGACGATGGCCTGAAACTTGTAGCTGGCATCTCCGGCACCGCCGAACTCCTCCGGAATGCCAAAGCCGGTGGCGCCGAGTTCGCCGAGCTGGTTGAACAACTTGCGAGGAACACAACCGTCCCGTTGCCATTCGGCGTAGTACGGGGTGACCTCTTTGGCGATGAAGGTACGGATCGTGTCGCGGAAGGCGTCGTGGTCAGCGTCGAAGATAGTGCGCTTCATGTCAGTGGTTTCGATTCTAGGCTCGGGGGCGATTAGGCTCAGGATGTGGTGACCACGGCGTTGCCGCGGAGGGTCACGGTTCCGTTCGGCAGTGTCATCGCGATGTCGAGGTGGACGACGCCGTCCTTGATCGCGACGACACTGCCGGAGCAGACAGGTGCGGCGTTGACTGGGGTGATCGCGGAGAAACGCACGGCGTACTCGCGTATCTGTTCTTGGGCGAAGTTGGTCGTCAAGAGCCGACCGAGATAGGCCATCGATAACATGCCGTGCGCGAACACGTCATCGATGCCGACGTCACGGCAAGCGTCGATGTCGATGTGCACCGGGTTGTGGTCCCCCGATGCGCCGGCATACAACGCGAGCGCGGTGCGGCTGATCTTGGGCGGTTCCAGAGTTAGGGTGTCGCCGATGTTCATATGAGTTCTCCATCTGGTCGTGACTCGTGCGGCCGTCACAGCCCCATGTCCTTGGCGATGATCGTCTTCATGACTTCGCTGGTACCGCCATAGATCCGGCTCACCCGGGTATCGGCGTAAAGACGCGCGATCGGATATTCGAGCATGTAGCCGTAACCACCGTGCAACTGCAGGCACTTGTCGATCACTCGGCCCGCCATCTCAGTGCAGAACAGCTTGATCTTCGCCGCGTCGACGGCCGTCAGTTCGCCGGCATCGTCGAGTTCGATGCCGCGATCGACCATGGCTTGGGCTGCCTCCAGTTCAGTGGCGCACTCGGCCAGTACGAACTTGGTGTTCTGGAACGACGAAACCGGATGGCCGAACACCTTCCGCTCGCTCACGTACTCACTGGCGAACCGGATGGCGGCGTTGGCTTGGGCCATGCCCGCCACACCGATCGACAGTCGTTCGCGGGGCAGGTTCTGCGAGAGGCAGGAGAACGCTTTGCCTTCGTCGCCGAGAAGATTCTCAACGGGTACTTGCACATCGGTAAAGGAGAGTTCGGCAGTGTCCATGCTGTGCCGGCCGATCTTCTCCAAAGTGCGACCTACCTCGAAGCCTGCCGAGGTGGTATCCACACACAGGATCGACAGACCTCTTCGACGGTTCTTCGGGTCGTGCGGCGCGGTGCGGCAGACCACAAGTATCAAATCCGACACCGCTCCACCAGTGATGAACGTCTTGGCACCGTTAAGCACGTAATGGCTGCCATCTTCGGACAGCTTCGCGGTGGTCTTGATGCCTGCCAGGTCGGATCCAGTGCCCGGTTCGGTCATGGCGATCGCGAGAAGGATGTCACCCCGTGCACACCCCGGAAGCCACCGTGACTTCTGCTCTTCGTTCGTGAGCGTGAGCAGGTACGGCAGAACGACGCCGGTGTTGACGTGGTGATGGCCGAGTGTGGCGCCTGCCCACGCCACCTCCTCGTGCATGATGGCCTGGTACTTGTAGCTGGTAGGGCCAAGTCCTCCGTACTGTTCGGGGATGTCGAATCCGAGCGCGCCGAGCTTGCCGAGTTCGGTGAACACCGATCGTGGAACCCGCCCCGACTTCTCCCACTCGGAGATATTCGGCATGACCTGCTTGTCGATGAACGCCCGGATTGTCTGCCGGAAGTCTTCGTGGTCTTGGCTGTAGATAGTGCGTTTCATTCTTGGTTTCCTCGATTGTTTCGACTGGTCAGACGCGTCCGGCGTCGACTATCAGGCACTGTCCGTTGACGTAGTCGGCGTCGCTGGTGCACAGCAGATAGACGGCGCCTGCGGCTTCGGCTGGTGTTCCGGGGCGACCGAAGGGAATGATCTTCGATGCCATCGCGGCCTTTTCCTCGCTGATCCCGACCTTGATGTCGCGGCCGTCGATCTCGAGAGTGGCTCCTTCTGTGGCAACGGCGTCGGTCATGCGGGTGAGGATGAAGCCGAACGCGACTGCATTGACGTTGACCTTGTAGCGGCCCCACTCCTTGGCGAGCGTCTTGGTGAGGCCGATGATGCCAGCCTTGGCGGAGGCGTAGTTCGATTGTCCGGGGCCGCCGAATACTCCCGCGATCGACGAGACATTGACGACCTTGCGGTGGTAGTCCACGGGGTGGGCCTTGAAGTACGGCTGGGCGGCGCGCAGGATCTGGAACGGTGCCTTCAGATGCAGATCGACGATCGCGCCCCACTGTTCGTCGGTCATCTTCTGGATCACGCTGTCCCACGTGTAGCCAGCGTTATTGACGATGATGTCCAGGCCGCCGAACGACTCCACCGCAGTATTCACGAAGCGTTCCGCGAAACCTTCTTCGGTCACCGAACCGATGCACGCAACCACCTGCCCGCCAGCGGATTTGATGTCTTGCTCAGTCTCGAGCGCCACCGCGGCATCAAGATCGTTGACGACGACCGATGCGCCTTCGGAGGCGAGCTTGAGTGCGACCTCGCGGCCGATACCGCGACCGGATCCGGAAACAATTGCGACTTTGCCGTCGAGTGTGCGCATGAGGTGTGTTCTTTCAGTCGGAGGACGGTCAGGCGAGCACGGACGCTGTCTGGTCGAGCTCAGCGAGAACCTCGTCGGTGTGTGCGCCGATAAGCGGTGAGGGTCGCGGCTGCGCGCTGGGCGTGCCGTGGAATCGTGGTGCAGGCGCCGGTTGGACGTAGTCGCCTTCGAACGTCGAGAACGTGCCGCGGGTGGCGTTGTGAGGGTGATCTGCCGCCTCGGCGATCGACAGAACCGGCGCCACACACGCTCCTCGTCCGTCGAACGCCTCGTCCCATTCATCCCGGGTGCGGGTCGCGAAGATCTGGGTGAGACGTTCCGTCATTTCGGGCCAACGACTCTGGTCGTTCTGTGCAGCAAAGAGCGGATCGTCATCTAGTCCGAGCACCTGCAGGGTTACGGCGTAGAACTGCGGCTCGACACAACCGACCGAGACGAATCGTTTATCTGCGCAGGAATAGTTGCGGTAAAAGGGTGCTCCGCCGTCGAAGACGTTGACGCCCCGCTCATCGACCCAGCGATCACGGGCTCGCAGCCCGTGGATCAGTGCCATCTGGATTGCGCTGCCGTCGATCATGGCTGCGTCAACGACCTGTCCGCGGCCGGTGGCCTTCGCGGCCAACAGTGCCGAGGTGATGCCCAGCGCCAGCAGCATTCCACCACCGCCCATGTCACCGACCAGATTCAGCGGTACCGGTGGCACGTCCGCAGCTGGGCCCATCGATCCCAGCACCCCGGACAGAGCGATGTAGTTTAGGTCATGCCCTGGCTCGGAGGCCAACGGGCCGTCCTGACCCCAGCCGGTCATTCGGCCGTAGACGAGCCGGGGGTTACTTTCGAGGCACACATCGGGTCCGACGCCGAGGCGTTCGGTTACCCCGGGACGAAACCCCTCGATCAGCGCATCCGCACTGTCGACCAACGCGAGCACCTTTCCGAGATCGTCCGAGTCCTTCAGGTCCAAAACAATGGAACGGCGATTGCGATGCAGCACAGGATGTCTCGACCGTTTTCCTGCTTCGTCGGGACGGTCGATGCGAATCACGTCGGCGCCCAGGTCCCCGAGAAGCATCCCGCAGAAAGGGCCAGGGCCGATGCCGCCGAGTTCTACGATGCGGAGATTGGAGAGCGGGCCTGGATTTTTCAGGGCAGGAGTCATATGAATCGATGTCTTTCGATCGGGGGTGGCGGGCGTGACTTCTCAGCGAGAGCCCGCATCCACATTCAGGCACTGTCCGTTGATGTAGTCGGCCTCGGGGGTGCACAACAGGTACACGGCACCGGCAGCCTCAGCCGGAGTGCCGGGGCGCCCGAACGGATTCGAGGTCTTGACCCGGTCCATCACCGACTGACTGACGCCGGCCTTGATCCTGCGGCCGTCGATCTCGACGAACACGTCGTCGCCCGCGAGTGCCTCGGTCATTCGAGTAAGGATGAAGCCGAACGCGACTGCATTGACGTTGACCTTGTAGCGGCCCCACTCCTTGGCGAGCGTCTTGGTGAGGCCGATGATGCCAGCCTTGGCGGAGGCGTAGTTCGATTGTCCGGGGCCGCCGAATACTCCCGCGATCGACGAGACATTGACGACCTTGCGGTGGTAGTCCACGGGGTGGGCCTTGAAGTACGGCTGGGCGGCGCGCAGGATCTGGAACGGTGCCTTCAGATGCAGATCGACGATCGCGCCCCACTGTTCGTCGGTCATCTTCTGGATCACGCTGTCCCACGTGTAGCCAGCGTTATTGACGATGATGTCCAGGCCGCCGAACGACTCCACCGCAGTATTCACGAAGCGTTCCGCGAAACCTTCTTCGGTCACCGAACCGATGCACGCAACCACCTGCCCGCCAGCGGATTTGATGTCTTGCTCAGTCTCGAGCGCCACCGCGGCATCAAGATCGTTGACGACGACCGATGCGCCTTCGGAGGCGAGCTTGAGTGCGACCTCGCGGCCGATACCGCGACCGGATCCGGAAACAATTGCAACCTTGCCGTCGAGAGTACCCATGATGTGATATGTCCTTTCGTTTGTTGAAAAATGTCGGTGCTGTGGGAGATGTAGTCAGGACGCCCGTGGGTCACGGACCACAGTCGTATTGCGCATCTGCGCGATCGGCTCCCCGTCCCGGGTGACCTCGGTAGTGCGGACGAAGAACCGCAGTGCTCCACGCTTTTTCTCGTACGTGTCGGTGACCTCGGTGGAGAAGTGAAGCGTGTCGCCCGCGTAGGCCGTCGTGTGGTAGGTGAACGCCTGCTCACCGTGCAGGATCGTGCGGATGTCGATACCTAGGTCCGTGTAGAATTTCGAGGGATTCGGTCTGTCCATGTCCAGGCAAAACACGAACGTCGGAGGCACCGGAAGATCGCGGTGACCCGCTTCCCGAGCCGCCTTGAGATCGGTGTAGACCGGATCGTTCTCGCCGATGGCCCGAGAGAAGAACGCCAGACGTCCCCTCTCGACGGTGCTGGAGTGCTCGGGGATGCGGGTCCCGATGACAGAGCTGGCAGATCGCATGTCGTCAATTCCCCTTCAATGGGAGGATTCCTGTGGATACGGGTCAGAAGAGTTCGAGAATCACGGCGTTGGCCATACCGCCGGCCTCACACATCGACTGCAGCCCGTATCGGAGTCCGTTGTCGCGCATGTGATGGACCAGAGTGGTCATGAGCCGCGCACCTGATGCGCCGAGCGGGTGGCCGATCGCCATCGCGCCACCAAGTGGGTTCAGCTTGGCGTAGTCGGCGCCGGTCGCCGCCAGCCAAGCCAAGGTGACCGATGCGAAGGCCTCGTTGATCTCGAACGCACCGATGTCGTCGATGGATAGACCGGAGCGCTCGAGTGCTTTGGCGGTGGCGGGTATCGGGCCCTTCGCCATGGTGATCGGATCCACTCCGGCAAGCGAAACCGAGTAGACGCGCGCCAGCGGAGTCCATCCTCGACGCTGTGCGACCTCGCTGGTGGTCACCAGGAGGGCGGCGGATCCGTCCGAGATCTGCGAAGATGTGCCGGCCGAAATCCGGCCATTCGTCTTGAACGGAGTTTTCAGCGTGGACATCGACTCAAGGGTCGAACCGCGGCGAATTCCCTCGTCGGTGTCGACCAAGGATGTCGATCCGTCATCTCCGGTGACCTTGACCGGCGCGATCTGTTGTTCGAACCTGCCCTGGTCGACCGCAGCTGCAGCGCGCGCATGGGAGTCGAGTGCGTGCTGGTCGAGCTGCGCCCGAGTGAGCCCGAACTCCTCTGCGATCAGCTCGGCACCGAAACCCTGGTTGAAGTCGGCGTGCGAGTAGCGTTCGCGCACTAAGGGACCGAACGGCTTACCGAACTCGGCAGCGTTGCGTGCCGAGCCGATCGGCACCCGACTCATGCTCTCCACCCCGCCTGCGATCGCGATGTCGTAATGACCGCTGATGACACCGGCAGCCGCGAAATGCAAAGCCTGCTGCGACGATCCGCACGCGCGGTCGATCGTCACGCCTGGAATCGACTCCGGCCAGCCGGCGGCGAGCACGGCGTACCGACCGACGCCTCCGGCCTGTTCACCGATCTGGGTGACGCATCCCCACAGCACATCGTCGACGGAAGACGGGTCAAGATCGTTTCGGTCGACTAGCGCGTTGAGGATGTGCGCGGACAGATCCACGGGGTGAACTCCGCTCAGTGCCCCACCTCGCCGCCCGACGGGGGTCCGGACAGCATCGACAATCACGGCGTCACGCATGCGTGCTCTCCCCTCCTACTGCACGATTATCGAAGTCGGTGGTCGAGGAACTTTCCGCTTGGGCCAGGTTGTCCATGTGTCGTTCTCGGAGAGTGCGTTTGAGCACCTTGCCAGAGGCTGTCAACGGCAACTGGTCGATGAACTCGACACTGCGCGGCACCTTGTATCCGGCGATTCGGGTTCTGACGAACTCTCGAATCTCCGTTTCGTCGGCCGCGGTCGCTACTTTGAGTACGACGACGGCGTGCACCCGCTCGCCCCAGTAGGAATCGGGTACCCCCACCACTGCGCACGCTGTGACGGAGGGGTGGGCCGCGACTGCGTTCTCGACCTCCGCCGAGTAGACATTCTCGCCGCCTGTAATGATCATGTCTTTGGCGCGGTCGACTACATAGACATAGCCACCTTTATCCAGATAGCCCATGTCGCCGGTGTACATCCACCCGTCTCGCAATACGGCTGCAGTCTCTGTCGGCAGGTTCCAATACCCGAGCATCAAGCTGTCGCCGCGACAGATGATCTCGCCGACGGAGCCAGCCGACACATCCTCGTCATTCGCATCGACGATACGAATCTCGAAGTGTGGTGTCGACCGGCCTGCTGAGCGAAGCCGGGCGCCCTCACCCACGTGATCCTGCTTCCCGAGAATCGTAATCATGCCAGTTTCGGTCATCCCGTAACCCTGATAGAACTCACTCTCCGGGAAGGCGCTCATTACCCGTTCGAGTACGGCCTGCGACATCGGTGAGGCGCCGTATCCGACAGTGCGCACGCTCGTGAGGTCGTAAAGATCACGCTCAGGGTGATCGACCAGCATCTGCAGCATGGTCGGGACCAGCATCATCGTGGTGACCCGATGCTTTTCGATCGCGGCGAGGACAGCCTCGGGCTGGAAAGACGGCACGAAGAGTTGCGCGCCACCGACCAGGTTCTGGGCGTTCCATGATCCGAGCGCGGCGATGTGGAACAGCGGCGCGGACACGAGAGTGACTCCCTCCTGACGCGCAGCGTTGTGCGCGACCTGCCCGCCAAAGGTCGATGTCATCACCCCTTGGTGACTGAGCAACACGCCTTTCGGTGCACCGGTGGTGCCACCGGTGTAGAACAGGACCGCCGGCTGTTGTCCTCCCATGCGGACGTCCTCGATGGGATCGGAGGCGAGGATCAGCTGTTCGTAGCCGAGACAGCCCTCCGGGGTCGCTCGATTTCCGCAATACACAACTGTTTTGAGTGACGGCGCGTCAGCACACAACTTGGGGACTATCGCGAGGAAACTGTCATCGATGAAGAGGACTTTGGTACCGGCGTCGACCAGCGAATAGACGATCTCAGCCGTGCTCCAGCGAGTGTTAACCCCGTGACTCACGGCACCGACCCACCACGTGGCATACAGCGTCTCGTGATACATGCTCGAGTTCATCGCGAGGATGCCGACCCGATCGCCCTCGACCACTCCCAACTGGCGCAGTGCGCCTCCCAGTCTCGCCACCCGATCGCCAATTTCTCGGGTCGTCCGAACCTGGTCTCCGCAGATTGTCATCGGCTCGTCCGGACGCATCCGAAGTGCGCGCTGCAGAGGCTGTGTGAGATGCATGGGCAGCTCCCGATCGCTTGAGGTAGTTGAACGCACGAGGAAGAACCCGATGCGGGAAACAGCGCCGACTGTCTGGCGCCTCTGTTGTGTACACCACATTATCAGGAGTTCACTTAGATCGGCAAGGCCTTAGTTTTGGCGGGCCTTCCAAGACTTGCAAGAGTTGTGGCAAATCTGATTAAGTGCAGTTAAATAGCCATTAGTAACCGGAAATGGTTCTCATTGAACGCGGATCGGACCTTGATCGGCCCCATTCGAACGATCCCTGAAATCGCCGCTAGCTATTTTCCGATTTTCCATTTGCTTTCGCAAGACTAGAAAGGGAGCACCATATGAGCGATACCAACGGACTCGCGATCCGACTCGACGACGGGATTCTCCGCATCGTCATAGATCGGCCCCACCGCATGAATGCGGTGACCACAGAAGTCCTAAACGAACTCACTGACACGTTCGAGAGATACGCCCTCAATCCCACTGTCCGCACCGCAATCCTCACAGGCAGAGGGCAAGCTTTTTGCAGCGGCGCCGACCTGACAACCGTTACCCCCGGCGCCACTCCGGCAAGCCACCGCATCGACGCCGCCAACCGCGTCGTGTCGGCGATACGCACGTTCCCCCGCCCTGTGATCGGCGTGGTCAACGGACCTGCAGTCGGCGTGGGAGTGTGCCTGGCACTGGCCTGTGACCTCACCATCGTCGCCGAGTCCGCCTTTTTCCTGCTCGCATTCACCAAGGTCGGCCTGATGCCGGACGGCGGTGCGACCGCATTGGTCGCAGCATCGATCGGACGAGCAAGAGCCATGAAGCTGGCACTGCTCGCCGAACGATTCGAAGCGCACGATGCTTTAAGTGCCGGGCTCATCGGCGAGGTGTGTCCCGACGACGAACTCACCGACCGAGTCGAATCCGTGGCCCGCCGTTTGTCCAACGGCCCCTGTGACGCTCTACACGCGACCAAGTTGGCGATCAACGATGCAACCCTCACAGAACTTGAGGCAGCGTTCGACAGGGAGCGTGACGGTCAGCTGATGCGACTGGCCGGCGAAGAGTACATCGAAGGGGTCGCGGCCTTTCTCGAAAAGCGGCCCGCGATCTTCAGACGTGCCGAGGGCACACAAGTCCCCGAAAGTCCGTGGGAACCCACTCGCTCGAAGTGATGCACATGCACGCACACCACACGCGAGCAGTCGCGATCGTGACCTGCTTCCGTCGGATGTCGACCGAAGTGATCAACGCGCCCACCCACAAGCAGACGAAGGACGGCTTCGTGCGAGTGATCGTAGAATTAAGAGCGCAACCTGGTCGCCTCCATCGCACACCTGTGATGAAGGCCTTTTATCCCGAGTCTGACGGCAAAAACAGATCTTCTGAACAGCTTGCGCATGAAGATTCAGCGGAAGCGGTTGAGTCGGCCTGAAGCGCGGTACCGATGTTGCCATCGGTCCGTTTCTTCAGGCCGCTCTCCGAACCCGGCGTGCCCATTACTGAGCACCGGGCTCTCCACAGTCTCTGCCGCTTGGCTGTTC
>NZ_JALGQH010000059.1 GCF_022810305.1 Rhodococcus sp. ARC_M6
ATCAAAAACCTGGCCAACCGATTCACCCGAGCATCAAACTCCCGGTACGACAACACCGCACCCTCGAACACCACCGCAACAGCACCCGGAGTCCGCGCCACCTGCGCATCAAAGAGATCCGCCAACGCCACCCCCGGCAACTCATGCCCCGTCGCATTCCACGAGTCGAGAACCAACTCCCGCTCACCCAGCCCGAAAACCTCGATATCGCCGACCGGGGTGCTCACATCGTCGGCGACGGTTTCGAGAATCCGAGCCAAACGTTCGGCAAGTGTAGTCATCGCCGCTCTTTCGAAGATTCCCGGCTGGTAGCGCAGACTCATCCGCAGGCGCGGCTCGAGAATCGACAGCAACGTGATCGGGTAATGCGTGGCGTCGCGGGCACCAAGGCTGGCTACGCGCATACCGTCGATGTCGATGTTCTCGTCCAACCCGGATTTATCGACGGGGTACGACTCGAACACAGACAGTGTGTCGAAGAGGTTGCCCAGACCCAGGCGCGACTGCACCTCGCCGAGGCTGACCTCGTGGTGGTCGAGGAGTATCGCCTGTTCGCCCTGCAATCGGGTGAGCAGTTGCGCAAGTGTCTCCTCCGGATCAATCCGCACGCGCACCGGCAACGTGTTGATGAAGAGCCCCATCATGTTCTCGACACCGGGCAGTTGCGGCGGACGACCCGCAACGGTGGTACCGAATATGACGTCGTCACGAGAAAGCAAGCGGGACAACAGCACTCCCCACGCTGCCTGAACCACTGTATTCATCGTGATCCCGCCGCCGCGAACAACCCCGGCGAGCGCGTCATGCACGCTGTCCGGCAGCACGATATCAACTTCGTCGGGGACACCGTAGGCTCCGGCAGAGGCCGGTGGCGCGAGCAACGTCGGATCCTCGACGCCGTCGAGCGCAGCTTCCCAAACACTCACTGACGCTTGGCGGTCGCGCTTCGCCAACCATTCCAGATAGGTTCGGTACGAGGGTGGATTCGGTAAATCGGCCGGCGTGCCATCGGCGACATAGCGCGTCAACAACTCCCGCACCAGCAACGGCATCGACCAACCGTCCAAGATTATGTGGTGGTTCGTAATCGCGAGAACGAATTGCGCTGGGGCAGTGTGGAAGAGTGTCAGTCGCAGCAACGGCGGCGTTTCGGGATCGAACCGGGCGCGGCGGTCTGCGTCAAGCTCCCGGGCGAGTTCCGCTTCGATGTCAGCCCCGCCAGAGCTAAGATCCACTTCCCGCCACGGCACCGCCACGTCATCGACAACCACTTGCGCGGGCACCCCCTCGTCGTCGTACACAAACGCGGTCCGCAAATTCGGATGCCGGGCCAGCAGTCCGGCGGCCGCAACCCGCAGACGTTCGGCGTCAACTCTGCCCTCGAGATCGATGCGCAACTGCGCGGTGTACACGTCCACCGACGAAGCTGCCAACGCAGCGTGGAAGAGCAGTCCGGACTGCAGAGGCGACAATGACCACACATCCTCCAATGCCGGGAATTGACCCTCCCATCTCTCGATCTGCTGCTGACTCACCGATACCAGCGGAACGTCGGACGGCGTCAGTCCGCCCGCATCCGGCCGTGACGCGTACGCAGCGAGTCCTCCCAGAGCGCGGCGCCACAATTCCGTGAACTCCGTAATCTCGGATTCGCTGAGCACTCCCCGCGGGAACGCAAACGATGCCTGGAGGCCGGGCCCATCCGGGCTGTCTTCGACGAAGGCGTTGATATCGATTACCGAAGCGACCGGCGTTTCGGGATTTTGGGTTCCGCCGAGCTGACGGCTGCCCGTCACCGGCAGCCAGTCCTGAGTCCCGTCGGAACTGGAGACTCGGCCGAGATAGTTGAAACTGACTTGCGGAGACCGGAACCGCGACAGTGACTCTGACGACTCACTATCGACATACCGCAACAATCCGAAGCCGATTCCGTGATCCGGGATCGCAAGCAACTGCTCCTTGACTGCTTTGATCGCCTGCCCCGCCGCGCTACCGCCGGCCATTGCGTCGGCGATATCGATTCCGGTCAGATCCAACCGCGCTGGATACAGCGTGGTGAACCACCCGACGGTGCGGGACAACTCCGCGCCCGCTAAGACCTGCTCCTCACGGCCGTGCCCTTCGAGGTTGATCAGGGCGTCCGAAACTACCCCGCCCTGACGTTGTCGCCAGGTGATCAGTGCCATCGCCAGCGCGGTGAGCAGGCCGTCACCCACGCTGCCGTGGACGGCTTCCGGAAGTACGGTAAGCAGCGCGCTGGTCACGCCCGACGATAGTTCGACGCTCACGATGTCGACGGTCGCGTCGACATCGATGGCGGAATCCAGTGGGCGCGAACCGATCAGCGGATCGTGACCACCCAAGATGTTCTCCCAGATTCCCAGTTCGAGACGACGTTGCTGCGCAGCATCGCGTAGGCCATGGGACCACCGCCGCATCGACGTTCCGACTGCGGGCAGCGCCGGAGCCACACCACGCTGAATGTGGCTGCAGGCCAACGCTAGATCCGAGATGAGAATGCGCCAAGAGACACCGTCGACCACCAGGTGGTTCACGACCACAAGCAGCCGCCCGTTCTCGTTCGGGACATCGAACCAGACCACGCGCACCATGTCGGCAGTGGCTGGACTCAAATTACCGGCGGCAGTACCCAGTTCGGCTTCCGCGCGTGCAATGAAATCGTCTCCCTGCACCGTATCGACCGACACCCGACGGACCAGTGCCTCCGCTGACGCAGTACCCGTCGTCAGTACTTCCATGCCTCCGGGCATCTCCGTCAGCAGACGAGCACGAAGCATGTCGTGCCGCTCCAGCACAGCCTCGACTGCTCGAACAAGAACGTCGTAGGTGAGACCGATTGGGGCTGCCAGCAACAGTGACTGGAAGAACCTGTTGACTTGTCCCCCACTACGTTCGAGCATCCATCGCGCGACGGGCGTCAGTGGCAGGCGCCCGACCCCGCCGCCCGGCAACTCGTCGAGCGTGACCGTGCAGTCATTGTCCACCCCCGCTACCTCGGCAAGCCCCGCGACAGTTCGTCTATCGAATACATCTCGGGGAGAGAGGATAATGCCGGCGTCCCTTGCGCGGGCCACCAGTTGTATCGACATGATGCTGTCACCGCCGAGGGCGAAGAAGGAGTCGTCCACTCCCACTGCGTCCAGGCGAAGAACGTCCGCGAACAGCCCGGCAAGAAGTTCCTCGGTCCTAGTTCTCGGAGGCCGGATCGTAGACACAACTGCAGCGAAATCCGGGGCCGGAAGTGCTGAGCGGTTGAGCTTTCCGTGCACAGTCAAGGGAAGCGAGTCCAGAATCACCAGCGCTGCCGGCACCATGTACGACGCCAACCGTCCACTGACAAATTCCAGAACCGCCCTCGAATCGATCGTCGTGCCGGATTCGGGTACCAGGTAGCCGATCAGCCGATCGCCACTGCCGGATCCGATCACGCCGCTGTCGCCGTTCCACACCTGTGTCACGGCCTGAGCTACGTCCTCGTGTTCGAGCAGTGCTGACTCGACCTCACCGCGTTCGATCCGGAATCCGCGAATCTTCACCTGGGAATCGGTCCGTCCGAGGTATTCCAACTGTTGATCGGCCGTCCACCGCACCCGATCGCCGGTTCCATACATCCGACTTCCGGCGGGCCCGAAGGGGTTGGCTACAAAGTGTTCGGCGGTCAGCGGGAACCGCTGGTGATAGCCACGTGCGAGTGCCGGACCGGCAAGATACAACTCGCCAGTGACACCCACCGGCACCGGTTGCAGCCGTGAGTCCAGCACGGCCTCGGTGAACCCGAGAGTGGGCGCGCCGATGGTGACCGGCGCCCCCGGCACCAGCCTGGCACTGATACTGGAGACGACTGTTGCTTCGGTTGGCCCGTACGCGTTGAACATCCGTCGGCCGGGTGCCCATTGTGCGACCAACTCGGGAGGACAGGCTTCGCCGCCGGTCACCACACATTCGAGGGCAGTGAGACCGGCGGAATCAACCGACGCCAGCGCCGCCGGAGTGACGAAGCAATGCGTGACCCGCTCCGATTTCAGCAGATCCGCCAACTCGGCTCCGCCGTACACGGACGGCGGAGCGATCACCATGGTGGCGCCCGCACCGGTCGCCAGTAGAAGCTCGAGAACTGACGCATCGAAGCTCGGCGAAGCAAAGTGAAGTGTTCGGGACTGGACTGAAGTTGCGAACCTTTCCCGTTCTTGGGCAGCGAAGTTCGACAGGCCGCGGTGCGTGGTGACCACACCTTTGGGTGTACCGGTCGATCCGGACGTGTAGATCAGGTATGCCGGATTGTCGATCAGTATCGGTGACGTCAAGTCTTCGTCGCAGAGCGCCGAGGACGAATACTTCCCGAGCTTGTCTTCAAATTCCGGTTCGCCCAGCACCAGCCATTCCGCCGTCTCGGGAAGCGCTGCACTGTGCGCCGACGTCGTCACACCCCAGACTGCTCCGGAGTCTGTGAGCATGTATTCGATTCGCCCAGCCGGATGGCTCGGATCGACCGGAAGAAACGCCGCCCCGGATTTAGCCACTGCCCAGACGGCCAGGATGGCTTCGTCAGAACGTGGCACACACACCGCAACCACAGTCTCGCTGCCGGCACCCCGCTCGATCAACATGCGGGCCAACTGATTCGAACGCATGTCAAGTTCGCCGTAGCGAACCTCCCGTCCTTCGAAGACGAGCGCCACGGCATCCGGATCACGTGTGGTTGCTTCTGCCAACAGTTCCGGCAGCGTCCTCGGTGTCAGCGCCGCACCACCCGTTGCCGGAGCGAGTTCGGCGCGCTCGGAGACGCCCAGAATATCGATGTCGCCGACTCTGACATCAGCGCTCTCGGTAACCGTCTGGAGGATGCACTGGAATCGCCTCGCAAACCCGGCAACTGTCTCCTCGTCGAAAAGATCAGTTGCATAACCGAAGTCCGCCGTGATTCCAGTGGGTCGGCCAGCGGTGTCGACGTTCTCCGACACAGTCAGCTGGAGGTCGAAGTTAATGGTGTCGATCGGAGCAACAAGACTCCGAATCTGCAATCCGGGGAGTTCCAGTGTGGGGCGCTCGATATCCTGGAACTCCAGCATCACCTGGAAGAGCGGTGAGTACGCAGTGGACCGCGATGGGTTCAGAACCTCCACGACACGTTCGAACGGGACTTCTGCATGGGTGAAGGCACCCAGATCGCCTTCACGAACGGTGTCGAGCACATCGGAGAATGTGGCGTCGCCAATGACGTGTGTGCGCAAGACAAGTGTGTTGACGAACATGCCCACGACGTTGTCGAGTTCCCTCTCGCCGCGTCCAGCGATCGGTGTCCCCACGGTGATGTCGTCTCCACCGCTCAGTCGTGCCAGCAGAACCGCCAGTACTGCCTGCACAGTCATGAAGACCGTTGCGTTGTGATTGCGTGCCAACGCCACCAGACCGGCGTGAACATCTTCACCGATGCCGAATTCGAGATGGCCCGATTCGAGTGATCGGACAGCCGGACGGGGGCGATCTGTCGGTATCTCCAGTACTTCCGGCAGCTCTGCCAGTGTGGCGGCCCAGTAGGCCAACTGTCTCGAAATCAACGACTTCTCATCAGATTCCGAACCCAGCCACTCGCGCTGCCACAGTGTGTAGTCGGCGTATTGCACCTCGAGCGGTGCCCAATCCGGTTCTGAACCGTTCAGTCGAGACGCATACGCGGTCATGATATCTCGCGCCAAAGGTGCCATCGAGAAACCGTCGGATGCGATGTGATGCACGACCACTGCCAGTGTGTGCGCATCCTCGTCGAGTTGGAACAGGTTCGCCCGCAACGGGATCTGCTCCGTCACGTCAAATCCTGCAGACAACACCCGCTGACACAGTTCGCGAAGTTCGGCGTCACCCGACACGACGATCGGATCAAGGTCGAGTATTGCGCTTGTCGTCGGCAAGATCACCTGCTGCGGCCCGTCGTCGGCAAGCGGGAAGATGGTGCGCAGCGTCTCATGTCGCACTATGACGTCCGCAAACGCCTGGCGTAGCGCGCTCACATCAAGCCGCCCTTCGAGGCTCAACACAAACGCGACGTTGTAGGCCGACGACGAAGTGTCGAACTGATTGATAAACCACAGGCGCTGCTGAGCCAGCGACACGGGGGCTTTCGTTGAACCTTCCCGCGGCTTCAAGGGCGGGCGGGATTCCAAGCCGTCCTCCGATTGCGCCAGCACCGCCAGACCCGCGACGGTCGGGGCGTCGAAGACATCACGAACGCTGATCCGGTCTCCGACTGCCGCATTGATCCGAGCCACCAGACGAGTAGCAATCAGGGAGTTCCCACCGAGTGCGAAGAAGTTGTCGTCGACTCCCACTCTGGCGATTCCGAGTAGGTCGGCCACAACGGAGGCCACGATCTGTTCGATCGGGTTGCGTGGAGCCGCAAATTCGGCTGCATCGCTATTGAAACTAGTGTCCGGTAGCGCTTTTCGGTCCAACTTCCCATTCACCGTCACCGGCAAACCCGACAGCACCACCAACACCGACGGCACCATAAACCCAACCAACTCCGACGCCGCACCCCCAACACCACACCCCCACCCCCCACCACCCCCCCCACCACCACCCCCAACCCCCCCCACAACCCCCCACCCCCCCACACCCCCCCCCACCACCCCCCCCCCCCCACCACC
>NZ_JALGQH010000005.1 GCF_022810305.1 Rhodococcus sp. ARC_M6
TCCATCATGTCCGATACCTCAGCATCGATGCGTTGGCTACGGCGCTGCACGATTACATCCACTGGTACAACCATGAACGCATCTCCACAAAGCTCCAGGGCCTGAGCCCGGTGCAATACCGGGTTCAAGCCCTGGTGGCTTAGGCTCTTATTTGGCCAGTCCAACTTCCGGGGACCAGTTCACGCCTGCGGCTGGGGACCTTCTTGTCTCCGCACCACAAACCTGAATTATCTACTCGGTGACGGCAACACACCGCCAAACCTCGCCGTCGCACGCGTCCGGCGACATCTGCTCCGACAAGTCGACGTGAACCGTTAATTCGGCGCAGTGCTGCGTCAGGTCTGCGACTACGGCATCGGAAAGAAAGTGGTGGTGTAGATCAAGTGAGTCGAGATGGGCGAACCGACGGCTGGCGAGGAGCGCCGCAGCACCGTCGTCGGTGAGAACGCCCAACGACAGATCCAGGGTGCGCAACCGGGCAAGGAGCGGGGCTGCCACTACAGCGTGCACAACAGCGTCCTGAATCTCACTGTTCCGCAAGCCGAGATGCTTACGGTGGCGACGCCGCGGCCGATTCAATGGTCAAACGGCGCAGACAAGCATGTCCTGCCGGGGGGAAACTGCAATTCGGTCCCGCCGCGAATCCCCAATTCGACCAACCTCGGAAACGCCGCGAGAATCGGAGTGACGTCGGATTGCTGAATCCAAGAGATCTCCTGCTGCTCTTGCGTGATGTCGGCAAGAAACAGCGCGCGCAATGACGTCAACCGTTCTTGTTGTCCGACAATCAGTTCCACGATCGACGACGAGTCGGCCTCGTACAATTTTCCCCACTGACCGATGATCAACGCCTGGATCGCCGACAGGTCCACCGTCTCCACGAACCTCGCCCAGGCGTCGGTGAAATGCTCCGCGTCATCGGCATACGATTCCACCGAGATTCGCCAGGCTACGGCGTCGGCGTCAGGCAACGCGCCGCCCGATGCTGACGGGTTGGGAAAATCAAATGCCGGAAGACCGTGCAGTGTGTCGAGGTGGGTGACCATCATCAAGATCTCCTTTTGGCCGAGCCGACGCTGACGTCGCGTTTGATTACCAGTCAATAGCAGGACCGACCGACAGGTACGAAAAATTGAGCGCCCCGGCGCAGCTCGGATCAGTGAAACAACCTGGCACGCCAGACATTTCAGACACCCCCAAAGGTGAAATAGGTGAGTGGACTCACCCTGCCGTAGTGTGCACGACGCAGCTGAGCAAATCAGATACCTATTGGAGTCCCGCAGAACGAAAAGTGATCATTTCAGTCAGTTCAGTCGTCTCGACTTGCGCACTGCGCTCACCAATGGTTCCCTCAGCAGGTCGTTGAGACCCACATCACATTCGACAACAGTCAGCCACCTCCCGGCCCCCACGAGGTCGCCGGGAATCAACCAAGGAGCAATACATGCCCGGAGTCGGCATATGGCGCACCAAATCCGTCGAGCAATCGATCGCGGACACCGACGAGCCTGAGACAAAGCTCAAAAAGGAACTGACTGCGAAAGACCTGACGGTCTTCGGTGTCGCCGTCGTCATCGGCGCAGGTATCTTCACGCTCACCGCCAGAACTGCAGGCAACGTTGCCGGCCCGTCCATCTCGCTCGCGTTTGTCCTCGCCGCCATCGCCTGCGCGCTCGCAGCCCTCTGTTACGCCGAGTTCGCGTCGACTGTTCCCGTCGCCGGTAGTGCATACACATTTTCGTACGCAACCTTCGGGGAGTTCGCTGCCTGGATTATCGGCTGGGACCTCATCCTCGAATTCGCGCTCGCCGCGGCCGTTGTCGGCAAGGGTTGGTCGCTCTATCTAGGCAATGTCATCGGAGCAAGTGGCAGTACCACCGCACACCTCGGACCGATCAGTTTCGACTGGGGCGCGCTGCTCATCATCGCGGCCATCACAACCATCCTCGCCATCGGAACCAAGGTTTCCTCCCGCGTCTCCGCAGTCATCACCGCGATCAAGATTGCCGTAGTACTCCTGGTCATCATCGTCGGCTCGTTCTACATCAAGAAGGAGAACTACTCTCCCTTCATCCCGCCGGCCGAAGGCGCTGACAGCTCGGCAAGTGGAATCCATCAGACCCTGTTCTCCTGGCTCACCGGTGCCGGTGGCAGTAGCTACGGCGCCTACGGCCTGCTGGCCGCAGCCAGCCTGGTGTTCTTTGCCTTCATCGGGTTCGACGTCGTCGCAACCACCGCCGAGGAGACAAAGGATCCCCAGAAAGCCCTGCCCCGCGGAATCTTCGGATCCCTCGCGATTGTGACCGTCCTGTACGTCGCGGTGACCCTGGTGCTCACCGGAATGGTCAAGTACACGGAATTGAAGGACGGCAGCCCGCTGGTCGGCGATTCCAGTGCCACGCTGGCCACTGCCTTCGAGGCCAACGGGATCGGTTGGGCCCAAACTGCCATCAACTTCGGCGGCCTGGCCGGCCTGACCACCGTCGTCATGGTGATGATGCTCGGCCAAACGCGAGTGTTGTTCGCGATGTCGCGTGACGGCCTCATGCCCCGCAAGCTGGCCAAGACCAACGACAAGGGCGTCCCGGTTCGCATTACTCTCATCGTCGGCGGCGTCGTCGCCGTGCTCGCAGCGTTCTTCCCCATGGGAACGCTCGAAGAAATGGTGAACATCGGCACACTGTTCGCATTCGTACTCGTCTGCATCGGCGTCATCGTCCTGCGCCGCACCCGCCCCGATCTGCCGCGTGGATTCCGCGTGCCGTGGGTGCCGTTCGTTCCGATTCTTGCCGTTCTCGCCTGCGGTTGGCTGATGCTCAACCTCTCGGTCGAGACCTGGATCCGATTCATCGTCTGGATGGCGATCGGCGTTGTCGTCTACTTCTTGTACGGACACCGCAAGTCGGTACTCGGCCGCAAGATCAAGGACGGGACAGTCATCCCGTCGGCGAACGCCGCACCAGTGCTTGTCAAAGACTGACACTGCCCACTGACAAAAGAACCGCCGCCTTCCTTGATGGAGGGCGGCGGTTCTGTTGTGAACCAGTCACACGATCAGATCAGCGGATTGGCACCGTTCAGGAAGATCCACGTGCACACACCCGCCGCAATGCCGAGAACGAGGACCACCAGCGACCCGACGTACGGCCTCCTTGCCCACCCACGACGTCCGTCCAAGGACAGAAGGCCGGGACCGGTCAAGATGATGACTCCAGCACAGATACCCAGCAGCATCTCGTACTCGGTACCTTCCGGTGCAAAATACTCGAGTCCGGGCGCACTCGCCTGACGCAAGGCCCAGGCATTGATCATCACGGCCAGAATCGACGCGGCCGCTACCGGAGTCAGCAGGCCCAAGATGAGCAGCGCGCCGCCGGCCACCTCGCCGACCGCACCGAGGATCGCGAGCAATTTTGCCTGCTCGAACCCGGCGTCGGCCAACATCGTTTCGAAGCCGCCCAGACCCGGACCGTTCCAGATACCGGTCAGCTTCTGAAGTCCGTGCACCAATGCCGTCCCACCGACCGCCAGACGGAGCACCAGCAGGCCCAGATCGAGCGTTCCACGTCCGGTCGACAAGTCCGACGAGTCGCTGACTACCGGCACCGGATCAGCGACCGGAACCTGATCAGCCGATATCTCGTAGGCGGGATCACGACTGAGCACCTCGGTCTGCTTGTCAGCACCCGGAGCACGATAGGTCGGAAGCTGTTCGGTCACGGAATTTGCATTCGCCGACCCGAACTCCAATTCGTCGTCGGTACGCGGCAAGGGATTCCTGGCGCTCACCGTCGGAAATTTTTCGGTGGGGAGATCGTAAGGACTCGATACTTTGCCCAACGCTGTGTCCGTTTCAGGAACTTCGCTGGGGTCTTTCCGCTCGTCAGTCACGTTGGTGAGCCTAAGTCCGTTTCGTGAACTCGTCGGGGAAGCTACTCCGGCGTGGCGAGACATGCCATCTGTTACGTAACGTCTTCCCCATGACTACGGGTGGGCGCAGAACGTCGATTGCATGTGCCGTGACAATGACCACCGTCCTTCTGGGTGGTTGTGCGCAATTCGACGAGTCGACAACCACCCCGTTCACCCCAGAGCCTGTCCAGCAATCCGTTGTCGACGTCCAACCACAAAATCCTCCGCCGGCGACAACCGAGACGCCAAAGCCGCCATCCGGCCCCCTCGGTCCGTGCCAGGACCCAGACCCGTCCGTCATCGCGACGTGTCTCGACACCACCGGTGGGCTCCTCACCCTGCCCGACGGAAACTCAGGCCTGGTTGCCGAACGCCGGACCGGCCGAATCATGCAGGTCGCCCCGGGGCAGACGCCCGTCGAGGTGGCCAAGATCGACGTCGACGGCAGTGGCGACGGAGGGCTTCTCGACATCGCACTGTCCCCCACCTTCGTCGAAGACAATCTGATCTACGCGTACGTCACGACGGGCACCGACAATCGGGTAGTCCGAATCGCCCCGGGAGACTCCGCCAAGGAAGTTCTCGGCGGAATTCCGCGCGGCGCCAACGGCAACGGCGGATCACTCGAATTTGCGGCACCCGATCAATTGATGATATTGACGGGAGATACCGGAAATCCTGCTGCGGCAACAGATCCCGGATCCCTGGCCGGAAAGTTGCTTCGAGTGCGGTCGTTGAGTCCGTCGCCGACTCCGCCGCGCCCCGAGGTCGTGTTGTCGGGAATCGGGAACGGCGGAGGCGTCTGTGTCGATCCCGGGATCGCGACGTGGGTCACCGATCGCACCGCACTCGAAGACCGTCTCCAACGTGTGGGCACCGACGGAATCGTCACGGCGCCGGCGTGGACATGGCCGGACCGTCCGGGAGTGGGTGGGTGTGTAGCCGCCCGAGGAGTCGTGGCGGTAGCACTCGGCGCCGGTAAAGCAGTCTCGTCGCTCGCGTCCGATCCCGGAACGGGAGCTATCACCGCTGCCCCGGGGACGGTTGCCAAGGATACGTACGGTCAACTCGGCGGCCTGGCCGTCGGATCAGACGGGTTGCTGTGGGTGAGCACCATCAACAAGACCGCGGGCGAACCTGGCCCCAACGACGACAGGGTAGTGAAGATTCCCATGCCGAGCGGAGGCGGCGGCATCGACTGACGGGCCGAGCGGAGGCGGCGGCATCGACTGACGGGCCGAGCGGAGGCGGCGGCATCGACTGAAAAGCATTGATGCCCGGTCGAATTGAATCGACCGGGCATCAAACTATGTGTGCGAGGACTAGCTGCAAGCCTCGATGACAAGTTCCTTGACGCGTGCTGCGTCGGCCTGTCCACGAGTGGCCTTCATGACGTCGCCGACGATCTTTCCGGCGGCCTGAACCTTGCCGCTACGGATCTTGTCCGCGATATCGGGGTTGGCGGCCAGGGCCTCGTCGACAGCTGCCTTGAGCTTGGTTTCGTCGCGCTCGACAACCAACTCCGGATGCGCCGCAACAACCTGCTCCGGATCACCCTCACCGTCGAGAACATGATCGACAACCTGGCGGGCAACCTTGTTGTTGAGCTTGCCACTGTCAATCAGTGCCACAACCTGAGCGACCTGCGTCGGCGTGATCGGCAGTGCGCCGAGTTCGACGCCGCGAGCGTTAGCCTGCTGGGACAGGTATGACAGCCACCAGGAGCGTGCAGCTTCAGGCGACGCGCCGGCTTCGGTGGTGGCGATCACCAGATCAATTGCACCGGCGTTGACGAGGTCACGCATGACCTCGTCGGAAATTCCCCAGTCCTTCTGGATACGCGCACGGCGGATCCACGGAAGCTCGGGAAGGGTTCCGCGCAGTTCTTCGACCCACTCTGGGCTGGGTGCAACAGGTTCGAGGTCCGGCTCCGGGAAGTAGCGGTAGTCCTCTGCTGTCTCCTTGCGGCGGCCAGCGGAGGTTGTGCCGTCGGCTTCCTGGAAGTGCCGGGTTTCCTGGATGATCTCGCCGCCGGCGTCGAGTACCGCCGCCTGACGACGCATCTCGTAGCGAACCGCGACCTCAACACTCTTGAGCGAGTTGACGTTCTTGGTCTCGGTGCGAGTTCCCAATTCGGTCGCGCCGATCGGCATCAGCGAAATGTTGGCGTCGCAACGCATCGAACCCTGGTCCATGCGAACGTCGGAGACGTCGAGGGACTTCAGCAGATCGCGCAGTGCCGTGACGTACGCGCGGGCAACTTCGGGGGCGCGCTCGCCGGCTCCATGGATGGTCTTGGTGACGATTTCCACCAACGGAACACCGGCACGGTTGTAGTCGAGCAGAGAGTGACTGGCACCGTGGATTCGGCCGGTTGCGCCACCCACATGGAGGGACTTACCGGTGTCCTCTTCCATGTGGGCGCGCTCGATGTCAACTCGCCAGGTGGTGCCGTCGTCGAGCAGAACGTCGAGGTAGCCCTCGGTGGCAATCGGCTCGTCGTACTGCGAGATCTGGTAGTTCTTCGGCTGATCCGGGTAGAAGTAGTTCTTGCGCGCGAATCGACCCCACGGGGTGATCGAGCAGTTGAGCGCAAGGCCGATCCGGATGGCGGACTCCACGGCGGCGGCATTGACCACCGGCATGGATCCGGGCAGGCCCAGGCAGACGGGGCATACCTGGGTGTTGGGTTCGGCACCGAACTCGGTGGGGCACGGGCAGAACATCTTGGTAGCGGTGCCGAGTTCTACGTGCACCTCCATACCCATCACAGGCTCGTACTTGGTCAGCACTTCGTCGTAATCGAGGATGTCGGGCGCATCGACAGCAGTCATGGCTACTAGTTTATGCGCCGGACGCTCAGCCGAAGAATGCGGCTGCCTCCTCGTATCGCTCCTTGGGCACAGTCTTGAGCCGACGGGTCGCCTCCTCGAGCGGAACCAGGTCGATCGACGTGCCGTGCAGGGCCACCATATTCCCGAAATCACCACGATGAGCAGCGTCGGTGGCGTGGACTCCGAAGCGTGTCGCGAGGATGCGATCGTGTGGTGTCGGGGTGCCGCCGCGCTGAATATGACCGAGAACCGTCGTCCGAACTTCCTTGCCGATCCGACGCTCGATCTCGTTGCCCAGCTGCTGAGCGACGCCGGTGAAAATCTTGTGCCCGAACTCGTCGATGCCACCTTCGCGCAGAGTCATCGACGCCGGATCGGGCATCGCACCCTCCGCTACGACGCAGATGAAGTGGGAATCGCCGCGTTGGAATCGCTTCTTGACCATCGCGCACACTTCGTCGACGTCGAACGGCTGCTCCGGAACCAGGGTCAGGTGTGCACCGGAAGCCAAACCGGCCTGCAGAGCGATCCAACCGGCATGGCGGCCCATAACCTCGACGAGCATGACGCGCTGATGCGATTCCGCCGTCGTGTGGAGGCGGTCGATGGCATCGGTGGCAACGGCAAGCGCAGTGTCGAAGCCGAAAGTGACGTCGGTGCAGTCGATATCGTTGTCGATTGTCTTGGGAACACCGATGACTGGCACGCCGCTGTCCGACAGCCAACTTGCCGCCGTCAGGGTTCCCTCGCCGCCGATGGGGATCAGGACGTCGATCCCGTTGTCGTCGAGGGTCTGCTTGATCTGATCGAGCCCGGCGCGCAATTTATCGGGATTGACGCGTGCGGTGCCGAGAATGGTTCCACCACGCGTCAGGATGCGGTCGATGCGATCGTCCGCGGCCAGTGGAACCTTGCGATCTTCGAGAAGTCCCCGCCAACCGTCACGGAATCCGACAACCGAACTCCCGTACCGACCCGCTGACGTCCGCACGACAGCCCTGATCACTGCGTTCAATCCCGGGCAGTCACCGCCACCTGTGAGTACTCCGATTCGCATTGTGACTGCACCTCTCGCATTGACTGATTGTGAAACCCGTGCAGTTCCATCTTCCCCCAGCGGCCACGTCGCTGCAGGCTATCGCGGCGTAACGAGGCCACTTTCGTATGCCAGCACGACAGCCTGTGCGCGATCTCTCAGGTCGAGTTTCGAAAGGACCTTGCCGACATGCGTTTTGACCGTCTGTTCCGCAACGAACAACTTTTCCGCGATCTCCGTGTTGGACAATCCGCGAGCGATCAATTCGAGCACTTCGCGTTCGCGCGGCGTCAACGCGTCGAGTGCCGCCGGGCGGGTTCGAGGGGTCGCACGACGACTGGTCACGTCGGCAATGAGCCTGCGGGTGACCGTCGGCGCCAACAGGGCCTGGCCATCGGCAACCACCCGGACCGCCCGGATGAGTTCCTCGGCCGGTGCGTCCTTGAGCATGAAACCGCTTGCACCGAGGCTGAGGGCTTCGTAGACGTAGTCGTCGATGTCGAACGTGGTGAGCATGAGAACTCGAACCGGCGGTTCCCCACCGGCGGCAAGGATGAGACGCGCGGCATCGAGTCCGTTCATCTCCGGCATGCGAACGTCCATCAGCACCACATCCGGGCGCAACCTCGCGACTTCGGCGACTGCTACCTTGCCGTTCGGTGCGTCACCGATCACGCTGATATCCGGTTGTGCGGAGAGGAGGGCTCCGAACCCTTGTCGAACCATCGCTTGGTCGTCGGCAATGAACACTGTGATGGGCACTCCGACAGCCTAGGCCGGGGTCACCGGCAACTCGGCTCGGACCTCGAACCCTCCGTCGTCTCGCTCGTGTGTCAAGAGTGTGCCGCCGACTGCCGCAGCGCGCTCTCGCATTCCCCGGATTCCGTTGCCGCCTGTGGTTTCCTGCACTACTGGAGCCCTCCCCGCCGTGATCTCGTTATCCACCCGGATACTCACCGAGGTAGGACCGAAAGACACCGCCACATCGATCGGCGCGCCCGGTGCGTGCCTCGCGGCGTTGGTGATCGACTCCTGAAGAATTCGATACACCACCAGACCCGTCGACTCCGATACTCTCGAGCGGTCCCCGTTGATGTTCCACGACAACGGAATACCGGCGCGGGAGCTTCCCGCCACAAGCTCGTCGAGCTGATCGACACCCGGTTGCGGTGCCGTCTGCGCGGTTTCGCCGTCACTACGGAGGACGCCCAATAATCCGCGGATCTCGTTGAGTGCGGCTCGCCCGGTCTCACCGATCGAATCGAACTCTGCCCGAATCTCCGGAGTCACGTCGGCGAGACGGTAAGGCGCACTTTGCGCTTGCACCACCACCATCGACATGTGGTGGGCGACGATGTCGTGCAGATCCCGAGCGATGCGGGCCTTCTCCTCCAACACAGTTCGGCGTGTGCGTTCGAGTTCACTGACCTCTTCCTGCTCGGCCAACTGTCGACGCGATGCCACGAGTCGGCGAATCAGCAGGCAGAAGACCACGAGCGCGGTCAGACCGACCGCCCAACCGGCACCGTCGCTTCCGGGTGTCTCCGCCAAAAACAGTAGAGCAGTCGACACTGCTGCCACCCCGACAACCTGCAACGGCGCGGTCAGGCTCACCGCCGTGAGCAGCGCCAGAATGACGAGGATGTGCACAACCTGCCACGGATACTCATAGCCGATCTGCAGGTCGAACACATGCGGAATGACCAACGCAGATACTGCTGAGATTGCCCACCCCAGAGCGGGATTCAACCGGATCAACACAAACGGAAACGCGGCCAATGCAGCAATGAACGGCTGAATCGGCGGCGCAACCACATGCGTGAGGTGCAGGGTCGGCCACGCGATGGTGAAAAGAATGAGCGTCACCACGATGATTCCCAGATTCCAGAACTGATCGCGCGTCATCCTTCTGGTTGCCGCCGCGACGCGCTTCGAGGTCTGGCTCGCTCTGTTCCTTCTGACCGTGATCACCCGTCAAGCCTAGGAAGTGTCGCGCCGAAAGTCGTCATACTGCAGAGTGAGATACGCCTACCTCCGAAGTATCAGAGCGGTCGAATAACTCACCCTTTCACCTTCGGACAAACCACACTGCGGAGCGATGTCGACGCGGACTGCCCGCTCATAGCGTCGTCACCATGCGGATTACACGAGCAACACTGGCGCTAGCAGCAGCCGCAACCATGATGTTGACGGCGGGATCGACTATCGCGCGGGCTACCCATCAAGAGAACGACGCTGCGGCGCAAGCCGTTGCGACAGTGACAACGGATGGTGTGGCCACCCTGCCGGCAGACTTTGCCGAGTTCTCCGGCTACTCCCCCGTCGTCGTCGACGGGCACCTCGCCAATCCGAACGGCGATTGCTCGTCACCGATCCCGCTACCCGGCGAGTTCGATTCGGCCTGCAAAGCACACGATCTCGGCTACGACCTCTTGCGTTACGCACATTCTCACGGCGCCGAACTCGGCCCCTGGGCGCGTCAGGCTCTCGACGGCCAACTTGATCGACGGATGCACGAGGCCTGCTACGGTCGGGTTTCTCCCGCCTCCCGGTCCTATTGCTTTTCGATGGCCGACATCGCCGCTACTGCGGTCAATGGGAACTCGTGGCGTCAGAACTATCTGACACCGGTGAAGGAATCCGGGCTCGAGTACGGCACTGCCGGCGTTCTGGGCGCATCAGTTCTCGCTTTCAGCTTCGTGCGTTCACGGCGGCTCGATTCGTCGAACAACGTCTTCCGGCCGACGAAAGCGGTTGCAGCATGAGCGTTCTGCATGCATCACAGTCTTCTGTCCTCGTCCGAATCTCCACGCTGGCAGTACCACGCATCTCTACCTCACTAGCGGCGGCTTCGATGTCCGTCGTGTCACTTGCCCCCGGACTACTCCCGAGATCGGCAATGCTCCAAGGGGCGTTCAGTGGACTGCTCGTCGCGGTGGGACTCCTGGTGATGTGGGCGCTCTCGGGCATCACCCGCAAGGTGACACCGGAGCGCGCCAAAGCCCGATTCGACGAACGATCCTGGCGCCTAGGTGCATTCGGTGTGGGGGCAGCCGTAACCGCCGTCGCGACCCTTGCCGCTGCCGGGTGGCAGAACTCACTTCGGGCAGCGATGAGCGTCCCGCCGATCGGAATCCTGTACTGGGTCGAAGCCGGATGTATCGCTGCACTCACCGTATTGATTCTCGGCCTGGCGGTCTCGGGAAGCCGAAAACTCCTGCACCGTCTGGGTTTTGCCAGAGCCGTCACAACTGCGGCACTGTTTGTCTTCGGACTCCATCTTGCCGTCGGGAGCATCAGTCCTGCAGAAGTCGTCCACACCACAGCATCTCAGTCGCCGATGTCCGAAGGGCAAAAGTTTCTTGCGTCCGGAACTGACTCGGTACGTGTGTATGCCGACTTGGATTCTGCACCGGACGCCTCGGCGCGTGCGGCTCTCGCAGTCGACGAACTCGATCGGGTCGGCGGATTCCATCGCGAGGCAGTAGTGGTGGCCATTCCCACCGGTTCCGGGTGGATCGACACCCACGCTGTCGACGGCATCGAGCAGCGGTTCGGGGGCAACGTCGCGATAGTCGGCCAGCAGTACTCCGCCGCACCCAGTTGGGCAGCATTTCTGTTCCAGCGCAGCGACGCCGAGGGATCTGCTCGGGCGCTGTTCACTGCTGTCGGCACACACATTGCCGCGATGCCGGTGACCGAGCGACCAGATCTTTTTCTCTACGGACAGAGCCTCGGCGCAGTGGGCGGCAGTGCCGCTCTCGCGGCCGCGAATCCAACTGAACCCTGCGATGTTCTCTGGGCCGGACCACCGGCCGGCGCAACGGCATTGGATGGTGTGACCGTTCTCGCAAATACTTCCGACCCGGTGGTGTGGTGGTCACCTGACCTTGTCACGCAGCGCCCCGACCTCAGTCGAGCAGCTGCGGACGCTCCAACCCCGCCATGGATTCCGGTGGTCAGCTTCCTGCAAACAAGCATCGACATGCTCGTCTCGCTCGATGTCCCGGCCGGACACGGCCACCGCTACGGAACACAGCAAGGTACCGAATTGGCGTCCTGCTCCTGAAACAGCTGTGCGCCTTTATTAACCGCGGGGGGTCAATAAAGGCGCACAACAATAATCAGACTGCGGTACCGATCAGGCCGCGAGCTGCTTCGTATGCCGCACCGACGCGGTACAGACGCTCGTCAGCCATGGCCGGAGCCATGATCTGCAAGCCCACCGGCAGGTTGTCGTCAGCCGAGAGTCCCGAAGGAACCGACATCGCGCAATGCCCGGCCAAGTTGGTCGGAAGGGTGCAGAGGTCGGAAAGGTACATCGCCAACGGATCGTTGACCTTCTCCCCCAGCTTCCACGGGGTGAACGGGCTGGTCGGCGAGACCAGAACGTCGACGTCCTCGTAGGCCTTGTCGAAATCGCGGGCAATCAACGTACGAACCTTCAGAGCCGAGCCGTAGTAGGCGTCGTAGTAGCCCGAAGACAGTGCGTAGGTGCCGATCATGATGCGACGCTTGACCTCTGGACCGAAGCCTGCGGCGCGGGTGGCTGCCATGACCTGGTCGGCGCTCATGTTGCCGTCGTCGACGCGCATGCCGTAACGCATGGCATCGAAGCGAGCGAGGTTGGAAGAAACCTCACTGGGCAGCACCAGGTAGTACGACGCGAGCGCGTACTCGAAGCTGGGGCACGAGACCTCGACAACCTCAGCACCGAGAGCCTTGAGCTGCTCCACTGCGGCGTCGAAGGATGCGATGACGCCGGACTGATAGCTGTCGGAGTGCAGTTCCTTGACGACGCCGACCTTCACGCCGCGCAGGTCGCCGTGAGCGCCTTCACGGGCAGCCGCGACAACCGGGCGCACGGGTGCGTCGATGGACGTGGAGTCGCGCGGATCGTGTCCGGCGATGACCTCGTGCAGCAGCGCAGTATCGAGAACCGTACGGCCACAGGGGCCGCCCTGATCCAGCGACGACGCGCAGGCGATGAGGCCGAATCGTGAAACGGTTCCGTACGTCGGCTTGGTGCCCACGGTTGCGGTGACGGCGGCCGGCTGACGGATGGATCCGCCGGTATCGGTGCCGATGGCCAGCGGAGCCTGACGCGATGCGAGTGCTGCAGCACTGCCGCCGCCCGAGCCGCCGGGGATACGAGTGACGTCCCACGGGTTACGCGTCGGACCGTACGCGGAGTTCTCGGTGGACGAACCCATCGCGAACTCGTCGAGGTTGGTCTTGCCGAGGATCGGAATTCCGGCGGCACGCAGCTTGGTCGTCAGGGTTGCGTCGTACGGTGCTACCCAGCCTTCGAGGATCTTGGACGCACAGGTCGTCGGCATATCCGTCGTGGTGAAGATGTCCTTGAGGGCGATCGGGACACCGGCGAGCGCCGACGCGGGTGCGTTTCCGGCCGCCAACGAGGTGTCGACCGCTGCCGCAGCTTCGAGTGCCTGCTCGCCCGCAACGTGCAGGAAGGCGTGGTACTCGGAGTCGACGGCACTGATGCGATCGAGATGCGCCTGGGTGACCTCTACGGAGGAGACCTCACGCGAATGAATCTTCTCGGCCAGAACTGAGGCGTCCAGCGTGGTCAGGTCGGTCATTCGCCTTCTCCAAGGATCTGCGGAACCGCGAAGCGATCCTGTTCGACTGCGGGTGCACCGGACAACGCCTGCTCGGGGGTCAAGCCCGGCACGATGACGTCCGGACGAGTGACGTTGGTGACGGCGTTGGGGTTCGCCATTGGCGGAACATCGTCGGCGACAACCTCGGTGACCACCTTGACGTGGTTGAGAATCGAATCCAACTGGCCGGCGAACTCGTCGAGTTCGGCGTCGGACAGGGCGAGTCTGGACAGCCGCGCGAGGTGCGCGACCTCGTCACGGGAGATGGCAGGCACCGCGGGGCCCCTTTCGGAAGAGGACGTAAACATTGCCGGTCCAGCCTAGTTCCTCGGGCCCGGAGACCTGTAGTCGCGCCCAGGGTGTCCCGCGCCACGCTGCGAATCAGGCGAATTGTTTCGGCCGCGTCACAACCGTGTACTGCTGGTGTGACAGCGCCACGGCGCTCACCACAGTGCGTGTGACAAGTGCAAAGATGACTACTGCGCGGGCCGTCACGGCTCGGGCGTGAACCGAAAGCGAAAGGGACGAACGTGTCGTACCTGCTCCGCGTCAGTCTGCCCGACCGTCCCGGTAGCCTCGGCGCACTCGCCGTCGCGCTGGGTTCCGTCGGAGCCGACATCCTCTCCCTCGACGTCGTGGAGCGAGGCGACGGTTTTGCGATCGACGACCTTGTTGTCGACGTCGAACCAGGGGCACTCCCCGACACACTGATCACGGCGGCCGAGCACCTGCCGGATGTGACGGTCGATTCGATCCGTCCGTATGCCGGAATTCTCGACACACACCGCGAACTCGAACTGATCGACTCCGTGGCCACCGCCAAGGACGACCGACTTCAAGTTCTGGTGGACGGCGCCCCGCGCGTACTTCGGGTGGGCTGGTGCGTCATTGCCGATCTCGGTCCGCAAGGCGCCTATCGTGTGGTCGGGAGCTCGGGTGCACCCGAAACCCATGCCACCGACATCCCGTGGATGCCCTTGGAGAAGCCCACCGCGCTCGACGGTCAAGCCGACTGGGTGCCCGAGGTCTGGCGCACTATGGACACCACTCTCGCCGCTGCGCCTTTGGGCAGCGACGGACGAGTTCTGATGCTCGGACGCCCCGGCGGACCGGAATTCCGGCCGTCGGAAATTGCGCGTCTGGGCTATCTCGCCGGGATCATCGCAACCGTCCTGGGCTGAACCGTTCCAGCCGTTCAGACCAGTTCGCGTACCAGCACAGTCAGTTCCATGCCCTTGAGCGGTTCCCAGTCCCGCTCCGGGTCGGGGACAAAGCCGTTGCGATCGTAGATACGACGCGCATCGACCATTTCGGGTTGGGTCGACATGACCACCGATTGATCTCCGCGGTCGTAGGCCTCGGCGATCACGGCACGCACCAACGCGGTGCCCGCGCCCGTGCCGCGGGCATCGGGTGAGACTGCCAGCATGCGGAATTCGAGTTCGCCGGTTTGCGCGACGTCCGCAAACGGCGTTCCGGGTTCGGCCAGTGTGAGCGATCCGACAACACGATCTCCGAGAAGCGCAACCAGGACCCGGCCCTGCTCGGCCCGAGTTGCCGTGTCGCGCAGACTCTCTACGTACGGTGACCCTTCGTCGACAAATCCGCCACCGACGTACGCCTGCACAGTCAGTTCCCCGACGGTCTCGAACTCATTGGGGAAAACTTCACGAATCTCGATCATGGCGTCACTATCGCACCCATCGTGCCGAACTCGGAAATCGCAGGACGCCTGTCCTACTCATCCAATTCGGTAGGTGCGACGGCGTCGGGACCGCCCTCGAGCAATCTCCGGAAACCATCCTCGTCGAGTACTGGCACACCCAATTCGACTGCCTTGTCATGCTTGGAACCGGGCGCTTCACCGACAACGACGAATGCAGTTTTCTTCGATACCGACCCGGCCGCTTTGCCGCCGCGCACGAGAATTGCTTCCTTCGCCTGATCGCGCGAGAACGTGTCGAGAGAACCGGTGACCACGATCGAGAGTCCTTCGAGGTTGCGCGGAATGGAATCGTCGCGCTCGTCTTCCATGCGAACTCCGGCGGCCGCCCACTTGTCGACGATCTGCTGATGCCAATCCACGGTGAACCACTCGACAACCGCGGCGGCGATCGTGGAACCGACCCCGTCGACAGCTGCCAGCTGATCCATCGATGCTTCCCGAATGCGTTGCAGCGAACCGAATTCCCCCGCCAGTGCTCGCGCAGCGGTAGGACCGACGTGCCGAATCGACAGTGCCACAAGCACTCTCCACAACGGCTTGTCTTTCGCCGAGTCCAGGTTGGCCAGCAAGCGTTTTCCGTTGGCAGACAAGGCTCCGGCATTGGTCCGGAAGATCGGAACGTCGATCAGTGTGTCTGCGTCGAGCGAAAAGAGATCGCCTTCGTCCTCGATGGCTTTTGCCTCGAGGAGCCCGGCTGCGGCCTCGTATCCGAGCACCTCGATGTCGAAAGCACCGCGGCCGGCAACGTGGAAAACACGCTCGCGTAGCTGCGCGGGGCAATACCGCTGATTGGGGCAACGCACGTCGACGTCGCCTTCCTTGGCCGGCGCCAACTCCGTGCCACACTCGGGACACTGTGTCGGCATGACGAACTCACGCTCGGTCCCGTCCCGAACGTCGACGACCGGACCCAGTACCTCGGGAATGACGTCGCCGGCCTTACGCAACACCACGGTGTCACCGATCAGCACACCTTTACGCTTGACCTCGGAACCGTTGTGCAGCGTGGCCAACGACACAGTGGAACCGGCAACCGTGACCGGTTCCATGTACGCGAAGGGCGTCACACGGCCGGTGCGGCCGACGCTGACGCGAATATCGAGGAGCTTGGTCGTGACCTCCTCGGGCGGATACTTGAACGCGATTGCCCAGCGCGGCGCCCGAGAAGTGGTGCCGAGCCTGCGATGTAGTGACATCTCGTCGACCTTGACCACCAGACCGTCGATTTCATGCTCGACGTCGTGACGATGCTCACCCCAGTACTTCATCTTCTCGACCACGGCGTCCGCACCGACCACACGCGTCGTGTGTGTGGACACCGGAAGACCCCACGCGGCGAGCGCTACATAGGCGTCGTACTGCGAAGCCGGCTCGAAGCCCTCCAGGCGACCGAAACCGTGACAGATCATGCCGAGGCGTCGACGCGCGGTGACCGCCGGGTTCTTCTGCCGTAGCGATCCGGCTGCGGAGTTACGGGGGTTCGCGAAGGGCGGCTTGCCTTCCGCGACCAGCGACGCATTGAGTGCCGCGAAGTCTTCGAGGCGGAAGAACACCTCGCCGCGCACTTCGAGGAGGCTGGGAATCGGGTACTCGTCGGAGGCGGTGAGGTACTCCGGGATGTCGTTGATCGTGAGTGCATTGAGTGTGACCAGTTCACCGGTACGGCCGTCGCCGCGAGTGGCAGCACGTACGAGCTTGCCGTTCTCGTAGAGAAGGTTGAGTGCCACACCGTCGATCTTGACCTCACAGAGGTAATGCAAATCCGGTCCGGTTTCCTGCTCGACCTTGGCGACCCAGCCGCGCAATTCGGACTCGTCGAAGACGTTGTCGAGACTGAGCATCCGCTCGAGGTGATCGACGGACGTGAAATCCGTGGTGAAACCGCCGCCCACCAACTGCGTCGGCGAATCAGGGGTACGCAGGTCCGGATACTGCTCTTCGAGAGCGTTGAGCTCGCCGAGCAAAGCGTCGAACTCGCCGTCCGAAATGACCGGCGCATCACGAACGTAGTAGCGGAACTGGTTCTGACGGACTTCATCAGCCAGTAGCGCCCACTTCTCGCGCGCCTCGTTGGGCGCAGGCTGCAAGGTTCCTTCTGCGGTTTCACTCACGGAAGAAGATTATCGGTTCACACCGACACAGCGCACACGCGTCAGAAAGCTGACGGATCGTCCGCCATCGCCGCGCCGGCATCGCTGCACAGGCGCAGCGCGGAACGCGACCACTCGAGGCCCGCCCCTGCCAGCCCACAGCGCGGCGTCACAGCTACCTGGGTCTGGAGAAGTTCCCGCGAAAATCCGAGGCGATCGATCAGCGTCACCGCCGGCATTGCGCATTCTTTCCACGTAACCGGCCGCTCGGGCTCCGCGGTGGGGACCAGTCCGAGCGCCAGTTGCTTACCCGCGTCGAACAATTGACCGATGCCGTCGAGGTCCTTCGACGAAATCAGAGACAGGTCGAAACTGACGGAAAAAGCCTTGCTACGTCGCAGTAGATCCCACGGAAGATCAGCGCTGCAGCTATGCACCATGGTCGGCAGTCCACAGCCTTCGATTGCCGAGTCCAGAATCGCCAAAGCCTCCGGCTCCGGAAGTGCCGGAACGCTTTCCATCTTCGTACGTCCGGGCAGTGATCCGGCCAGAACGGCGGTCATCTGTGGTTCGTCGAGTTGAATGATCACGCGGGCACCGGTCCGCCGGGTCACTTCGGCGGCGTGACGGGCCAGGCCCTCGCCGAGAGATTCGGCGATGTCGCGCAGTGCGCCACGGTCAACCAATACGCGTGAGCCGTTCGCAACCTCGAGCTCGGCGCCGAGCGTCAGCGGGCCCGCGGCTTGCAGCTTGATCACGTGATCAGCGCCGACCAACCTGGCGTTTTCCCAGGCTTCCTCGAGGGCATCCAGATCCTGGTTCAAAAAGTCTTCGGAACGCTTTGCAATGTTTCCACGACGCGGCACGACGCGATAGGACCGCGTCGACGCGTCGAGGTTGATGTCGACGAGAATCCCGCCGGTCCGGCCGACCATGTCGGCGCCGAGTCCGCGAGCCGGTAGTTCCACCAGGTGCGGAAAGCCGCCCAGCTCACCGAGAATCGTGGCAGCGCTTTCGCGGGCATCCGTGCCCGGCCAGGATCCGATTCCGGTGACGAGGCCACCGATGGAAACCGGCTGCGTCACAGTGTGTTCGGTTCCGATTCGGTTCCGGCGATGGTGCCGCTGCCGAGAACCTCGTCGCCCAGTTCACTGTCGGGGCGGTAGAGAACCACGGCCTGACCCTTGGCAACTCCGGTCAACGGTTCACGCAGTGAAATAGTGATGCCACCGTCGACGGCCTCGGCAACCGCCTTTGCCAATCCGCCGTGCGCACGAACCTGCACCGTACACTCGATCGGCCCGACGGGCGTCTGACCCGACGTCCAGATCGCACGCTGGGCGGTAATCCCCCACACGTCCAGATTCTTGGCCGAACCGACTCGGACAGTTCCGGTTTCGGGTTCGATCGACGTCACGTACCGAGGACGTCCGTCCACTGCCGGGCCTTCGACGCCCAACCCCTTGCGCTGACCGATGGTGAATCCGTGCACGCCGTCATGCGCGGCGAGGACCTTACCGGAGTCTGCGTCGACAACGCTTCCCGGACGAACACCGATCCGGGCGCCGAGAAATGCTCGTGTGTCACCGGTCGGGATGAAGCAGATGTCGTGGCTGTCCGGCTTGTTCGCGACAGCGAGTCCGCGCTCGGCAGCCTCTTCGCGGATCTGCTCCTTCGGTGTGTCACCGATGGGGAACATCGCGCGCGAAAGCTGCTCGGCCGTCAGTACTCCGAGAACGTACGACTGATCCTTGTCGGGATCGACCGCGCGGCGCAGGACTCCGTCTTCGAGGCGCGCGTAATGGCCGGTGGCCACGGCGTCGAATCCGAGGGCGATCGCACGATCCGCGAGAGCGGTGAACTTGATCTTCTCGTTGCATCGTAGGCACGGGTTGGGTGTCTCGCCGGCAGCGTACGACGCCACAAAATCGTCGATCACGTCTTCTTTGAAGCGATCTGCGAAATCCCAGACGTAGAACGGTATTCCGAGGACGTCGGCGGAGCGTCGTGCGTCTCCGGCGTCTTCCTTGGAACAGCATCCGCGCGAACCCGTACGCAATGCTCCGGGCGCAGTGGACAATGCCAAATGCACTCCCACGACGTCATGGCCTGCGGCAACTGCGCGGGCGGCGGCAACTGCGGAGTCGACGCCTCCGCTCATGGCTGCAAGTACTCGCATCAGCGATCCCCTCCACGCGACACGGCGCCGGCAAGACCGGCAGCACGGGCGCGCTCTACTACTTGTGGCAGCGCTGCGAGGAGCGCATCCACATCGGTGACACTCGACGTATGTCCGAGTGAAAATCTCAGTGAGCCTCGCGCTGTCGCGGACTCGACGCCCATAGCGATCAGGACGTGGCTGGCTCGGGCCACACCAGCGGTGCAGGCCGAACCGGTAGAACATTCGATGCCCGCGGCGTCGAGAAGCATCAGTAGTGAGTCTCCTTCGCAGCCGGGGAAAGTGAAGTGTGCGTTGCCGGGGAGGCGATCTGCACCGGTCGGGCCGTTCAATATGGAACCGGGCAGAATCCTCAGAACGCCATCGATCAAGCGATCACGCAGTTCCGCCAGTTCCCTTGCACTGGAATCGAAGTGCGCAGTGTTCTCGCGGAGTGCCGCGGCCATACCGACTACCCCGGCCGTATCCGGGGTTCCCGAACGGATATCGCGCTCGTGTCCACCACCATGCAAGAGCGGCACGCACGGAACCTGACGCCCCAGCAGGAGGGCCCCAACACCGTGCGGGCCACCGAACTTGTGCGCGGCAATGCTCAGCGCCGAGAGCTTGCTCGCCGCAAAATCTACCGGCAGCTGCGCAACGGCCTGAACCGCATCGCTGTGCATCGGGATCTCGAATTCTGCTGACACCTCGGCCAATTCGAGGATCGGCATGATGGAACCGACCTCGTTGTTGGCCCACATGACTGTCACCAGCGCAACCTCGTCGGCATGCACCGACAGCTCGTCGCGCAATGTTTGCGGGTCTACGACACCATTCGCGTCGACTGGCAGCCACGTGACAAGGGCGCCCTCGTGCTGCTCGAGCCATTCCACGGCGTCGAGAACAGCATGATGTTCCACTGAGCTCGCAAGGATTCGATTTCGCTTGGGATCTGCGTCGCGGCGGGCCCAGAAGATGCCCTTGACTGCGAGGTTGTCGCTCTCGGTACCACCGGAGGTGAAGATGACCTCCGACGGACGAGCGCCCAGGCAGGCCGCGATGGACTCGCGCGATTCCTCGACGCGTCGCCGGGCCGCGCGGCCCGAGCCGTGCAGCGAGGACGCATTGCCCACGGTTTTGAAGGTATCGGTCATCGCCTCGATAGCAGCTGCCGTCATCGGTGTGGTGGCGGCATGATCGAGGTACACCGGAAATCCGGTGTGGGCACTGTGAGGCGGCAGAGTCATGGCCTGACCAGGATAGCCCAGCGCTGCGCCTCACCCAGCCTCGCTTACCTCACCAAGCCGTCATCGCCGAAGCCGGAGTGATGTGCGTCTCTGCCGGATCAAAAATGTCATGAGCGGCCAGGTCGATAACCCGATTGCCGCGTACCGCCCGCTCACACCGCTGTGCGAGGTCCCGTCGGCACTCCCCGGCCTCTTCCAGCGGCGCCAATCGGACCGTCACCTCGACGCCCTTCTGTCGCAGAATTCGACCGATGGACTGACCGATCGCCTCCGCTCCGACAAAGGACGGTCCCGTACACAGCGTGCCGTCGGCGTTCGCGTACCGGATCGCCATGGGTTGTACCGGACACTGCGAGTCGACCGCCGCCTGGAACATTGCCGGACGAAAGCCTCCGTATGCCCGCCCGCACCACGTGGTTCCCTCTGGAAACACCATGACGCGCACACCACGGCCCAAACGCTCACGGACGGTGTTCACCACCGCGGGCAGCTCACGCAGGCGAGCCCGATCGATCGGTACGACGCGCATCCGCCTCGCCAACGATCCGAGGACCGCCCAATCCAGCAAATCCGCTCGGGCCACGAAATTCGCGGGTGCCACGGCGCTCGCCACCAGAACATCCGTCCACGACACGTGGCCGGCAACAACCATCACCCCGGCCGGTTCAGGGCGGCCCAACCGCTGGTCGTCGACGCTCAGTTTCATTCCGAGGCACCGAAGCAGCATTCGCGAGTACGCGCGCTGCATCCGAGTTCGCCAGTGTCTGGGTAGCAACCAGCCCGCCGAGAGCACCGGCGCCGTGATCAACGCGGCAGCGACCAACATCGCGCGACCCATCATCGTGATACTCGACACACGGTCAGGATCTGCCGGCAAACACCCGTCGCCGCACGGGCTCGACGGAACCCAGTACGGGGTCACCGCACTAGACCTTCCTGCACTGTGGCGGCGGATCGAAGCCTCTCGAGGTACCGCGTGTTCGCTGATTTCAATCCTTGCAGCGCAACAAAATCCGCTACCCCGAATGCGGGATCGTAGGCCGGTTCGCCGCAGATCACAGCACCCATCCGTAGGTATCCGCGGAGCAGGGGCGGCATTGTCAGGCGCTCCGGCGCAGCGATCTCGTCGAGAGTGCGACCACCGAGCACCACGGGATTGCGAGGAACTGCCCGCTGATCCACTGGGCCGGGGTGTTTGCTCAGCACGTAGTCACGGACAGCCCGAACGTCGGCACCCGGCACGGCACCAGGTTGCGGTGTGATCGGGACGGAGACGCAGCCCATCACCCATTCGTGGCCCGTCAGTTCGAGGTACTGCAAGATCCCGGACCACATGATCCCGAGAACCGATCCGTTGCGATGCTCCGGATCGACACACGCGCGGCCCATCTCGACCACGCGGTTGCCCACCGGATCCAGAGCTGAGATGTCGAATTCCGTTGCGGTGTAATACCCACCCGCTTTGACTGCGGCGTCGGGCGTGAGCATCCGGTAGCAACCGACGTAGGCACCGGTGATGTTGTCTCGGACCAGAAGGTGATCACAGAACTCGTCGAACGCGTCGACGTCCAGTTCGAAAGGTGAAACGGGAATCGAGAATCCGGGCTCGGCGGCAAACACTCGGTATCGAAGGCGCTGCGCGGCCACTCGATGCTCGCGGTCGGAGGAGACGATCAGGGAATATCTCGGCGCGGTGACCTCACGGCCGAGATTGTCACTCGCGGGGCGAAGGACTGACGTAATTGTCATGCGCCAGGTATATCGAGCGCGAAAGTCCGTGCGGTATCAGCGAAGTGACGTAGCGATGCAAGCCCGGTGAATAAAGCACTGTGCGCCTTTATTAACCGCGGGGGTTAATAAAGGCGCACAGTAGGTTGTGCTTTTTAGCCCTTGCGAGCCTTCACAGCTTCGGTGAGCTGCGGTGCGACGTTGAACAGGTCGCCCACGATGCCGTAATCGGCGATCTCGAAAATGGGTGCCTCTTCGTCCTTGTTGACCGCGACGATGGTCTTGGACGTCTGCATGCCGGCGCGGTGCTGGATAGCACCGGAAATGCCGAGCGCGATGTACAGCTGCGGGGAGACCGTCTTACCGGTCTGACCGACCTGGAACTGTCCGGGGTAGTAACCCGAGTCCACAGCAGCGCGCGAAGCACCGACTGCAGCACCGAGGGAATCGGCCAGCTCTTCGACGACGGAGAACTTGTCGGCACTGCCGACGCCGCGTCCACCGGAAACCACGACGGTGGCTTCGGTGAGCTCGGGGCGGTCGCCACCGACGATGGGATCACGCGAGGTGATCTTGACGGCACTTTCGTCCTGAGCCGGAACCTCGACGACGATCTGCTCGCCGGCTGCGGCCTGCGGAGCTGCCTCGACTGCACCCGGGCGAACCGAGTAGACGGGGACCTCTCCGTTGGCCTTGGCCTCGACGGTGAACGCGCCACCGAAGATGGAGTGGATGCCGGTGCCGTCAGCCTTGATCTCGATGACGTCGGTCAGCAGTCCGGAGCCCAGACGTGCGGCCAGACGACCGGCAACCTCTTTGCCCTCGGTGCCGGCAGCGGTGATGACTGCTGCGGGGCTGGTGGACTCGACGAGTGCGGCGAGAACGTCAACCTTGGGGGTGACGAGGTAGCCGTCGATGTCGTCGGACTCGGCGACGTAGATCTTTGCTGCGCCGGCTGCTGCCAGTGCGTCGGCCAGCTTGGCCGTGGTGCCCGCGGGACCGGCGACAACTGCCGACGGCTCACCCAATGCGCGTGCAGCGGTGATGAGTTCGAGGCTGACCTTCTTGAGCGCACCCTCTGCGTGCTCTACGAGCACAAGTACTTCTGCCATGACTTAACTCTCCCTGAGTGTCTCTACTGGTTGTTTCTCGAGGCGCGATCAGATGATCTTGTTGCTGACGAGGTAAGCGGCGATCTTGGTGCCACCGTCTCCCTCGTCGGCGATGCGCTCACCAGCGGTACGGGGGGGCTTCGGGGTGGAGGCCGTCACGGTGGTGCCGGCGTTGGCAACACCCACGGTCTCCGGGTCGACGCCGAGGTCGGCCAGCGTGTAGACGAGAACCTGCTTCTTCTTCGCGGCCATGATGCCCTTGAAGGAGGGGAAGCGCGGCTCGTTGATCTTCTCGGTGACCGAGACGATTGCGGGCAGCGAAGCCTCGAGGCCGAAAACGCCCTCGTCGGTCTCGCGCTCGCCGGTGACCTTGCCGTCTGCGACGACGAGCTTGCGCAGCTGCGTGAGCTGCGGGATGCCCAGGTACTCGGCGATGATGGCCGGAACAGCACCGACGCGGCCGTCAGTGGCCTCGTTTCCGGCGATGATCAGGTCTGCAGGCTCTTCGTTATCGAACGTGATCTGTCCGAGTGCAGCAGCAAGGGTCCACGCGGTCTGGATGGCGTCGGAGCCGTGCAGTGCGGGGTCGTTGATGTGGACAGCCTTGTCGGCGCCCATCGACAGTGCCTTGCGGATAGCGTCGGTGGCGCGGTCGGGGCCTGCGGACAGCACCGTCACCTCACCCCCCTGAGCTTCCTTGATGAGGAGGGCTTCTTCGACGGAGCGCTCGTTGATCTCGTCGAGCACTGCGTCTGCGGCTTCACGGTCAAGGGTGTAGTCGCCGTCGGTCAGCTTGCGCTCGGACCATGTGTCGGGGACCTGCTTGATCAAAACAACGATATTCGTCATGGGTCTTTTCTCGACCTCCTGTGTGTACTTCACCTGATAAATCGTCTGAGCTGCTGCACGCAGATACGAGTGGCATCCCTTACGGATTTCTCGCCTCACGTCGGCTGTGCGTTAGATTACCTCACGCTAAGTTACCCGCCGGTAACTTAGCGTGGAACCACGTCCACCATAACCTCACGAACAGTGATTCATTGCTGTGATCTGGACCACGGTGAACACGTTCTACCCCGATGGCACTAATCTCGCACGGGTGAGTGAAACAAGTGTCAGCAACCACGAGGACGCACCCCTGCCCCTGACGGGCGAACGGACAGTGCCCGGAATCCCCGAGGAGAACTACTGGTTCCGGCGCCACGAAGTGGTCTACCGCGCGCTACTCGAGCGTTGCACCGACCGTCGCGTACTCGAAGCAGGTTCCGGAGAAGGCTACGGCGCCAACATGATTGCCGACGTCGCGACATCCGTGACGGGACTCGACTACGACGTCTCCGCCGTCGAACACGTCCGTGCCCGCTACCCCCGCGTCGAGATGATTCACGGCAACCTCGCCGCGTTGCCCCTCGAAGACAACTCCGTCGACGTCGTCGTCAATTTCCAGGTTATCGAGCACCTGTGGGACCAGGGACAGTTCCTGCGCGAGTGCTTCCGTGTTCTCACTCCGGGCGGTGAACTTCTGATCAGCACCCCCAACCGGATTACTTTTTCCCCCGGCCGCGACACGCCGCTCAACCCGTTCCACACCCGTGAACTCAATGCCGACGAGATGACCGAACTTCTCGAGGGCGCCGGATTCCGGGTGGAGCTCATGACCGGCGTCCACCACGGACCGCAGCTCAAAGACCTCGACGCCAAGCACGGCGGCTCGTTCATCAACGCACAAATCGACCGTGCGCTCGCCGGCGAGCCGTGGCCCGAGGATCTGACCCGCGACGTCGAAGGCATCACCGTCGACGACTTCAGCATCAGCGAACCCGATATCGACGACAGCCTCGACCTCGTTGCTATCGCAGTGAAGGACGCTGCTTCCAAGGACTCCGACGAGTGAGTACTGCAACACCCGTTACCGAACCGGGGATGTTCGCCCTGGTTCTGCACTCCCACCTCCCGTGGCTCGCCAACCACGGGCGCTGGCCCGTCGGCGAAGAATGGCTGTACCAGTCGTGGGCCGGGTCGTATCTGCCCCTCACCGCGGCGCTCCGACGCCTCGCCGACGAGGGTCGTTCGCACCTCCTGACGTTGGGCATCACGCCGGTTCTCGCGGCGCAGCTCGACGATCCGCACTGCCTTGCCGGGATGCACCATTGGCTCGGCAACTGGCAGATCCGGGCTCACGAAGCCGCCGGCATGCCCGACGCAGCTCACCGGGAACTCGGGGCACGCGAACACCGCGCCTCGGCGGCGGCTTTGGAGGACTTCGAAACCCGTTGGCAGCACGGCGCTTCGCCGGTTTTCCGGGATCTCATCGATCGCGAAGCCTTCGAACTACTCGGCGGTCCGCTCGCGCATCCGTTCCAGCCACTGCTCGACCCACGCCTGCGTGCCTTCTCGCTCCGTGAGGGCCTCGCCGACGCGCACTCCCGCTGGAACCACACCCCGACCGGCATCTGGGGACCCGAGTGCGGATACACCCCCGGCATGGAGCGCGGCTACGCCGAAGCCGGCGTCACCCACTTCATGGTCGACGGACCGGCACTGCGCGGGGACACCACACTCGGCCGGCCCGTCCGCGATTCCGACGTCGTCGCCTTCGGCCGTGACCTGCAGGTCAGCTACCGCGTCTGGTCCCCCAAATCCGGATACCCCGGCCACGCTGCATACCGCGATTTCCACACCTACGACCACGAGACGGGCCTCAAGTCGTCTCGGGTCACGGGCCGCACCGTCGACTCCGCGGACAAGGCTCCCTACGATCCGGACCTTGCCGCGGCCGCCGTCGACAAGCATGTCGAGGACTTCGTCGAAGCAGTCCGGGACCGCCTGCGATCAGAATCGGCACGAATCGGGCGCGATGCGCTGGTAGTTGCGGCGTTCGACACCGAACTGTTCGGACACTGGTGGTACGAGGGTCCGCAGTGGCTCGAGAAGGTACTGCGAGCACTCCCCGAAGCGGGGATCCGCATCGGAACCTTGAACGACGCCCAAGCCGCCGGATACGTGGGCGAGCCTGTGCAACTGGAAGATTCGTCGTGGGGCTCCGGCAAGGACTGGCGCGTCTGGGCCGGAGATCAAGTCTCCGACCTGGTGCAACTCAACGCCGAAGTTGTCGACACCGCATTGAACGCCGTCGACAAATCCCGCGGCCACGACAACGCTCCCGGACGCCCGGAAGTGCGAAACCGCGTCAATGATCAGGTACTTCGCGAGACACTGATGACGGTGTCAAGCGATTGGGCGTTCATGGTGAGCAAGGATTCAGCGGCGGGATACGCCCGCGAACGCGCCCACAAGCATGCCCACGCGACCCGGGAAATCTCCCAGGCCGTCGTCTCGGGCAAGGACGCGGTAGCCGAGCGCCTTGCCGACGGTTGGAACCGTGCCGACGGACTGTTCCCCGGTCTCGACGCGCGCCGTCTGCCCCAGACAGAACTCGACCGCCTGCCCGATACCGAACTGTCGGCCGGGAGTGCGTCGTGAAAATTCTCATCGTCTCGTGGGAATACCCACCCGTCGTGGTCGGCGGGCTCGGTAGGCACGTCCACCACCTCGCCACCGCCCTGGCTGCGGCCGGGCACGAGGTTGTAGTTCTCTCACGTCGACCGTCCGGAACCGACGCGTCGACACACCCCACCATCACGCACATCTCCGAAGGCGTACTCGTAGTCGCCGTCGCCGAAGACCCCGCGCACTTCGTATTCGGCGAGGACATGCTGGCCTGGACCCTCGCCATGGGTCACGCAATGGTCCGCGCCGGCATGGCACTGCACAAGCCCGGCGTCGGCGCCGGCTGGGTGCCCGACGTCGTCCATGCCCACGACTGGCTGGTCGCGCATCCCGCGATCGCTCTCGCCGAATTCTACGACGTACCACTGGTTTCCACGCTGCATGCAACCGAAGCCGGACGACACAGCGGCTGGATCTCCGGACGCATCAACCGCCAGGTCCACTCCGTCGAATGGTGGCTGGCAAACGAATCCGACGCTCTCATAACCTGTTCGGCATCCATGGCCGAAGAAGTGACCGAACTCTACGGCCCGACGCTGCCACCGCTCAACGTCATCCGCAACGGAATCGACTTGACCACGTGGAACTTTCGCGAACGCGCACCCCGGTCAGGACCGCCGAAACTTCTGTTCGTCGGACGCCTCGAATACGAGAAGGGTGTGCAAGACGCCATAGCGGCGCTCCCGCGGATCCGTCGTAGCCACCCCGGCACAACACTCTCCATCGCCGGCGAGGGCACACAATTCGACTGGCTCTCCGAACAGGCGCGCACCCATCGCGTCGTACGGGCCGTCAATTTCCTCGGCAATCTCGACCACGTCGAACTGCTCAGTTGGCTCCACGGCGCCGACGCCATCGTCTTGCCGTCGCGGTACGAACCCTTCGGCATCATCGCACTCGAAGCAGCTGCTGCCGGCACTCCACTGATCACCTCCACTGCCGGTGGCCTGGGCGAAGCCGTCGTCGACGGGGTGACGGGAATGTCCTTCCAGCCGGGTGACGTCGCCGGGTTGACCTCAGCAGTGCGTGAGGTACTCGACGATCCGGCCGCAACCCAGCAGCGAGCCGTCGCGGCACGTGATCGGCTGACCTCGGACTTCGACTGGCACCAGGTCGCAGACGAAACCGCGCACGTCTATGCGGGCGCAAAGCGGCGGGTGCGCCATCCGCTGGCCCGCCCAGAAATCCCGGAGCGCCCGCTCCCGGGCCGCTGAACGGGGCAATTCCCCCACCTCCACATCGCGTGAACGTATCGCTACCTCTGTCAGACAAGGGGAGCGATACGTTCACGCGGTCGGTGGGGAGTGAAACGGCGCTCAGTCGGAGTGAGACGGCGCCGTAAACCGCATCCTCGCATCGCCGAACAAATGGCCCGGCGGCAGAATCCGGCCGCACAACACCATCATCAGATCCTGCGCGGCGCCGTGCACTTCTGCGCCGGCGCCGAATTCCCAGTCCCGATCGTCGGCGCGCAGTCGCACCCCTTCGAGATCGGCGCCGAAGTACTTTGCGTTCTCGGGCGACAACCCGTCGAGGACGCGGCTCAGGCGGTCTTCCGGCACCACGTAGTTGTCGCCGAGGGCGACGCGAATGTCCTGGCCGTGGATGACGTCGTGGGACAGCGCCCCGTCGAACCCACCGCCCGGCGGTTTCCACGGGTACGCAACATTTTCGCGCAAAGAATCGAGCAACTGCGTCTCGGTCAGCTCTCGGGCATCAGCCAACGCTCGACGGTTGGACATGCGGTTGAAGTTGCCGCGTGCCTTCACCATTTCGAGAACGAATCGAGATGCCGGGTATCGGTACGGCATGGTGATGTGAGCGACAACTTCACGCACTCGCCACCCCTCGCACAGGGACGGGGTGTTCCATTGCTCGGCGCTCAGTCCGTCGAGGAAGGTCACCAGTTCGCTTCGCTGCGCCACCACCGCGTCGGGTGTCTTTTCACTCATGCCGCACTCCTACTTCGCTGCTTCGGCTGCTGCCTTCTTGCGTGCGATGTCTTCGAGGGCTGCAATATATTCGGCGCGCGCTTCAGCTCCGGATTCCCACTCGGCCTTGCGGTTCTTGACTGCCTTGGCCGGTGAACCGACGGCGATGCTGAAGTCCGGGATATCGCCCTTGACTACGGCGTGAGCGCCGAGGACGCAACCGCGGCCGACGCGGGTGTTGCGCAGGACGGTGACCTTGGCGGCCACCCAGGTGTCGGGGCCGATGCGGACCGGACCCTTCACGATGCCCTGGTCCTTGATCGGGGTGTTGACGTCGTCCATGCGGTGGTCGAAGTCGCAGATGTAGCACCAGTCGGCTACCAGCGTCGAGGCACCGATTTCGATGTCGAGGTAGGTGTTGACGACGTTGTCCTTACCGAAGACGACCTTGTCGCCGATGCGCAGGGAACCTTCGTGGCAGCGGATGGCGTTGCCGTCACCGATGTGGACCCAGCGCCCGATTTCGAGGCGGGAAAGATCCGGGGTCGAATGAATTTCGACGTTCTTACCCAGGAACACCATGCCGCGCAGGATCACGTGCGGATTGGCCATCTTGAACTTGGCGAGACGGTAGTACCGCACCAGATACCAGGGTGTGTAGGCCTTGTTCGCCATTACCCATTTCAGGGAATCGACGGTCAGGAACTTGGCCTGATCGCTGTCGTTGCGGCGCGATCCCCGCCACCGAGTGCGCAACGGTGCGCCCCACATGCTCGTCATGAGTAATCAGACTACGGGCAGCCGACTCACCGACCCGAGGGTGTGCCCCGTCACGTACCCTCCGGCGGGATAGTCTCTGCTCCGAACTACTTTCGGTAATGGCAGGGAGATGTGTAATGCGGCGGGTCCTACGGTCGTCCGTGATGGTGATGACGGCGGTCGCAGCGGTGTTGGTTGCCGGCTGCGGGAGCGAGAGCTCCATTGTCGACCGCTACTCGTCGGCGGGTTGGCCGGCGATGCACGCCGATGCCCGTAACAGCGACACCAGTGCGGTCACGGGGTCTCGCGATCTCGACTTCGCGTGGTCGCGTCCGCTCGGCGGGCCGGTTGCCGCCTATGCTTCGGTGGCGGCCAACGGTCAGAGTTTTGTGACTGCCCGGACAGAGAACGGCTGCAATCTCTTTTCGTTCCAGATGGATTCGGGTCGCAAGAAGTGGTGCAACCGGCTGAACGACGGCGCCGTCGCGTCCACACCCATCGTGGACACCTCTACCAATGTCTATGTCGGCGAGAGCGGCGCCATGCTGTCGTTCACCGAGAACGGCCAATTGCGTTGGCGAACACTTGTTGTCGGCACTCCCCTCTCGGCTCAGTTCACCGGCGACGGAAATCTGCTGTTCATCACGCAGCTCGGGCAGATCAATGTTCTCAATCCGCAGACCGGCGCCAAGGTGGTCTCGTCATTCGACCTGATTCCGCCGCCCTCCATCGAGGCACCCAATTCCCCGTTGATTCCCGATGACCGCGGACTGCGCGAGTGCTTCCTCGGAACGGCAGGGTGCCCGGTAGCCAATACTCCTGCAATCGATTTGGCGACCGGCAAGTTCTTCTTCACCTTCTTCCGGCCGGGTGCACAGGCCGCCGAACTGGTGGCAATGAAGTACACGGGCGGCGAGCACCCGTCCATCACGCCCGAGTGGTCCACCGACGCACTGCCCGGTGGAACGGCCTCGAGTCCGGACCTGTCGAAGGACACCAAGAAGGTGTACGTCACCGACAACAACGGGAAGCTCTGGGCGATCGACGCCGAAACCGGCGACTCGCTCTGGAGTTACGATATCGGCTTCAATTCCGCAGGCAGCGCATCCACCTCCGACGACGGTCTGATCATTCCGTCAGGCGGCGGCAACGGGCACCTTCTGGCCGTTCAGGACAAGGGAGATCACGCCGAGCTGGCCTGGGAGCGCAAAGACCTGCTCCAGCTGGGGGTTCCGGCGCAGAGTGCCGGCGACACCGGATATGCCGTTGTTCGTGAAGGCACGAACGGGCTCAGCCTGATCACGTTCGACACTAGTTCCGGCGAAACCCTGGATCAGGACACGCTGCCCGGCGCTGTGGGCTTCACCGTCGGAACCTCCATCGGCCCCGACGGTGAAGTGTTGACACCCAGCGCAATCGGCGAGCTGTTCGTCTTCAAATGAGCTAGCGCGACGCCTCACAGATAAACGCCGACGCCGAACGCCCGATCCGCACGATCACCACGCTCAGTGACACCGAGCCTTTCAGCTTGAGCCGTGGACGCAATATCGCGGGATCGACGTCGACGCCACGGACCAGAATTTCGGCGACGCCGCAATCACGCTTCGAGAGAGTCTGTTTCAGCAGCTTCTCCGAGTACTTGATCTGTTCGAGGATCCGGAATCCGCGAACCCCCTCCGGGACGCTGTCACCGGTGAGATAGGCAATGCGCGGATCCAACTGCCACAGGCCGTGTCTGGCGGCGTAGTGACGCACCAGGCCGGCGCGTACTACCGCGCCGTCCGGGTCGATGATCCACTCGCCCGGTTCCTGTTCCGGGATCGTATCGTCCTCGGCGTCGGTCACAGACCAACCACTTCCGTCGGACCGGAGCACCGACGCTCGACGAGACACTCCCGCCTGCGCCAAACCAGTCGACCACAGGCAGGCTTCCTTCACGCCACCGTCGAGTGACACGATCTCCACTTCGCCGTCCCAGCCGAGCGAGTCGAAATCGAGTCCGGGAGCGCACTTCACGGCAATATCACGGCCCTGATAAGCGTCGAGCAGATCCGGGAGGGGCGGCATCAGAGCTGCAGGATCGTGGGTTCGACGTCCGCCTGATCGACGTGCCGGGTCGGCGAGGACCACTGTGCCCCGCGTGGTCGGACGCAACGCATCAGCGCGCAACAGACCCGCCGTGGGCACGTTGCGGCGAGCCATCGCCAATCGAACGGCGTCGATGTCGCTGCCGATCACCTGTGAGGCGACCCCGGTGAGCGCGTGCAGTTCGGCTCCGATTGAACAGGTCACGTCGTGGACGTCGCGACCGATCAATCGCTGCGCCCGGTGAACCGCAACCGCCGCCGGAGTGGCTTGCTGCATAGCGTCGTCGGTGAACAACCAACCAGCACTGGCCGGGAGTTTCAGGGCAGCTTTACGACGCAGAAGTACCGTGTCGACGAGCGCGGGCATGCGGTCGCCGAAACGCGTACGCGCCCGGCCGATGTCGGCCAGACGCGTACGCGTGGACAGTTCGAGCTGATCCACCTCAGCTAATGCCGCTACGCCAGAATCGCTTCCGAGATAGTCGACATCAGAGAGGGTGAAGTCGTAGCCCAATTCAGTTGCCGGGCTTTACGCCGGTGATCATCACGTTGTAGAAGAATCCGCGCGGAACGACGTGGCGCAGAACCTTCTCGTCGACCCAGCTGAGGGTCTTGAATCCACCGAATGCAAACTTTGCCCAACCCCAGCCGAGCTTCTCCGGCGGAACTGCTGCCTCGAAAGTACGTACCGGCCAGCCGAGCAGTGCCGCGGCGAATTCCTCGGTGACAGCACGCACTTCGGCACCGCCGGCGGACTTCGCCATGTTCTCGAGGTCCGTGGGATCGAACGTGTGCAGGTCGACGATGGCTTCGAGTGCTGCTGCGCGGGAAGATTCGTCGAGTTCTTCCTGCGGACGGCGCCAGTCCGCGAGGAACGGCAGCTTGGTGATCGTGGTGGTTACTTCCCACGTCGCGCGGCCGAGCCAGCGAGCGTAGAGGTTGCCGACCGTGGACGGTTCACCGGCGAAGACGAAGCGTCCACCGGGCTTGAGGACGCGAAGGACCTCACGTAGCGACTGCTCGACATCAGGGATGTGATGCAGCACCGCATGGCCGACTACGAGGTCGAAGGTGTTGTCCTCGTAGGGAATTGTCTCCGCGTCGGCGACACGGCCGTCGACGGGCAAGCCGAGGTGCTCGGCATTGCGCATTGCAACCTTGACCATGCCCGGGGACAGGTCGGTGACCGAGCCCGTCTTGGCAACTCCACCCTGCATCAGATTGAGGAGGAAAAAGCCTGTGCCGCAGCCCAGTTCGAGCGCCCGCTCGTACGGCAGGGGCAGATCGCCGGCAACGGCGTCGAAACGACCCCGGGCGTAGTCGATGCAGCGCTCGTCGTACGAGATGGACCACTTGTCGTCGTAGGTTTCGGCTTCCCAGTCGTGGTAAAGCACCTGTGCGAGCTTGGTGTCCTTACGAGCGGCCTCGACCTCTTCGGCCGTTGCGTGCGGCCGCGGCGCGGGATCCACTACCGAGGTGTCGGCAGGGGCGGGCGGCGTGACGGTTGCGTCGTCAGTTGGGCTGGCAGTCATGCGGCTATCCTACTCGCTGGTAAGAGATGAACAAGTTCTAGTTTAGGGGAGCCTACTCCCCCGTGAACGCAGCCTTACCGGGACCGTTCGCGATGAACGACGCCATCCCGATCGTCTGATCCTCGGTGGCAAAAAGTCCGGTGAACAGATGCTGCTCGATCTTGAGGCCCGATTCCAGATCCGTGTTCAGGCCCTCGTCGATTGCAGCCTTTGCTGCAGCCAGGGCCCGCGAAGCCGCTCCGACAAACTGCGACGCCCACGTACGCGCCGCGGTGTACACGTCGTCGGGCGCTACGACCTCGTCGATCAGACCCATCGCGAAGGCTTCGTCAGCTCCGACAAAACGGCCGCTGAACACCAGGTCCTTGGCCTTCGCCGGTCCGATGAGACGAGCGAGACGCTGAGTTCCACCGCCGCCGGGGATGATTCCCAGCAAGATTTCCGGGACGCCGACCTTGACGTTGTCGCCGGCGATACGACGGTCCGCGGCAAGCGCTACTTCGAGTCCGCCGCCCAGCGCGTAGCCGGTGATGGCAGCGACGGTCGGCTTCGGGATTGCCGCGACGGCGCCGATTCCGGCCTGGATTCCGGCAATGGCGTCGCTCATCTGACCGAAACTCATCTCGGCCATTTCCTTGACGTCCGCACCGGCGGCAAATACCTTTTCGCCGCCGTAGACGATGACAGCCTTGACAGCTTTGTCGACGGTTGCAGCATGAGCAGCAGCGACCAGTTCGTCCTGAACCTGACGGTTCAATGCGTTCATCGGGGGCCGTGCAAGACGGATCGTGCCAATACCTTCGGAAACCTCGAGAGTTACAAATTCAGCCATGATCGAGAGGCTACTTGGGTGGCTATTTGGAAGGCTTGGGTGCCCACGGATGCGGTCCGTCGGCGTAGTAACCATCCATATTGGGAAAATCGATCCGGAACGTGGTCTCGTCCCGAAACAGCGTCGGCAAGATGACCGGAATCTCAGGTTCAGCTGCCAAAATCTCGGCGACCGACCCGTACTTCGACAGCTCCGTCAGCTGAGTCCAGGTGGGCGGCAACAAGATGCTGCCACCGGCGCGCCAGTGTTCCAGCGCGTCCTGCGGACTCTGCCAGCGCACTGCGGCGGCTTCGGAGGTGACCCCGTCAGCCACCTGTCCTTCGGGCGCCGCAGCCACGAAGAAGCGGGTGTCGTAGCGACGCTGCTCGGCGATCGGGGTGATCCAGTTCGCCCACGGCCGGAGAAGGTCGGTGCGCAGGACCAGATTTTCCTGCTTCAGGAAATCACTGAACGAGAGTTCGTGGTTTTCGAGCGCAACCCGCGCGGCCGCGTAACCGGACGTATCAGCAACGACGCTGTCGGCGCTGGGCCCGGCCAGCAGGACACCGCATTCTTCGAACGTCTCACGCACGGCGGCGCAGACAAGGGCCTTGGCGCGGGCGACGTCCGTGCTGAATCGCTCGGCCCACCACTCCACCGGCGGGCCGGCCCACTGAACGTCGGCTGTAGCGTCGGACTTGTCGACGCCGCCGCCGGGGAACACCGTCATTCCGCCGGCAAACGCCATCCCCTGCACCCGCTGGAGCAGGAAGATTTCGATCCCTGGTGCGGCATCGCGAACCAAAATCACGGTCGATGCATCTTTGGGTGTAGGGACTGCGTCCTCAAACTCGTTAGCCATGTTTCCGGAACTTACGCGATATGTGATCTACGCCCCATCTCAGGTCCCACTCACTCAGGCGCGGTGTGCACCCGACGGCCGCGCACGACGAGCGAAGTACCGGCCGTCCACCGAATCCAGACTGATCAACTGACTGAACGCGTTGCTGAGGTTCTCAGCCGTGATGACGTCCTCGATCAGTCCTTGCGCGACGACACCACCTTCCTTGAGCAGGAGGGCGTGGGTGAATCCCGGCGGGATTTCTTCGACGTGGTGGGTGATCAGGACGATGGCGGGCGCGTCGGGATCGGCGGCGAGTTCGGTGAGTCGTGCCACCAGTTCTTCGCGTCCCCCCAGGTCGAGTCCGGCAGCCGGCTCGTCGAGCAGCAGCAGTTCGGGGTCGGTCATCAGGGCACGCGCGATGAGCACTCGCTTGCGCTCACCCTCGGACAGTGTTCCGTAGGTGCGGTCGGCGAGGTGTTCGGCACCAAGGCTTTCGAGCATCTCGACGGCGCGCGTGGTGTCCAGGGCCTCGTACTCCTCACGCCACCGACCCAGGACCGCGTATCCCGCGGAGACCACCAGGTCACTGACCTTCTCGTCGGCGGGCACACGACTTGCCAGAGCGGACGACGACAAACCGATGCGCGGCTTGAGCTCGTTGATATCGACTCGCCCGAGCACCTTCCCCAGCAGATGCGCGGTCCCGCTGGTGGGAAACACCTCGCCGGCGGCGATACGGAGCAGCGACGTCTTGCCCGCACCATTGGGGCCGAGCACCACCCATCGCTCGTCGAGCTCCACCTTCCAGGTCACCGGACCCACCAGAGTGGACCCGCCGCGGCGGATGAGGACGTCGTCGAAATCGATGAGCAGATCAGGATCAGGTAGTGGCACCCGAACATCTTCCCGCACATTCTCCAGCCATCCACGGCAGGATCTACTCGCGTGTCGCCTCTCGATGAATCTCACACCCCGCTCCCCGGTTCTCCCTACCCGCTGGGAGCCACAGTCGTCGGTGGTGGAACCCAGTTTTCCGCGCATTCTCCGGATGCCACCGCGGTGCAAATCTGCCTGATCGACGACGGCGGAAACGAGAAGCGCGTCGACCTCCGACAGCAGACGTACGGAATCTGGCACGGCGTGATCGGCGGAGTCGGAGCCGGGCAGCGTTACGGGATCCGTGCCGACGGGCCGTGGAACCCCCGCGCCGGCTTGCGGTTCAATCCGAACAAGCTCCTGATCGATCCCTGGGCGCGGCGCATCGAGGGTGAACTCGGCGACTTCAACGCACTGCGGGCCTACGAAGGCGATCCGTTCGGTGAACCGTCCGCATCTGATTCCCTCGGCCAGGTGCCGCTCTCCGTGGTAACTGCCGGCCTGGTCGCGTCGACAGATCGACTTGAAACACCGTGGGAAGAGACGGTGATCTACGAACTTCACGTTGGCGCCTTCACCGCAACTCATCCCGACGTCCTGCCGGCGCATCGGGGTACGTATCTCGGACTAGCAGCCCCGGCAGTAATCGAGCACCTTCTTCTCCTCGGCGTCACAGCCGTGGAACTTCTTCCCGTGCAGGCATTTCTGACCGAGCAGAGCGTGCGTGACCGTGGAATGCACAACCACTGGGGCTATTCGACGGCATCGTACTTTGCGCCACACCCTGGTTACGCAGCCACTCCGGGCAATGAGGTTCCCGAGTTTCGCATCATGGTCGACGCTCTGCATCGGGCGGGTATCGAAGTCATTCTCGACGTCGTCTACAACCACACCTGCGAGCAGGGTGTCGGCGGAATCAGTGTCAGCTGGCGAGGATTGGATGCACCCGGCTACTACCTCCTCGGCGACGAAGGCCACGATATCGACCTCACCGGATGCGGCAATACCGTCGACGCCTCCTCCCCCATCTCAGTTCGGATGATCACCGACAGCCTGCGCTACTGGGCGGGCGAGATGGGCGTCGACGGTTTCCGCTTCGACCTTGCGAGCGCACTGGGACGGCCTCGCGGCGGCGCCTTCGACCCTCGCGCCTCAGTACTGTCCGCGATCTCTTCCGACCCGATCCTGACGCGGTGCAAACTGATCGCCGAACCGTGGGACGCAACAGCCGGCGGCTACCAGGTGGGTAATTTCGGCTTGCAATGGTCCGAGTGGAATGACAAGTACCGCAGCAATATTCGAACATTTTGGAACGGCGGTTCCAGCGTTCGGGAAGTCGCGTCACGACTGGCCGGTTCAGAGGATATTTTCGCCGGCAACGGACGCCGACCGTGGGCGTCGATCAACTTCATCACCGCCCACGACGGCTTCACCGCCGCTGATCTGGTGTCGTACAACAACAAGCACAACGACGCCAACGGTGAGGACAATCGAGACGGTGCTGATCACAACGATTCGTTCAACCACGGAATCGAGGGTGACAGTGACGATCCCGCGATCATCGAAGCCCGCCGTCGACATGTCCGCGCACTTCTGGCGACGTTGATCCTCTCCACCGGCACCCCGATGCTCACTGCCGGCGACGAGTTCGGGCACAGCCTCGGAGGTAACAATAATGCGTATTGTGTTCCTGCTCTTGCTACTTCAGCTCAGTCGTGGCCCCTTGACTGGGGAAACGCTGACAAGGAATTGATCAGTTTCGTCTCTCGCGCACTCGCTCTGCGCCGATCCGCGCCCGCCCTGCGGCAACCCGAGTTCTTCGAAGGCCGACGCCGAACCGACCATCCCGACCTGGTGTGGTTCAACGCATCAGGTACGGAGTTCGACGATGCCGCTTGGTACGACGAGCGCAACCGCACAGTGCAGGCTTGGATCGACGGCGCCGATGTCCGCTCACACACGGCGTCCGGAAGTCCTCTCGCAGATAGCAGTTGGCTTCTGATCCTGCATTCCGGTGGGCCGATTCAGATCACCGTCGGAACCCCGGAATCGTTCGACGGTTCACTGACTCCCACCTTCGATTCATCCAGGGCCACGGGGGAACCGGAATCGACAAATCCCCTTCCACCCGGTGCCATACTGTGGCTCACCGGCCCGACCGTGTTGGCTTTGCGTTCGGACCGAAGCTAGGTCGAGGCTGCCACTGAAGTCTGCGAAAATGAGGTAGTCGACTACTCACACCCACCCCATTCATTGCTTGGACGATGAGATCTGGGACCTAAGTGTCTGATACAAACACAGATCGAAAGCAGATGGTTGACATGACAACAACCTCATATGCAGTCGTGATCGGGGCAGGAATGGGCGGACTCTTGGCCGCCCGGGTGCTGAGCGAGTTCTTCGACGACGTGACCGTCGTTGAACGAGACGCACTCCCAGACGCCCCCGTGGCACGCCGTTGCGTGCCGCAAGCCCGTCACGCGCACGTCTTGGCCACTCGGGGCAGAACTGCGATGGAGGACCTGTTCCCCGGCCTCGCCGAGGATCTTCTCCGCTGTGGTGCGCCTAACGGAGATTTGCAGGCCGACTTCCGCTGGATTGCCGATGGCCATCGGTGGGCCAAAGGTGCATCCGGAATCCCGGTGCTCATGGCGAGCCGACCCCTCGTCGAGTGGTACCTGCGCAACCTGGTGCAAGCGCTCCCCAATGTGGAAATCATCGACCGGTGTACCGCCCGCCGGATCACGACTGACCCGCAACACCGGCGGGTTACCGGACTTGCCGTGAGCGTCCCGTCGAAGAACATCACGGATACCGTCATCGCTTCCGACCTGGTCGTCGATGCCTCCGGGCGTAGCTCCGAAACCCAAGGGTGGCTCGAATCGCTCGGCTTCAACCGGCCGCGAGAGGAGAAACTTCCGATCCACCTCGCCTACGGCACTCGTCATTATCGACGTGAACCGTCCCACCTGGACGGAGACCTTGGGGTCGGGGTGATGGGCACCCCGGAGCTTCCCCGCGGCGGATTGATGATGGCACAGGAGAATGACGACTGGGTAGTCACTCTCGCCGGATACCGGGACGACGAACCGCCATTGGACGCCGAAGGTTTCGTCGATTACGCCAGATCACTTCCGGCACCCGAGTTCGGGGAGTTGCTTTCCCACGCGCATCCGCTCGACGAGGGTGTTCGATATCGGGTCCCCAGTACCGTGCGTCGGCATTTCGAAAGCGCTCCACTGCCCGACGGCTACATTCCGTTCGGCGACACCATGTGCAGCTTCAACCCGGTCTACGGGCAGGGTATGACCGTCGCAGCACTCGAGGCACTCATCTTGCGCAAGTGCCTCCAGCGAGAGATCCGCCACATCAGAGACAACCACCGTGTCACCGACAGGTTCTTACGGAATTCCACTCCGATTCTCGATGAAGCCTGGGAGATGGCCTGCAACACGGACCTGCGCATGCCGTTCATCGAAGGCAAGCGAACCGCCAAGATTCGGATGACGAATGCGTATGTCGGCCGCGTACACCGCGCTGCCGCAATAGATCCCCGAGTCGGAGCCGCATTCTTGCGCGTAATCAATCTCCTTGACCACCCGAATTCACTCATGAAGCCGCCTACCCTGGAACGTGTGCTGTGGGCCAGCCGGCGACAGGCAAACCCGCACACTGTGGAAACGGGCTATTCCAAGTCGACGGTGCGTCCCTCGCACTGAACAGTCTTCCCGAAAAACTTGGCCCTCAGGGCATCTCGGCCGGTGGCATGCCGTGTATTCACCTCGTCGCCCGTCTGTTCAGTCCCCGTGCAGGGTGGCGCCCAATTCTTCGCGACTGCGGGCCCCGGTTTTGGCTGTCGCACGGTATAAATGGCCTTCGACTGTTCTGACCGAGAGTGTGAGGCGTTCGGCGATGTCGCGGTTCGACAGACCCAAACTAACGAGGGAGACGATCTCACGTTCTCGTGAGGTAAGCGGTACCGGCTGCAGCGCTTCTTGCATTGCGGGAGTGGTGGGACCGCCGCACTCTCGAGCGATTCTGTTCGCGCGAGAAGTGGACGTGATGGCCGATCCGCGTAGGTCGTGATGTCGATAGGCGACGGCGGCGAGGGCGGCGGCGTCCGCGGCAGCCAACAAGTCCCCCATCTTCTCGAGTTGGACCGAAGCCGCATGCAGGGCGGCACCGTCTTCGGCGGCGAGAGCGGAGGCGAACGCCGCGGCGGCGGGCGCGCGCGGACCGTCGACCATAGTTGCCAGATGCGTCAACCGTGCCACCGTCGTCCGGTCCCCGAACTGCGTTGCCGTCTGCAGACAGTGCACCTCACGCGCCAATTGGCCATTCGCGCGGGCACTCTCGGCTGCGCTCCTGCACATCGCGGTCGCTTCGCTCACTGCACCGTCGGTGGCCGACACCCACGCGACTGCAAGGAGACGCTCCGGCTCGAGATAGGCCCAGCCAGGGTGCCGAAGCTCGTCGAGTTCGATCAGCGCCTGTGCCGCGGCAATTCGATCCCCGGACAGAGCGAGGGCTTGGGTTCGTCCAATCTGGTAGCGATAGCCGAACCCATTCGTTTCGCCGGAAGCGTGCAGTGCCAGGACCGCCAGGTCGAGGAGCGGCAGTGCAGTGGCGATCTGGCCCGCCCCCAACACAGCTCGACCAGCGATTGCAATGCCGAGGATGTGCGCGGACCCGGGCAGATCAATGGCCAATTGCTGCAGACGATCGGCGGCGTCTTGTGCGGCTGCGATCCGCCCGGCCAGCAATAGTGCACCGACGTGTGCGTCTACAAGGACGAATCGCATCTGCGCTGCCTCGAACGACCGCGCGACCAAGGCATAGCCCTTCTCGGCAGTGGACTCAGCGTCGTCCGCCCGGCCGGCATCGCCCAGCGCAACAATAGTCGCCCACAGGGTTACCGCTGCCACGACATCGGGGAGGACGGTCAGCTTCAGCCTGCGTACCGGCTCGATCGCGTCTACCGGGCGTCCCCCCGACGCCCAGTAGACCGTGTGAAATGCTGCGAGAACCGGCAGACCATTCGGTGACGCAATCGAGACAGTGTCGTCGATGAGCGCCTTCGCTACCGAGGGGCGCCCGAGAGCCCAGATCAGGTTGATCGCCCGAAGAAATACGAGCCGTGACTTCTCGGAAGCGGAGAATCCCGCCGTCGGAATTCCGGCTAGCACAGCGTCCGCCTCTTCACCGCGACTGAGCCATGAAAGCGCATGGGCGCGAATATAACTCGCTTCAACGCCGCCACCTACCGTCATCGCGGCAGCGGCCAGCCTTTCCGCGAGCACCAGGTCTGCCAGCCAGATCGCGCCATTAGCCGCCTTGGTGTACAGCTCGGGATCGACGGCGAGATCCGAGTCCAGGCTCAGCGCCGCGCGGCGGACGGTGACCCGCATGTCGTCGCCCCCGATCTCAGCCAATGCTGTTGCAACCTCGCCCCGCAGTCTGCGCATCCGCGACGGTGCCGCCCGCGCTCGACGCACCTCTCCGTACAGCGGGTGCGCCACACGCGCCTGCAGCTGCGTCCCGGTCCCGGACCGCTCCAGGGCGATCAACCCCCGCGCATCAGCCTCCTCGACCGCATCCCGGTCGGTGATCCGTGCAAGGACTGCGGTATCGAGTGGTTCCCCGACCGCGAGCACATCGACGACCTCCGCGATCGGCTGCGGAAGCACCCCCATTCGTGACTCGATCAATTCGATCAGGCCTGGGGAGGAGACTGGCTCACCCGACCAGCTCCACAGCCCGCCGCACTCGGTGAGGCGACCTCCGGCAAGCTCCTGCTCGACTATGTTGCGCAGGTAGAGCACATTGCCACGGGTGAGCTTCCACAGCCGCCGCATGTCGCTGGGATCGAGGGTCCCGCCGAGTGCTGCCCGCACGAGGGCCGTCGATTCGGACTGCGACAGTGGATGCAGTTCGAGCCGGTCGAGACGCTCGTCCTTCCATAACGCCTGCACGGCGTCCGGTACGGGTTCGCCGCGGCGGACGGTCACGATCACCTTCGCTGCGCCACGCAGCACCAGCTGGTGCAGCACGAACGCGGACAGGTCATCGAGCAAGTGAGCATCATCGACACCGACAACGACGTCGGCTCCATTGGATCGGTCGGTCAGCGCACCGATCACTCCGCGGACCAGTTGCAGAGGATCTGTGGTGGGAGCACCCGTCCACTCCGTAAACGCACCCAGCGGTAACGAGCGCGCGGACGCTGTGGCTACTGCCCACCGCACCACGCATCCTTTGGCTGCGGCCGACGCCAGCACTTCCCGTGCGAGTCGACTCTTGCCGACGCCCGCCGGGCCGACCACCACCACTCCGCCATGGCCCCCGGTCCCGGAAACTGCCGCCTCGACAAGGCGCAACTCGTCGGCGCGTCCCGTCAACGGCCAAGCGCACACCATAGGAGAATTATATGTACGTCCGACCGTAAGCATCGAGGAACATGTCGATGTCTCCCACCGATGCCTCCCACCGACGCCGGCGAACTTCAGACAAGTCCCACCGCGTTGACCTTGCGCGCCGGTTCTCCGTCACCGGTGACACCGCCATGCATCACGGCTGCAGTCATCGAGCGAGGAAGTACCTTGATCAATAGCTGAATAGTGGGCCCGATCCCCAAGGCATACAACACGGTTCCCACTCCGACGGTGCCACCGAGGAGCCAACCGGTTGCCAGAACGACGATTTCAATGGTGGTTCGCACGAGCCGCACGGACAGTCCGGTGCGCGCAACAAATCCGGTCATCAACCCGTCACGCGGACCGGGCCCCATCCCCGCACCGATATACAGAACGCTGGCCAGTCCGTTGAGAAGAACGCCGGCCACCAGCATGAAGATGCGAACTGGCATGGAATTGAACTCCGGCAAGAAGGCCAGTGAGGTATCCACTGCGATAGCGATGACAACCACGTTGGCGATAGTTCCGAAACCCGGCCGTTGACGGAGCGGGATCCACAGCAGCAGTACAACGACTCCCGTTATTGCCGTAATCACACCAAAACTCATCGAGACACGTTCGGCCACACCCTGATGGAACACATCCCAGGGATCGAGCCCGAGGCCGGCGGTAATCATCATGGCCATCGAGAAGCCGTACAACCAGAGACCGAAGAAGAGCGAGGAGAGTCTCCGAGCCAAGGCTGGTACACGCACTGATTTCAACACTCGACCAGCCTGAACGACACTGGCCACTTAACCCATAGCCAAGTTGCCGATACTGGACTGGTCGAGAAGCCTTAGTTGGGAACCGCAATCACGGTCATCGAACCGGGTGCCACTTCGGTATAGCCCGCGTCACGAACCGCAATGGCCTCGGACTTCTCCAGGCGCGCAACTGCCTGCGCCCATTGCGTCGCATCTGCGTCACGCACCGAGCATCGGAAGCCAGTTTGGGCCCATCGCCAGGCTTCGTCGTCAGTCATGTTCGCTGCCAACAACATTGACGCATGACCGACCTGAGCAGCTGCCTTGCCGACGGTCATCTCCAGCGCAGAAGCGATCCACAACACCGGCAACCCCGGTTCCGGAGCACCAGGCTTGTCGTGGTCTAGATCCGTCCCACCGATCTGCATCTTCTTGATCCGCGGATCAAGATCACCGACCGGCCCGGGCACCAATGCCCGCGCCTGCGCACCGCCCACCTCGACGGTGATTCCGGCCACTTCCTGAGCCGCGAGCCACTGCGCTCCCCGCGCCCGTCTCGACACCTTCCGGATCCGTCCGCTCACCCAGGCCGTGAAGTCTTCCTGCCACGGCCCCGGCTCGCCATCCTCGGAAATCCCCACACGATCGTCGAGGCACAATGCCACTGCCGCCGATGCTGCCGCTTCCAGGAGCGAACTACGCGGCGGCGGATCAGCTTTCGGGATGTGGAGAACGATCGGCATAGCCAACACCCGGGCCGGATCAGTCGGATCAGGGCGACCGCCGTACCCTGCAGCCAACACGGCGTGCCGGGCGCGCCAGAGCGCGTCCGGTCCCGCCATCACCGTGTTGTCAGCATCGAGCGGGTCAATCAGGCTCATGGGAGCGGTACGCGCCGAACTCCGCCGTCTTCAGCGTCGGCAGCTTCGACCTCGTCGCGAGTCACTCCGAGAATAAAGAGCACCGCATCGAGGAACGGATGCGAGAGTGCCGCGTCGGCGACCTCACGCAGCGCCGGCTTGGCGTTGAATGCCACGCCCAGGCCGGCAGCGTTGAGCATGTCGATGTCGTTGGCACCGTCACCGACAGCAACTGTCTGTTCCATGGGAACGCCGACCTGGTCGGCGAACTTACGCAGAGCAACGGCTTTGGCTGCACGGTCGACGATCTCGCCGATAACGCGGCCCGTCAACTTGCCGTCGACGATCTCGAGGGTGTTCGCGTGCACGAAGTCCAATTCGAGTTCGTGTGCAAGGCCTTCGATGACCTGACGGAATCCGCCGGACACAACACCGCAATGGAAGCCGAGTCGACGCAGGGTGCGGATCGTGGTGCGCGCCCCCGGTGTCAGTTCGATGCTCGCGGCCACCTCGTCGATAACCGAAGCGTCCAACCCGGCAAGTGTTGCCACACGCTGATGCAGCGATTCGGTGAAGTCGATTTCGCCGCGCATCGCAGCTTCCGTGACTGCCCGAACCTCTTCTTCGACACCGGCCTTGGCGGCAAGCATCTCGATGACCTCACCCTGAACGAGCGTCGAGTCGACGTCGAACACGATGAGTCGCTTGGCACGCCTCGCTAGGCCGGCACGCTCAACTGCAATATCCACGTTTTCGAGGGCAGCAACTTCCGCGAGACCGGTACGCAATCGAGCGTCCGAATCTGCGTCGCCCGCAGAGGTGACACTCAATTCCAAGCCGGTGACCGGGTAGTCCGCGACGCCTCGAATGGAGTCGATGTTGGCACCCTGCTTGGCCAACTCGCGAGAAACGCCGCGCATGGCGCGGGCATTGACCGGACTGCCCAGAACTACAACCGCGTGTGTGGAAACTGCAGGCCGTCCGGGCTCGACACCGATTTCGACGTCGATGTTCATACCGACCGTCGCCATGGCTTGGTCAAGTTCTTCTTGCAGCGCTTCCGGATCATTCGGGCACACGACGAGAACGCCGAGCGTCAGCCTGCCTCGGATCACCACCTGCTCGACGTCGAGCAGGTTCACATCGTGCCGCGACAGTGCGGCGAACAGTACCGAGGTGACGCCGGGCCGGTCAGGCCCGGTCACAGTCACCAGAACAGTGGTGTCAGAGGCACCCACCGAGAACTCCGATCGTTTCTTTTAACTCGCGTCGTGATCGACACCTATTGTGCCAAGGGCGTACCGGACAAGCGAAAAGGCCCCGCCCGTTGCTCGGGCGGGGCCTTTTCGTTGACCTATGTAAATCTAGTGAGAACTGCCTTCGAGGGCGTCGTTCTTACTGTTGTGGCCGACGCCGACGTGCGCTTCTGCGCGCATCCGCTCAACCATGTGCGGGTAGTGCAGTTCGAATGCCGGACGCTCGCTGCGGATGCGCGGCAACTCGGTGAAGTTGTGGCGCGGCGGCGGGCAACTGGTTGCCCATTCGAGCGAGTTTCCGTAGCCCCACGGATCGTCGACCGTGACAACTTCGCCATATCGGTAGCTCTTGAAGACATTCCAGAGGAACGGCAACGTGGAGGCGCCGAGAACGAAGGCGAAGATTGTCGATACCGAGTTCAGCACGGTGAAACCATCGCTGGGTAGGTAGTCGGCGTAACGACGCGGCATACCTTCGGCACCCAACCAGTGCTGCACGAGGAACGTGCCGTGGAATCCGACGAACGTGGTCCAGAAGTGCCACTTGCCGAGGCGCTCGTCCATCATGCGGCCGGTCATCTTCGGGAACCAGAAGTAGATACCGGCGTAGGTAGCGAACACGACGGTGCCGAAGACCACGTAGTGGAAGTGGGCGACAACGAAGTAGCTGTCCGTGACGTGGAAGTCGAGCGGCGGGCTTGCAAGGATGACGCCCGACAGGCCGCCGAAGAGGAAGGTGACCAGGAAGCCGATCGAGAAGAGCATCGGCGACTCGAAGGTCAACTGCCCCTTCCACATAGTTCCGATCCAGTTGAATATCTTCACGCCTGTCGGCACTGCGATCAAGAACGTCATGAACGAGAAGTACGGCAGCAGAACAGCACCGGTTGCGTACATGTGGTGAGCCCACACTGCGATCGACAGGGCTGCGATGGCCAGCGTTGCGTACACCAGGCCGCTGTAGCCGAAGATCGGCTTACGGCTGAAGACCGGGAAGATCTCCGAGACGATGCCGAAGAACGGCAGCGCGATGATGTACACCTCGGGGTGACCGAAGAACCAGAACAGGTGCTGCCACAGCAACACACCGCCCGTTGCCGGGTCGAAGATGTGACCACCCAGATGTCGGTCGACGAACAGGCCGAGCAGTGCAGCGGTCAGCAGCGGGAACGCCAGCAGAATCAGAATGCTGGTGATGAAGATGTTCCAGGTGAAGATCGGCATGCGGAACATGGTCATACCGGGTGCACGCAGGCAGATCACCGTGGTGATCATGTTGACGCCACCGAGGATGGTTCCGAGGCCACCGACAGCGAGACCCATGATCCACAGGTCAGCGCCGACGCCCGGCGAATGCAGTGCATTCGTGAGCGGGGTGTAGGCGGTCCAACCGAAGTCGGCTGCACCACCGGGGGTTACGAATCCGGCTGTCGCGATGATCGCGCCGAACAGGTACAGCCAGTAGCTGAACGCGTTCAGACGCGGGAACGCCACGTCGGGCGCGCCAATCTGCAGCGGAAGAATGTAGTTGGCGAAGCCGAAGACGATCGGCGTCGCGTACAGCAGCAGCATGATGGTGCCGTGCATGGTGAACAGCTGGTTGAACTGTTCATTGGAAAGGAACTGCATGCCGGGCACAGCAAGCTCGGCACGCATCATCAGGGCCATCAGGCCACCGATGAGGAAGAAGGCGATGGAAGTCGCCAAGTACATGATTCCGAGCACCTTGGGGTCGGTGGTCGTAATCATCTTGAAAATGAATGAGCCCTTGGGTCCCTGCCGCGGCGGGTAAGGCCTAGCTGCAGCTATCGCGGGGACTGGCTGGGGCGCTACGGCAGTCACTGATCCTCCTGAATGTGCCTTTGGTCGCTCCTCGGGCTCCGTTACAAAGCCTTCGGCCGCGCCGCAGGGTCCGTCACCCGGGCTGCGGGAAACGGCTTCTGGCTTGCGCTCATCGAATCGTAGACCTTGACTCGGACGCCCCGCGACCCGGTCCTACTCAGCGTCGTACTCGAGGGACCGTTTTCCCGCCCGCAGAACGATCGACCTGCGGTTTGTGTTCCCGCTGCGATTTCTGCGATCTCGAGTTTCGGCGTGTCGCGCCGAACGCCCACGACCACCGGGGTTGCAATTCCATCAAATCCTCTTGTTAAGGTCATGCTTACCTAAGTAAATGTCAGGAGTGGAAATTCAGTGAAGTTTCTCCCCCGCCGCGCCGCTGTCGCGGCGATCGCGGCCACCATCGCGGTACTTGTTCCAGCGTGCTCGAGCAACGAACCCACGACGAGCGCGAGTCCGTCCTCCGAGTCCGGAGAGTTCCCACGCAGCGTCGAACACTTCCGCGGAAGCACCGAAATCCAGTCGGCACCCCAGCGCATCGTCACACTCGACAACAGCTTCACGGACGCTGTACTCCTTCTCGAGTCTCCCCTGGTCGGCTACACCGACTACCGCGAGCCGGGACTCCCCGACTACCTGGGAACAACTCGCGACGAGTTCGCGGCCGACGCTGTGTCTGTCGGCACGGTGGGCAGTGTCAGCCTCGAGAAGATCGCCGCCCTGCAACCGGACCTGATCATCTCGGCCGAAGTTCGCGACGGAAAGAACTACGACAAGCTCTCCGCAATCGCACCGACCGTCTTCACTCAGACAACAGGACCGACGTGGAAGGAGAACATCCGGCTGGTCGGCGAGGCACTCGGTAAGGAGTCACTGGCCGAAGAGAAAATTACCGAATACGAAACCCGCGCGGCTACTGTCGGCAAGAGCATCAACGAGAAGGCGAACAACCCCGTCATCTCCGTCGTCCGCTTTGCCGGCGAACCGACAGCACGCCTTTACCGCACCACCTCGTTCAGTGGCATCGTCCTCGAGGACGCCGGCCTCACGCGTCCCACCAACCAGGGAGCCGACCCCGCTGATCCCGGAAACATCATGATGAAGATCAGCCCCGAGCTGATCAACGAGGCCGACGCCGACATCATCTTCGTCAGTACTTGGCAGGATCCGGAAGGCAAGAGCGCCGAAGCCGCGAAGCCGTTCCTCACCAGCCCGCTGTGGCAGACACTGCGCGGCCGCACAATCGACGTCGACGATTCGCGCTGGATGTCACCGGTCAGCATTCAAGGCGCACACCTCATCCTCGACGACCTCTCGGATACGTTCGAGCTGAACAAGTCGAACAGCTAACCTAAAGCGGCGCCCGCCCACACAGGAAGCCGTCGACTTGTCTGTTCTCTCCCGCACGTCCCTCTCCCGCACGACTCTCCCCCGCACTGCCGTCCGTACTGCCGTCCGCCGTACATCGGTTCTCGGTATCGCAGCCGCACTGCTCGTTCTCGCTGGTTGTTCCTCGGATTCCACCGACGACGCTGCCAGCACCATCGTCCGCACGACGACGTCGATCGTCGGAGCAGCGGTCCTGGGAATCGAGCGCGATACCGCGACGGCGTGCCCCGCGGCGACAGCGCCCGACGCCGGCGCCGGTCCGGCCGTGAAACGCCACGTCGTTCATACAGCCGGCGTGGCCGAAGTGCCTTCGGATCCGCAGCGGATCGTGGTGCTCGACAGCGCCTCGATGGACGCAGTGTGCGCATTGGGATTGTGGGAACGTGTGGTGGGCGCCACTACCGGCGTTGATTCTCCGCAGCCGTCGTACCTCGGTTTCGGTATCTCCGAGATTCCGAGCGTCGGCCCCGTCAGTGCTCCCGACGTCAATGCGATCAAGGCAGCCGCCCCGGACGTAATCCTCGGATCGTCGCCCTCGTCCGCCGATCTGTATTCACAGCTCAATGCGGTTGCGCCGACGGTTTTTGCCGGGTCCGATCCGGTGTATTGGAAAGCGCAATTTGCTTTGTCCGGCCAAGCCCTCGGGCGCTCTGCCGCCGCGACAGCGCAGTTGGATCGGTATCAACAGGACGCCCGGCAACTGGGTGAGGCACTGAATGCGGCGCAAACCCAGGCATCGGTAGTCCGTTTCGGCGCTCGAGATCTCGAGATCGAAGGACCGGCGACATTTGCGGGTCAGGTTCTCAGCGACATCGGTGCCCAACGCCCACCGGCCCAACGGCTCACGGACACAACAACTGCCGTGGTTCCGACCGATGATCTCAGTTCAGCCGACGGTGACCTGATCTACGTAATGTTCCACGGTCCCAGCGGGCTCGAATATGGCACCGAGGTCATGAAGAGTGATCAGTGGCGAGAACTCGGCGCGGCCTCCGGCAACCGCGTATTCGTCGCCGAGGACCCAATTTGGAGTGGCAACGGAATCACTGCCGCGTACGCAATGCTCGCTGATCTGCAACGCACCCTCAACGGATACGCGAGCTGATTTCGTGCCGGTTCCGGAGTTCATAGTCGCCTTGCGCGAGAAGGTCGGTCACGCGCCGCTCTGGCTGTCCGGAGTGAGCGTCGTGATTCGCGACGATGCCGGACGGGTCCTGCTTACCCGCCGGGCCGACAACGGCCAGTGGGCCGTCGTCTCGGGTGTTCTGGAGCCGGGCGAGGAGCCGGCGTCGGCCGCTGTGCGCGAAGCCAAGGAAGAAACGGGTGTCGACGCGGAGTTGATCCGCATCACGAGTGTTGATGTCACAGAGCCCATTACGTATCCGAACGGCGACGTGACGCAGTACCTGGACGTCTGTTTCCTCGCCCGATGGACAGGCGGCGACGCCCATGTCGCGGACGACGAGAACCTCGAGGTCGCCTGGTTTGCGCCGGACGACCTTCCGTCGGACCTGACTGATACCTCACGCCTGCGTCTCGAAAAAGCGTTGCAGGACAACGCAGAAGCCTGGTTCTCGCGCTAGCCCCCACTCCCCTTCAACGACCGAAGCCCGATTCCCGCGTGAGCAGGAATCGGGCTTCGTCGTTGGACTCGCCGCTAGGCGACAACCGCACTAGCGAACTCTCGCCGCCTCTGCAACCATCGCAAATCGACGAATGACTTGAATGACGCCAACAAGTCATCATCGTTGCCAACTGCACGTCGAGTCACACTCAAGTTAGTCATACGCCCCCTACCAAGCCCCGGTTGCTTCTTCAGCAACCGCTTCGGCGTGGTGAGCAGTTTTCCGCTACGGGAGTACACGGCCTGTTCAAGCTGGGCGTATGTCAGGACACTCGTTTCGTAGTATCGACCCGCAGACATCAACAGATGGGTCGATACCCATTCCTTCGGTACCAAAAGTAGCGGCTTGCCGTCCACGACTGGAAGGTGAAGTGACTCCCTCGCCCAGTCCGCTTGCGACGGATCCCAGACCTGACGCAGATACGTCTTAGTCTGATGCCCATGAGCTTTGAAGTGCGGATATGACGCCACGACATCCGCCGTGAATGCCGCGAGTGGAGCGAAGATGATACGAGTTGTGATGTCGGACATAATATCTCGATCAATGCCTTCGACGAACAGCGGCAAATCTTCGACCTCGCGGAGCAACCCGACGCGTAGCAACGCCTCCACGTTATTTGCAAGTGTGTCCCACATGCGCATTCCCACGTCATCAGCTCCGCCGTGCCCACTGAAGCTACTCACAGCAAGACCGAGGCGAGTCTCCCAGGGCTCCTCGAACTGTTGCAACAGACGTCGGCCGAAACTGTGATCCGCAGTGCTCGGCGATAAGACACACCGAGAAACCTGGGAAAAGAACGTCTCGGTACACCGATTCGCTTCGCGCGCGAACGGGTTTGAGTCTCCTTGCAGGCGGATTGCACGGGGATCGACAAAGAGTCGGTTGTCGATGGATACATCAACATCTACAAACGGAACGGGACCAGAGATCCCGTAGTGATCGGTGATGGAAGGCACTTTGGCCAGCCTTTCACGGTATCGCCTGCACCCATCCGGGTGAGGCTGGTCTCCCATCCAAGGAAGATTTCCCAGGATGTTGCATCGACCTCAGAATCTGAGGTTGCGATGCGGTTGAGAGGACCGTTACGCTGGCGTTGCTACACGGGTTGCGTAAGCGATCCTCGCTGGGGTGAGCATTGGCGTGCTCACCCCAGAGTCTTTTCTAAGGGATTTCGCTCTAGAAATCCCAGTCGTCGTCTTCGGTGTTTATTGCCTTGCCGATGACGTAGGAGCTTCCCGAGCCGGAGAAGAAGTCGTGATTCTCGTCGGCGTTGGGTGAAAGTGCCGAGAGGATAGCCGGATTGACGTCCGTCTCGTCCTTCGGGAAGAGGCCTTCGTAACCGAGGTTGTTGAGGGCCTTGTTGGCGTTGTAACGCAGGAACTTCTTGACGTCTTCGGTCAGACCCACCTCGTCGTAGAGGTCCTGGGTGTACTCGACCTCGTTCTCGTACAGCTCGAAAAGCAGCTCGAACGTGTAGTTCTTGAGCTCTTCGCGCTCGGCCTCGGAGAGCTGCTCGAGACCCTTCTGGTACTTGTAGCCGATGTAGTAACCGTGCACGGCCTCGTCGCGGATGATGAGGCGAATGAGGTCAGCCGTGTTGGTGAGCTTGGCCCGTGAGGACCAGTACATCGGCAGGTAGAAACCGGAGTAGAAGAGGAAGCTCTCGAGCAGCGTCGACGCGACCTTGCGCTTGAGCGGCGACTCACCGTTGTAGTAGTCGAGAACGATCTGCGCCTTGCGCTGCAGGTTGGGGTTCTCTTCCGACCAGCGGAATGCGTCGTCGATGTCCGGGGTGGAGCACAGCGTCGAGAAGATCGAGCTGTAGCTCTTGGCGTGCACCGATTCCATGAAGGCGATGTTGGTGTACACCGCTTCTTCGTGGGGGGTGATGGCGTCGGGGATGAGGCTGACGGCGCCGACGGTTCCCTGAATGGTGTCGAGCAGTGTCAGACCCGTGAAAACACGCATCGTGAGCTGCTTCTCGGGAGCGGTCAGAGTTCCCCAGGACGGGATGTCGTTGGAGACCGGCACCTTTTCGGGCAGCCAGAAGTTGCTGACGAGGCGATCCCACACCTCGGCATCCTTCTCGTCCTGGACGCGATTCCAGTTGATCGCGGAAACGCGACTGACCAGCTTGACCATTAGTTCCTCACTTCGTTCGGTTGGGGGCGGAGCGACCTACAGCATGCAGGAAACGCAGCCCTCGACCTCGGTGCCTTCGAGTGCCATCTGACGCAGGCGGATGTAGTAGAGCGTCTTGATGCCCTTACGCCATGCGTAGATCTGCGCCTTGTTGATGTCGCGGGTGGTGGCGGTGTCCTTGAAGAACAGGGTCAGGGACAGGCCCTGGTCGACGTGCTGCGTTGCGGCAGCATAGGTGTCGATGATCTTCTCGTACCCGATTTCGTAGGCATCCTGGTAGTACTCCAGGTTGTCGTTGGTCAGGTAGGGCGCCGGGTAGTAGACGCGACCGATCTTGCCTTCCTTGCGGATCTCGATCTTCGACGCCACCGGGTGAATGGAGCTGGTGGAGTAGTTGATGTACGAGATCGAGCCGGTGGGCGGTACGGCCTGCAGGTTCTGGTTGTAGATGCCGTGCTTCTGCACCGACGCCTTCAGCTCGCGCCAGTCGTCCTGCGTGGGGATGTGAAGTTCGGCGCCGGCGAAGAGTCCGCGAACCTTGTCGGTTGCCGGCTCCCACACCTGGTCGGTGTACTTGTCGAAGAATTCGCCCGACGCGTACTGCGATTCGGGGAAGCCCTTGAAGTAGGAGCCGCGCTCGATGGCAATCCGGTTGGATGCCTGCAGGGCGTGGAACAGCACCGTGTAGAAGTAGATGTTCGTGAAGTCGATGCCTTCTTCGCTGCCGTAGAAGATTCGCTCACGTGCGAGGTACCCGTGCAGGTTCATCTGGCCAAGGCCGATGGCATGGGAATCGTTGTTGCCCTGCTCGATCGACGGCACGGAGTAGATGTGCGTCTGATCCGATACGGCGGTCAAACCGCGGATCGCGACCTCGATGGTCTTGGCGAAGTCCGGTGAGTCCATGGTCTTCGCGATGTTCAGCGAGCCCAGGTTGCAGGAGATGTCCTTGCCGACGTGGCTGTAGGTCAGATCCTCGTTGAACTCGGACGGGGTGGAGACCTGCAGGATCTCGGAGCACAGGTTGGAGTGCGTGATCTTGCCGGCGATGGGGTTGGCCTTGTTCACCGTGTCCTCGAACATGATGTACGGGTAACCCGATTCGAACTGCAGCTCGGCGACGGTCTGGAAGAATTCGCGAGCCTTGATCTTGGACTTGCGAATTCGCTTGTCGTCGACCATCTCGTAGTACTTCTCGGAGACGTTGATGTCGGAGAACGGGACACCGTAGATGCGCTCGACGTCGTACGGCGAGAACAGGTACATGTCTTCGTTCTTCTTCGCCAGCTCGAACGTGATGTCCGGGATGACGACGCCGAGGGAGAGCGTCTTGATGCGGATCTTCTCGTCGGCGTTTTCACGCTTGGTGTCGAGGAAACGGTAAATGTCGGGGTGGTGCGCGTGCAGGTACACGGCACCGGCACCCTGACGGGCTCCGAGCTGGTTGGCGTAGGAGAATGAGTCTTCGAGGAGCTTCATGATCGGGATGACACCCGAGCTCTGGTTCTCGATCTTCTTGATGGGGGCGCCGTGCTCACGAATGTTGGTGAGCAGCAAGGCAACTCCGCCGCCGCGCTTGGACAGCTGCAGGGCCGAGTTGATGGAACGTCCGATGGACTCCATGTTGTCTTCGATGCGCAGCAGGAAGCAGGACACGGGCTCGCCACGCTGCTTCTTGCCGGAGTTGAGGAACGTGGGGGTGGCGGGCTGGAAGCGTCCGGCGATGATCTCGTTGACGAGCTCGACAGCCAGATCTTCGTTACCGGCAGCCAACGTCAGTGCCACCATGCACACACGATCTTCGAAACGCTCGAGGTAACGCTTACCGTCAAATGTCTTGAGCGTGTAGGACGTGTAGTACTTGAACGCGCCCAGGAACGTCGGGAAACGGAACTTCTTGGAGTACGCGTGGTCGATCAGGAACTTCACGAACGTACGTGAGTACTGGTCGAGAACCTCGGCGTCGTAGTAGTTCTCCTCGACGAGGTAGTCGAGCTTCTCGTCGAGATTGTGGAAGAACACGGTGTTCTGGTTGACGTGCTGCAGGAAGTACTGACGAGCTGCCGCGACATCCATCTCGAACTGGATCTCGCCGTTCGTGCCGTACAGGTTGAGCATGGCGTTGAGTGCGTGGTAGTCGAGACCGTTGGTGGAATCACCGCCGCGTACATCACGCTCTACGCTTCCAGCCGCGATCGTGTCAGTGATGGTTGGCGCCACTGCCCGTTCTCCTTCTCTGCTTCGAGATGATTCCAGAACTCCCCCAATCCTTCTCGTACCCGTTCGACGTCCTCGGCAGTGCCCATGAGTTCGAACCGGTACAGAAAAGGAACGTGGCATTTCTGGGAAATGATGTTTCCTGCATAGCAAAAGGATTCACCGAAATTGGTGTTTCCCGCCGCGATCACCGCTCTGATCAACGACCTGTTGTGTGGATTGTTCAAAAAACGAATGACCGGCTTGGGCACATAACTGGTGTCGCGGCCTGTCACTGTAACCCCGCCACCGTAGGTGGGCAGGATCAGTACATAGGGCTCGTCAACACGAAATGAGCCGTCACGGTCATGGATAGGTATACGTGTCGCAGGCAGTCCGAGACGTTGAACGAATCGGTGGGTGTTCTCCGACACGCTGGAAAAGTAGACCAGCGAAGTCATCGGTTGTCACCATTTCCCATTACGGTGCCTGGAAGGACTTACTCGGACGCACCGGCAGTCTCGACTGTCTCGTCGACGGCTGGCGCGGATGCACTTCAAGCAGCGACGGCCAGGGTCTTGATGCGATCAGGGCGGAAGCCCGACCAGTGATCTTCACCGGCAACCACGACGGGTGCCTGGAGGTATCCGAGCGCCATGACGTAGTCACGGGCTTCGGCATCCTCGGTGATGTCGATGATGTCGTATTCGATACCGGCCTTGTCGAGCGCACGGTAGGTGGCATTGCACTGAACGCAAGCGGGCTTGGTGTAGACGGTGATGCTCATTGAGAGTCCCTCTTTCGCGTAGCCAACAAAGGCCGATGTAGTGATGTTCAGCACCGATTAGACCGATTGCCGGAGTCTCGCTTCAAGCGTTCCGCGTTGTGGTCTCTCAGTGCTCAAGACACTACACCTAGTGGCCGACAGAAACACATAACGCGACATGTTGTGAGTCACAAAGATGGAATTCCCAGGTCGACCCAGATCAGAGCCGATATTTCCAAGCACTTTTCCCGCGCGTCGGCGTGTCACCCGTCACATTCATACCCGGGGTCCGACCACGCCTCACAACGCCGTCTCACCCCTACCATGAGAGGGGTGGAATCACTCCCGATCGACGAATCTCAGCACCACCAGGCGACCGTCCTACGAACGCTGCAGGTAACCCCACTGATGCGCCGAATAACCTTCGGCGGATCAGGCTTGAAGACCTTCGAATCGAGCGGTTTGCCCGACGAACGAGTCCTCGTCAGATTCCCCCTCGATCCACCACATGCCCGTAGTTACACAGTGCGTCGATGGACACACTCGTCGGGCGAAGTCGATATCGACTTCGTTCTCCACGGCCACGGTGGGGCAGCGCACTGGGCCGAGTCGGCCGCTCCCGGCGACACCGTCGAACTCGGGCCGGCCAGCGGATGGTTCCGTCCGCCCGAGAACGCAGAGCGACTCGTACTCGTCGCCGACCACGCCGCACTACCCGCGCTCGGCCGAATTCTCGAGACAGCGCCCGCCGGACTCTCCGTCCGCGTCATCGCGCAGATACCTGATGCGAGCGAACAGCAGACCATCACAACAGACGCCGTCGTCGACTACCGATGGATCAGCGACACAGACTCAACCCTCGAGGCCCTGGCCGCCGCCCTGACCGAAAATCCCCGACCGGACGGCACCGGATACATCTGGTGCGCCGTCGAGGCAGCTGACGCGCGCCGCCTACGCAACTACCTTCGGCACACTCTGAAAATCCCGGCGACCGACATGCATGTCATGGGCTACTGGCGCCGCGACAAAGAGAATTGGGAACGCCTGTACGCGGCAGTGTCGGATCGCATCGATGAGGCAATGGGCGAAGCGATGTTGGCAGGCAAGGACTTCGAGGCCGTAAGAGATGCCGTCGACGCGGCCATGGAACGCGAGGGTTTGTGATCCAGCACAGCACTCGGGGGCCGTACCTTCCGGCACGGCCCCCGAGTGGAGAACAAAAAGATCAGGCGTCGACGCGCGCCTTGGTGGCGTCCACCAGGTCTGCGACAACCTTGGAGACCTGAGCAACAACCTCGGCGTTCTCACGCGGGTGCTCGGTGCCGAACTTGTCGAAGGTGCTGGCAATACTCAGAGCGGTGTCTTCGATGACCTTGCCGCCGGCAACGCCGACAGCCTTGACCGTGTCGTCGTGCGCCCACTTCGCACCGTTGCCGCTGGGGGATGCGCTGATGACCGCAACCGGCTTACCCGTGACTGCGCCGACACCGTACGGACGCGAGATCCAGTCGATGGCGTTCTTGAGGACAGCGGGAATGGTGCCGTTGTACTCAGGCGTGACGAGAAGGAATCCGTCCGCGTCACCGGCGGCGTTACGCAGTGCGTCGACGGCCGGGATAGATGCACCCTCGACGTCGAGGTCTTCGTTGTAGAACGGCACCTCGGCAAGGCCTTCGAGAATCCTCAGGGCCGCACCCTCGGGCGCAGCGGCTACTGCCGTTTCAGCGAGCTGGCGGTTGACGGATCCGGCGCGCAGGCTTCCGACGAGAACGAGAACATTGCTCTGAGACATGAGGTGCTTCCTTCGAGATTGGTGCGGTGGGTGAATCTGATTGAAAGTTATATCAGCTTAAACGGACCACGGTCCACTTGTATTCCTGCGCCCTGTAACCTTCATCAAGTGACCCCAACCCCTCTCCCTCGAATCGGCATGCAACCGGTCGAGCGCGGCGACGCTGCACGTAACCGGGCACTTCTGCTCGACGCCGCAGCCACACTTGTTGCCGAACGAGGTGTCGACGCACTCACCATGGACGCCGTCGCCTGCCGTGCGGGTGTGGGCAAGGGCACAGTATTTCGACGCTTCGGCAGTCGATCCGGACTGATGCAGGCCCTCCTCGACCATACGGAACGAGAACTCCAGCAGCAGTTCATGTTCGGACCACCGCCGCTAGGCCCCGGAGCGCCGCCGATAGACCGACTGGTCGCCTTCGGGCGCGCTCGGATCGCAATGATGGAAGTACAAGGCGACGTGCTTCGAGCCGCTGAGAATGCGCCGGAATTCCGCTTCGGCGGACCGGCCCGCAGCCTCGGCATCATGCATGTGATCAGCCTGCTTCGAGAAGCTGGTGTCGACGGCGATCTGGAACTACTTGCCTCCGCGCTCCTCGCGCCACTCGAAGCGTCACTCGTCTTGCACCAGGTTCGGGACCTCGGAATGACACCGGCACGGCTTACCGAAGGCTGGGAACATCTTGTCCGGCGCGTTACTCGATGTTGATGCCATCGAGCCCAATTCACCACCTAGTCTGAGCAAATGCGCATCGCAGCCGCCGTCATCGGCCTCCTCGCCATCGCAGCCGTGAGCGGCTGTTCCAGCAATTCCGACTCGCCTGGTGGTTCCGAGACCACTTCCACCGCCACTTCCAGTGCGGCAGTTGCAGGCTCCGACCCAACCGGTCGGGTATTCATTTCCACCGCGGTCGACGGAACCCCCATTCCGGGAGGCGGTCCCCTCACCCTCGACTTCACCGCTCCCGGCCGGATTCTCGCGACAGCCGGATGCAACAACGCCACGGGCACAGTGACATTCACCGGCGGCAAGATCACGGCCGACGCCTTGGCCTCGACCATGATGGCGTGCGAACCCGGAGTCATGGAATCCGACGCCTGGGTGGCCACACTCATCGGCGCAACACCGGCGTGGACGCTTTCCGGTGACACATTGACCCTCACGACGGCCGACGCCACAGTCACACTGGCCGACAAGAAGGTTGTTGATCCGGACCGTCCCGTCCAGGGCACTACGTGGACGGTGACGTCGCTCATCACTCCCGACGCCATCAGCACCAGCACCGCGCTCGAAGCCTCAGCGCCGAACTTCACGATTGCAGCCGACGGCACGGTCAGCGGCAGTTCCGGATGCAACCGTATGACGGGATCGGCAACGGTAACCGCCACCACCATCACCTTCACCCCGATGGGCGCCACGATGATGGCGTGCACGGAGGACGTAGCCGCCGTCGAACGCCAGGTTCTGACTGTGCTCGACGGCGAGGTTGCCTACACACTCGACGCCGACACCCTGACGCTCCGCAAGCCGGACGGCAACGGATTGATCCTCACCGCGCAGGGTTAGCTCACACGTTGTCGATCAGCCAGCGTCCCAATTCGCGGGCGCTGGCATCGATTTGGGCCGGCCAGTCCATTGCGGAATCGTCAGCCTGGTCACTCACCTGCTTCACCAATCGGCAACGCGCGCCAGCGACAGTGGCCGCGTAGGCAACAGCGAATCCTTCCATGTCCACGAGGTCGGCACGCTCGGCGAGCGCATCACGGACCGCGGCATCGGAGATGAACGCGTCACCGGTCGCGAGCACTGAATCGTCGCCGCCGAGCAGTTCCAGCCGATCAGCAACCTCATGACCGAAGGATCGAATTGCCGCGCTGCTGATGTCGTGATTGATGACAACACCCGGCACGAACAGCCCACCGTGATGAGTATGTAGCGCGCCGGCGGTACCGATATTGACCACCAGCGGCAACGCGCCCGAACTGAACTTGGCCAGCGCCGACGCGACAGCCGTTGCCGCACTGACCTTTCCGATGCCGGTAATCACCAACTCGAATTCCTGCGGAACATAGGCCGCTTCTGCCGCTGTCGCACTGACCACCAGAACCTGCTGAGCACTCATGCGCGAGACGATACCGCTCGCTAGAGTTCTACCCATGGCCACATTGCGCGAGAGCATCATCGAAGAACTGGGCGCCAAGCCGTCCGTCGACGCCGCCGAGGAAATCGCTGCGCGCGTCCGCTTCCTCAAGGAGTATCTACTCTCAACTCCGGCACAGGGATTCGTCCTCGGAATCAGCGGTGGCCAGGACAGCACCTTGGCGGGCGCACTCGCTCAACGTGCAGCAACCGAACTGCGCGACGAAGGCCACAATGCCGAGTTCGTAGCCGTCCGACTCCCCTACGGGGAGCAAGCCGACGAATCCGACGCTCAGATCGCGCTCGGCTTCATCAAGCCCGACCGTTCCTTGACCGTCAACGTCAAGCCCGGTGCCGACGCCACCGCCCGCGAAGCCTCCGAGGCATTGGGTAACGGCGAACTTCGAGACTTCGTGCGCGGCAACATCAAAGCCCGCGAGCGCATGATGATCCAGTATTCCATCGCCGGACAGTTGGGGTACCTGGTGATCGGTACCGACCACGCCGCCGAGGCCATCACCGGCTTCTTCACCAAATTCGGTGACGGCGGAGTCGACATCACTCCCCTGACGGGCCTGAGCAAGCGCCAGGGCGCAGCACTATTGCAGGAATTGGGCGCACCGGAGAGCACCTGGCGCAAAGTACCGACCGCCGATCTCGAGGACGACCGCCCGGCCCTTCCCGACGAGGTGGCACTGGGGCTCACCTACACCCAGATCGACGACTACCTCGAAGGCAAGGATGTTGCCGACGAGGTAGCCGAAAAACTGGAGAAGATGTACACGAACACGCGTCACAAGCGGACTGTGCCTGTCACACCACTAGACACCTGGTGGCGCTGACGCCAACCGGTATCAGCTGCCGAGGCTGCCGACGAGGCTGCCCAAGCTACCGAGCGAGCCGGTGGACGCCACTACCGCGAAGTTGGTGGTGCAACCGTTGAACTTCACGGCGTCGACGTTGGTGTCGCCGGCATCTGCGCGGCCGACACTCATTCCGTAATGCTCGACCGTGGCGGCGGGGTTGGCGGCGACGATGTCAGCCAGGCTGGTCGGGACATTCCTCGGCACACTGCCGATGTCGCGCGTGCTGATCCACTTGCCGCCCTCGATATTGGTGTGAGTTCCACCGGCAGAGGTGTCAACAACGTCATTACCAGCAGCAACCCAGTAGAGGGTCGTGAATCCGTTGTCGTTCGGGTTCTTGGTATGGGACAGACGTAGCTGGAACGACGCCTGCGAGGTCGGAGCCTTCTCCGCGAAGCCGATCTCCTTCGTTGCCACCTCGGCGAGCGGGACCGAGCCGGCCGAGTGGTACGACACCGAACGGTTGTTGGGCGTAGCTTCCACGATCTTGAGTTCCAGCGAGCCGTCCGTGTCCAGGACATTCTCGGACGAGTAGAAGGCGAGCTGCTTCTTCTCGTCATCGAACGGGATGCCCCAGCCGGCGGGGTCCTTGTCGGTGGAGAGAGCCGAGCAGGTGAAGCCCTCTCCGGAAGAACCGAGCGAGCCGCCGCCCAAAGAACCGAACGAACCGGTGCCCAGAGAACCGAGTGAACCGCTATCTGAAGATGCGAGTGAACCGATTGTTGCGCCGGCCATTGTCGGGGCAGCGAGCGCTGCTGCGCTGACGAGTGCAAAAACGAAGCCAACGCGGCGCTTGGAATTGACAGACATGAAGAATTCCCTTTCACAGGACTTTTCGGGGATCGGATTTGAAACTGAACCTAGCACGGCAATTCGACCATTCCGCACGCCGGAAATGCTGACGTCATTCAATTGAATGACACGCTCTCCAAAAGCTAGAACAATGCACACCCACCAAAAGTACTAGTTTTCAAATCTTCTTTTCTCATTTGAAAAATCAACCAATTGAACACAATTGACGTGAAATACGTCTACATCCAGCAGGAACGAGACAAATCCAATGCAACTTGAAAGAGTAACTGGACATTCAATCAGAACAAGTGTTCTCATCATTTCGGTCGGTACCTACACAATGAGGTCGCATCTGGATTATTTCGAAGAAACTTCGAAAACAGGTTCCCTAACCGCCGGCGAAGGGCGGCAGGACGTCCACGACAGGCCCCGTGGCCCTTTCGACATCACGCGTCAACTCATCTCCGACGAGGAACGCTGACACCGACAAGATGCGTGCCATCTCGACGCCGTATTTGTCGGACAACACCGCAACAAGATCAGCCAGCGTGCTCGATTGCGTCAGAGCAACACTCTCTGCACTACAACCGGTTACGTCGGCTGCTGCCGCAAAATACCGAACCGAGATCGTTTCCGAATCAACCACCGATTGCACCCATACTTCTTTCCGGGGGCACAAAATCCGCAGATGCGATCCCGTGACCTGCCCATTTATTCCACATCGCGCCTCGCCACAGATCAGCGAGTTCCTGGTCCGAGGCTCCGGACCGCAGTGCTGCCCGCAGATCCACTTCGCGATCACTGAACAGGCAGGACCGAATCGTGCCCTCCGCCGTCATCCGGGTGCGATCACAATCGGCGCAGAAGGAGCGAGTCACCGACGCGATGATCCCGACCGTGGCCGGGCCGCCGTCGACGCTCCACTCCTCGGCCGGGGCACTGGGATCGTCGCGGCCGATTTCCGCCAATTCGAATTGTGCGCCCAATTCGGCAAGCAACTCGTCGGCAGTGACCATGTTTGCCCGCGCCCAAGTGTGATCGGCGTCGAGCGGCATCTGCTCGATGAATCGCAACTCCACGCCCGCATCCAAACACCACTGAAGTAGTTCGGGGGCCCCGGCGAGAGTCTCGCGCATCAGCACAGCGTTGACTTTCAGTGGCGCCAACCCAACCTTCGCTGCGGCACGAATACCGGCTAATACCGAAGGAAGTCTGTCGCGGCGCGTCAATTCTGCAAAATGTGCACGGTCCACTGAATCCAATGACACATTCACCCGTGTCAACCCGGCTGCCGCTAATTGCGCTGCGCGATGTTCCAAACCGACAGCATTAGTGGTCATTACCAACGGAATTCCCGGAACCCGCTGGGCGCAACCCGAAATGATTTTCTCTAGATCCTTACGCATCAGCGGTTCGCCGCCGGTAAATCGAACTTCCCGAATACCGACTAGGTCAACTCCGATACCTACTACCCGAACAATCTCGTCAGCAGACAACAAATCTTGTGGCGCAATGGCCGGTAAGCCCTCTTCCGGCATGCAGTAAGTGCAACGCAGTGAACACTTTTCGGTGATCGAGACGCGGAAGTCGCGGGCAACGCGCCCGAACTTGTCGATCAACGCAGTCGAATCGGGCCGACCTGCCATTGATACAGAATCGCCACGGACAGTGGGGATCCCCATCGCCACGGGAGTCATTGCCGCACCAGGTTCCGCATCACTCCAGTATGGCGCAGCATTCAACGACATGTGTCAGAGCCTGATGTGTCGGACGGATCACTCCGCCTAGAATCAGGAGATGAAAGAGGCTGCTGCTGCTGTGAGCGCACGTTCCGTCGAAGATCATCGCGCCCATGTGTCCGGATTACTGGCCGCATTGCATACCCTTGCGCCTACTCCACTCCCCGTCGTCGAAGCCTTGGGCTCCATCGTCGCGGCAGACGTCAACTCGCCCGTCGATCTACCGTTGTTCCGTAACTCGCAGATGGACGGATATGCCGTCGACGCGCAGTCGGTGCGCACCGTACCGGTCACACTTACCGTGCGTGGAGTTCTCGCTGCCGGCAGTGGTAAACCCCCGAAGCACCTCGAAGGCTCAGCTTTTCGGATCATGACCGGAGCGCCCATCCCGGAAGGTGCGGACGCCATCATCCCGGTCGAGGACACCACCAACCACTCGGAGCACACTGTCACCATCGAGCGCGGCCGCGCCGCGGGTGAGTTCGTGCGCGAACGCGGCAGCGATATCACCGCGGGAATGCTGCTGGTCCGGTCGGGCACTCGCCTCGAACCTCGACACATTGCGGCACTCGCCGCCGTCGGCGCTGCCACGGTAACCGTGTACACGCCGCCACGCGTCGCCATCATCACCACGGGTGCCGAATTGAAGAGTGCGGGAACGCAACTCGAACCGGGCGAAATCTACGATTCCAACGGTCCCGCTCTGGCGACGTTGGCCCGAGCCAACGGAGCTGACGTCGTATCGGTTGCGCGCAGCACCGACGATCCTGACATGTTCCGCGAACTACTCTCGTACGCAACATCTGTCGCAGATTTGGTCTTCACCTCCGGCGGTGTGTCCATGGGAGACTTCGAGGTAGTCAAGGAAACATTGGGGCCACTAGGCGCACAGTTCGGCCACGTCGCCATGCAACCCGGCGGGCCTCAGGGCACCGCCGTCGTCAACGAAGTTCCGATACTGAGCTTTCCCGGCAACCCGGTGAGCACGATGATCTCGTTCGAAGTCTTTGCGCGCGGCGATATCCGACATGCCGCCGGACTGCCGTCCATCGCGCCGCAGCGTCACGCCCTGACCGCTCCCCTGCGATCCATTCCCGGCAAGCGCCAATTCCTGCGAGCACGACGCACCAACGACGGCGTCGAACTCGTCTCGGGTGCCGGTTCCCACCTCGTGGCCGCAATGGCCTGGGCCGACGCACTACTCGACATTCCCGCCGACGTCACCGAACTCGACGCCGGTACGCTCGTCGACGTCATTCCGCTCTCCACCTGGTACTGAAGAAGAGGATTTGATGACAGAACTGACACACGTCGACGGTGAAGGCCGCGCCCGCATGGTCGACGTGAGCGCCAAAGCCGAGACGACGCGCATTGCCGTCGCGGCCGGCGAACTGGTGACGACGCCCGAGGTGGTCCGACTTGTCCGCGCTGACGGCATGCCCAAAGCCGACGTGCTGTCGACGGCACGAATCGCCGGAATCTCCGGGGCCAAGAAGACATCGGAACTCATTCCCCTGTGCCACCAACTGGCGCTTTCGTCCGTCAAGGTGGAATTCGGGTTCACGGACAACTCCATCACCGTCGAGGCCACAGCCAAAACTCGTGGGCAGACCGGCGTCGAGATGGAAGCCCTCACCGCAGTAGCGATTGCCGGACTCACCTTGCACGACATGGTCAAGGCAATCGACCCCGGTGCCACGATGAACGGGGTCCGCCTTCTCACCAAAGATGGTGGTAAACACGGACATTGGACGCGCGAGAGCGAACCGACCCCCACCGCTGCACCATTCGCCTTCACCAGCACCCGGTCCGCAGTCGTACTGGTCGCCTCCACCGGCGGCGCCGCCGGCACTCGTCCCGACACCACCGGACCGGCCATCGCGCAGTGGCTCCGAGATCGCGATTTCGAGGTGCGCGGGCCTCTCGTTTACGCGGATGCCGAGATCGCCGCCGGCATCACAGACGCCAAATCGGGTGCCCCCGCACTGATCATCAGCACCGGCGGAACCGGCGCCTCCCCCACCGACGCCACCCCGGAAGCGACCCTCGCGGTGCTCACCCGCCAACTGCCAGGCATTGCCGAAGCTATCCGGAACAAGGGCGTCGAAAAGACCCCTCACGCTTCCCTCAGTCGCGGAGTGGCCGGACTCACAGGCAACCCCACGGGGAGCACTGTCATCGTCAATCTGCCTGGCTCGCCGGGCGGCGTGAAGGACGGACTTTCCGTCCTCGAACCCATCATCGATCACCTGCTCGCGCAGGTTGCAGGCGGAGGAATGCACGATGAGTGAACTGCTGGCACAGATCTCCGAGCACCCCATCTCGACCGCGACCGTCGACGCCGCCGTTGCCGGGCCGAAAAACGGCGCCGTCGTCGCCTTTACCGGAACGGTCCGCAATCATGATGGCGGGCAAGAAGTTTCAGCCCTTGAATACCAGGCACATCCCGACGCCGAACGATTTCTGCGCACCTGCTGCGAGGAGGTATCGGCTTCCACCGGCCTACCTGTCGCTGCAATTCATCGCGTCGGGCATCTCGAAATCGGTGACCTTGCGCTGGTCGCTGCTGTCGCTGCGCCGCATCGGGCCGAAGCATTTGCAGCGTGCGCGGAACTGGTCGAACGGATCAAAGCTGAAGTCCCGATCTGGAAGCGTCAACACTTCTCCAGCGGCATTTCCGAGTGGGTCGGGTTGTAGGGAAACCGTCATCTGCAGGTAGGGTTGCCGTTACTAGGTGTCCGAAAGTGGGCATCCAGCGTCGAAAGAACGCAACTTCAGTTCGCGCAGAGTGCTTAACGCACCCGAACTTCTTACGGCGAAGAAGCCTGCCGACCGGCAGCGCCGCCACCATTGTGCTTGATTGTCAGACCGGGATATTTCCGTGTCGACATCCGGGCACGCAAAGTGCCCCGAAAGGCTCTGAACACACTTGTCTGACACCTCGACTGCCACCTTCGCTTCCCTCGGTGTACGCGCACCCTTGGTCAAGGCCCTCGAAGATGGCGGAATCACGTCTCCCTTCCCGATCCAGATCGACACCCTCCCCGACACCCTGTCGGGACGCGACGTACTGGGCCGCGGAAAGACCGGCAGCGGTAAGACGCTCGCCTTCTCCATCCCCATGGTCTCGCGCCTCGCCGGCGAACTAGCCGGTGGTAAGCGTCGCCCAGGCCGCCCGCTCGGACTCATCCTCGCGCCGACTCGTGAGCTCGCAACCCAGATCACCGCAGCCCTCGAGCCGCTGGCCTCCGCCTACGACCTGCGCGTCACCACCATCTTCGGTGGCGTCTCGCAGCACCGTCAGGTCCAGGCACTCAAGGCCGGCGTCGACATCGTCGTCGCTTGCCCCGGTCGCCTTGAAGACCTCATGAAGCAGAAGTTCGTCAGTCTGGACGCCATCGAGATCACTGTCCTCGACGAGGCCGATCACATGGCCGACCTCGGCTTCCTCCCCGTCGTCACCCGCATCTTGTCCGCCACCCCGGCCAACGGACAGCGTCTGCTGTTCTCCGCCACCCTGGACAACGGTGTCGACAAGCTCGTCAAGCGTTTCCTCAAGAACGAGGTCATGCACTCCGTCGACGAGGCCAACTCCCCCGTCGCAGCAATGACGCACCACATCTTCGACGTCGACGGCGTCGAAGCCAAGAAGGCTCTCGTCGAGAAGCTCGCTTCCGGCACCGGCCGACGCATCCTCTTCATGCGAACCAAGCACCAGGCTCGCAAGCTGGCTCGCCAGCTCACCGAATCGGGTATCCCGTCCGTCGACCTGCACGGCAACCTGTCGCAGGCTGCTCGTGACCGCAACCTCGCGGCGTTCTCCGCCGGCGAGGCCCGCGTTCTCGTCGCCACCGACGTTGCCGCTCGCGGCGTTCACGTCGATGACGTCCAGCTGGTTGTCCACGTCGATCCCCCGGCCGAGCACAAGGCGTACCTGCACCGCAGCGGCCGTACCGCTCGCGCCGGCAGCGCCGGTGACGTTGTCACCGTCGTCCTGCCGGAGCAGCGCAAGGATCTCGCGATCCTCATGCGCAAGGCCTCCATCAAGGTGACCTCGATTCGTTCGACTGCCAACTCCGAGCACGTCATCGCGCTTGTCGGCGACATCGCCCCGCACGTCACCCCGGCCCCCAAGGCACCGGTTCAGCCGCAGGGTCCCGGCCGCGGAGCACGCCCGGCACGCGCCGGACAGGCACGTTCCGGACAGGCACGTTCCGGACAGGGCGGACAGGCACGTTCCGGACAGGGCGGACAGGCACGCGGTGCCCGCACCGGCGGCGCAAGCCGTCCCCGCACCGGTGGCGCACGGCCCGCAGCGCGCTAAACGCCCGCCTTACAACTCAATACGTTTCGAAATGGACAGCGTCGGCCAATGGCCGGCGCTGTTTCCATCCGAAGCGCTCGAGGTCCGGAACCTGTTGAAACTCGGTCACTTTCCCGATACACAGCCAGGCGATGGGCCTCACCGGCGCCGGAATGTTCATCAGTTCGGTGAGATATGCCTCGTCGTAGAACGACACCCACCCGATCCCGATGTCCTCGGCAACCGCCGCCAGCCACAGGTTCTGAATCGCGAGTACCGCGGAAAACAGTCCAGTGTCGTCGACAGTATGGCGACCCAGGATATTGGGGCCGCCCCGCGACGGGTCGTAAGTGACCACGATCCCGGTGCCACTTTCGGTGATCCCCTCGATCTTGATGGGATCGAATGTTTCGCGCCGGTCCTCGGGCAGAGACTTCGCGAAATTCACCCGCGCATCTGCCACATGAGCAGCAAATGTCCCGAGCGTTTCGGGCTTGCGGACGACGACAAAATCCCAGGGTTGCGTGTTCCCGACGCTCGGCGCCCGGTGAGCAGCGTCGAGAATGCGCATCAAGACGTCATCCGGGATTACCTCGCCTGAGAACTCTGCACGCACATCACGTCTGCGCCGGATCGCTTCGTATACAGATACAGCTGATTCACTCACGCTCCGACGGTATAGCGATGTAATCCCAACATGGCGTCCGGGTGGGGTTCGACGCCGACGCTTCGAACACACTCGCGTAGGGCCTCGTCTACGGCCGCACAGTCCATGCCGGTACCGATCACAACCAACTGCGTTATTCGGGGTTCGCCGGCCTTCCAGCGGAGGGGCGTGATCCGCACATGATCCCCCACCGTCTGAACCTCGAATTTTCCTGTGTAACCAGGAATCTCGAAGTTCAGGTATCCCTTGATGCGGTAGACACCGGCCGGTTGATTCTCGAGAAACCGGGTGACCGTCTTGGCGTCGAGCGGTGCGGCGGAAACAAAATCGACTGCCTCGTACCGTGTATGCACGTGATCGTGCCCGCAGGAGTCGTGATCCTCCCGCATCAACTCCTCGAGGCTGAGTTGCTCACCCGGACGCGGAGCAGACGGTGCGCCGGCATCGAACAACAGTCCGGGATCGATCCTCGACTGCGCCGCCTCCGCGATAGGCGCCCGCGGGTTGAGACCACGAATCACCGCGGTGAACTCCATGCGATCCTCGTCGCCGATACAGTCGATCTTGTTGACGACCAGTAAATCCGCGAGTGCGACGTGCTGATCCAATTCGGGATGGTCGCGGCGCGTCGAGCGGAAATTCGCCCCGTCGACAACAACTACCAGTCCACCGTAGGCAACACGGGGATTCTCACTGCCGAGTACGAGTCGAATCATGTTGCGCGGCTCAGCAAGTCCACTGGCTTCGATGACGATGACATCGATCTCGGACTGGCGATGCGCCAACTTGTCGAGCATCTCGTCCATGTCGGAGACATCGACAGCGCAGCACATGCACCCGTTACTGAGCGAGACCATCGAGTCGACCTGACCGGCAACCATCATCGAATCGATGTTGACTGCTCCGAAATCATTGACGATCACACCGATGCGGACGCCGTTATTGTTGCGGAGCAGGTGATTGAGCAGTGTCGTCTTGCCCGAGCCCAGAAATCCGGCGACCACGATCACGGGAATCTGTTTCTTCACGAGGCCACTCTATTGGACGCAGAGCGGTCGAATGTCCTTCATCCCCTCCGTAGTCGGCGACGTCAGGATGGTGCAGGCGTTGTATCCGTGAGTCTCGGCCACTCGGCGGATCTCATTCCATCGTGCGGCATCGACGACCGGTGACCGCGAAAGCACGAAACCCGATAGGCGAAGCGGATCGCCGACAAGCGCCCAGGAATAGTCGTCTGCTACGTAGGTGACGATGTAATTGGGTGGCCCGTCCAGACCGTCTTGTGTGGGAACACCCGGGAAGCTCACATGCAACTGGGCATTCGTCACCACATCGATAACTCGAGCATTACCGGCGATTCCGCTCTGCTGCCCGGTCCACGTTGTACATGTGTTCCGAACGCTCACATTCGACGCATCAAGCACCTCGTATCGAGCCTGCGTATCTTTGGCGCACATCAGGTTGAACGGTTGCGGCACAGCAGCCAATTGGTACCAATCGCCCACGTAACGCTCCACGTCCAGCGATTGCACCGGTTGCAGCGGCTCCCAGATTGGTGCCGCCTGCGCCGTACCGGGCAGTACTGACATAAACGCACACACTCCGACCAGCATGACTGCACTTTGCCCTGACAGTTTCATGTCCCTCTCCTGTCCACCACAAAATTCCGGCCGAGCACTGCTTCCCTCTCGACTCCCTACACAACATTCGGAGCGGACTACCCCACGGATGGGCCGGTATGGAAAACTACTTTTGGTTTGTTATCGACGTGGATGGCAAACCTTCTGTAGCATTTGCTCTACGGTAACTGATAGCTGGAACGGAGCTTCAGACATGAACGTTGTCGATTTAGGACTCGAGCGTACGAGATACGCCGTCATCGACGAGACCATCGAATCCCGGTGGCGCCGTGTCACCTCGATGCAGCACGACGCCGTAGCCATAGTCACACCTCGCGATCAGATCACCTTCGCCGATCTCGAAGTACGCGCCGACGCAATCGCCCGTGAACTCGACATTCGAGGCCCCCACGGAAGCTGCCCCGTCGCAGTAGACCTCGAGCCCACCGCCGAATCCGTCGTCCACCTACTCGCAACCCTGATCTCCGGTCGCCCGTTGGTCATGATCGATCCGCAACTGCCCGACGCCCGGCGCGAACACATCCTGTCCACCTCGGGAGCCGTCGCCCTCCACACCGTTCTCGAGGAAGCTGCAGCCACCGAATTTCGGTTCGGCAACGCGCTCGAACCCCTCAGTTCCGATCCCGCGATGATCGCGTTCACCTCCGGTACCAGCGGCGCCCCCAAAGGTGTTGTACTCAGTCACTCGATGTGCTTGAACAAGGCCGACGAACTCGCCGCTGCGATCGATCTACGTCCGGACGATCACATCGGAAACCTCCTGCCTGTCAGCTTCGGCGCCGGTATCACCGCTCTCATCATGGGATTGATGAACGGTGTCACCGTGTACTGCTGGGATCCGCGGGTCGACGGCACGTCCAACCTGGACCACTGGCTCCGTAAGAACGCGATCACCACAGCCCACTGTGCGCCCTCCTTCCTGCGCGCCTGGACTGCCGCCGAACCTACTGACCGGCGCGATTGTTCCGATAACTCTCTGCGCATCGTCGTCACGTACGGCGAGGCCGTGCACGGCCGCGACTACCAACAACACCGCGATCACGGATTCTCGGACACCACGTACATCAACTGGATGGCCGCCACCGAGACCGGCGTTGTCGCGTACAACGCCTTTGCTCCTGGTTCCGCATTCCCCGCAGGCATCGTCCCGGCCGGTCGTGCACGCGACGGGAAAGACGTCCAGATCGTCGACCTCGAAGGCAACTCGCTCCCCGACGGCGAGGTCGGCGAAATCCACATCATCTCCAGCGACTTGGCCGACGGCTACCACGGCGATCCTGAGCGGACAGCGCAACGCTTCACCACCCTGGCCGACGGCGTCAGCCGCTACCGGACCGGCGACCGTGGATGCATCGATACCCAGGGGGAACTGCAACTCAGGGGCCGTCTCGACGACGCCGTGAAGATCCGCGGGTATCTCGTCGAACCCACTGAAGTCGACGCCTCACTCCGCGCGATCTCCGACGTCGTGGACGTTGCCGTCATCGTGAGAACCGAGAACGACGACCCGGTTCTGTGCGCCTACGTCGTCAGCAATCCGAATCGAATTGCTTTGTCCCCCGCCGAAGTTCGACGTGAACTTTCCCAACGGCTGCCGGGCTGGATGGTGCCCCGCCACATCATCATGCTGACCTCGATCCCCCGCACCGAACGCGGAAAGATCAACCGCGCCGCACTTCCCGCGCCGGCACCCGTCACCACCACGACGGCCGGACCGACGCTGGAAACCATCACCGAGTTTCGCATTGCCATCATCTGGTCCAAGATCATCGGCCTCGAAAGCTTGGACCGCGACGACGATTTCTTCGCGCTCGGCGGCGATTCACTGGCTGCCGCCGAGATGCTGACTGCCGTTCGGGCAGCGGTCCTGGTCACCGTCACCGGAGCCCAATTTGCCACGGCCACAACCATTCGAGAACTGGCTGCGCTTGTCGACGCCATGCTCTGCAACAAAAAGCGTGACGCGGGCCGGGCTTCCGACTTGGTTCCTCTTGCCACCGAAGGATCGCGAACCCCGCTCTTCCTGATCACCGGTGCCGGAGCGCCGGCACTGAGCTTCCTCGCAATGACGCAGGCAATGTCCGGAAACCGACCGGTGTACGCCCTGCAAGCGCATGGAATGGAATCTCGCGGCCTCCCCGATCGAACCGTCTCCAAGATGGCTGATCGGTATATCCGTGAGATCCGGAAGGTTCAGCAGCACGGACCCTATGTCCTGGGTGGGTACTCGCACGGCGGTTTCGTTGCCCTGGAAATCGCCAGTCGCCTTCACGACGAGGGCGAGACCGTCGAGCAGGTTGTCATTCTGGACACCCACCTGCGCGAGAACATGATTGCGCCGAACCCTGACGCTGCGCTCGAAACAAGCTCGGAAATAAAGAGCCCCGAACCTGTTCTGAATGCGCGAGCACGCACGTCGCGGAAATCGGTCCTGGGAATCTGGTTCCGGTACCAGTTTGCCGGCGTCATGCAGTTCGACACCTCGATGCAGTGGTACCTCTTCTATCATCGCGGCCTGGCCTCGCTACGTAACTACGTCCCGCGCCCGTACCGCGGCGCGGTTACTGTCATCCGCGGTGAGGACAACCGTCAGAGCGCCGCTGACTGGTCGACTGTCGCCACTGGCCACATAACCTTCCAGGACATCCTCGGCTCACACGAGGACATCCTGCGGGCTCCGTACGCCGTTGCTACCGGTGAGGCCGTCGAGCGCGCCCTGTCATCAATCCGCGGGAATCCGCGCCTAAACCTCCCGCGGCAGGCGTGATCCCCCCTGGCCGCCTGCTGCGGTGAGTACCACCAAGCTCGAGACACGAAAAAGCTCCTCACTTGCGAAGGTTCGCAAGTGAGGAGCTTTGTCTTGGGTGGAGCTAAGGGGACTCGAACCCCTGACCCCCACACTGCCAGTGTGGTGCGCTACCAGCTGCGCCATAGCCCCGTATTCAGTTGATCTTGCGAGCGACTGTTCTGCTTTCCGCTTGCTCGAAGAAAGTTACACCACTTGCGCGTCGGGCTACAAATCGGCTGGTCAGAAGGGTGCGGCCGCTCTCACTTCAGAGCGGCCGCGACCGCCTCAGGAAGTGAACTGCGAAACCCAGTCACTGTTCTTGGTGCTGACGACCTTGCCGTCCGCGACAACCGTCGGAGTGCCTGTTCCGCCGGCAGCGGAGAGCGCTGCGCTGGCTGCGGCAGCGTTGGCCGCAGCGGCCTCCACGTTCACTCCCGAGGAGATACAGGTGGCTGCGGCAGGAGACGCACCGTTCGCAGTGGCGAGGCTCGCCAGTTCGTCGTTGCTGTGATCGCTCTTTCCGCTCTCGGCCGGCTGGTTGTCCGGCGAGAACAGTGCCGTGTGCAAGCGCGAGTACGCGATGGCGTTGCCGTCCTGCGCGACACACATCAATGCAGCACCAGCGCGGGTGGAGTAGTCGCCGCTGCTCGATGCCTTGTTGAGGAAGTTGAGCATGTGGTAGCGAACGGCGATGTCACCGTTGTCGATTGCCTGTGCGACTGCCTGTCCGCTCAGGTGCTCGAGTGCCGCGCACGCCGGGCACAGCGGATCCTCGAAGATATCGAGAGTGGTACGCGCATCAGGCTTTCCGAGCAGTACGACGCCGTTGTCCTGAACTGTGACCACAACCTCGGAGTTCTGCACCGAGCCGTAGCCGTCGTTCTGCACTTCGTTCTTGCTCTTCGTCCACCAAATGCCGCCGAACACCAAGGCTGCGATGACTACGATCGCCAACCCGCCGATGATGTAGGTCGAACGACTCGATACCGGTTCCGGGGTGTATTTCTTGTTCTGGGCGCTCACGCTGATGCAGTCCTTCGTGCGTCGGTAGTTTTGTCTACCTTGCCACTGAAGACTGAGCTTCAACTGAGAAACCCACACGTGATCCCTGTCCCAATGCCAACGGTGAGCGCGGGAAGACACACAACCACACCGCCAGCGCCAGGAAACCGATGTCTCGCAGAATCTCGCTGAGGTAGTCCCACGCGCCTACGTCGGCCGCTCCACCCCCGCCGAAACAGCCGCAGTCGATGGACAATCCCCGGGCCCACACCGAAATGATCACGCCGATCAACACGACAAGCACCAGCACGGAGACAGCAGCCGACGCTCGGACGGCAAGACCGACGAGAAGAAGCAGTCCCAGGATGATCTCGATCAACGGCAATGCCATCGCAACGGGACCGACGAGGCTCTCGGGCAACAGTTGGTACGCCCGGACCGCGATCTTCGTCTGCACCGGATCGAGGAACTTCAGCCCACCCGAAATCAGCCAGACTGCCGCCAAACCCAATCGGGCCACAAGACTCACGATACGAATCGCCACGAGCCGAGCCTACAGAGCAGCCTTTGTATCCACCGTGGTCGGTTTCACTGCCTTCGACGGCACCAGAATCCAACCCACCGTGGCTAGGACGACCACGGACCCCATCGCGGCGAACGCCACGGAGTACGAGAAATTCTGAGCCAACAGACCCGCACAGATCGGTGCAACGACGCCACCGACGTCGGACATCATCTGGAATACCGCCAGAACCGGGCCACCGCGAGCCTTCGAACCGACAACGTCGGCAACAGCCGCCTGCTGCGACGGACTCATCAAACCCGACCCTGCGCCGGTAATCGCGGCGATCACGAAGAACGCAACAAGATTGTCGGTGAATCCGATCGCAATAGTGCCGAATCCACACACGAGCAGACCGGCAATGACAAACGGTTTCCGTCCGTATTTGTCGGAGAGCCGACCGGAAAACGTCAAGACCAGTGCATTTCCGACGGCGAAGACCGCCAACGCGTAGGCCGCGACCGAATCCTCGCGCCCCAGTGCCTCCACTACGAAGAGCGGAACCATGGCGACGCGGACACCGAAGATGACACCACCGAAGGCCAGGTTCGAGCCCAGCGCTGCCCGGTATACCGGCGAACGCAGACCTTCGGCCAGCGTCATCGGGGTGACGACCTCGCCCTTCTGCGGCGACGCCAGGTGCGAGCCTCGCAAGCTGACAAAGACCACCGCAGCAGCAACGACCAGCGTGACCGCGTAGATGATGAACGGCATCCGCAGACCGAACTGCAAGAGCGCTCCACCGAAAATCGGCCCCGTGATCGAGCCCATCAGAAAACTCGTCGCGTAGAGACCGGAAACTCGGCCTCGACTGTCCGGCGGCGAGATCCGGATGAGCAACCCCAGCGCCGAGACCGTGAACATGGTCGAACCGATGCCGCCGGCCGAACGAAACAGCAGCAATTGCCAGTAGTCCTGTGCAAACGCACACGCACCGGTGGACAACGCAACGATCAGGAGCCCGGCGATGTAGACCGGCCGCTCACCGAGCTTTTGCACCAAAGTGCCGCTCATCGGCGCAAACACCAACCGCATGAATGCAAACGACGAGATAACGACGGTGGCGGCGGTCACCGATACGTCGAAGCTACGGGCGAACTGCGGTAGTGCCGGGGCAACTACACCGAATCCGAGAGCAATGACGAAGCTGGCGGAAACCAGTACCCAGATTTCCTGTGGCAGTCTGGCTGCGCGAGTTTTCATGTCGCCCAGGATTTTAACCGGCCTTCAGGACACTCGACACCAGGTCCCTGGCGGCCGCCTGAACCTGCGCCAGATGCTCGGCGCCCTTCATCGACTCGGCGTAGATCTTGTAGACGTCCTCGGTGCCCGACGGTCTTGCGGCAAACCACGCATTCTCGGTGGTGACTTTCAAACCACCGATCGCGGCGCCGTTTCCGTGAGCTGCCGTGAGCGCCGCAGTAATCGGCTCACCTGCCAACTCGGTGGCAGTGACCTGATCCGGCGACAGTTTCGCCAGCACCGCCTTTTGCTCGCGGGTCGCCGGAGCATCGATGCGCGCATACGCGGGAGTGCCGAACTTCTCGGTCAGGGCCGTGTAATGCTGCGACGGCGTCTTGCCTGTTACCGCTGTGATCTCCGACGCCAGCAGAGCAAGGATGATCCCGTCCTTGTCCGTCGTCCACGCCGAACCGTCGTGGCGCAGGAACGACGCACCCGCGCTCTCTTCGCCGCCGAACCCCACGGAACCGTCCAGCAGGCCCGGCACGAACCACTTGAAGCCCACCGGGACTTCGAGAAGTTGACGCCCCAAACCGTCGACAACGCGGTCGATCATCGATGAACTCACCAGAGTCTTGCCCACTTTGGTATCGGCGCCCCAACTCGGTCGATGAGCAAATAGGTACTCGATGGCGACGGCCAGATAGTGATTGGGATTCATCAATCCGCCATCGGGTGTGACGATGCCGTGGCGGTCGGAATCGGCGTCGTTGCCGGTAGCGATGTCGTACCGATCGCGGATCCCGATCAACGACGCCATAGCGTCGGGAGAGGAACAATCCATGCGGATCTTGCCGTCCGTGTCGAGGGTCATGAATCGCCACGTCGGATCGACCAACGGATTCACCACTTCGAGATCGAGCCGATGCGTTTCTGCAATTGCGCCCCAGTAGTCGACGCTCGCTCCACCCAACGGGTCTGCGCCGATCCGGATGCCGGCATCGCGGATCGCTGCCAGATCGAGGACCGAGGGGAGGTCGTCGACGTAGTGCCGCAGGAAATCGTATCGCTCGACGCGGGCGTGTGCCTGCTTTGCAGTCACGCGGCGTACGCCCGAAAGTCCGTTTCTGATCAGTTCATTGGCGCGCGCAGCGATCACGGATGTGGCGTCGCTATCGGCCGGGCCGCCGTGCGGAGGGTTGTATTTGAATCCGCCGTCACGCGGCGGATTGTGCGAAGGCGTGACGACGATTCCGTCGGCTCTGGCCTCAGGGCGAGTGGAGTTGTAGCGCAGGATCGCATGACTGACAGCGGGCGTAGGTGTGTAGGCGTCGCGCGAATCAACAAGCACCACTACGTCATTGGCAACAAGAACTTCCAAGGCTGATGTCCAAGCCGGCAAGGAAAGTGCATGGGTGTCGCGTCCGATGAACAACGGCCCGTCGATGCCCTGCGACGATCGATACTCGACGATCGCCTGCGTCGTGGCAAGAATATGGGCTTCGTTGAATGCGTTGTCGAGACTGGAGCCCCGGTGACCCGACGTCCCGAATACCACCTGTTGCAGAGGGTTCTCGGGGTCCGGCGTGCGGACGTAATAGGCAGTGACCAGATGCGGCACATCCACCAGATCCTGTGGCAATGCCAACTGTCCTGCTCGTTCGTGCGCCACGACTCCCCCTAATCACGGTGGTCGGCCACGAAGCCGACACGACTGAAACCCATTCTCTACTCTGTGATCTGAATTCCCAACCAGGCAGCACTGAGACCCACGACAAGACTGGCGATGATGTACATCAACGAGAGAGCCGTCTTGCGCTTCTCGAGCATGCCGACATTTTCGGTCGAAAAGGTCGAGTACGTGGACAAACCGCCGCAGAAGCCTGTCGCGAGCAAGGCAGCCATCGGGGTGGAGAGCGTAGCGCCGGTGAACAATCCGAGCAGGAAGCAACCCAGGACGTTAGCCGCGAATGTTGCGGCCGGAAATCCCTTGTAGGCCGGGACGTATTTTGCCAGCAGGTATCGGCCGGTCGCGCCGGCACCGCCGCCGAGGGCTACGAGGACGACGGTCATGCCGGCACCTCGTTCGTGTCTTCATCCTTGATTCGTATCCAACGCTCACCGAGCTCCTTGCCCAATGCCGCGGCAAGAATAGCCGGAATCAACGTGCCGAGCACGTACAGGATGGATCGAATCGGGCTTTCGGTCACAGCATGAACCGCGAACGACGAGAACGTGGTGAACCCGCCGCAAAATCCTGTTCCGAGGAAGATGTACCACCCCTTATTGTGAACCAACAGTGCAGCAAGGATTCCGAGTATCAACGAGCCGACCACATTGATGACGAGCGTCGTCCAGATGTGTGGGAACAACTCGCCCAGGCCATATCGCGTCAGCGCCCCTAGCGCGCCGCCGGCAGCCACCGCACCGATCGCCGCGGGCAATGTCAATTCACTCACGCTCACACGACTACCTTTGCACTGTTCGACCGATTCGGCGAGAGCTAGGCCGACAGTCAAGCCTCGGGTGCGGATCGTGGCCTTCGCGGAATGAAGTAGCTTGTGCGCTCCTGATACTCCCGATACCCGGGACGCTGAGCCATGTGCCTTTCGAGGAGTCGCGCTCCGGTGGCGAACACCAGAAAATACGTCATTGCGATGGGCGAGAGAATAGTCAACACTCCCGGCCAGACGGACGCAGCGACGAGGAAGATACCCCACCACACGCACGCGTCACCGAAATAGTTCGGATGACGCGTCCAGGCCCACAGTCCCTGATCCATGATGTGCCCGCGACTACCCGGATCGGATTTGAACGCCGCCATCTGCCGGTCGCCCACCGCCTCGAATGTCACTCCCAGCAGCCACAACAACACACCGAGCACAACGATGACGCTGAATCCGCCACTCGAATGCGCAGACACCTGCACCGGCAGCGACACAAACCACAAGGAAATACCTTGTGTCACATAAATTTTCCGAATCGCATAGAGCGTGCGGTTGCCACTCGCTCTGCCCAGCAGTTCCTCGTAGCGCGGGTCCTCGCCCTTGCCTCGGGAACGCACAGCCATGTGCGACGCCAATCGCAATCCCCAAATCCCCACCAGCGCAAGCATCAAGAGTCGACGCCACAGATCGCCCGTACCCACCGCCGCGGACACAGCAGCGATCACCACAAAGCCCGCACCCCAGGACACGTCGACTACGTTGTGGCGGCCGATGCGCACACCGATCACCGCGGTCACCGCCATCGTGACAACAATCGCCAGCAGACTCGCGAGCGCGACCGTACCCATTACGGTCGCACCGAGAGAATCTGGTGAACGCCCATCCGGCCGTCCCGGAAAGCCATACCGCCGCCCACAAGATAGAGCCGCCAGACGCGCGCAACCTCGAGTCCGACCAGTTCGACAACCCGCTCGAAGTTGGATTCGAAGGTATCGATCCATGCGTCCACGGTCCGCACATAGTGCTCACGGAGGCCCTGGACGTCACGGACCTCGAGGCCACCCTCCTCGATCATCGCGACCGTGCGTCCCAGCGGACGCATGAACATATCGGGAGCGATGAACGATTCGATGAAGGGCCCGCCACCTGGATGCGCTCCTGTACGCGACATCTGCTGAATCAGCACTCGTCCACCCTCGATTACGTTGTCATGCAGCGCTTTCACGTAAGTCGGATAGTTGCCTTCACCGACATGCTCACCCATCTCGATCGAAGCAACGGCGTCAAACGGACCGTCGGGAATCTCGCGGTAGTCCTGCAAACGGATCTCCACCCAATCCTCCAGTCCGAGCATCCGGACCTTCGCATCGATGAACGCCTTCTGCTCCGCCGAAATCGTCACTCCGACAACATGTGCGCCGTATTCGCGGGCAGCATGCAAGCTCAGGGAACCCCACCCGCAGCCGACGTCAAGCAGACGACGACCTCGCGACTGATCGAGGCCGATCTTGCGACACACCAGGTCCAGTTTGTCGCGCTGAGAATCCTCGAGTGTGTAATCGGGATCCTCGGACGTCCAGTACCCGGAGGAGTAGGCCATGTTCTCGTCGAGAATTAACTGGTAGAAGTCATTGGAGAGGTCGTAGTGGTGCCCGATCGCAGCGCGATCCCTCGCGAGACTGTGCAGGCGCCCCTTGACCTGAGCCTGCGAATCCGGCGGCGGTAGCGGCCGTCCGAATGCCCCCAGCGAACGCGCAGCCTTGACTGCCGCGAGTACAACAGCCGGAGTTGGTGTCACCGAACCCAACCCGCGCTCGGCCGAGACTTTCCACACGTGGGTGAGCGCGTCGGCAAGGTCGCCTTCGACGTCCAACTCCCCCAGGACATACGCCTGCGCAGCGCCCAACTCGCCAGGATTCCATAGGAGTCGACGCAACACATTGGCGTTGTGCAGAGTCACTTTCGGCGCGTCCGACGGCCCGGCAGAGCTACCGTCCCAGGCGGTGAGATGAACCGGAAGGTCACCACCGACAAGCGGCTCTATCAATTCGGCCAATCGAGCGGCAACAGTGGCAGTCATCGCGGGTTCCTCCGATCGAGAATCACTTGCTGGACATCGAGATATCCGGACCGGAATCCGGCTTCGGAGTAGCAGAGATAGAAGTGCCACATCCGGGCGAACACCGCATCAAATCCGAGTTCTTCGACTTCTTCCGTTCTGGCAGTGAACTTCTCATCCCACAGACGCAAGGTTTGTGCATAGTGATCACCCATGGACATTCGCTCACGCACCCGCAGCGTGGTCAGCCGTTCGGTCACATCCTCGATCGCGCGTACCGAAGGCAGGAATCCGCCGGGGAAAATGTACTTGTGTACCCACGTATAGGTGTTGCGGGTAGCCAACATTCGATCATGCGGCATGGTGATGGCCTGAATCGCGGCCCGCCCGCCGGGAGCCAACAGCGAATCGATTTTCTGGAAGTAGCTCCCCCAATACTGATGGCCGACGGCCTCGATCATCTCGACCGACACCACCGCGTCGTACTCACCCTCCACCAGTCTGTAATCCAGGAGGTCCACTTGCACCCGATCGGCAAGGCCAACAGCACTGATCCGCTTGGATGCTAACTCCTGTTGCTCCACCGACAAGGTCACCGATCGCACCGTCGCACCACGTTGCGCCGCGCGAAGTGCCAGTTCACCCCAGCCCGTTCCGATCTCGAGAACCCGTGAGCCTGGCCCCACGCCGGCCCCGTCGAGGAGTCGATCTATCTTGCGGTGCTGCGCGGCGGCAAACACGTTCCACGACGGCAACTCTCCCGTCGCGAGGTTCTCGAACAACGCACTCGAGTAGGTCATCGTGTCGTCGAGGAAAAGTTCGAACAGCTCGTTGGACAGGTCGTAGTGCCGGGATATGTTCGAGCGTGTATTTTGCGTCGAATTACGTTCACTACGAGGCTGTTTCGGGATGTATAAACCACGTAGACGCTGCAAGAACCCGGGAATCAAGGTCGCGACACGAGATGCGAACACTTCGAGCACTGCACTGAGATCCGACGCCTCCCAGTCCCCGGCCATATACGATTCACCGAAACCGATCAGGCCACTGTCACCGACCCTCGCTGCAAAATCCTCAGGTCGATGAATGATCATCAACGGAGCGCCGACGCCCCCACCGCCCGAGACGTCACCGTTCGGCATCTGAACCCGCAAGGGCAAGCGCGCCACAGCTTTATGAAACAGCGATCGTGCAACCGGTGCCGCGATGCGAACCTTCAGGCCGCCCGGAACTGTAGCAACGCCGGGCCAACGATCAACCTCAGCGGTCAGAGTGGTGGTAGTCATTGCACTGCCTCCTGTGGTTGGTGTCGAGATCTGGGAACTATCGGTAAGCGTTTGGCCCACAATCGGATTCCCTGGTATCGGATCTGCGCGGATGCCCGGAGTGGTGCGAGGGGGATCGCCAACGCCGTGCGCAGAATTTCCCTGGTGGTTGCCGGCGAACACCGACCGGAGACCGTCGCCACGAACGGTGCCTGCCCATCGCGAGCGAGCACGATCGACAGATTCAAAGACTCCTCCGGCAGAGGCAAGTGCATTCGATACTCACCCGAGACATCGTTGAACGGCGAAACGTAGAACGCCTTGGATGTTCGGGCGGAACCGCGGTCGTCGGGATTGAGGAGGTAACAATGCCGTTCCCCATAAGTGTTGTGAACTTCTGCCACCACAGCAACCACATTGCCGACGTCATCCAAGCACCAGAAAACACTCAACGGATTGAACACGTAACCGAGCACCCGCGCATTCGCGAGCATCACGATGCGCCCACCGGAATAATCTGTGTTGTTGGAGGCGAGAAACGCTTCAACGTTGCCACGAAGGGTCTTCGTCGAATCACCCAAGTGATCTCCGGTATTGAATCCGGCCAACGGGCGCAGAGGTTTCGGCAGCACCGGGAGCTTGTCGACGTCGACAAGCCAACTGTAGCTACGATATTCGAACGCGTTGCGCATCGGTTCGGTTCGCACGTGCCGAATGTTCGTGTGAATGATGGCAGGTAGAGAAGGCATGCTCATGACCATCGCCCGCCCACTCGTTCAGCAGCACGCAGTCCCGACAACGCACCGTCCTCGTGGAACCCCCAGCCGTGATAGGCGCCCGCAAAGGCAAGAACATTCGTGTCGAGTTCTGGAAGGCGCCCCTGCGCCGCAACAGAAGCCGGCGTGTACTGCGGGTGCTCGTACATCATCTTGTCGATCACGGAATCCGCGGCCACGATGTCATCCCCACCCAAGGTCACCATGTACCGACGACCCGAGTCAGGGAGACGCTGCAGGCGAGTCATGTCGTAACTCACCAGAACATGATCGGACGGCGCGCCACAATCCGGAAGATAGTAATTCCACGACGCCCGAGCATTCGAATTCTGCGGCAGTACAGTCTCATCCGTGTGCAACTGCGTGTGATTGATTGTGTACGGCATAGCACCGAGCACTTCGTGTTCCGTCGCCGTCGGATCCGCCAATATCTTCAACGCTTGCTGCGGATGCGTTGCGACAACCACGGCGCCGTAGCTTTCCAGCCGATCGTCGCCCCCACGAATTTCAACGGAATCGTTGTGCCGGTATATCGCTCGCGCCGGGGTACTCAGGCGAACATCGCCGATACCCCGGGCGACGGCGTTCACGTACTCGACCGAGCCACCCGTGACCGTTCTCCAGCTCGGCGAGCCGGAAATGCTGAGCATGCCGTGATGGTCGAGGAAGGAAAACAAGTATCGCGCCGGATACTCGAGCGCCGATGACGGATTGCACGACCACACCGCTGACACCAACGGTGTCATGAAATGCGCCGTGAAGTATTCGGAGAATCGACCCTTCTGCAAGAAGGCACCAAGCGTCTGATCCGGCATCGATGCGTCTGTCGAATCCAGCACAGCACGCGCCCGCCGATGAAACCGCTTGACCTCCATCAACATCGAGAGGAAGCTGCCGTTCACCAACAACCCGGGCGTCGGGAGCACTCCGCGTAAACCTTGCCCACCGGAGTATTCGAGGCCACAACCTCCACAACGTACCGACATACTCATGTCCGACTCCTGGGTCACGACACCGAGTTCGGAGAAGAGACGCAGCAACGTCGGATAGGTGCGGTCGTTGTGGACGATGAACCCGGTGTCGATTGCAAGATTCCGACCCTCAGGGTCCGTCACCGAGTGGGTGTCCGCATGCCCGCCCAAGCGCGAGTCCACCTCGTACAAAGTCACATCCGAGTCTTTGCTCAGCACCCACGCTGCAGTCAGCCCGGCGACTCCGCTGCCCACAACGGCAACCTTGCGCTTTTCCGAACTCATCGTCGTTCTCCTTGCTTCAATTCGGTTACTCCCCGCGCCATGCCCGAAACTCCGCTGATGGCCAATCGGTGCCAGCAACGGGGTCGGCGCAACATGAAATGCCCTGCGCCTTCGACGCCGATCCATTCGGCGTCGGCACCGGACCGCCGCGCCATCTCGACCGTCGATTGTGAAGCGGCCGGATCGGTCCAGCGATCCGCAGTGCCGTGGATGACCAGCAGTCGAGTGCCCTGATCAAGTTCCAGTGACGTCCCGGCGGGCCACCACGGCGCAAGTGCGACGACGCCGGCAATTGCCGCGTCACCAGACAACCCGTCACTCAGCAAGGCGGCAGCCACCCGCCCACCCATCGAATGACCGAGCAAAACCACTGTGGCGCCAGGGTCGCTCGCGGTGATCCGATTGAGCGCCTGCCGAGCATCTGCCACGGGACTTTGCTCGGCCCCGTTCCACCCGCGTGTGCGATATCGGACCTGAACTGCCTCAAACCCCTGCCGCCGAAGTGCGGCAGTGAACGAAAGCATCCGCAGGTTCGACAGGTGCCACAATCTCGACCGTCGGTGACTCAAAACCTTGCCACCAGGCAGAACCATTACCACCACCCTGGGCCTCTCGCCAGGCGTCGTCGAATGTTGAGGCGTCATAGGCAGTATTCGGAGCCGCAAGCCACTTGGATGGGGACTGCAATGATTTTTTGTCTGCGTCCCCGCGGGGACGCTTTTCGGTGGCCCTTCGAAGTTTGTCGGCACCCCGGTTTACTGTCGAACAAATATTCGAGCCAGGGGGTTGGCGATGGACACGGTAGAACTGGGCAGAACTACAGACAGATTTACCGAGAGTGCCACGGACAAAGAATCCGAGAGGGCCGCCGTCGACAACATCGGTGTCGAAATCTGCGCGCTCGCCGGCCAGATCGCGGCGGCCACGGCCCGTTTCCTCACCCTCCTGGGCGACTTCGACGAACAACGCGGCTGGACCGGTCCCGGACTTCACTCCTGCGCCCACTGGCTGTCCTGGAAATGCGGGCTCAGCCTGCACACCGGACGCGAATATGTTCGCGTCGCCAAAGCACTCCGCCCATTGCCGAAGATGCAACGAGCATTCGAACAAGGCCAGTTGTCGTATTCCAAGGTGCGCGCGCTCACCCGAGTCGCAACCCCGGCCAACGAAACGCAAATGGTCCGCATGGGCCGCGAGGCGCCCGCCGCCCAGATCGACCGCCTTGTCGCCGGCCTCCATACCGCCACCGATAGAGAAGCTGAGCGCAGAAAATCGCCGGATCGCTTCCAGTTGCGCTGGCATTGAGACCCCGACACCGGAGATTTTGTCGTCAAAGGCCGCCTCCCGGCCCAAGACGGCGCCCGTCTCCTCGCCACACTCACTGCCGGCGAGCGCGAACGCATCCGCACCGCGCCTGACTCTTCTGAGCCGGAAGAACCTGTTACACAAGCGAATGCAGCCAAGAAACCGCCGGGAGATATCGGACCCGCACTCCTGGTGATGGCTGACATCGCCGCAGCAGCAGTCGCAAACCCCGCAACGGGAGCCGGCAGCGCCGCCGAAATTGTGTTCTTCCATGAACACGCCACCATCCGGATACCAGGTGGGCCGGCGCTCCCCGAGAACGATGCGGAGGAAGTACTCTGCAACGCCCGCCTCCGACTGGCGAAAACCAAAAAGGGCCGCGTCCTGAGCCTGGGCCTACGGACCCGTGTCACAAGCGCCAAACAGATGCTGGCTCTGACCTACCGCGACGGCGACTGCCGCACACCGGGTTGTGGACGCACCAGATTTCTACACGCTCACCACGTCCGATTCTGGGGGCGCGGGGGAAAGACCGATCTCGACAATCTGATTTTGCTGTGCGCCACGTGTCATCGGGCTTTGCACCGCGACCAATTCACGATCACTGCGCTCGGTGATCAACAGTTCGAGTTCCGCACGCCTGACGGAGATCTCATTGCCCCAGCGCCGCCAATCAGCGGCCGGGCAGATCAAATCCTGCGCGGCGACATCCTCGACGACGCGATCGTCCCGAACTGGGGAGGTGAACCACTGCACCTGGACCATGCAGTCAGTGTCATTCTCGACAGTTGGGCCCCGAAATAGACAATCGGATCATCCTCACATTCCGGTAGTGCACGGGCTTAGGCTCCCACGCGTGAACCAGAAAATCGCACGTACCTCAGTCGCTCTCACATTCCTCCTCGCCGGCGCGGTAGTCGCCGGAACTATGACTGCCGCAGCCAGTCCCGGCTCATCCGCGCTCACTCCGGCTGCCACCCAGAAGACGGTAGTCATCGGACTCGACGGCACAATGCTCAGCCACATCAAGACCGCCGATGCACCCAACCTGCACAAGCTGATCGCCGAAGGAACCAGCGGAGAATCGTCCATCCTCGGCCACACCACCATCTCCGGACCGTCGTGGTCCACCATCCTCACCGGTGTCTGGGACACCAAGCACCGCGTGATGGACAACACGTTTGCCGGCGCTCGCTACGATCTCTACCCCACCGTCTTCACCCGGATCGAAGCAGCCAACCCCGCCCTGCTGACCGAGTCGATCTCCACCTGGGGCGGCATCAACAACATCGCATCCAGCGGCACTCCGAAGGCCGATCTCGTCATCACCACACCCGACGCCGGATCGATTGCTGCCACAGACATTGCGACGGCAAACGCAGTCGTTGCTGCCATCACAGACAGAGGCCCAGACCTCATCTTCACCCAACTGGATCAGGTCGACGGTGCAGGGCACGCTGCCGGCACCAACGGACCCGGATACAAAAAGGGCATCGAGACTGTCGACGTAGAAGTCGGAAGAATCATCAACGCCGTCGATGCCCGAGCCGCGAAGACCGGCGAGCAGTGGACGGTCCTCGTCACCGCCGATCACGGTCACAAGCCGTGGGGCGGCCACGGCGGACAATCCGCAGCAGAGGCAACCTCATTTGTGATCGCACGCGGCGCCGGATACACGGCGGGCAAGGCCACCGGCGACTACACGATCGCGGACATTACCCCGACCATTCTGCGGAGCCTCGGCATTACAGTGCCCGCAAACCTCGACATTACCCCGAGCATTCTGCGGAGCCCCGGCATTGCAGTGCCCGCAAACCTCGATGGAAAGCCTCTGACGAAGGAGGCTCCCGGCTTTACGGGTTCCGTCGACCTTGGATTCTTCGGCTCCTGATCGACAACCATTGACAACACAAGAGCCACCGACAACACAAAAAGGTCGGGCCGGAGAGTGTGAACTCTCCGACCCGACCTGTTGTGGAGCTGCCGGGAATTGAACCCGGGTCCTACGTTGAATCGCTAGGGCTTCTCCGTGTGCAGTCTGCTAAGTCTCTACTTGGATCTCCCAGTCTCGCAGACAAGCCAGGATGACGATCCCAGTCACTGTTTGATGTCCCATTCGACTCCGTGACCGAGCCGAACAGTAAAGCCCTCTAGCTGATGCCAGGAACCGGGTCGAGGGCAACCCCGGGCTGACAGACACGCTTCGCTACTTAGGCAGCGAGAGCGTAGTCGCGCTGATTGGAATCGGCGCTTATAGGTTTGCAGCGACGCTTACGGTGGTCTCTTGCCTGCACCGACACGCTTCCCCTAACTCAACACACGCAGTCGAAACCGTTCAGCCCCGTGTGTGCCCCGCGTCTTTCGTGGGGCCACCTACTATAACGCGCCGACGTTCGGAAGTCATACCAATTAATTGGCACGTTCTGCTGCCCCGGTGATGTTGGTGATCATGCCCTGGAAAACGACACCGTGGAAGGGCAGGATCGCGTACCAATACATCCGTCCGGCGAGACCACGGGGGAAGAAAACAGCCCGTTGATCGAGGTGAGAACCACCATCCGTCCCCTCGGATACGCGCAACTCCAGCCACGCTCCCCCGGGCACTTTCATCTCCGCTCGCAGTCGAAGCAATCTTCCGCGATCGATTTCTTCGACACGCCAGAAGTCCAAGGCCTCACCGGTATTGAGCCGACGCGGATCTCGCCGCCCTCGTCGGAGTCCGACACCGCCGACCGCGCGATCCATCCACCCTCGAATGGCCCACGCCAAAGGGAATGAGTACCAACCGTTCTCACCGCCGATGGATTCGACGACCGACCACAGAGTTTGCGGATCTGCAGCACAGGCGCGTTCCCGATGGTCGACGTACACCGTTTCGCCGGCCCAATCAGGATCCGACGGAAGCGGATCCGACGGCGCGCCCTCGATCGAGGCGCCCGACCAGGCCGTCTCGACCTCACCGTTCTCGATCTTGCGCAGGGCAAGCCGGACCGCCTCACGGTAGGGAGTCAGCCCGGTCTTCGGCGGTGGGATGAAGCCATCGATATCGTGGTCAGCCATCACCGCGTCGTTCTGCAGTGACTCGATGAGTGGCATCGCGAGACGTCGCGGAATCGGCGTGACCAGCCCCACCCAGTGGCCGGCAAGTCTCGGCGTCAGCACCGGAAGCACCACAATGCGCCGACGCACCAACCCGGCGACGTCGGCGTACGTGTTCATCATTTCGCCGTACTGCATAACGTCCGGCCCTCCGATATCGAAGGCGCGATTGATAACAGGCTCCACCGCCGCTGCCGCTACGAGGTAGTGAAGAACGTCCCGCACCGCGATCGGCTGAATATTGTTGTGCACCCACTTCGGAGTAGTCATCACGGGAAGTCGATTGGTCAGGTGACGCACCATTTCGAAGGATGCGGATCCCGACCCGATCACGACCCCCGCTTGGAAGACGATCGTCGGCACTTCGGAGGCGAGCAGGATTTGGCCGACTTCGAGTCTCGACTTCAAATGCGTCGACAACTCTCGGTCCGACGGATGCAGACCGCCGAGATAGACAATCCGTCGCACGCCTGCGGCAGCTGCGGCCGTAGCCACATTCTCCGCACTGCGTTTGTCGACATCGGAAAACGCGCCCCCACCGCCCATCGCGTGCACGAGGTAGTAGACCACGTCAACATCGTCGAAAACACCTGCGAGGGAATGCTTGTCGGTCAGATCACCGCGCACGATCCGAGCTGAATCACGCCACGGAACATCGCGTAACTTCTCGGGACTACGCACCAGAACCCGAACCTGGTGCCCCTCCTCCACGAGGCGGGGTGCCAGTCGTCCGCCGATGTAGCCGGTCGCGCCTGTGATCAACACTCTCACTGCGTCCATCACCCCACCGTACGCAGCAACATCATCAGTGTCTCAACGTCTCAGCGCAAGTGCATCCTCGAGATCGTCCGTTGTCAGCGCCATGTTCATGGCCGCACCGGCCTTGGCTCCGGCCGCCGCAGCCATGATGACCTGCGCACTCGGATCGACGACGTTGCCCGCTGCCCATACCCCGGGAACGCTCGTGGCACCCATGTTGTCGGCAATCACGAACTCGCCCATCAGGTTCGCGGCGCGCTCCGCCCCGAAGGCGCGCAGGATCGAGTCATTGGGATCCATCGTGATCGCGCCGCCGACAAAGATCGCCGACCGGGCGACGGCGGTGCCGTCCACCAATCGGATGCCGACGAGGCGATCTCCCTCGATCACCGGACCAGATACCTCGCCTTCCACGATCGAAATATCTCGAGCTGCAAGCTTTTCCCGGTCCTCGGCACTCAACTCTGCAATCCGATGCAGGAAGAGGACAACGTCGTCGGACCACTGACGGATCATCAGTGCCTGATGCATTGCAAACTCTGCATTCTTGCCGATCACGCCCAACGGCTGATCGCGGACTGCATATCCGTGGCAGTACGGGCAGTGCAAGACGTCTTGCCCCCAGCGCTCCCCGAACCCGCGGAGTTCTTCCGGTAGGCGGTCGGTCAAACCGGTAGCCACGAGAACCTTGCGCACGGAAATCCTTGCACCGTCGGCAAGTTCGATCGAGAACCGCGCACCGTCACGGGTGACGGACACGACGGTTCCATCGTGAAATTCGCCGCCGAACTTCCGAACCTCACCGCGCCCGACGGTCAAGAGTTCAGCCGGGTTCATTCCGTCCCGCGAGAGGAATCCGTTCATGTGCGCCGCGGCTGCGTTGCGTGGCGTGCCGTTGTCGAAGACCACGACCGCCCGTCGGGTCTGGCCCAGGATAAGTGCGGCGTTCAGCCCTGCTGCGCCGCCACCGATTACTGCTACGTCATAGGAGTTCTTCGTCATAAATCCAGACTGACACCAGACCTCAGTATTGACAAACCCCCTTGCTAGTTTGGCAAACTAGGTCCATGACCGACACAACGTTCGAAACCGTCCTCGCTGGAATCGGGCCACGCCTCCGCACCCTGCGTCAGCAGTCGGATATGACCTTGGCCGAGCTGTCCGAAGCAACCGGCATCAGCGTCAGCACGTTGTCACGCCTGGAATCCGGCAGCAGAAAAGCGAACTTGGAACTCCTGCTCCCCATCGCCAAGGCCCATGGTGTGCCATTGGACGACCTGGTCAACAGTGGCATCGACGACCCCCGGGTTCGAGAGGAACCTCAAACCGTCGGAAACATGACGATCATCCCCCTGACCAGCCAGCCCGGAAATCTGCAGGCCTACAAAATGATCCTGGCACCCACCGACGACATCCGCGACCCCGGCACACACGAAGGGTACGAATGGCTCTATGTGCTGTCGGGTCGGGTCCGGCTCCAACTCGGTGATCGCGATTTCGTGATGGGAGCCGGCGAGGCCGCCGAGTTCGACACCCGAATCCCGCATCGATTCTCCGCCGCCGACGGCAGACCAGCGGAGATCATCAGCCTGTTCGGCAAGCAAGGCGAACGAGTGCACCTGCGAGCCGCGCCTGCTGATCGGCGCGGCTAGAGACGCGAGCGGCTGGAGACCTACTACCCGCGCATTCCCTTGATACGACGGCCCAGCTCGCGGGTCACCTCGCGCTCAGCGGTGCGTTTGGCCATGTCCTGGCGCTTGTCGTAGTCCTGCTTACCCTTCGCGAGAGCCAGCTCGACCTTGACCTTGCCGTCGACAAAATACATCGACAGAGGAACCAGTGTCTGGTTTCCCTCGCGGGTCTTGCCCACAAGATGCTCGATCTCACGCTTGTGCAGCAACAGTTTTCGAACGCGCAGCGGCGAATGGTTGGTCCAACTACCCTGCGTGTACTCCGGGATGTGCAGCGATCGCAGCCACACCTCACCGTTGTCTACTGTTGCGAATGCGTCGACGAGCGACGCTTTTCCTTCGCGCAAACTCTTGACCTCGGTGCCGACGAGCGCGATTCCGGCTTCGTAGGTATCGATGATGGTGTAGTTGTGACGCGCTTTGCGATTGGTCGCAATGACCTTGCGGCCCTGTTCCTTCACTGTCCGGGCCTCTCAGTCCGCTGTCTATCTTCTCGAATATCTATACTTCTGGCTCCAGCATAGAAGCTCACGCAAACTGATTATTCCCGGACGTACAGACGCAAGGTGATGTACGACGTGATCGCTGCCATTCCCACGCCTGCGAGAACCAGGAACGGCGAGACGAACAGGATGTCACTGTTGGAAATCCGGGCGACGATGTTGGCTTCGTACACGTCGGCCAGCACACCGTCGATGAAGACATTCTTGGCTGTGAACAGTCCGGCAATGGCAAGCACTGCACCGATCAACGCGGCAACCATGGCTTCGAGGAGGAATGGAAGCTGCGTGTACCAACGCGTCGCGCCCACCAATCGCATGATGCTGACCTCGGTACGCCGCGTGAATGCCGCGATCTGAACCATGTTGGCAATCAACAGAATTGCAGCAACTGCCTGAACGATGGCAATAGCGAACGCAGCATTGCGGACTCCCCCGAGAACGCTGAACAGACGGTCCACGAGCTCACGCTGGTTGAGAACGCTCTCGACGCCCGGCCGGGTACCGAAGGAGTCGTTGATGACACCGAATCGCTCCGGATCACTGAGCCTGACCTTGAACGACGCCGGGAAACTGTCGGGGCTCACCAGGGCCGCCAGCTCGGGTTGGTCCTTGAACACTCGCTCGGTGGCATCCTTCACCGCGTCGTCGCGGTTGAGGAACTGGACCGCCACCACCGACGGAGTCTGCTCGAGTTCTTGTCGCAGGGAACTGCAGATTTCCTGCTCACAACCGGGGTCCGTCGACGAAATATCGTCGGTCAGAAAAATCTGCACCTCAACTCGCTCGAGGAAGATCTGCTGCGTCTTGCCCGCCATCTGCACGACGAGCAGTCCGCCACCGAAGAGACCCAACGAAATCGCAGTCGTCAAGATCATGGCGATAGTCATCGTGATGTTGCGGCGCAGGCCGGTCAGGACCTCGCTGAAAATAAAACTGGCGCGCATCGGGGAATCCGATTCCTTCTCGAATAATCGGCCGCTTCACAGCAGCCGGCGGGCGTACGGGATGAAAGGTAGAGCCGTCGGCGTTTATCTGCCAACGCCGTACACACCCCGCGCTTCGTCTCTGCTGACCTTGCCGAGATCGAGTTCGATGACGCGTCGACGCATGGAGTCGACGATGTGGTGGTCGTGGGTCGCCATGACGACGGTGGTTCCCGTGCGGTTGATCCGCTCGAGAAGAAGCATGATGTCCTGGCTGGTTTCGGGGTCCAGGTTGCCGGTGGGTTCGTCGGCGAGCAGAACGAGCGGACGGTTGACGAAGGCTCGTGCAATTGCGACGCGCTGCTGCTCACCGCCGGACAGTTCGGTCGGAAGGCGATCAGCTTTTCCGGACAGACCCACCATTTCGAGGACCTCGGGGACGGTTCGGGCGATCACGTTTCGCGGCTTGCCTATAACTTCCAAAGCGAAGGCGACGTTCTCGGACACCGTCTTCTGCTGGAGCAACCGGAAATCCTGAAATACGCATCCCATGCTCTGGCGAAGCTTCGGAACTCGACGCGCTGCCAACTTGTTGACGTGGAATTCACCGACTTCGATATCGCCCGACGTGGGCGACTCCATCTTGAGGAGTAGGCGCATGAAGGTCGACTTGCCGGAGCCGGAGGGGCCGATGAGGAAGACGAACTCCCCCTTCTCCACCTCCACACTGACGTTGTCGAGCGCCGGCCTGGTGGAGGCCTTGTAGGACTTCGACACATTCTTCATGCTGATCACAACAAGCCAGTCTAGCCGTTATATAACAGTGACCTTGGAGCAACGCGCTGCGACAGTGCCCGATTTACTGCGTTTCGGTGGTTGTCGGAGCTTGTGTCAGTGGGGGCGTCGTGGTGGTCGCAGTGGGCGTCGTAACGCCGGCCTGACCCGGATTCTCCGGTACCTCCTCGGGAACCGGCGGAGGTCCCGGTGGTACACCGGTAGTCGTCGAAGCTCCCGGAACCCTTTGGGTGATGGATTCACCGGTGCTGGTGGGCGTGGACTCCGTGGTGGTCGGCACCGCGGTGGTTGTTGTCGTCGCACTTGGTGTCGACGTATTTTCCCGCGGCGACACGTTCGGCTCCGGCACCGACGATTCAGCAGCAGGTACCGGCGCTGCCGCCGGCACTGCCGGGTTGAAATACGAGTGAGCGAAACCGGCGAGAAGCCACGCCACGATCAAGATGAATGTGGACGTCCGTATTCGGCCGCCGAACAACTTCGCCGGCAACCAATCCAGATGCAAGAATTTTTCGATACCACGACGAGGTTCCTGATCGGTCATTCGCTCGCCTCCTCGGCACTGGCCGTACTGGCTGTATGAATTCCGGGTGTGACGGTGATTCCTTGCCGCCGCAATGCCGCAGCAACGCGAACTCGCAATGCACGGCTCACCTGGAACTGCTTGCCGGGCAGTGTGCGCGCGACCATCCGAATCATGACCTGGTCGACTTCGAGGCTTTCGACGCCCATGACCGTCGGCTCGTCGAGGAGCAGTTTCTTGAGCCCACGATCGGCCATCGCGTCGACTCCGACCTGACGCAACACCTCGTTGACCCGGGTGAGATCGGCCGTTGCCGGAACCGGGACGTCGATGACGGCACGCGCCCAATCCTTGGACAGGTTGGTCGCTTTCACGATCTGGCCGTTGGGGACGGTGATCACTTCGCCGTCCGCGTTGCGCATCCGTGTGACACGCAAGGTCACGTCCTCGATGACGCCTTCGGCATCGTCGGACGAACCGGTAATGGCCAGTCGCACGGTGTCACCGAACCCGTACTGGCGTTCGGTGATGATGAAGAATCCGGCCAGAATGTCCTGTACCACCCGCTGCGCGCCGAAGCCGAGCGCCGCACCGAGAACCGTCGCCGGAGCAACCAGACTTCCGATCGGCAGGTTCAACTGGTCGAGCACCTTCATCGTCGCGATGACGTAGATGAACGTGATGATCACCCACGTGATCACCTGCGCTACCGAATGGCGATGCTTGGTGGCCTCCGAGCGGACCAGCGCGTCACCCAACTGATAGTTGGAGTCGATCTGATCGGTGACCTTGTTGCCGCCCCAACTGACAAAACGAGCCAAGAGCAACGCTCCGAGCACGGTTGTCAGAATCGACAACCCATCGTCCTTCAGCCACGCGACCAGTGTTTCACCTGGTTGCAGAAAATTCATCGTGCCTTTCTGTAAAAGCTATGTGGTCTGGTCTTCGCTCATGCGCCAGCGGATGCCGGCCTCGAGGAAACCGTCGATATCGCCGTCGAGCACTGCCGACGGGTTGTTGACCTCGTACTCGGTACGCAGGTCCTTGACCATTTGGTACGGGTGCAGCACGTAGGAACGCATCTGGTTACCCCACGAACTGCCGCTGTCACCCTTGAGGGCATCCATCTCGGCGCGCTCTTCCTGACGCTTGACGGCCAGCAACTTGGCCTGCAGGACGCGCATCGCGGACACCTTGTTCTGGAGCTGCGACTTCTCGTTCTGACACGTCACGACAATGCCCGTCGGGATGTGCGTCAGGCGTACGGCGGAGTCGGTGGTGTTCACGGACTGACCGCCGGGGCCCGAAGAGCGATAGACGTCGACGCGGATGTCGTTTTCGTTGATCTCGATGTGGTCGGTGGTCTCGACCACCGGCAGGACCTCGACCTCGGCAAACGACGTCTGACGACGACCCTGGTTGTCGAACGGACTGATCCGGACTAGCCGGTGCGTACCCATCTCCACGGACAGGGTGCCGTAAGTGTACGGACCCTTGATCGCGAAGGTCGCACTCTTGAGACCGGCTTCTTCCGCATACGACGTGTCGTAGACCTCGACGCCATAGTCGTGCTTCTCAGCCCAGCGGATGTACATGCGCATGAGCATCTCGGCCCAGTCCGCAGCATCGATGCCACCGGCACCGGAGCGGATGTTGATCAGCGCGTCACGCTCGTCGTATTCGCCCGAGAGCATCGTCTTGACTTCCATGGCCGCGATGTCCTCGCGCAGGCTAGCCCGCTCGGCGTCGGCGTCGGCAAGGGCGTCGTCACCCTCGTCCTCGGCCAACTCGTAGAGAATCGGCATCTCGTCGAGCCGCTCACGCAGCGCGACGATACGACGCAGTTCTGCCTGCGCGTGCGAGAGAGCGCTGGTGACCTGCTGGGCGTGGTCCTGGTCGTTCCACAGGCCCGGATCGGCAGCCTGATGCTCGAGCTCGTCGATGCGTCGGCGCAGCTCTTCGACGTCCACAACCGATTCGCAGGTGCGAAGAGTGGTGTCGAGCGCGTTCAGGTCTGCAATTACGTCAGGATGCACGGTTCTCAAGGCTACCGGGTGTCACCGACAGCCCTGTCGCCTATCACCCTTCTGATCAGCAAGACGCGAACCCTTGCGGTCGAGTCGGCGAAAGCACCTACTGGAAAGGGAACAGTCCGCACTCTCGAAAGGCACGTCCGAGATGACCGTCACCGATGAATACCTACAGAACAATGCCGCCTATGCGGAGCAATTCTCCGGGCCGCTCCCCCTACCACCCAGCAAGCACGTCGCAGTTCTGGCCTGTATGGATGCCCGCCTCGACGTGTATCGAATGCTCGGCATCAAAGAAGGTGAATCACACGTCATCCGCAACGCGGGCGGTGTGGTCACCGACGACGAGATCCGCTCGCTGGCAATCAGCCAACGACTCCTCGGTACCACTGAGATCATTCTCATCCACCACACCGACTGCGGGATGCTGACGTTCACCGACGACGCCTTCAAACGTTCCATCCAGGACGAAACCGGAATCAAGCCGAATTGGTCTGCCGAGTCCTTTACCGATGTGGAAGAAGATGTCCGTCAATCCCTGCGACGCATCGAGAGCAGTCCGTTCATCACCGCGACGACCTCACTTCGAGGTTTTGTCTTCGACGTCGCAACCGGAAAGCTGAACGAAGTCACTCCTGGCTGAGCCGGTAAGTTGTCTACCCGTGACCGATCTTGCTTCCGACCTTGCACTGGCCCTCCGTATCGCGGACGAAGCTGACGCGATCACTCGCGCCCGCTTCGGCGCACTCGACCTTCGGGTGGACGACAAGCCCGACCTCACGCCGGTATCCGACGCCGACCTCGCCGTCGAGCGGGCCGTGCGCGCAACTCTTGCGGAACAACGGCCGGGCGACGCCGTCCTCGGTGAAGAGTTCGGCGGCGACGCGATCTTCGAAGGTCGACAGTGGGTGGTCGACCCGATCGACGGCACCAAGAACTTCGTGCGCAACGTCCCGGTCTGGGCAACCCTGATCAGTTTGCTCGAGGACGGCGTACCGGTCGTGGGCGTTGTCAGCGCACCGGCACTGAACCGGCGCTGGTGGGCAGCAACAGGTTTGGGCGCATTCACGTCGCACGACAGCGCCGATGCTCGCCGCATCCAGGTCTCGGCCGTCGACCGCAGCGAATCTTCGAGCCTGAGCTTTTCGAGCCTGTCCGGATGGAAGGACCGCGGTATCCGCGACCAGTTCATCGAACTCACCGACCATGTCTGGCGAGTACGCGGCTACGGCGACTTCTTCTCCTACTGCCTCGTTGCGGAAGGCGCAGTGGACATCGCTGCCGAACCCGAGGTCTCACTCTGGGATCTCGCCGCCCTGGACGTACTGGTTCGCGAAGCCGGTGGCGTGTTCACCGACTTGGGCGGCGGCGCCGGCCCACACGGTGGCAGTGCCGTCGCGACCAACGGTTTGCTCCACGAGGCTGTGCTGGCGCGCCTGCGGTAGCAAAACTTTGAGCGGTCCGCAAGGGTCCGCGGGAGGATGCGCGACGGGTCCGCAAGCAGGATTCGGCAGATCCGTCATCCCCGAACACTGGAAGTAGTCGATCACGTACTACTTCCAGGAGCATGATGAACCGGATTTCCAGACGCACAATCCTGTGGGGCTTTGCAGCCGCACCGCTCGGACTCGCGCTGGGTTGCACTGCCGGTCCGAAATCGCGAGGTGCAGAACCAGGCGCATCACGTCCCCTCCCCGTCCCGCCGCTGGCACCGTCAATCGTCGACAGTTCGGGCGTACGCCACTTCACACTCAGCGCCGGCGCGGGGACCACAGAAATTGTCGCCGGAAAGCTCACGGATACCTGGGGATTCAACGGCTCGGTCCTGGGACCGACCATTCGGGCGAAACGTGGAGAGTCGGTGGCATTCACCATCGACAACACCCTCGACGAGCCGACGACCGTGCACTGGCACGGCATGCACCTCCCCGCCAAGTTCGACGGCGGACCGCACCAGACCATCGAGGCAGGCGGACGCTGGGAGCCTGAGTGGACAATCGATCAGCCTGCGTCGACGCTCTGGTACCACCCGCATCCACACGGCGCCACCGAACGGCACGTGATGCGAGGCCTGGCCGGTCTGTTCCTGATCGACGACGCCGAGACCGATGCCCTCGACATCCCGAAAACCTATGGACTCGACGATGTTCCGATCGTCATTCAGGATCGACGATTCACCGCTACCGGTGCCTTCGACGAATCCGACCCGACGGACGTCGGACTGCTCGGCGACACCATTATCACCAACGGAATTTCCGACGCCTACCTCGACGTCACCACGGGCACAATACGATTGAGATTGCTGAACGGTTCATCCGGGCGCCTCTACAACCTCGGATTCCCCGACGACCGGGCATTTGATCTGATCGCTACCGACGGCGGCTTGCTCGAATCTCCGATCAGTGTAAAGCGAATTCAGCTCAGCCCCGGTGAGCGTGCCGAGATCGTCGTCCGCATCGACCCCGGAGCCACGACAACTCTGACGTCGTTCCCGATCGAGGACGGCGGTGGGGTAAATCGTTCTGACGCAGCCGGTTACGGAATGAATGATCGCTTCGATATCGTGCAACTGCGCGGAACCGGTACCCGAGTTTCCCGTTCGGAACTACCGGCAAAACTGGCTACGATCGCGCGAATCGATCCGACTGCAGCAAGCGTTCGCCGAGAGTTCGATCTCCAGTGGTTCATGATCAACAACCAACGAATGGATATGAACCGCATCGATTTCGAGGCAGAAGTGGGTTCCACCGAAGTGTGGACTGTCACGAACAAAGACAACTGGCCGCACAACTTCCACGTTCACGACGTTCAGTTCGAAGTCCTCGATGTGGACGGCCGCACCCCCCCGCCCCACCTACGCGGACTCAAGGACACCATCTATACCCCACCGGGAAGCCGCATCCGCTTGGCCTTGAAGTGGTCCGAGTACAGCGATCCGACGTTTCCGTACATGTTCCACTGCCACCTACTGATGCACGAGGACCAGGGAATGATGGGACAATTCCTCGTCCTCGAACCGGGACAGAAAAGCACACCGATGCAGATGGACATGCCGATGGATATGCCGGGTCACTGACCTCGCTGCAGGTAGTAGACCGCGAGGCGAACCCGATTGTCGCAACCCGTCTTCGACATCAGGTTCGCCACGTGCGTCTTCACCGTCGTCACCCCGAGATGAAGTGCATCCGCGATTTCCTGATTGCTTTTGCCTTCGGCAACCAACGCGAGAACCTGCGTTTCACGGTCGGTGAGCGGAACTGCTGCCACCACAGTGGATTCAGCCTGCCCGCCGAGCACCGCGCGATCCACGACACGGCGCAGTAGCTCGGGTGAGAACACCATCTCACCTTCCGCTGTTCGGCGGATACCGTCCAACAGTTCGGACGGTTCTGTGTCCTTCACCAAGAATCCGGCCGCCCCGGCCGCGAGTGCCGGATACAGGTGATCGTCGTCGTCGAATGTGGTCAGCACGAGGATTCTGGCACCGCGGCCCGACTTGACGATCTGCTGCGTCGCACCGATTCCGTCGAGGCCAGGCATACGCAGATCCATGAGAATGACATCCGGGTCCAGCTCAGCGGCCAGCGCGATCGCTTCCACTCCGTTCGTTGCTTCGGCCATCACCTCGATGTCGTCGGCAGATTCACACAGCATCCGTAGGCCGGCGCGAACCAAGCGCTGGTCATCGACGATCAAGACTCCGATCACGAGTTGCTCCCGGGGATCTTCACGTGCACTTCCCATTTCCCGTCACCTTGTTCGCCGAAGGTCATCGAACCACCTACTAACTGCACGCGCTCCTGCATCCCGATCAAACCGTGTCCCGGCTGATGGAGCGGCCGCACAGGCGAGTTGACCACGCGCACTTCGGCGCCCTGCCCGACTCGGCGTACCGATACCGCAACGGTGACAGTCGGGTCACCATGCTTCATGACGTTCGTGAGCGATTCCTGAACAACCCGAAGCAGCGTCAACCTGCCGATCGCGTCGAGGCCGGTGATGTCCGCGTCGATGGCCGCATCGACGTCGAATCCTGCGGCCCGCACTCGTTGAACGGCCGCCTCGAGTTCCGAAGCGACAGCCGTCGGTTCCACCAGTGCAACTTCGCTCAGCGATGGATCACGCAGTGCGCTCAGCAAACGTCGAATGTCGGCCAGAGCGTCGGACGCTGTCGCCCTCACATCGGAGAACACCTCTTGCACGGCTTCATCCTGGGGTGCCAATACATGTTGAGCGACACCAATTCTCAGGACGATTGAAGCCATATGGTGGGCGACGAGGTCGTGCAGTTCCCTCGCGAGAGCACTTCGCTCGGCTGCGCGGGTATGCACTTCGGCTTGGGCTGCCAACTCTCGCTGCGAACGCAGATACAGCCCGAGCAGCAACGGCAGCCCCACGTACGCAAGCACTTTCACCGCCGTCGTCACCGACCACATACTCTCGTGCGGTTCGAACCAGATGCCGGCCAGGACCGCAGCACTCCACCCGGCCACAGAGACCACAATCAAGTCACGCCGCGCAGCGCGCATCGTGACGTCCACAACGGCGACGGCGCCGAGATACGGGACAAGTTCCGACAAGCCCCACGCATCGACCCCGAACATCGGAACAGCCAGAGCCGAGATGGCGAGCGACGCAGTTGTCGGCCAACGGCGACCTGCCACGAACACCAGTGCCGCCGCCACCGAGAGCGCCCAGTACGACGCGGGCACTCGGTACTCCCCCGGATACGTGCTGGCGAGCAGCAAGCACGGCACCAATACCAGTGGCGCGTATCGCGCTAATCCCTGGACTCGGTCTGGCATTTCCGTCCGCTTCACCAGTTGAGCCTAGAACGAATTCTCAGGGTTTCTCGACAACGCTCCTTACTCCTGAGTAAGATAGTGATCGTCCAATGCCCCGACACCGAGAAACAGCTGGTGATCATGACCAAGCAAGACAGTGTGGCCCCAAGCAAGAGCCATGCCACGGCGCAGCCCCGCGACACGTCCGCCGTCGGACTGAACCCGATCAAACGGGACGCAATGGGCGCAGCCATGCGTGTGCTTACCAAGATCACCGGTTCGGAGTTCGCAGACAAGTTCAACCTGCGCCAGACGATCGATCGCGTGACGTACGAGAGCACCAAGACCGGCTTCAAAACCCTCGGTGCCGCCACTCGCGGCTTCAAGAAGGTAGCCGGCAACGACGCGCCCAAGCGTCTGGCCGACAACCCCACCAAGAACGCCGATTACTTCGATCTGACCCCCGACGAAGATCAGAAGATGATCGTGGAAACGGTCCGCGACTTCGCGTCCGAGATTCTGCGTCCGGCAGCACACGACGCCGACGGCGCTGCCACGGCTCCCGCGGATCTCTCGAAGCGAGCTGCCGAACTCGGCATCACGCTGATCAACGTTCCGGAAGAACTCGACGGTGCAGCCGCCGACCGCGGAGCGGTGACCAATTCTCTTGTCGCCGAGGCACTTGCGCATGGCGACATGGGTCTCGCCCTGCCAATCCTCGCACCGAGCGGTGTTGCAGTTGCCCTCACCCAGTGGGGCACGGACGCTCAGCAGAAGACGTACCTCCCCGCTTTCACCGGCGAGCAGGTGCCCGGCGCAGCAGTCGTCGTCAACGAGCCTCGCGCGTTGTTCGACCCGTTTGCCCTGCAGACCAAGGCTGTTCGCTCCCCCAGCGGATACAAGCTCAACGGCGTCAAGAGCCTCGTACCCGCCGCAGCCACCTCCGAACTCTTCATCATCGCCGCAGAACTCGACGGCAAGCCGTCGTTCTTCATCGTCGAATCCGACACCAAAGGCTTGATTGTCGAAGCCGATCCCAGCATGGGTCTGCGCGCCGCCGGACTGGGCCGCTTGATCCTCACCGACGTCTCGGTTTCCCAGTCTGCGCTTCTCGGCGACGGCGACGCGGATCAGCGCAAGGCCGAATATGCCGACGCGATTCGCCTGGCACGCTTGGGTTGGGCGTCGATGGCTGTCGGCACCAGCCAAGCCGTCCTGGACTACGTGATTCCGTACGTCAACGAGCGCGAAGCCTTTGGCGAGCCGATCAGCCACCGTCAGGCAGTTGCCTTCATGGTGGCCAACATCGCCATCGAACTGGACGGCATGCGCCTCGTCACGCTGCGCGGTGCGTCACGTGCCGAGCAGGGACTGTCCTTCGCTCGTGAATCCGCTCTCGCCCGGAAGTTGGCTTCCGAGAAGGGCATGCAGATCGGCCTCGACGGCGTACAACTCCTCGGTGGACACGGGTTCACCAAGGAGCACCCCGTCGAGCGCTGGTACCGCGATCTTCGTGCCATCGGCGTTGCCGAGGGCATCGTCCTTATCTGACGCCGCTGACCTTCCAAGGAGAACCACGATGATCAATCTCGAACTTCCCCGGAAGCTCAAAGCATCTGCGAACCAGGCACATCAGGTCGCGGCTCAGATCTTCCGGCCCATCTCGCGTAAATACGATCTGGCCGAACACGAATACCCCGTCGAACTCGACACCATGGCTGCCATGGTTGAGGGCCTGTCCGACTCCGGTGGAGACATCGGCGGCGCTGCCGGTGGCCGCGCCGATTCCGGAAAGACCGGTAATGCCAACGGCGGCAACATGTCCGCTCTGCTCAACTCGCTCGAAACTTCCTGGGGCGACGTCGGCCTCATGCTCTCGATCCCCTATCAGGGTCTGGGCAACGCGGCCATCGCCGCTGTCTCCACCGACGAGCAGCTAGAACGCTTCGGCAAGGTGTGGGCGTCGATGGCTATCACGGAACCGAGTTTCGGTTCGGACTCGGCAGCCGTCACCACCACCGCAGTTCTCGACGGCGACGAGTGGGTCCTCAACGGCGAGAAAATCTTTGTCACCGCCGGTGAGCGTTCTACCCACATCGTCGTATGGGCGTCAGTCGACAAGTCGAAGGGCCGCGCGGCAATCAAGTCGTTTGTCGTCCCGCGTGACGCTCCGGGTCTGAGCGTCGCCCGCCTCGAGCACAAGCTGGGCATCAAGGCTTCCGACACAGCGGTGCTCCTGCTTCAGAACTGCCGCATCCCGGCCGACAACATCCTCGGTAGCGCCGAGGTCAACGTGGAGAAGGGCTTTGCCGGCGTCATGCAGACGTTCGACAACACCCGCCCACTGGTTGCCGCCATGGCTGTGGGCGTCGGCCGCGCAGCCCTCGAGGAGCTTCGTAGCATCCTCACCGAAGCCGGAGTCGAGATCTCTTACGACACACCGGTATACAACCAGCATGCTGCCGCCGCCGAGTTCATTCGCCTGGAAGCCGATTGGGAAGCCGCCTACCTGCTCTCCCTGCGCGCAGCGTGGATGGCCGACAACAAGAAGCCCAACTCTCTCGAGGCTTCCATGTCCAAGGCCAAGGCCGGTCGCACCGGTACCGACGTCACGCTCAAGGCCGTCGAGTTGGCGGGCACCTACGGCTACTCCCAGCGCCCGTTGCTCGAGAAGTGGGGCCGCGACTCCAAGATTCTCGACATCTTCGAGGGCACGCAGCAGATTCAGCAGCTCATCATTGCGCGACGTCTGCTCGGAAAGTCGTCAGCTCAGCTGAAGTAGCAGTTTCCCTACCACTCGCCCCCGCCGCTGATCCACCGCGGCGGGGGCTATGTGCGCGTTAGGGTGGAGGACCGCACCATTGCGACGCCCGAAAGAGGTTCACGGATGCCTGGATTGGTCACTAAAGTCACGGACACCATCGGAGCTGCCGGGGTCATGATCCGGGCCGGACTGGTTCCGTTTCCGCGCATCGACAAAGGCTTGAAGTCCATTGCTGCAGTGGACAAGTACGGACCATTTGCCGGACCGGTGCACGCGCACGCCGAGAACGGCCTCGATGCCGTGGCCATCATCGACGAACGTGGACCGATTACCTATGCAGAACTGGAACGGCAGAGTAACGCGCTGGTCCGGGCGTGGCAGGCCGAAGGCATCACCGCCGATTCAGTGATGGGTGCGATGTGTCGCAACCATCGTGGCCTGGTGCTCACGATGCTGGCGGCCGCCAAGAACGGCACCAAACTGGTACTGATGAACACCGGATTCGCCCGTCCCCAACTGGTCGACGTGGCTGCCCGGGAAAAGGTCGTCGCCTTTGTCTACGACGACGAATTCGCCGACATCGCCGATGCGCTTCCGACCAGCGTGAAGAAATACCGTTCCTGGGCAGAAGTGCCGTCCACCGTTCACTCCCTCGACGACGCCATTGCCGGGCGCGGCACTTCCGCTGTCCCGGCACCCTCAACGAACGGCGGATTCGTCCTCCTCACGAGTGGCACTACCGGCACACCCAAGGGAGCGCCCCGCGGCCATACCTCCCCGTTGGCGTCGGCGCAGTTCCTCGACCGAGTCCCGCTACGCCGCGGCCAGACCATGATGATGGCGGCACCGGCATTCCACGGCACCGGCGTCTCTCAGTTCGCGCTCGCGCTGGGTTTGGGCCAGACGGTGGTGATGCATCGGAAATTTGATCCCGAGAACACCGTCAAGCTTGTCGCGCAACACAAATGCGACAGCCTCGTAGTAGTTCCCACGATGTTGCAACGCATCATCGACCTCGGGCCGGCGGTGTTGTCCAAGTACGACACATCGAACTTGAAGATCGTCTTCTCGGCCGGAGCGTCACTGTCCCCCGATCTGTGTAAGCGCGTGACCGCATCCTTCGGCTACGTGCTCTACAACCTGTACGGGTCCACCGAGGTGGCTGTCGCTACCGTGGCAACGCCGGAGGATCTGACAATCGCACCGGGCACCGCCGGCCGTGCGCCGGTGACGTGTCACGTCGAACTGTTCGACGAGAACAACCAGAAGGTCACCACGCCCCACACCATTGGGCGAATTTTTGTCGCCAGTGGCCTCAGCTTCGAGGGTTACACCGACGGCAGAGACAAGGAACGCATCGACGGCCTCCTCTCCACCGGCGACGTCGGGCACTTCGACGCCAACGGCCTGCTCTTTGTCGACGGACGAGATGACGACATGATCGTCTCGGGCGGCGAGAACGTCTATCCACTCGAAGTCGAGAACCTACTCGCCGACCGCGAGGACGTGTTGGAAGCGGCAGTGATCGGGGTGGAGGACGCGGACTTCGGGCACCGCCTGCGCGCGTTTGTTGTCATCGCACCCGGAGCAGACAAGAACTCCGAAGACCTCAAAGCTCACGTCCGCTCCAACTTGGCGCGTTACAAGGTGCCCCGCGACATCGTCTTCATCGACGAACTCCCGCGCAATGCCACCGGAAAGCTGTTGCGCCGCGTACTGATCGAGATGGAGATCGACAAATAAAAAAGAACCGCCGCACTGGAATCCAGTGCGGCGGTTCTTTTTTAGTAGCGGGGACAGGATTTGAACCTGCGACCTCTGGGTTATGAGCCCAGCGAGCTACCGAGCTGCTCCACCCCGCGATGCATTGATAAAGTTACACGAGCCGGTGAACGGAATGCAAATCGCCTGCATCCGAGGGAATTTCGGACGACGACCGCGAAAATCCGGTGATCGGCTTCACAGTTTCCCCGTGAGCATTCCCACATAACAGGCATGTAACGAACATGCCTCGAAAATGCATCGCCATTATCTGACCTGGCGATTGTCCGAATTTCACGCGGAGATACCGAACAGTCACCCCCGAAAACCGTGAAGTGAACCTTCAACCTAACTCCCGTACGGTCGATCCCGGCCCGAATCAACCGGGCGAACGCCGACCCGCCGCTGCTCCACTCTGCCCCGCGGGATCGGAACCCCCGAAACCTTCGAGGGGCAGAGACACGGAGAGAGAAGCGCCCGGGAAGAAAGCTTCATCTTCGACCCGCAGGCCCGCCGTTGTCAGCAAGCGCGGAGAGGATCTACCCCGCATGACGTACACCAGCATCAGCAAGCGTGCACTCGGCACATTGGCAGTAGCCGGCGCACTCGTCGCCGTACCGCTCACCATCTCCACCGGTACCGCCTCCGCAGCCACCCACAACTGGGACGGCGTCGCAGAATGCGAAAGCGGCGGCAACTGGGGCATCAACACCGGCAACGGCTACTACGGCGGCCTGCAGTTCTCGCAGAGCACCTGGACCGCCAACGGCGGCTCCGGCTCCCCCGCGCACGCATCCAAGGAAGAGCAGATCCGCGTCGCCGAGAACACCCTGCAGTCGCAGGGCCCCGGCGCGTGGCCCACGTGCGGCCAGCGTCTGACCGTCGCCACCGAGCAGGCCCCCGCGCCGGCACCGGAAGCCGCACCGGCTCCCGTCGAGGCTCCCGTCGCCGCATTCCAGATCCCGGCCGAGTTCAAGCCCGCCGCCCAGCAGGCCTACGACTCCGCTCGCCAGTTGGCCGACCAGTACGGCTTCAGCGCTCAGTTCCAGCAGTTGGCCGATGCTAACCCGCAGGTGCTCGCTGCACTTCGCTGATCGGTTCTTCAGCAATAATCTCAACAAACGTGAATGCCCGCTATCCGAATTCGGATAGCGGGCATTCACGTTTTGACTGGGCCGAGAACTACTTCGGCAGACGCTGGTACGCGTCCACTGCCTTCTGCAGTCGATCCAACGCCGCACCGTAGGCAGCAAAATCGCCGCTCTGCTGTGTTGCACGCAGATTCGCCAGCGCCGCATCGAGTTCCGCCACCACTGCCGCGGTATCAGTACCCGGTGCGGGTGCCGGAGCACCCGGCGTCGGATTGGCCTCGGTAGACGTATCCGGTCCCGGCGCCGTTTCGGCTGTTCCGCCCGGAGCCGTTGCCGCGCCCGCAGCGCCACCGTTGTCGAAGATCTGATTCAGAGCCTCGGCGAGGGTCGACGCGTAACCGACTCGAACTCGTCCGGACACACCTGGTTCCTGGTAGCTGGCCAGAACACGGGACAGCTGCGGGAACGACGTGCTGGCATTACTGCGCTCGGTGTACATCGGCTCGACGTAGAGAATGCCGCCCTTCGCGATCGGCAACGCCAACTGGTTGCCGTACCGGATGGTGTTGGTTCTCTCGAGGATCGATTTCTCCGAACCCACTCGCGGATCCGAAATCATCGAGTTCTGGGACTGCGACGGACCCTGCGTCTGTTTGTCCGTCGGCAACTGCAAGACGGTGATCTTGCCGTAGTTCTTCGGATCCGAGTCCACCGAGATGTGGGCGGACAGGAACTCGCGACGGAAGCCCACCATCGGGCTGATGAGTCGGAACACCGGCTCACCGGTCTCCTGATCGCCGACCATCACGTAGAACGGCGGTTCATTCTGGTTCGAGCCTTCAACGGTCGGCTCGTTGGGTACCGACCAGAAAGCGTTGTTGGTGAAGAACTCGGTCGGGTTGTCGACGTGGTACTTCGCCAGCATCTCGCGCTGAACCTTGAACAGATCCTCCGGGTAACGGAAGTGCGCACGCAGATCCTCGGAGATATCGCTCTCCGGCTTGACTGTGTTCGGGAACACGCCCTTCCACGCATCGAGAACCGGATCGTTGTCGTCGACCTGATACAGCGTCACTGTGCCGTCGTACGCGTCGACAGTCGCCTTCACCGAGTTACGGATGTACGAGACTTCCTTCTTTGGGAGAAGTCGGCCCGTGGTGGCGTCAACACTGTCGGCTACCAAGCCCTCGAGAGAACTGCGCTGTGCGTAGGGGTAATTCTCGAGAGTTGTATAGGCGTCGACGATCCAGACGATCTTGCCGTCGACAGCGGCCGGGTACGCGTCGCCATCCGTCGTCAACCACGGTGCAACCTGGCCGACGCGATCGCGCGGGTCACGGTTGTAGATGATCTTGGAATCGGATCCGACGGCACCGGAGAACAAGATGTTGCGTTCGGTGTACTTGGCCGCGAAGGCGAGACGGTTGATCCAATTGCCGATCGGAACACCACCGGAGCCCGAGTAGGTGTACTTGGTCTGCTCGGTGTCGTACTCGCGCGGTTCGGAACCACCCCCGCCGACGATTGCGTAGTCCGCAGCACCTTGGGCGATGACCTCGCCGTAGTAGACGCGAGGCTGGTCGACCTTGATGACCTGCGTTCCCGCAGCCAACGACGCGATGTCGCTAACGGTGTAGATCGGGTAGCCGGCATTGTTGTTCGCGGCTTCCTTGGTCGGATCCAGAACCGGAGCCGTGATCCTGTTTGCCGGCGCTGCAACAAGGCCGTCACCGTGGGTGTAGACGGTGTGCTTGTTGATCCAGTCCGTCTGGTTGCCCTGCAGGTTGTTCGGCGAGAGTTCACGCGCCGCGACAATGTAGTCCTGCTTCTCACCGCCGATGTCGTAACGATCGACGTCCAGCGAAGGCGGGAACCCGTAGAAGTTCTGACGCTGCTGCTGCTGCGTGAACGTGGGCGAGAGAATATTGGGATCCAGCAAACGCGCATTTGCGATCGTGGTGACGTCGGCCGGCACATCACGCGGAATTGCGGTGGCATCACCCGAATACGGTTGGTAATTCACCTTGTCGTCGGTGATCCCGTACGCCTGTCTGGTTGCCGCGATGTTCCGCTCGATGTACGCACTTTCCTTGTCGGCAGCGTTCGGCTTGACCGAGAACTGCTCGACGATCATCGGCCAGACCGCACCGACGAGCACCGACGACAGGACGAGCAGCGCCACGGCCAATGCCGGAATCCGCAGGTCCCGCGTGAAGATCGCGGCAAAGAACGCCAACGCGCAGATAACCGCGATGGACATCAGAATCAGCTTTGCGGGAAGCACAGCCATGATGTCGGTATAGCCGGGACCCGTGAACGTGGGTTCCTTACGATCACTCGAGAGCAACGAGTAACGATCAAGCCAGTAGGCGACAGCCTTGAGGAGTACGAAAGTTCCTGCAAGCAGTGCCAATTGAACGCGAGCGGCCGTAGTGAACGTTCCGGCGCGACCGGACAGCTTGATACCACCGAAGACGTAGTGCGTGAGTAGATTCGCCAGGAATGCCAGAAGAATCGCGACGAACAACCAGTTCAGAACGAAGCGGTAGAACGGCAGATCGAAGGTGTAGAAGCTGACGTCGAGATTGAACTGCGGGTCGGTGACTCCGAATTTTCCGCCGTTGAAGAACAACTGGATCGTGACCCAGTTCGCCTGAGCAATCAATCCGGACAGCATTCCGATCGCGATCGGAATGACCACACCGAACAGTCGCAGTCGCGACATGACAGTGGTCCGGTAGCGAGCGATGGGATCATTCGGTCCCGAGACCGGTACAAAAACCGGACGAGCTCGGTACGCGAGCAACATCGCCAGCCACACGATTGCACCGACTATGGCACCCACCACGAGGAAGAGAAGTACACGCGTCAGCAGAACCTTGGTGAAGACACCTCGGAAACCGACCTCGCCGAACCACAACCAATCGGTGTACATGCTGATCAGTCGCGGGCCCACCAGTAGCAGCGCCGCCACAATTACGGCCACCACCAACAGGATTCGACTGCGTCTGGACAGAGAGGGTAAACCTGCGGGGGGCCGCATGCCCACGTGCCACGCTCCAAGATTCGGCGACGCCACAGCGTCGCAACCGAGTGCATCGATCAGTGCAGCCAGGCCCGAGTGGGCTTGGCAGTTTCGAACCACTCTACGTAACAACAGTCACGAGGTGACAACACGGCGAGTCGGACTTCCTGCCCGAGGTGCAAGGATGAACGGGTGAGTGAAGAAAATCCGATCAGATCACCCAAGGCTTTGGCCCGGTGCGTTCATGAAGTTGTCGACCACATCGACGCCGAGGGCTGGGATCAGCCGCCGAGGCTGTATGCGCTCGTACCGACCGAGTTGCTTGCTGCAGCCGAACCCGGGTTGCTCGACCAGCTCGCCGACGGTGCCGAATACACCCCCATCGAGCAGGAAGCCCTGCCCGAGGACATCATCGGCGGATCCCGTGCGCTCGACGAATTCCTGGCCACCACCAACTGGCCCGACTCCGTCGAAGGTTGCATCCTCGTCCAAGAGATCGTGGTTCTGCCGCCTACCGCGGAATCCGATCTCGATCACGCCGTAGAACCCGTCCTCACCGACGAACATGCCGCCGACGAGGTAGCCCGGCTCACCGCCGACGCCCACCCCGATCGTCGCCAGGCACGTCTGTTCGTCGGAGTCCTGCGCGACGGCCCGTCGCTGTCACTGCTGCAGATGCGTCCCGACGAGGACGCTGATCCGTACGGCGATCCCCAGCTTCTGACGTACGACGGTCTGGCACCTCATCTCGTCCACGCTTTGTACGCGACGTTGGACGAGGTCGAAGAGGACTGAACCGGGACCTAACAGCTGGGCGCTTCGCCGCCCGCATCGAGGCTGTCCAAGGCATCCACTGCGCCGGACAGGTTGTCGACCTTCACCAGTCGAAGCCCGTCCGGCGCATCCTGTTTCGCTTCGTCACAATTCTTGGCGGGGACGAGGAAGGTCTTCGCACCCGCTTCGGACGCAGCAATCAATTTGTAGCGAATTCCGCCGATCGGCCCAACCGCGCCGTCCGAATTGATGGTTCCGGTACCCGCAATGAACTCGCCGCCGTTGAGTTCTCCGGGGCTCAACTTGTCGATCAAGGCAAGGGTGAACATCAGACCGGCCGACGGCCCACCGATGTCGGCGAGATTGAACGTCACGTCGAACGGGACGTCCGGCACCTCGTCCGGTGTGATCCCCAGATAACCGGTTTCCGGATGATTAGGCCTGGCCCCGACCGTGATCGGCACAACAGTTTCGACGCCGTCTCGAAGTACGGTGACCGGAACCTCGGTGCCCGGTTTGATCGCCCCCACGCTCTCTTGCACGCCACCGACCGTGGTGACCGGGGTGTCACCGATCTTGCGCAGCGTGTCACCTTCGCGGAGCGCGCCCGCAGCCGGACCGTCGGGTGAGACCGAAGCGATCTTCAGTGCGACCGGCTTACCGAGGTAGTGAAGGGCTGCCAGTTCGGCACTGTTCTCCGACTGTTGGAAATCGGCAGTATTTTCCTGCTGAATTTCCTCTTTGGACTTGGTCGGCGGATACACCTCGGCACGCGGGACCAACCCGTGATTTCCACTCGCCCACAGCCCGAACGCCTGAAACAGTGTGAGCTTGTCGCGAACCGACACCGTCGTCATGTTGAGGTTGCCGGTGGTGGGATCGACTTCCGTGCCCTCGATGTCGACGACCGGCTTGGTTACCGTCTGTCCGTCGGCGTCGACCTCGACTGTGCCCAACGTATTGAACGTGGGCCCCGGCCCGAGAGCGACGAAAGGAACCGTGACAACGGATCCGACGATTCCCAGTACGAGAATGGGGGCAAGTGCGGCCAATAGGGTCACGATCCGTCGGTTCACCTGGTCCAGGGTAGAGCTATTGCCGTCTCTGTTCGCCATCAGCGTGACTGCGTGCATTACTCGAGCCACAGAACCCTTGTACCGTTGAGGTATGAGCAACACGCCCTTCGGCTTCTCCAACTCCGACGACGACCCCGACCGTGACAAGAATGCGGCCGGTGGCAATCCGTTCGGGGGCGGTGACATGCCATTCGGGTTCGGCGCCGGCGGCCCCGAAGGCGGCTTCGATCCCGCGCAGCTCGGGCAGATGCTGACCCAGTTCGGCCAGATGCTCAGCGGCATGGGTTCTTCGATGGGATCCGGCGGATCCGGACCCGTCAACTACGACGTCGCGAAGAAGCTGGCTCGCCAGCAGATCGGTTCGGTGACGCCCATCACCGAAGGCAACGTCAAGGCCATCACCGACGCTGCCCATCTTGCCGAAATGTGGCTGGACGCCGTGACTACGCTCCCGGCCGGCGCAACCAAGACACTCGCCTGGACTCCCAACGACTGGCTCGACAACACCATCGACACCTGGAAGCGCCTATGCGATCCGGTCGCCGAGAAGGTATCGGGCATGTGGACTCAGGGCCTACCGCCCGAAGCTGCGCAAATGGCCGGTCCGATGCTGGGAATGCTCGGTCAGATGGGTGGACTCGCGTTCGGTTCACAGCTCGGCCAGGCCCTCGGGCAGCTGTCCAAGGAAGTTCTCTCCTCCACCGACATCGGACTCCCCCTCGGCCCCGTCGGCACCGCTGCTCTCCTGCCGGCAGCAGTGCAGGCGTTCAGCGAGGGACTCGAACAGCCCAACCAGGAGATCCTGGTTTTCCTCGCCGCCCGCGAAGCCGCGCATCAGCGCCTGTACAGCCACGTGCCGTGGTTGCGTCAGCGTGTCCTCGCCACCGTCGAGGAATACGCCCGCGGAATCACAATGGACTTCTCGGCGATGGAAGATTTTGCCAAGGACTTGGACCCGTCTGCCCTCGCAGATCCGTCCAAGCTCGAAGCACTGTTGCAGCAGGGCACCTTCGAACCGCAGACGACTCCGGAGCAGAAGGCCGCACTCGAGCGCCTCGAAACCCTTCTCGCCCTGGTTGAAGGCTGGGTCGAAACAGTGGTGACCGCAGGACTCGGTGAACGTCTTCCCGGTGTTGCCGCGATGAGTGAAACGCTGCGTCGTCGACGCGCTACCGGCGGACCGGCCGAGCAGACCTTCGCAACGCTGGTCGGCCTGGAACTGCGCCCCCGCAAGGTTCGTGAAGCCGCAGCACTGTGGCAGCGGTTGACAGCAGAAGCCGGAATGGAAACCCGCGACGGCATCTGGTCACACCCCGATTTGCTGCCTGATTCCAGCGATCTCGATGCCCCGAACTCGTTTGTCGAGCGTGTCACCGGCGTCGGCGAGTCCGGGAACTTCGACGATCCGATGGCTCAACTCGAGGCATTGCTCGCCAAGGAACGCGCCGCCGAAGAAGCGATGGACAAAACTCGCGACGAAGACTCCGGTACGAACGACTCCGGCAGCAACGACAAGTAGAAATCGAAAAGGTTTTCATCCAACGGCTATTGCCAGGTCAGACCCGGCGACAGTCTGTGGATAACTAGCTTTCTCGACGCTTGGCCGGTGTGACCGAGTGCCACCATCGGTTGATGAGCACACGTGATCGCCGTTTCACCTCGAACACCATCATCACCCCGAACACCACACGATCCGTGGGACCCGAATGGGACCCACGGATCGTTGTGCTCTTGCGGCCCGACGGCCGGTTGCAGTTGGGCTGGCAACCCGAACGCGCCGTGGTCCTGACCCCGCCGCCCGGAGTCGATGCCCGGGATATGCAGTCGTTGCTCCGCATGATGGACGGGCACACGAGTGTCGCCACGATGATGTGGACGGCAACACAGCGAGGAATCAGCTCCGACGTCATGACCGCGCTTGTGTCCGAACTCACCACCGCCGGGTTTCTGCGACCAAGTCGTCAGGAAACCGTTCGCGCCGGATCGATCCGGATCCACGGGCAAGGTCCCCTGTCCGACACGATCAGGCAGGCGCTACGCCACGGAAACTCGCCGGTGCAACGTTCGCACGGCTACCGCGGCAGTCACCTCGTAGCCGATTGGCAGAACGCCTTGGTTGTCCTGACCGACGACGTCGTCACCGATCCACGCCTGGTCGCCGACCTCGTTCGTGCCGGAATCCCCCACCTCGCCGTGCACGTTCGTGACGGATCCGGTGTCGTCGGACCGCTGGTTCTGCCCGGCCACTCGAGTTGTCTTCGGTGCGCGGACATCACCCGAGCCGATCATGATCCGGATTGGTTGCACCTTGCGTCCCAGTTGCTAGGAAGCGCCGGGTACGCCGATCCTGCGATGATCCACGCGACAACAGCACTCGCGTTGTCCGAGATATCGTCGGCAATGAGGGCGAGCGAAGCAACACCACCCGCAAGTTTGTTCACGACCCTCGAAATCGATCTGGTCCCGTATCGAATCACAATGCGCCACTGGCCTCGACAAACGTCGTGCAGTTGCTTCTACCTCGCCCCGGTGACGGGCGCCGGACGCGTCCGTCAGACATGATGGTGTGGTGTCTGAGATCCCACGCAAGAGCTCCGCCCGAACTGCCAAACTCGCAAGCATTCCGATCGGCATGGCAGGGCGTGCTGCCATGGGCTTCGGGCGCAAGCTCGCCGGCGGCGACAAGGGCGCGATCGACGCGCAGTTGAGCGCAAGAGCCGCCGAGCAGTTGTTCGCCGTTCTCGGGGAACTCAAGGGCGGCGCCATGAAGCTCGGGCAGGCCCTCAGCGTCATGGAGGCGGCAATTCCGGAGGAATTCGCCGAGCCGTACCGCGAATCATTGAACAAGCTCCAGGCCGCCGCTCCGCCGCTCCCCGTCAAACAGGTTCACAAAATGTTGGACCAGCAGCTGGGAACGAAGTGGCGTGAGCGATTCCAGTCGTTCGACGACACCCCGACCGCATCGGCCAGTATCGGACAGGTCCACCGCGCCGTGTGGTCGGACGGCCGCGACGTAGCCGTCAAAGTGCAGTACCCCGGCGCAGATGAAGCTTTGCGAGCCGATCTCAAAACCCTCGGCAGATTTGCCGGCCTGTTCGGCTCGGTGATGCCGGGCGTCGACGTGCGACCGGTTATCGAAGAGTTCACGGCGCGAACGGAAGAAGAACTCGACTACCGGATCGAGGCCGACAACCAACGGGCCTTCGCGAAGGAGTTCGACGGGGATCCTCAATTCGTCGTTCCGCGCGTCGTGGCGAGTGCGCCGAAAGTTGTTGTCACCGAATGGATGACAGCCACACCTTTGACCAGGATCATCGAGAGAGGAACACCCGAGCAGCGCAATGCTGCCGGCGCGCTCCTCGCCGAATTCCACTTCGCGTCACCGGCACGGGTCGGACTACTTCACTGCGATCCGCATCCCGGAAACTTCATGCTCCTCGACGACGGCCGCTTGGGCGTCATCGACTTCGGCGCTGCTGCGCCGTTCCCACACGGCCTGCCCACAATTTTGGGAACCATGGTCCGTCTGGCCGTCGAGGAAAGATTCGACGAACTCACAGAACTGTTGCGCGCCAACGGTTTTGTCATTCCCGGACGCACGGTCACCGACCAGGAGATTGCCAACTACCTGCGTCCGTTCACCGATCCCATTCAGACGGAGTCGTTCCACTTCACGCGATCATGGCTGCAGCGAGCTGCCGGAACTGCCACTGATCTCAGCAGCCCGCAGTTCCGAACGGCCCGAGCACTCAACCTGCCGCCCGAATATCTGATGATCTTCCGGGTTCTTCTCGGCTCGGTGGGCATCTGCGCCCAATTGGACGCATATGCCCCGTACATGGAAATCCTGACCCGGTGGCTGCCAGGATTCGCCGATCCTGTTATCGAAGAACCGGCGGCCGAATAGGCGCCAATTCACGCACACACCAAATGCTTACGTGGTCGCCCCCTCGGCCTCTTGCGTGCGATGACGGACCCTTGCTCGAGAATTTCACCACCCCAGACGCCCCAAGGTTCAGCGCGGTCGATAGCTGCGCGTAGACAACGAGATCGGATGGGGCACTGCGCGCAGAGTGCCTTGGCTTGCTCGAGTTCTGTCGGGGACTCGGCGAACCAGAGGTCGGGGTTGGACGCCCGGCAGGGCAGGTCGCGGCGGGTGGAAGCGACCTCGATAAAAGTTACGGAATTGTCGGATGTCCCTGGGTTTGTCTGCGTAGACAACTCGGTCTCCTGGTGCTCGGATGCGAAAACGTATGTCGCAAAAAAATGGGTTCGATGGACGCGAACCTGAGCCGAGCCGGAAACCCCGAAATGGGCGATCCAACAAAAAGGCCACGGTCCGCATAAGTGCGGGTCCGTGGCCGTAAGTGAACGGGTGGGTCCTTACCGAGAAAAACCTCGATGGGTTCGGACCACGGACGGTGCAGCTGCTAGGAAGCGCAGGCGCGACGCATGTTGCGCCTTGGCCGCTGCTTCGGGCCGCACGGGGGCGGCAACAGCGAACTTTGCGTGAGCGCACGCTTCGTAGGAAATCAAGTTCGTCATTTTTGCCACCTCCATTTCTATTCGGTCCGGATAATTTCTGCGCACGAGTTTCCCCGTAACGCTGGAATCCAGACTAGAGAACTCCGTGAATCTGCACAACCTATTTTTGACCTGCGGTTATTCAGGTACAGCTACTGCTTGCCCTTGATGACGGCCAGGACGTCTTCACCGAAATTCTCGAGTTTCTTCGGCCCGATACCCGGAATCGCGACCAACCCGCGGTTGTCCTGCGGTCGCTGTTCGGCAATCGCGGTCAGCGTGTTGTCGCTGAACACGACATACGCCGGCACCTTCAGTTCCCGGGACTTGTCCAGGCGCCAGGCTCGCAAGTTCTCGAGTAGTTCGACGTCGATATCAGATGGGCACTTCTCGCATCGGCCCAGCATTGTCGACGAGGTTCCGATCAGCGGTTTTCCGCAGATCCGGCAACGCGGACGCTTCTTGTTCGACGCTGCCGGAGCAGCAACCCGCGAAGCCGGTGAGTCTTCGGGGATCAAGCCGTTGAGGAAACGGGAGCGTCGACGCGATTTGCGGCCACCTTCGTTTCGAGCCAAGGCCCACGACAAGTGAAGATGCTCGCGAGCGCGAGTCACACCGACATAGAGGAGTCGACGCTCTTCTTCCACAGCGACCTCGTCCGGGGCCGAATTGGAATCACCGAGCACATGTTGGATCGGCAGGGTTCCGTCGTTGAGACCGACCAGGAACACCGCGTCCCATTCGAGGCCCTTGGCCGCGTGCAGTGACGCCAGGGTGACACCTTGCACTGTCGGTGGGTGCCGCGATTCGGCACGCGCTGTCAGCTCCTGCAAGAGACCTGGCAACGCGAGTTCGGGTTCGTGGACCAACTGTTCCTCGGTGAGTGCAACCAGCGCCGTCAGGGACGCCCAGCGTTCACGTGCCTGGGTGCCCGACGGTTCCTCGTTGGTGAGACCGAGTGGCGCCAGTACAGCGCGGACCAATGCGAGAAGACCGGCGCCGCTGTCTGCGCCTTCAGGTAGATCGTCACGGTTACCGGCCTGCCGCAGCGCCGTTACCGCTTGGCGGACCTCGGTACGAGTGAAGAATCCCTCGCCGCCGCGCACCTGAAACGGTATGCCCAACTTGGTCAGTGCTTGCTCGTGCACTTCGGATTGCGCGTTGATCCGGTACAGAATCGCGATCTCGGCTGCCGGCGTACCTGCCGCGATCAGACGTTTGACCGCGCGCGCGATACCGAGAGCCTCGGACGGCTCGTCGTTGAACTCCGCGAACTCGGGTTCCGGACCCGGCGCCCGCTGACCGATGAGTTGCAAACGGGTACCGGCGATACGCCCACTCGCAGCGCCGATGACGCGGTTGGCGAGTGAGACCACTTCGGGAGTCGATCGGTAGTCCCGCTCGAGCCGGACCACCGTCGCCTCGGGAAACTTACGAGAGAAGTCGAGAAGATAGTTCGGGGTGGCGCCGGTGAACGAGTAGATGGTCTGGTTGGCGTCACCGACCACAGTCAGATCGTCGCGGTCACCGAGCCACGCATCGAGAACTCGCTGCTGCAACGGGGTGACGTCCTGGTACTCGTCCACCACGAAGCATCGGTACCGCTCGCGAAACTCGTCGGCAACCGACGAATGCTCTTCGAGCGCCGCCGCCGTGTGCAGCAGCAGATCGTCGAAGTCGAGCAGCATGCCGTCCTGGCCACGCGCCTTCAGCTCCTCGTAGGCCAGGTAGACCTGAGCGACTTTCTCGGGATCAACCGGAGCTTCACGGCGAATCTTGGCGATGGCGCGTGGATAGTCCTCCGGCGCGATCAACGAAGCCTTGGACCACTCGATCTCGCTCGCGAGGTCGCGAACACTTTCGGAACTGGTCGGCAATCCCACCCGAGCCGCGGCACTGCTGACAACCGAGAACTTTCGGTCCAGGAGCCGCCACTCCGAGTCCCCGACTACCTGTGGCCAGAAGTACTTGAGCTGCCGCAGTGCCGCAGCGTGGAACGTGCGTGCCTGCACTTGCGGGCCACTGCCACCGACACCGAGTTCACGCAGACGACCGCGCATCTCACCGGCTGCACGGGCCGTGAACGTCACGGCCAGCACCTGCCCGGCCGACACATGTCCGTCGGCAACCAGATGTGCGATCCTCCGGGTGATGGTGCGGGTCTTGCCTGTTCCGGCGCCCGCAAGAACACAAACCGGGCCGCGCGGAGCGAGCACGGCGGCTGATTGTTCAGGGTCCAGTCCGGTGTCCGCAGGCATGAGCACCATCATGGCAGGAAGGACCGACACGTCCGTCGGCCCGCCCACCACGATGTGGGGAAGAGAACACCGTCGATTGCGGAACAACATCCGCAGTCATGGTGTTATAGGCGCCGTGACCACTACCGAAAATGCACCGGCCCTGACCGTCTACTCGACCACGTGGTGCGGCTACTGCCGCCGCCTCAAGACTCAGCTCAACGCGTCGGGCATCGAGTACACCGAGATCGACATCGAAAACGATCCGGCTGCAGCCGAATTTGTCGGCAGCGTCAACGACGGCAATCACATCGTCCCGACCGTGAAGTACGCCGATGGAAGCGTCGCAACCAACCCGTCGCTCAATCAGGTGAAGGCTGCACTGGGTTTGTAATGGTTATTTGACCCAGCTCTCGAGCATGCCTCGCGCAATCGAGATTGAGCCGGGCAGGAGCAACGGCGCATCAGCGTCGGACGCCCAATCGCCCAACTCGAGAGCCGCGCGCACCTCGTCTTTGGTGAACCAGTTTCCTTCGGCGATCTCGCCGTCCGCGAACACCAGCGGAGCGGCGGGGTCGCCGATTGCCGTGAACCCCAACATCACCGAGCGCGGGAACGGCCACGGCTGACTGCCCAGGTAGCGCACGCTGTGAACGTCGACGCCCACTTCTTCCTTGATCTCACGGACCACACACGTCTCGAGCGACTCCCCCGCTTCGACGAAGCCGGCCAAGATCGAAAACCTTCGCGGCGGCCACGTCGGCTGCCGCGCCAGCAACACGCGGTCCGCGCCGTCATGGACCAGACAGATCACCGCGGGGTCGGTGCGGGGAAACTCTTCATGTCCGGTCGTCGTGGAAATGCGCGACCACCCCGACATCGTCGGCTCGCTCGGAGCCCCGTCGATCGCACTGAATCCGGCACTGTCGTGCCAGTTCAGAATGGCGATCGCGCCGGTCAGCAAACCTGCGTCGGCGTCGTCGAGAGTTCCGCCCAACACACGCAGATCCGACAATGCGCCGGCAAGCAACGACACCCGTACCGCCCAGACGTGACGGTGGTCCCGAATGCCGAGGAATACTGCGCCGCGAACCGGTTCCGCGCCGAGTTCGGTGGCTTCGCCGAACACCAACTGCCCGTCCGACGCCTTGACCTGTCCGCGCGGAGTGACCCGCAGGAGCAGCGCGTCGCGCCACCCGACTGTCAGGGCAGCTTCGTCGGACCGCAATTCTTCGGCGCGGCCGACGCTCGAACGGGACAGCAACGGCGTTTCGGTCAGCTGGAAGTCGTTCACGCCCACGACATTACTGCGCGCTTCTGATCAGTTTGCGACACGTCGGATGTAGAGCAGTCGATCTTCCGCTTCGATAGCGTCGACCTCGGGCGTACCCACGCGGACCAATCGCCCGTCGCGCACGACTCCGAGCACGATGTCCGAAAGGTGGCGCGGTGATCCGCCGACCTCGTCACGTTCGACAGCTCGCTCGGCAATGGCGAAGCCGGCCTCCGGGGTGAGCAGATCCTCGATCATCTCGACGACGGTAGGTGTGGTCGTAGCGATTCCGAGAAGTCGTCCCGCCGTCTCCGACGACACCACCACCGAATCTGCGCCTGACTGACGCAAGAGATGTGCGTTGTCGGCTTCACGAATCGCGGCCGCAATCTTGGCTTTCGGTGCTATTTCGCGAGCGGTGAGGGTCACGAGCACTGCAGTATCGTCACGGTTGGTGGCAATGATGATCGACGACGCATTCTGGGCACCCGCCAAACGCAGGACGTCGGACTTGGTTGCCGAACCGAGCACGGTCACCAATCCCTTTGCCTGAGCGGTATCCAATACAGCCTGGTCCGTGTCGACTACGACGATATCCGACGCACGAACACCGTCGCCGAGCATTGCTTCGATAGCGGTACGGCCCTTGGTGCCGTAACCGACGACGACAGTGTGATTACGCACTTGATGCCTCCAACGCTGAATTTTGAACGCCTGACGCGAACTCTCGGTCAGAGCTGAAAGTGTGGTGCCGACCAACACGATCAAGAAGAAGATACGAAGCGGCGTGATCAACAGGACGTTGACCAGTCGCGCCGACGGGGTGAACGGCGTGATGTCGCCATACCCTGTCGTAGAGAGGGAGACCGTTGCGTAGTAGATGCAATCGAGGAGCGACAGTTCGTTGTCCTGCGCGTCTCGATAACCGGCGCGATCGATGTACACGATCACAACAGCTGCAGCGAGTGCGCCGAGCGCGATCAGCACTCGTTTGTAGATGGCTCGGAAGGGGCTGGTCTGTAGCTGCGGAATCCGCAGCACCCCGACAAGGGCGAAATCAGGCTGATCGGTCAATGCTTCCGATCTGGTCAAACGCGCCCGGATTTTACCGGCCATTCTTCGTCTCTCTCACTAGTGCTCACTCAATACCGATACGAACGTCGGGTTTACAGTAGTGGCACCGAAAGCTGCCGTGAGGCAGGGTGGAGAAATGTCATCCCCGAGTTCGACCTCCTCAGTCAGCCAAGCTGCTGCACTTCGACTCTCCGCACTTCTCCTCGGTGCAGGAACAATGCATTTTGTTTCCCCCTCGTTCTTCGACAGCACCGTTCCCCGGCAACTGCCCGGACAGGCTCGCACGTACACCCAGGTATCGGGCGTCGCGGAACTCGCAATCGGTGCGGCCCTGGCAATTCCGAAGACCCGCAAACTGGGAGCCGGCCTGGCGGCCGCACTTTTTGTAGCCGTATTTCCCGCCAATGTTCAGATGGCCGTCGACTGGAACCGGAGTAACAAGACCTCGACACTGCAGAAACTTGGCTCGATTGCGCGCCTGCCGCTTCAGGTCCCGCTGGTGACCGAGGCGCTGAAAGCACGCCGCAACGCCGGCTAGTCATCTCCCCCGGTTTCATCGCGGGCACCTGCTGTACGGATGAGGTGTGCGAGCGCTTCGCCGTCCGGCAGGTTCTCGGGCGCAATGGTGCGTCCGGAACGCACGTAGTGGAACGCTGCGCGCACCTTGTGCAGCGGGAAGGCTTCCTTCCGTCCGGCGGCCCGGGTGCGTGCCGACATCAGTTCTCCCCACGCCACCCGATATGCGGCCAGCTGCATAACCACCGCATCTTCATTCGCGGCCGAGGGTTCTGCGCCCGTCTTCCAGTCGATGACTGTCCAGCCGCCGTCTGCGTCTGCGAACACCGCATCGATTCGGCCGCGCAAAACTGTTCCGGCTATCGATGTTTCGAAAGGAACTTCCACCTCGACCGGACTGCGATTCGCCCACGGAGACCGCAGGAACGCGTCTTGCAGCTTGATCAGATCCGTCTCCGGTCCGGCACCGGTGTCGGCGGCACCGGGCAACTCGTCCAGGTCGAGCAGTCTGGTCGCACCGAAACGTCTTTCGATCCAGGCGTGAAACGCTGTACCGCGCCGCGCCAGCGGGTTGGGCGGATACGGCAACGGTCGACGCAACCGCGCCGCAAGCTCATCGGGGTCAGCTTTGAGATCGACCAACTGGGTTACCGAAAGCTGCGCGGGGAGAATGACTTCGGCGCGCGCATTCGCTCGCGCCTCACGCTCTGCGAGGAGGACCTCGACGTCGGCCGCCCAGTTCTCGGGGTCGTACTCGGGCTCACCGTCGGGGTCGGCCTCAGGCTCCGCTGGTGCCTCGAGTGCCGCCAACACTGCCGCCGCACCGGCCTCGACCGCGCCGCGCCGGGAACCGAGTGGATCCGGTGGCCACTGCGCTGTTCTCGGGGTCGAAGCCAACGGGTTCTCGGTGTCGGGCTCGGGATCTTCGGCCCACGTCTCCACAACACCGATGTCCGGGTTCTCGGTAACCATCTGGTGCAGTTCCGCCAAAAATTCCGACGGCCCCTTGGGGTCGGATCCTGACTCGGCCCAGTGGTGGGCCGAAATAAACAGTGCTCGTTCAGTTCTGGTCAATGCGACATAGAACAGTCGGCGATCCTCGTCGAGTCTGCGATCCCCGAGTGCCTGCTTATGCGCACCGATCGCATTCTGGAGGTCCTTCCGGTTGTACACATTCTCGAGATCGAGCACCGGCACGCCGTCAGCCGAATCGGCGTCGACGGCGCGGTCACCGCGCAATGACGGCGGCAGTTCGGCGAGCGCCCCGAGCCAAGATCCCGAAGCCGTGGACGACGGGAATACTCCGTCGCTGACGTGCGGGACAGCAACCACTTCCCATTCCAGGCCTTTGGCCGAGTGCACCGTCAGAATCTGCACACGATCCGGCGCGACCTCCACTTCGCCTGGTGTGAGCCCTTTTTCGATCTGTTCGGCGGCGGCAAAGAAAGACAGCATTCCGGTGAGGTTGGCCGTCGTCCGGGTGGCATAGTTGGCGACTACGTCGGCAAATGCGTCGAGGTGCTCGCGGCCCGCGGTACCCAGCACCCCCAGCCTGGTTCGAGCGCCCGCTTCGATTCCGATGCCCAGTACCCGCTCGACTTCTGCCACCAACTCGGTGAGCGGCTGCCCGATGCGCTCACGCAACGACGCCAACTCGCCGGCCACGGCATTGATCCGCGCGTACCCGAGCGCCGAATAGTTTTCTGCAGCACCCGGATCGGAGATCGCATCCACCAGGCCGGCCTGCTCAGCCTGCTCACCGGGAAGCGAATCCTGCACTGCCTCAGCCAGTGCAGCCGAATCCGTGACGGCACCTGCGGTACCGTAACCGGCCGAGATCGCAAGTTCCCGAGACCGCTTCGACAGTGCCGCTACATCTTTGGCACCGATCTGCCAGCGAGCTCCGGTGAGCAACCGGACCGCGGCACTGCCGGCCAATGGATCTGCGACTACCCGAAGCATGGCGATCACATCGGCAACTTCGGGAGTGTGCAGGAGTCCGCCGAGTCCGACAACCTCCACCGGCAACCCGGCGGCGCGCAACGCCTCGGCCAACGGCGCCGCGTCGGCGTTTCGGCGAATCAAAACCGCAGCCGTCGGCGGCGGCCTGTTATCTGCGCGCGCGGCCTCGTACTGCTGCGCAATTTTCTGCGCCACCCACAATCGTTCCTGCTCCACGTCGTCGAGCAATGCGAGTCGAACATCGCCGGCGACCGCCCCCGGCCTCGCGCGCAGTGTGCTCACGGCAACCCCACGTTGACGCAACGACGCCGACGAGCGATTTGCAAGGTCAAGTGCCTCGGGTGGGTTGCGCCAACTCGTCAACAATTCAAGCGTCGGCGCCGGTTTTCCGTTGGCGAGTGGGAAATCCGTGGCGAAGCGCGGCAGATTGGCCGCGGACGCACCGCGCCAACCGTAAATGGACTGCATCGGATCGCCCACGGCTGTCAAGGCCAGACCGGCGTCGGTTCCACCGCCGAACAGGGACGACAGCAGCACGCGCTGAGCATGTCCGGTGTCCTGATACTCATCGAGCAGCACCACCCGAAAGCGTCCTCGCTCAGCTTCTCCGACTTCGCGGTGCTCGGACGCGACACGCGCCGACAACGACATCTGGCTGCCGAAATCGAGCGCTCCCTCCCACCGGAGTGTCTCGGACAACCGCGCGACGAGCGGCAGGAGTTCGATGCGCTTGTGCTGCACTTCCAGATATCCGAGTAACTCTTGGCTGGGGCCACCGCGCTGTTTCGGACCGGCCGGCAAAGTGTGGATCAGCTTGTCGAGTTCTGCGTGCGCTCCGCGCAGTTGGTCCGGATTCACCAGATGTTCGGCAAGCTGACCGGCCAGGGCCAGAACGGTCTCCGTGATCGATCCCGGATTCTTGTCGGTATCGAGATCGCCGTCCCAGCCACTGACGACGCGATGCGCAACCTGCCACAATTCGGTTTCGGAGAGGAGCGTCGCCGAAGGTTCGATGGGAAGCAGAAGCCCATGTTCGGACAACAACCGGCCGGCATAAGCGTGATAGGTGCTGACCTCCGGTTCACCGGCCAAGATTCGCGCGCGCACTCCGCCGGCCGGGTCGAGGGCCCGCAGAACATCCGACCCGGCGAGTCGAGCCAACCGCTTGCGGATACGGGTGGTGAGCTGCTGCGCCGCTTTTCGGGTGAACGTCAAACCCAGGACTGCTTCGGGATCGACAAAACCGTTGGCGACCAGCCAGACAACGCGAGCCGCCATCGTTTCGGTCTTGCCGGCACCGGCACCGGCAACAACCAGCGTGGGGCCGAGCGGCGCGGCAATGACCGCGGATTGCTCCGGGGTGGGTGGGTGCTGCCCCAGGGCGACCGCAAGGTCGACGGGATTGATCTTGGGTCGACGCGGCTTCTGCGCTGCCATTTAGGAACTCACCTGTCGTCCTTCGTCGTGCGCCGGGCAACTGGAACGGACCGGGCAGTGTCGGCATCCGTCGTTGACTCGGGCCAGATATTGCGGTCCTTGCGTTGCGGCGGCGGCGTTGTGGATGACGTCACGCCACATCTCGACAGCTTCAGCAGTGAGCGGGGGCTGGACACGCTGCGACGCACCGTCCTTCTTGTTGGACTTGGCGACGAACACCAGCCGAGCACCGCCCGGTTGAGCGGCGGGTTCGCCGTCGATCGCGCCTTCCGCCGCTGCCACCTGATACGCCGCCAACTGCGCGTGCGACTGCGCGGCCTCGTTGGTGACGGGATTTCGTGCGGTCTTGACGTCGACAATCACCGGACGGCCCTCGGTGTCCCGCTCGAGGCGATCGATCCGGCCACGAAGTTTGACGGCCGGTTGACCTTCTTCACGAGGTTCGAGAATTCCTTCGACCGCTACCTCGACGCCGACTTCGGTGAGCTCACCACGCGTGGCGTTCATCCAGTTCGTGAACGTGGCCAACATTTCGCGCGTTCTGTTCAATTCGCGGCGCGAGTACCACTGCGAACCGAGATCGATGGATTCCCAGGCATTTTCGAGAGCCTTCTCCACCTGATCGGGCGGAATGCGACCGGCGAGGGCCTGAACCAGGGTATGCACCAGAGTGCCCGCGATGGCATGCGTGTTGTCTCCGTCGGAGCCGCCGTGACGCTCGAATACCCAGCGGAGAGGGCATGTTTCGAGAAGTTCGATGGTCGACGGCGACAACGCGACGGGTCCGTCTTCGGGCTGCCACAACGGTGCCACCGTGCTGGGCGGAGCAGTTCCGTACCACTGATCGGGGTGCGCACCGCGCACTCCGGCCGCGGCGAGGCGTGCCAATTGACGCGCAGCGCGGGCGTGCTTCTCGGGATCGCCCTCAGCGAGGTCCAGGTCGCACACCACACTGCGCAGTTGCGCCACCAGCGCCGGCAAGGACAACACCCGGGTATCGCCGGGTTCGGGCGCCACCACGGCAACCTCACCGAGACTGTCATCGAACTGATCACCGCGCAGCAATTCGTCGACAAAGCGCGACGGCACCAGATCGGTATCCCCCGAAGCGGATTCGACAGCCGTGACCAGCAACCGACGACGAGCGCGGCTGCAGGCCACCAGAAACAGTCGACGCTCTTCAGCCAGCAGCGGCGCGGTTCTCGACAACCGTTCTTCGGCCGAGTCGCTGCCGTCGGAGACTCCGTTTATCAGGTCGATCAACGCCTCAGTCCGCAAGAGCGACCCGCGTGCCCGCAGGCTCGGCCACAGACCTTCCTGAACACCCGCTACCGCGACCACAGCCCATTCACGTCCCGCCGCCGCATGGGCGCTGACCACGGTGACGGCGTCGGGAGCTATTACGGAACGGCTTCGTGAATCCGTCGGAATCTCCTGGCTGGTGAGATAGTCGACAAACCCCGCCAGTTGCGAACGCGGTAGTCGATCCACGTAATTGGCCGCTGCATCGAAGAGTGCAACGACGGCGTCGAGGTCACGATCAGCTTGCGATCCGATCGGGCCACCGCGCGCCGACGCTGCTGCCCACCGGCGTTCGAGCCCGGTGGCCTGCCACGCCGCCCACAGGATTTCCTCGACGCCGAGATTGCGTTCGAGGGGCACACGGGCTTTGCGGAGCACGGACATCACTCGTTTGAGTGCAGCCGATTCGACATCGGTGAGCTTTGCCGTCAACCGCTTGGACTGCGCGCGGTCCTCGTCGATAAGGATGAGCCGCAACAGTTCGGCAGAATCGCGATCGTTTCCGGCTGCCAGTTCGACGCGGCGCAGTCCTCGACGCAAACGTCGCAGGGTGACGGGCTCGGCCCCACCGATGGGTCCGGACATGAGCGCCAAGGCGTCGTCTCCGGTGAAGCCGTCTCGGCCCAGTGCCCGCAGCAACAAGAGGAGTCCGGATACGCCATGCTGACGGGCCAGCGGCAGTTCGGTGGCTGCTGTTGTGACAGGCACACCGGCCGCGAGCAGCGCGCGTCGAAGCGGCGCCAAAGTGCGTGGTACCGAACGCACGATGACGGCCATGTCGGACCACGGGATCCCGTCGAGGAGATGCGCGCGCCGAAGAGTGTCCGCGACTACCGCAGCTTCCTTTGCCGTCGTTCCCAGAACCCGGACGGAAGCGTGCGCCGAGTTCTCGTCGGACAGATCGGCCGGCACTGCAATTCTGTGGGCCAGGTTGCCGGGTAGCCGGGCTGCGATTTTTGCGACGATCGACGCGACGTCGGCGTTGTTGCGGTACGTCGTCGGCAGAATGACCGCGCGTTCGCCTCCCCGATCAGCCAGATCGAGTAGGAAGCGCGAATCTGCTCCTCGGAATCCGAACACCGATTGGTCGGGGTCGCCGGCGATCACCGTAGTGCCGGTACCCGTTCCGATCAGCCGAACCAGTTGCGCTGCTTGCGGATCCAGATGCTGAGCGTCGTCGACCAGTAGGTGACGGATACGGGCACGCTCGGACCGCAACAGCTCCGGATCGGTGGCAAAGGCCGTGAGCGCCGCACCGATCAGCTCGGCCGCATCCAACGCCGGTGCCGTCGCTTCCGGCGCTTCGACGCCCACGGAACCGCGAAGCAGGACACCCTGCTCGTAGGCCTCGGCAAATTGACCCGCCGCCACCCACTCCGGCCGGTGCCGCTTCTTACCCAGTTTGATCAGATCTTCCGGACCGAGTCCACGTTCGTTGGCGCGCAGCATCAAATCGCGCAGTTCGACCGCAAATCCGTTCATGCCGAGCGCCGGACGCAACCGCTCGGGCCAGTACTGCGCTCCGTCCTCGATATCGCCGCGCAGCATCTCGCGCAGCACCGAATCCTGTTCGGCTCCCGTGATCAGGCGCGGCGGAGCGTTGCCGTGAGCCGCGGCCTGCAGTCGTAGCACCGCAAAGGCATAGGAGTGGACAGTGCGCACGAGCGGTTCGCGGGTGGCCTGCGGACCCCGTTCCTGCTCGAACCCGAACAACCCTGCGGTGATCTGCTCCCGCACTGCCGTCGCCGCCCGACGCGACTGGGTGAGGACCAGCACCGACTCGGGATCCTCACCGCCGGAGATCTTCGCGACGGCCAGATCGACGAGAAGTGAAGACTTGCCGGTGCCCGGTCCACCCTGGACCTGCCACGGATTCCATGAAGTGCCACCGAAAGCCTGCATGAACGGGTCGTCGGAAGGTTCGACAAACAGACGTGCCGTGCCTTTGTCCCAGGTGCGCGGCGGTAGCGTCGGCGCCGCTCGATGCACCAACCGCGCCCGCGGGATGGTGGATTTGCTGCGCACCGACGTCTCACTCACTCAGGCATTCCATCAGAAGGCACCGACAAGTCATGCATCGTCGGCGTCGGGCAAGATTGATCGTGTGACTGCTCTCCATACCTATCTCTACGGCCCGTCCGGTGCGCCGGAGATCTTCGCGTTGCACGGTCTCACCGGCCATGGCCGACGCTGGCAGTCGATGGCCGAGAATCAACTTCCCGATGCTCGCTGGATCGCGCCGGATCTGCGCGGTCACGGCCGTTCCACCTGGGCGCCGCCGTGGAACATCGAAGCTCACGTGGCCGACCTCGTCGATACACTCGACGAACACGCAACGGGCCCGGTGCTGGTAGTTGCACACTCGTTCGGCAGTGCCCTTGCGTTGCATCTGGCAGCGACGGCGCCCAAGCGGGTCCGCGGACTCGTACTGCTCGATCCGGCGATCGGCCTCGACCCCGAATTCATGGGTCGCATCGCCGAACTCACCATCGGCTCACCCGATTACACCGACGCCGCCGAGGCTCGATCGGAGAAGGTCCACGGTTCGTGGGGCGAGGTTCCCACCGCGGTCTTGGACGAGGAGTTCATCGAGCATCTCGTCCACCTCGACAACGGACGCGTCAACTGGCGGCTGTCGACACCGGCCGTCGTCACTGCCTGGGGAGAACTCGCCCGGCCGTTGCTGCTGCCGCCGAGTTCGATGCCGACAGTCATCGTCCAGGCCATGAAGGTGCAACCGCCCTATGTCACCGCCGAGTTCCGCAGCGCCATGACCGCCCATCTCGGACCCAATCTGACCGACGTCGCATTCGACTGCGATCACATGGTCCCGCACGTGCGCGCCGACGAAGTTGCCGCGTTGATCCGCAAGTTGCTCTGAGGACTTCCGTCATGGCTGCCACTACCGACGAACAGATCGAGGAAGTTCGCAGACTCATCGCCTCGATACCAGCCGGACGCGTCGCCACGTACGGCGACATTGCCGACGCCGTCGGCCTTTCCAGCCCGCGGACGGTCGGGTGGATCATGCGGACCGACTCGTCCGACCTCCCGTGGCATCGAGTGCTGGGAGCATCGGGTAAACCCGCCGCGCACCTGGCGCACCGACAGATCGCGAAGCTGGAACTCGAAGGGGTACCGATCAAGGACGGCCGGATCGACATGTCACGGGCGCGGCACAACTTCCGATGAGGCAGCATAGGTACATGCCTCCAACATGTGCGATCGTTCTGGCCGGCGGCCGGGCGAGCAGGATGGGCGGTGTCGACAAACCCGGACTGGTGATTCACGGTCGCAGACTGCTCGACATAGCTCTCGCTGCCACAGCGCATCTCGACACCCGAGTGGTGGTCGGACCGAATCGCGCTGACCTCGACACGTCAATCGTGCAAACTCAGGAGTCGCCGATCGGCAGCGGACCGGTCGCGGCAATCTGGGCGGGCATCACTGCCGCGGATATACCCGAAGACGCTGTTGTTCTTGTTCTGGCAGCCGATCTGCCGCACCTCGGTCGCGACACCATCGATGCCCTGATTGCCGCACCGTCGACTTCGGTCCCGGTCACCTGCGCAGTGGACGAGAGAAATCGGACACAATTCTTGTTGTCCGCCTGGATGTTTTCCGAATTGCGTCAGCGAATCTCCACTCTCCGCAACGCCGCCGGGCTGGACAATCAACCTATGAAAAGACTTGTTGCCGATAGCTTTTCGACACTATCGGTAGCCGGTACCGCAGATTGTGATACTCCCGAAGATCTCGAGCGCGCACGCAGGTTGCCTCGTTTGACCATCGCCGAGGCCCGCACCGCAATCCTGGACTCCTTGACCCCACTAGTCCCCCACCGAGCAGTACTGGCCGCCAGCCTCGGCGCAACTCTCGCCGAACCGCTTGTCGCCCAGAGCGATTTGCCGCGTTCTGCAGTCTCGGCGATGGACGGATACGCCGTCGCCGGTGAGGGCCCCTGGCGGATCCTCCAAGAAGTTCACATTGCCGGCGCGGAGGGCTCCCCCGAACTCGCCGACGGCGAAGCAATCCGCATCGCGACGGGGGCACACCTTCCCGTCGGCGCCAGCACGGTCATTCGCGACGAACATGTTGCCTCCGAGGACAATCCACCCCTACTGAAGCGCCTGCCTAATGTGCCACTGCGCAACGACGCTCGTACCCGTGGCGAGGATTGGAGCGTCGGATTCACCATCGCACCGACCGGCACCCCGGTGACCCCGGTTCTCGTCTCGTCCGCCACCAGCGGCGAAGTGTCCGAAGCATTAGTTCGTGGCCCGGTGCGGGCCTGTGTCGTCACCACCGGGGACGAAATCCGAAGAACTGGTCCGCTCCGCGAAGGCCAGACCCGCGATTCCATCGGCGGAATAATGCCGGAACTACTGTCTCGGTGTGGGGTGCAGTGCCTCTCCGACACTCATTTACGTGACACGGCAGACGGTTTCGAAACAATCCTGACGGCAGAAGACAATGCCGATCTCATTGTGCTCGTCGGCGCGACCGGCGGCGGCGCTGCCGACGAAATGCGCTCCGCTCTGGATCGCCTGGGTGCTCGGATCGTGGTGGGCAGAGTTGCCTCGCGTCCCGGTGGTTCCCAGGTGACCGCCGTCCTCCCCAACGGGAAGGTAGTGCTCGGCCTCCCCGGTAATCCCTATGCCGCGGTGACAACCCTGTTGACGATGCTGCCCACTGTCGTGAGTGCACTGACCGGGCGGTCACCGCTGCCACCGCTGCTGGGAGCCGTCGCGAATGCGTCGGCGGTGAGTTCCGATGCTGTTCGGATCCTTCCGGTTACCCAATCCGCCGACGGCCGGTGGTTTGCCGACCCGTCGGTGCGCACCGCGCATCTAGCAGCACTGATCGGTAAGCGCGCGTTTGCGCTTGTGCCCGCGTCCGCGACCGACAACGCACTAACTGAACTTGTACTGCTGGGCTGATGACGCTCCAGCATCAATACGGCCAGGCCGGCAGTTTCGGCAGCCCGGGCCGCGGCGGCCGCCCGATCAACCACGCGAGGGTCTCGGCATCCGAGAGCGAGGGCACCGCCACGTTCGGAGCCGCTGCCTCGAGTGCTCCCAATTGCCTGGCCAACGTAAACTCGACGTACTCTGGCGGCCAGTCATGGCAGGTGTAGCCGACATCGAGATCGGTCAAATGGATTTCGATCTCGTTCCAGCGCAGAATCGGTAGATCGTGGGCCGTTACAGGCTTGCGCCAATTGACGGGCGTGTCCAATCGATCTGCCGGCACTTCAGCGAGTGCCTGGACCAGCCGCGAACCGGAAAATCGGTAGTCGGCGGCTAAAAGTGACGCCGGACGATCTGCGCCCTCTTCGATTGCTGCAGTCCGCGCCGGCGGTCCGCCGGGATACATCTCCGCCGGCTCACCGCTGTTGACGCCGATCACAAACCTGTTGAGCGCGTCCGCATTCCGCGACAGATGAGTGACCACATGCCCCCGGCTCCAGCCCGGCAGCGCCGAGGGCTCTCGGGCCCGCGAATCGGTCAGTTCACCGATGAGAACTTGCGCCTTCGCGTCGGACTCACGAACCGCTGCGACCAGGTCTGCATACGTCTTCGTCATATCCGCGATCGTAGCGCGAAGTGTTCTGCAATGCCGGTTCTCGCGCCGCGGCGTACCGGCTCACGACAAGGTCCACGACTCCGGGGTCCACTCCGAGCGGCTGTGTGACCCCGTCGGCACCCGCCGTGGACAATCGCTCGTGAAAGAGCCCGTCCGCCAGCAGATACGACGCGATGAACACGCGCCGCGCACCGCGAACCCGTGCTTCTGCAACAACATCGACAACTTTGGGTGTACCCGTCGCGATGTACCCGATGTCTACCCGCGATCCAGCTGCCTCGGCCAGCATCAGCGCGGCTCGCTCGACATCGCGTAGTGCACGCGAATCGGAAGAGCCGGCAGCCGCAAGGACTATCGCATCACCGCTCTGCCAGCCGGCTTCGTGCAACCGACGCAACATGACGCGCGCAAGCGCGGGATCCGGCCCCAGCGCGGGCGTCACCGTCACGGACTGGTGTCCACTGGCCTCGACTTCGCGTCGTACATCGGTGTGGACGTGGTAACCCGATGCCAGGAATGCCGGAACCAGGATGGCATGCCCCGCAATGTCTCGCAGCACCTCGGCCGGTGACGGCCCGAGAACATCCACGAATGCCACACGGGTGAGACCTACCTGTGCGCTCACTGCGTCGGCAAGCGCGGCAACCATATCCACTCCCCGCGCACTGCGCGTGCCGTGAGCAACCAGTACCAGTACGTCGTTACTACGTGCCGTAGTGCGCTGGATCGAGTGCAAGTCGATAACCTCGTTTCACAACAGTTTGAACAGCTTTGGGAGCTCCGAGACAGACGCGAAGGCGAGCGACAGCAGTTTCGACAGCGTGGGTATCTCCACGACTCCGCGGAAGAGCCGCCAGAAGGTCGTCCCGTGAGACCACATGACCGGGCTTGGCGCCGAGAGAACGCATCAGTGACATCGCGGCCGGCGACAGCGCTCGAATCTCACCGTCTACGACAACACAATTGCCGCGGATGCTGAGTTCATGCTCACCAGCTTGAATTCGGTTGGCTCGCTGAGGAAGTTCGTCGACGATGTGTCGAGCGAGGGCGCCCAGCCGAGCTCGCACCGGCGCCGTGGTCGGAACGTTCAGTGCATCCAACGGCGCCGACGTCACCGGTCCCACGCACATAGCACTTACCCGGCCGCGCAATGCCTCGAGGACCTCGCCTCGCCGACCGGTGTTGTCAGCCCGCATCAGCAACGATGCGACCGCCGGCGCGCTGGTAAAGGTCACGGCGTCGATCCCGCCGACCACAATTGCGTCGATCATCCGGTCCAGGAGAGTCGAATCCTCCGGCGGTTCCCAGCGATACACCGGTACCGCGATGACGTCTGCCCCGGCGTCCCGTAACGCCTGACAGAAATCGGGAACGGGCTCCCACTCGGTGGTAGCGCCGTGAAGTTGAACCGCCACTGTCTTTCCCGAGACACTCTCGGCCAGAAGATGTTCGAGGACCTCAGCCGAAGACTCGGATGCCGGTGACCATTCTTCACGCAGATCGGCAGCACGTATAGCGCCGGTCGCTTTCGGACCTCGAGCCAGCAGACGTGCCGAACGCAGTGCCGCGCTGAGATTCTCGGCCTCGCCCCAGCCGTCAGCAGCCTCGAGCCAGCCCCGAAATCCAATTCCGGTGGTAGCGACAACAATCTCGGGCGGGTTCGAGATGATCTGCTGCGTAACCCGTTCCAGTTCCCGATCGTCCGCGAGCGGAATGATTCGAATAGCCGGCGCAAACATCACATCTGCGCCGCGCCGCGTGAGCAGGGACGCGAACTCCTCGGCGCGACGCGAGGCCGTGATTCCGACGGTGAATCCCGCCAACGGCATGTCGTCACTCACGCGTGAACACTGTGCACTTGCACTACCCCGGCCCAGACACGAATTTCGTAGACCGGCAACGACACCGAAACGTCGTCCAACGAGCGTCCGTCGATCAGCGAAAAGGCTTGCTTGAGTAAGGGCGACACCACAATTGGCTCACCGTCGCGGTCACCGACCAGTCCGCGCGACATCACTGCGGCGCGGCCGTACGGATCGAAGTTGCTCACGGCGCGCAAGGTGCCGTCTTCGAGTCGGAACAGTGCCACCTGCTCACCACCGCGAAGCAACACGGCAACTCCACGCCCCGGAATCAGGTGACTCAGCGGGCACGCCGACGTCCATTCGAGTCGCTCTGAATCCAGCTTGGCGATCTGCACATCGATGACACTCATCAAACCCCTCCTCGTGTTCTGATTTCTTTCTACGGGTTCCGTGTTTCCCGCGGGTTACGCAGTTATTACCGGCGCGTGGGGATACTCGGCATGCCCATCAGCACGGGAACCTTGCGAACTCCGGTCTCGTCGAACACAACCGTCGGGTCTGCTTCATCGGGTGCATTGACAAACGACACGAACCGCGACAACTTCTCCGGATCACCGAGCACACCAGCCCATTCGTCCTGATAACCCTCGACGTGCTTGGCCATCAATGCTTCGAGTTCCTCACCGATCCCCAGACTGTCCTCGCAGACAACCGCCTTGAGATGGTCCAGGCCGCCGTCGAGTGACTCCACCCACGGCGCGGTGCGCTGCAGGCGGTCCGCCGTGCGGATGTAGAACATGAGGTAGCGGTCGATGTACTTGACCAGAGTGACGTCGTCGAGGCCACCAGCGAGAAGCTGAGCGTGTTTCGGTGACTGTCCCCCGTTGCCACCCACGTAGAGGTTCCAGCCGTTCTCCGTCGCGATGATGCCCACGTCTTTGCCCCGAGCCTCAGCGCATTCCCGTGCACACCCGGACACTCCGAACTTGATCTTGTGCGGCGAACGGAGGCCGCGATAGCGGTTCTCCAGATCAACGGCCATTCCGACGGAGTCTTGGACGCCGTAGCGGCACCAGCTCGAACCGACACAACTCTTAACCGTGCGCAGCGACTTTCCGTAAGCCTGACCGGATTCCATCCCGGCATCGACCAACCGCTTCCAGATTGCCGGCAACTGCTCGACGCGGGCACCGAACAGATCGATGCGCTGACCGCCGGTCACCTTGGTGTACAAGCCGAAATCACGGGCCACCTCACCGATCACGATGAGCTGTTCGGGAGTCACCTCGCCGCCGGGCATGCGCGGCACCACCGAATAGGTACCGTTCTTCTGAATGTTGGCGAGGAAGTGATCGTTGGTGTCCTGCAACGACGCCTGCTGACGGTGCAGGATGTGGTCGGAATCCGTGGACGCCAGAATCGACGCCACGACGGGCTTGCAGATGTCACAGCCGGCGCCCTTACCGTACTTGGTTATCAGGGCCGAGAACGTCCGCGTCTGCGTCGACTGCACAATCTGGAAAAGCTCAGCCCGCGACTGTCCGAAGTGCTCGCACAGTGCCTTCGACATTACGACGCCGGAATCTGCCAGCAACTGCTTCACCGTGGGAAGGCAACCGCCACAAGTTGTTCCCGCGGTTGTGCACGCCTTCACCGACGCGATGTCGCAGGCGCCGTCCGCAATTGCGCTGCAGATCGCGCCCTTTGTCACCCCGTTGCACGAGCACACCTCGGCATCGTCCGGCAATGAACCCGCACCGAGCTTCTCGCCGGCCGGCGAAATCAAAGTTGCCGGATCGCCCGGCAGTTCCCGACCGACCAACGGGCGCAAAGACGCATACGCCGACGCGTCGCCCACCAGGATTCCGCCGAGCAAGATCTTCGCGTCATCCGAGACCACAAGCTTTGCGTAGGTACCCTTGGCTGCGTCGCTCAGAACAACTTCGAGAGCGCCGGGCGACGTTGCCATCGCGTCACCGAAACTGGCGACGTCGACGCCCATGAGCTTGAGCTTCGTGGACATGTCGGCACCGGGGAAATCTGCTGCGCCGCCGAGCAACCGGTCTGCCACGATTTCGGCCGTCGTGTAGCCGGGGGCAACCAGACCGTAGCAACGCCCTTCCACGGCAGCGCATTCGCCGACCGCAAAGATGTGATCATCGGACGTCTTGCAGCCCAGATCGGTCAGGATGCCGCCGCGCTCACCGACGCCGATACCCGCGGCCCGGGCAAGCTGATCACGAGGGCGCACGCCGGCCGAGAACACGAGCAAGGACGCGTCGATGGTTGTTCCGTCGGACAGTTCGACAACTATCCCGTTGTCGGTCTGCGTAATTCCCGCGGTTCCGACTCCCGTGTGCACATTCAGCCCGAGTCGCGTAACGAGCCGAGCGAGCAGTGCGCCGCCGCCCTCGTCCACTTGCATCGGCATCAGCCGAGGATTGTGTTCGACGACGTGCGCCGTCATTCCCATAAGCGAAAGTGCGTGTGCCGCTTCGAGACCGAGCAGACCACCACCGACCACCACGCCCACCGCACCCTGGCCGGCTCGCTCGGATGCTGCGCGAATACCGTCGAGGTCGTCAAGAGTGCGGTAGACAAAGCATCCCTCGCCGTCATGCCCCGGAACCGGTGGGACAAACGGGTAGGAACCCGTGGCCATGACGAGGGCGTCGTACGCGAGCACGTTGCCGGCCGACGTCGTGACTGTGCGCGCATCCTTGTCGATCGACACGGCGCCTTCACCGATCCGGAGATCGACCAGAGCGTCACCCTCGTAATCGTTTCCTGCCAAGGCCAATTCCTTGGAATCCCACACTCCGACGTACGACGACAAACCGACGCGGTCGTAGGCTGCATACTTCTCGTCGCAGAGGACGGTCACCGACCAGGTGTCGGCGTCGTCGCGTGAACGCAGAGCTTCGACAAAGCGGTGTCCGACCATTCCGTGTCCGATGACAATGACGGATTTGCTCATGCCGCACCTTCTTCCTGTGTTTCGCGAGAGTTATCTGGGCCTACTGGGTCTGCGGCGCTCAACCATTCGCAGATTCCGGCAACGGAGGAACTGCAACCACCACAACCGGTGGTCGCCCGGGTGACCGAAGCAAGTGCGGCTTCGGATCGAGCACCGGCCTTCCAAGCTCGTGTCAGATCCGTTTTGGTGACCGAATTGCATCGGCAAATCACAGCCGTGCCCGGCATACCCGAAGGGCTGGCCAGTTCGGTCGGACCACCGGCACCGCGCCCGGTGAGGAGCGCGATCCGGTCCGGCGGGACCGGAAGTTGAGCGTCGAAAAGCTGTGTGAGAGTGCCCACCACATCGGGGACACCAAGCAGCAGCGCTCCGACGATGCGCTCACCTTTGACCACGATCTTGGCGTAGCTCCCCCGGCCTGCATCCGCGAGGATGGTGACTTCGACGTCGAGACTGTGCATCGTTGCACTGACGTCACCCATCGACGCGAGGTCGATATCGTGTGCCTTCAACCGGGTCAATGTCGGGGTACCGCAGTAGCTTGCTTTCGGGTCGGCACCCGTCAGCAGATCAGCCACTACCGCAGCCTGCTCCCAGCCGGGCTGGACCAGGCCGTACACCTCACCGCGATGTTCGGCACACTCACCGATCGCGCGAATTCCGTCGATATCGGTGCGGAGTTCGTCGTCAACCAACACTCCGTAACCTACTGCCGCACCGACCTGTTGCGCCAATTCGACGCACGGCCGAATTCCCGCCGACAACACCAGAAGATCTGCGCGAAGCCGACTTCCGTCGTCCAGAACCACGCTGTCACCGGAGAACTCGGAGACTCGCCGACCAAGTACCACCTCGATACCCACGCCTTCGAGGGTCCGGGTGAGTACTGCGCCGCCGTCGGAATCCATCTGGCGCTCCATTGGGAAGTCCTTGGGGTGCAACACTGTTACGTCAACTCCGCGCATCCGAAGCCCACGTGCGGCTTCGATTCCCAACAGTCCGGCGCCCAGTACCACTGCCCGACTTCCTGGTGTCGCGGCTTCGGTGATGCGAGCACAGTCGTCCAGGGTCCGGAAAGTTGCAACCCGGGAAGCATATTCGGCAAGACCGATCACCGGCGGAATATAGGGACTACTGCCGGTGGCCAAAATCAGCTCGTCGTAGCCGATTTCGGCGCCGTCGCTGCAGGTTACCGTCCGTAGGTCGGGATCGATTGCCGTTACCGAAGTACCGGCGCGAACGTCGATGCCTGCGCGCGCCCACCATTCATCGGTCTTCAACCGCGTGTCCCTGGCAGTGATACTGCCCGCCAAGACATTCGAGAGCAGAATGCGGTTGTAGGGGGCGTGAGCTTCTGCACCGATCAAGACGATGTCGAGAACCTCGGCATCCATCCGGCGGCGCAACTCCTCGGCCACCCGCGACCCGGCCATGCCGTTGCCGACGATCACAACGCGCTTCATGGTTCACCGACCGGTTCGAGACGAACAGCACAGACCTTGAACTCCGGCATCCGACTCGTGGGATCGAGCGCGGGGTTGGTCAGCAGATTTGCACGCGAATCACCGGCGAAATGGAATGGCAAGAACACGGTGTCCAGGCGCATACTGTCGATGCACCGAACTGTTGCTTCCATCCGTCCACGCCGACTGACCACGCCGGCCTGATCTCCGTCCGAAAGTCCCACCCGCCGAGCGGTATCCGGATGGATCTCTACGAACATGTCTCCCGCAGCCTTGACCAGTTCCGGGATCCGACGGGTCTGAGCACCCGACTGATAGTGCGCCAGAACTCGTCCCGTTGTGGCGACCAGCGGATATTCCGCATCCGCCGTTTCCGCCGGGCCACGGTGCTCAACCGAGATGTACTGCGCCCGACCGTCCGGCGTCGCGAAGGAATCCAGGAACAAGCGCGGAGTGCCCGGGTGATCCTCGCTCGGGCACGGCCAATGCAGAGCTTCACCGGCGTCGAGTCGGCTGTAACTGATACCGGAGTAATCGGCGATGCCGCCGGCCGACGCGCGGCGCAGTTCCTCGAAGACTGTCGCCGGTGAGGTCGGGAACCGCTCCGCCGGCTGACCCAATCGCTGGGCAATCTCGGACCAGACGTGCAATTCACTGCGGGGCCCCTCGGGAGCGTCCACCGCGCGCCGACGCCGCAACACGCGACCTTCGAGGCTGGTAGTGGTTCCCTCCTCCTCGGCCCACTGCAGCACGGGCAGAACAACATCAGCCATTGCTGCTGTCTCCGACAGAATGAAGTCCGAGACCACCAGCATGTCCAGGGCCTTCAACCGATCTACGACGTGCCCAGCCCGCGGCGCCGATACCGCCAAGTTCGCGCCGTGCACAAAAAGTACTTCCGGACTGCCTGGTTGACCCAAGGAATCAAGCAGTTCGTAGGCACTGCGACCCGGTCCCGGAAGATCATCCGCCTCGATCCCCCACACCTTCGCAATATGTTCGCGGGCAGCGGGATCCGCGATCTTGCGGTAGCCGGGCAGCTGATCTGCCTTCTGGCCATGCTCGCGGCCGCCCTGCCCGTTGCCCTGGCCCGTGATGCATCCGTAGCCACTGCCGCGTCGGCCGGGAAGCCCAAGCGTCAAAGCCAGCCCGATGACGGCCGACACGGTGTCCGTGCCGCTGGCATGCTGTTCCGTGCCGCGGGCAGTAAGAATGTAGGACCCTGCATCGGATTGTTTTGCTTTCCACAGCAATTCGACGGCGCGCCGCATCTGACTCACTGGCACTCCGGTAACCCGCTCGGTACGTTCGGGCCACCACTGCGCTGCTGCAAGCCACGCGTCGTCGAACCCGGAAGTACGAGCATCGATGTACTCGCGGTCGACGCGGCCGTCGATCACGGCCAGGTGCATCAAGCCCAATGCCAGTGCCAAATCCGTTCCCGGGCTGAGCTGTAGGTGCAAGCCTCCCCCACTCAAGGCTCGCTCCACTGTTGCCGTTCGGCGAGGATCTGCGACGATCAATCCACCGGCAGCAATAGCCGAATTCAGATGTCCGACCAGCGGTGGCATCGTCTCAGCCACGTTGGCGCCGAGAAGAAGTATCGCCTTTGCCGAGGTCAGGTCACTCACTGGGAACGGCAATCCCCGGTCCAAGCCGAAACTCTTGATTCCCGCCGCCGCTGCTGAGGACATACAGAATCGGCCGTTGTAATCGATATTCGCGGTCTTCACCGCTACTCGGGCGAATTTACCGAGCATGTAAGCCTTTTCGTTGGTCAGACCGCCACCTCCGAAGATTCCGATCGCATCAAGGCCACTGCGTGCCTGCGCTGCCTGCACGCCCGATACGACGCGATCAAACGCCTCCGCCCAACTGGCCGGGCGAAGTTCCCCGTCCGTGCGAATCAAGGGACTGGTCAGTCGATCCGGAGTGCGCAGCAATTCCGCACTGGTCCAGCCCTTTTGGCACAGTCCCCCACGATTGGTCGGGAAGGAGCGCCCGTCGACCGTGGTCGATCGAGCCGGAACGGGCGCCGAATCATCACGCGTGAGCGTCATCGCGCACTGGAGTCCGCAGTACGGACAGTGCGTCGACGTCGCGACGAGTAGATCTCCGGAGATGGTGGTACTCATGCTGTGACCGAAACTTTCTGCTCGTCCACGTCGGTGGTCAGGCTGGACGGCTTACGCAGGAAGACGAACCACGTCACGGCGATGCACGCAATGTAGAAGGCCAGGAATACCCAGAACGCCATGGTGGCCGACTTCGCGGGACTGCTGTACGACGCACGGAGTACCAGGTTGATTCCCACTCCGCCCAAACCGCCTACGGCACCGGCAAATCCGATGAGAGCGCCGGATATGCTGCGCGACCACATCGCCTTCTCAGCACGATCCATGTCGTCGAAGCTCTGAGCTTTTGCCTCGAAGATTGCCGGGATCATCTTGTAGACAGATCCGTTGCCGAGGCCGGAGAGCAGGAACAGCGCGATGAATCCGAGAACAAACGTCACCATAATCCCGGCACTGGCGACGCCGGCGGTGTTGTCGTCCATCGTTCCGGCCGTCACCAGGATCGATGCCGCGAAAGCCATGCCGACAAACGTCCACATCGTGATCTTGCCGCCACCGATTCGGTCGGCTAGTTTGCCTCCGATCGGACGGGCAATCGATCCGAGAAGCGGTCCGATGAACGCGATCTGTGCTGCGTGCAGCGCTGCCTGCGCCGGGGTAGCCCCGCCGGCGAGGAAGTTGATCTGCAACACCTGACCGAATGCGAAGCTGAAACCGATGAAGGAACCGAACGTGCCAATGTACAGGAAGCTGATGACCCATGACTCGGAGAACTTCAGCGCCTTGCCCATCGAGCGCAAATCGGATTTCTGATTACCCAGGTTGTCCATGAACAGGGCGGCGCCGACTGCGGCAGCCGCGATGAACACGAGGTAGACAGCACACACGATCCACGGAGCGCGGTTTCCGACAGTCGCGATCACCAGCAGGCCGATCAACTGGATCATCGGAACCCCGATGTTGCCGCCGCCCGCGTTGAGACCCAGCGCCCAGCCTTTGAGCCGCTGCGGATAGAACGCGTTGATGTTTGTCATCGACGACGCGAAGTTTCCGCCGCCGATGCCCGCCGTAGCCGCCACCAACATGAAGGTGGTGTACGACGCACCCGGATTCATCATCAAGTAGAGGGTGAGAAGTGTTGGTATGAAAAGGAACAACGCGCTCATGACGGTCCAGTTGCGCCCACCGAAACGTGCGGTGGCGACCGTGTACGGAATGCGGAGGATCGAACCCACCAAGGTGGGAACTGCGACCAGGAAGAATTTTCCGGCCGCGTCGATGCCGTAGATCTCGGTCGGCATGAACAGCACCATTACGGACCAGATGGACCAGATCGAGAAGCCGACGTGCTCGGCGACAACCGACCAGATCAGGTTCCGCTTCGCAATGTCCTTGCCACCGGATTCCCAGGCTTCGACGTCCTCGGCATCCCAATGCTCGATGTAATGACTCACCAGGGCCTCCTGAATATGTGGGAGACCCAAAGGTAGAAAACTGTTATTGCGCCGGTGCTGCGCAGCGTCACCGCAACGTCAATTGATCCTCACCCGGCAACATGACGGGTTGTGAGAACAAATTGGCACGAGAATTAGCCGGTAGCGTGCCACGAATCTTCGAGCATCCGCGGCTTGCAGGCCTGGTAAGCGCCGATCAACACAACAACAACTGCAATCAGAAGTAGTCCGAACGGCGCTGCGTATCCGTCCGTCGCGTCGTGGAGAATCCCGAACAACAGGGGACCGAGGCATGCCACGGTGTAACCGACACCCTGGGTGAATCCGGACAGTGCGGCGGATCCGATGTGTGAGCGGGTACGAAGGTTGATGAGGGTAAGTGCCATCGGGAAGGTGCTCGGCCCGAGCCCCAGGATGACGATCCAGATGACGGGCGCGCTCATCGGCGCGAAGTACAGTCCGGCAAAACCGATCAGATAACAAACGGCGCAAGCGACGACGACGGGGAACGGGTTCGACATCCGTGCACACAGCGTCGGGGCACCGAAGGCCGCGATCAGACCCATCACCGAGAAGACTCCGACCATCGTTCCACCGAAGGCGTCACTGGCTCCGGCGTCGCCAAGGATCGACGGAATCCAGGTGAACATCGAGTACGTGATCAGCGACGTCATGCCGAACATGCCGGCCATGCCCCACGCGACGGGTGAACGCCAGGCCTGCCCGCGAGCCAGCGCAACGGCGGCCGGAGCGACGGCAGAATCTGCCGATTCCCGACGCGAGCGTGCCAGGGTGATAAGCCACGGAACGGCAGCGGCAAATCCGAAGGCCGCCCACCAACCGATCGAGAATCGCCAACCGAATGCTTCGGCCACCGGAACCGCTACGAATGCCGGCACGATGGTGCCGATCTGCACGGCCACGATGTACACCGAACTCATCGTCGCGAGGCGATCCGAGAAATACCGCTTCACCAACGGCGGAATCACGACGTTGCCGATTCCCATACCCGCCAGTGCAAGTGCGGACAGTGCCAGCAACGACCACGTCTGATTCATCATGGCGCGCAACAGCATTCCGACGCCGGCCATCAACATGGCCAGCAGCGCGGTACGTTCGAGCCCGATTCGTTTCGCGATGGCCGGAGTAATCAGCCCGAAGATAGCGAACATCAATGTCGGCACCATGCCGAATACTCCGACGACGGAAGCCGAGAACCCGATCTCCGCGCGGATCTGCTCCGCGAGCGGCGAGAAGGAGGTAACTGCGAGTCGCAGGACCAGCGCTGACATCGCAATGGCCGCAAATACGAGCAGACGGCCATGTACCAGGGAGCGGGGTTCGGTTCTCGAAAGTTGAGCAGTCACCGACAAATCATAGGATGACCGGATGAACTCGCACAAGGGAGGTAATGTAGACCACAGTCCACATCAGACGCACCGATAATCCGAGGAACCAACACGTGCAACCCGTTCGCCGCGCAAGCCTCATCTCGCAGGTCACCGAACAACTCCGCACCGAAATCAGAAGCGGAACCTGGCCGGTCGGATCAAAGATTCCCACCGAACCCGCGCTGTCCGAGCTGACGGGCACTGGCCGGAACACAGTCCGCGAAGCGGTTCAAGCCCTGGTTCACGCCGGAATGCTGGAACGCCGCCAGGGATCGGGCACGTACGTCGTCGCGACATCGGATCTGGGCGGCACACTCGGCAATTACTTTGCGGGTGCCCACGAGCGTGACGTTCTCGAACTACGACGCGCCCTCGACATCACGGCCGCAACGCTGGCAGCAGTACGTCGCAACGACGACGACATTGCCTCACTCACCAGCCTTCTTCGCGCCCGCGCGGCGACCTGGGAAGGAAACGACATCGCGGCAGCCACGGTGGCCGATGTAGCATTGCACCGCGCCATCGTCGCAGCCAGCCACAACACCGTGTACCTGGAGTTCTACGACTCGCTGCTGCCGATCATCGAATCCACGATTCATCAGCACATCGACGCCACGGGCGAGGGCTTCCACTCGCGTCACGAAAACCTCGTTGCCGCCGTCATCGCCGGCGATGCGAGTGCCGCCTCCGATGCTGCTCGTGATCTCTTCGAAGGCCTGGTCGCCGATTTCACAAGACCCGAGCCGTCGCCAACCGAGTAGAACTAGCTGGCCGGGTCATACATGAACTCGCGGAGCTCCTGCGAGCAACGGCAGGCGACCGCAATCTTTCTCGCCCACTCGACCGCGTCTTCACGGGTCGGCAACTCCAGCACCGTGAACCCTCCATCGAGTTCACTGCCCGGATAGAGCTCGGCACTTACCGCACCGTCGGCGGAAACCAGCACGGGATCGACTCCCTCGTTGATCCCACCGCCGAACACATAGACGCCGGCAACCTTCGCCTCCTCGATCACAGCGCGGGATTCGGCCGAGACGATCGAGAACTCCTCGTCGGTCAGCACCAATGCTTTGCTCGGAAAGGAAATGAGGTATTTCGTCATACCTCGATGGTGCCCCGCAGTCAGTCCGAACAGCAACAGTCCGAACAGTGCGCTCTAGAGCAACAGACGCACGATGTCGGAGGTTCGGGCCAAGCCGGGAAAGGCATCCGATGTGGAACGCGGATGCAATACGTGGACAGCCAGGCGGAACATAACCGCACGCAGGAGCATTTGCGGCCACTCCGGCAGGTCTTCCCAGCGTCCGACCAGGGCCTCGTCCGCTCCGCCCCAGGAGATTGCGTCGACAACAGCAACAGCGGCCGCCCAGGCCGCCGGTCGCCAATACGGCGTGATGTCCGTAATGCCGGGAGCCATGCTGCCCGAGAAGAGAACCGTGCCGAACAAATCGCCGTGCACCAATTGATCGGGGCTGTGAACGGGCTTGCGGAGCGTCGCCAGGCCCGCGATCAGTTCGAGGCTCTTGCGTCCGTCGGGCGACGGCGACTCGAGTTGCTCGACGCCCTTCGCGATACGCAACGGAACGGTTTCCCACGCCGCACGATCCGCAGCGACAAAGACGTCAACCTCGGCCCACGGCGGGACCGGTGGCTGAGCGAGGAATCTGGGGCGCTCGAGCGAAGCTGTCGCAGCGTGTAACCGACAAGACATGGACACAACCTCGTCGTGGCGAGGTTCGGGTGTTCCGACGATGAAAGTGTCTGCGCGCCAACCTGATACAACGTAGCGGCCGTCAGTGGATCGCACGGGGCGAGCCAAGCGCACACCGTCGACTTCGAGGTTCTCACGCACTTTTGCCGACCAGGCGGCGCGCGCATGGTCCGCAACGGCGGAGAGAACGACGTCTCCACACAGCCAACCGCCGTCCCAATCCGCACCGAGTGGGATGGGCTCTACTTCGCGGAGGCCGAAGGTGGAGCACACGTGCTGGGGAGGTTGGCCTGTCACCGCTCCAACGCTACCGGTGCAAGTCCGTCAGATCCTGCAAGGCACGCCTAATACACCGGCAGAGAAGTATCGACCTGATTTGCCCAGGCAATGGCACCACCCTGAAGATGGACGGCATCCGCGAAACCGGCACTCTTGAGAACAGCGAGCGCCTCGGCCGATCGAATGCCGGTTTTGCAATACACAACGATCTGCTTGTTCTGCGGCAACGACGCCAGCGCCTCGCCGGAGACAATCCGATCCTTGGGAATCAGAACCGCACCGGGCAGGTGCATGATGTCCCACTCGACAGGTTCCCGCACGTCGACGAGTTCCAACTCCTGACCACTGCTGATCAGCTGCTCGAGTTCCTTGGCGGTGATCGTGGATCCGGCGGCCGCGTCACTCGCCTCCTCCGACACGACGCCGCAGAACTCGTCGTAATCGATGAGTTCCGTGACCGGGATCCGTTTCGGATCGCGCTGTAGTCGAATCGTGCGGAACGTCATGGCCAGAGCGTCGTAAATCATCAGGCGTCCGAGCAACGGTTGACCGATACCCGTGATCAGCTTCACGGCCTCCGTGGCCATGATCGACCCGACCGTTGCGGGCAGAACACCGAGCACGCCGCCCTCCGCACACGACGGCACCATGCCCGGCGGCGGAGCTTCGGGATACAGATCCCGGTAATTGAGCCCGAGACCGTCGGGTGCGTCTTCCCAGAACACCGAGACCTGGCCTTCGAAGCGATAGATCGATCCCCACACATACGGCTTGCCGGCAAGCACAGCCGCGTCGTTGACCAGGTAACGCGTCGCAAAGTTGTCGGTGCCGTCGAGGATCAGGTCGTAGTGCGCAAACAATTCGACGGCATTGGTGTTGTCGAGTCGGAACTCGTGCAGCCGCACATCGATGTGCTCGTTGATCTCGAGGATCGACTCGCGTGCGCTGACGGCCTTGGGACGACCCACATCCGACCGCCCGTGAATGACCTGACGCTGCAGGTTCGACAGGTCGACCTCGTCGAAATCCACGATCCCGATCGTGCCGACACCCGCTGCCGCCAGATACAGCAGTGCCGGCGAGCCCAGACCACCGGCGCCGATGAACAACACACGTGCGTTCTTGAGTCGCTTCTGACCGGTCACGCCCACATTCGGAATGATCAGGTGCCGGCTGTACCGAGCAACTTCTTCCCGGCTCAACGCGGCGGCAGGTTCCACCAAAGGTGGCAATACGACGGGTGTTGCAGACACCGAAAACTCCTGGATCTATTTACGCTCGGGGATACGGCCACGGGTTGAACCTGCACGTCAGACCGTTCATCGGCACCACGCCCTCAGGATCCAACTTCGCAATGTCGTTATTGGCCGTCCCGAAAGACTGCTGCATCATGATCGGCGCCAAACCACCTTCGGTCTCACAGGGCTGATGCGCTGCGTAACCGATGGCATGGCCGACCTCGTGGTTGATCTGATACTGGCGGTACGAACCGATGTCTCCCTGGAAGGAAATCGCGCCGCGGACCCATCGAGGTTCGTTGAGCAGGACACGATCCATGCTCGGGTTGTAGCAGGAGCCTTCGAGTTCGATCTCGTAACCGCAACCCTCCCGAATGGTCATCTGCGACGTCAACGAGATGCGGAAATCAGGTGATCCCGAATCGATACGGCGGAAAGCAATCTTCGGATCGTTGGTCCAACTCTTCGGATTGGCCAAAGTCTGATCGACCATCCGACCATAGGACTCGTCACCACCGAAGCCCGCGGTGTCGACTCCGTCCTCGATCTCGACGGTGTACGTGAATTCACGCTCGGTGCCCTGCCCGACCTTGCCGGTAATCCCCGGAACCAAGTGCCAGGTGCCACCACCGGTAACCGCAAACGGTCCACCGTCCGGAAGCGCACCCGACGGGACCGACGCCGCAAACTTTCCGTCAGCGGCCGGCGGTGCGCCGATAACGTTGGTCCCATCGGTACTGTGCGCGAGGTCAGCCGTCGCCGAGGTATTCGACGAGGAATCATCGACATCCGTACGCAAAGCGTCGACGGTCACGAAGATCGTCAGAATCGCGAGCACCGGGATCGCATACGCGCGCCATCCGTACGTCGCGACGAACTTACCGAGTCGGCTCTGTTTCCGAGCGCCTCGATCCGGTCGCGGATTGCGCGGGGTCCGGCCCACATCACGTTTGGTGGGATCCCATTGGGCACGGAGTGGTTGATGCGAAGCGATGCCGCGGTAGTCACGTTGGCCGTACATACGGCCGTCGCCTGAATCGGAATGTTCAGGGTTCTGCGTAGTTTGTCCACGCATGCGCGGTCCCCCTGGGTCAGTCACGCCTCCAGAATCTCACATTCCACGAGCGGCAGTCCCAGACCGACCGAAACGTGCAGGCAGGGGCGTGTCAGATGTGCCCTCGACCACAGCGCGGCGACGCAAGTATCGCTGGTCGAGACAGAAAAAAACGCTTGCGTGCGACACACGGTATCGTTCATGCAGCTACGGCCGGTGTGACGGAGGATACTGACGAGTACGCATATGCGGCGCGAAGGTCCGTGCGGCAGCCGAATTTTACTTTTGCTCAGATTGGAAGCGACATGACAGAACTCGCGGATCGGACCGACTCCGATCGCGGTACAACGGCCGGTAAGCCGGCTGGTACACGCCGCAGCACCCGCCTTCCGCGAGATGCACGCCGCCTTCAACTCCTCGCTGCAGCCAGCGAAGTTTTTGTGGCGAGCGGCTACCACTCGGCCGGTATGGACGAAATCGCGGAATGCGCCGGCGTCAGCAAGCCCGTCCTGTACCAGCATTTCCCCGGCAAGCTCGAACTGTATGTAGCAGTTCTGCAAAGCTACGTCGACAGCCTCATCTCCGGCGTCCGTCAGGCCTTGCGATCCACCACGGACAACAAGCAGCGTGTGCGGGCAGCTGTGCAGGCCTTCTTCGATTTTGTCGACAACGACTCCCAGGGCTTCCGCCTGGTCTTCGAGTCCGACATCATGGGCGAGCCGCAGGTACAGACCCGCGTCGAGCAGGCCACCGAAGCATGTGTCGACGCAGTATTCGACCTGGTCAGCCATGATTCCGGTCTCGACCCCTACCGAGCGCGAATCCTGGCCGTCGGCCTGGTCGGCGCCAGCCAGTTCACCGCACGCTACTGGCTCGAAGCCGCCCGCCCGATCCCCAAGGAAGAAGCCGTCGAAATCACGGTTTCCTTGGCCTGGGGCGGCCTGTCACGGGTGCCGCTGCACTCCTGATCACTTCTGCGACACAAGAATGGCGGGCAGTCTTCGTGACTGCCCGCCATTCTTGTCTTGCTTTGCGTGTCAGACGGTAGGTGCGAACCCGACCTTGCGGATATCGGAAGGACCGATCTCCACATACGCAACACGGCTCGCCTGCACGAGGAACTTGCGGCCCTTGTCGTCGACGAGTGAGAGAACCGGCTCGCTGCCACCGAGGACGCTCGAGACCAGTGCCTCGACCTCGTCAGGGGTCTGTTCGCTGTTGACGATGAGCTCACGCGGGCTGTCGATTACACCGATCTTGACCTCCACGGTCAACCTCCGAACTGTTCGTGAAATACATCAGCTGTCCTGGCCAGGCTAGTGCAGCATCACACCGACACGCTCGCTGCCGCGCTGTGCCCAGAGCGAACAGGCGCAGACGCCGTGTCAGACCAGGCCGAGTGTGGCCATGCGCTCCGCATGCTTGGCCTGCATACCGTCGAACAGTGCCACCACGCCGTTGAGGTCCCCGGAGGCCGAGATCACCAGGTCGGTGAGGTCCTCACGCTGCGCGAGAACGAACTGCGCCTGCGTGATCGCCTCGCCGAGCAACCTGCGCCCCCACAACATGAGGCGGTCCTTGACCCGCGTGCTCCCCTCCACCGCTGCCCGCACTTCGAGGACCACGAATTCGGAATGACCCGTCTGCGACAGCACGTCCTCGACGATCGCCGCCACATCGGTCGGAAGTGAATGGCCGATCTCACGATAGAAATCCGCGGCAATTCCGTCGCCGACATAGGCCTTCACCAACGATTCCAGCCACGTCGAAGGCGTCGTCGATGCGTGGTAGTTGTCCAACGCCCGGACAAACGGGTCCATTACCTCGAAAATGTCGTGACCACGCTCGGTCAGGGCAGTCGACAACGTTTCGAAGTGAGCCATCTCGGCCGCAGCCATACTGGCAATTGCGACCTTCCCGTGCAGCTCAGGTGCCATCTGAGCATCTTCCGACAGCCGGTAGAATGCAGATATCTCGCCGTAGGCGAGTACCGCGAACAAGTCGATGACACCCGGATGATCGGAAGCCACGCGGGCTTCCGTACCGGTGTCTGCCGAAGCATCAAGATCGTGTGCGCCCATGGTTACGAACTCTAATGCCACTGCGCCCGCCCGGCTGGGCAAGCTACCCGGGACTGCAGCGTGATCTAGGCCATGCCTTGCCGTGATCTAGGCCATGCTTTACCGAGAGTGTGCCGGGCGCCAGTTACAATGGGTTTCGGGAGTTCGCTAGTTTCCCCCGCTCTGACGCTCTGACGTCGGCCGGGATGACCTTTTTCACGCGACCCCCACGGTTTCACGTAAACCACATGGTTCCACGTAAACCAACCAGATAATGTGCGCGCACCTGCATCGAAGGTTGTTGCCCGCTTCGCCGAGACTTCACGGACGGCATCAGAAAAAAACAAGTCCGCGAACTCTTCGAGCTGAGGCGTAGGCATGGCCGACGAACAAGAGGGCATCGACTTCGGCCGATTTACGGCCGGGCCCCTTACCTTGTGCGTGCGTACCGCCACAAGGAAAGGCCAGTCCGCTGAGCAAGATCACGATCGACCACGAAGACGAAGCAACCGAGAACACAGTTTCGGTCCAGCTCGACGACACCCATGTACCCCCGACCTTCGCCGAACTCGGTGTGCGAGACGAAATCGTCCGCGCCCTGAACGAGATCGGTATCGAACGCACCTTCGCCATCCAGGAACTCACTCTTCCGCTGGCTATGGCCGGCGATGACCTCATCGGTCAGGCCCGCACCGGAATGGGCAAGACCTTCGGTTTCGGCGTTCCGCTGCTGCATCGCATCGTCACTGCCGCCAACGGCACGGCTGCTCTCGACGGCACGCCGCGCGCCCTCATCATCGTCCCGACCCGTGAGCTGTGCATCCAGGTCGCCCGCGACCTCGAGAACGCCAGCAAGTACCTCCGCGTCGGTGATCGCGGCCTTCAGGTTCTGCCGATCTACGGTGGTCGCCCCTACGAAACTCAGATCGCGGCTCTCCAGAAGGGTGTCGACGTCGTTGTCGGCACACCCGGACGCCTGCTCGATCTCGCCAATCAGTCGCACCTGATCCTGGGCAAGGTCGGCGTACTCGTTCTCGACGAAGCCGACGAAATGCTCGATCTCGGCTTCCTGCCCGACATCGAACGCCTCATGGGAATGGTCCCCGACAAGCGTCAGACGTTGCTGTTCTCAGCAACCATGCCGGGCCCGATCATCACGCTCGCTCGCACCTTCCTGACGCAACCGACGCACATCCGCGCCGAGGAAGCCGAATCTTCGGCCGTCCACGACCGCACCAGCCAGCACATCTACCGTGCTCACGCCCTGGACAAGGCCGAAATGGTTGCGCGAGTACTGCAGGCCGAAGGCCGCGGCGCCACCATGATCTTCACGCGCACCAAGCGCACCGCCCAGAAAGTCGCCGACGATCTTGCGGAGCGCGGCTTCTCGGTCGGAGCCGTTCACGGTGATCTCGGTCAGGTCGCCCGCGAGAAGGCCTTGAAGTCCTTCCGCAACGGCAAGGTCGACGTGTTGGTCGCCACCGATGTCGCCGCTCGCGGTATCGACATCGACGACGTCACCCACGTCATCAATTACCAGTGCCCCGAAGACGAGAAGACCTACGTGCACCGCATCGGTCGTACCGGCCGCGCCGGCCGCACCGGTATCGCCGTGACGCTGGTCGACTGGGATGACATCCCCCGTTGGCAGCTCATCGACAAGGCCCTGAGCCTGGGCATCCCGGATCCGGTCGAGACGTACTCCAGCTCACCGCACCTGTACGAAGAGATGGCTATCCCGGCTGACGCCAAGGGCACCGTCCGCAAGCCCAAGGCTGCCGAGCCTGCCGCCGAGAAGAAGAGCAAGCCCGCTGCGGCAGCAAGCTCCGACTCCGACAGCACCGAGGAAAGCACTGCTCCGAAACGGACCCGCACTCGTCGGCGTACCCGCTCCGGCGACGAAGGTACCGGAGCAACGCAGTCCGGAGTGACCGCAACGGCCAGTGCCAGTGCAACTGCTCCCGCCGCTACCGGTGACGCAGCCGCCGACGACGCTTCCAAGCCGCGTCGCCGTCGCCGCCGTCGCCCCGTGGCAGCCGGCGCGGCAACCGCCGCAGAGTAAGCTCCCCATGTGCTGGCACCGGAACGGCGAACTCGCTCAGATGTAATCGTTGCTCTCGGTATCGCGCTGGCCGTGATCGTGGCGGTGACCGTGGTGTGGTTGCGCAGTGATGCGCGCGGAACCACCTCGGTCACCGCTGACACAACTCTTCCCCCGCTGGCAACGTCGGTGGTCTTACCCGACGTGCTCAGCGCGGTCTGGGAATTTCCGAGTGCCGATTCGTCCTCCCCCATCGCCGCTGGGAACGCTGCCGTCACGGCCGACGGCAGCGATGTTGTGGGGCGCGACCCCGCAACCGGCGACGAAGTGTGGCGCTACTCGCGCAACATCCCGCTGTGCGGTGCCATCGAGACCTGGGATCGCGTTGTCGCTGTGTATCAAGACAATCGCGGATGCTCACAGGTCACCTCACTGGTCGCCGACACCGGCGCACGCAAAGATCAACGCAACAGCGACGCCGATGCGGCAGTGACGCTGTCCGCCGACGGCACCTACCTCATCTCACGCGGTTCCACGCGTCTGGAACTCTGGCGCTCAGACCTGGTCCGGACACTGGAATACGGCCGCGTCGACGCCCCCGTCAACCCCACGAAGCAACCACGTAGCGGGTGCGAATTGCTCGGCGCCGCTTCGAGTTCCAGCCGCCTGTCCGTTCTCGAAAAATGCCCGGATGACGCGTCGAACCGCCTGACAGTGATGAATCCCGCCCCCAAGGATGCCCAAGAACCCGAAGAATACGGGTCTGTAGTCCTTCCTGATTCCATCGGCGCCCGTATCCTGGCCGTTTCCGGCGAAAAAACTGCGGTGTACCTACCCGCTGCCAACGGAAACCCTTCTCGGATAAGCATTTTCGACGGCAGCGGCGCGGGCGTGGTCGACTATCCGATCGACGGCGTCGTCCCGGAAAAATCCACCGTGAACGCCGACAAGAACGCCATCACGTGGTGGACCGGCACCCAGACGATCAATCTCCGCACGAGTGACCTGACCCCCACCTGGATTGTCGCGGGCACCGCAGGCCCCGGAACAATGGTGTCCGGGCAACTACTCGTCCCGGTGCCGAATGGGATCGCGATGATCAATCCCGCCGACGGCACCGTCTCCCGCATGATCGGCGTCGACCGCGGTGAGGTCACCACGCCCATCGTTATCGCCGGCGCCGGCGCCACCATCCTCGAACAGCGCGGCGGAACCCTCGTCGCACTGCGTTAACGACTAGAGCGTCAGCTCCGGGACAAAGGTCTCGACTTCGCTTCCTGCCCAATGCTTCACAAGGTTGGCGGCAAGATCGCGATACGCGTCGGCACCCTTGTTCTTACGACCCGCCAGCACCGTCACACCGGACGCCGACGCCTCCGCGAACTTTACGGTCCGCGGAATCGGCGGCGCAAGAACCGGCAACGAGTAGCGGTCGCTGACATCGGCGAGAACATCACGACTGTGCGTGGTTCGGGCGTCGTAGAGCGTCGGCAATGCGCCGAGCAGAACCAGATCCGGATTGGTGATGGCCTGCACTTCACGAACCGTGCGCAGCAGTTGCCCGACGCCTCGATGTGCGAGCGTCTCGCATTGCAGCGGAACAAGAACCGACTGCGCGGCCGTCAAACCGTTCAGTGTCAGCACCCCCAGCGACGGCGGACAGTCGATGATCACGACGTCGTAGTTTCCGAGCAACGGCGACAGCGCACGCTTGAGTGCAAATTCTCGGCCGGGCCGCATCAGCAGCAGCGCTTCTGCCCCCGCCAGATCGATGGTCGCGGGCAGCAGGTCCATACCGTCGGCCGTGGTCAAGACTGCGTCAGCAGCCTCGATGTCGCCGGCCAGAACTTCGTTGACCGAACGCTCGAGCCGATCAGGATTGTGCCCGAGAGAGAACGTCAGACACCCCTGGGGATCAAGATCCACCACGAGCACCCGTTGACCGAGCGCGGACAAAGCCGCGCCCAAGGAGGCGACGGTCGTGGTCTTTGCCACGCCGCCCTTTTGATTCGCCACTGCGAGAACCGTCGTCACAAAGAAGATCCTTACGTATTTCGAGCGGAGAGGCGAACAGTACACGCGGTCGTCCTGCAATGATGGTCTACATGGACTTGAATGCACGAGTCGTTCTGATGCGCCATGGCGAGACGGAATGGGCACGCACCGGCAAGCACACCGGCCGCACCGAAGTTCCGCTCACCGCGCTCGGCGAGATCCAGGCCACTGCGACGGGCAACCGCATTCGCAGGCTCGATCTTCGTGATCCGATGATCCTGACCAGCCCCCGCCTACGTGCCCAACGCACCGGCGATCTCGCCGGCCTTCCGGAAGACCGGACGTGGGATGCGTTGTCGGAGTGGAACTACGGCGATTACGAAGGACTCACCACACCCGAAATTCGGCGAAGCGTTCCTGACTGGACCGTGTGGACGCATCCCTGCCCCGGCGGTGAGCACGCCGATGAGATCCATGCTCGCACTGACATGGTTCTTTCTCTCGCGCAATCACAGTTGGCCGAGCGTGATGTCATCCTGATCGGGCACGGACACTTCTCGCGGGCCCTGATCGCACGCTGGCTCGAACTTCCGGTCAGCGAAGGGCGGCGATTCGCGCTCTCCCCCGGCGCCTACTCGGTGCTCGGATACGAACATGGTGCGACCCACCTACTGCATCACAATGTTCCACCGCTAGCCGAAGGCTGAAGATCTCCCGCGTAATAGGATCCGTTCCATGATTCGACGCGCCACGCCCTCCGATGTCCAACCGATCACGGACATGATCTACGAGTTGGCCGACTACCAGAAGGCGCTCGACGAGTGCACCGTCAAGCCCGAACAGATCGGCGAAGCCCTGTTCGGTGATGCAGCGTCAGCTTTTGCACACGTAGCGGTCTCCGACGACGGCAACGTCGTCGGCATGGCGCTGTGGTTCCGAAATTTCTCCACGTGGGACGGGGCGCACGGCATCTACCTCGAAGACCTGTACGTCAAGCCGAGTCATCGCGGATCCGGGCATGGGAAAGCGTTGCTCGCCGCATTGGCAAAAGAATGCACGGACAACAACTACACACGCTTGTCGTGGTCGGTTCTCAACTGGAACACGCCGTCGATCAAGTTTTACGAATCACTCGGCGCCGACGCGAAGACCGAGTGGACCACGTATCGCCTGACCGGCGAGCACCTGGGTGCGCTGGCAGACGACGCGCAGTAAAGAAGCGCGGTAAGGCGCTGCAGCGTCAGTCCTCGGTCTTGTTCTCGCGCTCAGCGGCGTCGTCGACGGTCTCGGTTGCTGTCTCGTCCGCGAAATCTCCGTACTCCGCCGCCATCCACTGGGAGGTGGGCGCAGAGAACAGGAATACCAGCGTGGCCAGAACGACGGTGCCGAGGACAACACCGAGAAACACCTGATGCGAATCGGTCAGCAGCGACCAGGCCACGGGAAGAAGCAGAAGCTGAGCGACGACGCTGATGGAGCGCCCCCATCGTCGACCGGCCAGCAAGGCAATGCCGGCAGCAAGCACGGCGCCACCGAGAATGGCGACCCACGCAGCAAACCCGTAGCCGTTGGTCACGCTCTGGTCATGTCCCATCAAGCCACGAATCACAGCGACGACAGCGAAGCCGACGGCAACCAGTCCTTGCAGCGTCACGAGGGCACCCGCCCACTTGACTGTGTTGGGAAGGGTCTCGGGGCTGGCAGTATTCGGCACGAGACCAGCCTAGAACACGACACCGGATAGGCTCATGCCCCGTGCGCGCACTGCTGATCGTCAATCCCAATGCCACCTCGACTACTGCTGCCGGTCGAGACCTTCTGGCTCATGCCCTCGAAAGCCGGGTGCGCCTCACCGTGGAGCACACCACTCACCGTGGACATGCCGCCGAACTGGCTCGGCAAGCGCATGAAGACGGCTTCGGATGCGTGATCGTGCACGGCGGCGACGGCACCGTCAACGAAGTGGTCAACGGGCTTCTCGGTGCACCGAACCCGGCGTCCATGAAAGCTGTGCCCATCGGACCCATCCCGACCGTCGCAGTTGTTCCGGGCGGATCCGCCAATGTTTTCGCGCGCTCGCTCGGAATCGCCGCCGACCCCGTCGATGCCACCAACCAGCTCATCGACCTACTCTCCGAACGGACGCATCGGCGCATCGGACTCGCCCATGCCGACAACCGCTGGTTCACGTTCAATGCCGGAATGGGTCTCGACGCCGACGTCTGCGAGGCAGTCGACGCGAGTCGGAAGAATGGTGATCCGGCAACCCCGGCTCGATACGTGCGAACTGCAATTGCCTCCTTCTTTCGCTCGAAGCGAGCGGAACCCGCACTGACCGTCCGGCTTCCGGATCAGGATCCGATTGCGGGCGTCCACTATGCATTTGTCTCCAACTCGAGTCCGTGGACCTATCTCGATGCTCGTCCTGTACACACCAATCCCGGAACAACTTTCGACTCCGGACTCGGCCTCTTCGCTATGACGAGCACCAAAGTCCTTCCGTCCCTACGGGTTGTCCGGCAACTGCTGGCTCGTGGCGCCGAGCCGAAATCGAAAGTCCTCGTCCGCACCGACAACGTCCCCCACATCACCATCGAATCGTCGCGGCCGATCGGTTTACAGATGGACGGCGATTTCATCGGACTTCGCAAAACGGTCGAATTTACCTCCGTGCCGGACGCACTCGAGGTGTACGCACCACTCCCGGAGTAATTCACAAAATCCTACTGACCTGCAAGAACAGTCAAATTTTGTCGGCGGGCGTAGGTAAAATCCGGATGGCGACAAGGTAGCCAGGCGGTACGTCAACAATTAGTGAGTTGGCACACGAACCTGTCCAAATCTATTGACATACCGTGAGTTCGTGAAAGCATTCACAAGTAACAGTGCGGAAACATTGAATACGCACACACAAACTCATTGGTACCAAACGGTGTATTCACACCCAGCTTAAGGAGCGAAAAGGATGGACTGGCGCCACAACGCAATCTGTCGCGACGAGGATCCCGAACTGTTTTTCCCCGTGGGAAACAGCGGACCGGCCCTCGCCCAGATTGCCGATGCCAAGGTTGTCTGCAACCGCTGCCCCGTCACCGCTGAATGCTTGTCCTGGGCTCTCGAGTCCGGTCAAGATGCAGGCGTGTGGGGCGGAATGAGCGAAGACGAGCGTCGCGCACTCAAGCGTCGCAACGCACGGACTCGTGCACGCACTTCCGTCTAGGTAAGAACCGAAACGTTCTTCACCCCGACGTTCGACGCGGTGAGTAGGCAACTCCTGCCACCGGTCGAAGACGACAGCCCGGCACACCATGGTGCCGGGCTTTTTGTCTGCCCGAATCAGTAACGCGCGCTTCGCCGTCCGAGTGGCACACGCAATACCGCGTCGGTACCGCCGCCACTGCCCGGATGCAATCCCAGAGAACCACCCAACTCCGCTCCCAGCAAAGTTCGCACGATCTGCAGGCCAAGGCGGTCGGACTTCTCGAGATTGAATCCCGCCGGTAAACCCCGGCCGTTGTCGTGAATGATCACGTCGAGCCACCGAGCCGATCGCTCGGCACTGAGCGTCACCGTGCCCTCGATACCCGGATCGAAAGCGTGCTCGATTGCGTTCTGCACCAACTCCGTCAACACCATCACCAGTGGTGTCGCACGTTCGGCAGAGAAGACCCCGAAGCTTCCCTCTCGCCGAATCGTCACGGGCGCACCGACTCCCGCCACGTCGGAGAGCATCGGAACCAACCGGTCGATCACCTCGTCGAGGTTGACTTCTTCGTCCACCGACATCGACAACGTGTCATGTACCAATGCAATAGAACTGACACGTCGGACCGATTCGGTCAACGCCTGTCGCGCTTCGTCGTTACTGGTGCGACGAGCCTGCAAACGCAAGAGCGCCGCGACGGTCTGCAGGTTGTTCTTCACCCGATGGTGAATCTCACGAATTGTTGCGTCCTTGCTGAGCAACGCCCGATCACGACGCTTCACCTCGGTGACATCGCGAACGACGACGGCGGCACCCACATGCTGACCGCCCGGCTTGAGAACCAAGGCACGCAGCAGCACCGTGGCGCCGCGCGCTTCGATCTCCATCCGTCGACCAGGCTTGTCCGCCAACGTATCTCGAATGTATCCGGCTACTTCCTGAGATTCGAACGGGTCTGTCACCAACACTCGCGTCACGGCGGCGAGATCCTGACCCACCAGGTCCGAACTCAACCCCATCCGGTGATACGCGGACAACGCATTCGGGCTCGCGTACACAACCGTGCCCTCGGTGTCGAGCCTGATGAAACCGTCGCCGGCACGTGGACTGGAGTTGGTGTCCGAGCGAGACTCGCGAATCGGAAACGTACCGTCGCTGATCATCTGGCACAGGTCCGCAGCGCAATCGAGATACGCCACTTCCAGCGGACTCTGCGCCCGCTGATTCGACAGGTTGGTATCGCGACTGAGCGCGGCGATGACGCGACCGTCCAACCGCACCGGCACTGCTTCACGGCGCGGCGGCATGCCCTCACGCCAGTCGACGTCTTCGGCCCGGACAACACGCCCTTCGATGAGCGCGCGCAACACCTGAGGGTGCTCCGACTCCGACACCACAGTCCCGACGGCATCCTCCGGGAAAGCCGTCGATGCCGTCGTCGGGCGACAATGCGCAACACAGATAATCGAACCGGCGGACTCGGATTCCTCGGATTCGGTGGCGACCCACAACAGAACGTCCGCGAAGGACAGATCCGCAAGAAGTTGCCATTCGCCGACTACGCGTTGAAGATGATCGACTGCCGCACCGGGCAGGTCGGTATGTTCGGCCAGCAGGTCACTGAGTGTGGACATCGCTGCGCTTAGGAGATCACTGCGATCAGGTCACCCTGCTGAATGACGTCGCCTACCTTGACGCCCACGGTGGTGACCGTCCCCGGAACTTCTGCCAAGACCGGGATCTCCATCTTCATGGACTCGAGGATGACCAAGGTGTCACCGTCGGCCACCACGTCTCCTTCGCTCACGACTACCTGGTAGACCGTCGAAACCATCTCGGCGCGCACGTCTTCTGCCATCGTGAACCTCACTTCGTCTTAAAACCAGTGGTATCGCGTCGTCGGAACACCCGATCGACCTGCCAATGGAACCACACCCGCGAGGGCGTGAAAGAATGATGCGAAAGAAACAGAAGGGAGACCAATCATGGGTAAGCGCGGTCGTAAGAAGCGTAGCCGTAAGGGCAGCAAAGCAAACCATGGCAAGCGTCCAAACGCCTGACATGTAATGCAGCAAACGGCAAAGGGTGGGGACGCAATTACGCTTCCCCACCCTTTGTCGTTGCGCCCTACTCAGACGCCCGCTGGCCGACTAATTGTCTGTTTCGGTAGTCGTTATGACGATGGTGCGCCGCAACTCGATAGTGAGCCGCTGACGCAGGCTTTCCGGTGCGTGGTCACCGCCGCACTTGCGGCTGATCAAGCTCTTGACCTTCTCCTCGATCCCGTAGGCCGCGAGGCAGGATCCGCAATCATCGATGTGCCGCTGCAGACGCGCCCGGCTGGCGTCGTCGCACTCACCGTCGAGCATCAACCACACGTCAGCAATGACCGCCGAGCAGTCGAGCCGTTCGAATTCGTCCTGCGTGCTCATCGAGTGACACCTTCCGCCTCGGCAGCAGCATCCGTGCTCGAGACACTGGTGCCGCCGCGGTTGAATCCGCGTTCCTTCGCGACATCTGCGAGCAATCCGCGCAACTGCTTCCGCCCACGATGCAGCCGTGACATCACCGTTCCGATCGGTGTGCCCATGATCTCTGCGATCTCCTTGTAGGGGAATCCTTCGACATCGGCGTAGTACACCGCCATGCGGAATTCTTCGGGAAGTGACTGCAGAGCCGCTTTGATGTCGTCGTCGGGAAGCCCGTCGAGAGCCTCGACCTCAGCCGAACGCAGACCTGCCGAGGTGTGCTCCGCCGTGGCAGCCAACTGCCAGTCGGTGATTTCGTCGGTCGGATACTGCGCCGGCTGACGCTGCTTCTTCCGGTACGAGTTGATGTAGGTATTGGTGAGAATCCGGTACAGCCACGCCTTCAGGTTGGTTCCGTCACGGAACGAACGAAAAGCGGTGTACGCCTTGACGTATGTCTCCTGAACCAGATCCTCGGCATCAGCAGGATTGCGCGTCATGCGCAGCGCAGCACCGTACAACTGGTCGAGCAGAGGCAACGCGTCGCGCTCGAAACGCGCGATCAACTCGTCCTGGCTTTCGGGCGTTTCGGATACCGCAGCGTCAGAAGGTTCGCTGACCTCTGGCTGTTCATCCTTGGGCCGGTCGTGTTCCAGCACTCTGATCCCTTCGCTCGCCGTAGGGATCAAGGTTACCGCCAACACAAGTTCCGACCTATGGGCCGGTAGTGGCTCGCGCACAGCCAGCACGGTCGCTCCTTCGATAGTCAAGGGTGATCAACCAGTACCAACACAGCACGTCCCGACTCTGTTCCCGCCTGAGTCAGCGCCCACATAGAGTGACCGAATGGCCGGAACCGCGACCCCTGCGACCACACTCCTCGAGAAGACGAAGACACCACACCACATCCACAGCTACGACCACGATCCTCGCGCCGAATCCTTCGGCGACGAAGCCGTGACAGCGCTCGCGTCGTCAACCGGTGCCGAAGCCGCGCAGATCTTCAAGACCCTGGTGATCAAACTCGATACGGGCAAACTTGCAGTCGCGGTGCTGCCGGTCCCGGCCAAGCTGTCCCTGAAAGCCGCTGCCGGCGCACTCGGCGCGAGCAAAGCCGTCATGGCAGGACGCGCCGACGCCGAACGCTCGAGTGGCTACGTCTTCGGCGGCATCTCCCCCGTGGGCCAACGCAAGAAACTGCCGACCGTCATCGACTCGTCCGCCCTGAACTGGGATCGCGTCCTGTGCAGCGCCGGACGACGCGGACTCGAAATCGAGCTTGCTCCACACGATCTCGGCAATCTCAGCGAAGCAGTGTTCGCCGAGATCACGGCCGGCTGACACTCCGGATCCACTCGTTTTGCCCCATCCCCACTAAACGGGCGGTACGGTCTGAAATCATGCGGACAACACGACGAACAGCGTTTGCCCTCCTGACAGCGACTGCTGCACTGACCGTTTCACTCACCGCGTGCGGAAGTTCCGAGTCCGCGACCAAAGAAGTGACTGTCGTCGGAACCGGCGAAGTACGCGGAGCACCCGACATCCTGACCGCCGGCATCGGCGTCGAAGTTGTTGCGCCCGACGTCACCGGCGCAGTGTCACAATCGAACGAGAAAGCGCGCGCGATGATCGACGCCATGGTCGCTGCGGGAGTAGCTGCCGACGACGTCCAGACGAGCGACCTGTCGGTTCAACCGCAGTACGACGGCAACCCGTACGGCGGCGGCAACGTGACGGGATACCGCGCCACAAACTCGGTGCGCATCATCGTCCGTGATCTGGATAAGGCGTCGGGGGTTCTCGATGCGGGTATCGCGGCCGGCGGAAATGCAGCACGTCTGAACACCGTGGCTTTCGACATCGACGACGATTCCAAGCTCCTCGCCGATGCTCGCACCCGCGCTTTCGAGGACGCGAAGACCCGAGCCGAGCAGTACGCGGATCTCTCCGGGACGTCGTTGTCGAACGTCATCACAATCACGGAAGCTCACAACACCACGGGCAACCAGGACATCATGCGTTCCCCGAACGCCTCGATGTCGGACATGGCTATCGCTCCGGGCACCCAGCAGGTGTCCTTCGAGGTCACTGTGACGTGGTCACTCCGATAGAACTGTGACGTGGTCACTGAGCTAAAGCAGGCTGATTTGCTCTCCGGCACGGTCGACGTCCGGCTCGATCAACGCGCGTCCGTTGTTCTTGACGCTGTTGACCAGGGGCCGGACTCGATCGATCTCGATTCCGGAAAACAGATCGGGAATCGGTTCGAGTAGCGCCGGGTCTGCGCCGTGATCCGGGTCGAGCCACGCTTCCCAGCGATCACGCGGCAGTGCCAGCGGCATCCGGTCGTGGACCTGTTCGAGGTGGCCGAGCGAATCGACGGTGACAATCGAGCAGCTCAGGACCGGATCCGCATTCTCGGCGGCCGGATTCCGCCACGCCGACCACACACCGGCCATGAACAGCCTCGATCCGTCACCCGGATGCATGTAGTACGGAATCTTCGAGACCTTCTTGCCGCCCTGCGGTTCGGTCTGCCACTCGTACCAACCGTCCATCGGAACGAGGCATCGTTTGTATGTGAATGCCGTCCGAAAAGCCGGCTTCTCGGCCAGTGAATCCGCCCGAGCGTTGAACAGCACCGGCCCCTTGCCGAGTTCCTTGGTCCAGGACGGCACCAATCCCCACCGCATCTGCCGGATCCGCTTGACCGCATCACTGTCGGGATTATCCCGGTCATGACGCTCGACGACGGTCAGTACCTTGGTTGTGGGGGCGACATTGAAGTCCGCCGACGCCTCCGACAAATGGTCCGTCTCGTCGAGCGCATCGAGTTCGATCGCCAAGCTCGCCGGGTCCGCTGTGGTCGCATACCTTCCGCACATGACACCCAGAGTGGCACGGTTTCGACCATTCCCCCACTGATAAGAGAAGATGGACCCTGTGAGTCTGAGTCTGTGGAGCGCCCCTCTAGCCCAAACACCGATCGACGCAGTGGTAACGCTGCCGGGATCGAAGTCCATCACCAATCGAGCCCTGATTCTGGCAGCTCTGGCGGACGGTCCGTCCACGCTCACCGGTGCTCTCCGCAGCCGCGATGCAGACCTCATGATCGCAGCGCTGCGTGATCTCGGTATCGGCATCGAAGAAGCCGGCAACCCCAGCACTCTGCGCATCACTCCCGGACCCCTCCGCGGCGGAGACGTCGACTGTGGGCTTGCCGGTACCGTCATGCGTTTCCTCCCGCCCCTGGCCGCAATGGCCGACGGCGTCGTTCGCTTCGACGGCGACGAGCAGGCCCGCACGCGGCCGCTCGACACCATCCTCGAGGCACTTCGCGGGCTGGGCGCACAGATCGAGGGCGACGCCCTCCCCTTCACCGTGACAGGCACCGGTTCTCTGCGCGGCGGAACCGTCACGATCGACGCTTCCGGTTCCTCACAGTTCGTCTCCGGACTACTGCTCTCGGCTGCCGCATTCGAGGAAGGTGTCACCGTTCAGCACAGCGGCAAGCCTGTCCCGTCCATGCCGCACATCGACATGACCACCTCGATGCTCCGCGAAGCGGGTGTGTCTGTCACGACCCCGGCTACCGGCGGCGACGCCGACACCTGGCGTGTCGAGCCCGGACCCGTGCGCGCAGTCGACTGGGCCATCGAACCCGACTTGTCCAATGCCACACCATTCCTGGCGGCCGCAGCCGTCACCGGCGGAACCGTCAGCGTGCCGCTGTGGCCGTCGTCGACCACTCAGCCCGGCGACGCGATCCGCGAGATCCTCGTCTCGATGGGAGCCGAAGTCACTCTTGCCGACGGTATCCTGACCGTGCAAGGACCGGAAACGTTGCGCGGCATCGACATCGATCTGCACGACGTCGGAGAACTCACCCCGACCGTCGCGGCGCTCGCGGCCCTGGCCGAAGGAACTTCCCACCTCCGCGGCATCGCTCACCTGCGTGGCCACGAGACGGATCGCCTGGCTGCGCTCGCCGACGAGATCAACAAGTTGGGCGGTTCCGTCACCGAAACCGAAGACGGACTGACCATCGTTCCCGCGAAACTTCATGGTGGACAATGGCTCTCGTATGCAGACCACCGCATGGCGACGGCCGGCGCCATCATCGGCCTGGTGGTCGAGGGCGTCGAAGTGGATGACGTCGCGACAACAGCAAAAACGCTGCCGGGCTTCGAGGGCATGTGGACCGACATGCTCGATCATTCCGCACGTAAGGCAAGCTTCTGAGTAAGCGGCAGTACGACGAGTCCGACGTCCGGGTCCGCCCCGGCCGCGGATCACGCCCCCGTACCAAGACTCGCCCTGAGCACCTGTCCGCCGAATCGGGGATGGTGGTCTCCAAGGACCGCGGACGCTGGGGTTGCGTCCTGGGAGGCGATCCCAACCGACTGATCGTGACGATGCGCGCCCGCGAACTGGGCCGCACACCGATCGTCGTCGGCGATCAGGTTGACATCGTCGGCGATCTGTCCGGCAAAACCGACACTCTCGCTCGAATCATCCGGGTCTCCGAGCGCTCCACTGTGCTCCGACGCACCGCCGACGACACCGACCCCTTCGAACGCATCGTGGTCGCCAACGCCCAGCAGTTGCTGATCGTGGTGGCCCTGGCTGATCCGCCGCCGCGCACCGGCTTCGTCGAGCGCGCACTGGTCGCGGCGTACGTCGGCGGCCTGACGCCCATCGTGTGTCTGACCAAGAGCGACCTCGAACCACCGGAAGAATTTGCCAGTACGTTTGCCGATCTCGACATCCAGGTTGTTGTTGCCGGCCGCGACGATCCGCTCGACGAGCTCACCACAATCTTGAACAACAAGCTGACGGCACTGATCGGCCACTCAGGCGTCGGCAAATCGACGCTCGTGAATCGTCTTGTCCCCGACGCGAATCGCGCAGTCGGCATCGTCTCCGGCGTCGGCAAGGGCCGTCACACGTCGACTCAGTCGGTGGCACTCCCCCTGGCCGGTGGCGGTTGGGTGATCGACACACCGGGCATCCGCTCGTTCGGTCTCGCCCACATCTCCCCCGAGAATGTGGTGGCAGCGTTCTCCGACCTTGCCGCGCAGATCGAAGACTGCCCCCGTGGCTGCACGCACCTCGGCCCCCCGGCCGACCCCGAGTGCAAGCTCGATCTACTCGAAGGAAAATCCGCCCGGCGAGTTATCGCCGTACGCCAACTCCTCGAGGCGATCAAGTCCAACGACCAATACTGAAAACAGCCCGACACCGCCTTGTGCGGTGTCGGGCTGTTTTCTTCGGACTCTGAAGCGGATCAGCGCAGGCCGAGCAGGCTCCGCAGCTTTCCGCCCTTACGCTTGCGGGCGATGGCACTCTTGAGGCCACTGGCGCGGCCGGTGACCGGATCGACCGTCAACGTGGCGTTGCCCTCGAACATCAACTCCGACGCCGTTTCCGGCGCATTGTCGACGGTGTCCTTGAGGTACTTGTTGGGCAGCGAGAGCTTGGCGATGGTGCGCCATGACTTGCCGTACTGCACCAGGAACGGACCGGTGGTGTACGGCAGGTCGTACTTGTCGGTGAGCTCACGAACCTTGACCGCGATGTCCTTGTAGCGATTACTCGGCAGGTCCGGGAACAGGTGATGCTCGATCTGGTAGCTGAGGTTGCCGGACATGAAGTCCATGACCTTGCCGCCCTCGATGTTTGCGCTGCCGAGCATCTGACGCAGGTACCACTGCGCCTTCGACTCGCCGTCGATGTCTGCCTTGGTGAACTTTTCGGCACCGTCCGGGAAGTGTCCGCAGAAGATGATCGCGTTGGTCCACAGGTTACGAATGATGTTGGCGGTGAAGTTGGCACTGAGAGTGCTCTTCCACGCCGGGCCGGTCAGCGCCGGGTAGACGACGTAGTCCTTGACCAGCTGCTTGCCGATCTTCTCGCCCACCTCACGCAACTTACGACGCGTGTCCTCCATGTCGGTGCGACCCTTGGCCGCCTTGCCGAGCTCGAGGTGCTGAGCCGCGATACCCCACTCGAAGAAAAGTGCCAGGAGCGTGTTGTAGGCGATGTTGCCGGCATTGAAAGGCTTCCACCGCTGATCACGCGTGACGCGGAGCAGTCCGTATCCGACGTCGTCGTCCATGCCCAACACGTTGGTGTACTTGTGGTGCAGGAAGTTGTGCGTCTGCTTCCAGTGCGCGGACGGGCCGTTGACGTCCCATTCCCACGAGCTGGAGTGGATCTCCGGATCATTCATCCAGTCCCACTGACCGTGCATCACGTTGTGGCCGAGTTCCATGTTCTCGATGATCTTGGCGACGCCGAGAACGCCGGCACCCAGCAACCAGGCCGGTCGCTTGCGACTGGCGAAGAGGATCGCGCGACCGCTGATCTCGAGGGAACGCTGCAACCGAATCACGTTGCGCACGTACCGCGCATCCTTCTCGCCGCGCGAATCTTCTATGTCGCGGCGGATCGCATCGAGTTCACGACCGAGCGCTTCGACATCAGCTTCGGTGAGATGCGCATATTCCTTGACATCGGCAATCGCCATCGGAAGGCCTCCTGGCAGTAAGTTCGGCTACAACGAGCAAGTTCATATCGATCGAAATCGACACGACCTACTGTAGCGTAACTTACGGCACCGTAGGTTAGGTTTTTCCCGATGTAATCTATATCACTTTTTGCGCTTGGGCATGCGAGAACGCGCCTGCGACTTCAGAGCGGTCAGCAGTCCGACACGCTTTCCCGTCACCGGATCCGTGCGTAGATCTTCGACCATTGCCATTGCCGCATCCTTGAAACCCGACTCCCGAAAGCGGAGCTCCGACGACGTCTCGGGTGCATGATCCGACGTCGCGATCAACCACTTGTCCGGCAGCGCCAGCTTGTGAATGGTGCGCAAAGCCAACACGTACTGCTTGAACAACGAACCGGTTGTGTACGGGAGATCGAACTTCTCGCACAGTGCCCGCATCTTCACGGCAATCTCCGGATAGCGATTGCTCGGCAAATCAGGGAAGACGTGGTGCTCGATCTGGTAACTCAGATTGCCACTCATCAATCCCATGAGCTTGCCGGAGTTGAAGTTCGCACTGCCGAGCATCTGACGCAGGTACCACTCGTGACGGGTTTCCTGTTCGAACTCGGCAACCGTGAACTTTTCTGCACCGTCGGGGAAATGGCCGCAGAAGATCACGACATACGCCCACAGATTGCGGACCAGGTTGGCAGTCGCGTTAGCCGTAAGAGTCGACTTCCATGCCGGCCCCGTCAGCGCCGGAAACAGTATGAAGTCCTTGCCGACCTGGTGGAAGATCTTGCGCGCGAAGTCTTTGTTCGCCTGCGAGTTCAACTGCCCCTTCGCGGAGCCTTCCAACTTGGACGCCGCCGTGAGGTCATGAAGGGCGATGCCCCATTCGAACGTCGCCGCCAGAACCACGTTGGCAATAGGTTGCAGAAGGTTGATCGGCTTCCACGGCTCGTCGCGCGTCATACGCAAGATTCCGAAACCCAGATCGTCGTCCATACCGACAACGTTGGTGTACGTGTGGTGCTGATAGTTGTGGGCACGCTTCCAGTGCTCCGACGGCCCCGTCTGATCCCACTCCCACGAGCACGAGTGGATCTCCGGATCGTTCATCCAGTCCCACTGCCCGTGCATCACGTTATGCCCGAGTTCCATGTTTTCGATGATCTTTGACAAGCTCAGCAAGGCTGTGCCGGCCAACCACGCCGGTCGGTACCGGCTCCCGAAGAGCGCCATCCGGCCACCGAGCTCCAACGCTCGCTGGACCCGGATGACCCGACGAATATAGCGAGCGTCCCGAATTCCTCGGGAATCTTCGATATCGAGTCGAATCTGGTCAAGTTCACGCCCGAGCGCTTCGACGTCAGCTGCAGTGAGGTGCGAAAACTCTTTGATGTCGGTGATTGCCACCGTTGTCCTCCGGGTGCCTAGAAGCTATGCGTCAAGCGTACAGTCGCCCGCGGCGGCTGAGATGCACGTTTGGATTCGTTCACCTTCGACGTGCTGTTTTCCCGAACGCAGATCGATCGCATGGCCCGAAACGAGCGGTACGACGCACGTTTGGCAGATGCCCATTCTGCAACCGAAAGGCATCAACGCACCGGACTTCTCACCGGCCTCCAGCAGGGTCGTCGCACCGTCGACTGTGATCGTCTTGCCCGACTTCTCGAACGTGACCGTTCCACCGTCGGCTTCCGCGTCGATGCGTGAGACTGCAAATCGCTCCATATGCAGGCGTTCTTCGATTCCCGCCGCTTTCCAGACATCATCGATCTCGTCGAGCAACGGCAACGGACCGCACGCCCACGTGTGGCGTTCACGCCAGTCCGGGCACACTTGATCGAGCGAACTCAGCTTGAACTTTCCGTCGCGGCGAGTGAGCTGAACGTGGCTGACAAAATCCTCGTGCTCGGCATGGAGCGCCGTCAGTTCATCCGCGAACATGACATCGGACTCTGTCGGAGCGGAGTGAATGTGCATGACGTCAGGCAACTGCCCACGACGATTCATAGTGCGAAGCATGCCCATGACCGGCGTAATTCCACTGCCGGCGGTGATGAACAGAATCTTCTCCGGCGGCGGGTCCGGCAACGCGAAGTTGCCCGACGGCGTTGCGAGACGGACGATCGTGCCCGACGGGACAGCGCCGCCGACGAGGTGACTCGACAGGAATCCCTCGGGCATCGCCTTGACCGCGATGGAGATCTTCTTGTTTTCCCAGTTGGGCGGGGACGTCAGAGAGTACGAACGCCAGTGCCAGCGGCCGTCGACATGCAAGCCGATACCGATGTACTGGCCCGGCTGGTAATTGAAGTCGAATCCCCAACCCGGCTTGATCACGATGGTTGCCGAATCCTGGGTTTCCGGGCGCACCTCGACGATGCGGCCGCGCAATTCTCGGGCCGACCACAGCGGATTTGCCAGGTGAAGGTAATCATCAGGCAGGAGAGGCGTCGTCAACCGCGCCGCTGCACCACGCAGCAGATTGAGCTTCGACCGCGCTGCCGGAACTACCGACGCTGCCGGTGCCTCGATCCAGTCCTTCAGACCCATCAGACCTGCCACCTCTCACTTAGAGATCCCACCGAAATCACTGCCTACGGTACCGTAGGTTACCAAGTTACGGTACCGTAGGTTACTCCAAAGTAGTAAATTTCAGAGCAGGTCGAGCAAGAACGGCAGTTCCTGCACCGCATACCACGCTAATTCGTGGTCCTCCGCGTCGCCGAGAGTGAACTCGGCATCGGCGTCGCCGAGATCCGCCGCATCGACGATCCCGGCAGCGCGCTCGATGTCCGGTTCGGCCTGGGCGAGGTCCACGTGAACCGATGCCACCTGCGCCATCGTGACCGGACCAGCCAACCGCACCACCGCGTCGTCGAGATCCGGACGCAACTTCACATCATCGACGTCAGCCGCAACCACCGCTCGGCGGAACGTCACGTCCCCCTCGGTGCCGGCGATCAAACGCAACGACGCTCGCGCCGCCTCACCCATCGCAACCTCGGCCAACTCGTCGTCGTCACCCGCCGCATAGGCCTCACGCAGCGCCGGAGTGACAGCAAACGCAGTTCGACTCATCGGGTCGAACTCCTGATCGGCCACCAACCGCTGCAAGATTTCCACGGTTGCCGGTACGTACACCCTCATGAGACCACCTTCATCGAAAGACGACGCCGAGAAATACCACTCACCGACTGGCGTCAGTCAACTCCTCGAGAGACTCGAAGATCAACGAACGCACCACGTCGACGTCCGACATCGCGTCACGGTCGGCATTCAAACCGTAGTAGACGTTGCCGTCATAGGACGTCAGGGCAATGCTGAGTGTCTGATTTTTCAGCAACGGCGACACCGGATACATGTCCTCCATCCGCGCTCCACCGAGGTAAAGAGGAAACTGCGGACCCGGCGCATTCGTGATCATGAGGTTGAACATTCGCTGCGACAGATTGCCGGCCGCGCGCGAACTCATCGCGTGCAGAGTTGCCGGCGCAAACCCGGACATCCGGACCAAAGTCTGGGCCGTCACCCCCCGACCCTGACGAGCAAACGCCTCGGTCGCATGAGCAACGTGCGACAACCGGACCACCGCATTGGGTTCACCGACCGGCAAGTCGACCAAGAACGACGACACATGACCCGGCGCCTGCGGATCCGGCGCGTCGGGATTGTTCGGTCCGTCGGTGTACACCGACATCGGCACCATTGCGCGAACGATGCTTGCCTCGGTAACCGGCTCGCCGCGAGAGAGCAGCCAATTCCGAAGCGCGCCAGCGATAACCGTCAGGATCACGTCGTTGATCTCGCACCCGTACTTCGCCCGGATCCGGCGATAGTCGTCGAGCGACGTCTTGGCCACAGCCAGTCGACGGTTGCGAGAAATCGGTGCATTCAGTGGACTGCTGGGGGCCACCTGGGCAGCCGTACGCACCACTGCCGCGACCTTCCCCAAGGCACTGACCGCCTCCGTCATCGACGTCGTCATGTCACCCAACGCCGCCCGCGCCCGGGCCACCCCTTCGCCCGGACTGGTCACCAGATCAGCGAGCGCACCGACAAGCAACTTCACATCACTCGGAGGCAGAGCAGGCATCCATAATTCCTCGGCGCCGGGCAGCCGGACCTCTTGTTGATCGAAGAGAACCTGGCTGATCTCGAGCGCGGATTCTCCGTCGACCAGGGCGGAATGCGACTTCGTGAAAATCGCAAATCTATCGTCGGACAAGCCCTCTACCAGGTACATCTCCCACAGCGGCCGAGTGTTGTCCAGCGGCCTGGAAATCAGCCGGGCAATCAGATCGTTCAACTGTTCTGCACTGCCGGGCTTGGGTAGCGCTGACCGGCGTACGTGATAGGTGATATCGAAATCGCGATCGTCGACCCACACGGGGCGCGCCAATCCCAGCACTACCTCATGTACCTTCTGCCGGTACCGCGGCACCAGGCTCAGTCGCTCCTCAACCAGTCGCAACAACTCGGAATGATCGATCCCGGTCCCCGACTGACGGAAGACGCCCAGAGAACCCACGTGCATGGGTGTGCTCCCGGCTTCGAGAAAGTAGAACGCCGCATCCTGCGTCGTCAAACGGTTCACCATGGCTGCTCCAACCCGAGCAATATCGACAATTCTTCGATCGTCGTCTCGGGATCGACGTGGTGTACCCCGACCATTCCGACGGCCACAGCGCCCCGGACGTTCACGGCCAGGTCGTCGACGAACACACACACTTCGGGCGGAAGACCCAACCGCTGTGCGGCCAGACGATAGATCGCGGCATCGGGCTTGGCCATCTCTACATCGCCGGACAACACGACATCGTCGACGAGCACTCCGTCGCCGAGATCCCGCAACCACGCAGCACCCGATCCCCCGGGATCGTTGCTCACAATTCCCGTCGCGATACCCGCGCTCCGGGCACGGCGCACCAGCGCACTCAAGCCGTCCAAATCCGACCCCGGACCGAACAGCACTCCACCCACGTCCAACAGAAGTCCCCGCACGCGATTCACATTAGGTGGCCAGGGTGATCCCTGCGACAACACCGGCCGATTAGTGTCATACTTCTCACCATCGCTCGGGGGAGCGATCCATGTCTGGGGGGACAAACAGGTGAACAGCAACGAGACGAACTACAGCCCGCACGGATTCCTTCGGCCTGCACCGCGCAGCGAACCAGCCGCCGATTCCGTCACGATCAGGCGTCCGTCGGTACGAACCGAACGGTTACTGGGCAGCCCACGCAAGACGCCGCACAACGGCACTTCCGGCACTTCCAGCACTTCACCGTCTCGACCCGCACGTGCCGACGCAATCACTGCGGATCCCGTTGCACCCGGCGCCGACATCTTCTGGAACACGTCGCTGCGCCTCGTACTCGAAGTGCTCGATCAACGACGAAACCCCGGGCACCTCAAAGCACTACTATCTCCCACCGTCCTGGAACTCGTACGGCGCCTCGCCATTTCAGATAATCCGACCCGCGACCTCGGCGTTGCCCGAACCCACCGGACACACGTGCACGCAGCATCACCGAGCGCAGCAGAAGTATGCGCCACCTATCAACGCGGCAACCGAACCTTTGCCATCGCAGCCAGAATCGAGAACACAAACGCAGAAGGCTGGATAGTCACCGCGCTACACGTGGTGTGACTATCCAGCCTTCTGAAAATCAGTTTCCAGCAATCAGTCTCCGGAAATCAGCGCTTCCGCTTGGACTTCGGTGCCTTGGTGCTCTTCGACTCTGTGCGTGCGGCCTCGCGACGCTCACGGCGCGAAACTGAATCACCGGAATCATCGGCCGCGTCCCGCGTGGCCTTCGCCTTACCGTCCTCGTCGGGACCCGAGTACGTCAGCCGCGACGGACCCGTGTCGTCGAGTCCCTTTGCGCGCAACGCCGACGGCGCTGCCGTGCCATTGGAACCCGCCGCATTCTCCTGCGTCGGCAAGGGCTTCGGTGCAGTCGTCGATGCCGCTGCAGCACTGCCGGCCGTGACCGAAATACCGGTGGACGGCTGCGCCGGAGCAGCTTCGACCTGCAGGTTGAAGAGGAATCCCACGGACTCTTCCTTCAAGCCGTCGAGCATGCCGATGAACATGTCGTAACCCTCACGCTGGTACTCGACCAACGGGTCACGCTGCGCCATCGCACGCAGGCCGATGCCTTCCTTCAGGTAATCCATCTCGTAGAGATGCTCACGCCACTTACGGTCCAATACGGACAGGAAGACCCGACGCTCGAGCTCGCGCATACCGTTCTCGCCGGCGATCGCGTCGATTTCGGCTTCACGCTTCTTGTACGCCGCGTGAGCGTCGTCGAGCAAGGCGGTTCGCAGGTCGTCACGGCTGAGATCACTGTTGATCCCGGCGCCGTCCTCTCCGGCCAGCTTCTTGTGGTCGATCCCGACCGGGTACAGCGTCTTGAGGGCGGTCCACAACTGCTCGAGATCCCAGTCCTCGACGTAACCCTCTGCCGTGGCACCGTCGACGTACGCAGTGATCACGTCGGTGATCATCTGCTCGACCTGGCCCTCCATGTCCTCACCTTCGAGGATCTGGCGACGTTCCTTGTAGATGACGGTGCGCTGCTGGTTCATGACCTCGTCGTACTTGAGGACATTCTTGCGGATCTCGAAGTTCTGCTGCTCGACCTGCGTCTGCGCGCTCTTGATCGCCTTGGAGACCATCTTGGCTTCGATCGGAACGTCGTCGGGCAGGTTGAGACGCGTCATGATCGACTCGAGCGCAGAACCGTTGAAGCGGCGCATGAGTTCGTCACCGAGGGAGAGGTAGAACCGCGATTCGCCCGGGTCACCCTGGCGACCGGAACGACCGCGAAGCTGGTTGTCGATACGACGCGATTCATGACGCTCGGTGCCCAGAACGTAGAGACCGCCGGCAGCGCGCACCTTCTCCGCGTCTTCCTTGACGTCGGTCTTGACCTTGATCAAGATCTCGTCCCACGCCGCCTCGTATTCCTCCGGTGTGGTTACCGGGTCGAGGCCCTGACTGCGGAGCGCGATGTCGGCGATGATGTCCGGGTTACCGCCCAGCACAACGTCCGTACCGCGACCAGCCATGTTGGTGGCAACCGTCACCGCGCCGGATCGACCGGCTTCGGCGATGATGGTCGCTTCCTTCTCGTGGAACTTGGCGTTGAGAACGTTGTGCGCCACACCGCGCTTGGTGAACTGCTTGGACAGGTACTCCGAGCGCTCGACGCTGGTGGTACCGATCAGAACCGGCTGACCGTTCTCGTGCCGTTCCACGACGTCGTCGACGACTGCGTCGAACTTGGCTTCCTCGGTCTTGTAGATGAGGTCGCCGTTGTCGACACGAATCATCGGACGGTTGGTCGGAATGGGGATAACGCCGAGGGTGTACGTCTGATGCAGCTCAGCTGCCTCGGTCTCGGCGGTACCGGTCATGCCGGACAATTTTTCGTAGAGACGGAAGTAGTTCTGCAGGGTGATCGTGGCGAGAGTCTGGTTCTCGGCCTTGATCTCGACCTTTTCCTTGGCCTCGATGGCCTGGTGCATACCCTCGTTGTATCGACGACCGACCAACACGCGACCGGTGAACTCGTCGACGATGATGACCTCACCGTCGCGGACGATGTAGTCCTTGTCCTTGCTGTAGAGCTCTTTTGCCTTGATGGCGTTGTTGAGGTAACTCACCAGCGGCGAGTTGGCAGCCTCGTACAGATTGTCGATGCCGAGCTGATCCTCGACCAGTTCGACGCCGGCTTCGTGCACACCGATCGTGCGCTTGCGGATGTCCACCTCGTAGTGGACGTCCTTCTTCAACAGCGGCGCGATACGCGCGAACTCGCTGTACCACTTGCTCGAACCGTCAGCGGGGCCGGAGATGATCAGCGGGGTACGGGCCTCGTCGATGAGAATCGAGTCGACCTCATCGACGATGGCAAACGCGTGGCCACGCTGGACCAGATCGTCCAGCGAGTGCGTCATGTTGTCGCGGAGGTAGTCGAAACCGAACTCGTTGTTGGTGCCGTAGGTGATGTCGCAGGCGTACGCGACCCGACGCTCCGCCGGCGTCATACCGGACAGGATCACACTGGTCTCGAGTCCGAGTGAGCGGTGGACACGGCCCATCCACTCGGAGTCACGCTTGGCCAGGTAATCGTTGACCGTGACGACGTGGACGCCGTCACCGGCGATCGCATTGAGGTACGCGGGCAGCACACAGGTCAGGGTCTTGCCCTCACCGGTCTTCATTTCCGCGACGTTGCCGAAGTGCAGGGCCGCACCACCCATGATCTGCACATGGAAGTGCTTCTGATCGATCACGCGCCACGACGCTTCACGCGCCACGGCGAATGCCTCGGGGAGCAACTCGTCGAGGGTCTCGCCAGCGGCATAGCGCTCGCGGAATTCGACGGTCTTGGCCTTGAGTTGATCATCTGTCAGGCCCTCTACCTCGGGCGACAGCGATTCGACATGGTCAGCAATGTGCTTGAGTCGCTTGACCATGCGACCTTCACCAACACGGAGCAGCTTCGATAGCGACAGCGACGGCACAGTCTTGTTCGTCCTCAATCTTCGGCAACAAATGGGCGACACAGTGAAATCCGGCCGAAGTCCGAAAACCCCGGCCGGATTCCATGGTAGGCGCTAAGGCCGAGTTGCGAGGCAACCCACCTATAGATCGGTCATGTCAGGCGTATCAACCCGTAGTCGAACGCATGCCGACGGTAGACGACGGACGGTTTATCCGACTCCTTGTCGTGGAAGAGGAAGAAGTCGTGTCCGACCAATTCCATTTCGTACAACGCATCGTCGATCAGCATCGGTTCAGCCGGGTGTTCCTTCACTCGCACTACCTGGCCGGGACCGTCGTAGGCCTCGAGTTCCTGGCCGTTGAGCGAGATATCCGTCTCCATCGTCGGCGCGTTTTCGAGTGCGAGCGGCGCTGTCGCTTCGGAAACCGAAACCGGGCGCTTGTCGCCGTAGCTGACGCGCTTGCGGCCCTTGGTACGCCTCAGCCGATTCTCGAGTTTTGCGATGACAGCCTCGAACGCGGCATAGAAGCTGTCGGCGGAGGCTTCTGCTCGCGCTACGGGACCTTTGCCTCGGGCAGTGATCTCGACGCGCTGAGCGGTCTTTGACTGCCGCGGGTTGCGCTCATGTTGGAGTTCGACGTTGAAACGAAAGATGGAGGGGTCAAAGTGTTCGAGTCGCGCCAGTTTGTCCGAGACATAAACTCGGAAATGATCGGGTATCTCGACATTGCGTCCGGTCAGGACGATGTCGGATTTCGGAACGGCGGATCTTTCGGAACGCTCGGTGGTGGCGTCCTCGATGAAAAATGAGGCTTGCGAAGGGGTCGTCACTCGTACCTCCCAATTACGGCTCCGCCCAAAGTTGGGCGGCAGCAGGTGTTTCAAGTACCGAGAGGGGATCCGCCCGGCACCAGGATTGAAGTACCACCTCCCACCTGTATTTTCGGGTGTGCCGCCGACGCTAGTACGTAATTCGCGCGAGTGCCACTCTTCGCCTGAAATTCATTCAAACGCCGGCAACCACGAGTGCGAGGGTTGTCCGGATTCCGTGTTGCCCGAGCACCCGAATCGACTCTGCCGCAGTCGCTCCCGTCGTCAGAACATCGTCGAGGAGGACCACGTCGACATCCCGCCCCGCCAGCTCGTCCAAAGCCACAGTGACCGATATCCCTCCGGTCACATTGGTAGCTCGGTCCGCGGCCGACAGCCCTACCGAATCCCGGACGCCACGTGACATGACCAACCCAGACCGAACCTCGCCGCAGTCCGTCGGCAAGGCACCGACCGCTGCGCGCGCGATCTTTCGGACCGGATCTCCGCCCCGAGAACGCGCGGCCCGAGAGCGCGACGGCGCCGGGATCAAAACCACTGGCCGCTCGGAATCGAAATCAAGCTCGCCCCACCGGTTCAGACATGTCATCGCTGCCGCCACCGCGGCTCCCAGCGGCCCGACGAGATCTCGTCGGCCACGTTCCTTCATCTCGATCACGCTGCGCCGCCTCGGGCCGCTGTAGGGCCCGAGCGCCCACGCCGGCACCCCGGGATCGACTCTCGGAGTCAGTCGGATCGGATGGTCCCGAAGCTCGCCGGCGCACACGCCGCACCACTGCGCGCCCGGCCTTCCGCATCCTCCGCATTCTCGTGGCAAGACAAGATCGAGCGCCGCACCGCCCAGTTTTCCCAGATCACGAAACGCGAATTCCCCCATGAACGGGAAGTCTGAGGCACAGCACCGACACATGCCCGCCGACCATTCAGCCGGGCAGTACCGGAATTGCTTTCTGCCCCGTCAGACCCGGCACTTCACGCCACAACCTGTCGCCGGCCGGATCGTTGTTGTTCAACTGGAACACTGCCCGCGCGTCGGCAACGTACTCGGTGGTCGGTGAAGCATCCACGGAAACCACTGGCGCTGTGAGATTTCCTCGGGGCAACGAGTCCATTCGGGAACCGTCGATCGCGACCTGTACAACGGGAACGTCAGAATTGTTGCGCGCAATCACAACGGTATCGCTGTTGCTCCAGTCCAATGCGAGCGCAGAACTGCCCAGACCCGGAGCCACTGCCCGCGGACTGGTGAGTGCAAACACACCACTCGGCATCCGCACCACGATCGCCAGATACACCTTGCCGTCGATGATCATCGCCGCCCGCACTCCGTCTCGCGAAAGCCTGAGTTCGGTGATGTTCGAACCCAACGGAATCAATGCGCCCACATCCACATTCGTCACCGATGCGCGGCCGGTAGTGGGCTCGCGAACCACTCGCACGACGGTATTGCCGTTGACTGCCGCCCAGATCGCATTGTTGTCCAGTTCCCACGTCGGCCGCGTAATGGCCGGCGCTTCGAGCACCTGCACCCCGCCGTCGGCATAGGGCCCGAGCACCAGCGAGAACCGCGTCGAGGGATCGGGTTTTGCGGTATCTGCGACTGCGGCGACGGTCTTGCCATCCCGGGACAAGGACGCCGACACCAGATTGCCGGCGTTCCCGGCGAACCCGGGTATCGGGATCACAGCCTGCTCGGTGACACTGACCAGGGACCCACCGAGTAGAGCGTGCAGGCCGACCGTGGCGCCGGCGGTGGCGAGTGGGTTCGTGGACGCCACATCGGCGGTGGTCCATCCGTCCGGATGCGCCGCGTCGAGCGGTTGCCCGTCGACCAGCAGAACATACGGACCGGAGATGTCGGCACCGGCCAACGTCCAGATGATCTGCGCCGCAAACAATCCGCGAGTAGCGGCATCCATCGAGCGATCGGCCGGATCCGCCGGATCGATCCGGAAGTCGATCCGGACTCCGCCGAGACCGACACCGACCTGACCGGTTCTGCCGTCAGCCTTCGTTATCGGTCCGATCACGGACACTCCGGCACCGAGTTCGTTGCGGACTGCGGCGGCGAGCGCCAACTTGGGTCCGTTGATCAACAAGCCCACCAACTGCGACGCCATCTGATCCTGCGGCCCCGAAACCCACCGCAGATCCGGAACCATGGTCTGCCCGCTCGGATCGGGGAAGTACAACGACTTTCGTTGATACGCACCGAGGAACGCCGGTTTCTCCATGATCACGCCGGACGGGAGATCGCTGATCCGCCACTGGCCGTCGACCAGCGTCAGGGTCATCTTGGATTCGTAGCTGCCCTCTTCCGAAACGTACACACCACCGGGGTCGAGGCGTCCGACCTTGTTCCCCCGAATCGTGTAGACGGCTTCCTTGTCGGTTCGCGATTCGGAAAGCGTGTCCACTCTGTCGACGATGGTCGCGCTGGCCGCGTCATCCCATTTTGCCGACATCGCAGGAGCCAGGTACTGCCGCGCCGCAAGGTGTCGATTCGATGGATCGGTACTGGCTTTCGCGAAGTCCCGCAACAACAAATCTGGCTCGCGGCCCTCGGCCGGCGGAGCGATCGACGTTCCCGGCGCCACTGTGGCAAGGGTCCCGATTGCCTGGGGAGACGACGAGTCGGGCAGGCTCGCGCACGCCCCTGTCAACAGAACCGTGCACAGCATCACTGCGAGCACACCGCGGTGAAGGTGATTTTTCATGAACGCTCACCGCCTTGCGAACCACTTCGAGATTCCTGGTCGTGAGGAGTGGGAACGGACGAGGTGACGTCTCCGACCTCTTCCGCGACGACCTCTTCTGCGACCATGTCCGCTGCGGACGGCGACCGCACGAACTTGGTTGTGGTCGGCTTCAAGGGAAGTGGACTGGACACCAGTTTCTTTCCCCGCACCCGAGGCAACGTCAGACGGAAACACGCTCCGACGCCAGGCTCGCCCCATGCCTCCAGCTTGCCCTCGTGCAGATTCGCGTCCTCGACGCTGATTGCCAAGCCGAGTCCGGTACCGCCACTGCGGCGTACCCGAGACGGATCGGATCGCCAGAAACGGTTGAACACAAGCTTCTCTTCACCCGGACGCAATCCGACGCCGCTGTCGCGAACGATGAAGGCCACAGCATTGTCGTCAGAACGCAAGCGGAGCAGGATGGGTTTCCCTTCACCGTGATCGATAGCGTTGGCCAGTAGATTCCGCAGCACGCGTTCCACGCGTCGCGGATCGACGTCGGCGATGACCGGCTCGTCCGGCATATCCACGATCAGCTCGGTGCCGGACTCACGGGCGAGATGGCGAACCGTGGACACTGCGGCACGCGCACACATTCTGACGTCGAGCTGTTCGGAAGCAAGTTCTGCGACGCCGGCGTCGTGACGGGAAATCTCGAGCAGGTCGGCCAACAAACCCTCGAACCGATCAAGTTCTGCGACAAGCAGTTCCGATGACCTACGAAGGATCGGATCGAGGCTGTCGCTGCCGTCGTGGATGAGGTCGGCGGCCATCCGAACCGTCGTCAGCGGAGTGCGCAGTTCGTGACTGACATCCGAAGTGAAGCGTTTCTGCAGATTGCCGAACTCTTCGAGTTGGGTGATCTGCTTCGAGAGAGACTCCGCCATTTCGTTGAAAGACATTGCGAGACGAGCCATGTCGTCTTCACCGCGAACCGGCATCCGCTCTTTGAGTCGGCCGTCGGCAAACCGCACGGCAATCCTCGACGCCGATCGGATGGGCAACACGACTTGTCTGGCGACCAGTAGCGAAATTGCGGCCAGAAGGACCAGGAGAACTGCGCCACCGATCAACAGGGTGCTGCGCACCAGCGAGAGACTGCGGTCCTCACTTGCGAGTGGAAACACGAGATACAACTCGAGATTGGAGATCGACGATGCCGTCGGACTGCCGATGATCAACGCCGGACCCGAGTAACCGCCCGGATTCGCGACTGTCGCGAACTGGTATGCGATCTGACCGTTCTGAACGAACTCACGTAGGTTTGCGGGAATCTGTTCGGCCGGGCCGGCAGAAGTCGGTTGCCGCGGCCCGCCGCCTTCCACGATGAGAACCGGATCGAACGTCCCCGCAGAACCCGATGCCTGACCGGCCGGTTGATTGCGACTGGTCAAACTCGACGCCGCGCTCTCGAGTTGCGCTTCGAGATTGCCGTCGGCGCCGGCCACTTGATCTTCGACGATCCCCCGCGCGCGATCCATCTCCTCTGTCGCCGCAGTGATCTTCGCTTCGAGAAGCCTGTCGGTGATCTGGCTGGTGAGAACGACACCCAAGATGACGATGACGATCAACGACAACGACAACGTCGAGACGACCACTCGCAACTGAAGCGAACGTCGCCACGTGTGAGCGAGGGTGTTACTCAGAGAGTGGCACCACCGCAGAAATGGCGTCAGCCACCGATTGAGGCGGCGACGCCATCGAGAGACACCGCTCACGGCGGTCCGGCCTTGTAGCCGACACCCCTCACCGTCAGAACCACTTCGGGATTCTCGGGATCAGTTTCGACCTTGGCACGCAGACGCTGAACGTGGACGTTCACCAGTCGAGTGTCGGCAGCGTGGCGGTAGCCCCACACCTGTTCCAGGAGAACCTCGCGGGTGAAGACCTGACGCGGTTTCCGGGCGAGCGCGACCAGCAGGTCGAATTCGAGTGGGGTGAGCGAAATCTGCTCACCGCCGCGGCTGACTTTGTGTGCCGGTACGTCGATGACGACGTCGGCGATGCTGAGCAGTTCGGCAGGCTCGTCCTCGGTGCGTCGCAGTCTCGCTCGAACGCGGGCGACCAGTTCCTTGGGCTTGAACGGCTTCATGATGTAGTCGTCGGCACCGGACTCGAGGCCCAGCACGACGTCGACGGTGTCCGTCTTGGCGGTGAGCATCACGATCGGAACGCCTGAATCCGCACGCAGGACCCGGCATACATCGATACCGTTCATGCCCGGAAGCATGAGGTCGAGCAGAACGAGGTCGGGGCGAGTCTCACGCACTGCCGCGAGCGCCAGGGTTCCATCGCCTACAACGTAGGGATCGAATCCCTCACCACGCAGCACAATCGTGAGCATCTCGGCGAGTGCCGTGTCGTCGTCGACAACCAGAATCCTTGGTTTCATGTCCCTATCGTTGCATCTTCGAGTGGTGAATCTGTCTGTTACGTGACTGTGCGGCGTGCCGCGCGTTTCCCTCTACTGTGCCGGAAACTTCCGATTCACGCTCTGATCGCGATTCCTCACGTGAAATCGGCCAGTTTTCGAGCGAGATCGGCGGGGTCCGTGTCGGGGCCGATAACCCACCACGGCGATATCCATTCGGTTGCGGCGAGCTGTGAGTAGAGCGCGCCCGTTCGGATTTGCAACTCCCCGTCACGCTCGTAGGCATCGCGCTCGCGGGTCGCATCCTCGGCCTCACGGCCGCGGGCCCTCTCCTCCGCAAGCGCGACCGGAACGTCGAGGTACAACTGAAGGTCAGGCGTCGGCAGTTCCAGCCGGCTCAGTTCCAATTCACGTACCCACTCGACCATTTCACCGTCGATGCCCTGGTGCAGTCGAGCCGCGTTGTAGGCCGCGTTGGACGCCACGTAGCGGTCGAGCAGGACAATATCGTTGACGCTCAGCAATTCCGAGATCTGCGATGAAGCACCGGCCCGGTCCAGAGCGAACAGCACTGCCATCGCATTCACCGAAGCAGCGAGGTCACCGTGGGCACCTTTGAGTGCCTCGGCAGCAAGATCCGCATGGATCGATTGCCCGTAGCGGGGAAAATCGAGGGTGGCTATCGAAGTGCCGGTCCGCCTGAGTTCGTCGACGACCTTGCCGATCAACGTCCGCTTGCCGGCTCCGTCGAGCCCTTCCAACGCCACAAGAATTCCCACGACGAAAGCCTATCCCCCGGCCCGCAGACGCGGACCGGGGGACGGTGAGAGAACTACTGCGCTGGAACCAACTAGCTCAGTAGCGGTAGTGCTCCGGCTTGTACGGGCCTTCGACGTCGACGCCGATGTACTCCGCCTGTTCCTTCGAGAGCCTGGTCAACGTGCCACCGAGTGCCTCGACGTGGATCTTCGCGACCTTCTCGTCGAGATGCTTGGGCAGACGGTAAACCTCGTTGTCGTACTCCTCCGGCTTGGTCCACAGCTCGATCTGAGCGATGACCTGGTTGGAGAAGCTGTTGCTCATCACGAACGACGGGTGACCCGTCGCGTTTCCGAGGTTCAGCAAACGTCCCTCGGACAGCACGATGATCGAGTGACCGTCAGCGAAGGTGAACTCGTCGACCTGCGGCTTGATGTTGATCCGCGTGACCTCACCGGACTTCTCCAGGCCGGCCATGTCGATCTCATTGTCGAAGTGACCGATGTTGCCCAGGATGGCCTGGTGCTTCATCGCCTTCATATGGTCGAACGTGATGATGTCCTTGTTGCCGGTGGACGTGATCACGATGTCGGCCCAGCCGATGGCCTGCTCGACGGTCTTGACCTCGAAGCCGTCCATCAGTGCCTGCAGAGCGTTGATCGGGTCGACCTCGGTGACCGCGACGCGAGCGCCCTGGCCGCGAAGCGCCTCGGCGCAACCCTTGCCGACGTCGCCGTAACCGCAGACGAGAGCAGCCTTGCCGCCGATGAGAACATCGGTGCCGCGGTTGATGCCGTCGAGCAGCGAGTGGCGGGTGCCGTACTTGTTGTCGAACTTGCTCTTGGTGACCGAGTCGTTGACGTTGATGGCCGGGAACGTGAGTTCTCCGGCAGCGGCAACCTGGTACAGACGCAGAACGCCCGTGGTGGTTTCCTCGGTGACGCCCTGAACCGACTCGGCAATGGCAGTCCACTTGCCCTTGTCAGCTTCGAGCGACTGACGCAGCAGAGCCAGGAACACCTTGTGCTCGTCGGAGTCCTGATCGTCGTCCGTCGGGGGGACAACGCCCGCCTTCTCGAACTGCGCGCCCTTGAGCACCAGCATCGTGGCGTCGCCACCGTCGTCGAGAATCATGTTGGCGGGCTCACCCGGCCAGGTCAGCATCTGCTCTGCTGCCCACCAGTATTCTTCGAGGGTTTCACCCTTCCAAGCGAAAACCGGAACGCCCTTGGGCTCCTCCGGCGTACCGTGCGGGCCGACAACGATGGCAGCCGCGGCATGATCCTGCGTGGAGAAGATGTTGCACGAGGCCCAACGAACCTCGGCACCGAGCGCCGTGAGCGTCTCGATCAGAACTGCGGTCTGGATGGTCATGTGAAGCGATCCGGAAACGCGAGCGCCCTTGAGCGGCAACACATCTGCGTACTCACGACGCAGCGCCATGAGGCCCGGCATTTCGTGCTCGGCCAGACGGATTTCCTTGCGACCGAACTCGGCCAGCGAAAGGTCCGCTACTTTGAAGTCGATTCCGTTGCTGCTATCGGCCACGGGTGTTGCTGAAACTGAGGTCGTCATCTGCCTCTCCTGGTTGACGTGCATACTCCCCCCAAGGCTATCCGCTCGAGGCCCCGAGAAGCACACCACCGTGATCCGGCGAACCTCACAACCCGTCGCGCGCACCACGGGCGACGCCTGATCGCCCCTGACGTGCCACGTCGATGAACGGCCCCAGCAACGTACCCAGATCCTCCGCCACGGACGCCCCGGACTCCGGCGGCATCGAAATGTAGCTCAGCCCCAACCGGGCAACTGCCCTGGCCAGAATGCCTGCATCGGCTGCCGACGCCTGAATCCAGCCCCGCTGGAAGCTCTCCGCGAGTCGCGCCGACGCCCGATCGATGATGACGGCACTGTCGGTGGTGATCAACCGGAGCAGATCGGGTTTAGCCTCCCCCGTCAGCAGAGATTGCACCAGAGGATCAGAGCCGCTCGAGGCGAAGAAACTGCCGAAGCCTGCCATGAGTGCAACAACGCTGTGGCCTTCATTCGCAACCATTGCCTCATCGACGGCGTCGACGAACCCGTCGGCCAATCGCAGGGCGTATGCCTCCGCCAATCCCTGCCGTGAACCGAACTCGTTGTAGAGCGTTTGCCGACTGACTCCGGCGTGCTTCGCCAGCACCGTCAGAGTGACCTCAGACCAGTCTTTCTCGGTGAGAAGCTCGCACATCGCGTCGAGCACCGAGTTACGCAGCAGCAGACGCGACGCCTCTTTTTGCGGCAGGCGGACGTGCGTCGAAGTCATGACAGCGACTTTACCGATACGCGTCCTGCCGGTTCAGGCGCGCTCGACCTCCACCATGAAAAAGTCTGCCTTTGCCGCCCCGCAATCCGGGCAACTCCAGTCCTCCGAAATATCGTCCCAGCGAGTACCGGGCGCTATGCCGTCCTCGGGCCAGCCTTCGGCTTCGTCGTACTCGAAACCGCACTGCGCACACTGATAGAGCTTGTAGTCGTTCATGATTCACTTCCTGATTCAATCGACACCGCTTCGAAATCGATCTTCTCCCGCACACCGCAGTCCGGGCAGCACCAGTCGTCGGAAACTTCCGTCCACGGCGTTCCGGCCGGAAAGCCTTCTCGCGGTGCACCGATCGCTTCGTCGTAGACGTACTCGCAGACGGGGCATCGGTAGGCACTCATGCCGGTCCTCCTGATACTGCCCCGTACCGAGCGAGGATTCGCTCACGCTTCGACGGTTGAACATTGACACGCATGATGTCGCCACCGTAATGAGCGATAACCTTGGGGTCCATCACCTTTCGCCACAGTGGCGGAACGTAGGCCAGGATGATCATGCTGGCATACCCGCTGGGCAGATTAGGTGCACCGTCCATACTTCGTAGCGTCTGGTAGCGCCGAGTCGGATTCGCGTGATGATCGCTGTGACGCTGCAGGTGATAGAGGAAAATGTTTGTACAGATGTGGTCCGAATTCCAGCTGTGCTGCGGAGCGGCGCGCTCGTACCGACCACTATCGAGTCGATTGCGCTTGAGTCCGTAATGCTCGAGGTAGTTGACCGTTTCGAGGAGACAGAACCCGAACACTGCCTGCAACACCAGGAACGGCAGGATCGAAAGTCCGAACACAGCCGTCAGCACTCCGAACAGGACCACGGACATGAGCCACGAATGCAGGACGTCATTGCGAATTGTCCACGGATTCTTGCCCAGTCGATCCAATCGAGCCTTCTCCAGTTCCCAGGAGGAGCGCAGGGAACCCCACACGCTTCGCGGCAGGAAAGCCCAGAAGCTCTCGCCGAATCGAGACGACGCCGGATCCTCCGGTGTCGCTACACGCACGTGATGCCCACGGTTGTGCTCGATGTAGAAGTGCCCGTAGAAGGACTGCGCCAGAGTGATTTTGGACAGCCAGCGCTCGAGGTCGTCCTTCTTGTGACCCAACTCGTGCGCTGTGTTGATGCCGATGCCGGCGACACAACCGATAGTGATGGCCAGGCCGATCTTGGAGATCAGTCCCAGCCCACCATCCAGACCGAGCCAGGACAGATCGGTTGCCGACCACAGGTAGCAGGCAACGACGAGGCTGACCAACTGGAACGGAATGTAAAGGTACGTGCAGTACCGGTAGTACTTGTCGTTCTCGAGTTGCTCCATGACCTCGTCCGGCGGATTCTCACCGTCGGGGCCGAAGAAGACATCCAGAATCGGCAGCAGCACATACACAAGGAGTGGCCCGATCCACCACCATGCGGGCGCAACGGCAGTCCATCCGGCACTGTTGAACAGCGCGACCATTCCGACGGCGATGAACACCGAAGTTGGCGGAACCAGGCCGAGCAGCCAGAGATACCGCTTTCTGTCGCGCCATTCCTCGGGCGGCGTTGTCGGCCCGGACTGCGCGCTCACGTGTGTCGACACGGTGTGCCTCCTCCATTCGAATCGACCCACCATTGTGAGTCAGTTCACCATGAAGTCGACAATACAATGTATTTTGTCCAACGCATAGACAAATGAAGGATTTTGTAAAACTAGGGAACTTCCCCGCGTTCTCGCTTGCCGATCATCGAATGCCGTCGGCTGTACGCGAAGTAGATGACAACACCGAGAGCCATCCACACGATGAACCGCAGCCAGGTCTCCACCGACAAGTTGAACATCAGCCACAAGCACGCCAGCACTGCCAGAATCGGCACGAACGGGACAAGCGGAACGCGGAATCCACGAGGCAGATCCGGTCGCGTCCGGCGCAGAACCAACACCCCGATCGAAACCAGAACAAACGCGAAGAGCGTTCCGATGTTCACCATTTCTTCCAGGGTGCCGATCGGGAAAACACCGGCCAACACCGCGACCACCACGCCGACCAACACCGTGATCCGCACCGGAGTTCCGTGCTTACCGGTCGGGGCGAGCCGGCGCGGCATCAAACCGTCACGCGCCATCGCGAAGAGCACACGAGTCTGACCGAGCATCAACACCATCACCACCGTCGTCAGACCCGCGAGGGCTCCGAACGAGATGACGTTCTTCGCCCACGTAATGTCATGGAACGCGAATGCAGTTGCGAGATTGGATGTGTCGCCTTCGAGGACGTGGTAGTTGACCATGCCTGTCAACACGAGCGTCACCGCGACATACAGGACTGTGACGATCAGCAGTGAACCGAGAATCCCCCGCGGCAACGCCTTCTGTGGGTCCTTCGTCTCCTCCGCGGTAGTTGCGACCACGTCGAAACCGATGAACGCGAAGAACACCAAACTCGCCGCCGCCAACAACCCGTACCAGCCGAACGAACTCCCGCCCGCCCCCGTCACGAAGGAGAACAGCGACTGATGGATACCTTCACCCGTCGATCCTGGTTGCGACGGCGGGATATACGGCGTGTAGTTGTCGGTGTTGATGTAGAACATGCCGACGATGATCACCAGCAGCACCACCGCCACTTTGATTGCCGTAATCACCAATGAGACCCGCGAAGACAGTTTGGTGCCCGTGGCAAGCACCACCGTGATGGCGGCGACAATCAGCACCGCTCCCCAGTCGACATTGATCGGTCCCCATTCGACTATCGGACTACGCGAACCCATCACCTCACCGAGATACAGGGACCAGCCTTTGGCCACCACCGAGGATGCCAACGCAAATTCGAGAATGAGGTCCCAGCCGATAATCCACGCGACGAACTCCCCGAACGTCGCGTAGGAAAACGTGTAGGCACTACCCGCGACGGGCACCGTCGACGCGAATTCGGCGTAACACAGTGCTGCGAGTCCGCAGGCAAATGCCGCGATGACAAACGCAAGAGACACCGACGGCCCGGCGACATTACCTGCCGTCCGGGCCGTCAATGTAAAGATGCCTGCGCCGATGACCACCGCGACACCGAACACGGTGAGATCCCAAGAGTTCAGATCTTTTCGGAGTTTGGTCTCCGGTTCGTCTGTGTCCTTGATCGACTGCTCAATCGATTTGGTTCGGAACAGTTTCGAACGTCGCGATCCGGCTTGCTCGTCCTTGATGGCCACAGCCGCCTCCTTGCAGACCGACTACATACCGCGGGCGGCAAGGTGGACCAGCCGGTCCCGTCAGTGGCAACAGAGATGCATTCAGCCTAAGCCTGTGGGGGAAAGATTGCTCGCCTGGCGTCTTTCGCGAGCCTGTCCAGATCGGGTTCCAGGTAGATCACACGCGCGGCGGGAACCGCAGCGCGCACCCGCACCTCAGCTTCGTCAATCGCGACGGCGACATCCGAGATCGTGGAACCGAACGGCACCGCGACCTTCGCGGCAACCAGAAGTTCTTCGGGCCCTAGGTACTGAGTCTTGCAATGGATGACGCGTTCGATGCGGGTTCCGTCGACCAGCGCCGCCAGAATCCGATCGGTTTCTGCGTTGGTAGCGCCTTCACCGATCAGTAGGCTCTGCATCTCGACGATCAGAATGATCGCGATGATCCCGAGCAGAATACCAATGCAGAGTGTGCCGATACCGTCGAAAACCGGGTTGCCCGTCATCATCGTCAACGCGACGCCGCCAAGTGCCAGCGCCAGTCCGATCAACGCGCCGAAATCCTCGAGCAGGACCACGGGCAGTTCCGGACTCCGTGAATTGCGGATGAAACCCCACCACGTCGAGTCGCCCTTGATCAAACGTGATTCTTTGATGGCTGTCCGGAAACTGAAGCCTTCGAGTCCGATCGCAATGACCAGAATAATGACGGCGACGTACGCCGAGTTGAGGTCCTCGGGATGTTGAATCTTGTGTATTCCCTCATAGATCGCGAACATCGAACCGAGAGTGAACAGCACCAGAGCGACAACAAACGAATAGAAGTATCGACTACGTCCGTACCCGAACGGATGGAGCTGGTCGGCTTCACGTTCCGCTTTCTTCTGCCCCAGAAGCAGCAGTCCCTGATTGGACGTGTCAGCGACCGAGTGCACCGACTCTGCCAGCATCGACGACGAACCGGTGATCAGGAATCCTGCGAATTTGGCTACTGCTATTCCGGCATTAGCACCCAATGCCGCGAGAATTGCTTTCTTACTGCCGCTAGCCGACACAGATTATCTCCTAGTCTGACGACAAAATGTAGCTATCGGCCAACCGAAGCACTGAATACCTGCGCATGCGTGCTTTTCGCCGATATCCGAACCGCCGGCTCGTCCGCGGAAATCCACGCCGACCGACCCGCGCCGAGGTCGAGCTCACTGCTTCCACACCGAGCCGTCACCGCGCCTGCGGTGCAGATCAAGATTCTCGGACCACCCTCCGGTACGACGCTCTCCGTCGTTCCTTCGCCGAACTCGATCCGGGTCAACCGAAATTCGGGAGCCTGTGTCGGATAGATGAATTCTGCCGAATCCGGTTCCGGCTCGGGCTCGAGAATCGTGATATCGGCGCCGTCGAAATCGAGGACGCGAAGCAACTCGGGAACATCGACGTGTTTCGGGGTCAATCCACCGCGCAAGACGTTGTCGGAGTTTGCCATGATCTCGACTGCCAGTCCGTGCAGGTAGGCATGCAGGTTCCCGGCAGCAAGGAAGATTCCCTGACCCGGCTCGAGCGTGACTCGGTTGAGAAGCAGCGCAGCCAGCACTCCGGCGTCGCCGGGGTACGACTCGCCGAGTTCGAGCGCCGTGCGTATCTCGGGCGCGAACTCGACGTCTCGTTGCGAAACGTAACTGATGCATCCCGCAAGTACCGCCGGCAGCAACGTCCCGAGCGCAGCGGACGGCAGCGTTATCCACGTCGTGAACAGAGCGCGCAGTCCGTCGGAGTCCGGTTGTCCTTCGAGGAGACCGATATACGGCTCGAGTTCAGCTACCGCCAATGCGCGCAGCATCTTGACCGTCCGCGTCGGTTCACGGAACCCGGCGAGAGCCTCGAACCGACTCAAAGCGACAACAAGTTCAGGCTTGTGACTACCGTCCTTGTAGTTGCGAATCGATGCGTCCATCGGCACGCCCAACTCGTTTTCCCGGCGGAAACCCTCGGCTGCCTGCCTGGCGCTCGGATGAGCCTGCAACGACAAAGGTTCTTCCGCCGCGAGCAATTTCAGCAGGAACGGCAGCCGCTCGCCGAATGCTTCGACGTTGGCAGCCCCCAACTGTCCTGTGGGGTCGCGGCGCAGCACCTCGAGCAAAGATTCGGTGCCGTTCTCGTCGACGACCCGAGCCGGATCACCGGGATGCGCACCTAACCACAATTCTGCCTCGGGATGCGCCGACGGTACGGGGCGCCCGCGAAGTTCCGCGATGGCCGTGCGTGACCCCCACGCATACGACCTCAAAGCACCTTCGAGTTCTTGCACTACCGCGCACCACCCGTCAACTGCATGTACGCCGACGCCATGTCCAGACGCGACGCCAAAATAAATAGTTGTTCCATCTCCGATACCCCCGTGTCGGCTGTGTCGTCGTGCGCGGCGACCAGCAAGTCGGCATCTGCCAGCGCATCGATCCTGCGTATGGCCTCTCCGCGGCCCGCTTCCATGGCAAAAACGAAGACACGAACGGGGTCGACCGGTAGTGCGCCGTCGAACTCCGGATCATGGAAGAACGGATCGTGGAACACCGAATCACGCGTGCCACCGGCCGGGACGAACAGTGATCGGGCGGCGGCGATCACATCGGAGAGTTCCGCGCCGGCAGCAGAATGCCCGGATGCAAGAAGTGAAGCACTTGCATATTCAGCGAGCGCAGTCGCGAGTGCGCCACTGCCGCACAGAACGACGCGATGGTCACGCATGCGAGTGGCCAACGATTTTGCCGGGTTGTGGAACACCTCGTTTGTCGGCCCGTCGCTGATTGCTTCCGCATCGACGGCATCCGCGATCCGATCGAGAAACGACGGTCCCTCCGCATGGCGATCACGGTTGTCGATCGCGGCGACAACGGCGGCGAAGACTGCGAGAAAACGAATCATCGTATGGCGTGGCGCAGTGAACACCCGCGGCGCCAGAGACATGGTTCTGCCGGCAGCGGCAGCACGCATCGGACCTTCTTCGGGAACCGCGACAACAACTTCTGCACCACGGCGGACCCCGCCGTCGACGGATTCCACCAGCCTCGGATCGCCGGCGTCGTCACCCGCGACAACCACGACGTCGAGTGGACCTACCCATGACGGTGTCCGGTCCAACAGGAGCAACGGACAACTGACCGAGTTACCGAGCAGAGCGGTGGCGATCCGGGCAGCATGCCTGGCCCCCCCGGAACCTGCCACCAGCACGATGCTTCGTGGCCGTAGGCCAGCCAATCGATCCAGTGTGCCCTCGGCAATTGCCGAAGCCGTAGAGCGAATCTGTGCGCCCCCCATGGCTACCGAACGCAGTAGCCCCTCGAAATCGGCAGCAGACAAACCGTCACTGTCGTCGAGGTCGAGAAGCGGCGTCGGCGCTGTCATCTCACCGCACCCCCTTCTCCATACCAAATTCTCTCGCAGTGTCCCGTGCGGGATAGTCCCCCAACTATCCCAGGTAAGTCGATGCGCCGACAAACCAATCGAGCAGATACCTTCTCAGCCGCGCACGATCGCCAAGATCTCGTCGGCCAATGCGTCGACATCTGCCTGCGTCGGGGCTTCGACGTTAAGTCGGAGCAACGGTTCAGTGTTGGATGCGCGCAGGTTGAACCATGCCTTGCCGGACAGGTTGACCGTGACGCCGTCCAAGTGATCAACGGATTCGGTGCGGTCTGCGAATGCTGCAACGACTGCAGCGGTGCGGTCGGCAGCATCCGCGACCGTGGAGTTGATTTCGCCGGAAGCGCTGTAGCGGGTGTACTCGGCCATGAGTTCCGACAGCGGCCGGTCCTGTTCACCGAGTGCAGCAAGGACGTGCAGTGCTGCCAGCATGCCGGAGTCTGCACCCCAGAATTCGCGGAAGTAGTAGTGAGCGGAATGCTCGCCGCCGAAGATCGCGCCGGTGTCGGCCATCTCCTGCTTGATGAACGAATGGCCCACTCGAGTACGAATCGGCACTCCACCCAACTCGGTGACCAGTTCGGGCACGGCCGCTGACGTGATGAGGTTGTGGATGATCGAGGCGCCGGGCTCCTTGGCCAACTCGCGCTTTGCGACAAGCGCGGTCACCGCGGACGGTGACACCGGGTCGCCTTTTTCGTCGACGACGAAGCATCGATCGGCGTCGCCGTCGAAAGCGAGACCGAGATCGGCTCCCGTCTCACGGACGTAGGCCTGCAGGTCCACGAGGTTGGCCGGATCGAGCGGGTTCGCCTCGTGGTTCGGGAACGTGCCGTCGAGTTCGAAATACAGGGGTGCCACGTCGAGGGGCATCGGCCCGAATACAGCGGGGGCTGTGTGCCCACCCATACCGTTGCCCGCGTCGACGGCAACTTTCATCTCTCGCATTTCGGAGAGGTCCACCAGTCCTCGCAGGTAACTCGCGTACTCCTCGAGCACATCCTGGCTGCTGACCAACCCTGCCGGACCGTCGAATTCGGGTACGCCGGAAACAACCTCGGCCGAGATGACTGCCAGCCCGGTGTCCTGGCCGACAGGCTTGGCACCGGCGCGGCACAGCTTGATTCCGTTGTACTTGGCCGGGTTGTGGCTCGCGGTGAACATCGCACCGGGGCAGTTCAACAATCCGGAGGCAAAATACAGCTCATCGGTGGACGCCAGTCCGATATGGACGACATCGAGTCCCTGCGCGACGACGCCGTCCGCGAAAGCGGCCGACAAGGACGGCGAGGATGCTCGCATGTCGTAACCGATCACGACGGTGGTCGCTGCGCCGGCTTCGTCCCGGACCAGACGTGCAAACGAAGCGCCGACATCGCGCACAAAATCTTCGTCGATCTGCTCACCGACTACGCCGCGGACGTCGTACGCCTTGATGATTGCAGCAACAGACTCGGCTGTTCGCACCACTGAATTCATTCTCCTTGTATGCGCATCCCGACGGATCTGTCCGTGGGACGCTGAAAGTTGTGAACAAGCCTAGTGCTTCACGCAGGACAATTTCTTGCCACGGAAGGCTGGTCGCCTCGAGTCAGGACGACGGATCCGGCAGGACACGGAGGTGCCCTCGGCGCCCGGTACGGGCCGCGGTGGGAGTGATAGAACGGACGTCCTCGTTCAACGACGCGCCGGAATCCTCACGACCCTTGTTTCGGTCGCCGAAACCGGCCTCACGAACGGCTTCCGCCAGGGCGGTCAAGTCATCCTCGTCCGGGGTACTCGAGGAGAATCCTCCCTCGTACCGGACCATTTCCCAGCCCTTGGGGACCGTGATACGCGACGCATGGTTGTCACACAGATCCCACGAGTGCGGTTCCGCGACAGTAGCCAGCGGACCTACGACAGCGGTGGAATCCGAGTAGACATACGTCAACGTCGCGACGGCGGGGTTCTTACACCCGGGGCGGCAGCAGCGACGCAGAGATCTCACAGGTACGGAGCCTAGTCCTCCCCGCTGCCGGAACCTACTCGGACACACCGGGCGGGTTCGACTGTCGTAATCTCGACGGCATGCCACGCTCCCCCCGCAGACGCCCGGTGACCACCCGTTCGATCGAGCGGCGCGGACGAGGACTACGCGGACCCTTGCTTCCACCCGAGGTTCCCGCTCGCCGAACCCGAGCGGAGAAGTTCGACTTATTGGTCATGGATGCTTTTGCCCCGGTCGACCGCGCGTGGCACGACCGACTGAAAAAACTCGACATCGCAGTGGACGAGGTTCCGAAAATTTTCGCCCGCGATCCCGACTCGGTGACCTGGCCGCCGGAAGTTGTCGCAGACGGACCCGTACCGCTGTCACGGTTGATTCCGGCCGGCATAGATCGCTACGGCAAAACGACGCGGGCGCGGATTGTATTGTTCCGTCGGCCATTGGAGCAGCGTGCCAAAAATCCGGATGAACTCACAGACCTGGTTCACGACGTGCTGGTCCATCAGGTCAGTACGTTTCTCGGAGTAGACCCACAGGTGATCGACCCGACACTGCCTGACGAAGATTAGTTGAATACTGAACTTGATAAAAACCGAGCATGATGAATGAAGGTCTGTGTACGACCTGCAATTCCCCGTTGCAGGTCAGACTTCGCAGACCATCCGTCAGCCCCGACGCTGACGGAACCGATTCAGCAGAAGATCAGATGATCCCCCGCTTTAGGCGTCGACGCTCACGCTCCGACAAACCTCCCCAGATACCGAATCGTTCGTCGTTGGCGAGTGCATAATCGAGGCACTCGTCACGAACCTCACAGCCGAGGCAGATCCTCTTGGCTTCCCGAGTCGATCCACCCTTTTCCGGGAAGAACGCTTCGGGATCGGTTTGCGCACACAGTGCGCGCTCCTGCCACTGATCCTCGATTGTGTCGAACAGTTCCTCGAAACCAGTCACGAGACTCAGCACTGGCCGAGTACTCACTGCTCCGAAATCACTGTTGCAGGCACCTTCTGCTGCGCCTGCTCGGGAATCGGTCTGCGGTTCGTAGCTCACTGTCATTGCGAGAGAACTGATCTCGACATTTTCATTGGGCATCGTTCCGCCTCCTCACCTGTAATAGCGCAGAATTTCACTCCATCTTTCAACCCCACCCCGTTGACCATTCGAAACTACGTTCGAATCTGGTCTCGCTGCAAGCTTTCTCGCGAGCAACGGTGGAATGACACATTTGAGATTACACACGTCCTGCGTGTCGCGGTCAAGCTAATCGATATCAATCCATTAGTATTCCGGCCCGATATTCGCAGCCGACCTACTGCCCAGCGGTCATGACAAATCGAGCACCGCCTAGTCTTTGTCAAGTGAACGTGACTGTGTTGGTTGGCGGCGTCGGTGGAGCTCGTTTCCTCCAAGGAGTGCAACATGCGCTCGGCATCTCTGGTGGCGAAACGCTCGAGAAATATGAAGGCCCGCATCGGATCACGGCGGTTGTCAACGTCGGCGACGACGTGTGGATGCACGGCTTGCGCATCTGTCCCGACCTCGATACCTGCATGTACACCCTCGGCGGCGGCATCGACACCGAGCGTGGGTGGGGCCACGCCGGTGAGAGTTGGAACGCAAAAGAAGAGCTCGCAGCCTACGGCGCCAAGCCGGATTGGTTCGGCCTCGGCGATCGAGATATCGCCACTCATTTGATTCGAAGCCAGATGCTGCGAACCGGATATCCACTCTCCGCAATCACGGAAGCACTGTGCAATCGCTGGAATCCGGGAGTCGATTTGATTCCCGTCAGCGACGACCGCAGTGAGACGCACGTCGTCATCACCGACCCCGAAGACGGCGAGCAAAAAGCAATTCACTTCCAGGAATGGTGGGTACGTCACCGCGCTCAGGTCCCCACACACAGTTTCGCGCACGTCGGTGCCGAGCAGGCCAAGCCGGCTCCCGGAGTGATCGAGGCGATCGAGAACGCGGACATAGTCTTGATCGCTCCGTCCAACCCCGTGGTCAGCGTCGGCGCGATACTCGCTGTCCCCGGCATCCGCGGCGCACTACGTACGACGTCGGCAAAGGTCATCGGACTCTCCCCCGTGATCGCCGGAAAACCGTTGCGCGGCATGGCCGACGAATGCCTCGAGGTCATCGGCGTCGAAACCACGTCCGAAGCGATCGGTCGCCATTACGGTGCGCGGTCGATCAACGGTATTCTCGACGGCTGGCTGATCGACGAAGGTGACACAGCCACTGTCGACGGAATGGAAGTGCGCAGCCTCCCGCTGATCATGACGTCGCCCGAAGCGACGGCCGAGATGGTCCGTACTGCATTCGACATCGCCGGGGTATCCCTGTGACTGTCGGTGATCACTCCCCCGGCGCAGCTATCGAAGTGATTCCGGTACCGGGACTTCCGGAATTTCGGCCGGGAGACGACTTGGCTGCCGCGCTCATCGCGGCTACACCCTGGCTCGAAAACGATGACGTGCTTGTCGTGACGAGCAAGGTGTTCTCGAAGGTCGAAGGTCGCATCGTCGCCTCTCCGACCGACCCCGAGGAGCGCGACGCCGCCCGACGCATTCTCGTCGACCAGGAGGCCGTACGCGTCGTTGCGCGCAAGGGCCGAACCCTCATCACCGAGAACAAGCTCGGGATCGTCCAAGCTGCGTCAGGCATCGACGGCTCCAACGTCGACGGCGCGGAATTGGCGCTACTGCCAGTGGATCCGGATGCCAGTGCCGCATCGCTGCGCATGCGAATACTCGCGAGCACCGGCAAGTCCGTGGCTGTCGTGGTCACCGACACGATGGGCCGCGCGTGGCGCAACGGGCAGACCGATGCTGCCATCGGCTCCGCGGGTATTCCCGTTCTACACGGGTACCTCGGCGCGCAGGACAGTCAAGGCAACGACCTTGTCGTCACCGAGATCGCCGTGGCCGACGAAATCGCGGCTGCCGGCGATCTGGTCAAGGGCAAAGTCGGTGGAGTTCCCGTTGCAGTCGTGCGTGGCTTGCGCTTCGAGGACGACGGTTCCACCGGTCAGGACCTCATCCGCCGCGGGCCCGAGGATCTGTTCTGGCTCGGCACTGCCGAAGCCACGGCGATGGGCCGCGGCCAAGCGCTGCTTCTCCGTCGTTCCGTTCGTCAGTTCACCGCGGAACCTGTCGACGCCGAACTCATTCGCGCGTCCATCTCCGAGGCCCTCACGGCTCCGGCCCCGCACCACACCCGTCCGGTTCGATTTGTGTGGTTGCGCACCAAGGAAATTCGTGCGCAGCTGCTCGATGCGTTGCGCGAACTGTGGGCTGCGGATCTGCGGGCCGACGGGCGGAGCGAGGAATCGATCCGGGCCCGCGTCGCGCGCGGCAACATACTTTTCGACGCCCCCGAAGTGGTCATCCCGTTCTGTGTCCCCGATGGTGCGCACAGTTATCCCGACGACCGTCGTACCGCTGCCGAGTCCACGATGTTCACGGTTGCTGCGGGAGCGGCAGTGCAGGGATTGCTGGTTGCACTCGCGACTCGCGAGGTCGGAAGTTGCTGGATCGGTTCGACGATTTTCGCGGCCGATGCGGTACGAGAACTGTTGGGGCTTCCTGCGGATTGGCAGCCACTCGGCGCTGTTGCCATCGGCCATCCGCTCGAACCGCTCACTGTGCGTGAGGCTTCCGCGCCCGGCGATGCCCTGGTAGAGCTGTGAGCGCCGAAACCCTGCATGCGTCCGCCACAAGTGTTCTCGAGGGCTGGATCACGCCCTCCGAGCACGATGAGTCCTTGCGGCACACCATGTTGGCGTTTCTCGATTCGGCACCCGACGGTTGCCTCCGTCGTCACGCACCCGGGCATATCACTGCGTCGTCGCTGGTTCTCGACGAGAGCGGACGACATGTCTTACTGACTCTGCATCCACGGGTGGGTCGGTGGATCCAACTCGGCGGGCATTGTGAACCGGAAGACAACAGCGTGGTCGACTCGGCGCTGCGTGAGGCCCGCGAGGAATCCGGTATTCACGATCTCCGCATCGATCCCACGTTGCTCTCGGCGCACACCCATCCGATCACCTGTTCACTGGGCGTTCCGACGCGGCACCTCGACCTGAGGTTTCTTGTTGTGGCACCGGACAATTCGCCGATCGTGCGCAGTGAGGAGTCGACGGACCTGAGGTGGTGGCCCGTCGACGCACTTCCGGAGTCAGCGGAACGCGAGACCATCGACCATTTGGTCGCACTGGCCCGCACTCGCCTCGATCAGGACTGAAAAGCCGTCAGGATTGAAATGCCGGAGCAAGTTCCGGCCGCTTGGCGCTGACGCCGTCGCCGGAGGAAGTCCCCTTGACGCGTCGAGCTACCCACGGCACCAAGAACTCTCGGGTCCACGCACGGTCTTCGGCCCGGGTCTCCGCTTTGGACAGAACCGGTGCAGGACCGAGATCCGGCGGAGTGAGACCGTGGTCGACGCCGATCGCGTCCAAGACACGAGTGGCCATGTTCTGGTGCCCGGCCGGCGACATGTGCAGCCGGTCGAAGTCCCACATCCGCAAGTCCTGGTATTCGTCGAATCGCCAGAAGTCGACGATGGTCGCGCCGTGCCGGTCGGCTACTTCACGAACCAATTCGTTGTAAATCGCCATGCGGCCACGGAGCTTGCCGAAGAACGCCGACCATCCCGTGTCGTAGGCGGTGAAAATCAGTACGCGCGCACCGGATTCGGTGAGCTGCGCTATCGCGGTGTCGTAGTGATCCACCAATGCGTCAAGATCCAACTTCGGACGCATCATGTCGTTTCCGCCGGCGTAGATCGACACCAGATCCGGCTTCAGGGCCAGTGCCGGCGCAAGCTGCTCTTCGATGATCGGACCGAGCAAGCGGCCACGGACAGCAAGGTTGGCGTAGCGAAACTGGGGATTGCCGCTCGCCAACTGCTCGGCGACGCGGTCAGCCCACCCTCGCAAGCCGTTGGGAAAGCGCTCGTCTGCATCGCCGACGCCCTCGGTGAACGAATCACCGAGAGCGACGTACCGGCTCGGAAATGAAGTCATCCCACTAGTATTCCAGTTGCGAAGCTCAACAATCACACATCTGTGCTGAAACGCACGCCACCGTCCGGCAGTGTCACGCCCGGCCACACGCGAGCACCGCGAAGCAGCTCACAACGAGCACCGACGTCGGCGCCGTCACCGATCACTGCGTCACGTACGAGCGCGCGGGGTCCGATCCGGGCACCGAAACCGATGATGGACCGTTCCACCGTCGCGCCGGCCTCGACCACGGCGCCGTCGAACAGAATGGCGCCGTCCAGGCGCGCACCAGCGCCTACTTCTGCGCCGCGGCCGACAACCGTGCCGCCGATCAGTACGGCACCGGGAGCAACGCCGGCGCCCGGGTGCACGAGGGACTCACCGCGCGGGCCGTCGAGAGCGGGCGAAGGCGCGATACCTCGCACCAGGTCTGCGGAACCACGAACGAAGTCTTCCGGGGTACCCATGTCACGCCAGTACGACGAGTCCACGTGGCCGAAAACGCGCTTGCCCTCGGACAACAGTGCGGGGAAAACCTCACGCTCGACGGAAACGGGACGTCCCGCGGGGATCTGCTCGATGATCTCGCGCTTGAAGACGTAGCAACCGGCATTGATCTGATCGGTGGGCGGATCCTGCGTCTTCTCCAGGAACGCGGATACCCGGCCGTTGTCGTCGGTGGGAACGCAACCGAATGCACGCGGATCGCCGACACGGACGAGGTGCAGAGTCACATCTGCATCGGTCTTGGCGTGGGTGTCGAGAATCGCGTTTAAGTCTGTGCCGCCGAGCACGTCGCCGTTGAACACCATGATGTTGTCGCCGCGCAGTTTCGGGAGAACGTTACGAATGCCGCCGCCGGTTCCGAGCGGTTCGGTTTCGAAGACGTAGTCGATCTCGAGCCCCATCTTGGAACCGTCACCGAAGTAGTCCTCGAACACCTCCGCTTTGAACGAAGTACCGAGCACGACATGCTTGATTCCGGCGGCCTCGATCCGCGCCAGAAGGTGTGTCAGAAACGGCAAGCCTGCAGTCGGCAGCATCGGTTTGGGCGCCGACAAGGTCAACGGGCGCAGGCGAGTACCCTTGCCTCCTACCAGGATTACGGCGTCGGTCGGATTCGGCTCGGTCATCGTTGTCCCCCGTGATTCGAAACTGAAGTGTTGTCGGTCGAGTTTTCGGTGCGACTACGCGCACGTACTGCGGATGCCACGGCGATCTTGGACCGCACGGCCAGCCCGCCGCGTAGGGCAAGACGCAGCGGCGCCTGCCACCAGTGTGGATGGCGGTCGGCTTGGAAACGATAGGCACTGCGATGGTGTGCCGGCAACATCAACTCCGGATGGCGCCCGGCCGCATGCCCTTTCGCGTGAGTCACCTCAGCTGAGGGTACAAAAACGTTGAGCCACCCTGCTTTTCCGAGGCGGTCACCGAAATCGACATCTTCCATATACATGAAGTAGCGGGAGTCGAATCCGGAGATGGCGTCGAATGCGTCCCGACGAACCAACAGGCACGAGCCGGACAGCCAGCCGACGGCCCGCTCGGTCAGAGCCTCGTTTTCCTGGCGGTATCGAGTGGTCCACGGATTCTTCGGCCACACGGTTCCCAGAATTGCGTGCCCTGCGCCGGAGGCGATGTCGGGAACGGCTCGCGCCGACGGATAGACACTGCCGTCGAGTTCGAGGACCTTGGGCCCGAGTGCACCGGCCCTTGGCCACCGATCTGCCGCAGCGACCAATTTGTCGAGTGAACCGGGTGCCCATTGGACGTCCGGATTGGAAATAACGAGGAATTCGATCGCCGGATCGATCTCCGCGACGGCCCGATTTATGGCACCGCCGTAACCGATATTTCCGCCCGTACGAAGCAGACGAACATGCTCGTACTTCGCGTCGGCTGCCTCGGGAGCACCGTCGGTCGACCCATTGTCGGCCATGATGACCTGGGGTTTTTCTGTCGTCGCCACAGCGAGTGTGCTCAAAAAGTTCTCGAGATGCTCGCCTGGCGAGTAGGTCACCGTTACCACGGCCAGCTTGGGACTCACGCTGGTCAGCCTAGCCGCCCGCAGCGCTCCGCCCGAACTGTGAGCGCCCCAGAGCGTCGTGAAGCGCCTCACGCCACGGACGCAGCGGGCTCAGTCCGGCCGCCGCCCACGCGTGGCCGGACAGGACCGAATACGCCGGGCGCGGGGCGGGGCGAACGAACTGCGCGCTACTGCACGGCCGGACCCGGTTGGGATCGGCACCGATCTCCTCGAACACCGCGCGAGCCAGGTCGAACCAACTGGCCTGCCCGGCATTGGTGGCATGCAGAGTCGTGCTGCCGGTGAAGGGTCGGGCTGCGAGTTCGAGCAGTCCGGCCGCAAGATCGAGGCTGTAGGTGGGTGAACCGATTTGGTCGTCGACGACGTCGACGAACTCACGCTCGGCTTCGAGCCTGCGCATTGTGCCGACAAAATCGCCGGCCTCGCCGGAGTACACCCAGGCGGTTCGAACGATCGCGGAAGCGGCCCCGGACTCCCGCACGGCCTCCTCACCAGCCAGCTTGGTGCGACCGTAGACCGTCGACGGACCGGTGGGTGCGTCGCTCTCGTAGGGAGTGTGTGCGTCGCCGGGAAAGACGTAGTCGGTGGATACGTGGATGAGTCGAGCACCGACACGAGCACAGGCATCGGCCAGGTTGCCCGGTCCGACGGCGTTGACTCGGGTAGCTACCGCCTCGTCGGACTCAGCGGCATCCACTGCCGTGTAGGCGGCGCAGTTGATCACCACGCTGTTCGGCGTCACGTCGTTCGAGCTCATGATCCGCTCGACTGCGCCGAGGTCGGCGATATCCCACTGCGACGAATCGAACGCCGCAATGGCGAGACCCGCCGAACGGGCCAGCGTTTCGATGCGCGTTCCGAGTTGTCCACGGGCGCCGGTGAGCAGGATGTTCGTCACACCGTTCAGTTTGGCACGCCGCGTCGAGGTACCGGCGACGCGCAGAGAGACCAGTAACCTGAGTGGGTGTCACACCAGCAACCACAACGCCGCGCACGTCCACGACCTGCGCCTGCTCGGCAGAAGACGAGCCCCGGACGGATAGCTGTCGCCGTGGTGTCCGTTCTGGTGTTGCTGGTTACCGGTTTCGCCTGGCGCGGAGTTGACTCCCTACGCAACAGTCTCGCCACCGCGAGCGGCCTCGGTTTGGGCGGCGGCAAGGACGGTGCCATCGACATCCTGATGGTGGGAACCGACAGTCGAACCGATGCGCATGGAAACCCGCTCTCGCAGAAAGAATTGGACTCGTTGCGTGCCGGCGAGGAGGTCGCGTCCAACACCGACACGATCATCTTGATCCGCGTGCCCAACGACGGCAGTTCCGCCACCGCGATCTCCATTCCGCGCGACGCCTACGTCAACGTCCCGGGCATCGGCATGTCGAAGATCAACGGTGCCTTTGGTGCGACCAAGGAGACCGAGCGACTGCGTCTGGTCAACAACGGTGCCAGCGATTCGGAAGCCGATCGCAAATCTACCGAAGCGGGCCGGACCGCGTTGATCAAGTCCGTCTCGAACCTGACGGGCATCACTGTCGACCACTACGCCGAAATCGGTCTACTCGGATTTGTCCTCCTGACCGATGCCGTCGGCGGCGTCAATGTCTGCCTCAACGCTGCGGTCGACGAACCGATGTCGGGCGCCAACTTTCCCGCCGGTGAACAAACTCTCGACGGATCCGATGCCCTCAGCTTCGTGCGGCAACGTCACGATCTCCCCCGTGGCGACCTCGACCGCATCGTCCGTCAGCAGGTCTTCATGGCCTCCCTCGTCAGCAAGGTCCTCAGCGCAAAAACACTGAGCGATCCCGGCAAACTCGGTTCGTTGACCAACGCCGTCGAACGCTCGGTTGTCATCGACGACGATTGGGACATCATCGAATTCGCCAAGCAACTACAGAATCTCGCAGGCGGCAAAGTTCAGTTCGAGACGATCCCGGTGCTCGACATCAACGGGATGACCGACTACGGCGAGTCCATCGTCAAGGTCGATCCGAAGGACGTGAAGAAGTACATCGCGAGCCTGGTCGGGGCCGACGCCCCGGCCGAGGAAACCACGACGTCGTCGGCACCGACTGTCGATGCGTCCAAGTTCACTGTCGACGTTGCCAATGCGAGTGACACCGCCGGACTTGCGAGCGGTGTCTCCGAGGCGCTGAGCGCCCTCGGATACAAGGAGGGCAAGGTCGGTAACAACACCGGCGCAAGCGTTTCCGAATCCACTGTCTTCTCGAAGTCCGCGGACGACGACGCCGCACTCGCGGTCGCCGACGCCCTCGGAGGTCTGACGGTGAAAGCAGATTCATCGTTGCCTTCGAACACAGTTCGCGTCGTTCTCGCCGCGGGCTACTCCGGCCCGCAGTCTGCCGACTCCGTGTCACCGAGTGATTCCGGTTCCACCTCGACGTCGAACTCTGCGAGCACGACCGAGACCAGTCCGACGCCCGCTCCCCCGGGCCCTCCGATCGACGCGGCATCCAGCGGGCCTCGGTGTGTCAACTGACCACTGCGTAAACTGACCTGATGCCTTCACCTGTCGACAACCTGACCGACGCGCTCCTCGGACCGATCCTGGCTGCCGACTCGGCGGGCCCGCGGGTCACGTACTACGACGACGCGAGCGGCGAGCGCATCGAACTCTCGGCGAGCACCTTGATGAACTGGGCGGCCAAGACAGCGAACATGATGGTTGACGAGTTCGCTCTCGATCCGGGCGCGAAGGTCGCCGTACTGCTGCCCGCGCACTGGCAGAGTGTTGCCGTGCTGCTCGGTGTGTGGTGGGCCGGGTGCGAGGTTGTCCTCTCCCCTGATTCCGATGCCGAACTCGCTTTTGTCACCGAGGACCGCCTCGGTGACGTCACTGACGTGCCCGAGGTTGCGGCTCTCTCGCTCGACGCTTTCGGAAAAGGCTTGAGTGGCCTGCCGATCGGAGTTGCGGACTACGCGACGTCCATTCGTGTGCATGGCGATCAGTTCCGCAGTGCCGGAGCCGGATCCGCACTGGAAGGTCGATCGGTCGCGGAAACTATCAGTGCTGCAAAGGAATCTTCGACTGCTCGCGAGCTCACCTCCGCGGACCGAGTGCTGTCGAGCCGCCCGTGGGATTCAGCGCAAGAACTCATCGACGGTCTACTATCCGTCTTCGCCGCCGGTGCCTCGCTCGTGCAGGTGGCCCACCCGGACGCGGAAACTACCGCGCGCCGAGTGAGCACCGAAAAGATCACGAAGCAGTTCTGACTCAACTCGAGTTGTTCAACCGGCGAGCGCACTGACCGGCGAGACCATCCCAGCGCGGCGAGCGGGCAGCAGTGACGCGATCACTCCGCAGATCCCACCGATCAACGTAATTGCCACCAACTGCACCCACGGAACCGCGCCCAGGGCAACTTCGTCGATCCCGAACACCGACGCCGTCCCCGCGACGCCGAACACCAGACCGAACACAACTCCGATCACCGACGCAACTCCCGCCACGAGTAGAGCTTCCCAGATCAGCATTGCCCGAATTCCCTTCTTGGTCATGCCGAGTGCTCGCAGCAACCCGGATTCGCGTCGTCGTTCGAGGACCGAGAGCGCCATCGTGTTTCCGACACCGATGAGCGCGATCAGGACCGCGACCGACAGCAGGCCCGCAACCACCATGAGCATCGTGTCCAGGATCGAATCGAGAGTCGAACGCATCTCGGTCATGCCTTGAACATTGCTGCCCGGCGCTTCCTGGCGAGCCAGTTCGGTGATTCGGTCAGTAGTTACCAGAGCTTGGTCGTCGGTCTCGGTATCGAGTCTGACCCAGTACGCATCAGTGGTTGGCAGTGTCGCGGCCGCAGCGAGGTCCCCCCGATCCAGTAGGGCGGGTTGACCTTCCACGCCCTCGACGACCCTCAAATTGACGCTTCCACGATCTCCGCGCACCGTTGCAGTATCGCCGGTGCCGAGACCGTAGTCACTCAACACAGCCGGCGAAAGGATCAGCTGACCTGCGCTGGGAACCGAAATCTCGGTACGCAGAATATCTTTCACCAGCGCCCCGTCGACTCCGTAACCGGACAGAGCTCCACGTCCGTCGAGAACCAGGTCGGCGTTTTCCAGACCGGTCACGGCGCGCACACCGTCGACCAGACCGATACCGGTACCGAGCGCGGCGGGCAGGGGCGCAGAACCCGAACCGCTCACTATCACGTCGACCGGAAACTGACTGTCCAAGGCTCCGGGCGCAGCAGCTTTGACGGTGGCGATCCCGACAACCAGGGTGCTCGTCAGTGCAACACCGATCAGCAATGCCACTGCGGTGGCGGATGTTCGACGCGGATTGCGGCCGGCGTTACCAGCGGCAAGGCCACCGACCGGACCGATCGCACGCGCCAGCAATCCGCCGGCCTTGTTGATCAGCGCGGGAACGATCCGCCCCGCTAAAGCTGCGATCCCCAGGAACGAGAGCAACCCACCGATCGTTGCCGGCAGCACCTGCTGCCCACTGACGCCCAGGACAGTCATCGCAATTCCGGCGAGGAGCGCCACAATTCCGAGCACCCGGCGCACGACGGAATCTTGAATACGTTCCGGCTTCGACTCCATCGGCGCAAGAGCAGCCATCGGCGAAAGTCTGGTGGCGGCGCGTCCCGGTGCCGACGCTGCGACCATGGTCATCACGATTCCGACGGCGAGACCGACCAGTACCGTCACCGGCGTGACACTGAGTGTGGAGAGCGGCACAGGCACGTCAGCAGCGGTGGCAACGGCCCCGATCAACCACGCCAGTCCGATGCCGAGTCCCACCCCGATCACCGAGGCGATCCCACCGACGACAGCAGCTTCGGCGCGGATGCTTCGGCGAACTTGTTTGGCCGTTGCTCCGATGCACCGCAGCAATGCAAGCTCCTGAGTGCGAGCAGCAAGCAGAACAGCAAATGTATTGGCAATGACCAGTGCCGCAACAACTACCGCGATGGCACCGAATGCAAGCAACACCGTGCTGAGTATGTCCGTGCCGCCCAGATACTGGGCGGCTGCTGCTTCGGTAGCGGACTCCCCGGAGATCACCGTCGATCCGGCCGGCAGAGCACTCGCCACGCGATCAACTAGTTCCGACGAAGTCCCCGAACTGTCACCGGCGACACGAAACTCACGGGTGGCAGATTCTCCGGCCCACAAACTCACCTGCTCGGGTGTCGCAAATACCTTCATTCCGCCGAGACGTTGCGCTGATCCCTCGAGGTCCACCAGTCCGACAACTCGTGCGGTCGACGTGGCTGCATCGGTCGAGTTAGCCGCTGTCACCGTGACATCGGCGCCCACGGGGATCCCCGAGTCAGCACTCACCAGCGCCTGTCCAGGCCCGGTGGGCACAACACCCTCGGCGAGTTTCTCCCACCGCAGTTCCGCGCTGGGCGCAACCGAGAGAGCCTCACCGTACGAGGCACCCGTGGCTGCGGAATCCACGCGGACCGAGCCCGACACGTCTTCGGCGACTGCGCGCACGCCCGGAACCGACTCCAGGAGGGCAACGCTCACTCCCGGCCCGGAAGCAACTGCATCCGTCGTTTCATACTGGGAGGCAAGGGATTTACTGATACTGGCATTTACCGTCGAACTCAGCGTCAGCGTCGCGACGATGTACCCGACCGCAATCACCACCGCCAGGATCGATGCTACATAGCGGCCCGCGTGCGCCTTGGCCTGCGCAATGACCAATCCCCTCATCGCAGCACGCTCGCGGTTTCCGGCATGTCAGCGAGGTCGTCGGCGCCGAGCGCACGCATCGCACCGATCACGGAATCGACGGTGGGACGAAGGATTTCGCCGGCAATACGACCGTCTGCGATCAATACCACTCGATCTGCGTACGACGCAGCCAATGGATCATGAGTCACCATCACCACCGTCTGCCCGCTCTCACGCACTGCGGTACGCAACAATCCGAGAACCTCTGTTCCCGAGCGTGAATCAAGATTTCCGGTCGGCTCGTCCGCGAAGATCACGTCCGGCGCCGGCAGCAGTGCCCGCGCCACTGCCACGCGTTGCTGCTGGCCGCCCGAGAGTTCGTGAGGTAGGTGATCGAGGCGATGGGTCAACCCGAGTCGAGTGACAACTTCGTCCATCCACTCCCCCGAGGGCTCACTCCCGGCCAAACGCATAGGCAAGAGCATGTTTTCGCGCGCCGAGATCACCGGCAGAAGATTGAAGGCCTGAAATACGAAACCTATACGCTCACGCCGCAATTCGGTCAATTCGGTATCGCCAAGTTTTGTCACCTCGGTGTCGCCGAGGAACACACTGCCGCCGGAAACGGTGTCGAGACCGGCAAGGCAATGCATGAGCGTCGACTTCCCGGACCCGGACGGACCCATGATCGCTGTGAACATCCCCCGCCCGAAATCGACGTCGATGCCGCCCAGCGCATGCACAGCTGTTTCGCCGGTGCCGTAAATCTTGGTGACACCACGCGCCGTGATCGCCGGTGGCACTGCTATTTCAGGCGTACTGCCCCTGTGCTGATTCATGTTGTCGACGTTATGGGAGCGCGCCTGCTGTCCGCGTCGGAGCGCGGGGCCATCTTCAGTGGGAGTGTGTCATCCTCCGGGAGGACACCAGGTCAGTCTGCAGTACCCAAGAGGTCTGCCCGGCGAACCAAACCGACCTGGAAGGCGAAGACGACTGCCTGCACACGGTCGCGAGATTTGGTTTTCGAAAGAACTCTTCCCACATGGGTTTTCACGGTCGTTTCGGAGACGTGAAATTTGGCGGCAATCTCCGAGTTGGACAGTCCGTACGCCATAGCTTCAAGGACTTCCACTTCCCGCGGCGTCAACTCTTCCGGGAGCTTCGCTCCGGGCGCCGAACCTTCGAGCAGTGGTCCGACGTGTTGGAGCAACCGCCGCGTGGCCCGGGCTTCGATCACCGCATCACCGCGATGCACCGTGCGAATGGCGTCGAGCAACTGTTCCGGTGGTACATCCTTGAGGAGGAATCCGCTGGCACCGGCTCGGATGGCCGACATCACGTACTCGTCGTTGTCGAAAGTGGTGAGCACCACCACTTTCGGAGCGTTCGGGTTGGCCAGCAACCGCCGCGTTGCTTCGATTCCATCCATACGCGGCATCTGTACGTCCATGAGCACCACGTCGACCCGACGGGTAGTCAATTCCGTGAGAGCTTGCTGCCCATCCGACGCCTCGAGCACAACGTGGAGATCAGGTTGGGAATCGATCACCATTCGGAAGCCTGCTCGGACCAGTTGCTGATCATCGACCAGTGCCACTGCGATCGGATTCGCCTGTTCGTCCATGCCATTCACCCTAAGTGCCACCTAGTCGGTCCGGTACGGCAGGACGCCGCGCACGCTGTATCCACCGCCGGGCCGAGGGCCCGCCGTGACCGTGCCGCCGTGCAGGCGAGCACGCTCCGCCATCCCGATCAGGCCTTGTCCACCGGGTGAGGATTCGACCAAGGCAGCACTGCCGCCGCGTCCGTCGTCGGTGATTCCGAGTACCAGTTCGGTTTCCGTCCAGGTCATCTCGACGGCAGCGTGGGCGCCTGGTCCGGCGTGCTTGAGAACATTGGTCAGCGATTCCTGCATAATGCGATACGCAGTCAACCCGGCGCCGGCCGAGAGTTCGCGCGGTTCACCGGTGACAGTAACTTCGACGTCGAGGCCATTACGAGTCAATTCACCGAGCAGGGTATCGATGTCGCCGACGCCCGGAATCACTGCAAAGTCTCGTGGACTGTCTTCGCGGAGTACGGACAAGAGTGCCCGCATGTCGGTCAGGGCCTGCCGACCCGTAGCCGCGATGGTTTCGAGCGCCCGAACCGCGGCCTGTGGATCTTGCGCTGCGCTGTAGCGTCCACCGTCCGCCTGGGCGATGACGACGGTCAACGAGTGGGCGACGATGTCGTGCATCTCGCGGGCGATACGCGAACGCTCACTGATGGTGGCGATTTCAGCTTCCTGAGCGCGCTCGAGTTCGAGCAGATGCGCGCGTTCGGTGAGTCCCTCCAACTGCTTGGTGCGAACGCGTCGTAGGTCCCCGAACGCCCACACTGCAAGAACGAAGACCATCACCGCCGCACACTGAAACAGCAACGCCGAGAGCGCGATATCTTCGTAGTTGAAATAGCGGATAGCAGCCGCAATCGCCCCGAGCAGCCCCAACCCCAACCCGGTGAGACTGCTCCAGCGCGCGCCGTACGCGGCCAACGCGTACAGCGAGATCGGCACCGCGATCGCACTGCCGAGCAGTGTGTTCCCGATCAAGATCACGTGGAGGACCGCAAAGGCCGCAACTGTCATGCCGGAAAGTTCGGGCTTGGATCGCCGCCAGGCGAGCGGCACCGTCATGCCCAGGGAGATCGGTACCGCGAGGGGGCCGGTTTCTACCGCCACCACCAGACTGGAGAGTGTCACCAGGACTGCGATACCGATATCGATACCGCGCGCATGATCCGCGCTCCAACGGACGAAGCGTTCACTAGTCGGAAAGCGAGCCATGCCGCCAACAGTAGCGACTCAGTGCGTGTAGCCGCCGTCTGCGAGTCCCGCTTCGATTTCGAAGCGATTGCGCAGACCGGGGCGACGGATCTCCTCGTAGAGGTACATGACCCCGAATGCCAACCCAGCCCTTGCCCATTGGTCCGCGTGAATCGCTTCGTGCCTGAGCACCGTCCGGCTGACATTGCGGCGGGTGAGGTACACCCCACCGAGAGTTGTTCCGCCACGGGCAAATCCGCGGCGCATGCCCGAGGCGACAAATATGCCGAATTCCGGGTCGAATGTGACGTCGGCGCCCAGGAGTCGCGCGTAGCGCAGTGCCAGGCGCGTAACAAAAGCGGCCTGCGCGCTGCCCCGACTAGCTCGGATCAGCGGCAGGCCGCGATGTTCAGACACAAAAAATCTCTAGCCCAGCAGCTTGTCGCGCAGCGCCTTGTCTTTCTCCAGAACCATCGCTTCGAGGCTTTCCTGGAAAACCACCATGGCAGCCTGCAGCGCCGGATCCGAAGCTCCGAGAATGCGTGCCGCCAGCAGGCCGGCGTTGCGAGCGCCGCCGATGGATACCGTCGCCACCGGCACACCGGCCGGCATCTGGACGATGGACAGCAGGGAGTCCATACCGTCGAGGTACTTCAGCGGCACGGGTACACCGATGACGGGCAACGGTGTTGCGGAGGCAACCATTCCGGGAAGGTGCGCCGCCCCGCCGGCTCCGGCGATGATGACCTTGATACCGCGGCCCGCTGCATCCTTGGCGTAGTCGAGCATCCGCTGGGGCGTGCGGTGCGCGGAGACAACACCGACCTCGAAGCGGATTCCGAACTCGGCGAGCGCTTCGGCTGCGGCCTCCATGACCGGCCAATCCGAGTCACTGCCCATGATCAGGCCGACCTGTGCGCCCATACTTTCACTCACCGTGTACATCCCATCCGTCGGTCCAAACTGCGTACGAAAGCCAATGCGCTGCCCGCTCAGCTCGTTCCCGAACTGCGGCAACATAATTCGGATCGTCGATCGAACCGGCGCCGCCGACGATGTTGACGTGCCCGATCTTGCGGTCCTTGCGCTCATCCTTGCCGTACAGGTGAATCTTGGCATCCGGCATCCGTGCGAAGAGGTGGTGGACGCGCTCGTCCATCGTCATCTCCGGAGCTTCGGGGGCGCCCAACACATTTGCCATCACCGTGACCGGCGCGATGGGCGTCGTGTCTCCGAGGGGGTAGTCGAGTACCGCGCGCAGGTGCTGCTCGAACTGCGAGGTCCGGGCACCGTCCATGGTCCAGTGGCCGGAGTTGTGCGGGCGCATCGCCAGTTCGTTGACAATCAGGCGGCCGTCGGTGGTCTCGAACAGTTCCATTGCCATCGCGCCGACAACACCGAGTTCCGACGCGATCCGCAGCGCCAACTGTTCGGCGTCTGCAGCCACGGCGTCGGAAAGATCGGGAGCCGGTGCGATCACCACGGCGCACTGGCCGTTTCGCTGCACGGTCTCCACGACGGGCCACGACGCGCCCTGTCCGAACGGTGACCGCGCGACCATTGCCGACAGCTCGCGGCGCATCGAGACCATTTCCTCGACGATCAACGGCACACCCTTGTCCAGCTGCTCCGTGACGATCGCCTCGGCTTCCTCGGAGTCGTCGGTGATCCACACTCCGCGGCCGTCGTAGCCGCCGCGTGTTGCCTTGATGACTACCGGCCAGCCGTGCTCGGCCCCGAAACGTACGACGTCCTCGGCCCACGTCACCTCGGCGTACGCGGGAATCGGTGCACCCAACTCGGCCAGCTTGCGACGCATCAGCAATTTGTCCTGAGCGAAGATGAGTGCGTGCGGCGGCGGCTGCACGTTGACGCCCTCGGCGACCAGCACCTCGAGGTGCTCGGTCGGAACCTGCTCATGATCGAACGTGAGCGCATTGGATCCGACGGCTGCTGCTCGCAGTGCGTCGAGATCGTCGTGGCTACCCAGGACGACATCGGGGCTGACCTGCGCCGCCGGCTCGCCGGCCGTACCCGAGAGCACACGGAGCGTCTGGCCGAGAGCCACCGCCGCCTGATGCGTCATTCGGGCCAGCTGTCCGCCACCGATCATGGTGACGACAGGCATCGAAGCGTTTGCCGGTCGTGCACTGGTCGGGCGGGCGGGAATCTGATCTGCGTTGTTGCCGGTCACGGCTCTCAATATTGTCATGTGCCGCGGCGCTGCGTTCAATCAGTGACCCCTATCTGTGATTCTGCTGATATTCCACGCAAAATTGGTGGCGACGCGGTTTCGTTTCGTAAACTCATCAGTTGTGCCATTTGTCGACGGGGTAATCGCCCGCATACCCCAGCCGTTCCGAGATATCGCACTGCGTCACAGCGAGCTGATCAAGTTCGCGATTGTCGGCGGCACGACCTTCCTGATCGACTCGGGCATCTTCTACACGCTCAAGTTGTCGATCCTCGAATCCAAGCCGATCACCGCAAAGATCATCGCCGGCGTGATCGCCGTGATCGCGTCGTACATCCTCAACCGGGAGTGGTCGTTCAAGAATCGCGGCGGCCGTGAACCCGCGCATGAGGCGGCGTTGTTCTTCATGATCAGCGCTATCGGCGTGGTGATCAGCTTCATCCCGCTGTACATCTCGAGTTACGTGTTCAATCTCCGCGTGCCGGAAGTCAGTTTGGCCACGGAGAACATCGCCGACTTCGTCAGTGCCTACATCATCGGCAACCTTCTGCAGATGATTTTCCGGTTCTGGACCTTCCGCAAGTTCGTGTTCCCGGAAGAGAACGGCCCGATCATTACCGAGGAACACGTACGGACTGCCGAAGAGGAAGAGGAACTCGGCCACTCCTGACCGCGCTCAGCGCGGCTCCCGGAGCACACTCACGTCGGGTGGTCGTTCCTGTCCCCGCCCGGTTGCCACCGGCAAGAACACCGCGAACAGTGCCGGCTTGCGCCGTTGCAGTTCGAGTCGTCCGCCGTCCATTTCGATCAATGCCCGGGCAAGCGCCAATCCGACACCGGTCGAGCCGGCTCCGGAGAATCCGCGATCGAAAATGTGCGGGGCAAGATTGTTGTCGACGCCTTCGCCCTCGTCAGTCACCTCGACGCACACCATCGGTTCCCGTTGACCCGCTCCCGCGATCAACCGCACCGAGACTGCGGCGTTGCCGCCGCCGTGCTCATACGCGTTGTCGACCAAAACCGAGACGGCTTCCCGCAAACGAGAACCGGTGGTCGACGCGAGCACACCCCGGTCACCGTTGAGACGGAGCTTCCGGCCATCGTCCTCGAACTGTGGTCGCCAATCGCGCGTCACGCTCTCGAGTTCCCCGACCACGGACACACTCTTGGTCGCAGAACTGCTGCTTCGCGAAGACCGGACCAGCTCGTCGATCCCGTCCGTCAACCGGTCGACCTGAGCCATCGCTTCTTCGGCCTCGTTGACTACGTCGGGATCCTCGTGCACGGACAACTCGTCCAAACGCAACCGCACTGCGGTCAGTCGGCTGCGCAATTGGTGCGAGACGTCCCCGACCAAGGCGCGCTCCCGCTGCAATTGTCCCGCGATTTCGACGGTCGCGGCATCGAGAACATCGGAAACTCGGTCGAGTTCCGGGATGGCGTGGCGCCGGGGATCGGGCCGGAAGTCGCCTTCTGCCAATCGCGCCGCCCGGTCGGCGACGTCTTGCAGTGGATCGGCGAGTCGGCGCGCGGTCACAACGGCGACAACAGCGCCGGTCGTCATTGCGAGGAGGACAAGAATCCCGACCGCAGCAACAGCTTGTTTCTGCTGAGTACGCACTTTCTCCGAAGGAACCTCGAGGCGCAGCGATCCCGACGATCCCATCGCCAGCGATTCGACGAGTGGGTTCTTCACCGCCGACTCACCGAGGTCGACACGTGAGGCCCCGTCCGAGACCGTCGGATACACGATCACCAGGCGGCCGCCTCGCGGGGTCAGTAGGCGTAGTGCGTCGGTGTCGAGGGTCCCGTCGACCACCCCACTCGCACCTTCTTGAGCGATCACCTCGGTTGCCATCCGATCCAAGCGGACACGCAGGTCGCTCCGGCTCACATCCTCGACCCACAACCACGCGGTGTAGATCAGCGGAGCACCGAGGAGCAGAGCCGTGAGGATCACGACACCGAGAATCGATTGAAGAATGCGACGACGCATCGACCGGGGTTCGTTCTAGTCGGTGTTGATGCGGAAACCGACGCCGCGCACCGTGGCGATCCGACGTTCGACAGCCGGTCCCTCGTCGCCGATCTTCCGTCGCAGCCAGGACATGTGCATGTCCAATGTTTTTGATCCACGAAGTTCGACGTCGCCCCAGACCTCACGCAGGATCGTATCTCGCGAGACAACTTCACCGGCATGCTCGAGGAGCACCCGCAGGAGTTCGTATTCCTTGTTGGCCAAGGCGATCTCGGATCCGTTGACCAGGACGCGACGAGCCGCCGGTTCGAGACGGATGCCACCGACCTCGACGATGCTGTCTTCACGGCTGCCATGCCTACGCAGCAGTGCTCGAACACGAGCCATGAGTTCGGCGAGGCGAAACGGCTTTCCGACGTAGTCGTCGGCCCCCGCATCGAGACCGACGACAAAATCGACCTCGTCGGTTCGAGCGGTCAGCATCAATACCGCCAATCCCGTTCGATGTGCGCGAATCTGGCGGCACACCTCGAGACCATCCATTCCGGGCAGGCCGAGATCGAGAATCAACAGATCGAAGTCACCCTCGAGCGCTTGTTGAAGTGCAGCGGGCCCGGTCTGTTCGACGGTAACCGTGTACCCCTCGCGCCCCAATGCTCGGGCAAGCGGTGCAGCGATGGCCTCGTCGTCTTCGGCTAGCAATACGGCAGTCACAGGGGACAGCGTACGTACTGCGGTCCTTTGCACGTTGATTACCAGCCGTTTTCGTCGTCCGCATCATGATCAGCCGGGTAGTGATCGTCGGTGCGATTGCGTTCCCGAGGTTGCAAGGTGGAGTCGAAAACCTGGTGATAAAGCATCGCGTGAACCTGCTCGACGTCCGGAATGTCATCGAATTCGAGCGGATCGTCACTGGCCGACGCGATCACGAGAGTGCCGGTCTTGAGCATTCGATCGATCAGGCCGTGCCGAAACTGGACGTTGCTGATCCGCCCCATCGGAATATCGATACCGGTGTGTGTCAGGACGCCGTGCCGAATGAGGACTCGTCGATCAGTGACGATGAAATGCGTGAACTTCCAGACCGTGAACGGTGCCACCGAGCGCCAGAGAACAACCCCCAGCCAGATGACACCGATCGCGATCGACAGAACTGTTCGCGTCGTACCGTCCGCCCGATCCTGTGTCAGCCCGAGCAGAAACCCCGCCACCGCCGTCGCCAGGACAAAGGTGAGTGCCGGAAGCACCAACATCTTCCAATGCGGATGCCGATGCAGGATCAGTTCCTCGTCTTGCGCGAGAGCATCTTCCGGATATCCCATGAGTGGCAGTCTGCCACCTCAGCCGGACAGTGCTGTCAGGGCTTGCTGAGCTTGCGCAGCACCAACGGTGTGATGACGATGATGATGCCGTAGAGAACCATCCAGACACCGACGACGATGCGGAACACCTCAAGGGACAGTTCCGGCTGCAGCAGGACGATTGCACCGGCCACGATGCTGATCACGCCCAGCACGATCGACAGTCCGCGATCCACTGTTCCGCCCTTGGCCGCGTCGACGATGTCGAGCACGCCGCGGAATACCCACCACGCGCCGATCACGAGGGCGATCAGCACCACGGTCTGTAGCGGGCTGCGCAGAACGAGGAAGCCGAGGAGCACTGCGAGTGCACCCGAAATCGCGACCAGAGTCCGAGTGCCGCCCGTTGCTGTGACGTCGGCGAAGGACCGGATGATCTGAACAATGCCGAAGCCGAAGAGCTGGATGGCGATCACTACCGCGACGACGAACAGTGTGGCGTTCGGCCACACCAGCACCGCGATACCTAGGCCGAGCGTCAGCAGGCCCAGCAGCACTGTCATCCCGGTCAGAACTCGGCGGGCACTCTCCGCCATCTCGGAATCGGTCGGAAGCACGATCGGTGTGGTCATGACCGAAAAATATCACTCGAACAGACGAAAACCGACAAGGCTCGCTGTTCTCCTAGTCTGCGATCGGCGCAGCCCGCAAATGCGTGATGTCTCCGGCCGCAACCGCGAAAGTTTCACCGCCGCCGTCTTCGATCTCGATGACAACACGACCCGAGGTGTCGATGTCGATTGCGATTCCGAAAACCTCTTTGTCTCCGGGCAGTACTGCGCGAACGCGTTTGCCCAGCGTCCCGCAGCGCTGACGGTATTCGGCCGCCAGCACAGCCGTGTCCCATCCTGATTTCTCCCAGCCGCGGAACTGCGTCGCCAATTCGCGGGCGATCGCTCGAACCAACGTGTCGCGATCGATCGTCTCGGCGTTCTCGAGGAGCAACGACGTTGCCGTCGGCACCGGAAGTTCATCTTCCCCGAGACTGACGTTCAAACCGACGCCCACCACGACGGCGGGGTCGGGGGTGGTCCGTGCCACCTCCGCGAGAATGCCGGCCACCTTCTTGTCCCCGATCAGAACGTCATTGGGCCACTTCAGTTCTGCCGGCACCTCGGCTACCGACCGCAACGCGTCGACGACGGCGATACCGGCCAGAAGCGGCAGCCATCCCATGTCCGCAAGGTTCAGTCCGGGCATGACCAACAGAACCGACATCGAGATCTGGGCCTGCGCCGGGCTGACCCAACTGCGTGAGTGTCGACCGCGCGCACTTTCCTGATACTCGGCAATCAGCACATGACGATCGGCGCCGAGATCCGAAGCGCGGACCAAGAGATCAGCATTGGTGGATCCGGTGCGCTCGACTACGTCGAGTCGGTTCCAGAAAGCACGGGCGTCGGTGTTGTCGTCACTACGCACGAGGACGCGTTGCAATGCGGCGTGATCAAGGGGCGGTCGGTTCAGGTCGGTCCACATAGTCCCAGCCTAGGACGACAAGCAAAATGTACTGGTCAGTAGCTTCGGTTGGTCAAACCTCCACAACCGGACCTGCCTTCGAGGCGGCCCAACTGCTCTCGTTAAGCTCACGACTCATGACCACTGTCCAAGAGCCGAACGCGCCGGAGGCGGCGACCGCACCCGATATCCACACGACCGCGGGAAAGCTCGCGGATCTGCGGATTCGGCAAGCGCAGGCGCAGGCACCGAGCGGCGAAGCCGCCATCGACAAAGTCCACGCCAAAGGCAAGCTGACCGCCCGTGAGCGCATCACCGCACTCCTCGACGAAGGTTCGTTCGTCGAACTCGACCAATTGGCCCGTCACCGCTCGGTGAACTTCGGCCTCGCCGACAACCGTCCCGTCGGCGACGGCGTTGTCACCGGTTACGGCACCATCGACGGCCGCGACGTCTGCGTCTTCTCGCAGGACGCCACCGTCTTCGGTGGATCCCTCGGCGAAATCTACGGTGAGAAGATCGTCAAGGTCATGGACCTCGCGATCCGCACCGGCCGTCCGCTGGTCGGCATCAACGAAGGCGCCGGCGCCCGTATCCAGGAAGGCGTCGTCTCGCTCGGCCTGTACGGCGAGATCTTCCACCGCAACGTCCAGGCATCCGGCGTCATCCCGCAGATCTCCCTGATCATGGGCCCCGCTGCCGGCGGCCACGTCTACTCCCCCGCTCTCACCGACTTCGTCGTGATGGTCGACGAGACCTCGCAGATGTTCGTCACCGGTCCCGACGTCATCAAGACCGTCACCGGCGAAGACGTCACCATGGAAGACCTGGGCGGCGCACGCACCCACATGGTCAAGTCCGGTGTCGCTCACTACGTCGCTTCCGGCGAGCAGGATGCCCTCGACTACGTCAAGGACCTCCTGAGCTACCTGCCCAGCAACAACCAGGCCGCAGCACCGCGCGGCGAGATCACCGATCCGATCGTCGGATCCATCGAGGAAAGCCTCACCGCCGAGGACATCGAACTCGACACCCTGATCCCCGATTCGGCCAACCAGCCCTACGACATGCACGAGGTCATCCGTCGCATCCTCGATGACGACGAATTCCTCGAGGTCCAGGCCGAGCGCGCGATGAACATCATCGTCGGCTTCGGTCGCGTCGACGGCCGCAGCGTCGGCATCGTCGCGAACCAGCCCATGCAGTTCGCCGGTTGCCTCGATATCGATGCTTCCGAGAAGGCTGCGCGCTTCGTCCGTACCTGCGACGCGTTCAACGTCCCGATCATCACTCTCGTCGACGTCCCGGGCTTCCTGCCCGGTACCGAGCAGGAGTACAACGGCATCATCCGCCGCGGCGCGAAGTTGCTATACGCGTACGGCGAGGCCACGGTCGGCAAGATCACCGTCATCACTCGCAAGGCTTACGGCGGAGCGTACGACGTCATGGGCTCCAAGCACATGGGCGCCGATCTCAACCTGGCGTGGCCGACCGCACAGATCGCCGTCATGGGCGCTTCGGGCGCTGTCGGATTCGTTTACCGCAAGCAGCTTCTCGAAGCCGCGAAGAACGGTGACGACGTCGACGCATTGCGTTTGAAGCTGCAGAACGAGTACGAGGACACCCTCGTCAACCCGTATGTCGCTGCCGAGCGCGGATACGTCGACGCGGTCATCCCGCCGTCGCACACCCGTGGCCAGATCGTCGCCGCACTACGACTGCTCGAGCGTAAGTCTGTTTCCCTTCCGCCCAAGAAGCATGGGAACATTCCCCTATGACCGCAGTTACCGAGGACATCGCGCGCGAAGATGTCGCAGTTGTAGAGGCTCAGTCCGCCAACGGTGTCGTCGTCGACGAATCTGCGGCTGACGGCGTCCTCGCTGAACTGACGGAAACCCCGGTTTCCGACGCGTCCGTGATCAAGATCGTCAAGGGCTCGCCCACCGACGTCGAGATCGCGGCGCTGGTCAGTGTCCTTGCTGCTGCAGCCGGCGGCGGCTCCGCTCCGGCCGAGACCGTTCCCACGGAAACATGGGGCGATCCGACGCAGTTCCATCGCACGCGTGCGCCGTACTCTCCGTACGCATACCTGAACCCGTCGATGCGGCGCGGCTGATCTAGCCTGCTCCTGTGACTCAACTAGTTCTGGCTTCGGCATCCCCGGCTCGCCTCGCAGTATTGCGGGCGGCCGGGGTTTTGCCTGTTGTACGTGTGTCCGGTGTCGACGAGGACAAGATCGCGGGTGAACTCGGTCCGGGTGCAGCCCCCGAAAAGGTGGTCACGGTCCTGGCCGAGGCCAAGGCAGCTGAGATCGTTCCCGGTTTGGCTGTCGACGGTTTGACCGATGTTGTTGTCGTCGGCTGTGATTCGATGCTTCTGATCGACGGCGAATTGCAGGGCAAGCCCGGCAGTGTCGATATCGCGCGTCACCGCTGGGCCGCTATGGCCGGCCGTAGTGCCACATTGCTCACCGGCCATTGTGTAATGCGGGTGATCGACGGAAACATCGTCCGCGTGGCATCCGATCACAGCGCCACCGTGGTGCATTTCGCCAATCCGTCGACAGCAGACCTCGAGGCTTATCTGGCCACCGGAGAACCACTGCAGGTTGCGGGCGCATTCACCCTGGACAGCCTGGGCGGATGGTTCATCGAGAAAATCGAGGGCGACCCGTCGAGTGTCATTGGCATCGGATTACCCTTGGTACGAACACTTTTGGAGCGTGTCGGCGTTTCCGTTTCCGAACTGTGGCGGACTCAGAGCATCCTCTAGGTTACGGAATTCTTCCTGGGCAGACCCAGCGATGCGAGCGCGATTGCCAGTGCAATTGCGGCAATGATCGTCAGCACGCTTCGCTGGGCCTGCAGGAAGGCTTCTCCCGCTGCCGATCTCGTCGAGGTGTAGGCAGTTTTGACTGCGATCTGGGCCGGGCCGCTCGCGGCAAGTGCGGAACCCTGGGAACGACAGTGCGGCGCCACGCTCATCGGCGATCCTGATTCGAGTTGGCTTGTCGCACAATCGACAAAGGTTTTCTCGGCAATATCCCGGATCCCCTGATCGAGCCCCGCTGCCTCGAGTTCTGCGACATAGTTGCTTCGCTCGTCATGCACTGCCGCAGGCGCGTTGCCCGCAACCAGGGAAAAGAACACGACTCCGATCAATGCCAGCCCGATCGAGCTACCGACCTGCTGCACCGTTGGCAGAAGTCCTGACACCGAACCGGCGTGTTCCGGCTGAACGCTCGCGAGGATGGCCGTCTGCAAGGGCGCGACAAAGAGTCCCAGCCCGGCGCCACCGATCAGCAGGGGTCCAGCGAGCGAGAGCCACGAAGGATCCGTTCCCACCCGCCCCAGAATTTCCCCCAGCGTCAATAACGAGCCCGCGAAAACGATCATCCCGAGAATCAGCACACGGTTGCCGAGAAGTTTGTACACAGCAGACGAAAAGACCGCAGCGACGCCCATTCCCACGGCCCAGGGCAACGTCATGACACCGGCTCGAAGCGGCGAGAATCCGAACCCGAACTGCAATGTCAGACTGATGGTGAAGATCAACGAGGTCAGCGTTCCGAAGAACACGAACGCCAACGCGGCGCCGACCGCGAACGCTCGATCTCGGAACAGTTCGAGCCGTAGAACGGGATCCCCGCCGCGTTTGCCCAACCGGTATTCGTAGACGACAAACGCAACCGCCACGGGTATCGACGCAGCGATCATCAGCACCAGCGAAATCGGCCAACCTCTCGCGCGCCCTTCGGCGAGTGGGAAAATCAACAAGAACAGCGCCAGGGACGACAACACTGCGCCCACCAGATCCAAGGACCGCACGTGCTCCGACCGAGCGTCGGCCAGGTGGAAGTAACCCAGCACCAATGCCGCGATGCCGATCGGAATGTTGACGAAGAAGATCAGGCGCCAACCCCAGTCGAAGAGATTCCACTCGATGAGCAATCCGCCGATCAGCGGACCACTGACGGTCGCAAGTCCGATGGTGGCGCCGTAGATTCCGAATACCCTCGGGTGCCGGTCTTTGGGAAAGAGCCCCGAGATGATCGCGAAGGTCTGCGCCGACATCGAACCGGCCGCCAAACCCTGCAGGCCACGGCACACGATGAGCATCACGGCGCTCTGCGCGAGTCCACAGAGCAGCGACGCCAGAACGAAGACCGCCAGCGCAGTCAGGAAGACGCTACGACGCCCCCAGAGATCGCCCAGGCGCGCTGCGGTGATCAGTGAGCACGCAAACGCCAACACGTACACGCTGACCATCAGCAATTGCGCAGACACACCCGCACCCAAGTCGACGGCGATACTCGGCAACGCGACATTGACAATTGTCGCGTCGAGCAGTTGCATGAAAGCCGCAGCAAGGCTGGTCGCAAGACCGAGCCAGGGTTTCAAGGTCGATTGCGCGAGAGTAGTCCGCCCAGAGTCAGCGATGACCGGGCCCGAGTTGGGAAGCACCTGGTCACAGTAGTCGAGGTCCTTCGGCTCTGGCAGCGCGGCGAGTTCTGTGGTGCGTCGGTGTCGTCTCGGGCACTGCCCCGATTCATGCCTGTGGATACGTGATCGGTTTAGAAAGCCAAAGATCAGACAACCCGGTCCTCTAAATGGGATAGTTCTTCGTCTGCCTACAAACAGGACAGACGGTTATCACGACATGCGCAGGAGTTTTTCTCGATGGATCTGAACCTGATCACCCACTGGTGCCCGCAACCGGGGAGGGTAGTCGAATGGGGCGTCACCGCAACCAGCGCTGAACGCGCCGTCTCAGCACCGATCGATCGAGATCTACCACCCACAACGATGCAGGACCGTCATGTCCGACGTGCACGTGCCGCTGCCGAGAACGGCGACCCGCAGTCGCCGTGGATCGGAATAGCATTCGACTTCGAAGGCAACCTGGACCGCGAAGCGATGACACGTAGTCTGGCGAAGTACGTTCGCCGCCACGACACCCTGCACAGCTGGTTCTCGTTCGACGAGGCCACATCGGATCCGACGGATGTCACTTTTCCCGTGCGACGGCATGTGGTGCCGTCGGAGTCGATCGACCTCACGTGCCGGGAAGGCCCGGAATTGAGCGATCCGGAGGACGTCCGCGCACTGGTCGCGCAGCGGTTCGCTTCGGAGACCAGCGCACTCGCTTGGCCGGCATTCGTGTTCGGCGCCGTCGAGCATGCGGCGACCGCAGGCAATGCACCGAGTTTCACGATGTTCCACGCGGTCGATCACGCACATACCGACCTGTATTCCATGGTCTTGATGTACTCGGAACTGCGCGCGCTGTATGCGGCCGACGTTGCCGGTGTCGACGCGGCGTTGCCGCCGGCAGGCAGCTACGCCGAAGTGGGCCGACGTGAATTCGCCCGGGCCTCCGTCCTGACGATGGAATCCCCCGAGGTTCACCAATGGCTCGGATATTTGATGCGCAGCGGTGGTTCGTTTCCGGGATTCGCGCTGCCCCTCGGTGCTGACGACGCCCCGAAACCAGCCATCGGTTCACGGTTCGACCTGGCCGACAGCGCCGAATGCGAGAAATTCGGCGAGGTCTGCAAAGCCAACGGTTCGAACTTCATCGGTGGAATCTTCACCGCACTCGCCATCACCGAATTCGAACTGGCGGGACGGAGCAATTACATTGCACTGTCCCCCGTCAACACACGAACCGAGAACGACGAGTCCTCCCAAGGTTGGTTCATCAACTTGATTCCGGTGGGAATCGACATCGGCGAGAAACGATCGTTCACCGCGTTGGCCGAAACTGGACAGCAGGCGTATCACCAGGGCAAGACACTTCTGGACGTATCGGTGCAGCAGGTCATCGACGTCGTTCTCGCCAGTATGGGCGACGCCGGCGCGTCGAGCGGATTGTCGAAGACCTTGACGCCGCCGCCGCTCGTCTCGTACATCGACGGCAGACGGACGCCCGACTCCGATAGTTATGTTGCCACCAACGCAACAGGAATTGTCGGTGGAAAGGAAACGCAGATCGCGTCCGTCTGGATCAACCGTGTACACGAGGGCGCCTGGATGGCGATCTCGCATCCGGATACCCCCACCGCGCACGAATCGGTCACACGGTTCGCCACGCATCTCTCCGGAGTAATCAAAGCTGTTGCAACACAGGGTGATTACTCCTTCTCGGACACATTCGGCGTCGTCTGATGCACGTAACGTCGATCGATGGATACGGTCTCGAACCTGGCGTCGTCACCGAATGGGCGATGCAGCCCATCGAGGGTTCGCTCACCGAATCACTGGTGCCACCGTCGTACAACCAGCATTTTCATCTGGAGACTGCCCGCACCCACGGCGTCGGCCGAAGCGTCTGGATGGCGGCCGCTTTCGACCTCCCCGGCCAATTGAACCGGCCGGCGTTGGAAATCGCACTACGCCTGTTCATCAGCCGGCACGATACGCTGCACACAGGTTTCGAGATCGACGAATTTTCCACTGTCCGTTTGGATCTCAATGCCGATACCGCGATAATCATCACGTCGGACCCGCTGACAACAGTGACCACCGACGAGCTACGGCGCCATCTCAAGCAGCGATTCACACTGGTCTGTGATCCCTTGACCTTCCCCGCGTACACCTTTGCCACCGTAGAACGCGACGAGCACTACACCGTTCTGAGCGCCTTCGACCACACCCTGGTCGACGGCTATTCACTGGTCATCGCCCTCGGTGAACTTCGGCAGATCTACGAGGGACTGAACGCACTCCCCCGCCTCGACGATGCACAGGCCGTTGCCGAGTTGATGGACAAATTGGGTAATCCTGGAAGTTTCGTACGGTACTGCGAATTGGAAGCGGACGGCCTGGTACCCGTCGACAATGATCCGCGCATCCGGGAGTGGGAGCGATTCTACGAAATCTGCGGCGGAACGTCGCCGAGCTTCCCACTGGACCTCGGCGTAGTGGCCGGACAACCAGCGCCGCAAGGTGCTGACGTGCGTGTCCTACTCGATGCGGAGCGGACTGCCGATTTCGATGCGATATGCCTCGCGGCGGGCGGCAGTGTGTTCACGGGAATTCTCACGGCAATGGGGCTGACAACTCAGGCAAGTACCGGCAAATCGGCACTGCCACTGCAGTTTCCGCTACACATCCGCAAGGATCCCCGGTGGGCCGACGCCATCGGATGGCTCACCACAAGCGCACCGATCACCGTGCAGGTCACCCCGGACGCCGATTTCGGCGCTTCGCTGGCGCACACACACGCGTCATTCCGTGTTGCGCTCACACTCGAGGGCCTGACCATGGCGCAGGTTCGAGATGCTTTGGGCGGGAAGATCCGTCGTACTCGTACGGATGTTTTCATGGTGTCGTACATCGACTACCGCAAACTTCCCGGTACCGACGATCATGAACTGCTCAATGCTCACCACATCAGCAACGTCACCGTCGCGGACGACGCCCAGTTCTGGATCTCGCGAACCAATCGCGGTTTGTCACTCCGATCGCGATTCCCGGATACCGGCGTAGCGAACGTCACTATGGTGAAATTCCTCACTGAACTCGGCCGAATTTTGCAGGACATCTGCGAGCGCGGTGTAACGCCGATCGGAAGTCTCACCGAACAATTGAGAGATTCGGTAGTCGAAGCAGGTACACCGCAGATCTAGTTCTTCGGCACTGGGTACGGGTGGGCCGAACTTGCTTCCAGCGCGCCTTCGCGCAGGAAGCGCCTAGAATCGATGCAGTCCGTCTTCGAACTGATCGATTCGCCTTACAGGAGCCAGCCCGTGCCCGTTGCCCCCGACCCTTCGCCCGCGTTTGCCGAGTACAGCCATCCCGACCGGTTGGTCTCGAGCGAATGGCTGTCGGCAAACCTCGGTACGCCGGGACTGAAAGTGGTCGAGTCCGACGAGGATGTCCTGCTCTACGACATCGGGCACATTCCCGGCTCCGTGAAGATCGACTGGCACCTCGATCTCAACGATCCGGTCACGCGCGATTACATCGACGGCGAGGCCTTTGCAGACCTGATGAACCGCAAGGGCATCAGTCGTGACGACACCGTCGTCATCTACGGCGACAAGAGCAACTGGTGGGCCGCGTACGCACTGTGGGTGTTCACCTTGTTCGGACATGAGGACGTCCGCCTGCTCGACGGCGGCCGCGACGCCTGGATCGCCGAAAACCGCGACACCTCGTTCGACGTCCCGTATGCCACGTCCACCGACTATCCCGTGGTGGAGCGCAACGACGCCTCGATCCGCGCGTTCAAGGACGACGTTCTCTCACACCTCGGTACCGGTCCGCTGATCGACGTGCGGTCACCGCAGGAGTACACCGGCGAACGCACCCACATGCCTGACTACCCGGAGGAAGGCGCGTTGCGCGGCGGACACATTCCCAGCGCACGCAGCATTCCTTGGGCAAAGGCCGCAGCACCGGACAGCCGTTTCCGCACTCGCGCAGAACTCGACGAGATCTACGGCGATCTGTCCCGCGAGGACAAGATCGTGGCGTACTGCCGCATCGGTGAGCGTTCGAGCCACACATGGTTCGTCTTGACTCACTTGCTCGGTTACCCCGACGTCCGCAACTACGACGGCTCGTGGACCGAATGGGGCAATGCCGTTCGTGTCCCCATCGCTATCGGCGAAGAGCCCGGCGACGCTCCCCTCGAGGTTTCGGCATGAGTTCTCTACCACCAGCATTGGCCGAGATCGTCGAGGATTTCGCGGCCGTCGGCACGTCCGACAAACTGACACTGCTCCTCGAATTCAGCCGCGAACTTCCGCCGTTACCTCCCGAGCTCGAGCAGAGCGCGATGGAGCCGGTTCCGGAATGCCAGTCACCGCTGTTCCTTTCGGTCGACGATTCCGATCGTGCCAAGGTACGGCTCTATTTCAGCGCTCCGGCCGAGGCCCCGACCACTCGTGGTTTCGCGTCGATCCTGGCGCAGGGCCTCGACGGGCACAGTGCCGACGAGATCCTCGCTGTTCCCGACGACTTCTATTCGGAACTCGGCCTGGCTGCAGCAGTCAGCCCGCTGCGACTGCGCGGCATGTCCGCAATGCTCGCTCGCATCAAGCGTCGCTTGCGGGGCTGAGAGAGACATGGAATTCACCGAACTTGCCGACTACGCGATTCCGAGCGGATCGCTGATCGAATGGTTACCGTGCGCAACCGGTCCGTGGACGCCTGATCCGCGGCCCGCGTCGTACATTCACGAGGCCCACCTGCAACGCTCTTCCGCCGGCTCCGGCGACAAGTCGTGGCTGGGTACAGCTTTCGAAATTCCCGGCTCCCTGGACGTCGACGCATTTCGAATTGCGTTGCGGCAGTGGATCGATCGCCATGAGGTCTTGCGCTCACATACGGCACTCGACACCTCGACCGGCGAGATCACTCGGCACACCGTGCCGATCGGCGGCATCGACATCGGAGTTGTCAACCACGGTTACGACGCGCCGAGCCAGGTCAACTTCGAGCACCTTCACAGACTGTTCGACGATTTTGCCTCCCCCCACAGTTGGCCGTCGTACGTGTTCGCAACACTCACGCCTCGTGGCGGCGACGGCCCGTCCACGGTGTTCTTTGCTGCGGACCACTCGATCATCGACGGCTTCTCGATCGTCCTGATCGCGCACGAGATCACTTCGCTGTACCGCGAAGCACTGACGGGCAATCCGGCCAACCTGTTCCCGGTCGGTAGTTACGTCGATTTCGGGACCCTCGAACGCGAACACATGTCCGACCAGGAAACCGAAGACGCAGCTCTCGAGGTCTGGAGCAAGGCGCTCGCCGACGGCGGCCTACCGCAGTTTCCACTGCCGATCGGAGATCGTGGCACCGAGTCCCAGAACGGACTGTCGATGTGGCTGCTCGACTCCGATCACTCCAAGCGCTTCAGTGCGCGCGCCGCTGAGGCCGGAGTCGGCTACTTCGCCGGTTTACTGGGCGCGCTTGCCGCCGTCGGCCATGACGTTGCCGGCGCCGACCGCTTCCAGATCGTGACTCCGGTCCACACTCGCTCCGCCCAGGAATGGGCCGGCGCTCTCGGCTGGTTCGTGGGCTTGTGTCCGATCGATTTCGAGGTCGGCGACGACACCTCGTTCGACACTCTCGCGCGGCGAGCCGCCGAGTCCCTCACCGCGATGAAGCCTGCTGCGGCCATCCCCTTCGATCGGATCGGTGAGAAACTCGGAACTCCGATCCGGCCACGATTCGTGGTGTCCTACATGGATGTTCGCTTTGTACCCGAGGCCGCGCAGTGGCCGGAGTGGAATGCGCGCGCGCTGCGCAGCAAGGCATTCACCCACGACGTGTACATCTGGATCAATCGCACACCGACGGGCCTCAATCTCGCCGTGCGATACCCCAACAACGACACCGCCAACGCTTCGGTGCACACCTATGTAGCTGCGCTGCGTCGCGCGATCGAGGCAGCTGCGACCGAAACCGACGACAACCCGCCCACAACGGACAGTTCGAGCTACTCGCCAGTAGCTTTTCAGACCGTTTCATGAGTCGTACCGGGCTATTCCGATCCGGTTACAACCTGCATCGCAGCCATGAATACACTCCGAAGCGATGCCAGTAATCCACCGATGGTGAAATCCCAGAGGAATACACCGCGGAGATAAAGACAATGCGAACCACAGGAGGCTCAGTGCCCAGTCATGCCAGCGCGCACATTACGAAGGTGCTTGTCGCGAACCGCGGTGAGATCGCGGTACGGGTCATTCGGGCAGCCAAGGACGCCGGCTACGGCAGCGTCGCTGTCTACGCCGAACCCGACGCCGACGCTCAGTTCGTAAAGCTCGCAGACGAGGCATTCGCCCTCGGTGGACAGACGTCCGCCGAGTCCTACCTCGTATTCGACAAGATCCTCGACGCCGCCCGTAAGTCCGGCGCCGACGCAATCCACCCCGGCTACGGCTTCCTCTCGGAGAACGCCGACTTCGCCCAGGCCGTCATCGACGCGAACCTGATCTGGATCGGCCCGTCGCCGCAGTCCATCCGCGACCTCGGTGACAAGGTCACGGCCCGCCACATCGCCGAGCGCGCAAAGGCTCCGATGGCAGCCGGCACCAAGGACCCCGTCAAGAACGCCGACGAGATCATCGCGTTCGCCAAGGAGTTCGGCGTTCCGGTCGCCATCAAGGCAGCTTTCGGCGGCGGTGGACGCGGCATGAAGGTCGCCCAGACCATCGAAGAAATCCCCGAACTGTTCGAGTCGGCTACTCGTGAGGCCATCGCAGCGTTCGGTCGCGGCGAGTGCTTCGTCGAGCAGTACCTCGACAAGGCACGCCACGTCGAAGCTCAGGTCATCGCCGACCAGCACGGCAACGTCGTCGTCGCGGGTACCCGTGACTGCTCACTGCAGCGTCGTTTCCAGAAGCTCGTCGAAGAAGCTCCGGCACCGTTCCTGACGGACGACCAGCGCGCACGTATCCACGCCTCCGCGAAGGCTATCTGCAAGGAAGCCGGCTACTACGGCGCCGGCACGGTCGAGTACCTGGTCCAGGGCGACACCGTCTCCTTCCTCGAGGTCAACACGCGCCTGCAGGTCGAGCACCCCGTCACCGAAGAGACCGCCGGTATCGACCTGGTGCGTCAGCAGTTCCTCATCGCCAACGGCGAAGAGCTTTCCATCAAGGAAGATCCCACCCCGCGTGGACACTCCTTCGAGTTCCGTATCAACGGTGAAGACGCCGGCCGCGGCTTCATGCCGGCTCCGGGCCCCGTCACCGTTTACCGTGAGCCCGCGGGCCCCGGCGTGCGCGTCGACTCCGGCGTTGTTGCCGGCGACGTCATCGGCGGCCAGTTCGACTCCATGCTCGCCAAGCTCATCGTCACCGGTGCAACGCGTGAAGAAGCTCTGCAGCGTGCGTCGCGTGCGTTGGCCGAGTTCGAGATCGACGGCCTCGCAACGGTTCTGCCGTTCCACCGCCACATTGTCGAGAACCCGGCATTCGTCGGCGACGGCACTTCGTTCGATATCTACACCAAGTGGATCGAAACGGACTGGGAAAACACCATCGAGCCGTGGGCCGGCGCCGGCACCCCGGCAGACGACGAGGACGAGGCTCTGCCGCGTCAGAACGTCGTCGTCGAGGTCGGTGGACGTCGCGTCGAGGTTTCCCTGCCCGGTCAGTTCTCACTCGGTAACGGCGGCGGCGCACCTTCCGGTGCCATCCGCAAGAAGCCGAAGGCACGCAAGCGCGGCGGCGCCGGCGCAGGCGCAGCATCCGGTGACGCCGTCACCGCTCCGATGCAGGGCACCGTCGTCAAGGTCGCTGTCATCGAAGGCCAGGAAGTTGCCGAAGGCGACCTCATCGCAGTCCTCGAGGCCATGAAGATGGAAAACCCGGTCAACGCACACAAGGCCGGCATCGTCACCGGTCTGACTGTCGAAGCCGGTGCTGCCATCACTCAGGGCACGGTTCTCGCAGAACTGAAGTAAAAGAATTCACACTGTGCGCCCTGTCGGTAGTCAATGAACTACCGGCGGGGCGCACAGTCGTTTCCGGCCAGTAGTCTGTAACTCATGGCTGACGTTCCCGACATTCGTATCGGTACCACCGAACGCGAGCAAGCACTCTCGCTACTGAGCGAGCACTTTGCCGCCGGACGCCTCACCGTCTCGGAATTCGACGAGCGCAGCGGAATCGTCACGGCTGCAACAACTCGCAGCGAACTCGTACCGGTCTTCGCCGACCTACCGGGGAACTATCAGGCGCCGGGAACAGCTCCGATGTCGACGGTTCCACCCACCTCGCCGCCGGCACGAGAGTTCAGTCCCGACTGGTCGGGCCGCATAATGGCCGTCATCCCGATTCTGGCAGTCATCTTGTTCTTCGTGACCGGGACGTGGCTGTGGTTCCTGGCCATTCCGTTGGCCGGCGCGCTCCTGTTCGGAACTGACCGAGAACGCAAGAAGAACCGCCGCAGGTCTCGAGATGACGGGAACACGTAACCAATGGATCCGATCGAGATCAATGCCGGTGGTTGGTACCTCCGCGCCCTACGCGCCGACGAGCGTGTGGACGACCGGCCGGCCCTGGCCGACGGTGGGATCACCGACCCCGGTTACGTCGGCCTCCGGGCATCTCAGTGGGCTGAGAACAGCGTCTACTCGTGGGCAGTGTGCCAGCCGAATACCGGAGAACTCCTCGCGGAGGTACTTCTCGCACCTGAAGGCGGCACGGGCATTCTCAGCGGTTGGGCGAGAGCCGGCCACGACCAAGCCCTCGCCACCGCCTCCGCTGCCGTCACGCGCTTCGCCGAAGGCGCCCTCGAACTGACTGTGACTCACGCGTGAAAAACAACCGATACTGGCCACTCGCCATCGCTGTGGTCATTGCCTTGATCATGCTGTTCTCCCCCGGTTCGACGGTGCCGTCGGGACCGGAAAACAGCGACAAGGTCACGCACACGTTGATGTTCGTCGTCCTGGCGATGACATCACTGCATGCCCGAATCCCGTGGTGGCTCACGGCGCTCTGGCTGATCGCCTTTGCCGCGGTATCCGAAGTCCTGCAGGGTGTGCTGCCGATTTCACGGTCGGGTTCGGTCTGGGACGGCGCGGCCGATCTGGTCGGTATCGCGATCGGAATCGGGATAGTTTCCCTGCTCGCTCGGCGGCGCGCTCGCACCCCGGCGAGCTAACCGATCAGGTTCTCCCGCAACCGAGTCTGTGTGTGCTCGTCGATCTTGAGTCCGTCCGTGAAATAGGCGTCGATGGAACCGTGCACCGATGCAAGTTCGTCGAGTGACGCCTCGAGGTACTCGCGGCGCACACCCAGAACCCCTTCGAGGAGTGACGGATCGCCGCCCTGAGCGGCAAACCGCTCGAAGAGTGGCGCGAACATCGGGAGCAGGATCGTGTTGGTCAGCAGGTAGTCCTCGAACACCGCGTCTTCCGAGACGCCGAGGAACAGCAGGAGGGCGGCGGCCGCCCACCCGGTTCGGTCTTTGCCGGTCGTGCAGTGGATCAGTGCCGGCGCGCTGGTCGGTTGCGCCAAATCCACGAACAGTTGCCGGTACGACGAGACAGCACTGGGTAGCGTCACGAAATCGCGGTAGCTGCCCTGAAAATACTCGAGTGCCTGACCGGTTCCCAGCAGTTCGGTAGCTGCTCGAGGGTTGGCGATCATCTCCTGCATCTGAGCCGGAATGGCCCGATATTCCTTGTCCGCCAATACGTCCAGGCCGAGGTCGCGAATTCCGGCAGGAATCCGGTCGGGCGCAGTTTCACGCTCGGACGCGGTGCGCAGGTCGTAAATCGTGGTGATGGCCAGCTCCGCCAACGTCTGCTCGCCCGCCCCTGTCAGCGAAGCAAGGTCCGTCGAGCGGAACACCGCACCGGTTCGTACCGAACCGCCGAACCGCGACTCCGGTCCCCCGATATCGCGCAGGTTCGCCAGGGACGGCACGACGGATGGCAATTTCGGAGTATCAGTCATGTCTACGAAGATACCGACCGACAACGAACAAGAAGATCTAGATGGTTGATCTTCTGTAATTGCTGCGCTACCGCACCGAAACATGTTCAGGTAATGCTGTGGTCATGCCTGCCTGGAATTCCAGTGGTCTCGATGCATTCAACGCCCTCGCGGATCAGTCTGCGCTGAAGGCGCTGCTCGAATGCTGCCATTCCTCGGCTTGGGCGTCGGCCGTGGCAGCCGCCCGTCCCTACCCGAATATCGACGTCTTGTTCGATACTGCGGATTCCGTGCTGCGTGGTCTCCCCGAATCCGAGATCGACAAGGCACTGGCGGGGCATCCGCGTATCGGTGAGCGCACCGACAGCGCATCCTCGACCATGGAGCAGACGCTCGTGTCTACGGCATCCGAACAGGTGCTGGCCCAGTTGCGCATCAAGAATGCGGAGTACGAGGAAAAGTTCTCGCACGTCTATCTGGTGTGCGCGAGTGGCCGGTCGGGGTCGGAGCTCCTGAACATACTTCTCGAGCGTCTCGAAAACGACCCCGCCACCGAGCGTTCCGTGCTACGAACAGAGTTAGCTGCAATCAATCGCATCAGACTCACCCGTCTGATCGACGCGCTACCGGGAGAGACCCCATGAGCAAGGTATTGAGCACGCACGTTCTCGATTCCACCACCGGCAAGCCGGCAGCGGGAGTCGGCGTCCAACTGTGTGTCGCAGACGGAGCGCCCATTTCACGTGGCTACACCGACTCCGACGGGCGGATAGCCGAACTTGCCCCCGACGGCCTGACACCGGGCAACTATCACCTGATCTTCGACACCGGAGCATATTTCGAGCAGACCGGACAAGAAAATTTCTACCCGGAAGTGAGTGTCACCTTCCGGATCAACGACACGGCACGCGGCTATCACGTCCCACTGCTGCTGTCGCCTTTTGCATATTCCACCTACCGCGGGAGCTGAAAACTACTGTGAGCAAACAGAACCCGACCGCGGCGCCGCTCTCCGGATCGATCGAACTCACCGGACACCAGTACGGCAAGGCCGAGAATCGTGTCGTCCGAATTTACCGCGACAGACCCCGCCACGAAATTCATGATGTAAACGTCTCCACGTGCCTCCGAGGCGATTTCGCCGACGCGTACCTCACCGGCAACCAATCCACGGTGCTCCCCACCGACTCCCAGAAGCAAACGGCGTACGCCTACGCCAAGGAGAAGGGCCTGATCTCGATCGAGTCGTACGGGCTCGAACTTGCCGCCCATTTTGTCGACGACATCGAACCCGTCACCGGTGCCCGGATCGAGATCGAGGAATACGCGTGGGAGCGAGCGATTGTCGACGGTACCGAGCACGATCACACCTGGGTCCGTAAGGGCCAGGAAGTGCGGACCGCGTCGATCACCCAGGACGACACCGGAACGTGGGTGATCGGAGGCTTGAAAGACCTGGTGTTGCTCAAGTCGAGTGGCAGCGAGTTCACCGGGTTCCTTCAGGATCCGTACACGGTTCTCGAACCTACCGAGGACCGTGTCCTGGCCACCGCTTTGGTCGCGCAGTGGCGGTTCGTCGGGACCGACGTCGACTGGGAGTCGGTCTACGCGGGCATCAAGGCTACGATTGTGATGCAATTTGCGACAGTTCACTCACTTGCGTTGCAGCAGACACTGTTCCAGATCGGCAGGGCAATCCTGGAGGAGTTCCCGATCATTGCCGAGGTCCGCCTCTCTGCACCCAACAAACACCATTTCGACTACGCTCTGGAACGTTTCGGGGTCGAGAACAACAACGAGGTCTTTCAGGCCGCAGATCGCCCGTACGGGCTGATCCAGGCGGCGGTCAGTCGCTCGGACGCACCGGATGCCGGTCCTTCGTGGACACCATTTTCAGGCTGGCTGTCATGACCGACTACGTCGTCAAGGACGCCCACATCGCCACAATCGACGGCGCGGGTACCGAGTTCACCAACGGATACGTGGCAGTGGCCGGTAACACGATCACCGCGCTCGGCGCTGGACCTGCACCGGCGTTTCCCGGAGCGACAGTCATCGATGCCCGCGGATGCCTGATCACACCGGGACTGGTCAACACCCACCACCATCTGTACCAGTGGATCACTCGCGGTTTGGCTGCCGATTCGACGCTCTTCGAGTGGCTGACCACTCTGTATCCCGTCTGGGCGGGCATAGACGCGGACGCCGTACACACTGCCGCGACGGGCGGTCTCGCATGGTTGGCAAAGACGGGGTGCACCACCACCACGGATCACCACTACGTAGTTCCGCGCGACGCTGGAGACGTGTTCGAAGCGGAGATCACCGCCGCAGCACAAGTCGGCCTGCGGTTCCATCCGACGCGCGGATCGATGGACCTCGGACAGAGTTCAGGCGGATTGCCACCCGATCACGTCGTGGAAAAACTCGACGACGTCCTGACCGGAACCCAGGCCGTCATCGATCGCTGGCACGACCCTAGTCCCGGATCGATGCTCCAGATCGCTGTGGCGCCCTGCTCCCCGTTCTCGGTCACGGAGGCTCTACTGCGCGAGTCTGCGATAGTGGCCCGTACTGCCGGGGTCCGGATGCACACTCACCTCGCGGAAACAGTTGACGAGTTGGAGTTCTGCCGCGAACAGTTCGGCTGCACACCGATGGAGTACGTGGAACGCGTCGGATGGCTGGGGCCGGACGTGTGGTTTGCGCACGCCGTCCATCTCGACGACGCCGCAATCGAGATGATGTCGCGCACGGGAACCGCTGCGGCACATTGTCCGACGTCCAATGCTCGACTCGGCGCCGGCATTGCCCGCACGCAGGAACTTCTCAGTGCCGGTGTCACTATCGGACTGGGGGTCGACGGCGCAGCCAGTAACGAGGCGTGCAGTCTCGTCGAGGAATCACGCCATGCCCTCCTGTTCGCCCGGTCACGCGGCGGCCCGCAGGCGATGACGGTCCGGAAAGCACTGGAGCTCGGGACCATCAGCGGCGCACGGGTTCTCGGCCGCGACAATGAGATCGGATCACTCGAGGTGGGCAAGTTGGCGGATCTCGCAGTGTGGAATCTGACTACGATCGCTCACGCCGGAATCACCGACCCGGTGGCGGCATTGGTACTGGGCTCCACACCGCCACTGAAACTGTTGATGGTGAACGGCGAGGTTGTGGTGGCCGATGATCGGGTTACCACGGTCGACGAGGACGTCGTCGCATCGGACGTCGCTCGCGCTCACCTCGCGCTGGTGCGAAAGGCCGGGTGACCTCGCGGTGGACCTGCACACAATCGATCATGTTCTGGTTCCCCGGACCCGGGTGGACCTTCCGGCGCCCTCGGCGGGGATCGGATTCATCGGCGGCGGTACGTGGTTGTACTCCGAGCCACAACCCCAGCTGAGCGCACTCGTCGACCTTGCCGGGCTCGGCTGGGAGTCGATCACCGTCACCGATCGTGGACTCGAGATTGCGGCCACGTGCACGATCGAGGAGTTGTGCCGCGCCCACCTACCGGCCCAATTCCGAGCGGCATCACTGTTCCAGAACTGCGCCGACGCGTTGCTCGCATCCTGGAAAGTGTTGCGGTACGCCACAGTCGGCGGAAATCTCGCGCTCGCCTTTCCCGCCGGCGCCATGACGACGATGGCCGCGACACTCGAAGGCGATCTGACGATCTGGAGAACTGACGGGAGCGAGTATCGAATACCGATTACAGATTTTGTGATCGACAACGGCATCAACGCGCTCGGCGTCGGCGAGATCATTCGCAGTATCGCCCTTCCCGCACACGCATTGTCAGCCCGCACTGCTATTCGCAAGGTCGCACCCACAGTGCTCGGGCGGTCGTCTGTTCTGATTGCCGGACGAAGGGGCACAGACGGTTTCACCCTCGCTGTCACGGCATCTACCCGGAGGCCGTACGTGCTGCGGTTTACCGAACACCCGAACGCGACGGACGTGGCTGACGCACTTCGTCGTCAGATTCCGGCCGACACTTACTTCACGGACATCCACGGCAGTGCATCCTGGCGTTGCGCGATGACGGCACTACTCGCTGAAGAGGTCCGGGAGGAACTGACATGAAGTACTCCGTGGACGGGGTAGCCCACGACGACGAACCCCGCCCGGGCCAGTGCCTGCGAACGTTTCTGCGTGAACACGGCACCACTTCCGTCAAGAAGGGTTGCGACGCCGGAGACTGCGGCGCCTGTTCGGTGCTGGTGGACGGCCGGCCCACCCATTCCTGCATCTTCCCCGCACATCGGATCGGTGGACATTCGATAGTCACTGCGGCCGGTCTCGGGACCCCGGAAAATTTACATCCGACGCAACAAGCGTTTGTCGACGCCGGAGGATTCCAATGCGGTTTCTGCACGGCCGGAATGGTGGTGACCGCATCTGCGTTCACCTCCGAGCACCTGGAGAACTTACCGCAGTCGATGAAGGGTAACCTCTGCCGCTGCACGGGGTATCGCTCGATTCGCGACGCACTTGCGGGCACGAACAACATCGAGAGCGCTGATAACCAGGCAGCACCGGGACGTTCCATCGCAGCGCCGGCCTCAGCCCGGATCGTCACGGGAAATGAACCCTTCACCTTGGATTTGCGTGACATCCCCGCCGGCCTCCTACATGCCGCGGTACTCGGCAGCCCGCATTCCCATGCCTACATCTGCGGGATCAACACGGCTGCAGCATGTTCCGCACCGGGCGTCGTAGCAGTATTGACCTACCTCGACAGCCCCGACGTTCTCTTCTCGACAGCCCGGCACGAGGATCGGACCGACGATCCGGACGACACCCGCGTCTTCGACCGCACCGTGCGATTCATCGGTCAGCGAGTTGCTGCAGTGATCGCCGAGTCAGCCCGAGACGCCGAGCGCGCGCTGGCACTGATCGAGGTCGACTTCGAGATACGCGCGGCAGTTTTCGACCCGACAGACGCACGCTCCCCCACGGCGCCGCTCCTGCACGCCGACAAAGACGCCGTCTCCCGGATTGCCGATGTGCAACGCAATGTTGTTGCGGCACTACACGAGGGTGTCGGCGATATCGAGGAAGCCCTGGCCGGATCTGCCGCCGTCGTCGAAGGCACCTGGAAGACGGCGCGGGTCCAGCACGTAGCGATGGAAACCCACGGATCAGTAGGCTGGCTCGATTCGGACGGCCGACTGGTCATCCGCAGCAGCACGCAGGTGCCGTTCCTCGTGCGCGACGAGCTGGCCCATATCTTCGATCTCGATCGGTTGAAGGTCCGGGTGTTCGCTATGCGGGTCGGCGGCGGATTCGGCGGCAAACAGGAAATGTTGACGGAGGACCTTGTTGCCCTGGCTGTACTCCGAACCGGGCGGCCCGTTCAATACGAGTTCAGCCGAAGCGACCAGTTCACGATCGCGCCGTCGAGGCACCCGATGCAGGTATCGGTTCGTGTCGGGGCCGACGCATCCGGGCAGCTGAAGGCTCTCGCAATCGACGTCCTCTCCGACGCCGGAGCATACGGAAATCACTCGGTGGGTGTGATGTTCCACAGCTGCACCGAATCGATTGCTGTGTATCGGTGTCAGAACAAGCGTGTCGACGCCGAAGCCGTGTACACGAACAACGTGCCGTCGGGTGCGTTTCGCGGCTACGGCCTGGGGCAAGTCATCTTTGCCGTTGAATCGGCGATGGATCAACTCGCCCGCGAACTCGGTATCGATCCCTTCGAGTTTCGTCGTCGCAACGTCGTGGTTCCGGGAGACGATTTTGTGGACTGGCACGTCGAGGACGGTGATCTCGAGTTCGGCAGCTACGGCCTCGATCAATGTCTGGACTTGGTCGAGACTGCACTTTCGAGCGGGCGTGGGACAGCGCCAGAGCCAGGATCACCGTGGAAAACCGGTCGGGGCATGGCAATTGCCATGATCGCCACGATCCCGCCGCGCGGCCACGTCGCCGACACCACCGTGACACTCGAATCCGATGGCCGGTACGTGGTGCGAATCGGCACGGCCGAATTCGGGAACGGAACAACCACAGTTCATCAGCAGATTGCCGCCACCGAACTTCGGACGAGTGTCGATCGCATCGTGATCGTTCAATCCGATACCGATACCGGAGGACACGACACCGGCGCATTCGGATCGACCGGTACCGTCGTAGCGGGCAAAGCACTGTTGATCGCGTGTGAACGCCTCCGCGACCGGATACTCGCACGCGCACAAGCTATCTGCCCCGGCCTGGCAGCACTCGCCGCAGACGGAGTCGACGTCGGAGACCGCCGCATCGATTTCTCGACGATACTCGAGAGTGGTCCGCTCTCGGCCGACGGCCGTCACGACGGAACCCCCCGCTCGGTCTCGTTCAATGTCCACGGTTTTCATGTCGCGGTCGATACCGCGACGGGCCGGGTGGTCATTCTGCAATCGGTCCAGGCCGCTGATGCCGGAACCGTGCTGAACCCCGCTCAATTGCGCGGGCAGGTGGAAGGTGGTGTGGGACAGGCTCTCGGCGCCGCACTGTTCGAGGAGGTCGTCATCGAACAGGGTCTCGTGGTCAATCCCACGCTGCGGAATTACCATATTCCACAGTTGGCGGATCTCCCGAACACCGAAGTCCTCTTTGCCGATACCTACGACAAGTTGGGGCCCTTCGGCGCCAAATCGATGAGCGAGGCTCCGTTCAATCCGGTAGCACCAGCGCTGGCCAATGCGATCGCGGATGCCTGCGGCGCAAGGATGTACGCCGTACCGATGACACCGGACCGGGTCTGGCGGAAACTCAGCGATTGACTCGGATCAGAACTCTTTCCAGGGCGTCGACCGCCGCGTCCAGCTCACCGATCGTCACGGTCAACGGTGGACGGAATCTGATGCCTCGAACTCCGGTCGGGAGGATGATCACACGTTCGCCTTCCCACAATCGGGAAACAACGCGGTCACGTAATTCCTTGCTGTTCAGGGTGATCGCGCACATCAGACCGCGTCCACGAGGTTCGGCGACGTAGTCGAACCTTCCACACAATTCCCTGAGCCGATCGAGCAGGTGCGCGCCGGTAAACCGGGCACGATCGATCAAACGATCCCGTTCGATGATTTCGAGGATTCGACGGGCTCTCACCATGTCCGTCAGGTTGCCACCCCAGGTCGAGTTGATTCGCGAACTGACGTGAAACACGTTGTCCGGCACCTCGTCTACCCGGCCGCCGGCCATTATTCCACACACTTGAGTCTTCTTACCGAAGGCCACGACGTCCGGCTCCAACCCCAATTGCTGGTAAGCCCAGGCAGTTCCGGTAAGCCCACACCCGGTCTGGACCTCGTCGAGAACGAACAGCGCGTCGTTCTCCCGGCACAGTTTTTGCATCGCCTGCAGAAACTCCGGCCGAAGGTGATGGTCGCCGCCTTCACCTTGGATCGGTTCGGCGATGAAACAAGCTATGTCACCGACATTTTCGGAGAATGCACGCCGCGCCTGCTCGAGGCTCGAACGCTCCGCAGATGCCACATCTTGCCCCTCGGCGAGATACGGCGAAGTGATCCGCGGCCAGTCGAACTTGGGGAACCTCGCCACCTTGCCCGGTTCGGTGTTGGTCAGCGACATCGTGTATCCGCTGCGCCCATGGAACGCTTCGGTCAGGTGCAGGACCTTGGCCCCCAAATCCGTTGACAGCCCAGCAGTTTCGTTGACTCTACTCTTCCAGTCGAACGCCACCTTGAGCGCATTTTCGACGGCGAGAGCTCCGCCGTCCACAAAAAACAGATGCGGGAGAGCCGGATCCCCCAAAACTCGAACGAACGTGTCGACGAACCGAGCCATCGGCACACTGTAGACATCGGAATTGCTCGGCTTGTTGGATGCGGCCACCGCCAACTCACGTTGAAACTTCTCGTCGGCAGCAATGCCCGGATGATTCATTCCGAGGGCCGACGAACCGAAGAAACCGAACATGTCCAAGTATTCGGTTCCGGTGCGCAGATCCACCAGATACACACCGTGCGAACGTTCGAGGTCGAGAACAAGATCGAACCCGTCCGTGAGAATACTGGCGTTCAACACGTCGAACACCGGAAACTCGGTACTGCCGCCCACGCCCTGCATCGCGGTACTCATACGCTCACGATATGTCCATGTTCCGTCAAAGTCGATGATGGGCAGGAAAATTTACTACGACTGCGGCTATTCGTCGTAAAAAGTTTGTAGAATGATCGTACTTCGGGTTCCGACGTTTGCGACTGTCCGAATCTCCTGCAACAGCGATTCAAGCGCCCGCGGTGATGCGACTCGGACGAGAAGCACGTAACTGTCGTCGCCGGCCACCGAGTGGCACGCCACCACCGCCGGCAGACGCCGCAGGCGCGCCGGCGCATCGTCGGGCTGAGAAGGATCGAGAGGGGTGATGGCCACAAATGCCGCCAAGTTCTGACCGACAGACTCGGGATCTACCTTCGCTGAGTAGCCGCGGATCACCTTGCGAGACTCGAGCCGACGCACTCTCGACTGCACCGCTGAGATCGAAAGACCAGCCTTCTCGGCAAGAGCCGACAAAGTGGCACGTCCGTCCGAAGCCAGTTCTCGGATCAGCACCCTGTCCGTGTCGTCGATCGGAACAGCAGAATTCTCACTTTGCTCTATTTCACCCACCCGCGCACATTAACGTAACAAGGGGTGCACATGACTGATTCATGGCAGTTGCGTTCCCGTTTTGCGGCCCAACTCGGACACATGTACGGAAGTGAAGTTCCCGCATACAACACTCTCGTCGATGTAACAAGGCAGGTCAATCGCGACTTCGTTGCCTCCCACCCCGACCGGGAGAACGTGGGCAGCCTCAGCCGAGTGAGCGCAGAACGACACGGAGCGATCCGGTTGGGGACTCTCGACGAACTGCGGGACGCGGCAGTTCTCTTCGGCGGATTCGGAATGTCGCCGGTCGGGTACTACGACTTGCGGATCGCAGATCCTCCGGTCCCCGTGGTATCGACAGCTTTCCGTCCCATCGATCCGACTGAACTCGCGCACAACCCATTTCGGGTTTTCACATCCGTACTGGCAATCGAAGACCAACGCTTCTTCGACACCGATCTCCAGCGCCGAATCGCTGCCTACCTTCGCAGACGCACCCTGTTCTCCCCTGAACTTCTTCGCGTGGCCCGGGCCGCACACAGCGACGGAGGTTTGCCGGAGCCGCACGCGACACAGTTCGTCGACGCCGCGACACGTGCCTTCCGTCTCGGAACCGAACCGATCGACGCGTCGTGGTTCCGCGAACTCGCCCGCATCTCACCCGTGGCCGCCGATATTGCCGGGCAAGAAACAACACACATCAACCACCTCACCCCGCGAGTACTCGATATCGACGAGTTGTACCGACGCATGACCGCCCGCGGCATCACCATGATCGACCGAATCCAAGGACCACCGCGGTGGAAAGGACCGCCACTTCTGCTGCGGCAAACGTCGTTTCGGGCACTGGACGAGATCCGCCGCTTCCGGGAGGCCGACGGATCGATCACCGACGGGCCCGTCCGAGTGCGTTTCGGTGAGGTAGAAGCACGCGGCATCGCGCTGACGCACAAAGGGCGAGATATCTACGACTCCCTGATCGGTTGCACCGAAACTGCGTTGTGGGAGAACACATTTCCCACTACCGAGGACGGCCTTGCCGACGCCGATCTGGCGTACTTCACGTACCGTCGCGAGGGTTCGACGCTGGTACGTGAGCCCATTGTGTACGAGGACTTCCTACCGGCTTCCGCGGCTGGGATCTTTGCGTCCAACCTTGACTCGGCGTCCGAATTCGTTTCCGATGCGCTCAGCGCCGATTACGGGCAGGATCAACTCGAGGGCGCAATCGAACGATCGATACTCGATCCGTTCGAGTTGTACCGAGAGCAACAGGACGCCTCCCGTGCCGATCAAAGGAGTGACCCGTGATCCTTCCCGATCCGTCCGCCCTCGCCGAGCGCGCACAATCAGCGCTCTCCCGATGCGGAGCCGACTGGCCGACCGGCAATCTCAGCGCGCGCACTCCCGTGACGGGAACCGAACTTCGTACCGTCGCCCAGCAATCCGTCAGTGACGTCGACGACGCGGTTTCTGCTGCGCATCAGGCATTTCTGGCCTGGCGCACGGTTCCGGCCCCGACTCGGGGGGCGGTGGTACGGCAACTCGGCCAACTCTTGAGTGAACACAAGGCCGACCTTGCCGAGATCGTCACACTCGAGGCCGGCAAGGTCACGTCGGAAGCGCTCGGCGAAGTGCAGGAAATGATCGATATCTGCGAATTCGCCGTTGGTCTTTCGCGCCAACTGTACGGACGGACAATGCCTTCGGAGCGGCCTGGCCACCGACTGATGGAGACCTGGCACCCCCTTGGCGTTGTCGGTGTCATCTCCGCCTTCAACTTCCCGGTGGCGGTGTGGTCCTGGAACACGGCTATCGCTCTGGTGTGCGGCGACGCGATTGTCTGGAAGCCTTCCGAAACCACACCGCTCACGGCGCTGGCATGCCACGCTCTCTTACGACGTGCCCTTGCAGAATGCGGTGCTCCGGCAGAGATCCACCAACTGGTCATCGGCGGACGAGAGATCGGCCAACGCCTGGTTGACAACGTGCAGGTCGCTCTCGTGAGCGCCACCGGCTCAGTCCGGATGGGACGCGAGGTCGCGCCGCGGATTGCGGCGAGGTTCGGGCGCAGTCTACTCGAACTGGGCGGAAACAACGGGGCGATCGTCACCCCGTCGGCGGATCTCGACCTCGCTGTCCGCGGGATCGTTTTCTCAGCCGCCGGAACTGCGGGCCAACGGTGTACGTCGTTGCGCCGGTTGATCGTTCACGAGTCGATAGCGGACGGTCTGATCGATCGAATTTCTGCTGCCTACGCGCAACTGCGGGTGGGCAGCCCGTTCGACGATGGCGTCCTGGTCGGCCCGCTGATCAACGAGGCTGCTTTCGACTCCATGGACAAGGCTCTGAAGTCGGTGCGCGCCGAAGGTGGAACGGTCGTGTGTGGCGGTGAGCGCGTCGGAGATACGGGTTACTACGTGACTCCTGCGCTGGTGCGAATGCCGGCACAGAGCGCGGTGGTTCGAGCCGAGACCTTCGCCCCGATCCTGTACGTACTGACCTATCGCGAATTCGACGACGCCATCAGACTCCACAACGAAGTACCACAAGGACTTTCATCATCGATCTTTACGCTTGATCAGCGTGAAGCCGAACGGTTTCTGGCGGTCGACGGTTCCGATTGCGGAATCGCCAACGTCAACATCGGGACTTCGGGAGCCGAAATCGGCGGTGCCTTCGGCGGTGAGAAAGAAACCGGCGGTGGGCGTGAGTCCGGATCCGATTCATGGAAGGCTTACATGCGCCGCGCCACCAATACCGTCAACTACTCGAATCAGCTACCACTGGCTCAGGGAGTCGAGTTCGGATAACTCGCCAGGTTCGTGATCGTGAGTTCGCCAGCGCCGTTCCGATCGACCGCCTACGCTTTTCACCGTGACCATGTGGCCCGAACTTGCGCGCGAGATCGCCGATAGCGTCCTATTCCCCGTTGCCGACAGCGTTGACGCGGACGGTGAAATCCCGAGTAGCCATTTCGACGCCCTGGCAGCGGAGGGTTTTTACGGACTCGCAGCCCTCGGTGCCGACGGTCCGTCCGCTGCAGAGTTGGTGGAGGTCGTCGAAACACTGTGCGGTGGTTGCCTCGCTACGGCATTCACGTGGATGCAGCATCATGGCGTCGTGGGGGCGTTGGCCTCGACGTCCAACGATGCACTGCGCAAGCAGTACTGGGACTCACTCATCACCGGATCCCTCCAGGGTGGAGTTGCTTACGCCGGCGCGATTCCCAACCCGCCGCTCCTCTGGGCTCGTCGCGTCGACAACGGATACGTCCTCGACGGCACGGCGCCCTTCGTGACCGGCTGGGGAATCGTCGACATCCTGCTTGTATCGGCCAGAGACGAGTTCGACAATTCCATAGTCCACGCGGTCGTCCCGGCGACCCTCGCACCGGGCCTTACGGTCGAGGTGCTTCCACTGATCGCTGCCCGCGGAAGCAACACCGCGCGTATAGTTTTCGACGGTTTCGAGATTCCGGACACCGACATCGCGGCGGTAGTCGACGATGAACAGTTCCAGAGCACGCAGTTGACCGGTCTGTGGTTCAACGGAGCCATGGCGATGGGGGTTGCCCGTCGCGCGATCACCGAACTCCACGACCTCGGCGTCGATGTCGACACTTTCACCGAGCAGGCTGCCGCCACCCGCCGCCACCTCGATCTGGCGCTGGCGGACCGCGCCGACATGTCTGCTGCCCGCGCCGCCGCGTCGGAACTCGCAGTTCGCGTGGCGGCCGCCCTGGTCACCGCCACCGGCAGCCGGTCCCTGGTGGGTAGCAACACGGCCGAACGGTTGATGCGTGAAGCGACATTTACGCTGGTGGCCGCAACCCGCCCCACGATCAAGACATCTCTGGTCGAGCGTCTTGTCGGTGGGTAGGTGCACTATGGACAGGTGACTGAAGTCCTCGAAAGGTTCTCGCCCGCGACACGAGAATGGTTCGACGGTGCCTTCACCGCCCCCACCGACGCGCAACTGGGCGCCTGGGAATCCATTGCCAGTGGCGCGCACACACTTGTTGTCGCCCCCACCGGTTCCGGCAAGACACTGTCCGCATTTCTGTGGGCACTCGATCAGCTGGCCGGTCACGACGGCAGTGACCGCACCACCAAAGTCCTCTACATTTCGCCGCTCAAGGCCCTCGGTGTCGACGTCGAACGTAACCTCCGGGCTCCGTTGGTCGGCATCACTCAAACAGCCAAACGGCTCGGTCTCACGCCGCCGGAAATCACTGTCGGTGTTCGCTCGGGCGATACTTCTCCCGCTGATCGACGCTCACTGATCAAGCGGCCACCGGACATCCTGATCACGACCCCGGAATCCCTGTTCCTGATGTTGACGTCGGCTGCGCGAGAAACCTTGGTCGGCGTCGACACCGTCATCGTCGACGAGGTCCATGCCGTCGCCGGTACCAAACGCGGTTCACACCTCGCTCTCTCCCTCGAACGCCTCGACGCCCTACTCGAGCGGCCGGCGCAGCGAATCGGCTTGTCCGCCACCGTGCGTCCCCACGAGGAAGTCGGACGGTTCCTCTCCGGCTCCGCCCCCATCCGCATCGTGGCGCCTCCGGCCGCCAAGACTTTTGATCTCACGGTCCGAGTACCCGTCGAGGATATGACCGAACTGGGTATCGCCGCTCCGTCCGACGGTTCCGAATCCCCCACTCCCCAAGCAGGTTCCATCTGGCCGCATGTCGAGGAGCAGATCGTCGACCTCGTGCTGGAGCACCGTTCGTGCATCGTGTTCGCCAATTCACGAAGGCTCGCCGAGCGGTTGACGGCGCGTCTCAACGAGATTCATGCCGAACGCACCGGCGTATCCGTCGACAAGATGCCGCGTCCACCATCACAGATCGGCACTCCTACCGAGGTTAACTTCGGCGCCGAGCCGTTGCTTGCTCGTGCCCATCACGGTTCCGTCAGCAAAGATCAGCGCGCCCTCATCGAAGACGACCTCAAGTCCGGCCGATTGCGCTGCGTCGTCGCGACCAGCAGCCTCGAACTCGGAATCGACATGGGTGCTGTTGATCTCGTCATTCAAGTGGAAGCTCCGCCGTCGGTTGCCAGCGGACTGCAACGCGTCGGTCGCGCCGGTCACCAGGTCGGCGAGATCTCACGCGGCGTGGTGTTCCCGAAACATCGCACCGATCTCATCCACTGCGCCGTCACCGTCGAGCGCATGGTCGAAGGCAAGATCGAAGCCCTTGCGGTCCCGGCCAATCCGCTCGACATACTCGCCCAGCAGACAGTTGCCGCGACGGCGCTCGAACCCATCGACGTCGACGACTGGTTCGACATGGTCCGCCGAAGCGGTTCGTTTGCAACACTTCCCCGCTCCGCCTACGAGTCAACGCTCGATCTGCTGGCCGGCCGCTATCCGTCGGACGAGTTCGCCGAACTACGCCCACGCCTGGTCTGGGATCGCGAAGCCAACACCCTCACGGGGCGGCCCGGCGCCCAGCGTCTAGCCGTCACCTCGGGCGGCGCCATCCCCGACCGCGGTCTCTTCACCGTCTACATGTTGGGAGGCAGAGACTCTGGGCATTCCGCAGGCTCCACGCCGTCCTCCCGTGTCGGCGAACTCGACGAAGAAATGGTCTACGAATCCCGCGTCGGAGACGTCTTCGCGTTGGGCGCTACCAGTTGGCGGATCGAAGAAATCACCTTCGATCGTGTCCTCGTCAGTCCCGCCTACGGCATGCCGGGACGTCTCCCGTTCTGGCACGGTGACGGTTTGGGGCGCCCGGCAGAACTCGGCCAGGCCTTGGGACAGTTCATCCGCGAAACCGCACTGGGCAACGAGGCCGATGTCCTCGAACGCTGCCGCGTCGGCGGTCTGGACCACAACGCCACCACCAACCTGATCCAACTGGTCAACGAACAGAAAAACGCGACCGGCCAGGTGCCGTCGGATCGCACCCTGGTGGTCGAGCGGTTCCGCGACGAACTCGGCGACTGGCGCCTGGTTCTCCACTCTCCCTACGGCCAACGGGTCCACGCCCCTTGGGCACTGGCTATCGGTGCGAGGTTGCAGGAGCGGTACGGCGTCGACTCCAGTCCCACGGCGTCCGACGACGGCATCATCATCCGACTACCTGATACCGAGAACGAACCTCCCGGCGCAGAACTGTTTGCATTCGATGTCGACGACATCGAGGATCTGGTGACGCAGGAAGTAGGCGGCTCCGCACTTTTTGCCTCCAGATTTCGTGAATGTGCCGCTCGCGCACTACTTCTCCCCCGCCGAAATCCCGGTAAACGCGCACCCCTGTGGCAGCAGCGCCAACGCAGCGCACAACTCCTCGACGTGGCCCGCAAATTCCCCACGTTCCCGATCCTGCTCGAGACGGTGCGTGAATGCCTCCAGGACGTGTACGACCTTCCGGCCCTCAAAGAACTCTTCGGCAAGATCGCGAAGCGGCAGATCCGGATCGTCGACGTCGAGACGGCGTCACCGTCACCTTTCGCCAGCGCATTGTTGTTCAACTACGTCGGCGCGTTCATGTACGAGGGCGACAGCCCCCTCGCCGAAAGGCGTGCTGCCGCACTTTCTCTCGACTCGACCTTGCTGGCCGAACTCCTCGGCCGCGTCGAACTCCGTGAACTACTCGACGGCGCCGTCATCGAGGTGGCCGAACGTGAGCTCCAAAGGCTCGTTCCGGAGCGGCAGGCAAAAGATCTCGAAGGAGTTGCCGATCTCCTGCGGATGCTCGGTCCACTGACCACCGAAGAAGTTGCTGCCCGCAGCCTCGAAGATCCCGTAGCCTGGCTCGAGAAGTTGGTCGCAGACAAACGCGCCCTTCAGGTTTCATTTTCCGGGCAGCATTGGTGGACTGCGATCGAGGATGCCGCTCGCCTGCGCGACGGACTCGGCGTGCCACTTCCCATCGGAGTACCCGCCGCGTTCATCGAACCTGCAGATCAACCGCTCGAAGACCTCCTGAGCCGATATGCCCGCACCCACGGTCCTTTCACACTCGCCGACGCGTCCGCAAGATTCGGCGTCGGCGTGTCCGTGGCACGCGATGTCCTCGGGCGATTGGCCCTGGAGAAGCGAGTGTTGGAAGGCGAGTTCCGACCTGGCTCCGTCGGCAGCGAATGGTGTGACGCCGAAGTTCTGCGGCGGTTGCGTCGTCGCTCCCTCGCAGCCGCCCGCCAAGAGGTCGAGCCGGTCAGTACCGCAACGTTGGGCCGCTTCCTGCCCAGCTGGCAGCATGTCGGTGGAACCCTCCGCGGCATCGACGGCGTCGCAACCGTGATCGATCAGCTTGCCGGCGTTCCCATTCCGGCGTCGGCACTCGAATCCTTGATCTTGCCCAGCCGTATCACCGACTACTCGCCGGCCATGCTCGACGAACTGACTTCGACGGGCGAGGTGTTGTGGTCAGGGTCGGGAGCCATCTCGAGCAAGGACGGATGGATAGTTCTGCACCCGGCGGATCTTGCTCCCGTCACCCTCAATCCGCCGGCTGATACCGATGTCTCGGACTTGCAGCAACAGGTCCTCGACCTCCTCGCCGGCGGTGGCGCGTACTTCTTCCGACATATTGCCGACGCCCTCGAAGCGACCGACGACGGCGCCCTCACCACGGCACTCTGGGAGTTGGTGTGGCTCGGACACATCGGCAACGACACGGTCGCCCCGCTCCGCGCATTGCTGTCCGACACCACCCGAACCACCACCAGCCACCGGATCCCCCGACGCGTTCCCCGCGCTCGCCCGTATCGCGGAATGATGCGTCCTGCCGTGCCCGCTCGTACCGGACCCGCCATCGCTGCGGGGCGCTGGTTCGTGTTGCCACCCGCAGAACCCGACCCCACCGTCCGCGCCCACGCCACTGCAGATCTCCTTCTCGAACGCTACGGCGTGGTGACTCGCGGCAGCGTGGTCAGCGAGAACGTCCCCGGGGGGTTCGCGCTGATCTACAAGGTGCTCAGCACTTTCGAGGACAACGGCCGAGCCCGACGCGGATATTTTGTCGACACTTTGGGCGGGGCCCAGTTCTCGACGCCCGCCGTCGTTGATCGGTTGCGGACGTTCGGAGATTCCATCGAAGGGCGCCACACTTCCTCTGCGACGGTCACTCTCGCTGCCTGCGATCCCGCCAACCCGTACGGCGCAGCACTGCCCTGGCCTGGGTCCAACGGTGAAGAATCACCGGGTCACCGGCCAGGCCGCAAAGCCGGCGCTCTGGTCGTGCTCGTAGAAGGCGAATTGACGCTCTTTATCGAGCGCGGTGGCCGAACCATCCTTACCTTCACCGATGACAGCGGCGTACTCCGCACGGCAGCAACATCTCTGGCACAGATGGTCAAACATCGTGCGGTCGAGAAACTGGTGGTCGAAAAGGTAGACGGAGCAACGATTCACGGCAACGATTTTGCGCCGATTCTGGTGGAAGCGGGTTTTGCCGCAACGCCTCGCGGATACCGGCTGAGGTCTTGAAGATGCTGGGGTCCTGAAGATGGTGAGATCCTGATGCCCGAAGGCGATACCGTCTGGCAGACGGCACAGGCACTGCGCGCGGCACTCGAAGGAAAGATCCTGACAGCCTGCGACGTTCGAGTCCCTCGATACGCCACAGTCGACCTGACGGGCACACACGTCGACTCCGTCGTCAGCCGAGGCAAGCACCTGATGATTCGGGTCGACGACGCGTCCATCCACACACATCTCAAGATGGAAGGTGCGTGGCAGATCTACCGCCCCGGCGAGCGGTGGCGTCGCCCCGCACATCAAGCAAGGATCATCCTTGCCACTGAAGATGCCGTCGCAGTGGGTTTTTCGCTTGGAATCACCGAGATTATCGACCGGAGCCAGGAAGATTCCGTGATCGGGCACCTCGGACCGGATCTGCTGGGACCGAACTGGAACCCCACCCAGGCACGGGCCAATCTAGACGCCGTCGGCATACAACCGATCGGAACAGCACTACTCGATCAACGTGTCCTCGCCGGTCTCGGCAATATCTATCGGAACGAAATCTGTTTCCTCCGTGGACTTCATCCTCGGACACCGACGACGGATGTTCCGGACCTCGACGCTGTGGTCGATCTTTCGTTCCGCATCATCAATGCCAACAAGGACCGTCGAATTCGGGTTACCACGGGCGATACCCGCCGCGGACGAGAAACGTGGGTGTACGGCCGCGCCGGAAAACCCTGCCGGCGGTGCGGAACTCGCATCCTCGACGACCTACTCGGACCCGATCAACTCACCGAGCGACAGATCTTCTTCTGCCCGTCGTGCCAACCGACTACGCGTGATTGGCCCTCGTGAGCAAGCGGACGCAGTGCGCGACAAAGCGTTCGCGGTCGATGTCGATACTGCCGTCGAGGTAACCGATGAACAGTGTGAACAGCGCACCCACCAATCCGACGGCAACCAGTTGCTTGTCCACCGGATCACTGATTTCGGAAAGTTGGGCGTACACCAGATCCACGAAGGCCGGCATCGACTGGATTCCGCGTCCATTGAGAACCGGCTCGGAAAGCGGTGCGATCAACAGCACTCGGCCCATCGCCGGATCGTCGACCATCAACTTCACAAACGCGTCCACCGCCGCCGTTGCCACTGCTTCGGTACCGGACTCTGTGGCCACGGCTGTCGCCAGCGCCGACTGCGCGCGCTCCGCGACAAAGGAGTGAACCGACACAACATACTCATCCCGGTCGGTGAAACTCTCGTAGAAGTACCGCTCCGTGAGCCCGGCTGCTTTGCACACCGCTCGCACGTTGACGGCTGATCCGTCGACCGCTCCGAGAAGCGTCACGCCCACGTCGAACAGCGTTGCCTTTCGTATTGCACGCCGTTCTTCGATACCCACGCTTGCCCCGATTCCTTGACTACTGGTGTTGCTGATCCTAATCTGACAACATGCGTAGTCAAACAGGTGACGGTGCCGCGCCCACACCGCTGGGTCCCGATTCCCTGACGTGGAAGTACTTCGGCGACTGGCGGGGAATGCTGCAGGGCCCGTGGGCAGGCTCGATGCAGAACATGCATCCGGGCCTCGGCGCCGGCGTCGAAGAACATTCGAAATTCTTCGACGAGCGCTGGGAGCGACTGTACCGCTCGCTCTACCCCATCGCCGGAGTTGTGTTCGACGGTGATCGCGCCGAGGAAACCGCACTTCAGGTACGGGGTTACCACACCAACATCAAAGGCGTCGACAAGTTCGGGCGCCGGTACCACGCACTCGATCCCGACACCTTCTACTGGGCGCACGCCACGTTCTTCATGGGCACCATCGTCACGGCCGAGAACTTTTCGGGCGGTCTTACCGACGCCCAGAAGCAACAACTCTTCACCGAGCATATCCAGTGGTATCGCCTCTACGGCATGAGCATGCGACCAGTCCCCGAAACCTGGGAAGCCTTCCAGGAGTATTGGGATCACATGTGCCGCAACATACTCGAAGACAACAAGGCCACCCGCGACGTCCTCGACCTGTCTGCCCTGGGCAAGCCGCCGTTCATGACGTGGCTACCCGACCCGATCTGGCGCGTCGTCCGTATCCCCATCGCCCGAGGATTCATCTGGCTGACCGTCGGGATGTACGACCAATCCGTACGTGATCTTCTCGGCTACTCCTGGAGCGCCCGCGACGCGAAGATCCACAGGATCGTCGGGAAAGCCGTCAATGCGGCTTTCCGTCTTGTCCCCTGGCGTTACCACTATCAACCCCGCGCCCGCGCCGGCTGGGATCGTGCACACGGTAAGACACCCGCCGACGCTCCCCTGGTTCACACTCCCGCCCGCAATCTGCCGCCTCTCGATCAACGTGATAACCCGATGCACTACAGCCCGCGCGTCTGATCTGCCATGCTCGACGGATGGATTGGGATTTCCGGACTCTACTGAATCGTCCGATCACCTCGCGAGGTGAACCGCTCGGGCAAGAACGCGTCGCTGCCCGGACCACCGCATACATCTACGGAAACATCCTGGCGCTTGCTGCCCTGATTCCGGTGATGCGATCCGAAGAATCGCTCGGAGTTGCCATTGTCATCGGCACAGCGCTCTCGACGTACATTGCCCACACCTTTGCCGAGGGGGTGGGCGAAAGTATTCGCAATGATCGACAACTATCCGGTCGCGAGAGGCTAGACGCCCTCCGCGATTCCGTACCGATTCTCACGTCAGCCGTCGTTCCGGTCGTAATCCTGGGCACAGCCTGGATCAATCTCTTCGAGCCCCGGACGGCTCAATTGATCGCCGAACTCGTACTTGTCCTGCGCATCGGATCGACCAGCTACGTGATCAGTCGTCTCCACGGCGAAAAGGTGAGCACCGAAACCCATATCGCGGCCTTCGGACTCGCCGCAGTCGCCACAATTATCGTGGCCCTCAAACTTGTCCTGACCCACTAGTGGAAAACAATCCTGTCGCCCCGATCCGATATACATAACGCAGACAAACGCCGCATTATCGGGTCAGGAGTTCCACGAGATGAATACCCCCCAACCGCCATATCCGTGGAATTCCGACCCCGTGCACCCCCAACCCGTTCCGCCATCGCCTGGCAACGGCCCACCGCCTGGTTACCCACCACCGGGCTATCCGCCACAGGGCGGCTACCCACCTGTACCGCCACCACGAACACCGCTCTGGTTGTGGATACTCCTCGCTGCCGGTGTTCTCGCAGTCGTGGTCGTAGTTGCGCTCGTCTGGATCCGCCCGCTGATATTCGACAGAACTTCAGATACGTCCGCAGCCGCGACGTCCTCGGCCAGAGTTACCTCGCAGTCTCAGGCACCTCGCACCACCACCGCCGCTCCGGGTGCCGGCGAGACCCTCCCGCGCAACGCATCCCCGTGCAGTTCGGTCTTCCCCAACAGTGAATACCCGAATTCCGCCGTCGGCAGCACAGTAACGTCGTGTGAATTCGCCGAAGCGGTGCGCTCCCAATACGTGAATCAGAGCCAGCGCGGTACGACGGTCACGATCAGTGCCGTCAGCCCCGTCACCAATACCCGCTATTCCATGAGTTGCAGCGGCACCAAGGTAGTCACCTGCACCGGCGGCAACAACGCGGTCGTGTATGTCTACTGATTCCAGGCTGGTCCTCGGCCTTGTAGTGGTGGCAGCGGCAGCACTATCGGCCTGCACTATTCCCACCGATGCCGACGTTCCGAAGAACGAGACCGTCACCGACAGCGTTGCTGTTCCTGCGGAAGTAACACCGGCAGTGCCAGTTCCACTCGACGGTGCCGGGCCGCTCGCAGGCTTTGCTGCCCTGAGCAAGACACTCGACGGCACGGTGGGAATCACCCTCGTTCCGGTGGGCGGCGGTCAGTCCCTCACCGCCGGAGACTGGCGCAGTGGTGTTGCGTGGTCGACCATCAAAGTCCCCTTGTCTATCGCAGCTCTCGGAGAAGCCGGCAAGACCGGTACCGTCGACGGAAAGCAACTCACCGCGATCAGTCGAGCAATCACCATGTCGGACAACGAATCAGCCGAAGTCCTGTGGTCCGAACTCGGAGACCCCGCCAGCGCAGCAGCGAAGGTCGAATCGGTCCTCGCCACGTCGGGCGATGTCTCGACGACTGTCGAATCACAAGTTCTCCGAACCGAATTCAGCGCTTTCGGGCAAACGCAGTGGTCGCTCAACGATCAAGCGCAATTCGCAGCGACCTTGCCCTGTCGCACCGACGCCGCCGAGGTGCTGGACTTCATGGGTGACGTCAGCCCCGATCAACTCTGGGGCCTGGGAGTGATCCCGAAAGCCCGCTTCAAGGGCGGTTGGGGTCCGGACCAGGACGGCGGGTACCTGGTCCGTCAATTCGGGATCATCACCAGCGGCACAGGCCAACTCGCTGTGGCGATCGCTGCAAAGCCCAACTCCGGAACCTTTTCCGACGGTACGGCGATGCTCGACGACATCGGCACCTGGATCGGCACTCGGGCACAAGAATTACCGATCGGTGGCACGTGCGCACCCAGCTAGGGTTGTCATCGTGCGCTCCACCCGCCGTCCATGGTGTACGACGCACCGGTCACCATGGCTGCATCGACCGAAGCCAGCCAACCGACCAGTGAGGCCACCTCCGACGGCTCCACCATCCGCTTGATCGCACTCTCCGTCAGCATCACCTTCTCGACCACATCGGATTCGCTGATGCCGTGAACCTTTGCCTGGTCAGCGATTTGACTCTGCACGAGTGGCGTCAACACATATCCCGGGTTGACGCAGTTACTGGTAACACCGTGCGAAGCACCTTCGAGAGCAACGACTTTCGACAAACCTTCGAGCCCGTGTTTTGCGGCGACATAGGCACTCTTGAATGGGGACGCCCGCAGGCCGTGCACGGAGGAAATGTTGAGGATGCGCCCGAAACCGTTGCGGTACATGTATGGCAGGGCCGCACGGATAAGAAGGAACGGCGCTTCGACCATGAGTCGCTGAATCCTCCGGAAGTCTTCGACATCGAAGTCTTCGACCGGACTGACCCGTTGAATACCGGCACTGTTGACCAGGATGTCGGCCTCCAACGCAAGAGTCGTGAGTTGATCCGTATCGAGGAGATCGACTGCCCAAGCATTGCCGTCGATTTCGTCGGCCAGCGATTTCGCCGCGACATCATCGACATCTGCAACTGTGACGTGGACACCTCGGGCGGCAAGCATTCGGGCGCACGCCTCACCGATCCCGCTTGCACCACCGGTAACCAATGCCGACTTCCCCGCGAGCGTCATGCGGGAACACCGGCTCGCTCGTTCGCCAGCACCAGCGCATCTGCCTCGTCGACGGATTCAAGCGAAATGCCTTTGGTCTCACGGGCAAAGAAGACCGCGACGATGGTGATCAGTGAGGCAAACAGCAAGTACACGGCAATGGGAACCGAGGAATCGAACTTGCGGAGAAGCGCCGTGGCGATAATCGGCGCCAGCGATCCTGCCACGATCGACGTCACCTGATATCCCAAAGACACTCCGGAGTAACGCATCCGGGTCGGGAACATCTCGGCCATGATCGCAGGTTGGCCGGCATACATGAACGCGTGAAACACAAGGCCGATGATGATCGCCGAGAGAATGACCGCGTTGTGTCCGCTGTTCATCATCGGGAAGGCGAAGAAGCCCCAGGTTCCGGCGGTGACGGCACCGATCATGTAGACCGGGCGGCGACCGATGGTGTCGGACAGCTTGCCTACCAAAGGAATTACCGCGAAGTGCACGGCGTGAGCAATGAGCATCCACCACAGAATATGCGAGGTGTCGGCATGCACTACCAGCTTGAGGTAGGTGATCGAAAACGTCACGACGAGGTAGTACATGACATTCTCGGCAAAGCGAAGACCCATCGCGGTCAGAACGCCGCGGGGGTAACGCCTCACTACCTCGAAGACACTGTACGACGTCGCCTTGACCAGCTCTGCTTCCTTTTGCGCGGCAAGGAAAATGGGAGCATCTGTCACTTTGGTGCGAATGTAATATCCGACCAGAACGATCACTGCCGAAAGCCAGAAAGCAACGCGCCAACCCCAACTCATGAACGACTCGTCCGACAGGGTCGACGTCAGAATCAGCAGAACCACGGTCGCGACGAGATTGCCCATCGGAACGCCCGCTTGCGGCCAGGACGACCAGAATCCTCGCGACCGGTTCGGACTGTGCTCTGCAACAAGGAGTACCGCTCCGCCCCACTCACCACCCACTGCAAATCCCTGGATAAATCGGAGCGTCACGAGGAGCGCCGGCGCCCAATACCCGATCTGTCCATAGGTGGGCAGGCAACCCATCAGGAAAGTTGCCGCGCCGACGAGCAGGAGACTGAACTGTAACAGCTGCTTTCGGCCGAACCTGTCCCCGAAGTACCCGAAGACGATGCCGCCCAACGGACGAGCCGCGAATCCGACAGCGTACGTGATGAAAGCCGCGATGACCGCGTCGAACTCATTGCCGCCGCCCGGGAAGAACACCTTGCTGAACACCAAGGTCGCAGCGGTGCCGTACAGAAAGAACTCGTACCACTCGACGACGGTCCCCGCCATCGATGCGCCGACAACCTTCTTCAACCCCGATGGTGGGGCTTCGGCTTCGGGCTTCGGCCTGTTGTCGACGCTCATCGTGGACTCCCTCGTCATAGTTCGCAGCGATTCTCAAATGTGACCGCTCGCACACTTTCCTCTGGCTTGATGAGTATTGATGCAGATCGGTTTCACAACAATGACAAAAACCGCAGCCTTCAACTGCAAAGATGCAGATATGAATCCCGGACCGAATCCCGACGACCTTTTGGTTCTCCTCGCCGTAGGCCGCACGGGGCGTTTCAACACTGCGGCCGACGACCTCGGGCTCAACCACACCACCATCTCGAGGCGCATCGCCGGCCTCGAGAAAAGCCTGGGTGGACGAGTGCTCGTCCGTGCGTCCGGCGGATGGGAACTGACCGACCTGGGCAGACAGGCACTGATGGCGGCGGAGCGGATCGAGGCAGCCGTCAACGACTTGGCACTGGACCCCAACGGACAGCACCTCCTCGACGGCGTTGTCCGAGTATCCGCAACCGACGGATTCAGCGCGTACATTGCCGCACCGGCTGGTGCAACAGTTCGCAAACGGCATCCACGAGTGAGCGTGGAGATCGTCGTCGCCACACGAAAAGCCTCGCAGATCCGCTCCGGACTCGATATCGAAGTGGTTGTCGGCAAGCCCCACGTCCACCGCGCCGAAGCTATTCACTTGGCCGACTACGCATTGGGGCTGTATGCGTCTCGCGAATACCTTTGTCAACATACGGTTCCAGCGAGCCCGGCCGACCTTGCCGATCATTCCCTCGTGTACTTCATCGACTCGATGTTGCAGGTCGATGAACTCGACCTTGCTCGCAAGCTCACCGTCTCGATGAGGGAAGCGGTCACGTCCACCAACGTATTCGTTCACATCGAGGCCACGCGTGCGGGAGCCGGAATCGGGCTTCTTCCGTGCTTCATGGCCGATCGGCATGAGGACCTTGTCCGCGTCCTACCGGCCGACATCGAGGTGCGTTTGGCCTACTGGCTGGTTGCCCGCCCAGAATCACTACGACGCCGTGAAGTCGCAGCCGTAGTCTCAGCAATTCGGGAGACTGTGGACCTGAAGCGAATACAACTACTCGGCCACAATCCCGGAACTGAGGCCGAAGATACTCAATTTCAGAACGGTGGTGGATCATCCCCGTAATCCACCGGCCTCCTCGGACGAACCACATACTGACGTCCCGACACCCTCGCCCGCACCCGCATCAACCGCTGCAACAACCGAGTCCGCCTCCGAACCTCCAGCCGCCGCTCCCGCCGCGCCAACTTCAGGGCCCGAACATCCATCACAGCACGCCGCCGCCGGCGTTCACCCCGAACCCGGGCAGCCTTGTTCTCGAGTTTGGTCCGCCGCCGCGGCCCACCCTCCGGTGGGATCGGTTCAGTTGATCCCGCCAGCAATCCCGCCGCCCGAGTCCGGTAACAATGCCCCGTCGGAGAAACC
>NZ_JALGQH010000060.1 GCF_022810305.1 Rhodococcus sp. ARC_M6
GAGTTCATGTAGATGAGGGACAGGGTTCGGGGGTATGGAGGGTGACCTTCATGCCCCCGAACTTTGTTCGTCCCCTGAAGCTGCACAGGCAGTCATCGTCAACTGACACAACAGAAGTACGGAGTTCCTGATGATCGAATCACCGACGGTAGTACTGGTCCCGGGTCTACGTGACCACGTCGAGGATCACTGGCAGACGCACCTCGAGAAGAAACTCGACAAAGTGCGGTCTGTTCCGCCGCTCGAACACGACAAACTCAGCCGCGATTTGCGCGTTGCCGCATTGGATGCGGTGCTCTCTGACATTGAGGGACCTGTTGTCCTGGTGGCGCATAGCGCGGGTGTGATGATCACAGCGCAATGGGCCCGGCAACACAGTCGCCCGATCGCCGGGGCTCTTCTTGTCACACCGCCGGATTTCGACTTTCCGATGGGAGAGCCGTATCCGACGCAGGAACAGTTGCAGGACAACGGATGGATGCCGGTACCGAGGCAGCGCCTGCCGTTCCCCAGCACGGTCGCGGCTAGCCGCAACGATCCGCTGGCGGACTATCGGCGAGTAGTCGGTCTGGCGGAAGGATGGGGCAGCCAGGTGCTCGATCTCGGCGAGGTAGGACACCTGAATCCGGCTGTGGGGTACGGATACTGGCCGCGGGCCGAGGCATTGGTCCAAGACCTGATCGACAAGGCCCGGGAGTGACAGCGATCGGCACGGCGCGAGGTTCCGTCCGCCGGCCGTTTGAACAGGAGTGTTGATGGCGCTGAAAATGCAAGTGGACGAACACAAAAGACGATCGACTGAGATGAAGGCCGCGTCAAGGGCATTTCCCTGGATCGTCTTCGTGTTGATTTCCGGGCTGATGATGTCGGACTACATGTCCCGGCAAGTTCTCAGCGCGGTATTTCCGCTGTTGAAGCTGGAGTGGGGACTATCGGACTCTCAACTTGCCTCGCTCACAAGCGTAGTCGCGCTGATCGTCGGCGTGCTTGCTCTGCCGTTGTCTCTACTTGCGGATCGGTGGGGGCGTGTTCGCAGTGTGGTTCTCATGGCGGTCGTGTGGAGTGTCGCGACACTACTGAGCGCAGCGGCCACGAGCTACGGCCAAATGTTCGGTGCCCGTCTGCTTCTCGGGTTCGGTGAGGCGGCCTATGCGAGTGTCGGTATGGCGGTCATGCTCAGCATGTTCGCTCCTCGTCTGCACGCCTCGCTCAGTGGCGCGTTCATGGCTTCTACGTATTTCGGATCGGTAATCGGTGTTGCGCTCGGTGGCATAGTCGCGGATCGCTTCGGATGGCGGTCGGCGTTTGTCTTCATGGCAGTAGTCGGCCTCGTACTGGCTCTCATTCTGCGGATGGTGGTTACCGAGGGGCGCATCGACAGGAACCGGGCTGACGCCCCCGACGTTGCTGCCACTGCAAGTTCAGACAGTGCGCGAGCGCCTCTTTCGAGTCTGTTCAACAATCTTTCGCTGATGTGCGTGTATATCGGTGGGGGCCTTCAACTCTTCGTCTCCGGAGTTCTTCTCGTGTGGTTGCCGAGTTTCTTCAACCGTTACTACGACATGGAAGCGAGTGCCGCTGGACTCGCCTCTTCCAGTTTTGTGCTTCTGATCGGCGCCGGAATGGTGCTGTGCGGTATCGGGGCAGACCGGATCAGTCGCGACAATCCGGCGCGTCGATGGCTCGCTGCGGTGACGTACCCGGCGATCTCGCTTGCAGCACTGTTTATCGGGTTCGGACTCGACACCGGCCCGGTGCAGTTGGTACTGATCGGAATTGGAGCCTTCTTCTGCTCCGGCGCGGCCGGCGCTGTCACCGCGATCACCGCCAGCCTCACGCATCCTTCCATTCGTGCGTCGGCATTCGGCGTCGGAACCCTGTCCAACAACATCTTCGGACTGGCGTTGGGTCCCCTCGTCGTCGGATTTGTGTCCGACAGGCTAGGTCTGCTGGGCGCATTGCAGTGGATACCGTTCGCCTATGTCGTCGCGATAGTGATTCTGCTGATCGGACGGCGCCACTACGCCGGTGGACTGAGCAAGTTGGCCGGACTGAGTCTGAAGCCGTGAGTTGGGGTCATCTCGGGTTCGCTGCGTACGCTTGACGCGTGTGTCGGTGACCTACTAGGTCAAGGGGGCATGGAGCGGAGACGCCCATGCCCCCCGAACGTTATTCGCCCGGAATCAAGTGAAAGAGAAGTCGTAATGCTCAACCTTGCTGTGCTGCTGGAAGATTCCGCCCGTCGGTATCCTGATCGCGACGCGCTTGTCCTCGGCGACAAGCGGCTTACGTATGCGCAGGTGAACTCGCAGGCAAATCGGATCGCTCATTTGTTGGTGTCACGTGGCGTGGAACCGGGTGACAAGGTGGCGCTGTCCTGCCCGAATATCCTCGCGTTCCCGATCGTGTACAACGGCATTCTCAAGGCGGGCGCGATTGTCGTGCCGCTCAACGTGATGCTCAAGGAACGTGAAATCGCCTACCACCTCACTGATTCCGAGGCGAAGGTCTACTTCTGTTTCGAGGGTAGCCCCGAGATGCCGATCGGAAAATACGGACACGGTGGATTCGAGCAGACGTCGACCTGCCGCGACATGATTCTGATCAGCGCCGCGGAGGGTGCGCCCTCGTCGATTCCCGGAGTCGAGACACTCGACGAGGCGCTGGCTGACTCGACCGACCAGTTCGATTCTGTTGTTCGCGAACCCACTGATGGCGCGGTAATTCTCTACACCAGTGGAACCACCGGAAAGCCTAAGGGCGCGGAGCTCACGCACTCCAACATGGTGCTCAACGCGCTCTCGGCAAACCGCCTGTTCGAGAGCACCCCAACACAACTCGATCGATGCCTGATCACACTCCCGTTGTTCCACTCGTTCGGGCAGACCGTTGCCATGAACTCCGCGATCTCGGTGGGCTCGACTCTGGTGCTGGTGCCGCGGTTCGACGCTGCGGGTGCACTGGCATTGATGGAGCGCGAGAACATCACTGTCTTTGCCGGCGTACCGACCATGTACTGGGGGCTTCTCGGCGCGCTCGACGGTGCAAACGTGGATGTCGAGAAGATCGCGCGGAACATGCGCAAGGCGGTCTCCGGTGGCGCCGCACTGCCCGTCGAGATTCTGACGCGTTTCAAGGAACGCTTCGGTGTTCAAATCCTCGAAGGGTACGGGCTGTCCGAGACCTCTCCGTTGGCGTTGTTCAGCGACCCCGAGCGTGATCCGCGGCCCGGGTCGATCGGCATCCCGGTCTGGGGCATCGAGGCACGTCTAGTCGACGCGGACTGGAACACCGTTTCGGGCCCGGATATGTTGGGAGAACTTGCTATTCGTGGCCACAACATCATGAAGGGCTACTGCAACCGTCCCGAAGCCACAGCAGAGGTCATGCGCAACGGCTGGTTCCGGACCGGTGACTTGGCACGGGTCGACGAGGACGGCTTCTTCTACATCGTCGACCGCGCGAAGGACATGATCGTGCGTGGTGGATTCAATGTCTATCCCCGTGAGGTCGAAGAAGTTCTGCTGAGCCACGAGGCCGTGTCACTGGTCGCGGTCATCGGGGTTCCCGACGAACGCCACGGCGAAGAAGTTGTGGCCTTCGTCATTCTCGAGCCGACTGCGCAGATCACCGAAGCGGAACTTGTCGCCTGGTCGAAAGAGCAGATGGCCGCGTACAAGTATCCGCGTCGTGTGGAATTTGTTCCGACGCTTCCGATGACCGCTACCGGAAAGATCCTCAAGCGCGAACTCGGGGCGGTACAGGCGCTTCTGTAGGAGCGATGCAAACGGGCCCCTACGCGAGTAGGGGCCCGTTGACGTTTCAGCACAGGTTAGGCGGCAGCCTGACGTTGCTTGTAGGCTTCCATCTCCTCGGCCAGGATCGGAACGCCGAGGTTGCAGGAGTGAATCCCGACAACTGTGGCCAGCTTGAGCACTTCGAGAATCTCTTGGGGCGTCACCCCGATGTCCAAGGCGGCCTGGATATGTCGCCGCGTGCCTGGTGCATACATATGGGTGGCGGAGGCGTCGACGGCGATGCACAGCAGCTGAATGACCTTGGGGGAGAGCACGCCGCTCTGGTACGGCTGCATCGCCATTTTCATGTACAGCTCGGTCCACTCCGGATCCATCTCGAGAAGCTCGTCCCAGAGTTCGTTCCAGCCTCCGCCGGCCTTCATCGCTTCGACTACGGGGTAACTGTTTTCGGGCGTGGTCATTTTCCCTCGATCCCGGCCGCGGCGTCGGCCGGGCGTAGTTCCTGGAGTTTGCGCAGGCCGGCCGGGAACGCACGGCGTCCCAGCAACATTGCCGCGGCTGCGGGGATGTAGAACAGCGGCGCGATGCGTAGTGCGTCGAGGAGGCCGAGGTGGTCGGCGAGGACTCCGATGACGAAGGGGCCCAGGGCAAGTCCGAGTAGGTTGTTTGCAACGGTGAGCGTGCCCATTGCCGAAGCCCGGATGCTGGTGTGCGTGAGATTAGCGACCATCGCGGCAGCTGGACCGCAAGATCCGGCCGAGAAGAACGCGCCGATACCGATCAGGATCAGTTGGACGGGACCGTTCCCCAGGCTGAATCCCACGCCCAAGCAGGTGAGCGCAATGAGGCAATAGGCGGTTGCCGAGGTCCACTTGGTAGCCGGGTTGTTTCGGCTTACGCGGTCGGTGATGAAGCCGCACACGACCATTCCGCTGCCGACGAGGAGTACGAAGACGGATGCGACGGCGCCCGCCTTGTCGGGGCCCAGGCCGTAGTACCGGTTGAAGAAGCTCGGCATCCAGGAGAGAAGTACTGCGGCAGTGAACATCTGCAGGCCGCTGCCGACGTAGGTCCACATGACGGCCGGATTGGTGAACAGGCTGGAGAGAGGAGCGCGGTAGCTACTCACCGAATCTGCGTCGCCGATCGCGGCTGGAGGTCCTTCGACGGCATATTTTGCCAGTCGTTTCTCGGTGACCAGAGCGCGGAACAGCGCCACCAGGATGAGGCCGAATATCGCCATGACGGCAAAAGACCAGCGCCAGCTGAACTGAACAGCGATGAAGCCGCCGATCGCGACGCCGATCACGGATCCGAACGAACCGCCGGCCATGAATGCGCCGGCCAGTGCAGCGTGCACCCGAGGAGCAAACACGCTGAGCACCACTGCAATTCCGACGCTGCCGTATGCTGCTTCACCGACCCCGACCAGGAAGCGTGCGCCGAGCATCTGCTCGTACGACTGGGCAATCGCGCACAGCAACGTTGCGATGCTCCACAGCACGGCCATGAGGATCAGGCTCTTCACCCGACCCCAACGATCGGCCAGGATGGAGAGCGGGAAGGTCAGCAGGCCGACCATCAGCGCGACGACGCTACTGAGCGACGCCAGGTGTGAATCGGAGAGATCCCATTCGGCTTTCAGGATCGGGAAGACGGAGCTTAGAACCTGACGGGACATGTAGTCCGACAACAGAAGTCCGAAGCACAGTGCAAGGACTATCCAGGGATAGATCCGGTGTTTCCGCCCGGGCGTCGACGTCTCGTCCTGCGCTTTGGTCGGTTCGGCGTGCAGCACCATAACTTTTCCTCAGTTCGATCTAACAGATGGGGGAGCGGGAGCT
>NZ_JALGQH010000061.1 GCF_022810305.1 Rhodococcus sp. ARC_M6
GATCACATGATCTGCCGGCGAGTGCAATATATCGACATACTGTTGGGTCCTGAGAGAACACGTGAGTGTTTCCTCTCTAGGAAGTAACGACAAATGACTGCTGCAGGTCATACCGCAAGAATTATTCGTGAGAATGTTTTTGTTGGTGTCTGCGTGAGGTGGTTGTTTGTGTGTTGTTTGAGAACTGCACAGTGGACGCGAGCATCTTTGTTGTAAGTAATGAAGAGCGTACGGTGGATGCCTTGGCACCAGGAGCCGATGAAGGACGTAGGAGGCTGCGATAAGCCTCGGGGAGCTGTCAACCGAGCTGTGATCCGAGGATTTCCGAATGGGGAAACCCAGCACGAGTGATGTCGTGTTACCCACGCCTGAATATATAGGGCGTGTGGAGGGAACGTGGGGAAGTGAAACATCTCAGTACCCACAGGAAGAGAAAACAACCGTGATTCCGTGAGTAGTGGCGAGCGAAAGCGGAAGAGGCTAAACCATGGGTGTGTGATAGCCGGCAGGTGTTGCATTCGTGGGGTTGTGGGGTTCATTTTGTCAATACTGCCGTGTTGGCCAACAGTAAAAAATCATGGGGTTAGTGGAAGTGGTCTGGAACGGCCCGTCGTAGAGGGTGAGAATCCCGTACACGAAAACTTTGTGACTGTTGTAATGGAAACCCAAGTAGCACCGGGCCCGTGAAATCTGGTGTGAATCTGTCGGGACCACCCGATAAGCCTGAATACTCCCTGGTGACCGATAGCGGACTAGTACCGTGAGGGAAAGGTGAAAAGTACCCCGGGAGGGGAGTGAAATAGTACCTGAAACCGTGCGCTTACAATCCGTCAGAGCCTTTGAGCAGCTTGCTGCTGGGGGTGATGGCGTGCCTTTTGAAGAATGAGCCTGCGAGTTAGTGGCATGTCGCGAGGTTAACCCGTGTGGGGTAGCCGTAGCGAAAGCGAGTCTGAATAGGGCGATTCAGTGGCATGCTCTAGACCCGAAGCGGAGTGATCTACCCATGGCCAGGTTGAAGCGACGGTAAGACGTCGTGGAGGACCGAACCCACTTAGGTTGAAAACTGAGGGGATGAGTTGTGGGTAGGGGTGAAAGGCCAATCAAACTCCGTGATAGCTGGTTCTCCCCGAAATGCATTTAGGTGCAGCGTCGCGTGTTTCTCACCGGAGGTAGAGCTACTGGATGGTCTAGGGGGCCTACAAGCTTACCGAAATCAGCCAAACTCCGAATGCCGGTGAGTGAGAGCGCGGCAGTGAGACTGCGGGCGATAAGGTTCGTAGTCGAGAGGGAAACAGCCCAGATCGCCAGCTAAGGTCCCTAAGCGTGTACTAAGTGGAAAAGGATGTGGGGTCGCGAAGACAACCAGGAGGTTGGCTTAGAAGCAGCCACCCTTGAAAGAGTGCGTAATAGCTCACTGGTCAAGTGATCCTGCGCCGACAATGTAGCGGGGCTCAAGTACACCACCGAAGCTGCGGCATTCACGCAATAGCCCCCATTGGACCTAAGGGTTTTCTGGCAGGTGTGTGGATGGGTAGGGGAGCGTCGTGTGGCCATGGAAGCGGCAGGGTGACCTAGCCGTGGAGGCCACACGAGTGAGAATGCAGGCATGAGTAGCGAAAGACGAGTGAGAAACTCGTCCGCCGAATGACCAAGGGTTCCTGGGCCAGGTTAATCCGCCCAGGGTGAGTCGGGACCTAAGACGAGGCCGACAGGCGTAGCCGATGGACAACGGGTTGATATTCCCGTACCCGTGTGAACGCGCCCATGATGAATCAGGAGTACTAACTGTCCTGAAGCCACGAGAAGACCTTCGGGTCTCGAGTTGGTGGATGCACGGGACCTTTCCTGGTAGTAGTCAAGCGATGGGGTGACGCAGGAAGGTAGCTGAGCCAGTCAGTGGTAATACTGGTGTAAGCGTGTAGGGCGTGACCTAGGCAAATCCGGGTCACATATAGCCTGAGACGTGATGCGTAGCCGATTGAGGCGAATTCAGTGATCCTATGCTGCCGAGAAAAGCCTCTAGCGAGCTTTCACACGGCCCGTACCCCAAACCGACACAGGTGGTCAGGTAGAGAATACTAAGGCGATCGAGATAACTATGGTTAAGGAACTCGGCAAAATGCCCCCGTAACTTCGGGAGAAGGGGGGCCCTGTTTGGTGACGGAACTTGCTTCCTGAGCTGGGTGGGGCCGCAGAGACCAGTGAGAAGCGACTGTTTACTAAAAACACAGGTCCGTGCGAAGTCGTAAGACGATGTATACGGACTGACGCCTGCCCGGTGCTGGAAGGTTAAGAGGACCGGTTAGTCACTTCGGTGGCGAAGCTGAGAATTTAAGCCCCAGTAAACGGCGGTGGTAACTATAACCATCCTAAGGTAGCGAAATTCCTTGTCGGGTAAGTTCCGACCTGCACGAATGGCGTAACGACTTCTCAGCTGTCTCAACCGTAGACTCGGCGAAATTGCATTACGAGTAAAGATGCTCGTTACGCGCGGCAGGACGAAAAGACCCCGGGACCTTCACTACAGCTTGGTATTGGTGTTCGGTTCGGTTTGTGTAGGATAGGTGGGAGACTGTGAAGCGGTGACGCCAGTTACTGTGGAGTCGCTGTTGAAATACCACTCTGATCGAATTGGACCTCTAACCTCGGACCATGATCTGGTTCAGGGACAGTGCCTGGTGGGTAGTTTAACTGGGGCGGTTGCCTCCCAAAATGTAACGGAGGCGCCCAAAGGTTCCCTCAGCCTGGTTGGCAATCAGGTGTCGAGTGCAAGTGCACAAGGGAGCTTGACTGTGAGACTGACAGGTCGAGCAGGGACGAAAGTCGGGACTAGTGATCCGGCACCGGCAAGTGGAAGCGGTGTCGCTCAACGGATAAAAGGTACCCCGGGGATAACAGGCTGATCTTCCCCAAGAGTCCATATCGACGGGATGGTTTGGCACCTCGATGTCGGCTCGTCGCATCCTGGGGCTGGAGTAGGTCCCAAGGGTTGGGCTGTTCGCCCATTAAAGCGGCACGCGAGCTGGGTTTAGAACGTCGTGAGACAGTTCGGTCTCTATCCGCCGCGCGCGTAAGAAACTTGAGGAAGGCTGTCCCTAGTACGAGAGGACCGGGACGGACGAACCTCTGGTGTGCCAGTTGTTCCGCCAGGAGCACTGCTGGTTAGCTACGTTCGGAAGGGATAACCGCTGAAAGCATCTAAGCGGGAAGCCTGTTCCAAGATGAGGTTTCTCACCCCTTGAAGGGGGTAAGGCCCCCGGCAGACCACCGGGTTGATAGGCCAGAACTGGAAGTCCGGTAACGGATGTAGGTGACTGGTACTAATAGGCCGAGGACTTACCACAAAGAAGCTACGCGTCCACTGTGCGGTATCTGAAACAACACACAGATACCTTGATTTCGATCATCCATCATCGATCAACCTCTTTTGCGGGGTTGGTGGGTGTGTGGAGGATCTGGTTCAGGGTTGGTTACTGTGACAGTTTCATAGAGTTACGGCGGTCATAGCGAAGGGGAAACGCCCGGTCCCATTCCGAACCCGGAAGCTAAGCCCTTCAGCGCCGATGGTACTGCACTCGACAGGGTGTGGGAGAGTAGGACACCGCCGAACAC
>NZ_JALGQH010000062.1 GCF_022810305.1 Rhodococcus sp. ARC_M6
GAACAGCCAAGCGGCAGAGACTGTGGAGAGCCCGGTGCTCAGTAATGGGCACGCCGGGTTCGGAGAGCGGCCTGAAGAAACGGACCGATGGCAACATCGGTACCGCGCTTCAGGCCGACTCAACCGCCCGGCGCGAAACTGATGGACACATCGCGTGTACGCGACCGACTTGCTACATGATCGATATCGAGCTCACTTCGACAAATCGAACAAGCACCACAACGCTTTACGTTCATGGTGAAAGCGCGGTTCGCCTACCGGGGTGACGGATTCAGAGTCACGCCCGATGGTATTCGCACCATGCTCAACCGAATACTCGGCCCAGGCGGTCCAGTGGAATGCTTCCGCGAAGGATGCCGAATCGGTTCCGCTCTGTAACATTTTGACTCGTCCATCACGCCGTGAACGGCGAGGGCGCTCCTCGTCAATTGGACTTCACCCAGTGCATAGTCTCTATATCTAGCATTTCACGACTTCCAGGAGCACCTGTTGCGGACCGAACGCAATGTCAATGAACGGCAATACGAGATCCTGCAGTGGATCGGAACGGGATGCCCCGGTACTCCGCCATACACGTCGTACAAGACGAGCGCACAGGCTCTCTACCGTGCAGATTTGGTAACTATCGAGGAAAATAAACAGTTTTGGCGGGCTACACTGACCCCCGTCGGGCACTATTTCCTCTTCTATCAGAAATACCCGCCGGGGTTTGCGGAACTCGAACCCAGCCCTCAAGCGTATCCACGGGCATCTGCTGAGCCCACCGATGAAATCGAACCCACCGTCGACGAAGAGTGGGTTGAATACGGATCGACGCCGCCGCCCGTAGTTCAGCCCGCGATCGACTCCCTCCGCGAGGCGCTCGCTCGCCCGACCATCCGCAATCGCACCCGCACACACTTGGATGCGAATTGGTATGCGGCGCCACACCAATCTCATCCAGAGGATGCCATACCTGACCATTTGTCCAGGGGGTCTGGCTACGCGCGGCAGCCAGGCGAGTACGTCCGCCCATCCAACAAATGCATCCTGGGCGGAAGTTATGAAAGATACGGAGCCGGTGTCTATTTCGAGCAGAAGAAGCTGCTGACACTCACTGGGAAAGTGTTGTACTGCGAGCTCGTCCCGGAGCCCGGAAATTGGTTCGACTGTGAAGCTGTCGCAGTGGATTACGAAGGTGAACGCATCGGATACGTTCCTGCTAACGACGCCAACTGCTGGCATGAGATCGTCCGCAGAGTGAACGCGCGCGGTCTTCGGTTCATGGTTCCTGCGACATTGGAAGAGTGGATCGATGGGGACGACGGGGACGATGGGGACGACGAGTTCAGCTATGTGGGAATTTCGATATACCTTCCCAATTACGACGAAAGATCTTTGCTGGCAGACGAATTGGGAATTGTTACAGAATTTCGTGTGCTTTTCAACGCGCTCTCCAGCGACCTTCGCGAGTCGATGGGCAGTAGAGGATTGGACGGCTACGGCGTTTCAGCCGCACTGATCGAACACCAACACCTGATGCCGTCGCTACCGTGGGGGAAAGGTGGTTGGTATGCAAAGTATGGCCAAATTCCCGCGATCGTGGCCGAAATGGTGGACGTCATGCGCGACGAATGGTGGGAGGAAAACTCCGAACGAATATGCGTGGAACGCAAAATTGAGGCTGCGCAACATCAGATCCAATTCGATATCGATGTCGATCATTTAGTCGCAGTTCGTATGTCGCTGCACAAACAGCTCTTGGAACTGCATGAATGTGGCGCATCTGTCAGAGAGATAGAAGGGTGCACAAAGCTACCCACGAACCGCGTCGAGGCTCTGCTTGCGGAAGCTATTCGTTTGAGTGACGCAAGGTGTAGCGGGGCGCACTGCGTCGATGTCCTCGATCAATTCGATATCCCTCGCACCGTGGAGCGTTCGGATTTGCCCTCAGTGACTTATTTGATACCGGCTGCGCTCACACCAAAACCAGTACCCTCGCCCGGCCACGTCCTGCCGGTGCCCGACTATCGTCGCTCGTACCTCTACGGGATCTCCCTACGAAATCAGTCCTTGGGTCATCTGAATGTCGGCGCTACCGCTACTGTCTGAATATCCGAGCGGGATGCGTTAAATCTGAGGCCGAGATATGGGGTGTGGGTATGAGTACTAAGCACGGACGTCGAAGCCCAAAACGGCCTCCGTGCCCGAACGCGTTACCGCAGGCGCAGACTCTCACTGGGCATGCCAGGAAAGTTGACGACGACGTCGACGAGATGATGAAGCAACTTGCGGCTCAGCGATTTCCGATTATGTGTGCCGATGTTGGGCTTGAGGTATTGACGCCCGCTGACCGCCAGGCGGCACTCGCAAGTTTTGCGCTGGAACCAACCCTGCACCTCATTGCGCTATGTGTCAAGTCAAGTGAGACAGTGACGTTCAGTTGATCTGCGATTCGGCAACGGGTTCGTTAATAAAGAATACGGTCGGCATTTCAGGTGGATTCGGCCGGCGCGAAAACCGGGCTGGGTTCGC
>NZ_JALGQH010000063.1 GCF_022810305.1 Rhodococcus sp. ARC_M6
GGGACTGTCCCTAGCTCCTCTGTCAAGCAACTGCGTCGATGACCGCCAGTGACTGGTCTACGACCATGGCACGGAAGACGACATCGGAAAGTCGACGCTTGAGAACCCGAAGTGCTTCCATCCCTCCGTCACCGTTCTTTCGGCGTCGGTCAAGCAATTCGCGGGCGGGTGCGTGGCACCGTGCTTGCGTCAGAGCAATGCGATGAATACCGGCATTGATTTGCCGGTTCCCTGTGCGCGAGAGCCGATGTCGCGCATGATTCGACGACCACACCGGCAACGGTGCGGTTCCGTTGTGGCGGGCGAACGCATCCTTGGAGTGAAATCGGCCGACCTGAGCGGTCTCGCCGAGGATCTTCGCTGCGGTCAAAGCGCCGCAGCCCGGGATCGCCAGCAAGGACGGTGCCAGCACGGTGGTTCGGGAAGTGATCTCGGCGGCGAGTTCGTCGATCTCGACCGTGAGACGGCGGAGATGGTCGACGAGTCGGGCCGCGAGGTCGGCCACCAGTCCGGCGAAGTCCGACACATGCGTCTGAACTTTGACAAAGGCGCTGGCCCGTTCCATTTTCGCCGGCTGTGTCCACCCCGGATCGAGTTCGTGCAAATGCCAACGCAGCCGAGCGATGATGCGGGTGCGTTCGCCGACAAGGTCTTCACGGTGATCGACGAGGAGCCTGATTTCGCGTTCGACACCGTCGAGTCGGGCGACCGGCAGATCCGGCTCGCGCAGCGCGGCTCGGGCGACGGCAAGAGCGTCAATCGGATCTGATTTTCCGTAGCTGCGGGCCGAGTCTCGGGCGTGGGCCATCAACTTCGGTGGCACCCGCACCACCCGTTCTCCGGCGGCGATCAGGTCTCGCTCGAGTCGTCGACTCAGGTGCCGGCAATCCTCGATCGCCCAGATGCGATCATCGTCTTTTCCTGTCGCCCATCGCAGTAGCGTGAGGTGGTCTTTACTTGTCGTGCCAACGGTTTTCGTCGATAGCTGTTGCCCCATCTGATCGGTGGCGACGGCGGTGTGGGTGCGCTTGTGCGCATCGATTCCGATGACGATCATGATTGTTGTGTCTCCTGCCTCGATACCGGGTTGGTGGCATGGGCCGGTCGATCGGCATATCCCAGTCAGGGGCGACGCCACGCTCCTCTCGAGCCAGATCGTCCGGTCCTTTCGGTGTCGGCTGGCCGCACTAGGGACATTAGCCACGGAGGCGAATAAACGGTGGAGCGAACCAGCCGACCTATCAATCGTGACACTGGCCTCTGTCAAGCAACTGCGTCGATGACCGCCAGTGACTGGTCTACGACCATGGCACGGAAGACGACATCGGAAAGTCGACGCTTGAGAACCCGAAGTGCTTCCATCCCTCCGTCACCGTTCTTTCGGCGTCGGTCAAGCAATTCGCGGGCGGGTGCGTGGCACCGTGCTTGCGTCAGAGCAATGCGATGAATACCGGCATTGATTTGCCGGTTCCCTGTGCGCGAGAGCCGATGTCGCGCATGATTCGACGACCACACCGGCAACGGTGCGGTTCCGTTGTGGCGGGCGAACGCATCCTTGGAGTGAAATCGGCCGACCTGAGCGGTCTCGCCGAGGATCTTCGCTGCGGTCAAAGCGCCGCAGCCCGGGATCGCCAGCAAGGACGGTGCCAGCACGGTGGTTCGGGAAGTGATCTCGGCGGCGAGTTCGTCGATCTCGACCGTGAGACGGCGGAGATGGTCGACGAGTCGGGCCGCGAGGTCGGCCACCAGTCCGGCGAAGTCCGACACATGCGTCTGAACTTTGACAAAGGCGCTGGCCCGTTCCATTTTCGCCGGCTGTGTCCACCCCGGATCGAGTTCGTGCAAATGCCAACGCAGCCGAGCGATGATGCGGGTGCGTTCGCCGACAAGGTCTTCACGGTGATCGACGAGGAGCCTGATTTCGCGTTCGACACCGTCGAGTCGGGCGACCGGCAGATCCGGCTCGCGCAGCGCGGCTCGGGCGACGGCAAGAGCGTCAATCGGATCTGATTTTCCGTAGCTGCGGGCCGAGTCTCGGGCGTGGGCCATCAACTTCGGTGGCACCCGCACCACCCGTTCTCCGGCGGCGATCAGGTCTCGCTCGAGTCGTCGACTCAGGTGCCGGCAATCCTCGATCGCCCAGATGCGATCATCGTCTTTTCCTGTCGCCCATCGCAGTAGCGTGAGGTGGTCTTTACTTGTCGTGCCAACGGTTTTCGTCGATAGCTGTTGCCCCATCTGATCGGTGGCGACGGCGGTGTGGGTGCGCTTGTGCGCATCGATTCCGATGACGATCATGATTGTTGTGTCTCCTGCCTCGATACCGGGTTGGTGGCATGGGCCGGTCGATCGGCATATCCCAGTCAGGGGCGACGCCACGCTCCTCTCGAGCCAGATCGTCCGGTCCTTTCGGTGTCGGCTGGCCGCACTAGGGACATTAGCCACGGAGGCGAATAAACGGTGGAGCGAACCAGCCGACCTATCAATCGTGACACTGGCT
>NZ_JALGQH010000064.1 GCF_022810305.1 Rhodococcus sp. ARC_M6
CGTCACTGTCTCACTTGACTTGACACATAGGTGCGCCGTGGAAAGCGCTGATTGACCGAGTGGAGGTGAAAGACCTGCACCGCGAGCCCTATCGCAGTGGGGTGAGCGTAGCTGACGGCAGCCTGACCCGAGAGGTGTCGGTGAGGGCGAGAGCAGCCGTGACAACGCCGGGACGGTTCAGCACTGCCAGATGAATCGGGTTCGGCAAGCGAGATGCAGAGGTGTACGAGAGAAACCGGCGTTTTACGTCCCGTAATGAGTCACCGACCCGAAACCTGGCGGACCTGGGTCGGTCACGGCGCGCACCTGCTTCCTCATCACGAAGCAGGGAACTCCTGGGCAGGTCTCTATTTGCAGGTCTGGGAGGCCACGGTGAATGCCTGCGGCGTAACCGTGGCGATGCCGTCGGGACAGAGTCGGGCGCCTACTGCAACAAACGGTCAACAGTGAACACGGGAACCGCTGCGGTCCTCACCACCTCCCGCGCCGCCAGCGCGGGAGGTGGTTGGGTTCACCGTCGGCCGATCGGGCCGCAGCGGGGCGGAGTCGCCGTAGTACTCCGAGGCCGGGAAAGCCGGTCACATGGGGAAGGGCGGCAGCAGTTTCGAGAAGGGAAGGACACTGCAATGTCAGAAGATGCGTCGCCGAATGGCCACGCCCCGATCCACTTCGGCCTTTCGGGGTCGGTAGGTCGGGTACTGGAGATGCAGACCAAGCTTCACCGTTGGGCGGTGGCCGATCCCGGCCGCCGGTTCGACGACCTGTTCAACCTCGTGCACGACCCGGCGACGCTGATGGTGGCGTTCGACCGAGTCGCGGGTAACCAAGGCGCCCGGACCGCCGGTGTCGACGGCCTAACGGCCTTCGATGTCGAACGGGACATCGGTGCCTCGGCATTTCTGGACGGTTTACGCTCGGACCTCAAGTCCGGCGGATTCTCGCCCCTACCGGTGCGGGAACGCAAGATCCCTAAGCCAGGTGGGTCGGGGAAAGTCAGACGCCTCGGTATTCCCACCGTGGCGGACCGGACCGTTCAAGCTGCGCTGAAACTAGTGCTTGAACCCCTCTTCGAGGCCGACTTCATGCCGGTCTCGTACGGGTTCCGACCCAAGCGGCGCGCTCAGGACGCGATCGCCGAGATCCAGCGTTTCGGCACCAAGGGCTATCACTGGGTGCTCGACGCCGACATCGAGGCGTGTTTCGACTCCATCTCCCATTCGGCCCTGATGGATCGGGTGCGAGCCCGAGTCAAAGACAAACGGGTCTTGGCGCTGGTGAAGGCGTTTGTCAAGTCCGGCATCATGACCGAGACCGGAAGTACACGACAAACACATACCGGCACCCCGCAAGGCGGCATCTTGTCTCCGCTGCTCGCCAACGTCGCATTGTCTGCGCTCGATGAGCATTGGCACCGTGACTGGCTTCCCGGTGGCAGGATGGACAGCCAGTATCAGCGCAGGAAACGCCGCCGGCACAGTGAGCCTAATTGGCGAATCGTCCGCTACGCAGACGATTTCGTGATCATGGTTCACGGTAACGCCGACGACGCCCAACAGATCAGGGACGAGGTGGCTCGTGTGCTCGAGCCCTTGGGTTTGATGCTGTCAGCAGCGAAAACCCAAGTCGTGCACATCGAGTGTGGGTTCGACTTCCTCGGGTTCCGCATCCAGCGGAGCCGCAAGCAGGGAAGTAACAAGTGGTACGTCTATACGTTCATCGCCGACCGGCCCATCAGATCGGTGAAGGACAAGATTCGTGACCTGACCCGCAGGACGTCACAGGCAGACCTCAAGAACGTGCTGATCCGGCTCAATCAGATTATGCACGGCTGGGCCAACTACTTTCGACATGCCGTCGCGAAGCACACATTCGGAATGCTCGAGGACTTCCTCTGGCGACGAGTGGTCATGTGGCTCAAGACAATGCATCGTTGGACGTGGTCGGACGTTCGTAAGCGGCTCCTCGGCCCGCATGGGTCGTGGCTGCCAATCGCTGCGGATGGAGTCGAGTTGATCAATCTGTCGCGGACACCGGCGATAACCCGGTACCGCTACCGAGGCAACACGATTCCCGGCCCTTGGGCGCCTGCTTGAGAACAGCCAAGCGGCAGAGACTGTGGAGAGCCCGGTGCTCAGTAATGGGCACGCCGGGTTCGGAGAGCGGCCTGAAGAAACGGACCGATGGCAACATCGGTACCGCGCTTCAGGCCGACTCAACCGC
>NZ_JALGQH010000065.1 GCF_022810305.1 Rhodococcus sp. ARC_M6
TGTCGACGGCACGTGAAAACTGATCAAGGTACGGCACTTCAATATTGACCCCTGACCGGCGATCCTGGCTTTAGTCGAGCCAGGAGGGACGAAGGGATGCTGTCCGTGGAAGATTGGGCCGAAATCCGGCGTCTGCATCGAAGCGAAAGGTTGCCGATCAAGGCAATCGCTCGCCTGATGGGCGTTTCCCGCAACACGGTCCGCTCGGCGTTGGCCGCCGACGGGCCACCGAAATATCAACGCGCCAAATCTGGTTCGATCGTCGACGCCGTCGAACCCCGGATCCGGGAGTTACTCCACGAGTTCCCGACGATGCCCGCGACGGTGATCGCCGAACGCATCGGCTGGGACCGCTCAATCCGCACCCTGAGCACCAGGGTCGCCGAACTCCGACCGGTCTATCTGCCGCCGGACCCGGCTTCGCGAACCACATATCTTCCCGGCGAGATCGCTCAGTGCGACTTCTGGTTCCCTCCGATCACTCTGCCGGTCGATCATGGCCATGTTCGGACCGCGACGAAATTACCGGTCTTGACGATGACCTGCGGATATTCGCGCTGGTTCTCCGCCTTGTTGATTCCCACCCGCAGCGCCGAAGACCTGTTCGCCGGCTGGTGGCATCTGATCTCCGGGCTCGGCGCAGTGCCCCGAGTACTCGTCTGGGACGGCGAAGGTGCCATCGGCCGATGGCGGCACCGCAAGGTGGAACTAACGCAGGACTGCCAGGGATTTCGCGGCACCCTCGGTGCGAAAGTGCTCGTCTGTAAGCCGGCCGATCCCGAAGCGAAGGGGATCATCGAGCGCAATCACGACTATCTGGAGACCTCGTTTCTACCCGGCCGCTCGTTCACCGGACCCAATGATTTCAACCGGCAACTGTCGGCGTGGTTAGCGATCGCGAACAGCCGTCGCAAACGCGCCCTCGGTTGCGCCCCGGCAGATCGCATCGATGCCGACCGCGCCCGAATGCTCGAGTTGCCACCCGTGCCACCGATCACCGGATGGCAGTACTCGACCAGGCTGGCCCGCGATCACTACATCCGACTCGATTCGAACGACTACTCGGTGCATCCATCGGTGATCGGACGGCGCATCGAGGTCACCGCAGACCTGACCCGGGTGCGAGTGTGGTGCGCGGGACAATGCGTCGCCAACCATGCTCGGGCCTGGGCGAAACACCAGACGATCTCCGATTGCGACCACGTGAAAGCTGCAGTCGCACTGCGCCATAACCGCATCACCGTGGTTCACCCCGCAGCTGAACCGGAGGTTCAGATTCGATCGCTGAACGACTACGACGCCATGTTCGACGTCCCCGACTACGACGGAACGGAGGCACTATGACCAGCAACAACACCGGAACCCGGCAGCCCCAGCATGATCTGACCGCCGAGTTGAATTTCCTGTCCCGCGCCCTCAAGGCACCGACCTTGCGCGATGCCGCCGGACGATTGACCGAACGAGCACGAGAAGAGGGTTGGACCCACGAAGAATTTCTGGTCGCGTGCCTGCAGCGGGAAGTCTCCGCGCGAGAAAGTCACGGCGGCGAATCCCGGATCCGCGCCGCCCGTTTCCCTGCCCGTAAATCGTTGGAGGAGTTCGACTTCGACCACGCTCGCGGTCTGCAGCGTGATGCTATAGCCCATCTGGGCACCCTCGATTTCGTCACGGCAAAGGACAATGTCGTCTTCCTCGGGCCGCCAGGCACAGGGAAAACGCACCTGGCGATCGGGCTCGCCATCCGCGCCTGCCAGGGTGGGCATCGAGTCCTTTTTTCTACTGCAGCCCAGTGGGTTTCACGCCTTGCCGATGCTCACCATGGCGGTCGATTGGAAGCGGAGTTGATCAAGCTCGGGCGCTACCCGCTACTTGTCGTCGATGAGGTCGGTTACATCCCGTTCGAAGCGGAGGCAGCGAACTTGTTCTTCCAGTTGGTCTCGAGCCGGTACGAACGGGCCAGTTTGATCATCACGTCGAACAAACCGTTCGGCAGATGGGGTGAGGTGTTCGGCGACGACGTCGTAGCCGCGGCGATGATCGACAGGTTGGTCCATCACGCAGATGTCATTTCCCTCAAAGGCGACAGCTATCGCCTCAAGGATCGTGATCTCGGCCGTCCGATGACCGACCGGAACACCGAGACCTGATCGCATAAACGCATGCAGGGGTCAATTTTCAGATGCCGGAAAGGGGTCAAAATTCAGATGCCGTTGACAG
>NZ_JALGQH010000067.1 GCF_022810305.1 Rhodococcus sp. ARC_M6
CCTCGGGCTTTCACGGTAATACGCGGTAAACCCGTGTCACCAACAAAGATTGGTGCCCTTACCTGGGATAATTCGACTTGCGACAGTTGAAAAATTCCAGAAACAAGGAGCACCAATCTGGTGAGCAAGTCTACTTCCTGTTATCCGAAACTCTCCGTCGACACCACCGCCAACGCGCTTGTGTCGCAATCCGGAGCGATTATTCTGATCAGCACCGCCGAAAGAACTGGCCTGACCAGGTCCTTGTCGGAGGCACTGTCGCCGTGGCGTAAACCCACCGCCCAACACGATCCAGGAAAAATCCTGCTCGATCTCGCGCTTTCCCTCGCAGTCGGCGGTGACTGCCTCGCAGACATCGCGACCTTGCGTGAACAACCGGCCCTGTTCGGGCCAGTCGCATCCGACGCGACCGTATCTCGCCTGATCAGCACCCTCGCCGCCGACGAACCGGCCGCATTGTCCGCGATCAACTCCGCCCGAGCTGCGGCCCGAAATATAGCGTGGTTACACGCCGGTGAACACGCGCCCAACCACTACATCGACCCGCAGCACCCCTTGATCGTCGACCTCGACGCCACCCTCGTGACCTCCCATTCGGAGAAAGAGAAAACTGCGCCGAATTTCAAGCGGGGCTACGGTTTCCATCCTCTGTTGGCGTTCGTCGACCACGGCGAACACGGCACAGGTGAACCCTTGAGTTTCCTGCTGCGGCCAGGAAACTCCGGTTCCAATACCGCCGCCGACCACATTCACGTAACCCGACAAGCATTGGCGCAGTTGCCGTTCCGAACCAGCGGTGCGGTCGGGAAGAAAGTGCTGATCCGCACCGACGGTGCCGGCAGTACCCATGCTTTCCTCGAATATTTGACCGCCCGGCGATTGTCGTATTCGGTCGGGTTCACCTTGACCGACGCGATGGCAGCGGCAGTCGACGACATTCCCGAAGATCTGTGGATACCGGCACTCGATTCGAGCGGCGGTATTCGCGACGGAGCGTGGGTTGCGGAACTGACCGGGCTCGTTCACTTGTCGGGCTGGCCGGCAGGGATGCGGCTCATCGTGCGTAAAGAACGACCTCATCCGGGCGCTCAACTGCGTTTCACCGACCGTAATGGTCTGCGACTGACCGCGTTCGTGACCAACACAGTGGTCGGGAGTCTGCAAACCTTGGAGTTGCGGCACCGCCGCCGGGCTCGTTGCGAAGACCGAATCCGCACCGCCAAGGACACCGGTCTGACGAACCTTCCGCTGCACGGTTTCGCCCAGAATGCGATTTGGTTGGCGATCGTCGCCCTCGCTTCCGAATTGACAGCGTGGATGCAAATGCTGGCGTTGACCAGCAGTGACGCACGCCGGTGGGAACCGAAACGACTTCGCCTACGGCTGTTCTCCATTGCCGGGCGCATCGCCCGGCATGCCAGGAAAACACGTCTGCGATTGTCTGGGCGGGCGCCGTGGTCCGGTCTGATTACGTCGGCGTTGGCCAGGCTCGAGGCGTTGCCGGCGCCGACCTAAAACACCGGCGAATCTTGTTGGTACGAGCGGAAAGAGCACCTCTCCGGAATGTGGAATCCGGCAGCATCCCGACTGCACACGGGTCGACCGGTCATATTCGGATACTGATTCGGGCCGTGAAAACATGATCGGCGAACCGCTCAGGCCGGCAGCGGCCTCTCATGCAAGATTGAGG
>NZ_JALGQH010000068.1 GCF_022810305.1 Rhodococcus sp. ARC_M6
ATGATTTCTTTGCGCTTGGTGGCAACTCGTTGGTGGCGACGCAGGTGGTGTCGCGTTTGGGTCAGGCTTTGGATGCTTCTGTGGGTGTGCGGGAGTTGTTCGAGGCGTCGACGGTAGAAGGTTTGGCCGCACGGATCGGCGAACTCGTCGGCAGGGGAGCGCTTTCCGCGCTGGTACCGCAGACGCGTCCGGCGCAGGTGCCGCTGTCGTTCGCGCAGCAGCGGATGTGGTTCCTCAACCGCTTCGATACTGCATCAACTGTCAACAACATCCCCGTGGCTGTGAGGTTGGCCGGCAGCCTGGACGTCGACGCTCTTAGTACCGCGATTCTGGACGTCATCACACGGCACGAAGCGCTTCGCACGCTGTACCCGGAAATCGAAGGCATCGGCTATCAGCAGATCCTCGAACCTGAATCTGTCGAGCTTGCACTCGACGTAGTGCGGATCGACAACGAGCAGTTGAACGCCGAACTGTATACGTTCTTTGCCGAGCCCTTCGACGTCACTGTCGAGGTTCCTTTGCGGGCCAAGCTGTTCCAAGTTGCTGACAGCGAGTTCGTGCTTTCCTTCGTGATTCACCACATCTCGACCGACGGCTTCTCGATGGGCCCGTTGACTCGCGATGTGATGACCGCCTACTTCGCACGTAGCAATGGACAAGCTCCGGTGTGGACGCCGTTGCCGGTGCAGTATGCCGACTACGCGTTGTGGCAGCGCGAGGTTCTCGGTTCCGAGGATGACCCGGAGTCGATCGTCGCAAAGCAGATCACCTACTGGTCCGACACTTTGGCGGATCTGCCAGAGCAGTTGGACCTGCCGAGTGATCGCACACGTCCCGAGACCGCTTCGGGCAGTGGAGCGAACCACACGTTCGAGATCGATCCGCAGTTGTGGGCCGAAGTCGAAGCAACCGGCACGGCCGCCAACGCGACCCCGTTCATGGTTGTCCATTCGGCATTGGCCGTATTGCTGGCACGGATGTCCGCGACCACCGATATCGCGATCGGTGCACCGATCGCGGGCCGCGGCGAAGCGGAACTCGATGACCTGATCGGGATGTTCGTCAACACGCTGGTGTTGCGTACCGAGGTCGATCCGTCGATGTTGTTCACGGATCTGTTGGCTTCTACGCGTGAAGTGGATCTGCAGGCGTTTGCGCATGCCGATGTTCCGTTCGAGCGACTGGTCGAGGCCCTTGATCCGGTTCGGTCACAGGCACACCACCCGCTGTTCCAGGTTGCTTTGACATTCCAGAATCTCGGCCAGAGTGCTCTCGAATTGCCCGGCCTCACTGCCGGCGCAGTCGAATTTGATGCGGCAGTTGCCAAGTTTGATCTCCAGTTCACGCTCGAGGAGTCCGACGAGAACAGCATGTCCGTCACTCTGACGTATGCCACGGATCTGTTCGACGCGTCGACGGCTGCCACACTCGCGGATCGATTCCTTCGGATTCTCCGCGGAGTAGTGGCGGATCCTGCAGTGGCTGTCGGTGATGTCGATGTGCTCGTCGAGGGCGAACGAAACCTACTGTCGGAGTTCAGTGCAAGTTCCGCTGATTCCGGTGTGGAGTCGACGTTGCCGGCGTGGTTCGACGGTGCGGTGGCGCGGTTCGGTGATCGGACTGCGGTGCGGTTCGGTGACGAGACGCTGACGTATGGCGAGTTGTCGGATCGGGCGA
>NZ_JALGQH010000069.1 GCF_022810305.1 Rhodococcus sp. ARC_M6
AGGATTCGGTGATGTGCGTACCGATTCGCTTGAACGGGTTGAGCGAGGTCATCGGATCCTGGAAGACCATGGCGATCTCGGGGCCCCAGAAGTGCTTCATCTCAGACTTTTTCATCGTCGACATGTCACGACCCGCAAAGGTCACGGTGCCACTGATATCGAGCGCCGGACCCTTCTGGAGCAGACCCATGATGGTGCGACCGAGAACCGACTTACCGGAACCCGACTCACCGACGATGCCGAGAGTTTCACCTTCGTTGACGTGGATCGAGACACCGTCGACGGCTCGCAACTGCCCACGGGGAGTAGCGAATACGGTTCGGATGTTGTCGGCCTGCAGCAAGGGCACGCCGGTCTTCACTGAAGTGGTCACAGTTTGCTCCGATACTTCTCACCGATGAGGTTGAACGAAAACACGGTCAGGAAGAGGAAGACACCGGGCACGAGAACGATGAAGGGGTGCTTCTCCACGATGCCGCCCTGTCCTTCTGCGATCATGTTGCCCCACGTCGGATCAGGCTGTGCGATACCGAGTCCGAGGAAGCTGAGCGACGCTTCTGCGACGATCAGGCCGGACACGGCAACCAGGCCGAGTGCCGCAACAGGAACGAGAACGTTGGGGACAAGTTCGCGCCAGATGACACGCCACTTGGTAGCGCCCATAGCGCGGGCTGCGAGTACGAACTCACGTTGAGCCACCACGATGGTGTTGGCTCGCGCTATTCGAACCATGCTGGGAATGCAGAGGATCGACAGTGCCAGCGTGATGTTGCGTAGGTTCGAGGTGAGCACTGCAGCGAGCGCGATCAGCAGGACCAGCGACGGAATTGCCAGCAGCGAGTTGGTCAGGATTCCGACGACGGCGTCGACCTTGCCGCGGAAGTATCCGGCCATGACGCCGATGGTGCCACCGATGATGACGCCGATCAGCACTGCGCAGATGGCCACAGTCAACGATGCACGAGCGCCGAACAACGCGCGGGCCAGAAGGTCAAGCCCGAAGTTGTTGGTACCGAGTGGGTGTTCCGAGAGCAGGCTCGGGGGCGCGAATCCGGGTTCGGCCAAAGTCTTGACCGTGTCCTTGTACTCACCGAGCGGTAGAAGCGGCGCGATGATCGCGGCAATAACGAGAGCCACGAGCCAGATGACGGCCAGCCAGTACGAGAGGTCGAATTGACTGCCCCATTTGGCGAGACCGATCTTGCCCAGTCCCTTGAACAGGAATACCAGTGCGACGAGGCCGATGACGATGCGAACCATCATCATGATGCCGGAGCCGAACAGGGCGGTGCCGAGAAGCGCGAGACCGATGACGGTCAGGATCGTGCCGATCAGTACCAGATTCTTCGGCTTTTCCAGCGTCTCGATCGGGCCGGGAGCAAGCAGAACTGTCTGCTGCCGATATGTCATCACCTCGGACGGGGCAGGCGACGGGGCCGCTCCGTCGGGCGTCACTTCAGACATGGACACGACGACTCCTCGGGTCAAGATAGGTGTACAGAACATCGACGAAACTATTGACGAGCACGTAGATGACGGCGATCACGACCACCGCACCCAA
>NZ_JALGQH010000006.1 GCF_022810305.1 Rhodococcus sp. ARC_M6
CGCCTCAAGGATCGTGATCTCGGCCGTCCGATGACCGACCGGAACACCGAGACCTGATCGCATAAACGCATGCAGGGGTCAATTTTCAGATGCCGGAAAGGGGTCAAAATTCAGATGCCGTTGACAGACTTCCATCGAACGTATAGCTTCTTCCGGCAGCGAGTCTTCGTCGTAGCTTCCGAGTGCCGATTGAGATCCGAAGATCACCACCTGCGATTCCTCCACCTACCCGCACGCAGCGATCACCGCTTCATCGAGGTCACTTCGGTTCACTCGCGAGTTCTCTTGAGAAGGTCGAGTACATGTAGGCGTTCGCTCTCGCTCAACAACACCGACAGAGGCGACATGTTTCGCATCTCACGGTCGGTCTCGGTATCGGAGACGCTGATCTTGCGAACGGTGTCGATGTCGTTGTCCGCGATGATGCGTTCCCACTGGTCCAGGCACTTGCGGAGCATGTTCCCGTGAACGTGCTCACGGTTGGTCTGCAATCTGGTGCGCACCTCGGCGGTGTTGATCGAGAGGTGTTCGCGGTCGATCTTGTCCAGGACCGCTTCGTGGACGAGTTTCTTCCGGACGACTTTCAACGGGACCGTAGACATCTGCGGCTCCCTTTATCTTCGATGTACCGGTGTTGACCAGGCCATTTTCCGATCAGCGTACCTGTTTCGCGGCCTCGGGCACGGTCATCGGAATGACTTCGGTCAGCTTCTGCCCGATCGGCCCTACTCACCATGCAATACATACAGAGGTCTATTCGTAGAATCCGATAGTGGAATGTTGATCGGATACGCATGGTGCGCCTCGTCTACAGACGACGAACAGGGCCAACGCAAGGCTCTCGCCAAACGTTTGGTGTTGATGCCGCTTCGATCCACATCGACCACGGCCTGACCCGGACAGACCGACCCAGACCTGCACTGACAGCGACGCTGACAGCGCTCTCGGCCCGCGACACCCTGGTTGTCACGACCCTCGACCGATTTGGCTCGCTCCGTCGCGGACCTGGGTCAGATTGCCACTGACCTTGTTGAACGGGACGTGGTGTTGATGTTCGACATGAAGGTCCACGACCCTCGGGACCTGAACGGGCGAACGGTCTTCGACATGCTTTCCAAAACATTCAGCAAGTTCGAGACCGAACTGATCCGGCTGCGCGCGATGGAAGGCAACGCCCGCCGCAAAGCCGCCGGCGGCTTCACCGGCCGTATGAAGCCGTCCGCCAGCACCGGATAGAGCGATGCTCACGGCAAGGCAGGCGTCGAAGGTTCAGGCTGCCCAGCATCCTCGGCATCCGGCTCATCCGAATGGTCGCCGACACCGAGATCGTCATACGGACTGAGTGCCGTAAGAACCAACGTCGTGATGCACGCCGCAAACGGTTGGACTATCAGCACCAAAAGTGTTCCGATTCCGGGGGCAAAGGCGATGATGTCCCCCACCGGCGGATTGTCGACGGTCGGGAATCGCAACTTTGCAACGCCGATCCCGACCGCCGCCATCATGGCGGTGCCGAGTGCCGAACCGATGATCAACCCGCCGAGTGCGTACGGCCCGCGACCCAATCGAGGGAGCCAGGCTGCTACCGCCGAGAGCACTCCGACGATCAGCGCAAGCCAGAAGAAGATGGCGACAGAGTCGAATTGATGAACGCTTTCTCCAGTCAACGCAACTCCGCGGCCTTCGGAAACCACCAACAGATGTTCGGCCGGAGCCAGGAATGCCCACAACACACCGAACAGTCCACTGACGCCAACGGTCGTCGCCGCGATCAGGAGTGCGGTGCGCAGTCGGGTCTGCCGTAGAGAGATCACACTGTGTGACGGTACCTTCTTGGCGGCACCGAAAATTGCCCCTCGAGCGGGTACCGACGCGGCTACGCTGACTGAGTATCCGATACCGGCACCAATCGGCGCGCCAAGCAAGGAGCGATCGTGGTTGCAGCCCGTCAGCCTTGGCTACTGTCCTCCCTGCAATCACGAGGGCAAATCTTCGGAAACATAGGCCCCAATTGGTTTGCATCCGTGATGGGCACCGGGATTGTAGCCACTGCGGGCGCAACACTTCCCGTGCAGATTCCGGGCCAGCAGGTGTTTGCACGGGTGGTGTGGGTTATGGCTGCTGCGTTGCTGGCAGTCGTGGTTGTTGCAGTAGCAGCGCACTGGGTGCGTAATCCGACCGTGGCCCGCAGCCATGCCTACAACCCGCAGATGGCGCACTTCTACGGCGCCGCGCCCATGGCGTTTCTGACCGTCGGCGCCGGAGCACTCCTGGCCGGAAAATCTCTCATCGGGGAACGCGCTGCCGTGAACCTCGATTGGATACTCTGGACACTCGGAACCGTCGGCGGACTCTTCACCGCCATGACGATTCCCTATCTGATGTTCACTCAGCACAAAGTGGAATCGGACGCTGCCTTCGGCGGGTGGCTGATGCCCGTCGTACCGCCGATGGTCTCCGCCGCGACCGGCGCACTGCTCATCCCTCACATGGCGCCGGGAACCGGTCGGACGACCATGCTCTACGGCTGTTACGCCATGTTCGGGCTATCACTGTTCGCGTCATTCATCATCATCACCATGGTGTGGAGTCGCCTGGCGCATTTCGGCACCTCCGGCACCGCCCGAGTCCCGACACTGTGGATCGTGTTGGGGCCACTCGGTCAATCGATCACCGCCGTTGGGCTTCTCGGCGCCAACGCACATCTTGCCGTGTCACCGCAATTGGCCTCAGGGATGGGAATTTTCGCGATCGTGTACGGAGTGCCGGTCTGGGGTTTCGCGGTGTTGTGGATCGGATTGGCCACAGCACTCACCGTGCGCACTGCACGCAGCGGAATGCCGTTCGCTCTGACCTGGTGGAGTTTGACCTTTCCTGTTGGCACCTTCGTCACCGGCACAACACAATTGGCCTTGCACACAGAACTCCCGGCGTTTCGCTATGCCGCCGCGGTCGCTTACATCGGCCTGCTGGGAACGTGGGGTCTGGTCGCAGTCCACACCGTTCGTGGCAGCCTTCGCGGAAATCTGTTCCTGCCACCGCCCTCGACAGGTCCGATCAAAGCCCGCAAGTTTCCACAGGTACCGACATGACCGACGAGCAAGTTGCGGACGACGAACACGGTTGAACTTTCCTTTGCATAGAGTCGATTGAGTGAGGAGAGAAAATTTCGACTGGCAGGTACCCGTGTCCTGGTGGCGACGGGCAGAGGCATTCCGTGGTCGCGGACCTCGGCCGACCCTCAGGCCTGCGGCATCGGTCGGTGCACAGATCGATAAACTGCTCGAACGGCAAGCCGGCTACATCACGAGCACGTTGGGGCATTCGCTGACGCCGCCCGCCTTGACGTCAGCCGCACGGGAGTTTCTGGACGCTCGGACAAACGGGGGAACGCCCCCGGTGCTGGGCGCTGCGGTGTTGTGGGCTGTCGCCCCTAACTATGCCGAGTACATGATGCGGGTGCCGTTCGTGGACGACCTGGTTCACAGATTCGGTGTCTCGTTCGCAGCAGAGACTGCCGTGCTCGGTGCCGGGTTGACCATCAGCTATCACCAACCCTCCCGTGAAGCCCCTACCGTGGCCGCCAGTTCCGTCGGACCTCGTTCCCCGGCAGACACCATGAACTTCGGAATCTACGAGCCTCACAGCCGATTACGCTCGATGGTCGCCGGGCTTGACGATGCCGAGTACATCGCTCTTACCCACACACTGGGCACGCATCGAGGTTCCGTGTTCGCCCAGAATCTCACAACGTCATTTCTCCTGCCGACCGAACAAGACTGGCTGAGCGAAGACGTCGGAACGCTGTCGACAGTCGACGAGCACCACTATCAGGTAGGCCTGCCACTCCTGGCCGGCACCACCGCTCTCGAACAGGCAGAACACTTCTTCGACCTCGGCCCGTCACGCGATCACACGATCTGGATGATCGGCCAACGAATCAACCTCGTGTACAGCATGTGTGCGAACATCGGCCCAGGCTCCGAATACCTAGTGGCCGAGATATTCGAAGGCAATGTCTCAGCTCAGCACAAGAAGAAGGCCGTCAGCATTCTCGCCCAATTCGACACCGACGCAGCGTTCGAACTGTTGCTGGACCGGTTGGGGCAAAAGTACATCGAACCTGCTGTTCTCGAGGCTATGGCAGGATCACCTGAACGGACTGCGCGTCTCTTGGCGAGCAGAAAGCCGACTACAGCTACCGCAACACTTCTGAGCGACCACGTGAAGGTTCACCCAACCCTCGCCTCCGTCCTGCCCGAAGTGAAAGTCACCGAGGCGTCCACGCCGCCAGTGTCTGCGCCGCGGGTGCCGTCGAGCGAACTACCACCTCTACTCGCCGACCCTCCCTGGAAACATCGACGCCGCCGAACCCCTCCGATAGTTCTGACACTGCAGGCACCTGTGAGGCCACTCTCGACAGCCTGGAAGAGCGGGGAACGCGAGGCCTGGAAAGAGTACGGCGAGATGCACCGTCCGTGGGTCAATCGATCCTGGGAGGACATTGTCGCCGACATCATGGCCCAGCGACCCACCCACTGTTTCGATGCACTCGCCTACGCGCCGGAAGATCTGGTGAGCCCTTTGCTGACCGATCAATCACTACCCCAACGCTACTGGCACTCCGAGCATCACCTGCGTCGCATTCTCGGCCGATTCGACTCGGACGCCGCTCCGTACATTCTTCAGATTTCCGTCGCCCGGCCGGCGAGCAATGCACACCTACTACTTCCGATCGACGGCAGCGAAATATCGGCACACATGATGCGGTGGCTCGGATCGAAGTCACTTCGCCCGACCGCCCAGCAGTGGTTCGACAGACATATTCAGAGTGCGGCTGCCGATGTTGTCGTCACTGCGCTCGGCACACCGGGAGCGGATCGTTCCCGAGCCGAGACAACACTACGAGAACTGGACCGCACAGGCCACCGCGGAGTTTTGCTCGAAACAGCCCGTTCCTACGGCAAACCTGCCGAGGTCGCAGTAACGGGATTGCTCGACGCTGATCCTTTGGCCCAGCTTCCATCGCGAATGCCGACGCTTCCCGACTGGTTGAATCCGATTCTGTTGCAGCCCGTCACAATTCGCGACACCGACAGAGCAGTTCCGGACGAATCGATATTACATATCTGCACGATGTTTGCGCTATCGCGACCTGACGACGTGTACGCCGGGATCGAAATCCTGCGAGAGCTCGTGGACTCCGATTCGTTGGCCGACATGGCGTGGAGTTTGTTCGAACGATGGTCCGGCGCCGGCTTCCCCACCGCTCAGGGATGGGTACTGGACGCACTGGGAATCGTCGGAAATGACGACACCGCAAGGAAACTGACTCCGCTGATCCTTACGTGGCCACTGCAATCGGCGCATCGGAGGGCGGCCGCAGGGTTGGAGGTGCTGGCGAACATCGGCACCGACGCAGCACTCGGAGCATTATGGCGCATCTCGCAAGGGCTACGGTTTCCTGCGCTCCGAGAGAAGGCTGACGGGTGGATCAGAAGAATCGCGGACGAACTCGGACTCAGCCCTCTCGAACTCGCCGATAGGCTGGTCCCGGACCTCGATCTGGATGCGAACGGAACCACCGTTTTCGACTACGGTTCACGATCCTTCCTCCTGACCTTCGACGAAAAACTCCGGCCCCTCGTGTTCGATTCCGACGAACGGCAATATGCTCGGTTGCCTCGCCCAGGTCCGGCCGACTCCGCCCATGCCGCCGCCGAATACAAGCGTTACACAATCCTGAAGAAGGACCTGGGTGCGGTTTCCGCCGAACTGATCACCCGACTCGAACATGCGATGATCTCGGGGAGACGCTGGACAATGGCGAATCTACGCACGCATCTGGTCGAGCATCCATTGATGTGGCATCTCACCAGTCGCCTGATCTGGTCCACGGTCGCCGACGCCGACCAACCGAACAGGACCTTCCGTTTCTCACAGTTCCGGACGCCCATCGCTGCCGACGGGATCGAATTGACTATCGACGACGCTACCGAGGTCTCATTGCCGCATCCGGTGAACCTGGGACCTGCAAGATCCATTTGGGCCGATGTCCTGCACGAACTCGGGCTGGTTCAGCCATTCGAGCAGACCGAGCGTGCGACCTTCGACGGCGAGATCGGGCCGATCCTTGCTGCGCTAGAGGGAAGGAAGACCCCCACCCGACAGCTGTTGGCTTTGAAGGCATTCGGCTGGATACGGGAGGAGCCTCAAGACCGCGGCGCGCAAATTTCGCTGAGCAAGCAAGTCGATACCGGCCGCCAGGCGACCATGATGGTGTTCCCCGGTTTCAATGCAGCCAACGCACTCCAGTGGGAGGAACAAAAGATCATCCACGTATTCGTCACCGGCGAGCGCAATCCTCCTGCACTGTCCCCCATTGCGGCGTCAGAGTTGGCGCGCGACCTCGCTACTGTCGATGTTCAGCCAGTGACCGGCAACGAAACTGACTTCGACGGCGCACCAGAGTGACCTATCGGAGCCTCGCGTCGATCGAGTCGGTCACTCCGTGCCGGGAGCACTTGGCCCACCAGCCATCGGGACTGATCTGGACGATCATGCGTCGGCCGCAGTGTTCACAGAACCGTGGTGGCTCGAGCCCCATCGAGGCAGCGGCCGGCGTCGGATCGTCAACACCGTCGACGATCCGACGCCCCGTGAACGGGTTGTACCGCTCCTCGGTCAATGACTCACTCACAGTGTGTCGTTGAGTGCTTTGATCGGCATCTGCAGATCGATCAACAGATCGAGGTCGCTCTCTGCCGGACGGCCGAGTGTGGTGAGGTAGTTGCCGACGATCACGGCGTTGATGCCGCCGAGAATTCCCTGCTTCGCCCCCAGATCACCGAGCGTGATCTCGCGGCCGCCTGCGAAGCGCAAGATGGTGCGCGGCAAGGCAAGTCGGAATGCCGCAATAGACTTGAGCGCCTCACTGGCCGGCAGTACTTCCAGATCACCGAACGGCGTGCCCGGACGCGGATTGAGGAAGTTGAGCGGCACCTCGTCGGGTTCGAGTTCAGCCAAATTGGCAGCGAATTCTGCTCGCTGCTCCAATGTTTCGCCCATTCCGAGGATTCCACCGCAGCACACTTCCATGCCTGCTTCGCGGACCATCCGCAGAGTGTCCCACCGCTCCTCCCACGTGTGAGTAGTCACGACGTTGGGGAAATGGGACTTCGAGGTTTCCAGATTGTGGTTGTAGCGGTGCACACCCATCGCAGCGAGTTGGTCGACCTGTTCCTGCGTCAGCATGCCCAATGAGCAGGCGATCTGGATGTCGACCTCGTTGCGGATGGCCTCGATACCGGCTGCCACCTGTGCGAGCAGCTTCTCGTCAGGCCCACGGACCGCGGCGACGATGCAGAACTCGGTAGCTCCCGACTTTGCGGTCTGCTTGGCGGCTTCCACGAGGCTGGGGATGTCGAGCCAGGCTGCGCGGACGGGCGACTGGAACAACCCCGACTGAGAGCAGAAGTGGCAGTCTTCGGGGCAGCCGCCGGTCTTGAGGCTGATGATGCCTTCGACCTCGACTTCCGGTCCACACCATTTCATACGCACATCGTGGGCGAGGGCCAGGAGATCTTCGAGCCTGTCGTCGCCCAGCCGGAGTACGTCGAGCACCTGGCTTTCGCTCAGTCCTTCGCCGCGTTCGAGGACTTGCTCGCGGGCTTGGTCGAGAATGTCGACGGTCACGGATGCCGAGGTCACAGGAGACTCCTTCGATTAAGCAAAATTGAACACCGTACAAGTTGAACGGTGTTCACGTTAGAGACGTGGTGGAATACTGTCAAAGGCAGGATCGATCCACACCTACCCGGAACGAGGGAAACAAGTGCAGTTGCGACGCGGCGACGTTTTGGACGGCGCCATGGCGATACTCGACGAGTTCGGGTTGGCCGACCTCACGATGCGCAGACTCGCAACATCACTCGGGGTTCAACCCGGCGCACTGTACTGGCACTTCCCCAACAAGCAGACTCTGCTCGGCGCCGTCGTCGACAAGATCCTCGAAGACCTCGACGCCCCCAGCGATACCGACAGCTGGGGAGAGGCGTATTCCGAACTGGCACACAGACTTCGGGCTGCCCTTTTGGCACACCGCGACGGCGCCGAGTTGGTCAGCGCGACCTTCGCGTCACGCATGACCAGCAGCAAGGTTCGTGAACACTTCGTCGCAGCGGGCACCGATTCCGGACTGTCCCGCGAGCACTCCGAACTGGCCGCCTACGCCTTGCTGTACTACGTGCTCGGCCACACCGTCGACGAGCAGTCTCGCGCCCAGATGGAGGAATTCGGGGCTCTGACCAGAGCACCTATCTCCCCCGACTCCCCCGAGGTCATCGGCAGCGGATCCGACGAGGACCTTTTCGCCGGCGATCCCACGGTGCGCTTCCAATTCGGCCTGGACCTGTTTATCGACGGGATCCGCGCCCGCCTGGCAAGCCCGCACGTTGCGCTCCACAATTCCTGAGACAGGTCAGGCGCACCACGCATGAATGCACACAACCGTGCGTGGGGCGCCGCATCGCGCCACTTGAAGGCGAGTTGCGTGCAACAACGAACACGCAACACCGATAGCGATTACTTTCACGGTTCTGGGCAGTCTATAGATCAGTGGCGAAACACCTTTTCGCCGAAAAGACTGCTCGCAGGAGGAACCATGTCCGGATCCAGCATCGGAAGCATCTTGCTTTCCAGCACCAACCCTGACCGACTACGCGACTGGTACGCCGCTGCCTTCGCACCGAAAGTCGATCGAACTCCCGGCGAACCTGGCTATGACGTTCTCGACTTCAACGGTTTCTACATGATGATCGACAAGCGCGACGACATCGGCGATACCAATCCCCAACCCGGCAGGATGTTCCTGAACGTCGAAACCGACGACGCACGCTCGGTGGCAAAGCGCGTCGACGAACTCGGTGGAGCCTGGTTTGCGCCGCTCGAAGAGCGCGACGGAAGTTGGTTTGCTACCGCAATCGACCCCGACGGCAATTACATTCAGATCATCGAGTTCAGTGAAGCAGCGCATGCCGAGATGGAGTCCGCGATGAGTGAGGGCGGCGCATGATGCTCGGAGCAACCAAAGCCATCAGCGGATTCTCGGTGGACGACATTGCTTCCGCGAAGAATTTCTACAGCGAAACTCTCGGACTAAAAGTCACCGATGAGGAAATGGGACTCATTCGTCTGCATCTCGCGGGCGGGACCGAGATACTTGTCTATCCCAAGCCGAATCACGAACCCGCGACGTACACGATCCTGAATTTCCTCGTGGACGATATCGACGGAACGGTCGACGAACTGACCTCACGTGGAGTGGAGTTCATCAAATACGACGGATTCCCTCAGGAAGAGAACGGCGTCATGCGAGGTAACGGACCAGATATCGCCTGGTTCACCGATCCCGCCGGCAACGTGATCTCTGTCCTGAAAGAACCCTGACCGCAGTTAGCCGCTGAACAGTTGCGACTGGCGCTGTTCAGCGGTGTCCTCGTTGGAACGTTCCACAACAGACGCTGTGCGCTCGGACGCCAATTCCTCTGGTGTCTTCTCAATCTCGGCCGACTCCGTTGCACTGGAGTCGGAGAACAAATTCGATTCGTACATCTGCCACCCTTGTGATTTTCATCCGCCGCGATTTTCACCCTGTTTGCCGTCGAAACAGCGCCTATCCGGCACGGATGACTCAGCGGTTCATGAACCAGTCTTGCATGCCGCGCGTTTGCCGAAAAATACGGTCTCCACGGGTTGTCATCCGCTGTGCACCGGAGGAGCGTAAAAGGTGATCGAAGAGTGGGTTGAATGTGCGCGAAACTTGGCTCCACGACCGCCGTTTGCCCGCATAAAACAGGCATCCCATAAACTTCTTGGAGGAATCATGTTAGGAATCGCACTCGGTCTGGGCGGCGCCGCGATCGGAGTGGGTATCGGACTGCTGGGCGCGGGAATCGGAATCCTGATCAGCGACTCGACAATCAAGACCCACAAACGTGACCTCAGCGCCTGAGCGCACCGAAGTCGCTGACAATCGAACTCGAAGAACGCGTATCCGGGCCGGTATCCGGCACCCCGGGCGGTGGTTGCACTCGCACGTCGGGGTTCACCGCGGCGTGAGATCCGAAGCGCCGGCGCCGACGAGCGCCGAGGATGTACTGGAAAGACTCTGCACCCTGCACATCAGCACGTGGACATACGGTTTCGATCACGAATCAGTCCGCCATCTCGGACCGATGGCCCAAGACTTCGCGGCAACTTTCGGATTGGGTTCGAACAATAGGCAGATCGCTGTCGTCGACGCCAACGGTGTCTGCATGGCAAGCATTCAAGCGCTGCAACGACGCCTACTCGCACTGGAGGCCGAGGTGGCCAGACTGAACGACCAGCTTGCTGAAAACCGAAAGTCCGTCACTACCAAGGATAATCAATCTGACCGGCCTGGAACCATAGCGCGAACCCCAGATCGTCCGACGCTGTAGTTTATTTGATGTGACCGACACCGAACCACTCGACATTGCGTCATTGTTCGATGTCACCACCGACAACGTCGGCGATGAGCGTGCCGAACAGATTTTGATCGAATTAGGGCTTGACACAACAGATATCACGGAAGTCATGACTCGGATCCGTGGTAGCCGCTCGGAAATCCTGCGGCTACGCCGGCGTGAGAACGAGCTCGCGGTCCTCTACTCCAGTGCACGCGAGCTTGCGCAGGTCCGCGATGTCGACTCCCTCCTGCAACGCCTGGTGAACCGAGCCCACGAAATGATGGGTACCGACGTCACCTATCTTTCCGAGTTCGACGTCGTCACGCGGGATCTGAATGTGCGTAAGACGGCCGGTGCCGTCTCTCCCGAATTGCGTGAGCTCCAAGTTCCCGCCGGAGCCGGGCTGGTCAGTGCCATCGCAGAATCCCGATCAGCGCAATGGGTCCAGAACTACAGCGACTACACCGCGTCTCGGCACGACGACGCCGTCGACGCAGCCATCGTTGCCGAAGGACTGGTCTCGATTCTCGGTGTCCCGATGCTGTCGGACGGCCAGATTCTCGGTGTTCTGTTTGCTGCCGATCGACGTGAGCGCCGTTTCACCGCAGATCAGATCGCACTCCTGTCGGCCCTGGCCGACCACGCCTCCGTCGTCCTGCAGACGGCGCGCGCTCTAGACCGAGCGGAAGAATCCGCCGCCGAGACCGGCCGCGCACTCGATGAACTGCGTGAGCACGTCGCGGCCCGCGACAAATCCAACATCGTCCACCAAGATCTGATTCACGCGGTGCTGCGCGGCGGCGGGTACTCACAAGTTGCCCGAACCTTGAGCAAAGCACTCGAACGCCGCACCACCATCGTCGACGCAGAATTGCGCGCCCTCGTCACGTCGTCGAGTGAACAGATCACGACCGCTCCCCTCACCCTGACCAAGGCTGTGTCGGATGCAGTGGACGAGAGCCGGCGAAGCGGACGTTGCTCGACTGTCCAGGGCGGCAACAACACCATCGAACTGGTCAGTGCCATCACTGCCGGCGAATTATTTCTGGGCGCAATCCTGCTCGACCGCTCCGAAGGGCCTATCGGGCCCGTAGAACAACGCACGGTCGAGCGTGCAGCCCAGGTCACCGCCATTCTTGTCCTCCAACACACCGCGGCCGCAGCGGCCGACCGCCATGCGCGAGACGAGCTGGTTGCCGATCTTCTGAGTGCTGCGCCCGAACGACGCCGCGATCTGGGCCGCCGCACTCGCAACCACGGCGTGACTCTCGCCGAACTCGATACCGTCCTCGTCGTCTCGGTCCCACCGGAGCTGCGTCCTGCCACTCTCCGTGCGGTGCAACAGAATTTGCCCAGCGGAGCTATTGCGGCCGAACATGCGGGACTGATCGCGGTGGTGTCCGCGTCGGGCAATCCGGCGGCAGCGGCGACAATCGTTTACCGCCAGATCGCAGGATCAGTCGGTCCCCGTGCCGTTGTGATCGCACCGGCTGTCGCCGACCTTCCCGAGCATCTCCCCCAGCGCTTTACTTCGGCACTCCGGACTGCCCGCCTCCTTGTCGCGCTGGGAACTACGGACGGCGCGGTCACTACGGCGTCGTATCTGCCGTACACGGTTCTCTTCGGCGATCATCCCGAATTACTGCACGATTTCATCGACGACGTGGTCGGCCCGGTACTCGACTACGACCGCGAGCGCGAGACGGATCTGACGGCAACACTGCGCGCGTTGGTACACAACGAAGGCAGCCCGACCAAAGCAGCCCGCGCCCTCAACTACCATCCCAACACCGTCGTGCAGCGCCTCGAACGCATCCGAACGCTTCTCGGCGACTCGTGGCGTGACGAGGAAACCTTCTTTCGGGTTTCCATGGCCGTGAGGCTGCAAGAACTTCGCCAGAACGACATCTCAGACAAGTCGAATGGTGGCTAGTCCCATGATTTGATTCAATTCATGTGTCATTGACACATGGCCCAACACGCATTGACTTTCCTACTGTGAAGCGGAGCACAAACCCACTTCAGGAGGATGACCCCCGTGGCCAACAGCCGGGCAATCAACAGCCGCATCGCGAACTTCAGGTCCTACGACGTCGCCGCACGGCGCGCCGAGGTAGTCCGCCAGACCGACCTGACCGACGCCGACATCGCGGTGTACGACGACGGCGGACTCGGCATCGACCAGGCCGACCGCATGGTCGAGAACGTCCTCGGTGTCATCGGCATCCCCGTCGGCGTGGCCACCAACTTCACGATCAACGGTCGCGACTACCTGATCCCCCTCGCTACCGAAGAAGCCTCGGTTGTCGCAGCAGCAAGCAACGCAGCGCGCATCGCCCGCGGCCTCGGCGGCTTCCACGTCTCGAGCACCGCGCCGATCATGCAGGCACAGATCCAGCTGGTCGACGTCGTTGATCCGGCAGCGGCCCGAATCCGGTTGCTCGAAGCTCGCGACGAGATCATGGCCCTGGCCAACGAGCAGGATCCGAAGCTCGTCAGTGTCGGCGGCGGAGTCAAGGACATCTCCGTCCGCATCATTTCCTCCCCCGAAGCCACCTACGTCGTTCTCCACCTTCATGTGGATGTCCGAGATGCGATGGGCGCCAACGCCGTCAACACGATGGCTGAAGCCATCGCCGACCGCGTCGCCGAAATCGGTGGCGGACACGTCGTACTGCGTATCCTCACCAACAAGGCCGATCTTCGCCTGACCCGCGCACGTGCAGTCTTCGACGCCGAACTGATCGGTGGCCCGGAGGTCGTGGACAACCTCATCCACGCCGCCCGCATGGCCGAACTCGATCCGTACCGCGCCGCCACACACAACAAGGGCATCATGAACGGCATCAGCTCTGTTGTGCTTGCCACCGGAAACGACACGCGCGCAGTCGAAGCCGGCTGCCATTCGCACGCGATCAACGCTGACGGCATCTATTCCTCACTGTCTCACTTCGAGAAGAACGCCGACGGCAACATCGTCGGCACCCTCGAGCTTCCGATGCCGGTCGGCCTCGTCGGCGGCGCCACCAAGGTTCACCCCGCAGCTCAGGCAGCGATCAAGATGCTCGGAGTCGAGAGCGCCGACGAACTGGCCGGAATCATCCTCGCCGTCGGACTGGCCCAGAACCTTGCCGCCGTCCGGGTTCTCGCCAGCGAAGGCGTCCAGCGTGGGCACATGGGCTTGCACGCCCGCAACATCGCCGCTTCCGCCGGCGCCGAAAAACACGAGATCGACGCTGTTGTCGCCCGTCTCATCGCGGACAAGAGCATTCGTGTCGAACATGCGGAAACGGTTCTCGCCGAGATTCGCACGGGAAACTGACCTGCCATGACTGAATCAGTTGCGGGCTCGCCTGTCTGGAAGCCGGCGCCCCATCGGGTGCCGGCCCCAGGGCTGCCCACCTCGGTGCGTGTGTACGAAGTCGGACCGCGTGACGGACTGCAAGCCGAAACGAAGGTGATTCCGACCGAGACCAAAGTCGAATTCATCGAGCGTCTGGTCGCAGCCGGACTGCGCACGGTGGAGCTGACCAGCTTCGTCTCGCCGCGGTGGATCCCGCAACTCGCAGATGCCGCCGACTTGATGAGCCGGTTGAATCTGCCAGATTCGGTGCGCACTGTCGTACTGGTGCCGAATCTCACCGGTTTGGAGCGGGCACTCGCCGCCGGCGCCACCGAGGTGGCCGTCTTCGTCAGCGCCACCGAGGAATTTGCCAAGCGCAATCTCAACAACACTGTCGACGGCGCCCTCGCCGCGGCTACCGAGGTCACCGAATCTGCTCGGGCACTGGGACTTCCCGTCCGCGGCTACATCTCGATGTGCTTCGGCGATCCATGGGAAGGCGCAGTCAGCGTCGAGCGCGTCGCTGATATCGCGAAAGCCCTCGTCGACAGCGGCGCCACGTCACTCTCCCTCGGCGACACCATCGGCGTCGCAACCCCCGGACACGTCCTCGCTCTGCTCGACGCGATCCGTGCCCGAGGAATCGGAACCGAGATGATTGCGATGCACTTCCACGACACCTACGGGCAAGCACTGTCGAATGTGTACGCCTCACTGACAGCGGGGATAACCGAGTTCGACAGCGCTGCAGGTGGTCTGGGACGTTGCCCTTACGCAAAGGGCGCGACCGGAAACCTGGCCACAGAAGATCTGGTGTGGATGCTGCACGGCCTCGGCATCGACACGGGGATCGATCTCGACGCACTGACCGAGGCCAGCACCTGGATGGCCGAACACATCGGCCACACCAGTCCGTCGCGCGTCGTCAATGCTCTCCGCGCCGCCCAGCGCACCTGACCCATACTTCTTCTGCACACCGCTCGATACTGGAGAAACCCCCATGGCAGAACCACAGTCGGCAACGACGCCGACCACCCCGCCAGACGACGGCGCAACCGCGAAAGAGACGTACCTCGAAGTCTGGGGTGACACCGTCAACGGCCGCCACCTCGCGATCGCCGTCGTCGTCGGCAGCGTCATCGGCGCATCCGCCCTACTCGCCGCACAAGCGTTCTTCGAGCGTGTGGTCAGCGAAGCGTCGCTCGCCCAGGCCTACAGCCTGCTCGTCGGGATCGCAGCGTGCCTCGTTGCCGGAATCATCTGCGGCATCTTCATCAAGCCCAAACGCATCGTTGCTCTGGCCGCTGCGGACGTGGAATCCATCGACGGTGTCATCACGATGATGAGCGAACAACGCCAAGGCCTCGGCACTCTCGCTGACATCCCGGAGCAGAGCCAGAAGGAGCTTCACGAACTCGGACTCTACGAGCACTTTGCCGCCGCCGAAGCTGCGGCGTCGCAGAAGGAGGGCAAGACCTCATGAGTTCCGTGCTCACCAACGAAATCCTGATCGCCGTACTGTTCGGTATCATCGGCGCAGTCGCCTTCACGTTCATCGGTCTGATCTCCGGCACCGACGAAACTGCCACTATTGCACCGCTGACCCTGCTCGTGATTCTCCTCGGCGCACCCCCGGCGGCCGTCTTCACGTTCTTCCTCTCCGGTGCCATCGCCAAGCACATGACCCACGCTGTCCCGACGATGCTCCTCGGCATTCCCGGTGACACGATGGCGATCCCGCTGCTGCCCGAAGCCCAAATGATGCGCTCGCTCGGCATCCCGCACATCGCGCTCCGCAAGGCGATCTCCGGCGCAGTCGTCTCCGCCTTCGTAGCAGTGCCGGTCGCTGTACTGTTCGCAACCATTCTGGCGCCCTTCGCAGATACCGTGCAGTCGATAGCACCATGGCTGTTCCTGGTCGCGGCGATAGGTATCGCCTACGCATCCCCCGGCCGCTGGGCAGGCGTCGTCGCACTCGTTCCCTTCGTCGTCCTGATTCTCGGCGTTCGTGCACTCACGAAGAGCTACGACGTATCGCTCAACATCAGCTACTTCCTTGCCATCGCCGTCGGACCTCTGATCGCTGATCTCGCCCTGACCCTCGGCCCCTCCAGCCGTAAGGAAATGGAACGCAGCGAACCCAAGACCGTCGCGCTCGCTCCAGATATCAAGGGCTGGAAGGGTTACTTTCCCAACCCGCTCAAGGTCCTCGACAAGAAGCAGACCGCGTACACGGCAGCCGCGGCGACCGTCTCCAGTGCAACCTTCGTCTTCAGCCCCGTCGCCATGACGGTCCTGATGGGTGAACTGGTCGGTGCCCGCATCAAGAACGGCTACCACCGACTCACCACCATGGTCTCGGCCAAGAACGGCACCACGGAATCCACGTACATCGCGGAAACCCTCATTCCGCTGGTGGCCTTCGGTCTGCCGCTGAGCCCACTGGCCGCCGGACCGGCAGCTCCCCTGTTCAACGCACCGCCGGTCTTCGAGACCAATCAGGAAACCGGAGTTATCAATAACCTCTCCACGTACCTGACGCAGTGGGAGTTCCTGCTCTACGGCCTGCTCGCCGTCATCACCGCGACCGTCATCGCCTACCCCTTCGCGATGAACTACGCGTACCGGGCAGCCTCAGCCGTGGTCAAACACATCAGCCATGAGGCCGTCATCGCCGTGTTCACGGGCCTCGTCGTCGTCATCAGCATCTGGGAAGGCGGCATCCTCGGCCTCCTGATCACCGTGACCGTCGGACTGGTCGGCGGACTGCTGGGACGTCTGTTCAAGATTCACGGCGGCGTTCTGTTCATGGGTTACTACGTGGCCCTGTTCAGCGTGCCCGCCCTGATCAACCTGTTCTGACCCAACCCGGCGTATCGACTACTGGCCCTGCTGAACCAGATTTGCTGCCCACCGCCCTAGCGATGGTGTTGTCGGGACAGACACCCACAAATAAGTTCACGTCGGTGCAGTATTCGACGCCACCGCCGGTTTGCTCTCGACCATCAGCGTCCCCGCCGACTCGGACGGATTCTCCCAGTTACTCTCGTGGGATCCAGTTGAGCAGCATCTGCGCTGTTCCGATGCCGAGTTCAGGAACTAAACGGTCGTCTACGCAGACGCTCGGCTGGGATATCCCAGCCGAGCGTCTGCGTTATCTACTACGACCAGTGAACCAATTCACCCGGTTGCAAAGCCCCCTGAATCCACCAGCTTGAAAATCTGCCAGCCTACCGTAGATGTAAGTGCGCGACAGCTGCCGCTCTTTGTCGGAACGGACGAAAGGGATCGGCGCCACCAGGTAAGACTCCATGCCTTCGAGACGGCCCTACCCGGAACTGCTCATTCACGCACTTCTCCACCATTGCAAACTCGAGCGCCTGACATAGTCCGACTCCACTTCGGTGTAGTCACGGAGGCTGTTAGGTCTTCCGTTCGGGAATCATCATGCGGTCGCGAATGATTCAGCGCCAGCGGCGGAGATCGCCCGCGCGCTAGCTAGCCGAGTCAGGTAGCCCGTGTCACCATCACGGGACGCCGGTTCACCACTCGGACATAGGCGAATGAACACGAAATAGGCAGCCACACAAAATGGTTGGAACTGCGGTCGCACTATTCGCCGCGGCTATCGCATATCCACTACTGGCGGTAGATCTCCACGCGGGCATTGACAATCACTCCGGCATTCAACGAAGGAGCACCCCAATTTGTGCTGCATCCCCCCGCACCCTGACCTGTCGGCACAAACGAGCGACTGGACTGACTGTAAGGACCGATCGCATAAAGCGGAAAAGCGTTGGGAATACCGTGAACGCCCCAACATTCCACAATCAGCACGTACTCCCGCCCCGGCGACGCATCGGCGTCATGACAGGTTGCCGCCGCACTGAAGACATCCCGCTGTATGACGCAGTCCTGGGCATCCGCCTGAGCGGTACCGGAGCCGACGATCGCGGCGAAGGCCAACCCCGATACGACTGTCGCCGTACGTGTTGCACCGATAACTGTGCTTCTCAATGTAGATCCTCTCACTCGCAAGTACCCCTACTGTCGGCCATGAGCGATGAGACGTTACCTCTACTGTCGAACAACCCCGCGCGCCTGCCGCTTTCACGCTGATAACGACTACCCAGGGTGCGGAATCGCACCGAGTTCATGCGAAAGTAGCTGCCCCATACCGGCAACCAGGTCCATCACCGACTCGATCACGACCAACTGATCGTCGCCGATGTTCCGCCCAGGCACCCGAACAGCCGCGCTGCCGCCAGGGTTGCCAACCCACCCCAGCAAGTTCTATGGTTCATTACATGAGTAATGAACCAGTGAGCCTCAGGTGGCAATCCACATGATCGACGACGGCAGGCCACTGTTTCAGCAGATCGCCGACCAGATCGAGAGTTCGATCATCGACGGATCACTCCCTGAGGACGGACAAGTGCCCTCGACCAATGAACTCGCGGCATTCCACCGGATCAACCCCGCGACAGCAGCCAAGGGCCTCAATCAGCTCTTCGCCGCAGGGATCCTCTACAAGAAACGGGGAATCGGAATGTTCGTCACTGTCGGCGCACGCAACGCGCTCCGGTTCAGGCGCCGCGAAGCGTTCGCACGCCAATACATCGAGCCACTCGTCGCGGAGGCCGACCGCCTCCAGATTTCCCTCGATGAACTCAAATCCATGCTGAACGACACGAAGGTGACCCAATGAACGGGAGCATGACCACGACCGAATCCGCCAGGCGTTTCACCGAACCCGACCTCGCTGCGTCGATGCACGGAGTGAACAGGACATACGGGGACGTCGATGCGCTCTAGGACGTCTCGTTCGAAATCGGACGCAACAAAATCTATGGCTTGCTCGGCCGTAACGGCGCAGGCAAGACCACGATCATGCAGATCCTGACCGGCCAGGACCTGCAAACCAGCGGCGACGTCAAGGTGTTCGGCGCCGCCCCGTTCGAAAACTCGGACGTGTTGACAAACGTATGCTTCATCAAGGAAAGCCAGACCTACCCCGAAGATCTCCGAGTCAAGCATGTACTCGCTGCTGCGGGCCATTTACTGCCGAACTGGGACCACACGTTCGCTGAGGCACTGCTCGACGACTTCCAACTTCCCTTGGGCCGCAAGGTCAAGAAGCTTTCGCGCGGCATGCGGTCGTCATTGGGGGTCATCATCGGCCTCGCATCCCGCGCACCGCTGACACTCTTCGACGAACCGTATCTCGGCCTCGATGCCGTTGCGCGCCAACTGTTCTACGACCGACTGCTCGCCGACTACGCCGAACATCCCCGCACCGTAGTACTTTCGACTCACCTGATCGACGAGGTAGCCAATCTACTCGAGCACGTGATCGTCGTCGACCGCGGCAGGATCGTGGTCGACGAGGACGCGGACACCCTGCGCAGCCGCGCCGTCGTGGCAACCGGCCCAGTCGCTGCGGTGGATGCCTTCGCCACGTCCGGCACCGTCCTGCACCGTGAAACGCTCGGCACCCGTACCCGCACCACGGTGCAGGCCTCCGTGACCGATACAACACGGAACCGACTTCGGGAGGCCGGGGTCGAACTGGAGCCGGCGTCCTTGCAGGAACTCGTGATCGCGACCACCACACAGCGCAGGGAGACGACCAAATGACCACCACAACAACACAATCGCGCGCCGTTCCGAAGGCGCCCACCCAGTCCCGGATCGGCTCCGTCCTCCGACTGCACACGGTCGCCTGGCCACTGCTGATCGCCTGGCCTGTCGGCATCCTGCTGGTCTCGTTCCTGATCAGTTTCACCATCTACGCGATCGTCGGAAACGAACAGGACGAGGGATTCACCGGCAGCGTGTTCTCCGCCTACGGCTTCGTGCTCGCGTTCTACCTCCAGTCGATGGCTCAGACGTTCCCGTTCGCTCTCGGGCTGAGCGTGACCCGCCGCGAGTTCTTCACCGCAACCGCAGTGATGGCGGTGGCACAGTCCGCAGTCTTCGCCACCGTCTTGTTCCTGCTGTCGATAGTGGAATCCGCCACGAACGGCTGGGGCGTGCACATGCGCATGTTCGGTATCGCCCGCTATTTCACCGACAACGCGGCCGAGCAGCTACTTGCCCTGTTCGCGACGCTACTGCTGACCAGTTCGGTCGCAATGCTGACGGGTGCGATCTACCAGCGATGGCGGACGAGCGGCCTACTCACCGCCCTGACCGTGCTTTTCGGCACGCTCGGCTTGTCCGCGATCGTAATCACCTGGGCTCGATGGTGGCCGGCGATCGGATCGTGGTTTGTCGATGTCCCCCGAGTGGTGCCGATGACGCTGCTGCCCCTGACCTTGGCAATCGGGTGCCTCGCTGGGGCCTGGGCGACGTTGCGGCGTGCGACGCCGTGACCACCTCAACAAACGGAGTACTAATGCAGAGTCGGAAACCGATGAGTTTTCGAGCGGCGTCCGGTCTACCTGAGGTAACCGTCGATCGCTGTGTCCACAAAAGAAACCATGCGCCCGTTCGAGACCATCATCGGACGATGGAAGACATCGGGCACTGATCCCTCGGATTTATCTTCGGCAGTTGATTTCTGCCTGCGCCGACATACTGACCACGTTGAGTCGTGGACTTGTCTTCACAAATCAGCGCCTCAGAACCGGCCAAAATGAGACAACCCGTGGCCGTTGCGATTCATACAGGCAACTGCCGTGTCAAGATAAACAGCATGGATGAGGGCGCACAGCCGGTCACCGAAATCCCTGCCCCTGCCCCGGCTCCGGCCCGGCATCGAATCGGCAACACACCAAGTGGAGGATGGATCCCATGGCCCACGTACAACGTTTCGACCACATCGGAATCACCGTCGCGGACCTCGCGTCGGCAACGGCGTTCTTCGTCGGACTGGGTCTCGAGGTAGAGGGCACCGGATCTGTGGAGGGCGAGTTCGTGGAAACCGTGTGCGGCATCCCCGGCGCGCACTGTGAGATCGTCATGCTGCGACCGCCCGGTGAAGGGTCCCGGCTGGAGCTTTCGGCCTTCGTCGCACCAGACCACGTGCCCGGGTCGCCAACAGCGATGGCCAACGAGCTTGGGCTTCGTAACGTGTCCTTCGAGGTCGGCGACCTCCAGGCGGCCGTCGACGCGGTTGCTGCGGACGGGTACGGGCTCATCGGCGGCATCGGTGAGTACGAGAACAGCGTGCGAATGGCCTACGTGCGTGGACCCGAAGGGATCATCGTGTCCCTGTTCGAGCAGATCGGCTAGCGCGCGTGCGCGCCTTCAAAGTTCTCGAATGCCCGACGCGCAAATTCCTCGGAACCCACCTGGCCGGTACCAGCGGGCATCGAGCCGAGTAGCGGCACACCGGTAACCGACACGAGGTCTTCGCGATTACAGCGTTCGGCCAAATCCGGGTCGACGGGCCAGGATCCGATCACCAGTCCAGCGCACCTCACTCCCCGGGTTGCCAGTGCCTCGACGCTCAGGGCACTGTGGTTGAGCGTGCCCAATCTGGATGCAACCACCAGGAGCGCCGGAGCCGACAGTTCCACCGCGACATCGCGAATCGTGAATCCGCCGACGCCGAGCCGGACCAGCACGCCGCCGGCACCTTCGACCAGCGTCAGATCGTACGCAGCATCCAACTCTCGGGCCTTGTCCACTATCTCGTCGAGTGTGAGCATCGGCAAACCACTTCGCCGCGCCGCGGTATCGGGGGCTAGCGGATCCGGATACCGCGCTAGTTCGACCAAGCTCGCCCCGCCGCCGGTCAGTCGATCGATCTCGGCAAGATCCCCGGCCTCACCTGGTGCGACCCCGGTTTGCGCGGGCTTGAGAACAGCCACCGACTTGCCCGACTGCAATGCAGCCGACGCCAATGCCGCTGTCACCACAGTCTTTCCGACATCAGTCGATGTGCCCGTCACGATCAGAATGCTCATACCCGCACGCCTTCCAAGACCTCACCGAGCACACTGCTGATCACAGCCATCTCTGTTTCGGAGATGGTTGCCCGAGCCGTCAGACGCAGTCGCGACGTCCCCGCGGGGACGGATGGTGGACGGAAGCATCCCACATGCAAACCCAACCGTCGGCATTCGGCGGCCGCGTCGTACGCCCGCTGCGGGTCACCGAGAATCACTGACACAACGGCAGATTCCGGTTTTCCGACGCCGGTGATCGTTGCCAGTTCCGACGCCCGATCCAATACGTCTCGGGCTCGCGTCGACTCCCTGCGGAGAATTGCCAATGCTGCCCGGGCCGCTCCCACTGCTGCCGGTGCCAGTCCGGTATCGAAGATGAAGGTACGAGCGGCGTCGATCAGATGGGCACGAATCTTGTCGTGCCCCAAAACAACCCCGCCCTGGCTGGCGAGGGATTTCGACAAGGTTGCCGTCACCACGACGTCCGGTTCGCCGGCCAATCCGACCTCGTGCACTAACCCGCGGCCACCATTTCCGCGTACCCCAACCCCATGCGCCTCGTCGACGAGAAGAAGAGCGCCATATTCACGCGCAGCCTTATGCATCTCACGCAACGGCGCCAGGTCACCATCCGCGCTGAACACGGAGTCCGTGACTACGAGCGCTCGCTCCTCGGTTCTGGTTCTCAACTGCTCCGCAAGAAAATCCACATCGGAATGCGGGGCCACAACGACACGGGCGCGGGACAACCGGCAGGCGTCGACCAACGAGGCGTGCGATCCGGCGTCGGAAATTATCAGCGATCCAGGACCCGAAAGTGCCGTTACAGCGCCGAGATTGGCGGTATATCCGGAAGAGAAAACCAACCCGGCGTCAGCGCCGACAAACTCCGCGAGCTCGAGTTCGAGCAATTCGTGTTCAGTGGTGGTTCCGGTGACCAGGCGCGACCCGGTAGCGCCGGCGCCCCAGCGTTGCAGCGCCGCGATCGCACCCGCGACCACCTCGGGATGGCGGACCAACCCGAGGTAATCATTCGATGCAAGGTCGATCAACGGGAACTCCGCCGGCCGTGGGCGAAGCTCGCGGCGTAGCCCGGCCGCTCGGCGATCCGATTCGACGGCGGTGAGCCAGTCCAACGACGTGTTCATTTTTTCGACCATACTTGAACACCGTTCAAGCCACTAGCTAAGGTGCACGGGTGCACACAATCGGACTGGAATCGACAACTGTCTCCGCCATCGACGCCGAGCACCTCTGGCATCCGTACGGGGCATTTCCTGCCACTACTGCGCCTCTCGTCATCGACAGCGCCCAGGGCGCGACGCTGACACTGGCTGACGGGCGCCAACTCGTCGACGGCATGAGCTCATGGTGGGCCGCAATTCACGGGTACCGCAATCCGGTACTCGACGCCGCCGCGACAAGGCAGCTGAACAAGATGAGCCACGTCATGTTCGGCGGTCTCACCCACGAACCAGCGGCCCGATTGGCGCAATTGCTCGTCGAGATCACCCCCGACGGCCTCGACAAGGTATTCCTCTCCGATTCCGGCTCCGTGGCCGTCGAAGTCGCGGTCAAGATGTGCCTGCAGTACTGGCGCAGTCTCGGAAAACCGTCGAAAAATCGCCTGATGACCTGGCGTGGCGGCTACCACGGCGACACCTTTACCCCGATGAGCGTGTGTGATCCCGACGGCGGCATGCACTCACTCTGGACCGACGTCCTCCGGGCACAGATCTTTGCCGACGCTCCCCCGACTGACTACCGGACCGAGTACGTCCGGCATCTGGAAATGCTGCTGGCCGCGCACCACGATGAACTCGCAGCGGTCATCGTCGAACCGGTGGTGCAGGGCGCGGGCGGCATGCGATTCCACGACCCGGAGTACCTCGTCGACCTCAGAACGCTCTGCGACAAGTACGACGTCTTGCTCGTGTTCGACGAAATCGCAACCGGATTCGGCCGAACGGGCGAACTGTTCGCTGCCGATCATGTCAGCGTCAGTCCCGACGTCATGTGCGTCGGCAAAGCACTGACCGGTGGTTACATGAGTTTGGCCGCCACTCTGTGCACCACCGAGATGGCCGAAACCATCACAGCCGGTGACGGCGGCGGGCTGATGCACGGACCGACATTCATGGGTAATCCGCTGGCCTGTGCAATAGCCGTCGCATCAACCGAACTCGTAGTGGCAATGGACTGGCGACGCGACGTCCAGAATCTGAGGCGCAGGCTCACTCACGGATTGGCCGAAGCCATCTCGATCCCTGGCGTTGCGGACGTTCGAGTGCTCGGCGGAATCGGAGTCATCGAACTGGATCACCCGGTAGACATGCAGACCGCTACCGACGCCGCCGTCCGGTCCGGAGTCTGGCTGCGTCCCTTCCGCAATCTCGTCTACACGATGCCGCCGTACCTGTGTTCCGGGGTGGAGGTGGAACAGATCACAGCCGGAATGCTCGAAGTAGCGCGCAGTCAACAGGAACGCTCTCTCGTCGGGCGATAGGGTTCGTTCATGGATCACCCGCCGAGCGAACTCACTCCCCTTGCTGTGTGGCCCGGCAGCGCGTATCCCCTCGGCGCAACCTACGACGGTGCGGGCACCAACTTCTCGCTGTTCTCCGAGGTCGCGGATGCCGTCGAACTGTGCTTGATCGCGAAGGACGGGACCGAAACCCGAATCCGTCTGGACGAGGTGGACGGGTATGTCTGGCATGCGTACCTACCGTCCGTATCCCCCGGCCAGCGATACGGCTATCGGGTGCACGGGCCGTACGATCCCACTGCCGGACACCGCTGTGATCCCAGCAAACTGTTGCTCGATCCCTACGGCAAGGCATTTGCCGGAGACTTCGACGGAGATCGGTCGCTGTTTTCGTACGACGTCGAGGCTGTTGCGGAGCCGGAGCCAGAACCCGGCGACGACGCTGAAGACTCCGTGGTTCCTGTCGACCCTCCCAGCGTCGACGACGCGGACGCACTGGTAGACGAACCTACGACAATCTCTTTCCCTCAACATGATTCACTCGGTCACACGATGTCGACGGTGGTCATCAACCCGTTCTTCGACTGGGCGTCGGATCGTTCACCCGGGCGCCCGTACCACGAGACCGTCATTTACGAAGCGCACGTCAAAGGCATGACGGCCACCCACCCTGGTGTCCCGGAAGAACTTCGAGGAACGTATGCCGGACTTGCACATCCGGTGATCATCGAGCATTTGACCAACCTCGGAATCACCGCCATCGAACTGATGCCCGTCCATCAGTTCATGCACGATCAGGTCCTACGCGATCAGGGACTGCGAAACTACTGGGGTTACAACACCTTCGGATTTATGGCCCCGCACATCGACTATTCGTCGGCCGTGAAACCCGATGCGGCAGTGGCAGAATTCAAGGCAATGGTGCGCAGCTTCCATCAGGCCGGAATCGAAGTCATCCTCGACGTGGTCTACAACCACACCGCCGAGGGCAATCACCTGGGCCCCACCATCAGTTTTCGCGGAATCGACAATGCCGCCTACTACCGGCTCGTCGACGGCGACGAGGCCCACTACATGGACTACACAGGCACCGGCAACAGCCTCAACGCCCGCCATCCGCACACCCTGCAGTTGATCATGGACTCATTGCGGTACTGGGTCACCGAAATGCATGTCGACGGATTCCGCTTCGATCTTGCGTCGACTCTCGCCCGAGAACTGCACGACGTCGATCGCCTGTCCGCGTTCTTCGATCTGGTGCAACAAGATCCGATCGTGAGCCAGGTCAAACTGATCGCCGAACCCTGGGACGTCGGCGAAGGCGGCTACCAGGTGGGCAACTTCCCCGGATTGTGGACCGAGTGGAACGGCAAGTACCGCGACACTGTCCGCGACTACTGGAGAGGAGAACCCGCGACGCTCGGCGAATTCGCCTCCCGCCTCACCGGATCTTCGGACCTCTACGAGGCGACCGGCCGACGGCCGGGTGCAAGCATCAACTTCGTGATCGCCCACGACGGGTTCACGCTCCACGATCTCGTCTCGTACAACGACAAGCACAACGAGGCCAACGGGGAGAACAACAACGACGGCGAATCTCACAACCGATCCTGGAATTGCGGCGTCGAAGGTCCGACGGACGACCCCGAAATCCTCGAACTGCGTGGCCGCCAAAGCCGCAATATCCTCGCCACTCTGATGCTGAGCCAGGGCACTCCGATGCTCGCACACGGCGACGAGATGGGCCGCACCCAGCAAGGCAACAATAACGTCTACTGCCAGGATTCCGAACTGTCGTGGATGGACTGGTCACTCGCGGAGACCAATGCCGATCTTATCGAGTTCACCAAGCGCGCCATCGCATTACGCGCAAAGAACCCCGTGTTCCGGCGTCGACGCTTCTTCGAAGGACAACCCATCCGGAGCGGTGATCAGAGTCGCGACATCGCCTGGCTCACTCCGGCCGGCGAAGAAATGACGCCGGCCGACTGGGACAGCGGTTTCGGAAAGTCGTTGGCGGTATTTCTCAATGGCGAGGCAATCCCCGAACCCAACTATCGCGGCGAACGGGTCATCGGAGATTCATTTCTTTTGTGCTTCAACGCGCATTACGAATCTATGGAGTTCTCGACTCCGAACTCGGACTACGCATCGGAATGGACTGTTGCACTCGATACCTCGGCGCCGACGGGCGAGAGTGGCGTCGTGATCACCGCTGGGACAGTTCTCGACGTCAAAGCCCGCGCATTGATGGTCCTTCGCAGAACAGCCTAAGGAGAGCACAATGGCGCCGATCACCAGTACATACCGATTGCAGTTGCGGCCCGACGCCTTCACCCTCCATGATGCAGCAGAGTTGGTCGATTACCTTGACGGACTAGGCGTCTCGCACCTCTATCTCTCCCCCATTCTGACTGCTACCTCCGGATCGACGCATGGCTACGACGTCACCGATCCGACGACGGTTTCCGAAGGGCTCGGCGGCCGAGGTGCGGTGGTCGAACTTGCTCGTCGCGCCGGTGAACGCGGCATGGGGTTGATCGTCGATCTGGTACCCAATCACGTCGGCGTCGCCAAGCCGCAGGAAAATGCCTGGTGGTGGGATGTTCTCGCACACGGGCAGTCTTCGGAGTACGTACACTTCTTCGACATCGACTGGAACCATGACAACGGCGCTGACGGAAAGCTCGCACTCCCGGTCCTGGGACAACCGGCGGATCTTGATGCCCTGCAGATCGACTACAGCAGCGGCGCACCGCTACTCACGTTCTACGAGCACCGGTTCCCGATCATGCCGGGAACCGAATCGGGTTCGCCGAGCGAGGTTCACGAGCGACAGGCCTACCGGCTGGTCCCGTGGAACGCCGGAATCAGTACCTACCGAAGGTTCTTCACGGTCAATGAACTGGCTGCACTACGTCAGGAAGACCCCCGCGTATTCGAACTGTGCCATCGCGAACTGAAAACCTGGGTCGACGAGGGATTGATCGACGGAGTTCGGATCGACCATCCCGACGGACTGGCCAATCCCGCAAGCTATCTCGCACAACTACGTGAACTTATCGGCCCGGACCAATGGATCGTGATCGAGAAAATTCTCGGGCACACCGAACCGCTCGATCCACTACTCCCCGTCGACGGCACCACCGGCTACGACGCTCTGAATCAACTCGGCGGCGTTTTTGTCGATTCGCGTGCCGAACACGAACTTTCCGAACTGTCCGCAGCCTTGACTGGAAACGACGGCGATCGTGCCTGGCTCCACCACACGGAACGTCAGTTGAAACGGGAGACCGCACGAAGTGATCTTGCGCCTGAAATCCGCCGACTGGTGCGTGCGATCCAACTCGAAACCGGAAGTCTGTGCAGCAACAAGGCGTTGAACGACGCCGTCGTTGTAGCCGTTGCACGCATGCCCGTGTATCGCTCCGACTACAGTCCACTGGCCGGCCTGACTGCTCGCATTTTTGGTGAGATCCACGAGCTTGCTCCCGGCTACGAGGAACCGTTCAACGCTCTGGCACAAGCACTTTCCCGCGGCGGGGAAGCTGCCATCCGCTTCCAACAGATATGCGGCGCGGTGATGGCAAAATCCGTCGAGGATCGATTGTTTTACCGGACAGCACGGTTGATCTCCCGTCAGGAAGTCGGCAGCAATCCCGCCGCGTTTGCCGTGTCCGTTGCCGAATTCCACCTCGCCAATGCCGATCGTGCACGCCTGTGGCCCAAAGCTATGACTGCCCTCTCTACTCACGACACCAAACGCGGAGAAGACGTTCGCGCGCGCATCAGTGTGCTATCTCAGATGCCGACACTGTGGTCTCGGCTGATTCGGGATTGGGAAGAGTCGGCCCCCAGTCCTGACGCTTTGACGGGGTTGTTCCTGTGGCAGAACCTCGTCGGGTCCTGGCCGGTGGGTGAACCTGCGCCCGATTTCCGATCACGGTTTCACGCTTACGCGGAGAAAGCGATTCGCGAAGCCGCAGTGCGGACCTCGTGGAACTCTCCTGATTCGACGTTCGAGGCTGCCGTTCACCACTGGATCGACAACGTCATCGACGGCCCGGTCGGACAGTCGATTACAGAACTGGTATTGCACATCGCACGTCACGCCTGGTCAGACTCGTTGGGCCAGAAGCTCCTTCAGATCTGCGGTCCCGGAATCCCGGATATCTACCAGGGCACCGAACTGTGGGAAGACTCCCTCGTCGACCCGGACAACCGACGCCTGGTCAACTTCGACATCCGGCGATCGATGCTGCAAAGTCCGGTGACTCCCGTCGACGCCACCGGCGGCGCGAAGTTGCACCTCGTCCGGACAGCTTTGCAGCTCAGACGTAAGAACCCCGACTGGTTCGTGGGCGGAACCTATCGGCCGATTCTGGCGTCAGGTGCCAGATCCGGCCACGTCATCGCGTTCTCGCGGGGACCGGTGGGAGAGGAACCCACAGTCATCGCGGTGACGACACGCCACTCGGTGATTCTGGCCGATCACGGATGGGGCGACACAACGCTCAATCTTCCGGACGGTGACTGGACCGATATCTTGAACGGACGCCCGGTCACGTCGAATCGGATGCTGGCCATCCTTGCCGGTAGCCCGACGGCTCTGTTGGTCCGCCACACGCCCACATCGCCGAGCAACAGCAGCTCCCCACCCGCCGCCGGCACTCGCCGAACAATCGACCCGAACCCAGCCGGCACCCAACCGACTCGACGATCACCCACGACCGGGACATGTCATCACCCCGGGTCACAAGCCTGAAACGGCACAACTTCCCTACACGAACCTGTAATCTCACCCAGTTCCCAGGGTCGACCGCATACATGCCCTCGTCGTCGATCCACATGTCCCGACCGGGAGCCACGCACACCGCGTCGACAGCGCAGCGCGCAGCGCCAACGCACCGATCCGCCGTTCTCGAAGGGTCACGACAGGAGAAGCCGCACAAGTTCGGCTTGGCGGTGCGTGCCGGTCTTGTCGAAATTGTGCTGGAGGTGGGTCCTGATGGCACTGTCACGTTAAGCAATCAAGCGCTGATTGTGGTCGATCCGTGCTCGGAAACCTCCCCCCTCATACTGTCTAACAAGCTGGGGGTTTCGTCGTGCAGCAATCAAGAAATCGAAGATTCCACGAATGCGGTCGCTTCGGCCTGGGACTCAAGAAATGTCACTCCCGGAGCTATGTTCAAGTAATCCTCGTAGATCGCCCGGACCTTGCCGTTCGCGTTGTCGAATGCGGCTACTTCACGTCCGATCAGCACGGCCAGGATTGTTGCGTGGAGTCTGTCGGTAACTACTACCGTTCCGTCCGACAGATTAGCGATTGCACGATTAACCGCTGCGGCGGAAATCTTCTCGTAAAACTTTGCGACGGTAGGCTGCAATCGTCTGCCAAGTTTCGGGAACTGCATCGCAAACGCGGCGGGGATATGCAGGTAGTGCCACTGAGGCGCGCTACCGATCTCCCAGTCTCGCTGCCTGACGGTGACCCCACTGCTCGGCAGGTATCCGTTCTCTGGGATCGACTCCGAATCGGCGCGCTTGAGGTACAACACATCTACTGAAGCTTTGCCTGCGGGTTTCAGTGCGCCAACCCCGAATGCCAAGTCAGGACAGAACACAACCCTGCAGGTGGGGAACCAGGCACGTGCCTTGCGCAGGCTTACAGTGTCTCTGATCAGAATGGTCAGATCCGGATGAGCGCCGAAAATCGACTTCGCCGCCGTGAGGCGAGGCGACTCGTCGGAAAAGTCCACGCTCTGGGGCAGTTGGATGATCTGTCGATCCGGGAAATCCTGAATGACGCGCTCTCGAAAATCTTGGTCGACAGTCCACCGATCGCCGAGGTTTCCGCCACCGGTCAGAAGGATGGGCCCGTCTGGTACTAAGTCGCGAAGTATCGCGGCGTCGTACCTTAAAGGATCCGCGGTGTAGTCGACTTGAACACTCAACTGCTTGAGGTACTTCAACTGCCCGAGCCAGATCAGATGATCGCCCGCGTTGAAGTGATCCGGAAAATCAAGAAGCGCAACACTCTGCCCGGGCTCGAAAAGGGTTCGCAGGACCGTCAGCGTGGCGGTCTGAATTTTGTCGATCGCAATTGTTTCCATTGCGAGAAGTATCGCTCCTGATCGCAGTTGACGCCTAACCTCGCCTTCTATTCTCAACACGGAGGTAGTTAGCAAAACTTTAGACTGAACGGTATATTCGACAAGTGCCCCCCAGTCTCGTCTCGGTCGTCATTCCCACGTACAACGGCGTCGATGTCATCGACGAACAACTTCAAGCGCTGTCTTCACAGCAATACGACGGTTCGATGGAAGTGATTGTCAGCGACAACAACTCCACAGACGGGTTGCGGAACTTCATTGAGGATCATCCGCAGGCAGGCCGACTGAACCTGCGGTGGGTGTCGGCTTCCTGTAAGCAAGGAATTTCCCATGCGCGAAATATCGGAGTAGCCGCAGCGTCCGGCGATTTTGTCGCATTCTGCGATGCGGACGATCGGGTTCACCCGACATGGCTGAGCGCATTGGTCGATGCCGCCCCCGGAGCGGACCTCGTCAGTGGCGCGCTGGAAACGGCGTCGATCAATTCGGATGAGGTTCAGATGTGGCGACGCCTTGAGCCTCGGGACGAACCGTACTCGTACGCGACATACTTGCCCCACGCGATGGGCTGCAATTTCGGCGTATGGAAGTCGTCCTACCAGGCAGTCGGCGGCTGCGATGAAGACATGCTGATCGGCGAAGATGTGGATATTTCCTGGCGGATGCAGCAGGCCGGAATGACATTTGCCTACGAACCGAGCGCGCTGGTGGCATACCGCTTACGCGAAGGGTTGAAGGCAGTATGGAAGCAAGCACAGGCGTACGGCACCGCAGACGCGATCCTGTACGCAAAACATCGCCACCATGGATTCCGCCGATCATCCTTTCGCTCAGTCGCCACTGAGGTTGCAGGACTTCTTCTTCTCAATCCTCTTGTCCCACAAGCTTTGACAAGTCTGCCACGCGGCAAGTGGGTCACCCACGCCGGGCACCTGAGTGGACGGATCGTTGGCAGCGTTAGCCAGCGTGTGTTCTACCTCTGACAGACAAAAAGCTCCCCACTCCAATATGGGAGTGGGGAGCTTTTCATTTGCTAGGTCCGTGCGTGCCAGGGTGAGTTGAGTCCACCGATTCACAGCAACCCCACCTGATGCAGGGCGAGATACGGACCGACCGAACATGACCACCGCGACCGCACCAGCGATCACAGACCACAACGAACCGAGGGAGTAAGCACATCCAGAGCCGACGGACCGCGCTGGCGCCGCATATTCGGAAATCGGGCTGATCGGATCCTGATCTGGGTAACCGATGATTCCCTCACCGCGACTTCTCTCGACAAGACGGCAGCGAGATAATCCTCGTGGCGCCATCCATCGCTGCGGGACTGCTCCGCGAGCCGTACTGCCGATTCCCGAATACGCGGCGCCTTCATCACCTGGGCGTAGTGCTCGATGTCCTTGACCGGATCCACGGCACCCATCCTGCACCCAATCATCATTACATGATGCAGCGCAGCAGAATTCAACTCCGACGCTCGATCGTAGTCGCCCAGATCCCCGACCAACTGGTCCGCATCGCCGGCAGTCGGTGCCGGGTTCTGGAACTGCTCTCGCAACCGGGCGGCCGATTCCACGAGCAGTGGATCAGTGACGGTCAGCCCCCGAGACGATCGCCGTTCGCGCTCGGCGAGCACTCGACCTTATTTGTTGACTGAATCCTGACCTCGAGGATGCCCCCTCACTCCTCGCGGATGGAGGTGTTCACTTCGTCCGAATCTCGATTCTGCGGAGCGGACCAATTGGCCAACATCGAATCGAGTGCCTCGAGGATCCTGGACCAACTTTCGGCGCTGTCCGGTGCACTGTGGCTGAACGATCCGCCCAACTCGAGGCTGGCATATCCATGGAAAACGCTGCCCAACAGACGAACTGCATGAATCTGGTCAAGGTCGGTAAGGTTGTACCCGCGCAGAATTGACCGCATCATCTGCGAGTGTCTGAAGCCCGCACTCGCGGCCGCAATCTCCGGGGTAAGGCGCATCTGTGACGCGGCGTACCGACCGGGGTGCGTCCTCGCGTAGTTGCGATAGACGTTCGCGAAAGCGGTCAAGGCGTCACGGCCGGACCGACCGGCCACGGCGTCGGCAGCCTGGTCGGCCATCTCTTCCAATGCGAGCAGCGTGATTCTGGTTTTGAGGTCGTGCGAACTCTTCACGTGGGAGTACAGGCTTGCACCCTTGACGTCGAACACTCTGGCGACTGCCGATACGGTGACCTGCTCGAAGCCGACTTCGTCGGCCAATTCGGCACCCGCCATGGCGAGGCGTTCGGGCGTGAGTCCTGCGCGAGGCATATCCGTTGGTCCTGTTCGTGGAAAAGAAAAATCCGTTTGCCTATAGAGCATAGGCAAATTACTGTGCACTGTAGCAAAACCTACGCGAACTATGTACAGGTGAACAACATGCACAGCCAGAGCAACTGGACTACTACCGTAATTTCCGAGGACATCGTGCGCGGAGCCCTCGAGCTCGAGCGGACCGAACGCGGTGTGCTGACACACCGTTTACCCGCCCGGGCTCGCACACAATTCGCTGACGGGCGGATGGCAATGGCGCAATCACAACCATCCGGAGTGCGACTGGTGTTCCGCACCAGCGCTACGGCCATCGAACTCGACACTTTGCCCACGAAAATGATCTACACGGGTGCCCCGCCACGACCACAAGGGGTGTACGACCTGATCGTCGACGGCGAACTAGCCGGGCACGCAAGTGCCACGGGCGGAAACACGGTGACGATCGACATGGCTACCGGTATCGCCCAGAGAGAGTCCGGACCCGTCAGCACCATCCGTTTCGCGGACCTGCCCGCTCGATCAAAGACCGTCGAGATCTGGTTGCCGCACAACGAAACCACCGAACTTGTCGCATTGCGGACCGATGCTCCACTCGAACTCGAGGTCGACACGGCGCGCCGCGTGTGGCTCCATTACGGTAGCTCGATCAGCCAAGGCTCCGGCGCTGAAAGTCCCTCCGGTACTTGGCCTGCTCTAGCCGCCTCCCTCGGCGGCGTGGATCTGATCAACCTCGGGTTCAGTGGCAGCGCTCTGCTCGACCAGTACGCCGCCCGCGCGATGCGAGACACTCCAGCTGACCTGATCAGCATCAAGATGGGCATCAATCTGGTCAACTCCGACGTGATGCGGCTGCGGGCCTTCACATCAGCAGTGCACGGTTTCCTCGACACGGTCCGCGACGGCCATCCGGCGTCTCCACTGTTGGTCGTTTCGCCTCTCTATTGCCCTATCCACGAGGACACGCCAGGACCTGGCGCCTTCGATTTCGAAGCGCTCGCCAGAGGCGAAATGCGGTTCGTTGCCACCGGAGATCCCGCCGAGCGCGCAGCCGGCAAGTTGACGCTGCGCATTGTTCGGGAAGAGTTGGCGCGCATCGTAACCCAGCGAGCCGTCGATGATCCCAATCTGCATTACGTCGACGGGTGTGATCTCTACGGTGCTGCCGAGAACGCGGAGTTGCCGCTTCCCGATCAACTCCATCCGGACGCCGCAACCCATCGTCTGATCGGCGAACGCTTTGCCAAACGTGCATTCGCGGGCAACGGCATATTCGCGGGCAAGGTGTGATCGCGCAATCTGGTTCGGCTCACACCACGGTGAGACGAATGAGTGGGTACTCGCGATCGGACTTGCTCTGATACTTGGCGATTCGCGGGTTGCGCGGTGGACACCTGCTGCCACGCATCCTCGCGATCGTCGCCTTCGAGTTCGTGAGCCGTCACTGGTACGGGAATGCCCACTGACCCGTTTCCGCAGACGCGCTGCTGCTCGGTCTCCGGATCAGCGGAGTCTCGGTGTCGTCATAGTGCGCTATTCCGTCACCGTGTCCATGGATTCCTGTCTCCACGAGCTGCGCCCTCGTCGACAACGTGCTCGTCGGGCATGAAATGCTCCTGGTCTGTCGGTTGATCCGGTGAGGACGTCCGTCTTCCTCTGAGGCGGCGGGAGTACCAGCGATGACTGGTCACACATCCGCCCACATCGACTACCGACCTTAAAGTGCAGCAACGGATTTCGAAGACCCTCACCCGACACGCGAAATCAATTGCGTTAAATCTCAACGATACTCACGTCCAACTGTAGAAGATCGGACGGCGCGGCAGGATGCCCCAGTCCGTGGTCGACGAGCAGATTCGCTCCTTAACGAACGCACCTACCCGGCCGCCGACGACCAACCTCGTCACCAGGTCAGCGCTGGTCGTGCGTTGAAACACCCCCGCTTGTCGTCCCAGACTGACACACTGCCCGACAAACTTCGCTGCAACCGGTTTCGGAGCGGAGCCGTCTAGTCTGCGCTTGATGGTTTCTGCGGCATGAACTCCCGTAGGACGTGCGGCCTGGCAACTCATCCGGAACGAGAGATCGCTGATCGCGACGGCGTCGCCGGCTCCCACGATGTCGGGGTGGGTGATGCATTCCAATTGGCGGTCCACCTTCAGTCGGCCGATACCGTCGACAGGAAGACCACTCCGTCGGGCAAGGTCGGGGACGCCGAATTCCGTGGTGAGTACCGCGCAATCAGTTGGAATGGCACGGCCGTCGGAAAGCTCACACGACCGCTTCCCGATCCGCGTGACCCGCGATCCGGTGATGATCTCGACGCCAAGAGTCGTCAATGTGCGAACGATCATCGATCGTGCCTTCTCCGAAAGCTCCGGAGCAAGAACACCTCCGGTGAGCAACGTGATTCGACCACCTCGCTTCTCGGCAAGTTCGGCGGCGGTCTCGATGCCTGTGAGCCCACCGCCGACGACGCTGATCGAGGCGTCATGTGCCAGTGTCGCGAGCTTCGATTTGAGACGTATCGCGTCCTCGAATTCTGAGATGGCGAAACCGTACTCAGTAGCGCCCGCGATCGCACTGCGACTCTGGCGACTTCCTACGGCGTAGACCAGGTAGTCGTAGTGCAGTGTCCTGCCGCCATCGAGAACGAGATGCTTTGTGGCGGCGTCGATATCAGCGACAGTTGCGACGACGAGGGTTGCCCGCTGTGGCAGCGCCCTAGCGAGGGACACCGTCGCGTCGTAGTCCCCCGCGACCATCTGATGAAGCCGAATCCGCTGCACGAAACAATTCCGTGGATTCACGATGGTCACCGAGATTCCCGACGATCCGCGCAGCAGACGCTTTGCGGCCATCACTCCTGCGTAGCCTGCACCGATAATGACAACATGCGTGCCCATACTTCCCCATTTCACCGTTGACGCGGATAGAGGCAAGATCTTGTTTCCGACGGTATAGAGCACACACACCAGAACGCTATGGCGACAGACACATTCCGTTGCCCATGTGCTGCGCATCTTGTTAGGTGGGCTCAGGCGTCGACCCGGCAGGCTACGGCTGGTCCGATTTCGCCAGACATCACACTCACTGACCTACCCGCCCCAACGTCATTGGCCTCGCAGTGAAAGTCGATCACACGGCAGGAGCACACAGATACAATCCGGCGATGCCGAGATGGTTCGAGATGCAGCCCTGCGACGACACCTTCCTCACCACCGCACCCCTGCTCAACCGATTCTCGATCGACCTACCCGTCACCTCCGCCACCGCCTGGTCCGAATGCACCCGCCCCGGAGCACTGTCGTGGTGCACACTCATCACCGGATCGCGCTACCTCACACCACCACAGGGCATCGATACCGTGAGGGAATTGTCGATGCGACCCTCCGCGATCAAAGCACGAGAGCACTACTTCCGGTGGGAAGAAGAACCAAACATCCGATACCGCAACACTTTCTATGCCGCCGCGTTCACGGTGCCAGGACTGCAGCGGTTCGCCGAGGACATGCTCGTCGAGGAAATCGCCACAGGATGCAGACTCACCTGGACATTCGCCATCGAACCGAAACCCCCCGCTCCGCGCGCCGCTCACGCTTGGCTCCACCATCATCACGAGCGCCTTGCGCCGGACCGTGAACGATACAAAGATCTACTTCGACCAACTGTCGGCGAACTCCCACCACTGAGGCTGCGCACGCGCGCGACGTCGTGTGCACGCCGGAAGGGACCCGAAGACGCTGGGTGTTGCACGGATCGACCACCGGGAATCGATCACTCCTCGTAGACCAGCTGAGACTCCGTCCTGTTCACCGATCTCCACTCAGATTCTGACATGCCGGATGCCGACTGAGGCTCGCCGGAGCCGATAACGGACAGGGGCCAGTCGGCCTGTTCGAGCAGCGGATCGTGTTACCCGACGGAGGCTGGGGGCTTTCCTACTGGAGGATCGCGCTACAGGCCTGGCGGCCCGGCACCGCAGGGCGGCCACAGATCTACCCAACTGGCAGCGTCAACGCGCACCATTCCCACACGCAGGCTCTAGACACTTCCGTATCCTGCGTGTCACTACTAGCTAGTGCAAAGACACGACGGAGGCTTTGTGAAATCCATGAACCGGGCTGGATCGGGTGAGCCTGTACTGCTGCTGCACGGATACACCTTGTCCCACCATTCATGGCACAGAGTTGTCGACAACCTTTCCCGTGACTACGACGTCCTCGCGATGACAATGCCAGGACACTGGGGCGGACCTCGTCTACGACTGCGCGACACAGGGGTCCGCGGGATCGCCGACGGCGTCGAACGTGAACTCGACAAGCTCGGTTGGGAAACCTGCCATATAGCCGGAAGCTCACTAGGCGGAGAGATCGGATTCGAACTCGAACGTCGCGGCCGCGCAAGATCCCTCGCTGCAATAAACCCCAGCGGAGGATGGAAACGATTCTCCTACAACGAATTTAGACTTGGCCTGATATTTGTCGCACAGTTTCCGCTCGCCGCTGCTGCCCGCGTGTTCGGTGATCGAGTGGCGACTCGCGAAATCTTTCAACGCCCGATCATCCGAAACTGCGTCAATGACATGACTGCGGTCACCCCCGATGACGCTGCAAACACGATCCGCGCAGTCTCTCACTGTCCCATCTACCTTCCTATGCAACTCGCCTATCTCCGCGATGGACCGCTCACAGACCAGGACATCCGGCGTGTCACCGCGCCGACATCGTTGATACTGTCCGAGTTCGACACCTTCCTCACCCGGAAAAAATGCATGCAGCGACTGATCAATCAATTGCCCGGTCACGTCGAAGAGGTCACCCTCTCGGGCGTCGGCCACATTCCGATGCTGGAGAATCCCGAGATCGTTGCCGATGCCCTCCGCACCCACCTTGTCGGGGTGGCCGATCGACAACCTGGGCGAGCCCTCTGATCCGTTCCGCCATCCGGTTAACCAGACCACGGGCCCTGATCAGTCGAACGCCCTGCTGTCGAGATGCAGCGAAGATTGGCTGGACACACCTCCGCTGCTGCACTGTACGAAGAGCTTCGAGCATTGGGATATCGAGCCAGCTACGGAACCGTCCGCAATTACCTCCGTCCGTTCCGCGGGATAGGTTCAACCGCCACCACCTACGCCGAAAGTGCCGAAAGTGCCGAAAGTGCGGCGAATTACCTCGTGGATGTTGCGCCATCCCACCCGGCCTCGGGAGGCATCGATTTGTGGCTGAAGCCAGAGATTCCCTAGGCCATCGAGGCCAAAACCAAAGCAGAAGATTCCGGATATACCTCGAGGCGGTTCCTCAACACCCCTGAAAAGGCTCGCGGTCAACTTCCTGTCGATCAAGTCCGCAACGTCCGGATCTCAAATGTGGTCGCCCCGCCATTGCCGGAAGGACCGCGAGTTCATCCTCCGGTTCCACACTGCATGGACCTACCTGTAAATACCAACATCGGAGATGGCACTGGCCCATACAATTTTGGATTCAATCATCGAATCCGCAGCGGTGCAGTAATTCCCAAAGCATTGATTAAATTGCACACTGCCCCAACCCAGTCCGCGACAGCTCGGCGAGCAGAGCACGCATACAGAGACGCCGATGAACGACCGATCGGCCATCGAGGTCAGTCGAACCCCTTCCCGCTGAACGGGCAAAACGCATCCGCAGCGTCGTTCGACACGCTAACTTTCAAGGACATATTCATTTCGCCAACTCGGAGGTTGCAGAACATGTCCGCAGATCGGTACACCGGCAAGGTTGCATTTATTACGGGCGCTGCACGTGGTCAGGGCCGCGCCGAAGCAGTTCGCCTTGCCCAGGAAGGCGCCGACATCATTGCCGTCGACGCGTGCGTCACGTTCGGCTCGACTGCGTATGACGGTGCCACCGAGGAGGACCTCGCTGAGACTGTCGAACTGGTCAAGGCGCTCGACCGTCGAATCGTCGCCACGAAGACCGACGTCCGCGACTTCGCGGCACTGTCAGCTGCGCTCGATGCCGGTATCGCCGAGCTCGGCCGCCTCGACGTCGTCGTCGCCAACGCCGGCATCTGTTCCGCCAACATGTCCTGGGAGATCACGCCCGAACAGTGGCAGGAAACTCTGGATGTCAACCTAACCGGCACCTTCCACACGGCCAAGGCCGCGATTCCGCACCTGATCAAGCAGGGCACCGGTGGATCGATTATTTTCACCAGCTCCGTCGCCGGCCTTCGTGGCCTCCCCTTCCTCGGCCACTACGTCGCCAGCAAGCACGGTGTCACCGGCCTCGCGAAGACTATGGCATCGGAGTTGGGGCAGTACAACATTCGTGTCAACACCATTCACCCCCACGGTGTGGCAACCGGCATGCTGGTCAATGATATGAATCCCCTCATCGCTGCCAACGCCGGAACCCTCGGCCCCATCTTCATGGCAACCCTTCCCGATCCCGTCAGCCAGCCCGAGGACATCGCTGCCGCTGTCGCCTTCCTCGGATCCGACGAGGCACACCACATCACCGGCATTGCCATGCCGCTCGATCTGGGTACCTTGATTCGATGATCTGAAACAGACGCGATTCGATGATCTGAAACAGACGCGATTCGATGATCTGAAACAGACGCGATTCGATGATCTGAAACAAAGCGAAATGCTGCGAGCCTGACGGGAATATCGTTTCCCGCCAGGCTCGTTGCACAACACATGACCAAAACTGTTGTAGCGCAGACATACGGAACGCCCGAAATTCTGAAGCTGATCGACGTGGAGGTTCCGTCGCCCGGGCCAGGGGAAGTATTAGTCGACGTCAAAGCAATCGGCGTCAATCCTTTCGACTACAAGCTTTACAGCGGTGCATTCGGAACCGACCCGAGCAAGTTGCCCATCCACCTCGGCGGTGAGGCTGCTGGAATCGTCTCCGCGATCGGCGAAAACGTCACCACTGTTGCCGTCGGCGACGGGGTAATCGTCAGCCCCGGGAACGGCCTGTACGCCGAACAGGTAGTTGTCCCGGCCACATCACTCACACCGAAACCTGCCTCGATCAGTTGGGAACAGGCCGCTGGCCTCCTCCTCGTTGGCGGGACAGCCGTCGACGCACTCGACACGATCCGGGTTGGCTCCGGCGACAACGTCCTGATCCATGGCGCATCCGGTGGTGTCGGAGCACTAGCAGTTCAACTTGCGGTGGCCCGCGGTGCCAACGTGATCGGAACAGCAGGACCCGCCAATCAGGCGTACGTCCGCTCTCTGGGCGCGACGCCGGTCCTCTACGGCGACGGACTCGAAGCGCGGGTTCGCGAATTGGGTTCTGTCGATGCCGCTTTCGATACCGCGGGCACGGACGAAGCCGTCGACGCCTCCCTGGCGCTGGTGGCGGACAAATCTCGCATCGTCACGATCGTGGCATTCGGACGCGCCCAGGAAGATGGCTTCCTCTCCGTCGGCGGAGGAACGCCGGAGAGCGCGCAGGCCCGCCTGAATGCGCGAGCCGGGCTGGCCGAGCTTGCCGGATCCGGACGTTTGAATGTGAAGATAGCTAAGACTTTTCCGCTTTCCGATGCCGCAGAGGCACATACCGAATTGCAGAATTCACACCCAGCCGGAAAAATTCATCCTGATTCCGTAAGTATCCCCGCCAAGTCGTGACGAGGCCCCTCGTCACAGGGGCATTTGTGGCCACCATGATTTGCATCAAATAGTGGCCAGAAGCGGCCAATGGGGAAACAACGACTACAGACAGGCCGATGGAATGCCGACTAACGGCGGCTACACCGCCATCTCCGCCGGCGGCAATCATTCCCTCGCACTCACCAACGACGGCCACATCACCATCTGGGGAGATGTCACCATGGGGCAGCGCTGGGACGCACCCACTGACGGCGGCTACATCGCGATATCGGCTGGCACCTGGTACTCCACCGCGCTCACCGCCGACGGCCAGATCGTCACCTGGGGACTCAACGACGTCGGGCAGGCGGCCGCCGGTATCGGCCACACCGCTATCTCTGCCGGCGGCGCACATGCCCTCGCGCTGAACCCGCTGTCGGCTCCCACCGTCACCGGGACACCGCCGGCCGGTTCGATCGACCAGCCTTACAGTTACGCCTTTACCGTGACCGGATACCCCGCCTTCACTGTCACCTCCACCGGGACATTGCCTGAAGGACTGATACTCACCGAGGCCGGAGTGCTGTCCGGAACCCCCACCAAGACAGGATCATTCACCTTCACCGTCATGGCCTCCAACAGCGAGGGCGAGGCCAATCCCTTGCCGGTTACCGTCGAGATCACCGAAGCCGCCCTTCCGTCGACCGGGTCTCTCGATTTCCTCGGCCCAATTTTCGGATCCTGACAGCGAGCACGCCTCGCCGCTGAGCGAACGTGCCTTTCGTTCTATCTAAGGCGACGAAAGGTACGTTCGCTCAGATTCGGGTGGCTGCACCGCCTGCGCAACCTCGGCCTGCTTACGCCCACCGCCGCGTGCTGCGCCGACGCCGGCCACGACGACGCACCCAATTCCGGCCACCGCCAAGAGGCTCGGCACCTGCTGCAGCACAACAAAACCGATCAACTGCGCGAAGGCTGGTTCCAGACTCATCAGGGTCCCGAACGCCGCTGCTGAGAGCCTTCGCAGCGAAACCATTTCCAAGGCAAAGGGGACGACGGGCAGCAAAATCGCGAGCCCAAGGCCCACCAGGATGAGGTGCGGTGTCAAACGATCGACGGCTGACGGACCGACGGCAACTGTCGCAACCAACCCGGCCACGGCCATCGAGACGGCTAATCCGTTAATCCCGGCCACCTCGTCGCCGACACGTTGTGTGAGCAGAATGTACAGCGCCCAACACACTGCGGCGCCGAGAGCGTAGCCAACACCCACCAGATCGACGGCTCCCGCCCACGGTTCGGTCAGAAAAACCACGCCGATGCCCGCCAGTACCGGCCAGAGGATTCGACCGCGGCCCCGGATCAGCGCAAGCGTCAGTGGCCCCAGGAACTCCAATGCACTCGCGGTACCCAAGGGAAGGCGCTCGACAGCAGCCATGAACAAGAGCGTCATGGCGGCGGTAACAACACCCAGAATCAGGCAGGTTAGAAAAGCGTTCCGAGTGAATGCCGACGGCCGCGGCCTGACGATGAGTAGAAGAACGACTCCCGCCCACGCAAGTCGCAGCCACGCGGCTCCGTCGGCGCCCAGCTGGTCGATCAGACCGACCGACACAGCGAGGCCGAGCTGAACACACAGCATCGACACAACAGCCAAACCGACGCCCGCGCGCACTCGAAGATCCATGCCCCCTAGTGAACGGGACGGCAACCGTTCGCGTCCACGCGATTCTGACCGACATAACGTTCAGGAATCGTGAATGATCAACGGATGGAAACTCGACGGCTGCATCTTCTGCTCGAACTTTCACGCCTCGGATCCATGCGCGCGGTTGCCGAAACCCACAACCTGACCACGTCGACGGTGTCGCAACAACTGGCCGCTTTGACGGCCGAAATCGGCACTCAGTTGATCGAACCACAAGGTCGACGCGTTCGTCTCACTCCCGCGGGTCAGCGGCTCGCCGACCATGCGGTCACGATTCTTGCAGCGCTCGAAGCAGCGTGGCTCGATCTCGATCCAGACGCCGAACCCGTCGGAACTTTGCGCGTCGGCGGGTTTGCGACCGCGATCCGAACAGCACTTCTTCCCGTCGTTCGGGAGCTCGGTCGCACACATCCCACAGTGGATGTCGTCATGAGCGAGTTCGAACCACTGGAGGCATTTGCACTACTCGAACGCGACGATCTCGATCTCGCCTTGACCTACGACTACAACCTCGCACCCGCGTCACCGAGTCCGCTCTTGGATGCCATCCCCCTGTGGTCGACGCCCTGGGGCCTGGGCATTCCCGATAACGCGACGGTGTCACACGTCGAACTCGGCTCGTATGCCGAGACTCCGTGGATCGTGAACTCGCGGAACACCGCCGACGAGCGAGCCGTCCGCACTCTGGCATCTCTGGCCGGGTTCACACCGAGGATCACTCATCAGATCGACAGCCTCGATCTGGTCGAACTATTGATCCTCGACGGACACGGCGTTGGACTCCTGCCCGCCGAACGCAAAACCCGCCCGGGCGTACGGATCATGCCTCTCACCGACCCGCCCGTCATCCTCACGGCTTATGCCGTGACACGACGCGGAAGATCGTCGTGGCCACCGCTTCGGCTCGTGTTGGATCGACTGATGAAGTACCGCTGAGTCAGGCTCCGCCGGCTTCGCCGTCGAGGCGCTGCTGCTTGCCGATCCGACGCTGCGCCTCAGCTCGCTCACGGCACTGGCGCAAGAACTCTTCGTCGGCAGCCGGATCCTGTGCCAATGCCCGTCCCGGACGCTCGTATTCGCCGTATCCGGTGGGTCCGACGTATCCAGCCGGCGCGTTGTGCCCGCGCCCGACGATCAGCCACAGAACCGAACCCAATGTGGGAAGTAGGATAATCACGAGAATCCATACAACTTTGGGCAAGTGCTGGATGTACGCATCATCGCGAGTGATGGCGTCCACGATGCAGAAGATCCACAGCAACATCGTGATCAATCCGAATAATGCGTAAGGCACGCTTCTTTTCCTCCTGGGTTCGAAAACTCTCGTCATGCTAACGAGAACAGACCAATTAGTACATAAGATTGGCGCGAATATTGAACTCGAGCCAGCTTCGATAGTCGTCGATACCCCACCCACTAGTGCGACGAAGTTGCTGATGCAGTTGAGGCGAGACCAGCGCCGTGAGTACTCCGGCCGCCTTCTCCACCGAGATGTCACGACGGATCAACCCGTGTTCTGCGAGCCCTTCGGCAATCGACATCGCATTGACCGACGACTGATCGGACGTCTCGAGAGCCAGTCGACGCATATCTGCATCGGCCCCCGACGATTCCACCGCCACCATCATCAACATGCCCGCACGCTCGAGCAGTCCGATGCCTTGTTCGACGATCTGCGACACCAGCCTGCGAACATCATCGGGATCCGACGCGTTGGTACGCACACCGGAACCCGATGTGTCCAAGTCCGCGTCGAGCGCATGCGCCAACGCCGCTTCGAAAATCTCGAGCTTGCCACCCGGATACGCGGTGAACACCGTTCGCGGCGCAACTCCCGCGACCGAGGCAATGTCCTTGGCTGTCGCCCCGACGTAGCCCTTCTCGACAAAGAGTGCAGCCCCGGCGTCACGGATTAACTCACGCGTCCGACGGGCCGCATCGATCCTCACTTGCGAACTGTAGTGCCGTTTCTCGCTCACGCGGGGCACTCTATACGCATTCAATGCAGTCTTGACGCAAAGAAAGAAACTTGCAGTTCAGTAGCTATTTCTTCGGATGATCTATCCAACCGTCACTGCCCGGAAACACCAAAACTTCATGGCCGTCGTCGTAGCGCACAAGATACGGCGGAGCACCGTTCTCCCCGTGTACTTCGATTACTTCGGCCGACGTCTCAGCCTGACCGACAACCCGACCTTGAACATGTAGACGATCACCTACCTGGGCATGCATGAATTTCCTCCCTCGAGCGAACACTCTCCTTGCGTGTTCCCCACGGAGGCGCCACATAACCCGCCGACCTAGCGGTGACTGAATCCACACCACTCGGATATGGCGCCCACGTGGTGAACAGTGGTTCACTTGGAGGTGAACAATCATTCACCACACTGGAGGGAAGGCACACCTCTTGGCTCTGCACTCAGCCCCTGAGACACCCCCCGTCGCTCCGCTCGCCCCGGCGACACCCCCCGTCGCTCCGCTCGCCCCGGCGACACCCCCCGTCGCTCCGGCCACTCGTCGTTCAAGCGGACTCATCACCGCCATTCTCTGCCTGGCCGGAACTGTCGTTGCACTGCAGCAGACCATGGTGATTCCGCTACTCCCCGACTTCCCGAAAATTCTCGGAGTCAGCTCGGACAACGCGTCGTGGCTCGTCACCGTGACCCTGTTGACCAGTGCCGTGGCAACACCGATCGTGTCGCGACTCGCGGACATGTTCGGGAAACGTCGAATGATGTTGATCTCGATGACGATGATCGTCATCGGGTCACTGATCGCTGCCGTCGGCGGCACGTTTGTCACGCTCCTGATCGGACGCGGATTGCAAGGGTTCGCGATCTCGATGATCCCCGTCGGTATCAGCATCATGCGCGACGAACTGCCCAAGGAAAAGGTCGCGTCGGCAACCGCCTTGATGAGTGCGACTCTCGGAATCGGTAGCGCCCTGGGTCTACCACTGTCCGGCTTCATCTTCGAACAGTTCGGCTGGGAAGCGATCTTCTGGCTCTCGGCCGTGGTCGGTGTACTGCTCATAGTCGCAGTCGCCGTGGTCATCCCGGAATCGAGTGTCCGAACCCGTGGGAAATTCGATTTCCTGGGTGCCATCCTGCTCTCCATTGCCCTGACCGCCCTCCTTCTGGCGATCTCCAAAGGTGCGCGCTGGGGTTGGACCAGTGAGCCGACAATCTTGATGTTCGGCCTCGGGTTCGCAGTACTGGCACTATGGTTCCCGTACGAACTTCGCGTGACCCAACCCATGGTCGATCTACGAACATCGGCAAAACGGCCGGTCCTCCTGACCAACCTTGCCTCCGCTCTGGTCGGATTCTCGATGTACGCCAACAACCTTTCGACGACGCAGCAGTTGCAGATGCCCAAGATTTCCGGCTACGGGTTCGAACTCGGCGTCATGGCAGCCGGTCTGTGCATGATTCCCGCTGGCCTCGCGATGGTCTTCTTTGCACCTGTCTCGGCCAAGATCACCAAAGGGTTCGGCGCGAAGATCACGCTCATGGTCGGCGGCGCAGTCCTCGCCCTCGCGTATGTCGCCCGTGTTTTCCTCACCGGTTCGATTCCGTTGATCGTGATCAGTGCTGCCGTCGTGAGTATCGGTACCGCCATCGCATATTCGGCAATGCCGATGCTGATCATGCGATCTGTGCCGATCACCGAAACAGCGTCCGCCAACGGTCTCAACTCACTGCTCCGCTCGGTCGGTACTTCCATGTCCAGCGCCGTGGTCGCGGCCATGCTCACCGCGATAGTCATTCCCTCCGGGCCCGGCGAAGGGTTGCCGGCGCTCGGCGCATTCAAGAACATCTTCTGGCTCGCCGCCCTCGCCGCAGTAGGCGCAGTCATTGCAGCGGCATTCATTCCGCGGTACGGCGCCAAACCTGAATCCGCACTACCGCCAGTCACGCCCGAGGGATTCGAAATCCCCTCCGCCGAGAATCAAATCGTTGTAGCCGGTCGTGTAATCCGCAGTGATCAGCGGCCGGTCAAACATGCCGTGGTCACCGTCATGGATATGGACGGTCAGCCCGTGGATTGGAGCCGCGCCGACAACGAGGGCGTGTTCTCGTTGGCCCTACCGGAAGCCGGACGCTACCTCGTGATCACCAGCGCCGACGGGTGGTCCCCCACATCGCAGGTCCTCACCTTCGAAGACTCACAATCGACGCACACCGTGACGTTGGGCCAGCGGCTCACGATCTCCGGCACAGTCAGCGTCGACGGACTTTCCATCGCGGGAACCGTTATCACGCTGACCAAACCGACCGGTGAATTCATCGCCTCGACTCTCACTGATGAGACCGGGTACTACGGAATTGCACTGCCGGCTTCCGGGCGGTACATCCTCACCGCTCTCGCACCTGGCGGTATGGGTTCACAGGCTCGACAGATTGCCGTGATTGCACAATCGACATCGGTCGACTTCAACGTTCCACTCGACGAAGCCCTTGCACCGACGCGCGCGTGAATGCACATCAGCACTGAACCAGGCATGCTGATCGGGTGCACACTTTCGAGGTCTGGGCGCCCACGCCAGAATCAGTTCAGGTTGACGTCGACGGCATAGTTCACGAGATGACGCGAGCCGCCGACGGTTGGTGGCGCAGCGAAATCGAATGCCGTGAAGACGCGCGCTACGGATTTGTGGTCGACGGCAACACACTCCCCGACCCGCGGTCACCGCGCCAACCCGAAGGCGTGCACCAAGTCTCCCAACTCCACGTTCTCGATGAGTCGGTGTGGACGGATACAAGGTGGACCGGCCGCCAACTCGCCGGATCATCGGTGTACGAACTCCACGTCGGAACATTCACCCCCGAGGGAACATTCGACTCCGCAATCTCCCGCCTCGATCACCTCGTCGATCTCGGTGTCGGGTTCGTGGAACTGATGCCGGTCAACGGTTTCAACGGCACCCACAACTGGGGCTACGACGGCGTGCTCTGGTACACGGTTCACGAAGGGTACGGCGGTCCGGACGGGTTGCAGCGCTTGGTAAATGCCGCCCACGATCGCGGACTCGGAGTAATCCTGGATGTCGTCTACAACCATCTCGGTCCGTCGGGAAACTATCTCGAGCGATTCGGTCCGTACATTGCCGACGGTGCAAACACCTGGGGCCGAACCATCAACATCGGCGGTCCGCAGTCCGGCGAAGTACGTGAATACATCATCGGAAACGCGTTGCGCTGGATGCGTGATTTCCACATCGACGGTCTGCGCCTCGACGCCGTCCATGCGTTGGTCGACCACAGCGGAACGCACATTCTCGAGGAACTGGCAGTCCGCACCGAAACACTGTCTGCCCATGTCGGCCGGCCGCTGACGCTGATCGCCGAAAGCGATCTCAACGACGCCACTCTCATCACTCCCCGAGCAGCGGGCGGATTCGGTCTTCACGCGCAATGGGACGACGACATCCACCACGCGATCCATACTGCGGTTTCCGGTGAGCGGCAGGGTTACTACGCGGACTTCGGATCTCTGGAATCACTAGCGAACACTTTGCGGCGCGGCTTCTTTCATGCGGGCACGTACTCGTCGTTCCGCGGACGGGTTCATGGCCGTCCGCTCGACGTTTCGCAGCAGGCTGCCAGCGCTCTGCTGGCGTACACCTGCACTCACGATCAGATCGGAAACCGTGCAATCGGCGACCGTCCCAGCGCCTATCTGACGCCGGGGCAGCTGGCAGTCAAAGCGGCCCTCGTCCTGCTCTCTCCATACACGCCGATGCTGTTCATGGGCGAGGAATGGGGCGCGTCGACGCCATTCCAATTCTTCACGTCACATCCGGAACCGGAACTGGGCGCGGCTACTGCACGCGGACGTAAGGCCGAATTCGCGGCCCACGGCTGGAACACCGACGACATCCCCGATCCCCAAGACCCACAGACGTTTCTGCGATCGAAGTTGAACTGGGATGAGCTCGACGCGGGCCCCCACCCACGCCTTCTATCCTGTTACCGGGATCTACTTGCATTGCGCAAGAAGCGAATCGAACTCACCGACCCCTGGCTGGGGCACCTGCACGTCGACTACGACGAGGACAAGCAGTGGATCACGCTGCGACGCGGCGCATTACAGATCGTCTGCAATCTGGGAACGAACGCGGCCCACGTCCCGGCCGGCGGAACCCCCATTCTCTGGTGGGATCTACCGACGCAGGACGAGACCGCGTCCGCAACTGTCGTGCCCGGGCATTCATTTGTAGTGCTGGAGAACTGACTAACTAACGCTTCGCGTTCTCCGGTGTACTCCGCAGCATCCGCAGCACCAACGCAGCGCTGATGAACAGCACGAGAGCAGTGGCACCGGAGGCGACGTGCATACCGTCGACAAAGGCCGACTTCGCAGAATCCACCAGCGCCGACCCCGCCTCGGCGGGCAGGTGCTTGGCTTCTTCGAGCGCGCCGCCGAGGGTGCCCTGCGCTGCGTGTACTTGATCGCCGTCGAGCATAGAGACGTCGATTCCCTTTCGGAAGATCGCCATGACGACGCTACCGAGGATTGCCACGCCCAGCGCGATACCGAGTTCGTAGGCAGTCTCGGACACCGCCGACGCGGCACCGGCGCGCTCGGGCTCGACCGCACTGACCACGAGGTCGTTAGTCAAAGTCAGTGCAACGCCAACTCCGGCGCCGACTAAACCGAAGCCGATCACGAACATCACCGGACCACTGTCGACACCGAGCGCCAGCAACATACCCGCACCGATTCCGGCGACAATCAACCCGACGCTGAGCACCTGTGACACCGTCCACCGGCGGATCAACCAGGCACCCGCGACGGCAGTCAAGGCGCTCAGCAACATGCCGGGCAGCATCAACAGGCCGGCGTTGAAGGCGCCGTTGCCAAGGACCAACTGCAGGTACTGCGACCCGAAGAACAGGACACCGGCAAGCGCGAAGACCGACAACAGATTGGTGAGAACAGCTGTGGAGAAGGCTGCATTGGAGAACAGCTTCAGATCCAGCATCGGATCCTTCAGGCTCCGCTGGCGACGAACGAACGCGACACCCGCTGCCAGGCCGACCAGGGCGATAGCGAACAGCGTGAAGCTGACACCGTGAACAACGGATTCCTTGATCGCGTAGACCAACGGAAGCATGGCTGCCATCGACAGAGCCGCACTGATCAGGTCGAATCGACCGGGGTTGGGGTCCTTGGACTCCGGGATCAGGATCGGGCCGAGGACGACCAAGGCGATCATGACGGGGATGTTGATGAGGAACACGGAACCCCACCAGTAGTGCTCGAGCATCCAACCGCCGATCAGCGGGCCGGCTGCAGTGCCGCCGCCGGCCATGGCGCCCCAGACGCCGATGGCCTCGGTGCGCTGACGAGGGTTGACGAAGATGGTGCGGATCAGACCCAGTGTCGCGGGCATAAGCGTCGCACCGGAAATACCTTGCAGCACACGGGCTGCGATCAACATTTCCGGGGTAGTGGCCATAGCCGCGATGATCGACGCGAGACCGAAGCCCACCGCGCCGATGAGTAGGAGCTTTCGCCTACCGATGCGGTCACCGAGCGTGCCCATCGTGATGAGGAGACCCGCGAGAATGAACGAGTAGACGTCGATGATCCAGAGCAACTGCGTGCTGCTCGGTTCCAGGTCCGCGCTGATGAACGGCAGGGCCAGATCGAGCACCGTGCCGTCGACCGCGATGAGCAACACCGCAAACGCGAGGACCACCAGGCCCGCCCAGTCGCGCTTGGTTGCCCGAACATCCTCGGGATTGATTGCAGACGTCTGATCTGCCGACACTGACATTGCTCTTCTGCAACTTTCCGTGAGTCGTATACGAATTTCACTGAACCGTCCAGCCGGTACAGTGACTGTTTGACACTAACAGTGAACCGTCTCGGCGGTAAAGTTATTTCCCGGTACAGTTCCATCACATGGCTCAAGGCACACGTGATCGCATTCTCGACGCACTGGAGAAATTGCTGCTGGTCAGCAGCGTCGCACAGGTCACGCTCGAAGGTGTTGCGACCGAAGCCGGGGTATCAAAAGGCGGACTTCTGTACCACTTCCCCAGTAAGGAAGCTCTCCTTGCGGCGATGGTCCGCCGGCTCGGCGAACGCTCCGATCAGCAACTGGCCGACGCCGTCGCCGGTGGCACTTCCGCAACCGAGTTCTATCTTCAGATTCCGGATTCGAGCACAGCTGAAGAAATGGTGTTGTTCCGCTCGATCATCGCCGCCCTACGTACCGTCGACGGCCAGCACGACGAAATCCAGAAAGCGGTCATCGAAGTGATGCGCAGCTGGGACCAGGGTCTGCAGACGGAGAATTCCGATCCCGTCCAAGCCGAAATCATCCGCCTCGTCGGCGACGGCATCTACCTCGCCGCAATGCTCGGACTCCCCCAACCGGATCCCGAACTGCACCGTCAGGTGATCGAGCGACTGATGCCGTGACCACCTGACGGAATGTTCCCTACGTCAGATAGCGGTACGCCGGGCTTCCCGGCTCGAGCCGCTCGGACTTCATCGGTGCGCGCTCCATACGTTCGAGCAACGACGACAATCCGTCGGCGGAGCCCAGTTCGATACCGACCAACGCAGCGCCAGTCTCCCGGTTGTTGCGCTTGACGTACTCGAACAACGAGATGTCGTCGTCCGGGCCCAGCACCTCGGAGAGGAACCGGCGCAACGCTCCCGGCTCCTGCGGGAAATCCACCAGGAAGTAATGCTTGAGCCCCAGATGCACCAATGAACGCTCGAGGATTTCTCCGTAGCGCGAGACGTCGTTGTTTCCACCGGAGATCAGGCACACGACGGTCGACCCCGGCTCGAGAGTCAAATTCTGAAGCGCTGCAACAGAAAGCGCGCCTGCCGGTTCAGCGATGATGCCTTCGTTCTGATAGATCTCGAGCATCGCGGTGCAGATAGCGCCTTCATCGATCTGGTTCACCACAAACGAGCCCGAACCCGGAAGCCCGGACAGCTGACGGGCCACCAAAGGCAACGACGCATGGGAAACCACGGCAGCACCCAAGCGCGAGACCACTTCGTACGGAAGATCACCGATTCGCTTGACTGCAGCGCCGTCCACAAACGGATCCACCACCGGCAGCGTCACGGGGGCGCCAGCCACCAGGGCGGCCGTCATCGACGCCGCACCGGACGGCTCGATGCCGACAATGGATGTCTTCGGCGAACGCTCATGCAGGTAGGTTGCGATTCCCGCGATGCACCCGCCGCCGCCGACCGGGACAACAATCGCGTCGAGCGGTGCATCCAGCTGCTGCAGGATCTCTGCGGCGATTGTCCCCTGACCGGCCGCGGTACGCGGGTCGTCAAAGGGAGCAACCATGGTGGCGCCCGTTCGCGCGACATCCTCCACAGCGGCCGCAGCAGCCGCGTCGTACGTTTCACCGATCATGAAAAGTTCGACAAATTCGCCGCCGTGAGCGCGAATCCGGTCGCGCTTCTGCTTCGGCGTGTTGGCCGGCACGTAGATCCGGCCCTGGATCTGCATCCGTCGGCAGGCATACGCGACACCCTGGGCGTGGTTTCCGGCACTGGCAGCCACGACGCCCGCGGCAAGTTCTTCGTCGGTCAACTGTGCGATCAGGTTGAACGCACCACGGATCTTGTACGAGCGAACACTTTGCAGGTCTTCACGCTTGAGGTACACCTTGGCACCGGTCAGCGCTGACAGCCTCTCGCTGTACTGCAAAGGCGTCGCCGCAATAACGTCTTGAATTCGCTCGATAGCCGCGTCAATTTCCCGCGCGTCGAGCGCTGGCAGGGTGGACTTGGTAGCTACGACCTCGGGCGAGTTAGACACCCCGCCATTTTTGCACGTCCGACGCCAACCCTCCCACCGCGGTCACCGCAGAACGTTCGCGCCGATTCGAAGACGCTGGGTGCGCACTCACCTACGCTCATCAGAAGCCGAAAATAGAACGAAGTTCAATAGTCCACGGCCCTCAACGCGACACCTAGCTTCACGCGCATCAGACGCAACGAAACCCGAGGAGTGCACCGAATGACCCCCTACGACGGAGTCCCGATCATCGACACACACATCGGATTTCGCGAGTCCGGCTACGACGAGTACGCGTTCATCACGCGGCAGACCAAGGACCAGCAGAGCCTCAACGAATTCAGCATGCCGGCGCAGTACATGTTCAAGGGCGTGCCCGACAACCTTTCCACCGACGATCCCGTCTCCGTGACCCTGAAGGAGATGGACAAGCACGGCATCGAGATCGGCATGGTCAGCATGGCAAAGGAGTCGGGAAAGCGCGCGGTCACACTCTTCCCGGACCGGTTCGTTCCGCAGGGTTCCGCGGTCGACCCCAACGACATCATGGGCACACTCAACCGAATGACCCGCGAGTACGAAGAATTCGGCATCGTCTCGGTGAGTTCCTTTGCGGCTGGAACGTTCCCGCAGGTGGCTCTCAACGCGCCGCAGATGTACCCGATCTACGCCAAGTGCGTCGAACTGGATATCCCGATCTTCGCGTGCGCGGGCATCGCCGGGCCCAGGCTCAAATCCGCGGTCCAGCACGTCGAATTGATCGACGATGTGATGTTCGATTTTCCGGACCTGGTTTTTGTCACCCGGCACGGCTGCGAGCCCTGGGAGGATCTGGCCGTCAAGCTGATGCTCAAATGGCCGAATCTGTACTACTCCACCTCGGCATTCGCGCCCAAGCACTACCCAAAGGCAATCGTCGACTACGCCAACACTCGCGGCGCCGACAAAATCATCTACGCCGGATACTTTCCGGCTGGACTAACGCTGGACCGGATCTTCGACGACATGCAACAGGTTCCGTTCAACACCGACGTGTGGCCGAAGTTCCTCCACGAAAACGCCCGCAAGGTACTGAAACTGAAAAGCTGAGATTGCGCCTTCTCAGCCCCGTGGGTTGAATTGCGACGGGCGCGGCACATTCCGCAGATTGGACTTCGCCATCTGCACGGCCTCCCCTACCCCGCCGTTCATCACCATCTTCGACATAGCAAGCGCGAACCCCTTGACCTGGCCTCCGGTGATGGTGGGCGGCAACGACAATGCCAGCGGATCCGTCACAAGATCGACCAATGCCGGACCGTCGTGACCGAGCGCAGCGCGAATACCGGATTCGATATCAGCGGGGTTTTCGATACGACGCGAGAAGATCCCCAAGGCCGCAGCAACCGCTGCGTAGTCGACTCGTGGAACGTCGACGCCGAAATCGGGTAGACCATCCACCAACATCTCGAGTTTGACCATTCCCAAGGTTGAATTGTTGAACACAACGATCTTGACCGGCAGTCGGTACATCGCAACCGTCACCAGTTCGCCGAGCAACATCGACAGTCCCCCGTCTCCGGAGACCGAAATGACCTGCCGGCCTGGGCTTGCCCATTGCGCACCCATAGCGTGTGGCAATGCATTGGCCATGGAACCGTGCAAGGCCGACGAAAGAAATCGCCGGGAACCGTTGGGATTGAGATAGCGTGCCGTCCACACATTGCACATGCCGGTATCAGCGGTGAAGATCGCGTCGTCGGCGGCAAGGTCGTCGAGGATCGATGCGGCATATTCGGGGTGAATTGGCGTTCGCTGTTTTACCGGATCGGTATATGCCCCGACAACTTTGGTCATGAGTGTGTTGTGCGTAGCGAGCATGTCCTCGAGGAAAACCTGGTCTTCCTTGCGGTCCAATTGGGGAATCAACGCCGCGAGTGTGGCTGCAACATCTCCGTGCACCGCAAGATCCAAGCTGGTTCGACGGCCCAATTTCTCTGCTGCAGAATCGATCTGAGCGGTCCGCACAGTGTGTGGCAGAAACTGATCGTACGGAAAATCCGTTCCGATCAGGAGCAACAGATCAGCCCCGTGTATACCGTCGTGTGCAGCACCGTAACCCAGAAGACCCGTCATCCCGACGTCGTACGGGTTGTCGTATTGAATCCACTCTTTGCCCCGCAAGGTGTGGCCGATGGGCGCGCCAACAGTTTCAGCCAATTCCAGGACTTCGTCGCGGGCACCTCGCACCCCGACGCCGGCGAAGATCGCCACCTTTTTCGACGCGTTGATCACCTCGGCCAACGCCGTGACGTCGCCCGCATCCGGAACCAGTGCCGGCCTGCGCGTTTCCACCAGAGTCGGCGGCGTTCCTTCCGCAGGACAATCCGCAATGTCACCCGGCAAGACGATCACCGAGACACCATTGCCGGCCACCGAATGTTGAATTGCAGACTGCACGACGCGCGGCGACTGCACTGCCGTGCTGATCAGCTCGGTGTAACTCGAACATTCGATGAAGATGCGCTCGGGATGGGTTTCCTGAAAGTAACCCATCCCAATCTGTGCACTCGGAATGTGCGACGCAATCGCAAGGACCGGCGCGCCCGAGCGATGTGCGTCGTAAAGCCCGTTGATCAGATGCAGGTTTCCGGGGCCGCACGAACCGGCACAGACCGCCAACCGTCCCGTGATCTGCGCATCCGCTGCTGCAGCAAAGGCTGCTGCTTCCTCATGCCGGACATGAATCCAGTCGATACCATCCTTCGCAGATCCGCCGGTGCGCCGCACTGCGTCCACGATGGGGTTGAGACTGTCTCCGACGATGCCGTAGATTCGACTGACGCCGGCATCAAGCAACTGCTGAACCAATTGATCTGCAACGGTTTTCGGACTCATGCGGCCTCCGTAGAGCTACTTGGGTTCGAGCACGAATACTGGAATCTCTCGATCGGTCTTCTTCTGATATTCCGCGTAGTCGGGAAACGCCGCAACAGCGCGTTCCCACCAGATTGCCTTCTCGTCACCGGTTACTTCACGCGCAACCATGTCGGAAACCTGCGTCGCGTCACGCAGGGTGACATTCGGATTCGCTTTGACGTTGTAGTACCAGACCGGGTTCTTGGGAGCGCCACCCAAAGACGCGACGACGGCATACTTTCCGTCGTGCTCGACGCGCATCAACGGCGTCTTGCGTACCTTTCCAGACTTTGCACCCACGGTCGTGAGAATGACAACGGCCATGCCGTTCAGTTCATTGCCCTCGGTGCCGCCGGACTTTTCGATGAGTTCAACCTGGTCGGCAGCCCATGTTGCGGGACTGGGTTCATATTCACCTGTAATTGGCATGGGTCCAGTGAACACCCACTCCCATCCCATTGCCACCGAAAGAACAGATCTGCCGGTGAATCGAGAAAGTGAGCTGCCGATCAATAAAGTTCGCTTGCCCGAAACCAAGTATCTGGATACCCTGAAAGTCCACAACAGGACACAGCAAAGGCAGGTGACGGCATGACAACCGCAGAAATCTCCACCCGCGGATCACGCCGGACCACCGACAACTGCGTCGACATCGCCGGTACACCGTGGCCGCTGTACAAGATCGAAGCCGTGATCCTCGGCTTGATTCTGTTCGTGGTCATCCTCGCTGTGACGACGTCCATGCAGGTCGCTGTACTGACCGCAGCTTCAGTGGCGGTCATAACCTGGTGGGTACGACGCTTCCATTACTCTCGCCTGTAGAGGAGCCACTCCTCCACTTCAGTTCCGTCCGTCGAACACCGCGTCCGGACGCAGCTTTCCGGCGAGGACCTTCGCCCGTTTGCCGGCAAGTCGTTCGAAAGCCTCGGGATGAGTGAGTATCCAGAATTCATCTCGTGAGAGACCGTCGAAGTACAGCTTCGCAGCGGTCTGCGGTGTCATTCCGCCGCGAATGTTCTCTCGCCAGAATTCGGTGTCCTGATCGGAGTCGTGGCGTACTTCGATATCGTCGAAGATTCTGGTGGCCACCTGCGCCGGACTGAATACCGACACCTGTATCTGCGGAAACTTCTCGGCGCATTCCAGATACACGCACTCACTGAGCGCCTGCACTCCATGCTTCGACGCCGCGTACGCCGTCATCCGTGGAGTGATCGAGACACCGCCCACCGACACAGTGTTGACCAGATGCGAACGCTGCGGATCCGCTCCCATTCGAGGAATGAACGAACGGATACCGTGAAAGACCCCGGTGAGATTGACGTCGATGACACGTTGCCATTCGTCTGCCGGAATGTCCCAGGTGTATCCGACCGATTCGAGACCAGCGTTATTGGCTAACAGTGCAACAGAACCGAATTCGGCATACGCCGCTTCGGCGAGCGCATCCACTTGGGCTGCCACTCGGACATCGGTCGGTACGGCGAGCACGTGATGGCCGTCCGCGCGCAGGTTCACCGCTACCGCATCCAGCCGGTCAGCCGAAATATCTGCAAGTACCAGATTCATTCCGAGTGACGCTGCTTCGTGTGCCAGCGCTTCACCGATTCCGCTTCCGGCACCGGTGATGACGGCTGTTCCGCCGCGCAATTCTTCAAGTTTCACAGCTCTCCTACTTTTGGCAGTGACCGGCGTCAACGGGCAGAGTTACGCCGGTGATGTATCGCGCCTCGTCCGAAGCTAGGAACAAGCTGGCATTCGCTATGTCTCGGGGATCGAGCATCGCGACCGGCAACATGTGCATGGACTGTAGACCCGCCTCGAAGTCTTCCTGCGTGGGGTTCTCCAGATCAGGTCGCACGGTCTTCATGGTTCCGGGGTTCTGAAGCATCGTCGTACGTGTGTTGGCGGGGTGAACCGTATTCACCCGAATACTGTGCGGCGCAAGTTCTTGCGAGAGGGACCGCATCAATCCGACGACGCCGTGCTTTGCGGCCGTGTAGTGGCCGACGCTCACCAAACCGCGCAATCCGGCGATCGAGCTGATCAAGACGATGGACCCACCGGCGCCGCCGTCGATCACGTGTGGAATACCAGCCTTGCACGTGCGCCACACGCCGGTCAGGTTGACGTCGAGCATGGTCTGCCAACGCTCTGCGGACAGTTCGAGAGCCTTTCCCGCGGAGCTGACGCCGGCCGTACCGCAGATGATGTCCAACCGACCAAGCGCAGCAACACCTTCGGCAACTGCAGCGTCCAGCGCCTTCTGATCGCGAACGTCCGCTTCGAACGCGGCGATCTTGCGGCCGAGATCTTCTACCAAACTCACGGTCTCGGCCAGGTCTGCACTACGGGAACCGGGCGTCGTCGAATGTTCCACCGCCTCACAGATATCCACGACGATGATGTCGGCACCTTCCTCGGCGAATCGAACCGCTTGGGCGCGGCCGATTCCCCTCGCACCACCGGTGATCAGTGCAACTTTGCCTGCCAACCGCCCACTCATCACGCCACCTTCTGGGTCTGGCCGGCGTCGACAACCATCTGTAGGCCTGTGACGTAACGGGATTCGTCCGAGGCGAGGAACAGTACTGCGTTGCTCACATCGACGGATTCGACCCAAGGCACGGGCAACAACGTATTCGCTCGGAGCACTTCGGCCGCATCAGCCGCTGTGGGCGCTACGAGGTCTGGTCGAAGTCTGGCAAAGGTTTCCGGGTTGAGCACCATGTCAGTTCCTACGGCTCCGGGATGAACGGTATTGACGCGGATGGATTGTCGCCCGAGTTCATTGGCCAATGTGCGGGCAAGACCGACAACGGCATGCTTGGATGCGGCGTATTGAGACCGGCCGGCTGCGCCGGAGATACCGGCGGTAGAACTGATGATGATCACCGAGCCTCCCGCCGGACTCAACGCGGACACTCCGGCTTTCACCGTATTCCAGGCTCCCGTCAGATTGATGTCGATCGCCCGGTTCCAGACCTCTTCATCTATGGTCCAGGAAGGCCCTGGTGTCTCGCAGATGCCCGCGTTGGCAACAATCACGTCCACTGAACCCAGTAGTGCGACACCGGTAGCCACAGCATCATCGAGCGCACCGTGATCGCGCACATCAGCGGTTGCGGTGACAATGCGGCGGCCGAGTGCCTGCACCAATCTGGACGTCTCAGCCAACCCTTGTTCGCCAACCGCACCGGGCAGATCGACAGCGATGATATCGGCGCCTTCTTCGGCCAGTCGCACTGCGTGACTTCGCCCCATACCAGCGGCGGCACCCGTGATCAGTACGACCTTGTCAGTCATTCGTGACATACATTGTCCTTTGCTCCGTCTCGTCCTTCGGGACACTATTGATTCCGCGTCGCGATCATCAGGGCATCTCCCGGGGAGCGGGATTCCCCCTCGGCACGATCTGCATAGCACTCGTAATGTCGCCACCATGTCCAGCTCAGATGAACGAGGGATCCCCACCGATATCGCGCCGGAACGTCGCGCCTATCAAGACTTCCGGGGCCGTATCGGACGCACACTGGCCGAATCCGAGTCGTGGTGGCCGGAGCGTGCCACTTCCCCTGCCGGCGCACCCAACGTCGTCGTTGTCATGTGTGATGATCTCGGATTCTCCGACGTGGGCTGTTTCGGATCCGAGATCGATACACCGAACATCGACCTACTGGCGCAAGAAGGGCTGCGGTACAGCAATTTCCATGTCACCCCGATGTGCTCTCCTACTCGTGCCGCACTGCTGACCGGCCGTAACGCTCACGCTGCCGGAGTCGGCTATGTCGCACACGCAGATCCTGGATTCCCTTCGCTCGCAATGGAACTCGGTGACGATGTCCCCACTCTTGCCGAGACACTCCGCGACGCCGGCTACGCAACGATGGCGGTGGGAAAGTGGCACCTCTGCAAGGACAATGACGATCACGACGGCGCACCGATGCAGTCATGGCCGCTACAACGAGGTTTCGAGCGCTTCTACGGATTTCTTGGCGGCATGACCGACCTACACAACCCGCCGGCGATCTTGCGCGGAAACGAGCAGGTCAGCCCCGATGAGTACCCGCCCGGTTACTACTTCACCGACGACATCACCGACGAAGCAATCCGAATGCTGAAGTCCGTCAAAGCGTCCGATCCCACCAAGCCCGCGTTTCTCTACGTCGCACACGGAGCAGTTCATGCACCGTTGCACGCCAAGCCTGTAGATATCGAGAAGTATCGCGGCACCTATTCGCAGGGCTGGGATGCGCTGCGGGAATCGCGTTTCGCGAAGCAACTGCATCTCGGTGTCATACGTGACGGAACCCGACTTGCGCCGCGCAATACCGAGGAAGGCGACAACGTTGTCGCCTGGGACAGTCTCACTGCGGACGAGCAGATGGTTTTCGCCCGATACATGGAGGTCTACGCGGCGATGGTCGACAGCGTCGATCAGAGCCTCGGCCGCATTCGGAAAACTTTGGAGGACTTGGGAGAATGGGACAACACCATTGTGTTGTTCACGTCCGACAACGGCGCGTCCCGCGAGGGCGAGGCCGACGGTACGATGCAGTACTTCGATGCGCTGCGTCGATTCCACGACAAGGGAGTCCGAACCGACGGCTTCGCTCGCGATCTCGAGACTATCGACCTGGTAGGCGGACCCCGCTCGATGCCGCACTATCCGCGCGGGTGGGCAATGGCATCTAATACCCCGTTCCGCCTGTACAAGGTCAACACACACGCCGGAGGGCATTCCGTGCCCGCAGTGATGTCGTGGCCGGCCAGGCTTCGTGAGTTCGGCGGCGGGATCCGGCGGCAGTACGTCCACGTCACCGATCTCTTTCCCACATTGCTCGAGCTGATCGGGATTGCGAATCCGACTCACCGACAGGGAGTTCCGCTCAAACCTGAAGACGGCTCCAGCTTCGCACAAACTATGCTCGACGCTGAAGCACCACACGAACGCGGTGGACAAATCTACGAAATGTTCGGTCATCGCGGCTATTACGAGGACGGCTGGGAGATCGTCAGCCGACATATTCCGCTCACTCCGTTCGACGACGCAGAGTACGAGCTCTATCACCTCGACGAAGATCCGACTGAATGTCGCAACCTCGCTGCCGAGCACCCCGACAAGGTGGCTGAACTATCGAAACGGTGGGAGCAAGCTGCCTGGGAGAATCAAGTGTTTCCACTCGATGAAGGCTCCGGGCTGAAGCGGGCATTGCGTCCGCAGCGAGAAGAGCGCCTGTCCCTCCCCGTACGGATACTGCCCGGAACTCCTACCCTGGAGCGGTATCGGTCTGCCCAGTTGGTCGCTCTACGTTCCTATCACATCGTCGTCGAAGTCGATTTTCATCCGGGCGACCGCGGGACCCTGGTAGCCCACGGCGGACAGAGCAGCGGATACTCGCTCTACATCGACAACGACCGAGTTACCTACCTGCACAATGCTTACGGAACGGTCCATCGGATCACATCCGAGCCGTTGAATCCCGGTAGGCAGGAACTGACGATCGATGTGTGCGCGCACGACGCGTCCACACTCACGGTGCACCTCGACGTCGCCGGCGAGTGTGCCGGTGAGCTCAGCTCGGTCTCGTCGATGGCCGGTCAGGCACTCTTCCAGGGAATCGACATCGGTATCGACCGACGTTCGCCGGTCTCCTGGGACAGACACATCACAGACGGAACCTTCGGTTACACCGGAACTTTGATTGCTGTGCAGTACCTGCCCGGAACTCCCCTGCGAAATATCGGCACTGACGCCGTGGCGCGCCTGCGGGCGATGGCTCTGGCAGCTGAGTAAACACTCCACGACTATCTACTCCATTCACAACTACTCAGGAGGCACGATGACTGCAGAGATCGAAGACCGCGCTGTTGTTCCGGTCCCACAAGGAACCCGAAACCCGATGTCCGCCGTGTATGTTCGTCCGCTGCATCGGACCGCCGACGACTCGGCGCAGAAGCCGTACGCGATGTTCGACATCACCCCGTACTCACGAACTATCGGTGCCGAAATCAGTGGCGTGGATTTGTCGAAGCCGATCGGCCCGGAACTCCAAGCTGAACTGCATCGCTGCCTGCTCGAATGGAAAGTGATCTTCTTCCGCGACCAGAGCCTCGACTCTCACGCTCATCGTGATATGGCCCAGCTATGGGGCACGCCCGAGATTCACCCTTTCATCCCGAAAGCAGATATTCCGGAGGTTGTGCGTCTCGCGCGCGGGCCCGCCGATATTCCGGTCGAAAACGTCTGGCACAGTGACGCCTCCTTCGAGCAGACACCGCCGATGGGCTCGATCCTGAAGGCCGTCAGCGTTCCCACGACCGGCGGCGACACGCTCTGGTCCGATATGGCCGTCGCCTACGACGGACTCTCGGACGAGGTCAAGGCACGCATCGACGGCAAGGTCGCGGTGCACGACTTCATGCAGACATTCGGTCGCCGACTGCCGCCAGATGTCAAGGCACAGAAGGCCTTGGAGTACCCGCCCCAGGAACACCCGGTGGTTCGGATTCATCCGGAGACCGGGCAGAAGCTGATCTACGTCAACAAAATTTTCACCACACACATCGTCGACATTCCCAAGGACGAGAGTGACGAACTGCTGAAGATCTTGATGCACGAGGCCACACATCCGGAATACCAGTGCCGGTTCCACTGGAAGCCGGGGTCCGTGGCGTTCTGGGACAACCGCGCCACCCAGCACTACGCGTGCGGTGACTACTTCCCCGACCCTCGGGTCATGGAACGCGTCACCATTCTCGGCGACAAACCGTTCTGACCTCACACACCCGAGCGCCCCGCGTGTTATCCACGCGGGGCGCTCCTTTATCTGTTCTGTTACTGAGTTGCTCGAACGATATCCTCGAGCGCCTTCGCCTCCTGTGGAGGACGCGCAGCTTCGACATCGATTCGTACGTGCTCGAGCACACCGTCGAAAGCGTCACCGCCAACAGGAATTTCAGGCGTTACCGGCGTTCCTCGACTCAGCCCGACATCGAGATGCTCGTTCAGGCTGAACATTGCCGGCGTCGTCTGCGACACTCGTTCCTTGCTCACGGGTAGTCCGTCGACAAGGAGGGTGAACATTCCGCCCAGGCCCATTCCGCCGCCGTCGTAGTCGAAATCGATGGTGACCTCACGCATCCCGGGTTCGAGCTGTGTTGCACCACGAAGATACGTGTGCGAAACATAGGAGTTGTTGTAGCAGAACACCGGAACCGAATCGCGCACGTACAGCGCCAACCCGCCGAAGCGTCCGCCGAAACTCATCAGGACGCCATTCAGAATCTTGTCTCCGACATCAATCTTCGCGGTGATCGTGTACGAACTGCTGAATACTCGCGGCGCTGCCGTCTCGACCAACCCGTTCATATGTGGATACAGGGTCAGTCCGGTCCTGCCGCGCAAAACGTGCGGAGCGCGTGTTGCCGGGTCGATGTTTCGAGTTCTGGTGCGGTCGTCGATCGGGAACACCTGGTAGCGAGCACCTTCGAGAAGGAATTTCTCTTGTAGCTCACGCAGTTTGGCCGGACGCTCGTCCGCAAGGTTTCGGGCCTGCGACCAGTCTACCGAGGTGTCGTACAGCTCCCACGTGTCATCGGCGTAGTCCTGGCCGGGCAGCGCCAACTCCCACGGCCGGCGGTGCGCTGTCACAGCCGTCCAGCCGTGATCGTAGAGGCCTCGATTTCCGAAAATCTCGAAGTACTGGGTCACATGCTGATCTGCCGCTTCGGCGTCGTCGAACGTGTAGTTCATCGCGGTGCCCTCGATCGGCTGCTGCGGAACACCGTCCACCATCGTCGGCGACGGGATGCCGACCGCCTCGAGAATCGTCGGAGTGATGTCCACGCAGTGATGCCACTGATTGCGAACCTCGCCTCTGGCCCCGATTCCGTCGGGCCAATGCATAACCAGCCCGTTGCGCGTTCCGCCGTAGTGCGACGCAACCTGCTTGGCCCACTGGTACGGAGTGTCCAGCGCGAGCGCCCATCCCACGGGATAGTGCGCGTAGCTGTCCTCGGTTCCGATGTCGTCGAGGCGCGCGTTGATCTCCTCCGGCGTCTGCGGATACCCGTTGAGAGTGGCCATGTAGTTGAACGAACCGTCCAGGCCGCCTTCCGCGGACGCGCCGTTGTCGCCGATCATGTAGATGACCAGCGTGTTATCCAGCAATTCACGCTTCTCGAGGTGATCGACGAGGCGTCCGACCTGATCGTCGGTGTGCTCGAGGAACGCCGCATAGGTTTCCATCAGACGTGCGGAAACCGTGCGTTGGACGTCGGTCAATGTGTCCCAATGCGGCACCCCCGGTGCCCACGGCGCCAACTCGGTGTCCTCGCCGACAACGCCGAGTTCCTTTTGCCGAGCGAGGGTGATCTCGCGCTGCTCGTCCCAACCGTGATCAAACTTGCCGCGGTATTTTTCCTGGTACGAGTCGGGAATCTGCAACGGCGCATGAACCGCTCCGAACGGTACGTAGCAGAACCACGGCTTGTCCGGGTCCATCGTATTGACGCCGTCGATCCACTTGATCGACTGGTCCACGAGGTCTTCGGAGAGGTGGTAGCCCTCGGCCGCGGTCTTCGGCGGGGCGATCATGGTGTAGCCGTCGTAGAGTACCGGCGCGAACTGATCTGCCTCGGCTCCGAGGAATCCGTAGAACTTGTCGAAGCCTTCACGCAGCGGCCAGTGGTCGAACGGGCCGGCTGCGGTTGTTTCCCACGGCGGCGTCTGGTGCATCTTGCCGAAGGCGCCGGTAGCATATCCGTTGCCCTGCAACACCCGTGCGACGGTCGCTGCACTGGCGGGACGCATTCCGTTGTAGCCGGGCGACGTCGTGGAGACCTCGGCAATATTGCCGAAGCCGACACTGTGGTGGTTGCGACCGGTCAGTGTGGCGGCGCGGGTCGGTGAGCACAGAGCTGTTGTGTGAAACTTGTTGTACTTCAATCCCTCCGAGGCCAACCGGTCTGCAGTCGGCGTATGGCACGGTCCACCGAAGGTTGACGCGGCACCAAATCCCACGTCATCGATCATGACGAGAAGTACGTTGGGTGCGTCTTCCGGCGGTCGCACTGGATCCACCCGATTGAATTTCGGAACCTGATCTTGGACAAACACAGCCGGTTTGGGCTGTGCCACGTTGTTGACGATCGGAATTGTGAAACGGTTTACAGTCATGGAACCATCGCTCCTTCGCCTGCTGCAGCCATTGTCGGCATCGCAAGCATTGTCGGCATCGACGGCGACTCCGGGCGCAGTACACAGTGGGTATTGAAGAAATTGGTCGGCATGCATTTGTTGCAGTGAATACACAGTGAACGTGTGGCATTGTCTGCCTGCAGTTTTCGAACCAGGTCGGGTTCCCGAAGCAGCGCGCGACCCATCGCGACAAACTCGAAGCCGGACTCCATCGCGGTGTTCATTCCCGCCAGGTCAGTGACACCGCCGAGCAAAATGAGCGGAATCTTGACTGCCGCCCTGATCTGACGCGCCTGCTCGAGCATGAACAGCGGTTCGTACGGATAGCTGTGCAGCATGTACTTACCGACCACCTTGAGCCCGAGCTTACGAACCGGGGGCATCAACGCTGCCATTTCTCGGATCGGCGCCTCGCCGCGGAAGAGGTACATCGGATTGAGAGGCGAACTTCCCACCGTCATCTGCAGAGCGTCGACCAACCCCTCCGCTTCGAGAAGCTGCGCCAGGCGTACGGCCTCTTCGATCCAGAACCCGCCGGCGACACCGTCATCCATGTTCATTTTCGCGGTGACGGCCATGCGGTCCCCGACTCGGTCCCGCACCGCACGCAAGGAGTTGAGCGCTACCTTCGACCGATTTTCGAAGGATCCGCCGTATTCATCCTTGCGCTTGTTGATCTTGGGGCTGAGGAACGAACTCGCAAAATAGTTGTGCCCCAAGTGGACCTCGACCGAATCGAAGCCCGACTCCAGTGCAAGTTCGGCGGCAGTCCCGTGCGATCGCGCGATGCGGGCGATGTCGTCAACCGTTGCACTACGGGAGAATTTTGCCTTGGCCGGATCCCATCTGTTCGTGGGCCCCAGCGCCGGCAACCCGGTGGACGTCGAATTTGCGACGATTCCCGCATGACCGATCTGAGCCTGAGCTGCGGCGCCCTGTGCGTGCACGGCATCGGTGAGCTTTCGGAGGCCCGGAACGGCATCCGGGCGCATCCAGATCTGTCCCCCCTGCGTGCGCCCCTCAGGCTGCACGGCGCAGTAGGCGACAGTGGTCATTGCAGCGCCACCTGCTGCCACCTCGGCATGGAAAGCGATCAACTCGTCGGTAACCAATGCGTCGGGCGTTCGACCCTCGAACGTCGCAGCTTTGATGATGCGGTTTCGAAGAGTCAGCGGTCCAATTCGACCCGGCGTGAACACAACTGAACTCTGCGTGCCTTGCTCGTTCACCGTCATTTCGCTCCTCCGTCTGTGATGTCGCTCCACTATGGACCGGGGGAACCACGTGCCGTTACTCCCCGTCTCACGAGACGGGAGGTTTTATTGCAATATCGGCAAACAGATCGGTCGAACCCGCTGGACTAGAACGGTCGATCCCCGTCGATCACTACGCGGTGCATCAGTCGCGGCTGCGTGTAGTCCGCTACCGCATAGTGCTGGGTGCAGCGGTTGTCCCAGAAAGCGACGGAACCTGCCGTCCAGGTGAATCGGCACTGGAACTCGGGGCCGCGAACGTGATCACACAGGAAGGGCAACAGCATTTCGTTCTCACGTTCACTGAGTCCGTCGATTCGCGTGGTGAACGTCCGGTTGACGTACAACGACTTTCGTCCCGTTACCGGATGCGTCCGGACTACCGGTTGTGAGATCGGCGGGTAGACGTCACCGAGAGGATGGTTACGGTGCGTACTCGAATTCTTGAAATCGTGTGTCGCCGTCATACCGTCGAGCATCTCCTGCAATCGAGGTGACAATGCTTCGTAGGCAGCTTCCATGTTGGCCCACAAGGTATCTCCGCCAGTGGACGGCGAGATCAGCGAACGCAGAATCGATCCCATCGGTGGAGTGGCCTGGAAGGTCGCGTCGGAGTGCCAGATATCGGCATTGGAGCGCTTCGGCTTGGTTCCACCACTGGCGAGCGCGTGAACCTCGGGTACGTCCTCGGCTACCGGCGGCAGGAAGGCGAAATGCTGAGAAACTCCGAAGTGTGCAGCGAAGTCCGCATGTGCGCGATCGTCGAGTTCTTGATCGCGGAAGAACAGCACTTTGTGTTCGAGCAGTGCCATCGACACGAATTCGATGTCCGCGGCGGAAGTGCGGGCAAGATCGATCCCGGAAATTTCGGCACCGATGACAGAGGTGAGCGGGCGGACGGCTGGGTTTACCAGTGACTGTAGACGCATGTCTACAGATTAGGCATTCTGTCGGTCATGTCAAGAGCAAGTTTGTTGCCACCCAACATTTCTCGCCCACGATAGGGTGGACCAATGGCACCTGAATCCATCCCGAAACCGACCGGCGCAGAAGAGGTCAGAGCTGCCGTAATCGAGGTCGCGGGCCGGCATTTCGCAAAAGTGGGCACCAGAGCGTCGCTACGCGACATCGCGGCCGAGGCACGGGTCAACCTGGGACTCATCCACCGCCACATCGGCAACAAGGACGACTTGTTGCGCGCAGTACTGGAATCCCGCAGTCAATCCGGGCTTCAGATCGTCGAATCGACAGCCGATCCCAGCGACGCGATGTCGGAGATCTTTCGTGCCACCATCGCCAACGGCTTGTCCGTTCGAACGCTGGCCTGGCTACTGCTTTCGGACGAGGACCGCGACAAGTTTCCGGTCCAGTTCCCGGCGATCGAAGAACTCAAGCGCCGACTCGGAGCCGGTTCCCACATCGACCTGATCGGCGCTTTTGCCCTCACCTACGGATGGACCGTCTTCGGCGAACAACTTGTCGACGCCTTCGGAAACAGTCCGGACAACAAGAGTGACATCGACGAACGACTTGCCCTCCTGGTCGGCAGGCTCGTCTCACAACCGATCACACCGGAGGCGTAACCCCCCACACGTGGACGACACTGACCACACAGGTCCCGAACACCTTCTCCCCCAGCACACTTCAGGCGCCAACCGGACCGAATGGTTTGATTGACAGATCGCACACGGCCGCACCCACAGGAAGGCCCTGGGCGCCGGATTCGTCGGAGTACGATTCCTCCCGATGACTGGGAGAACTCCTAGACGAAGATCGCGTGCTACACGGAAAGTGACTGACATCACGTCACCTACCAACCTTGGAGATGCCATGGCAAACGCCGTGCCAGCAGCTACACCTTCGGGCTTTGACTCCGATACCGAATCGCGCTCCAAAAAACAGTCGATTCTCATCATCGCGCTCATCGCATTGATGACCGAAATCGTCGCCTTCGAATTCACTCTCATCAGTCCCGGGCTCACTGACATGGCCATCGCGTTCAAGACCAATCAAGTGGGACTGGTCATGACCGTTCCCTTGCTCGTCGGTGGTGTGGTCGTTCCGATCCTCGGAAAACTTGCCGATGTCCACGGTAAGAAGAAGATGCTGATGTGGGCGAGCGCGTTCTTCCTCCTCGGCACCGCAATCTGCGCAACCGTCACCAACTTCAACTTCTTCCTCGTCGGGCGTGGCCTGCAGGCAGTCGGTCTGGCATCGGCGGTTATCTGCTACGGATTGATCCGCGACTTGATCCCCGCTCGCTGGGTCCCTTTGGGCGTAGGCGGAATTGGTGTAGGAATTGGCGCATCGTCCCTCGGCGGACCACTGATCGGTGGCTGGCTCATCGACAATCACGGCTTCCGATCAGCCTTCTGGTTTCTCTTCGTCTACTCCGCAGTAGTCATCCTCGCCACTGCGGTGTTCGTCCCCGAGTCGAAGGTCCGCATCAATCACACCATCGACTACCTCGGCGCAGCGTTGCTCGGACTCGGTGCCAGTTCACTGATCTTCGGAGCGATCCGGCCTGATTATCGGGCGGTCGCCTTCACCGTCGGTGTAGCGATGATCATCGCGTTCATCGTCGCCGAACGCCGCATCGACCAGCCTCTGATCTCGATGGGGCTCCTCTCACGGCCCGGGGTCTGGATGACACTGCTGATTGCCGCCTGCTACGGCGTGTACAACGGCGCAAACGGCGCGCTGATGCCCCAGATGCTCCGCACCCCCGCTATTCCCGGCAACGACGAGTCGGGTCTGGGATTCACTGCCACCGGATACGCTATGCACTACGGCTTACCGTCCGGACTGGCCGCAGCGATCTGCGGCATCCTCGGCGGGTGGTTGGCCCGTAGGTACTCACCGCGTTTCGTGATGATCTTCGCGCTCACCATGTGTCTGCTCACCGCCGTCCTTATCGGAGTCGGCGCAGTGGATACCCCCTCCATGACAATCCTGGTCGCTATGGTGGCCGGCACCGGAATGGGACTGTACTTCGTCGCCTCCACCAATCTCCTGATCGAAGCGGTTCCTGCCAACACCCAAGCAGTCACCGGTTCGATGAAGTTCACGTCGGAGCAGGTCTCCGGAGCACTCTCGAGCGCATTCTTGGGAGCCTTGGCCGCAAACTACGTCCTCATGCTCAATCCGACTACGCAGCAGCCGATTTCCTCCGTGCAAGGCTTCGAATACGGATATCTCATCTGCGCGGCCGTGCTCGTCGTGGGTATCGGCGTCGCGCTTATCATGCGCCACGGACGCACACCGGCGACCGGTGGTGTCAGCTCGAACCAGACCGAAAACTCGGTCTCGGCAGCACAACTCGCACACTAGCGGTCGACGGTACCTTCCACACACAACCTGCTCAAATGAATTGGCGCCCTCACCGGGGCGCCAATTCGTTTGTCGTTGCTTACTCCACCCTCACAGATTCGAAACAAAATGGCTGTACCCCGCCACCTTGGGTGACGGGGTACAGCCATCTATCGAGAAGCCGGCGGTAGATCAGTCGTCTGATGCGACCATTTCAAACCCCTTGTACCCGGAAGCACTGACGTCTTCACAGATTTGCCGGTAGGTGCCGAACCCGCCGATGAACGGCATGAACACCCGCGGCTTACCCGGAATGTTCGCGCCCAGATACCACGAGTTGGCCGAAGGGAAGAGGGTACGAGAGGCCCGTTCGGAGCACTCCTCCACCCACGCATCGGTGGCGGAGGTCGTGGCTTCGACTGTGCGCAGGCCATGATCATCGAGGTAGGTGATGAAATCGGAGATCCAGTCCGCATGCTGCTCACCGGCCAGAATCACGTTCGCGAGCACACCGGGGCTACCCGGCCCGGTCATGATGAACAGGTTCGGAAATCCCGGAACACCCAGTCCCAGATACGTTCTCGGACCCGCTTCCCAAGCCTGCTTGAGGGTTACCCCACCCCTGCCGGTCACGGAGATTCGTTCCAATGCGCCCGTCATGGCGTCGAAGCCCGTAGCAAAGACTATGTCGTCGAGTTCGTAATGCTCGGACATAGTCTTGATCCCAGCCTCGTCGATCGCCTCGATCGGATCGGACTTGAGATCCACCAGGGTGACGTTGTCCCGGTTATACGTCTCGTAATAGTTGGTGTCGGTGACGATTCGCTTTGTCCCGATCGGATGATCCTTGGGAATCAGCACTTCCGCGACCGCGGGATCGTCGATCACCGAGCGGATCTTGTCCTCGGCAAACCGTCGAGCAGTGTCATTGGCTTCGATGTTGCTGGTTTGGTCGGCGAACGTCTTGCCGAACAGCACACCGCCGAGCGTCCAACGCTTGTTGTAGGCCTCGATGCGTTCTTCTTCCGATACTTCCAATGCACTACGGGGATCCGCCGTGAACGGTGACCCGCCGCCGCTGAGCCTCGACAACCGTCGGCGCTCTGCGTAATTGGCTTTCTGCTCCCGACGGGTTGCTTCGTCGAGTACCGCGTTCCCAGCCGGCACGCTGTAGTTCGCGCTGCGCTGAAAAACATAGAGTTGATCAGCTTGCTCAGCCAGAAGCGGGATCGATTGAATTCCGGACGAGCCTGTTCCGATGACCCCGACTCGTCGTCCGGTGAAGTCCACACCCTCGTGCGGCCAATGCCCGGTGTGATAAGTGTTGCCCGCAAAGGTGTCTCGCCCCTCGATGTTCGGAACATTCGCGGCCGAAAGGCAACCCGTGGCAAAGATGCAGAACCTCGAAGTGATGTCGTGTCCTTGATCCGTGGTCACGCGCCACAGTGAAGCCTCCTCGTCGAATTCAGCGCTGAGAACTCGGGTGTCGAAGGCGAAGTCACTGCGCAGATCGAAACGCTCCGCAACGAAGTTGATGTACGAGAGAATCTCAGGCTGGGTAGCGTACTTCTCGCTCCAATCCCATTCCTGCTGAACCTCTTCGGAGAACGAGAATGAGTAGTCGACGCTCTCCACATCGCAGCGTGCGCCCGGGTAGCGATTGAAGTACCAGGTCCCACCGACATCGGATCCAGCTTCGAAACCCTGGACTGTCAAGCCACTTTGGCGTAACTTGTGCATCGCGTACATACCGGAAACTCCGGCGCCGACCAGCACCACGTCGACTGTTGCAGCTTCTCGCGAATGTCCCGGGGACGGTTTACTCATAGTCCTTATTCCTTTCGTGTGAAACACACTGACCGCCACAGGGGCAGCCGAGTTCATGGACGGGACGCTACAAGTGATGCGCCCCGATGCGGAACGCATTCTCCCGGCCAGTGGGTTACTCGAGATCCGCAGCAGATACACCCAGGGAAAGAGATTGTCGATGAATATGTTCGAGACGACAGATGAGATCACCGGCGGAATGAGTGTCGCGTTGGCGCTCCAAGCAATGGACGTCACCACCGTCTTCACCATTCCCAGCGCACACAACATGACGATTCTGCGATCGATCGAAGACCTCGGGACCATCAGGGTTGTCGGTTGCCGCCACGAACAAGGTGTCCTTCACAGCGCCGACGCCTACGCCCGGGTCAGTGGCGGACTAGGCGTGGCGATAGTCAGTGGGGGTCCGGGCACCGCCAATACGATGGGCGGATTGTACGAGGCTCATCATGCGTCTTCACCCGTCCTTCTGATCACCAGCCAGGTTGAAACCGGCCATCTCGGCCGCGGGCGCGGCTACGTTCACGAGGCCGAGCATCAGAGCGAGATGTTGCGCACCGCATCCAAGGAGACGGTGACGGTCGAATCAGTGGATGACATCGCGACGACTGTCCTGAGACTTGGCCGCGCCGCCCGTTCGGGCCGTCCACGGCCGACGTGTGTCGAGATTCCGTTGGACCTTCAGGACGCGGTCATCGGTGACCCGCACGCGCTCGACTGCCTTGACACAGATATCCGTCCGCTAGTTCGCAAGGCCCCCGATGCAGTCAGCATCGAGGAAGCCGTGGCGTTGCTGTCCCAGGCACAGACGCCGATCATCTGGGCGGGAGGCGGCGTGGTCCGCTCCGACGCCGGCGCTGCGTTGAAGCTCTTCGCGGAGCGCTGGGATGCACCGGTGATCACCAGCCGCGAGGGTCGCGGCGCCATCTCGGAATTGGATCCTCGCAGTCTCGGCGGCTATGCGACACTTCCGCCAATGCGTGAGTTCTTGGATACGTGCGATGTGATGCTCGCAGTGGGCACACGGTTCCAGATGTATCCGACGGCGCAATGGAATCTGAAACTACCGCCCACCGTGGTTCATCTCGACATCGATCCAACGATGATCGGATTGAACTATCCGGCTGCAGCTTCCGTGATTGCCGACGCCGCGGCCGGACTCGACAGTCTCACAAAATCCATGCCGTCGACCGTCGATGCCCCAACCAGAGCCGCCCACCTCGAGGCCGGCCGCGACGCTGCGGCGGCAGCACGCGAACTGGTGGCACGTCAGGCCGGCACAGATCACCTTGCGATCAGTGAGATCATCACGAGACTGAAGCCCAACGACGGCGCGTTGGTCTGCGACGCTACAGTTCCCGCGTACGTGTGGGGCGATCGACTGGTCCCCGTCACGGATGCCGGAACCTCTGTTCGTTCGACGGCAGCCGGCATCGGACCTGGCATGGCGATGGCGGTGGGCGCAGCTCTTGCCGCCGACCAACACACGGTCCTGTTACAGGGCGACGGCGGATTCATGTTGGGTGTAGCCGAATTAGCCACCGCCGTACAGTCTTCCGCGAAGGTGATCGTGTGCCTTTTCGACGATCACGGATACGGAATGCTGCGTGGAATCCAGAGCACCATCGGCGACGGTTCACATCATCACGTCGATCTGGCAACCCCCGACTTCACTGCCCTGGCATCGGCATTCGGCGCCCAGGCCCGTCGGGTTTCCGATGTCGGCCAGTTCGAATCGGCGTTCACCGAGGCACTCGGACACGACGGTCCGACGCTCATCCATGTCGAGATGGCGGCTCTGGCTCCATTGCAGCGCAACCTCGGGACGTGAGAATCATTCAACTACCAGGAGGCCGTCAGCGAAAGTTGTCGGGTACCGGCGATATGTACGTGTCGCCGCCGTGTGTGGAGATGCGCAGCTCTCGCGAGGTGATGAACTCCAGGAGCACGGGGCGACCGGCCTCCGTCTGTGCGATTCCGCGCTTCAGGGCGCCGGCAATCTCACTTGGATCGTCGATACGCTCGGCGTATGCACCCAACGAGCGGGCCATCGCGGTGTAGTCACCCGAGATGTTCATCGTGCCGAACTTCTTCTGGGACAACCCCATCGCGTTGGTCTCCATCGCCATGTACGAGTTGTTCAAGAGGATCGACAAGATGGGGATCTGCTCTCGCACGCAGGTTTCCAGCTCGAGCCCGGTGAATCCGATGGCAGCGTCACCCCAGACATTGATGCACAACTTCTCGGGGTGAACCAGTTTCGCGCCCATCGCGAGGCCGAGCCCGTAACCGAGTTGAGTGGTCTTTCCCCACCCGAGGTAGGACAGGGGCGCGACAGACTTCCAGAACGGTGACAGCTGATCCCGTGGCGAGCCCGCGTCGTGCGTGATGACGGTGTCTGCGGGATCAGTCGCCTGGATGAGTTCCCAGATCACTCGATATGCGGAAACAGGATTCTCGTCGGAGGTGAGAAGTGGCATCCATTCCGCCAGCCACGCGTCGTACACCTCACGAATTTCGCTCACGACGGCTTCACTGTCTCGAACGGTGCCGTCGGTCAATTCTGTCACCGCCGCCAGCAGCGCGTCGAGGGTGAGCGCGGCGTCGCCGACCAACCCGATCTCGGTTACGACCGAATTATCGAGGTGTGCCGGATCCAGCGTCGCATGAATCACCCGCTTACCCTTGGGAATCGCGACGCCGAAATCGGTTGGAGTGAAACTGCATCCGACGCCGAGAATCACATCCGCTTTCTCGAGGAAGTGATGGACAGTACGAGGCATTGCTCGTCCGCCCGTCCCGAGAGACAGAGGGTGGTTCTCCGGGAATGCACTCTTGCCTTCCTGGGTCGTCAGGACCGGGATGGCCAGCATTTCTGCACACTGCTGCAGCTGCGACCAGGCCTGCGCGTAGTGCACACCCTGACCGACATAGATGACGGGACGCTCAGCCGCGACAAGCAGTTCTGCCGCGCGTCGCACAGCGACCGGGTCCGGACCGGATCGGGTTCTGACAACTGGCTGATAATCGAAGGGCACAGTGACGTCTTCGAACCACAGGTCGCGGGGAATCTCGACCACAACCGGCCCGCCTCTTCCGTTCTTCAATCGGCTGAACGCTCGACGGAAAACAGGAACGACCTGGTTGGGATCGTTGATCGGTTCGACCGACTTCGAAATTGAACGCAGGCTGATCGTGGAGTTGAAATTCGGCGCGAGGTGGGCTTCGTCTCTCCGATAGCCCATCGGGAGAACCAGAATCGGCACGGACTCACCGTACGCTTGCGCAACTGCTCCCAGACCGTTCTCGATTCCAGGTCCGTGCTGTGTGGCATAGACGCCGATCTTTCGACCGCTCGTAACCCGTGAAATTGCATCTGCGATATGGCCGCCGGTTCGTTCAGCTCGCGTGATGACCGGCCGAATATCCGCATCCGCCGCATATTCGAAGACGTAGTTCAGTGGGTACCCGCACACGATCTCGATACCTTCTGCTTCGAGAATTCGGGCTACAGCTTCGCCGAATTTCATGGAATCTCCCTCTGGTTCATTAATGAAATGTTTGCTACTTGAAGTGCAGCCGAGATCACCCGATCGAACCGCATTCCGCAAGAAATCATCCCGCCTAGCGGACCTTCGGTCCCGATCGTGACTGAGCCCGGCACACGCGCTCACTCGATCTGCGATGCGGTCAGATCCGCTTCCCAGGGAGGTCTGAATCCCCCTGTCCCCCAGTGCTCGACGGTACAGATTGCCAAGCGGCCGAAATGTAGCAAATGTTTGATACACCGGTTAGTGTTGGCGCCTGGACGACTTGTCGACAACAACTCGAAGAACGACCCAGCAGTGGTGGCGTGACTTGACTTCCTCTCGGCCGTGAACCGACCGAGATTCCCTACAGGACTCACACCCCGTAGTTGCCCCTGAAACTCGCGTCCCAGAGTTCCTGTTTCACAGACAGTTGCCTCTACACGCTTACGCGAGCAGAGGACTCACACCATCTCCACAGGCTGAAACCGCCAGTCCGACGGCCAAAATGTTGATCGCAGCATTGATATCCCGATCGTGATGGGCACCGCACCGGCACGTCCACACCCGCACGTCCAACGGCAACGACTCGACCACAACACCACATACCGAGCAGGTTTTCGACGACGGATAAAACCGGTCGATCGCGATTACCTGCCGCCCGTACCAATCGGCTTGGTAGTCGAGCATCGACCGGAACTCCGACCACGCCGCATCCGAAATCGCCCGCGACAAACTGCGGTTCTTCAGCATGTTCTGCACACTCAAAGTCTCGACGGCGATCACTTGGTTTTCGCGTACCAGTCGAGTGGAGAGTTTATGCAAATGATCGCGCCGCCGATCAGCAACACGCCCATAGATTTTCGCTACCTTCAACCGGGCCTTCGCCCGGTTCGCCGATCCCTTCTGTTTTTTCGCCAGCGCCCGTTGCGCTTTCGCCAACCGGACACGATCCTTCGCCTCATGACGCGGGTTGTCGATCTTCTCCCCCGACGACAACGTGAACAGGCTCGTGATCCCGGCATCCACGCCGACAGTGGTCCGTCGGCGTCAGTGCAGCGATTTCGGTCTCGACGAGAATCGAAATATGGTACTGCCCACGAGAATTACGGGACACCGTCACCTGCGAAGGAATGGCACCGTGGGGCAATGGTCGCGACCATCGGATGTCCAACGGCTCCGACTGCTTCGCCAACCGAATGACACCGCCCCGGTAGGTGAAGCAGTTCGAAAAATATGTTGCCGAATCCTTCGAGACACCCCGCTTCTTGAACGTCGGATACCGGGTCTGCTTACGCCAGAACTTGTCGAACGCACTCTGCAGTTGCCGTAACGATTCCTGCAGTGGGCCTTTCGACGGCTCCGCCAACCATGTGGTGTCCGGCCAGTTAACTGCACTAGAGATGGGTATCCTGCCGCCAACGACAGGGGTGCGCGATGGACGACGTACGACGCTTGCTGGGACACCGCAGCCCGCTCGCCCAGGTACCTCAGTTTCGACGTGCGCCGCTGCGTCAGAAGAAACCTCGGCGAGCGCCGTCCTCAGGCCGGGGCGATACCGAGTTCCACACCCACGTACGACATGTCGTCGACGCCCTGGGCATTCGAGAATGCCTGGAAAACAAGCTCGTTGGGATGTGCCACTCCCGCGACATCGCGCAAGGTCACCATCGTCCGAACGGCCAGTTCGTGCATGGTGGGATGCGTCGTGTCCATTCCGGTCGGCGGGCCCAGCCAGATCGGCGCGTCGACAGCCCCGTGATGATCGGGCGTCCACTGCCACCCGAGAACGCTCATCAGCCGGTTGATTTCCTTCAGGTCCGATCTTGCAGCATCCCCGAAACCACACTCGCTGTCGATGTCACCACCGGAGTTGTAGAACTGTACGTCAACCTGGTTGTTCGATCCTTTTTGAGGGGCATCCAGGATGACATTGCCCAGCCACGGCAAAGTGGCCAGAACCCACTCGAACCGCGTGACGAACTCGTCCCACCCTGAGCACCGTGCCGGAAGGCCGGACAACGTCGGACGGTCGGAAGCGACCTCGCCCACCCGCTGTGTGCGGGTGGGGCCGAAGTTGTTGTAAGAGCTGACACGGAGCCGGTCAGGAGTCGTACCCAGTCCGTCGCGCAACACCGCGACGATTGCAGCGGCGATCTCGTATCGTTGGTCGTCGGCATTGTGGCGCCATCCCGTTCTCCACTCCCGCGCGTACTCCTCGACACGCCGGCCCCCGTGTTCGACGTCGTGATCGCGGCCGATACGGATTTCGACAGACTTCCACAACGGCTGGTCGAGTGGCACCCAACGACCGGACTCACGGTCACGGACCTGGGAAAACAAGGTGGTCCGCTGCGACTGGATCACCGCCCGTAATCGGGCAGCCGTCACTGGTTCATCGGGCACCGTCACCCTGATATCAAGTCCTTTGTCGTCTTCTCGGAACAGGATCCGCTGCCCGGTCAACGTGTCTCGCAGTTGAAGGCTGTCGCCATCCGTCGGCGAAATCAGCGTCTCGTTGTCATCCCAGTCCGGGTACAGCACCAGTTGGATGTCCTCAAACAGACTGGTCCAAACGTCATCAGCCACAACCACTCCCCGTTTCCGAAACCTCCCGACAAACCTCCCGACAACCTACCGACACGCCCCGACACGTACGTTTCCGACGCCAACAAACAATCCGCCTCGGTAGCCGGGCGACAATCTCCAGACTGTCGAACGGTTCCGCCTTGTTTCAGACGAGAAGGCTTGCTTAGTGCAGAGAAGGATCCCGTTTCCAGCCGGTCAGCATCTTCGACGTATCGGCATACGAGACACGTCGTTGCTCCTGCTGCCACGCCCGCGAGCGCTCCGCGAGCGCCCGGTTGTAGACGTGGACCGGCGCGATCCTGACGGTGGAGGAGCACAACGTAATCGGCGGTCTGGGTTCTGCGGTGGCCGAAGTACTCGGCCGCAATGGCGTCTCCACCCGACTCGGAATCGTTGCACTACCAGACGAGGATCTCGAGGTCGGCGTTCCTGCGGACCTACTTGCCCACTACGGCATTACAGCCGAGGGCGTCACCCGGCAGGCATTGGCACTGCTGTCCAGATGACATCAGAAGTCGCGTGGAAGTTGGCCGTCTCACACTCGCGAGAGGGCCAACTTTCGCACCTCGCCCTTGGCAACTTTCCCACCGGGCCCAGTGGGAAGGTCGTCGACAAAGACCACATATTCCGGAATGTATTCGGTGCTAATTCCCTTCGCGCGCATCCATTCCGACAGTATCGCCGTGGAAAGTTCGACACCGGATTCGGCGACCACCACGGCGCACACCCGCTCCCCGAAAACGTCGTCACGCACCCCGACCACGGAAACAGCTCGAACTGACGGATGCGCGCACATCAGTTCTTCGACGTCGACTGCGGAGATGTTCTTACCTCCGCGGATGATGATGTCGGCAATGCGTCCGACAACCCGTACCCGACCGGCAGCGTCGATATCCACTATGTCCCCGAGCAACATCCATCCATCTACCGTGTAAAGCTCGGCGTTCGCGTCTTCGTCCTGCCAGTAGCCCAGCGATTCGAGCGGCCCGTGGACAGCAGGTTGTCCACGCCGAGGCTCACCCTCACCGCCATTGTCAGAGAAAATCCGCACGTTCATGGACTCGATGACATGCCCGCAGGTTCTCAACCGAGTCTCACGGTCGTCATCGAGCGTGGTCTGACTGACAGCACCGGCTTCGTTCGAACCGTAGAACTGCAAAACCTTGGCACCCGTTCGCTGTTCGAATGCCAGCGCCTCGGAGTAGGGAACCGCTTCGCCACCCGTGTAGAGCACTCGGAGACTGGACAGGTCTGCTTTACGCGCCCGTTCCGATCGAAGCAACATCTTGAATTGTGTACTGACACAACACAGCACGGTGACTCGTTCGCGCTCGATCAGATCTATCATCACCTCGACGTCGAACTTCTCCAGGACGGCGGTGCGTGCACCGAGCAGAGTGGGCAAAAAATGGGCAGACCACAGCCCGAAGCCGAACGGCGCCGGTACTGCCGAGCAGAAAACATCGACGTCGGTGATCCGCGCACCCACCATCGCCAATCGTGCGAATTCGATCCACTTCTTCTCGTTGTGCGCCACTACTTTCGGCAGTCCGGTGGTGCCCGAGGTCGAGTTCAGCAGCGTGGTGTCGGACGTAGTGAAGACTCCGACACTGTTGGACGACTCAGATGACTCGACGCTACTGCGCGCCTCCGTGCGATCGGTGGTACCCAGCTCCACCACGCCGTCGTCATCGACCACAATGACGCTGAGAACCGTCGCCCCACTTCGCTGCAGGTCATCGACAACGTCGTAACAGCTGCGGCCGCGGACTGTTGCGGTGGTGATCAGAACCCGGCAGTCGGCTTTGACCATCAGGTGCGCGATTTCTCGTGTCCCGGAACGAAAACCGATTCCAGCTGCGACCCGGCCGGCCCGATAGGCGCCACACAATGCGGCATGCACTGCCATGGTGTCGGGGAGATAGATCGCCACACCGGAACCGCCGACCGATTCTGCGGCAGCGAGTGCTGCGGCGATTCGGTCGGCGGTCAGATCGTAGTCGCGCCAGGTGTAGCGGCGGTCCCCGGTGACGAAGGCTACCGAGTCGGGCTTGCTCGCGGCCCGGTGACGGACGACCTCGCTGATACTGACGTCCGAAAAGGCTTCAGGGTTGTCTGCGAACGTACTTCGACCCAACATCTAGTGCCTCTGTTCTTGTCAGCGATACTTGCGGATCTCGGTCCGCGCGACACTGCGGATATGGACTTCGTCCGGTCCGTCGGCAATTCCCAAAATCCTGGCACTGGCCCACATCCGGGCAATGGGGAAATCCTCGGTGACTCCCCCGCCACCGTGGCATTGGATGGACCGTTCGAGAACAGAGCGTGCCACTCGCGGAGCGATGACCTTGACCGCGGCAATTTCGATCGCGGCTTCCTTGACACCCATCTGGTCGATGATCCACGCGGTCTTGAGAACCAGCAGACGCGCCTGCTCGATCTCCATGCGGGACTCCGCAATCCACGTCCGAACAACACCTTGGTCAGAAATCGGACCACCGAAAGCGTCGCGCGACAACGTTCGCCGGACCATCAATTCCAGTCCACGTTCCGCCATTCCGATGCAACGCATCGCGTGATGGATTCGGCCCGGACCCAACCGAGCTTGTGCAATGGCAAATCCTTCACCTTCACCAGCGAGAATGTTGGTTACGGGCACTCGCACGTCCGTGAACGTAATTTCGCAGTGTCCGTGCTGATCGTGGTAACCGAAGATCGGTAGTGACCGGATGATCTCGACGCCCGGCGTGTTCACCGGTACCAGGACCATCGACTGCTGGCGGTGGGGCGCCGCCTCAGGGTCGGTCTTGCCCATCAAAACCAAGATCTCGCAACGTGGGTCGGCGGCGCCCGTTGTCCACCACTTGCGACCGTTGATGACGTATTCGTCGCCGTCACGAACGATGGAGGTGCTGATGTTTCGAGCATCCGACGACGCGACAGCAGGCTCGGTCATGGAGAACCCGGAACGCATACGGCCGTCCAGCAGAGGCTCGAGCCACTGCTCCTTCTGCTCGGGCGTGCCGAACATATGAAGGATCTCCATGTTGCCGGTGTCCGGTGCCGCGCAATTCAGCGCTTCCGGCGCGATGTAAGGCGACCGTCCGGTGATCTCGGCGATGTGCGCATAGTCGAGGTGTGAGAGCCCGGACAGCGAGGGAAGGAACAGATTCCACATCCCCTGACGCCGAGCCTCGGCCTTCAGTTCTTCGACCACAGGCGGCAACGTGTGATTACGCGGCCCCATCTCTTCCATCTGCTGCGCGTACACCGACTCGGCCGGATACACATGATCGACCATGAACGCGTTCAAGCGGTCCATGATCTCCTGGGCTGCCGGGCTGGGAGCTAGGTCCACGATAGAAGTCCTCTCAGTTCTCACAATATGAATGCGTGTGTATGCACGGGAGATCGATTCCGAACCGATCAGTCGCGGACCAAAATCACCTTGCCGGCAGCCTGCCGATTCATCACGATGTTCAGGGCTTCGGACGCGTCGTCGAACGGCAAGGTCCGAGACACGTGCGGCACCAGCAGCCCCTGCTCGTACCAGTCCAGCAACTGACGCATGTTGCTCGCATTCTCGGCCGGGTTCCGTTTCGCCCACACGCCCCACAACACACCGAGAAGTGAGGCCGACGAGATGAGTAGACGGTTCATTCCCACCTTCGGAATGTCGCCACTCGCGTATCCGACGGTCAGGTACCGGCCGCCCCATTGGAGCGCCCTGATTGCAGCCTGCGCCGCGTCGCCGCCGACCGGGTCGTAGACGACGTCGACGCGTTCGCGTGTCTTCAGTTCGGATGCCAGATCACACTCTGCGTAGTTGATCAGTGTCGACGCACCGTGCTCTTGGCACAGCGCCAACTTCTCGGCGGTGGATGCCGCGGCAATGACCTCGGCTCCCAAGGCTCGACCGATCTCGACAGCAGTGAGCCCGACACCGCCAGCCGCACCGAGCACCAGAAGTCGTTCTCCGGCTGCAAGTCCCGCTCGGTCTACGAGGCCGTGGTAGGAGGTTCCGTATGTCACGGAGAATCCTGCGGCGTCAGGGAAGGGCATCGCGTCGGGAATCGCGAATACTTGTGACGCTGGTACCGGGACCTGCTCGGCGTAACCGCCGATTCCACAGAACGCCAGGACACGAGTCCCCACGTTCAAACCTTCGACACCGTCTCCGACTGCCCGGATTACGCCGGCCACTTCGGATCCCGGAGTGAAGGGCAGGGGCGGCTTAGTCTGGTAGTTTCCGGCGACCATCAGTCCGTCCGGGAAGTTGATGCCGCAAGCCCGGACATCCACGACCACAGTTCCCGGTGCCGCAACCGGGTCCGGCACATCGGTAAGCCGGAGGACATCCGGCTCACCGAGCGTGTGGCACTGGTGCGCCTTCACCCCGACACCACACCGGGAGCGATGACGAAGGTTGCCCACACCCGCACCGCGACGCCGCCCGTCTGGCGGGCGCACTCGAGTTCCACGTCGACCTTGCTCTCGGTGTTGTCCTGATATTCCTTGACAACCTTGGCGGTACACGTCAGGACGTCTCCGGGCCACACTTGCTCGAGGAATCGAATACGGAAGGACCGTACGTTCTCGGCACCGAGCCAGTCCGTCGCATAGGTGCCCAGCACTCCGGCCTGGAACATTCCCACGGAGAACGGACTCTCGAATCCTGCGGCCTTGGCGAAGGTCTCGTCATGATGAATCGGGTTCATATCCCCCGACGCACCTTGGTAGCGAACGAAGTCCGTGCGGGTTACCGGTCCGATGGTCCACGGCCGCGGTGCCGTCATTGCGGTGGGCTGTGCTGTCATGGTCATGATTCCTCCGACGGTGCTCGTCCGGTCTCGACGCCGGTCATCTTCGCCTGCGCCACCAAGGTTCCGTTTTCGTCCACGAAGTCGGTGACCATGACTGCGAAGGTCATTTCGCCGCCTCGTCGACCTTCCTTGGTGAAGACGTCGGTGATCCGTGAGCGGGCCTCGAGTTTGGTTCCCGCTCGCGGCGGCGGACCGAAGAAGGTGTATTCCTGTTCAGCATGCAGACCTCGCTGCTGATTCAGTTCGACTGCGCTCCAAGGGTTCTGATCGCCGGACTGCCAGAAGAACGTGGTGGTCAAGAAGGTCGGCGGACTGACCGGGTTTTCCGAGTCGAGGTACTCAGGATTGGTGCTGCGGATCGCGTGGGCGAATTCGCGGACCTTTCCGCGTTCCACGTCGAGCCGGAACGGTGTTCCCGTTACACCCACGGCATCTTTGTTTGCCATAGCTCACTCCGAGTTTCTTTGTCGTAGGGTCGCTTACGCGAAGGTCTTCATTTCCGTCGCCAGCTCTTCGAGTGTCCAGCGTGCGTCCTTCACGATGCTCTTGCCGTACGACCAGCCGAGGAACTGCTTGATCTCGCCGCCCTTCGCATAGAAGACCGAGCCGTTGGTGTCGCAGTCGGCGGTGAGCAGGTGCGCGACCACCGGAGACACGTTGCCCGGGTGGTAGACGTCGAAGTCGTTCGGATCCGCCGGAACCGCCACCATCTCGGCGATTCCGGGGACGTTCTCTGTCATTCGAGTGCGCGCGACCGGGGTGATGGCATTGACGCGCACTCCATAGCGGCTGATTTCCTGCGCCAAAATCACAGTGAGCGCGGCAATCCCCGCTTTGGCGGCGCCGTAGTTGCTCTGCCCGACTGCACCGAGAAGCCCCGACGTGGACGAGACGTTCACGATGGATGCTGCGACGGCGTCGCCGGCCTTGGAACGATCACGCCAGTGCGCGCCGAACACGCGGCAGGGAGCAAACGTCGCGCGAAGCTGACCAGCGATCACGGTGTCCCATTCTTCTTCACTCATGTTCACGAACATCCGGTCGCGGAGAACACCCGCATTATTGACCAGTCCGTGAACTGCGCCGAAGTTCTCCACTGCCAGATCGAGAAGGGCCTGAGCTCCGGCGACTGTGGTGACGTCCGCGGTACTGGCGATTGCGCTGCCACCGAGAGCTGTGATCTCAGCAGTGACCGCTGCGGCCAGAGCGTCATCCGTTCCCGAGCCGTCGGCGGCGGCGCCGGTGTCGTTGACTACGACGTGCGCGCCTTCCGCTGCAGCAAGGAGCGCGTGTTCGCGCCCGATTCCACGGCCGGCTCCGGTGACGACAACAACACGACCTTCAAGCTGATTCATCAAAGTCCCTTTCGAATACGTGTATCAAACATGTCAAGCAGAGAGTCGAGTGAGAACCGAATTTGCCTCGGCCACAATTCTGTTGATCAATTCGCTGCAACTGGGCACGTCCTCGATCAGCCCGACTACCTGCCCTGTTGCCATGACGCCGACGTCGACGCGACCGTCCACCAATGCGGACCGGTACAGCATCGGAGCGTTAGCAGCCATCACCACCTGACTCCAGCCGAGTTCGTGACTCTTCTTCATTGCGAGACCCTCACGGATCATGTCGCGCCACGGTGTGCCGGAGAGCTTCTGGAATGCCAGAGCGTTGCGGCCCGCACGGATCATCCGACCCGGACCCGTTGTGGACTCCAGCTGATCAATGGTCCCCGCGCGCAGAACACGTTGCGGCACACCGTCGATCTCGAGTGTGACCACGGTGTCGTTGACCGACTTCGACAGGTACACATCCTTGACTTGCTGCGCCACCGGGGAATCGCTCGTCATCATGAATCGTGTACCCATCGCGATTCCGGCGGCGCCATAGGACAGTGCCGAGACCAGGCCCCGGCCGTCGAAGTAACCGCCCGCCGCGATCACCGGGATGTCCACGGCATCTACTACCTGAGGCAGAAGCAATGAGGTCGGCACAGCACCGGTGTGGCCGCCGCCCTCACCACCCTGAACGATAACCGCGTCAACGCCCCACGAAGCAACTTTTTCCGCGTGACGGCGTGCCCCGATAGACGGAACCACCACCAGCCCGGCGTCTTTCAATCGGCCGATGAGAGCCTGCTTGGGCGCCAGAGCGAACGACGCAACCTTGACACCGGATCGGATCAGCAGATCGATTCGCTTGTCGATGTCCGCCTGATCTGCTCTCAGATTCACCCCGAATGGATTATCGGTCTGGGCTTGAACTTCCGCGATCGCCGCAGCGAGTTCCTCGTAGGTCAACATTCCGCCGGCGATTATGCCGAGCCCGCCGGCCGCCGCTGTGGCAGCGGTCAGCGTCGAGTTGGAGACGTAGCCCATTCCGGTCTGCACGATCGGGTATTTGACCCCGAAGAGGTCGCAGGCCCGCGTGTGCAGGGCCCGGTGGTCTGCAGCAAGGTCAGTCATGCCGAAACCTCCTTGTTACGCAGTCCCTTGGGATCGATGACGTCCCGAATGAGCTGTAGCTCTTCGGCGCTCGGAAGCCGAGTCTGTGGAACCGACTGGGGAATCTCGAGATCGAATCCGGTCGCTGCCACCACGTCGTCGACGCTGACCCCCGGATGCACCGACACAAGTCGAAGTCGACCCGAGTCTGCGTAATCGAGCACCGCCAAGTTTGTTACGACTTGGCGCAGATCGTGGTGCTTGCTCGCAGCCGGACCTGCCTTGGCCGCGTTGTCGTTACCGACTCCCGAGACCATATCTACACGAGGCACGAACACACGGGTGCTGTGTGCGGGAACCCAGTAGCTGGTGGGGTGGTAAACACTGTTTCCCGGTGCACCCCGCACACCCAGAAGCTGCACCTTGGGCGCCGCGTGATCACCGATCGCCGAGATATTGCTGTTGCCGTAGACGTCGAGTTGGGTGGGGATCATCATGATGTGGCGCTTGCCGTTCCACACCAGATTGAAGATCGCACTGAACGGCATCCACGCTTCGATCTCCCCCTCTGCCGGCCCGCCGACGGCCCAGGTGCCACGAACTCCATGCGCCTCGCCGTCGGAGATCACCAGATCCTGTTCGAAGGTGTGTCGTGCCAACCGAACTCCGATGGCCGGAATGGTTCCGAAGGCACTCGCGATGACCTCACCGTTGCCGCGATACGCTTCGGCGCAGGCAATGACGCACACTTCGGCTCGGGTAGCAGGAGCCACGTTCGCACTCGACTCGCTCATGCCGACACCGCCTGGGAATCGCGCATCGCGACAGCGCGCTGGTAGTCCGCTTCGCTACCGGAAAGGTACTCGCCGACAAAGGCTTTCCACTGTTGTGGATCGCGGGCGGCGGCCGCATATTCCCGCTGGAAGGATTCGTCGCGTTCGTAGTTCGGCACGCACGAGGTGAAATGTGCGCCGTTCGGTGCTTCGACCACACCGGAGACCAGGAGACGGGCGATCCGCAGCGTCGACGGATGAGCATCGGCCGTCAAGTCCTTGGTGGGCACGATTTCCTCGCACGACACATAGGCGTCCTCGGCTGCCATGCAGAACAGATCGTCGAAATACAGGTCAGGGCCCAAGAATTGGGCATTGCCATGCCTGTCTGCACGGTTCATGTGCACCAGTGCCGCGTCAAGATTCAATGCGGGCATCGCTGCAAAAATCTCGTCTCCGTACGGGTCGGACACGGTACGCATATCGGGGTTGACCGTCATGACGTCCGATCCCAGTCCAGCTCGGGTCGGCAAGAAGGGCATCCGGATGCCGGCAGCATACAAACCCCACTGCAGCATTCCCTCGTCGTACTCGGCCACTTCCACCGCTCCGGCCTGACGGACGGCCCGGAAATGCGGATCGAGGGCAATCGAGTCCAACGAAACGAACCCGAAAATCACCTTCTTGACCTTCCCTGCTGCACAGAGCAATCCGACGTCAGGTCCACCGTAGGACACGATGGTCAGATCCTTCAGGTCGGATCGAAGAATTGCACGCACGAGGGACATCGGCTTGCGCCGTGACCCCCAACCACCGATACCGATCGTCATACCGGACCGCAGCCGACGTACGACATCGTCCTCGGTCATCGTCTTGTCACTCAATGGGTCCACCCTTTCGAATTCGGGGAAACGTTGCTCTGGCGCGTCATCGTCGCGTAGCAAACGTTTGATTCACATCATCATGGTTTCATCTCCGCGTCAACCGCCAACTGCGCGGTGAGCCAGGAATACGCTCGCCTGAGCGCACTCTCCGGCCCTTCCTCCTCAATCGCAGGACCGAGTATCTCCAGCTCAACAGCACCGCAGTAGCCGAGACCGAGCACTTCACGTAACAGTCGATCCATCGGAAGATCTCCGTCGCCGGGTACCCACCGGTTGGGAACCGCGAGCGTTCCTACCCGGAAATCGCTTACCTGCACGATCTGCACCCGATCGAGTTCAGCCCGCAAGGTACCGAGTAGATCCGGTTCCTGGAATGCGCAATAGAGGTCGACGACCATTCCGATGTCCAGACGCCGTGCGATTACCGCCGCATCGCGAACTGTATGAACGAAACTCAGATCCGAACGCATCTGCATGGTGTTCTCCAGGGCGAGCCGAACCCCCAACTGTTTGGCCCGCTCGGCCACTGGCGACACGCGATCGATCAATCGGTCTGCTGCAGCTTCCCAGCTGAGACGTCCGGACGGTCCCGTTGTGAACAGCACCGTCGATGCTCCCAGACCTGCCGCGCCGACCACTGCTGCGTCGAGTGCCGCAATCTCCCTCTCCCAGGCAGTTCCATCGTCCGGATCGGCTGTGATTCCGTGCGCGATACAGCCGACCGCGACGCCGAACTCATGGGCCAGCGATACCGTTTCCGGCCAACCGGTTCGACCCGCTTTGTACGCGGACAGTGCCACGGCGGAAATCCCGAGACGTCGGCAGAGCGCCAACTCGTCACGCAGTGCCCAACTCGCGGTCGTAATCAGACTGACGGAAGGAAATGGGCCTCGCACCAGGTCCATCTGGCGGGATTTGTCGTTGTGATCCATAGTCGCTCCTGCTTTCCTCGATTGACCGTGAATCACACCGTAATCCCAATTTGAAACATTGCGTAGCAAATGCTTGATACGGTGCATACTGCCTTCAGAATCCATTCCAGGAGTGCACATATGAACGTCGATACCCGCACGAGTACCTCGGGTTCACAGCGCCGCGAACCCAGCGAATCCGATGCACCGAAATGGCCGGTTCCCGTGTCGGCGCCCGCAGGCGCACCGAACGTTCTCGTGATCATGACCGATGACGTCGGTTACGGGGCAAGCAGCACTTTCGGTGGACCGATTCCCACTCCGGCGCTCGACGGACTCGCCGAAACCGGTTTGCGCTACACGCAGTTCCATACAACTGCGATGTGTTCCCCGACCCGCGCGGCACTCATGACCGGTCGCAACCACCACAAGGTCGGTGCGGGGCGCGTCACCGAGATGGCGCTTGCCTACGACGGATACACCAGCATCATCCCCGACAGCGCTGCCACGATTGCCGAAATGCTGCGGTGCAACGGATATTCCACCGCACAGTTCGGTAAGTACCACAACGTCCCCGTCTACGAGACCGGGCCGGCCGGACCGTTCGATCATTGGCCCACGAACATGGGATTCCAACATTTCTACGGCTACCTCGGCGGCAGCACCGACAATTGGGCCCCCGCACTGTACGAGGGCACCAGTCCGGTGGAACCACCGACGGACGATGCCACCTACCACCTCGAAAAAGACCTGGCAGACAAGGCAATTACCTGGATTCGTCGGCAAAAGTCGGCAGCACCGAACAAGCCTGTCTACATCCAATACAGCAATGCCGCCACTCACGCTCCGCACCATGCACCACGAGAGTGGATCGATCGATTCCGCGGGCAGTTCGATCAAGGATGGGATGCCATTCGCGAAGAAACGATCGCTCGGCAGAAACAACTCGGTGTTGTACCCACAGACACCGAACTGACCGAACGTCCCGAACAGATCGCATCATGGGACTCCCTCACCGCCGACCATCAAAAAGTGGCAGCCCGCATGATGGAGGTCTACGCCGGCGCTCTCGCTTACGCCGACTCCCAGATAGGCCGTGTTCTCGAAGAATTGGAACGCATCGGCGAACTCGACAACACGCTGGTCTTCTACATCCAAGGCGACAACGGAGCCAGTCCCGAAGGTGGAGCCAACGGCTCTCTCAACGAGATGAGCTACGTCAACCGTCTGGAAGACAGCACCGAATCCCTCCTCGAACACCTCGACGAACTGGGCGGCCCCCTGCACTACAACCACTTTCCAGCCGGTTGGGCCCACGCGACCGACACCCCGTTCAAGTGGTTCAAGATGGTCGCGTCGCATTTCGGAGGCACTCGCAACGGGATGGTGCTCTCTCACACTGCGCGAATCACCGACGCCGGCGGGATCCGCACGCAATTCCACCACGTCATCGACGTCGTTCCCACCATCCTCGATGCCATCGGAATAGAAGCACCCAAACAGATTCGGGGCGTAGAACAGATGCCGCTGTGCGGAGTCCCGATGACCTACACCTTCGCTGATCCGGCTGCACCTTCTACCCGAACGACACAATACTTCGAATTGATGGGCAACCTCGCAATCTATTCCGACGGGTGGGTTGCCGCTACTACGCCCCGGGAAATGCCGTGGGAATTCGCCACCGGCGCAGACTCTCTCGACGATGCGAACTGGGAGTTGTACCACGTCGAGAACGACTACAGCCAATCCGACGACCTGTCGGCGCAGTACCCCGACAAACTCAGCGCGCTGGTCGACCTGTTCTGGGGGGAGGCCGAAGCAAACCAGGTTCTTCCCGTCATCGTCAAAGCGCTCAATCCTGGCCCGCCCAAGCCGAACCCGACTTTCGGCCTGACCACGTTCGTCTACTACGACGGGGTGACGCGAGTGACTCCCGGCAGTGCACCCGATGTCACCAACAAGCCGTTCAGCATTTCCGCGGACGTAGTGTTGACTTCGAACCACGCACACGGCATGCTCCTGTCCCAAGGTGGACGATTCGGTGGCCATGCCCTGTATCTGGCAGACGGTGTCCTCACCTACCATTACAACCTCTTGGGTCGCGAGCGCTCTACGGTCACTTCTGAATTCGCGCTTCCGGTCGGTCGACACCAACTCACGGCCGTGGTCGATATCGATCCCACGCAGCGCGGCGGATCGGCAGCGATAACCCTGCTCTGCGATGACGAGAAGGTTGGATACGGAACGGTGGCGAACACTGCCCCGTTCCGCCTCAACTACATCGAAGGCCTGAGCGTCGGGCGGGATACCGGAACCCCGGTGTCCGAGCAGTACCAGCTGCCGTTCATCTTCGACGGAGTACTCGACAAAGTCACCGTCACGCTTGACTGAAAATACACGTACGCCTGATCGACAACATTCCTTCGAACGCAATCGAAGAGAGGTAAACCATGACACACACCCGGTTCGGCAAGGGAAAGCTCGTCACTGCTCTTGCCGTGGCAGCGCTGTCACTGTCCGCCTGTGGCGGAGGCGCAAGCGGCACGACGAACAGTGGAAGCGTCGGCGGTGAGGTCGACCCCGCTGCAGTGATACGGATTGCCTCCGCCGGCACGTCCAACAATCTCGACCCCCAGCAACAGATGACCATCGGTGGCTGGAGCCATCTCACGGCACTCTTCGATCGACTCATGACCGTCGACAGCAACGACAAAATTGTTCCCGGACTTGCCAAGTCGTGGGAATTCAGCTCGGACGGCAAGTATCTGGAGCTGAAGCTGCGTGACGACGTCACCTTCAACGATGGCACCCGCTTCGACGCCGAGGCGGTTGCCGCCACCCTGAAACGAGGCAAAACACTCGCGGGCAGTACCTCGGCTGCGGCGCTCGCGGGCGTCATCGATATCACTGCGACTGACATGTACACCGCGCGCATCGAACTGGCCCCGGGAGCCGGTGTCGAACTACCCGGAGTATTCACCACTCCGGTAGGCATGATGATCAGTCCCGCAATGATCGCCGCCGGAACCGATATCCGCAACGATCCGGGACTTGCAGGTTCCGGCGCCTACGTCGTCACCAAATACGTTCCCGGAGAGTCGCTTGTAATGAAGCGGTCCGATCGTCCGTACTGGGACGCGGAGGGCGGACGCCTCGGCGGCATCGATATCACGCTTGTCCCCGACGCGTCGACGCGTCTGAATGCCATCCAGACCGGAGCACTGGATCTCACGTGGGTCAGTTCGGCCAGCGAAGTGGTGCAGGCAAATACGCTTGCCGACCGCGGCGCCTTCGCTATCGACAAGGTTCCATTCCGAAGCACCCTCGGTGTCTATCTGCGTCCGACGGGTCAGCTGGCCGATCAGGAAATACGTCAAGCGGTTGCACAGTCGATCAATCCGGATGAGATCAACGCGCTGTTCTCCGGGAACTGCACACCACACAACCAGATGTTCCCGAAGACGAGCTCGGCATTCGATCCCGACTACAAGTATCCGTACGCCTTCGATCCGGAGGCGGCCAAGGCATTGGTCCAGAAGAATGGAAACACCAAGGTCACGCTAACGTTCGGTGCCGGGAGCAACACCGAAAAGCCCACCAACGTCATCCAGTCTGCCCTGTCCACTTCGGGCTTCGATGCCGAGCTCAATCCCGTTCCGCTCAACCAACTCGAACCACGCTACATTGCCGGTGAATTCGATCAGATGGTCGCCAACTCGTTCACACCTAAAGTCGATCCTGCGGAAACCGTGAACTTCTACTTGGTCAACAACTTCAAGTTCGCTGCCGACGACCCGGAAATCCTGGGCATGATCGAGCAGGCTGCCGATCCGACGATGTCCGAGAACGACCGTGCCGAGCTGTACCACAAGATCTCGGCGAAGACGCTGGAGAAGGCCCTGTGGGTCCCGATCTGCAACCAGACCAACGCCACGCTCTCGAGCAACAAAGTGGTCGGCGCCGACGACGTCCCGTGGGTCAACGTCGGAATCTACGATCTTCGCCATCTTGCGATGACAAAGTAGGCCTACGCATGAACAAGGACCGCACATGACCGATAGATCCACTGCTACCAGAACCACGGCCACGCTCGGTATCGAGCGTCTCGCGGTCACCGCCTGGTTCGAGCGCGCCGTCCCGAATGCTCTCGCTCCGTTCAGCTTCGAACAGATAGCCGGGGGCCGGTCAAATCTGACGTACCTGGTCACCGACACCGCGGGTACTCGTTGGGTACTCCGCCGACCCCCGTTGGGAAAGATCGTGGCCACCGCCCACGACGTCGTCCGCGAGGCAGGCATCTTGTCTCGACTCTCAGATACCGGGGTTCCGGTTCCAACGGTCGTCGGTGTCTGTACCGATCTCGAGATCAACGGATCTCCATTTTTCGTCATGGAATTCCTGGACGGAGAAATCCTGCGGGACTCGGACGCGGTGGAGGCTTTCCTCCCTCTCGCCGAACGCCGCGCACTCGGCGATTCGCTCGTCGACACTCTCGCGCGCCTGCACTCGTTGGACCCCGCCGCTCATGGTTGGTCTCAGCGCTCGGCATCGGGAGGGTATGTCGAACGGCAACTCTCACGCTGGTCCGCCAGCTGGGAAGGAGATCGTGTGCGAGTCCTCGAGGACATCAGTCGCACCCGTGACGCATTGAGTCGCCGGATCCCACCCCAATTTCGCTCGAGCGTCGTACACGGTGACTATCGCCTCGACAACGCTCTGATGGGTACACAGGGCCAGGTGCTCGGAGTCCTCGACTGGGAACTGTCGACAGTCGGTGACCCACTGGCGGACCTGGGGCAGTTCTTGATGTACTGGGCGCAACCTGGCGACGAGGTAACCGCGCTCGAGACGCCCCCGACGTTCGCGGCCGGTCTACCCACTCGAGACGAACTGGCTGATCGCTACCTGACCGCGACCGGTATGCCTGGCGACGACTTGGAGTACTACCTGGCATTCAACTGGTGGAAAACGGCCTGCATTGTCGAAGGCGTCTACACCCGCGTATCGCGCGGGTCGATGGGCCGCACCGACCGCACCCCCGAATCGTTCGGCGTCCAGGCGCAGCGTCTGGCGGCACAGGCCTGGTCGTGCGCACAGAACCTCGCGTGAAACGCAGCGGTGCCCTTTTCGCCGGGCGCGCATCAAACCTTTGTTCAACTGTCGTAGAATTCGCGACGCGATCCTTGCACAAACATCGGAGGTAGGCATGGAGTGGTCTGAGCGCCACGACCTGATTCTCGGGCAGGCAGCATCGCTGTTTGCCACCAAGGGAATCGCAGGCACCCCGGTGCGGGATATCGCCGACGGAGTCGGCATCCTCTCCGGCAGCCTTTATCACTACTTCGAATCCAAGGATGCTATCGCGTACATGATCGTGTCGAGGTATCTCGACGATCTGACTGCTCGATACGAAGCGATTGCCGACGCCGATCCGCGGGATCGGCTTAGCTCGATCGTCCACGCCTCACTGGCCGCAAGCGTTGCGCACCCACATGCCTCGGAGATCTATCAGAACAATTCCGAGTATCTTCGAAAACTTCCGGGGAACAACACTATTCGTTCCGCTGCCCGCACCACCAAGGCAACGTGGATGGATGCGATCGCCTCCGGAATCGAAGCCGGACAGCTGCGCGCGGATCTACCCGCAGACGTCATCTACGGATTGATGCGCGACGCGGTCTGGTTGTCGCTCCGGTGGTTCTCCCCCACCAAGAACTATTCGATCGAACAGTTCGGAGACACCTTGATCTCAGTCTTCCTCGAAGGCATCGAACCACAAAAGTAACCGACCCCGCACAGTTCACACCACCGTCTACATTCTCCCATGTAGCAAATGTTTGATACGCCCCCGAAAGGTGCACTATGATCGACAAGAATTACTACGGCCCCTGGGCTGTCATTGCCGGCGGATCCGAAGGCGTGGGCAGTGCATACGCCCGCCAATTAGCCACTGTCGGTATTAATCTCGTACTTCTGGCCCGCAAGAGTGGCCCACTCGAAGAGACCGCATCCGAGGCGCGCGCCCTGGGTGTCGAGGTCACGACACTCGAACTCGATCTACTCGAAGACGATGCGCTCGATCGCCTGCGAGCGGTCACGGACCTACTCGACGTGGGATTGCTCGTATTCAACGCCGGCGCAGGATCATATGCCAGCGAATTCGTCAGCAGTGACCTCGCGGCTGTGCAGCGCACTATCGATCTGAACATCAAGAGCCAACTGGCCCTCACCCACCACTTCGGTGGCCGGATGAAAGAACGCGGTAGTGGCGGCATCATCCTGATGGGGTCGATCTCCGGGTACCTCGGAACCGAGCACATCAGTTTCTATGCTGCAGCAAAAGCTTTCGGAAGAATTTTTGCCGAGGGTTTGTGGCTCGAACTGGCTCCGCTCGGTGTTCACGTACTCGAAGTAATTCCCGGCGCAACACGAACACCGGCGTTGGGCCGTCTGGGATTGAATCTCGACATGCCGGGCTTGGTCCTGGCAGATCCCGAAGAGGTAGCCCGCGAAGGCCTGGAGCACCTCGATCAGGGCCCGATCTGGATTACCACCGGCCACTTCGAGACGGCACAGAAGCAAAGCGGCTTCGACCGCAGCGCACTGCTTCTCGAAGCTGCCGAGCGATTCCGAAAGATGTCGTCAGCGACGTAAATACCCTGCAATCCCAGAGAGAATCGAGAAGACCATGGGCAGAAAGCTCAGCAACAAAATTGCTGTTATCACCGGCGCCGGCAGCGGCATCGGACGGGCATCTGCGATACGGTTCGCTGCCGACGGAGCAACCGTCGTGGTCAGCGATATCAACGGCGATTCTGCGACTGCCACAGCTGATCTGATCACCGACGCCGGCGGCAAAGCTACAGCCGTCACGACAGACGTCACCGACGCCGAGGCTGTTTCATCCCTCGTGACCGGTACCGTCGAGAGCTACGGACGGCTCGATATCCTCTACAGCAATGCCGGTGGGCAGCAACCCAAACCCACCCTCGAGGTCACTCCCGCCGCCTTCGCCAATACTGTTGTGCTCAACCTGAATTCCATGTACTACGGAATATCAGCTGCACTGCCATTCATGCTCGAACAGAAATCAGGAGTATTCCTCTCGACGACCTCGGGAGCAGGTATCGGAGCGGTCCCGGGCCTGGCGGCATACGGAGCAGCCAAAGCCGGGATGATCAGCCTCACCCGAAGTATCGCAGTCGAATACGGAGCCTTGGGCATTCGCGCAAACGTGATCTCACCCGGATCAATGGACACCCCCGGTCTACGTCGATGGCTCGAAACCCATCCCGACGGTCCCGAAGCCTATGCGGCGCAGATCCCGTCAGGGCGTCTGGGCACTGCCGAGGATATCGCGTCGGTAGCGTCATTTCTGGTGAGCGACGAGTCCGCGTACATCAACGGCACTCTGGTTCCGGTAGACGGAGCCGCCCACTCCAGGCTCAGCATCCCCCGCTTCTGAGTACCCGAATGGATGCATCCAGAGCGCCAAATCAATAGGGCTGCAAAGAAATACACTTCTCCCAGTGAACGGGAAGACGTAGCGACCTCCACGCACACCGCACACTACGGTCATCTCAGAACTTCGCCATCCGGACGCATTCGCGTCACCTCTGGAAGGAACTCTCATGAGATCGAAACGTGAACAGCGTTGGCTGTCTGTGGCGGCCGTCGCGGCTGCAGGAGCGGTGGCCTTGACCGGCTGTGGCAGCCCGAGTGCGGCTGTCGGAGGCGCAGCGGCCGGCACGGGAAGTCAAGGCAGCACCGGCGAAGTCGATACCAACGCCACGATGCGCGTCGGGGCAACTGTCGCCACGTCGCTCGATCCAATCGCGGCCCCCGAGGCGGTGCGGACCCTGATGTCGACATGGCCCGTCTACGACCGACTTCTCCAAGTCACCGAAGACGGCCAGTATGCCCCGATGCTCGCCACCGAGTGGACCTTCTCGGACAACGGGTCAACGCTGGATCTGAAACTGCGAGAAGGGGTTACGTTCACCGACGGCACACCGTTCAACGGTGATGCGGTAAAGGCGAACATCGACCGGTATCGGTCGGCAGCAGGATCTGCCTCCGCAACCGCGACCGCAGCCATCAGTTCGGTAGACGTAGTGGCGCCCAACGAAGTGAAGCTTCGATTGAGCCGCCCCACCACAACCATCCTCAACACCATCGCCATCCCGATCGGTGGCGCGATGATCAGTCCCAAAGCACTCGGAAACTCCGATCTCGCAACAAAACCGGTTGGCACCGGTGCGTACGTCCTCGAATCATTCGAGCCCGGACAGAAGATCACCTACAAGCGGCGCTCCGACGGGAATATCTGGGATACCAATGCCGGAAAACCCGCAGAAGTACAAATCGGTGCCTACGCGCCCGATGCCAGCAACAACGCCATTCGCACCGGACAGTTGGACGTTGCGCAGGCCGGCGGCGGCACCACGCAGCTGCAGAGTGAGATCGACTCGGGCAAGGTGATCGTCCGACGCCAACCGACTGCCTCGACGGTTTCCGGAATGTTCTTGAACAGCACGATTCCCGCGCTGGCCAACATCAAGGTCCGTCAGGCTATCAACACTGCCCTCGATCGGGAGGCTTTGGTGGCGGCGTTCGGCGAAGGCCAGGCAGCACGTGTGCAACCCTTCCCGAGCACTTTGCCCGGATTCTACGAGGCCGGCGAAAAGTCCTACGCCTACGATGTCGACGCAGCCAAGAAACTTCTCGCAGAGGCCGGATACCCGAACGGGCTGGACCTCGGCGAGTTCCTGGTAGCCAACAACGGCAGGATGCCGGCCCAGGCTCAGGCCATCCAGGCAGGATTGGCAGAGATCGGCATCCAGATCGGACTGCGCTCGGTCGATATCCTGCAGTTGACCACTGAATACAGCAAGTCCAACGCACCCGGCATGTTCACGTACATGACCTCCGCGTCTCTTGATCCTTCCGCCTGGTTCACCTGGCTCTACACCAGCCCGCTCACCCTTCCCGGCGGCACTCCCGAAGCCATGAAACCGCTCCTTGTCGGCGTCGACGACTCTTCACTCTCGGACACCGAGCGCAAGGCGAAAGCTGAAGCCGTGAACAAGTTCTCGGTCGATAATGCCCTCTATGCACCGCTGATGCAGGGCGTCACGGGCATGCTGATCACCCCGAAGGTCGGCGGAACCGGCACGGGCAATCTTCCCTTCACTCCGTTCGGAGTCAGTGATCTCAGAAACGTGTACATCACCAAGTAGGTAGTTCTGCCGCAAGAATCGAGGCGGTTGTTCGGCGCAAGCCGAACAACCGCCTCGATCACTGGGTATTGCCATGTTCGTCTCTAAATTCAGCCGCTCGTCGCGAACGAAGCTGATCACGACCAGTGGACACTGCAGCCTTGAGTTCTCACCGGTAAAGAAGGAACCGATCTCGCTGTCACGGTAGGAAATACACCGTTGAGCCTGCCGGTCGTCCTCTCCCCCACGGAATGACCGTCGGCAGGCGTCCGTACCGGAGAATCCTTGGCCAAGAAGTTCGTGGCCCGAGCACGCAATGCCGGATACAGTGCATTGATTGTCACCGTCGACGTACCCGTCCCCGGAAATCGAGAAGGTGAACGCAAGCGCGGCATGGGAATTCCGCCCAGCCTGACACCAACCAGCGTGCTCGACGCAGCACGCCGGCCACGGTGGGAAACGACTCAAAGGCATTCTCGATCCCGAGGACGCTGCAGCAGCGGTAGAACTGGGGGCCGACGGCATTGTGGTGTCGAACGACGGTGGTCGTCAACTCGACGGCGAATTGTCGGGCATCGAAGCCGTTCCCCAGTTGTGGACCGGGTCGGCGGCATTGGCAGAGTACCCGTCTACTTGGACGGCGGCATCCGACGGGGCAGCGACATCTCAGCCAGGTAGTAGGTACCGCCTGCAATTTCGTCGACGGTACCTACTACCCCGTGCTCAGCGCGAGAAGCGTCTCAAACGAGGACTACGACCAGGAATCGCCGAGAGCAATTCTCGCGTGTACTCGTGCTTGGGGTGATCGAACACCGCGACCGCGTCACCCGTCTCCATGATCCGTCCCCGCTTCATCACTGAAACGTTGTCTGCAATAAGGCGTACCAACCGAAGATCATGTGAGATGAACAGATAGGCCAAGCCTCGCTCGGTTTGAAGGTCTCGAAGCAGGTTGATCACCTGCGCCTGGGTGGAGACGTCCAAAGCCGCCACCGGTTCATCACACACCATGAAACTCGGATCGGTGATCAATGCCCGTGCGATTGCCACACGCTGCAATTGTCCACCCGACATTTCGTACGGGTAACGCTCGAGGTGAGCCGCCGTGAGACCCACTCGCTTGATCATGTCCGTGGCCTTGGCGTATCGCTGGGCGCGAGAGCTTCCGCCCTTGACCAACAGCGGCTCGGTCACCGAATCCTTGATCAGCATACGAGGATTGAGCGAAGTGTACGGATCCTGGAAAATCATGGTGGCATCCGAACGCATCTTCTCGAGCTCGCGGCGCCCGAGTTCTGCAATGTCGGTCCCGAGCAGTTCGATCGAGCCCGAGTCGGGTTCGATGAGGCGAAGCACCAACCGCCCGACTGTGGATTTGCCGGCCCCGCTCTCCCCCACCAACCCCATAGTTGTGCCAGGCGCGATTTCGAGGTCCACCGAATCCACAGCTGTGAAGGTAGAACCCTTACGACGCAACAGAGTAGGTCCGTTCCCGTAAGTCTTTGTCAGGCCCCGAACGGACAGTGTTGCCCGGCCCGTCGACACTGCTCGTTCGCTCGATTGCACAGTCATGCGGACACTCCTGGTAAAGCCAGATCGGCAGCTCGGGCACACCGGGTCAGGTGCGCTGCACTCACATTTTCCAGATTCACTTCTCGACCACACACGGATTCGACTGCGTGTGTGCAGCGTTCTCGGAAACGGCATGACGACGGAAACAGATGGGGCGGCGGGACGGATCCGGGGATGTAGCCCAACGGTTCCCCGCGCCCGGAGGGCTCCAGCATCGATTGCAGCAAGGCACTCGTGTACGGGTTCTTCGGCGTATAGAACAGGGGATCCACTGCTGCCGACTCCACAACTTGTCCGGCGTACATGACGGTCACCCGATCACACATCTCGGCAACGACACTCAGATCGTGGGTGATGAGCAGGACTCCCAGACCCAACTCTCCCTGCAACCTTCGGATGAGTTCGAGAACCTGGCGCTGCACGGTCACGTCCAGAGCCGTGGTCGGTTCGTCTGCGATCAACAGTTCGGGATCACAGGCCAACGCCATTGCAAGCATGACCCGTTGGCACATGCCACCGCTGAACTCGTGCGGGTATTGGTCGATTCGACGAGCCGCATCGGGGATCTCGACAAGGTCGAACAGTTCGATAACTCGCGCCTTCGCCTGCTTGCGTGACCAACCACGGTGTCTACGTAAGGATTCAGCCACTTGATCACCCACCGTGAATGCCGGATTCAGACAACGCCGAGGCTCCTGGAAGATCATCGCGGCCTGAACACCGCGGATGTCACTGAGCGCCTTCTCCGACAACCCGGAGATGGTTCGTCCGGACAGCCTGACGTCGCCGCGGCTGATTCGTGCGTTCTCCGGGAGCAACCCCATGACGGCGAGCGAGGTCAGTGTCTTTCCGGATCCGGATTCACCGACCAGTCCCACGGTCTCGTTACGCCGAACCGTCAGATCAACGCCGTACACGACCTCAACCCAACCGTGCTCAGTACTGACTTCCACTGTGAGACCGGTGGTCTGCAGAACGACGTCCGAACCGGCGGCCTTGTCGACGACCACCGTCTGATCAAGAGTAGTCACTTGCCTCCCTCCTTGTTCTGTCGTCCCATGGCGTCCCGCAGGCCGTCACCGAGCAGTGACAGTGCCAAGATTGTCACCGAGATCATGACTGCGGGAGGAAACAGCAGGTAGCTGCTGGTAGCAAGCGAGGACGCAGCTTCCTTGAGCATCAGACCCCAGGTCGCCTGCGGCGCACGGGCTCCGAGGCCCAGGTACGAGAGACTTGCCTCCGCGACAATGGCTGCCGAAGCTGCGAAGGAAGCCTGGACGAGCAACGGCGCTGATACTGCGGGTAGTACGTGTCTGAAGATGATACGACCGTGCCCGCATCCAGCGGCGCGGGCACTTTCGATGTACAACTCGGACCGAGTGCTCTGGGTGGACGCGCGGACAACTCGGTAGATGGACGGGATGATCAGGATGCCGATGGCCAGCATCGCCGTAGTCAGTCCGGGGCCGAGAATGCCGATGATCACCACCGCCAGGATGAGTGGCGGCAAGGTCATCAGAGCATCGATGACACGACTGGTTACGGCATCACCGACACCGCCGAAGTACCCGGCCAACAGTCCGAGTGGCACGCCGATCGCCAGTGCGATACCCACTGCTTCGAAGGACGCGAGCAAATCGAGTCGGGTGGCCACGATCAACCGGCTGAGGACGTCCCGGCCGAGTTCATCGGTACCCAGCCAGTGCGCCGACGACGGTGGTTTCAGGCGATCCGCGATCGACGCCTTGTTCGGGTCTTGCGGGGCAAGCCAATCCGCACATACCGCCACTGCGATCAGGAGCGTAATGACTCCGACGGCAGTCATCGCGATCTTGTCTGCGAGCAGTCTTCGAAGGACTCTGCTGCGCTGGAACCACGACTTCGACTCGACCGGCGCCTCTTTCTGCGAATCCGGCCGATTCACAACAACTTCGAACTTTTCGAGCTCAGGTATCGTCATCGGACTCTCAATCTCGGGTTGAAGTAGCCGTAGGAGGCGTCAACAAGTAGATTCACCGCGGTAACCACCAGTGCAATGAAGAGCACGAGGCCTTGCAAAGTCACCAGATCACCAGTCAGTACCGCGTCTACGCTCACCGACCCGAGTCCGGGGATAGCAAAGAGTTTCTCCACCACTACTGCGCCACCGACCATTTGGGTAACTACCAATCCCAAGACAGTCACTACTGGAACGGCAGCATTCTTGGCCGCGTGTTTTCCGACCACGGTGACGCGCCGGAGTCCTTTCGCCCGCGCGGTTCGGACGTAATCCTCTTCGAGAGCGTCGACCATGGCGCTGCGCACTTGGCGCGTAAGCAATGCCGCAGGAATCAGTGCGAGAGACAACGCAGGCAGGGTCATGTACGTGAGCCAAGGAACCAGTCCGTCCGACAGCGTCGCGTATCCGGTTGCCGGGAACATCTGCGACGATACTGCGAGAAACAAGATGAGTAGAACTCCCGCGACAAACGGCGGGACTGACATCAACAGCGCGGCAACACTATTTGCGAGCCAGTCCACGACCCCTCCCTTGTAGACGGCAGCGAGGGTTCCGAGTGTCAGACCCAGGACAACCGTAAAGATGAGCGAAAGCAGAACCAACGCGGCTGTAATCGGTAAGCGGAACATCAGATCACTCAGGACCGACTGGTGTGTGATCGGCGAAGTCCCGAAATCACCACGCACGGCGTTTCCCAGATATTCGACGTATCTGACCAGCATGGGCCGATCCAGTCCCAACGCGGCTCGCGATTCTGCCAGTTTCTCCGGCGTCGGATTGTCGCCGGCCAGTGCCAGAGCAGGATCGGAAGGCGACAACTCCATCAGGACAAAAACTAGAAATGTCACGATGAGGATCGTCGGTATGGCAAGCAGCACTCGTTGCCTGATAAATCGCACCATCAGCTTCACCATCCTCGAAAACCCGCGCGCACATCGGCAGACGGGTCGACACATGAACATTGACCGGAGCTCACGAATGGAAGGAAATGTTCTGAAAAATGTTGCATTGCAACTGATTAGACACATTGTGAGTCACCTCGACGTCAGTTGAACGTCGCAGAGGAGATTTCCCGGTAGCCGCAACTGCGGGCAGTGCCGTGAGGATAGAGGCGCCCGCGCGCCGGAGTCACACCATTCTCCCGCTGAACGGGAGAACGAACGCTGACGGAGTACCTCAGGTCAGAGTCGTTCGGTCCCGCGACTCATATCGAGCATCCACGACAACACCCGGCTGCTCGCCGGTGCCGCGTTACCTTCGCGCACAACAGAATCGCTGGGTGCATCGGGGAACAGTGTCTCTGTCGCGCGGCGCGATGCGGCAAGCAATACCGGTGCCGCGCGTTCGAAAACCCCAGGCCTGAGGTCACCGGAAAGTGAGAAGCCGGCGTGCACACCGGTTGGCGCCCGCAATGCCGCGGCCACACAACCGATTCCGAAGGCGACCTCCTGACGGTCGAACGCAAGTCCGTTGCGAGCACGGATTCGGGCAAGCTCATGATGCAAAAAGCTGCGGTCGACTATCGTCGACGCGGTACGGGCAGACAGCGTCGCAGGAAGTACCGTGTCCACCTGCTCAGGCGACCAAAACGACAACACCGATTTTCCCAGCGCGGTGGCATGCGCGGGAATCCGGATGCCCACTCGCGTCGGCACTCGCGGAAACGCCTGTCCCCCTACCTTGTCGAGATACACTACGTCGGTTTCGTCCAGGTAGCCGAGATGCGCAACCAAACCGGTCTCGGCGTGCAGCGTATGCAATATCGGTGCAGCGGCGGTTCTCAGTCGGGAATGGTTGACCACCTTGGCACCAAGCTCCTTGGAGCGAGCACCCAGAAGATAGAAGTCGCCCGTGTGTCGAAGCCACCCGTAACCCACCAACTGTTCGAGAATCCGATGGGTGGTCGACCGTGCCAGCCCCGTGCGCTCGGTAACGTCCACGAGGCGCAACATCGACGTGTCGGTATCGAAGACACTCATGATCAGAGTCATCCGCTCGATCATCGACGGAGATCCGGTAGTCATTTTCTCCTCGCCTGCTGGTCAATATCTCTGCTGGTCCGATATCTCACTGTGTTTGTCGCCTCGATCAGATGGCCAGGAACCCAGCGCTCACGTCCAGTCCGGTCGCCCACTGTCCATACACTTCGAGAGGACGCTCCGCACTGTGGACGGTGTACACCCTGGCTGTGCGGGCATCTCGCCACACTCGCTGACGCGGATCGTCCACGGCGATCGCACCGTTGCCCGCGGTCGCGAAAATCAGTTCGACTGCTGCGACAACACGCTCGAATGCCAGGATCTGATCTCGGCGACCTCGAACCCACTCGCCCGTTTCGAGTTCTCGATGCTCTTCGGTGGCCGTCGTCGCTACCTCGATACTGCGGTCCAGAAGCAAAGCAGCGGTATCGATGTCGCCGGCCGCACGCGAGATCGACGCATAGCCGTCGCGGTCGGCCGAAGACAGTGGGCCCGTTCTTGTTTCGTGAGCCGACCGAACACTCTCGATGTGATGACTCAACGCACTCTGCGCTGCACCGATGATCGGTTCCGTCAGTGCGTGCACGTACAAGACTGATTGTGGGAATCTGTAGAGAAGTTCGTGACGACTATTTACCTTCGCGCGCTCGGCCGTTCCGAACACTCGATGCTGCGGTACGGAGGCGCCAGCGACAACGAGGTCGTTCATGTCCGCCCCACGCAACCCGAGGGCATCGGTGCCCGCCTCAATCCGATAGTCCTTGGCATTCACCAATACGAGGACGAAGTCGACGGGCGCGCCGGACTGATCCGATAGCACTGCCCCGACGATTGCCCACTCCGATCCGCGGCTTCCCACGACGTACTTCCATCGGCCTCGCAGAACAAGGCCTCTGCCGGTCGAAGTCAGAGTGCCGCCTGGGGTGAGCGATCCACACAACCTGGCACGGGGACCGCTCAGACCGCCCCACACGTCGGCTTGCGCCTCATCGGTGAACAGCGCCAATTGCCAAGCGGCAATCCCGAAGGATGCAGTAACCCAGCCCGCTGATGTGCAGGACGTTGCCAGTTCACGCACCGTCCGTAGAAATACAGACGGATCAGCCTGCGATCCCCCGAATCGATTCGGGATACACAGCGCAAATGCCCCGGCTTCACTCAAAGCGTCCACAGTGTCCTCATGCAACCGCCCGCGGCGATCCGCTTCGGTAGCACGCACGGCGATCTCGGGAAGCAAGGAAGCAATTGCTTCGGCAAGGGAATCACTGACACTGTCCACGCTCCGATTATGACCGGCGCCACAATTTCCAATTCACACGGTCCAGTGAACGGGAGTCGTGAGCAGTGCCGCCAGCCCACAATGCGCTGGCACTCACAAAATTGACCCATGCCATATTTCGGCTGAAAAGACACAGGCCAGCTGCCATGTTCCGCCTACCGGGAGATGATCTTCCCCGCATCCACACTTCAAGATTCTATGAGGTGGATCACATGGAAACGACTGAGCGCTCGACGCAACATCGACGCGGCACGGAGGAAACATGACGCTCGACACCGCCCCCACCATCAACACCGACACCGACACCGACACCGACGAAGCGATCCGCTTGATCGAGGCTGCACCCGCACCGTCTCGGTTCGCCCGCGGGTGGCATTGCCTCGGCCTGAGCGAGACGTTCCGAGACGGCAAGCCACACCAGATCGAAGCATTCGGAACGAGCCTCGTCGTCTTCGCCGACAGCAAGGGCGACATCAAAGTGCTGGATGCCTACTGCCGACACATGGGTGGCAACTTGGCACTCGGAGAAGTAAAGGGCGACTCGATCGCGTGTCCTTTCCACGACTGGCGCTGGGGCGGCAACGGGAAATGCACCGACATTCCCTACGCACGACGCGTACCTCCGCTCGCTCGCACTCGCGCCTGGACCACTCTCGAACGCAACTGCCAACTTTTTGTCTGGCACGACCCGGAGGGCTCCATGCCCACCGACGAGGTCACCATCCCTCAGATCGAGGGGGTCGGCACTGACGAGTGGACTGACTGGACGTGGAACGCACAGATCATCAAGGGCTCTCACTGCCGCGAGATTATCGACAATGTTGTAGACATGGCGCACTTCTTCTATGTCCACAAGTCATTCCCTCGATTTTTTAAGAACGTTTTCGAGGGTCACATCGCGACGCAGTACCAGGAGTCGACACCCCGCCTCGACGTCGAGGCGTCCTACAACGATCCGAACCAGCATTTGCGCTCGGATGCGTCCTACTTCGGCCCGTCGTACATGGTCGACAAACTCTGGATCAACGCCAATGGCGCAGAGGTCGAGACGGCGCTGATCAACTGCCACTATCCGATCGACGAGAATTCATTTGTCCTGATGTACGGCGTCTCGATGAAGAAGCTGCCGGGCATGACCGACGAAGAGTCCGCCGCGATGGCGGTCCAGTTCGTCACGGGCGTCGAGAGCGGTTTCCTACAGGATGTCGAGATCTGGAAGAACAAGGCTCCCATCGACAATCCCCTGCTCTGCGAAGAAGACGGACCTGTTTATCAGCTGCGACGCTGGTATCAGCAGTTCTACGTCGACGTCGCGGATATCACCCCGGACATGACTCGCCGTTTCGAATTCGAAATCGATACGACTCGCGCCATCACAGCTTGGGAACAGGAAGTTGCCGAGATCATTGCTCGCCGCGAATCCGAATTGCAGGACACCGAATCTTGAGTGGCGAAACGTATCTGGGGCACTGACGACCAATAGACCTTCCGGCCCGCGGGACGTGTCAGCGCCCCGCAGGCCGGACGCATATCCGTCACGATTCCTCATGAAATACCAATATCAGAGCATTGCTGGCAGTTATCGACAGCTTCGCTGAACACACAGTTACAACAGGGAGAAGACATGACCGGTCAGGTCCGGAGTACCGATTCCGCCCCCACTGCAATTCTGGACAGGGTCTCGCTGGTCCTTGACGCCTTCGACGGACCCGGGCTCCTCACGCTTACCCAAGTAGTCACACTGACCGGGCTACCGCGATCGTCGGCGCATCGAATACTCGAACGACTGGTGCAGATGCGATGGCTGCGGCGAGACGGCCGCAACTACGAACTCGGACTCCGCCTCATGGAGCTCGGATCTCTTGCCATCCATCAGGATCGCCTACATCACGCAGCATTGCCCTTCCTCCACGAATTGCATCGGGTAACCGGCCACGTCGTGCATCTCGGCATCCTCCATGACTCGGACGTGATCTATCTAGAGAAGATCGGTGGGCGCGTCGCATCCGCACTACCGTCCCGCGCCGGGGGTCGATTCCCCGCGGACAAGTCACCGATCGGGAAGGCACTCCTCGCCTGCTCGGCCACAGCGCCGGCGGCAGGCTCGCCCGCCCTCGCAGACGAGCTCGACAAGATTCGCCAACAGGGTATGGCCTTCGCAACCGGTGAAAATGTCACGGGCATAGGCGGCATCGCCGTGCCCATCGGCCCGATCGGTGGCGCGATCGCGGCCATCTCGATCTGCGGACCCACTAAGCATCTCAAATTTGACCATCACCACGCAGCTCCGGTCAGAATGGCAGCTATCGCGATCATGCGGAACATGTCCGGCACTCAATCCATTGTTCCGACTTTGCAACGCCGCAGCCAGCTCCGCAGCCTCCCGACTGCCGCTCGCATGCCCCAGGTTCGCTACGCCTGAATCCAGGTCGAAACACTCCAAACCAATAACGACAAACCCCACCGAATGACGGCGATGGAAGATTCCACCACCCATATTCGACGGGGTTTGTCGGGGTCTGTCAGCCGGAGCGGCTCAGGGCTACACCGCCAGGCAAGCCGGCCCGAGTAGTGCCTTGAGATCACCCATCAGCGCCGACGACGGTTCTACCCGTAGTACGTCGTCAACCTTCCACAACGTGACCTCCGTGCCACCGATCAGTCGAACGTGCACATCCGACGTTCCGGGATGGCGGGTCAAAATCTGCTTGAGAGCACCGAGCTTGTCCTTGGTGCACTGACGCAACGGCAATGACACCGAGAGCGGCCGCGCCACTCCGATTGCCGAAAGATCCGGAACTGCAAGGTCATTGCCGATCAGCGACATCCGATCGTCACGGATGGAGACGCGCGCCTTGACCAGAACGATCGCGTCCTCCGCGATGTCCATCCCGTAGACGGCGTAGGCCTGCGGGAAGAACAGCACCTCGATGCCACCGACCAGATCCTCCAGAGTCACGATGCACCAGGTCAGGCCGTTCTTGTTCACCCGGCGGTCAACCGAGGCGATGATGCCGCCCAAGGTGACCTGCGCGCCGTCCTGGACCCCGCCCTCGAGAATCGAGGCGATAGAGGTGTCGGACTGCTGCTTGAGAATATGTTCGACGCCGTTGAGCGGGTGCCCGGAAACGTAGAGCCCCAGCATTTCCCGCTCGAGTGCAAGACGATGCTTGGTTTCCCACTCCTCGTCCGGAATCTTGACGTCGAATACCGACGCGATGGATTCGTCTGCCTCAGCCCCGCCGAACAGATCGAACTGGCCGATCGCCTCTGCCTTCTTGGTGCTCATGACAGCGTCGATAGCGTCGGCATGCACCAACATCAAGCCCTTACGCGGATGCCCGAGAGAGTCGAATCCTCCTGCCTTGATGAGAGATTCAGTGACCTTCTTGTTGCATGCCATCGCGTCGATCTTGCCGAGATAATCGGAGAAGTCGGTGAACTTCGATTTTTCGGTTCGCGCCTTGATGATGGACGCCACCACGTTGGCACCGACGTTGCGCACGGACCCCATACCGAAACGGATGTCCTCACCGACAGTCGCGAAGTCGACGCGCGACTCGTTGACGTCCGGCGGTAGCACCGTGATGCCCATTCTGCGGCAGTCTGCGAGATAGATAGCGGACTTGTCCTTGTCGTCACCGACAGAGGTGAGCAGGCCGGCCATGTACTCGGCCGGATAGTTCGCCTTGAGGTACCCGGTCCAGTACGAGACCAGCCCGTACCCAGCGGAGTGCGACTTGTTGAACGCGTAGCCGGCGAAGGGCAACACGGTATCCCAGAGAGCCTTGATGGCAGCTTCACTGAAGTTGTTGTCCAACATGCCCTGACGGAAACCGGCGTACGCCTTTTCAAGTTCGGAGAGCTTCTTCTTACCCATGGCGCGGCGCAGCAAGTCGGCCTGTCCGAGGGTGTAGCCGGCGACCTTCTGTGCCAGCTGCATGATCTGCTCCTGGTAGATGATCAAACCGTATGTCTCCGAAAGGATCTCCGCGAGCGGCTCTTCCAGTTCGGGGTGAATCGGACTGACCACTTCGAGTGCATTCTTACGTTTCGCGTACGAGATGTGGGCATCCACACCCATCGGACCCGGTCGGTACAGCGCCAGAGCGGCCACGATGTCGCCGAAACCGGTGGGCTGCATCAGTTTCAGCAGTTCACGCATACCGCCGCCGTCGAGCTGGAACACGCCCAGGGTGTCGCCGCGCGCGAGGAGTTCGTAGGTAGCCGGATCATCCATCGGCAAGGTATCGAGGTCGATGTCGATACCGCGGTTGGCCTTGATGTTCTCGAGCGTGTCACCGATGACCGTGAGGTTACGCAGACCCAAGAAGTCCATCTTGAGCAGACCGATGTCTTCACACGACGGGTAATCCCAGCCGGTGATGATGGCACCGTCCTGGGCGCGCTTCCACACCGGAATAGCGTCCATCAGCGGCTCGGACGACATGATGACGGCACACGCGTGCACACCGGCGTTACGGATCAGACCTTCGAGACCCTTTGCGGTCTTGTAGATCTTTGCGACGTCGGGGCTCGAGTCGATGAGCGCCCGAACCTCGGCCGCTTCCTTGTACCGCTCGTGCTTGGGATCGGTGATACCGGACACCGAGATGTCCTTGGCCATGATCGGGGGCGGCAGCGCCTTGGTGATCTGGTCGGCGATTGCAAAACCAGGCTTACCGAACTGCACACGTGCGGAGTCCTTGATGGCTGCCTTGGTCTTGATGGTTCCGAACGTGATGACCTGCGCGACGCGGTCGCTTCCCCACTTGTCCGTCGCGTAGCGAACCATCTCGCCGCGACGGCGATCATCGAAGTCGATATCGATATCGGGCATCGACACACGCTCGGGGTTGAGGAATCGCTCGAACAGCAGACCGTACGGAATGGGGTCGATGTTGGTGATGCCCATCGCGTACGCAACCAACGAACCGGCTGCGGATCCACGGCCGGGGCCGACGCGGATTCCGACGTCCTTAGCGTGGTTGATGAGGTCACCGACCACGAGGAAGTAGGCCGGGAAGCCCATCTCGTTGATGACGCCGATCTCGTAATCGGCGCGCGCCAGATACTCCTGCGGCGGACCACTGGGGAATCGGCGGTCCAAACCTCGCATGACCTCCTCGCGCAGGAAGCTCTGCTGCGTATGTCCCTCGGGAACCGGGAAGATCGGCATCCGATCGTGGAATGCCCAGACGTCCTCGTAGGACTGGACACGCTCACCGATGGCCACCGTGTTGTCGCAGGCCCCGGGAACTTCCTTGTCCCAGATCGCCCGCATCTCGGCAGCCGACTTGAGGTAGTAACCATCGCCGTCGAACTTGAAGCGAGTGGGATCCGAGAGTGTCTTACCGGTCTGGATGCAGAGCAGTGCCTCGTGGTTTTCGGCAGCGTCCTTAGTGACGTAATGGCAGTCGTTGGTAGCGAGGGGCGGAATGCCGAGTTGCTTACCGATATCGAGCAAGCCTTCACGAACCCGACGCTCGATCGAAAGACCGTGATCCATCAGTTCCAGGAAGAAGTTGTCGGGGCCCCAGATCTCCTGCCACTTCGCGGCAGCCTCGAGAGCCTCGCGATCATGACCGAGTCGCAAACGAGTCTGAATCTCCCCCGACGGGCACCCTGTGGTGGCGATGATGCCCTCGGAATGAGTCGCGATGAGCTCCTCGTCCATCCGCGGCCACTTGCCGAGCTGACCTTCGATGGAGGCGAGCGACGAAAGTTTGAAGAGGTTACGCAGACCCGTCGCGTTCTCCGCGACCATCGTCATGTGCGTGTACGCGCCGCTACCCGAGACGTCGTCGGACTTCTGGCTACGATCGCCCCACAGCACGCGCTTGGTGTTGAACCGTGACTCGGGAGCGATGTACGCCTCGATACCGATGATCGGCTTGATGCCGGCCTTTTTAGCCTCGTTGTAGAACTGGCTGGCGCCGTACATGTTTCCGTGGTCGGTCATGCCGACGGCCGTCATGTCGAGACGTGCGGCCTCCTCGAACATGGCGCCGACTTTGGCCGCACCGTCGAGCATCGAGTACTCGGTGTGATTGTGAAGGTGAACGAACGAGTCAGCCACGTGCGCCTCTCTGAAGGTCTGGGAGCTTGATCGAGTGTAGGCCCCGCTACCGACAAGGTCGGCGGCCGAGCATCTGTATCCGAGGTAGTAGTGACGAGAGTTACGAGACCGGACTCACGGAATCGGACCATCGTCCGGGCCGGGAACAACCACGTCCACATACTCGGGCAACAACGGCCGAACTGCCGCGCGCCACGGCGTTCCGTCGACCGGCATCGCCTCGAGAGCCCGCACTGCAGGATTTGTTGCCAGCACTGCCAGGTCACCGGCATCGCCACGAACGACCACACCGACCGCGCAGGAGCAGTCCGCGGAGAGAGATCGAACTGACGCAGCGGCAATCAGCTTCTGCCGGTCGTCCACCCCGGACATCGAGGCAAGCCGAGTCGCCGCAGCACCCGGCGACTGCTTGATCGCCACGTCGTTGTCCGGTACGGCAATCGAGACCAACGGCGTCTGGACGCGGTCGATCGGCACCCGCCACAGCACCTCCGACACCCTGATTCCGGGCGTCGCAGCAATCACCTCGTCGGCAGTCATCGGTGCCGCGAAAGACGCCAACGCCCAGGTCGGCCCGTCCACATTCGACAGTGTCGCCTGTGCCCGATCAAGATAATCGACAACCAGTTCCCCGCCGTCAGGGCCGAGCGAATCCGTTCCGATCGGGGCCGTCGGCACCGGATTCATCAGTCCTGCGCCAACCACCAGCACGACAACTGCCACGCCGGCCAACGCGGAACCGATTCCGCGCAGCGTCACGTCGATCGAAGGACCTCGAGCGCGTCCGCGAGATCCTTCGGGTACTCACTCTTGATCTCGACCCACCGGCCGTCGGCCGGGTGAGCGAAACCGAGCGACACTGCGTGCAACCACTGGCGCTCGAGACCCAGACGCTCGGCCAGCCGCGGGTCTGCCCCGTAGGTCAAGTCGCCGCAACATGGATGTCGCAGTGCGGAGAAGTGGACCCGAATCTGGTGTGTCCGACCGGTTTCGAGATGAACGTCCAACAGACTCGCGGCCTGAAACGCCTCGATGGTGTCGTAGTGCGTGACACTCGCCTTGCCATCAGCTCGCACAGCAAAACGCCAGTCGTTTCCGTGGTGGCGGCCGATGGGAGCGTCGATGGTTCCGCTACTCGGATCCGGATGGCCCTGCACCAGCGCGTGGTAGCGCTTGTCGATGGTCCGTTCCTTGAAAGCACGCTTGAGCACTGTGTACGCCCGCTCGGACGTAGCGACCACCATGACACCCGACGTCCCGACGTCGAGCCGGTGGACGATGCCCTGACGCTCGTGTGCGCCGGACGTCGAGATCCGGTAGCCCGCTGCAGCAAGTCCGCCGATCACCGTCGGCCCCGTCCATCCGACGCTGGCGTGCGCCGCGACTCCGACGGGCTTGTTCACGGCAACAACATCGTCGTCCGAGTACAGGATCTCCATGCCCTCGACCGGAGTCGCCTCGACGGTCAGCGGACGCGGCGGCTCCGGCAACGTGACCTCGAGCCACGAACCCGCGGGCAACCGATCGGACTTACCGACGGCAACGCCGTCGAGCAGCACCGAACCCTCCTCGGCGAGAGTCGCCGCGACGGTGCGGGAAAGTCCGAGTAGACGAGCCAAACCGGCGTCGACGCGCATCGCATCAAGTCCGTCCGGCACTGGCATCGACCGAGATTCCCTCATTTGTTTTCCCCTTGGGATTCAGACTTGCTGTCGCCGGTCTTGTCGGTGCCGGACTTGCCACTGCCGGACTTGCCGCTGTGGAGTCGCTCCCCGTTGGGCTCGAACCCGAACAGAGTCAAGACGACCAGGAGAATCGCGCCGCACACGATTGCGGAATCAGCGATGTTGAACACCGGCCACCAGCCGATGGACATGAAGTCGACAACGTGTCCCTGCATGAACCCCGGTGTCCGGAACAACCGGTCCATCAAATTGCCGAGAGCGCCGCCGAGTACGAGACCGAGGCCCAGAGCCCACCACGGCGAGCGGAGTGTGCGGCCGATCTTGATCACGCCGATCACCACACCGATCGCCACCAGTGTGAGGATCCACGTCATGGACGTCGCCATCGAGAATGCTGCGCCCGGGTTTCGGACCAACGTGAAAGTGACAACGTCACCGATGATTTCGATCGGCTGACCGGGCGTGATCGCTGCAACAGCCCACACCTTGGTCAGGATGTCCGCGACTAGGATTACTGCCGCAATCACGATCAGCATCACCAACCGCAGCGGGCGCTGGGGAGCATCGGGCTGCGGCGAGTCAGGCTTCGATAAATCGGTAATCGGCTGATCCTCCGCGTTGACATCTCGTTCTGGGTGGTCTGTACTCACGCCACCATCATCCCCTATGTTCGGCGCTCGGCCTGCACTCACTCCCCGACCTCGACCGGGCACTTCGGGGAACCGGTTAACCTGGAGCGCGTGCCACAGTTGTCTACGTCCGGCAGGCGCGTTCCGTATGCGTTCGCAGCCGCCCTCACTCTCGCTACTCTGCTCACCGCCTGTAGTGGCTCGGAGCAACCTCCCAACACCTCCTCGGCGACGCCCAGCGAGTTCACCGTTCCGGTAACCGCCTCCACCGTCGAGGTGCTCGATGCCGGCATCGAACCACGTCAAAGCCTTCGAATGAGCCCGCCGGTCGGAACAACTCAAGCCGCGACGCTGATCACCTCTGCCGTCGTTAGTCAGCAGATCGATCAGCAACCGGTCAAAGACTTCTCCTCACCCGAAATCACGATTCCCCTGAACGCAGTTGTCACGACTGCTGCGTCGGCACAAACTCCGACGACGGTGGTCGACCTCACCCTGTCGGACATGAGCACTCCCGACGCGACACTGCAAGCAGCGCTCGGTGGCGCCGACGGTTCGGGAGCCGGATTGAGCATCACGGAGTCCGGATCCATCACGGCACTGCGACTACGTCCGGCCGGCGATTCCGCGAACGCCGCCCGTGCCGCTATCGAGCAGGCTTTCGGTCAGGCTGTCTACCGCACCGTTGCGCTACCCGACGCTCCCGTCGGAGTCGGGGCGCGATGGACCGTCAAGCAGGAGGTCAGCAGCGAGATCCTCCTGGATCAGACCACCACCGTCACATTGACCGCACGCGACGGCGACCGTCTCACTCTCGCCGTCGAGGTCTCTCAGACTCCGCAGAGCAGTGTCTGGAATCTGGCCGGCAACGCCGGGATACTCAACATCGATCAGTACGTGATGGCCGGTTCCGGGACTGTCACTGTCGACATGACACTGCCCCTTCCCGTCAGCGGGGACATGTCGATCGGCGGCGACCAGGCGTACAGCGACCCGGACGGATCGTCCGTCATCAAACAGAGCATCACGAACACCATTCGGTGGACGCAGTAATGGCGCGTCGTATCGCACTCGGACTCGGTGTTGCAGCGGTCCTCGTCGTCAGCGGGTGCGGTTCCGACACGGCGGAACCCTCTTCGGCAATTGCTTCAGCGGTTCCCGAAGTTTCGCTCGTTCCGTTCACCCCAGCCGAGTCGGGTGATCTCAGCGGCACTCCTCTGGACAAGGAGACACTGCAACGGACCGTCCTCACATTGAGTGATCTTCCCGCCGATTTCGACATCGTGCCGGACCCGGTCGAAGACTTGGGCCTCGCGCCGGCACCGTCGACGTCGGACTCCGACAAGTCCACTACCGACCCCGCCGCATGTGCGGCCGTGCTCGCACCGATCTCCACCCAGATCCCCGGATCGGTCGCTTCGATCACGAAAACGTTCGCCGGACCGGATTTCACGAGCATCGATCAGGACAGCGCCTCGTTTACCGACGGTGCCACTGCCGCAACAGCTTTCCGCACGATGCAGGATATCCTGGCCGGCTGCGCGGAGTATTCCGGTACCGACGCCGACGGCACAACGGTGTCCTATCGAGTCGGCGCGGGACACCAGCCGAGCGTCGGCGACGCGTCCTTCTCGTACCGAATCATCACTACCAGTGAAGGATTCACACTTGTTGCCGATGTTGTCGTTGCTGCGGTCGGTACTACTCTGACACAGCTTTCAGCAACGGCGCCGACGCCCATCGCCCCGGACGTGCTGGGTTCCATGGCGGTTACTGCGGCGCAGCGATTGATCGTTCCGACCCCGTAGCCGTCATTGTGCGCAGCGCGGTCAACATCCACGAGTTACCCTGCGCCCGCGAAGATGGATGCGGACCCGCCAGAGCTATCGCCCTTCCCAGACGGGCTCACGTTTCTGAGCGAAGGCCAGCGGACCCTCTCGAGAATCGCGGGTCGCTCCCACCCTCGCCATTTCCGCGTACGAACGCCCCCAGGCCGCTTGTTCGCCAACAAGACTGCCATCGACAATTCCGGCCACCAGCCGCTTGGTGGACTGCACCGCCAACGGCGCGTTTGCAGCCACCGACGCAGCCAGTTCGAGTGCCGATTCGAGAGATGCACCCGGCTCACTGATCCGATTGACCAGTCCCCATTCCTTGGCCTGGTGCGCACCGAAGTGATCTCCGATCAGGAGCACTTCCATGGCAATCGCTTTCGGCAACCACTGCGCCAGCCGGATTGCACCACCGGCCGAGGCGATAAATCCGTTGCGAACCTCGGGCAGCGAGAATTCTGCCTTCGGGTCGGCGACAACCAAATCGCACGCCAGGGCAATTTCGGCGCCTCCACCGATCGCAAATCCGTTGACAGCAGCAATGATCGGTTTCTCGATCACATGCTCACAAACACCGCCGAATCCACGTGCCCGCTTCACGGGGTCATTGGGCACCAGGTCCTCTCCTGCTGCCATCGCTTTGAGATCGCCACCGCCGCAGAATGACAGGTCGCCGGATCCGGTCAGAACGATCACCCGGATGCGAGGGTCGGATTCGGCATCGGCCAGTGCGTCGCCGATGCCCTCCGCAACAGCAGCATTGACAGCATTACGTGCGCTAGGCCGGTTAATGGTGATAATCGAGATAAACCCGCGTCGCTCGCTGAACACCTCGGCGCCTGGTCCGTAGGAGTACGTCATGATAATTTCCTGTGCAATGTCAGCCATGACAGGACCGTACCTTCGGTGGAATCAGCACTAAAATTCGAGATCCCCGGCATGCAACTCAAGTTCTTCAGCGATCCCGAATCCTGCCTTCTCCGCAGTCGCGTCTACCGCAACAACGCCGCCCGTAAACAACGGGATCATCGGCTTGGACAAGGGAAGTCGCGGAATCCAATCAGGATCCGAGCTCAATTGCCAACTCGCGCACCGCATTCTCAGCTTGTTCGAGGCTAGCGGATGCGCGTTCTGCCAGAGGTGCCATCGGCGGGATGCGCCCGGCCAACGTCAATTCTGCAGTGACAACCGAAACCTGCATGCCCAGGGAGCTTCCCAGCACCTCGCGCAGAGGCGGAATCGTAAAATCGAGACCCGCATTGTGACTTCCCGGCGCGTACGTATTGCCTCGACTCGACACGATGACAACAGGTTTACCGGAGAAGGGCCGATTCGGTTCGTCGAAGGGAACCGTCGTGCCCAGTACATGGATGTAGTCGATCCACGCTTTCAGCGTCGAAGGCAACGACCAGTTGTACATCGGAGCGCCGATGACAAGAACATCGGAGGCAGCGACCTCGGCAATCAACTCAGCTTGCAGCGCCTCGGCTCGGGCGTCGGGCGCACTGCCCGGCTTCCGAAGTCGCTTCGCGTAATGCAACTCTGCATCAGGAAGGTGGGGCAGTTGCGCGCGGTGCAAATCTCGTCTGACGACACGGTGATCCGCCCCCTGTTCACGCCAGGTCTGGGCGAACAGCCCCGTCAATGTTCGGGAAACCGAGGTTTCCAACTCCGCGGACGAATCGATGTGCAACAGCTGTGGCATCTGTACTCCTCGAGGTTGCGTGCGCCGGCGATTGGTCGAACCCATGTCCGAGTTCGCCGGCACAACTGGCTCAAGTATTCGTACCTTACTGGCCACACTTCATTAGCCTCGTGCTTTCACACTGAGCGCTTCGAAACCCTGATTCGGACAAAAAGGCGACCCGACCTTGAAAAATGCGGATTGTCGAGGCAGTTTTCCAACGCCGCACGCACCCGTTGTCGCCGCGATCCGTGAGACCCTCAACGTATGAGCGATGTCATCATCATCGGTTCCGGCTTCGCCGGATTGTGGGCCGCGCTCGGCGCTGCCCGGCAGCTCGACGAACTCGGGATACCGGCCGGGCAGGTGTCGATCACGGTGCTCAGTGCCCGGCCCTTCCACGACATCCGGGTGCGCAACTATGAGGCCGATCTCAGCGCCTGCCGCATCCCACTGGCCGATGTCCTCGACCCGGTCGGGATCGCGTACGTCGCCGCGGACGTGACCACGATCGACACCGATGCACGGACGGTCTCCACCAACGTTGGTGGTCAGGCGCAGGCGTATAGCTACGACCGCCTCGTACTGGCAGCAGGTAGCCGTGTAGTGCGGCCCGATATCCCGGGTCTGCGGGAGTTCGGGTTCGACGTCGACACCTACGACGGCGCAATGAAACTCGAGGCCCATCTAGCCGCGCTGGCCGACGGATCCGCCACGCCCGCCGCAACGACCGTGGTGGTGGTCGGGGCCGGTCTGACGGGCATCGAGACCGCATGCGAGCTGCCGGGCCGGCTCGCGGCCTTGTTCGGCGCCGACGTGACGTCGCGCGTGGTGCTGGTGGACCACAACCCCACCGTCGGATCGGATATGGGCGAGTCGGCGCGGCCGGTCATCGAAGCCGCGTTGTCCAACACCGGTGTCGAGGCACTGACCGGGGTGGGCGTGGCCGCTGTGGACCAGGGCGGGGTGACGCTGTCGTCCGGTGAGGTGGTGCCCGCCGCGACGGTCATCTGGTGCGCTGGAATGAAGGCAAACCCGTTGACCTCGCAGTTCCCGGTCGAGCGTGATCGGCTCGGGCGGCTCCCCGTCGACGACTATCTACGGGTGATCGGTGTGCCAGGCGTGTTCGCTGCCGGCGACGTCGCCACCGCGAAGATGGACGATCAGCATCAGTCAGTGATGTCCTGCCAGCACAGCCGGCCGATGGGCCGCTACGCCGGGCACAACGTGATCAGCGATCTGCTCGACAATCCGATGCTGACCCTCCGCATCCCTTGGTATGTCACGGTTTTGGACTTAGGGCCGGCGGGCGCGGTCTACACCGAGGGCTGGGATCGGCAGGTTGTGGCGACGGGCGCCGAGGCCAAGGCCACCAAGAACACCATCAACACCGCGCGCATCTATCCGCCGTTGACCCGCGATCGGGCCGCCCTGCTGCACGCCGCCGCGCCGGAACTGCAGACCCGGCCAGCCCGCGGCCACCAGTAGTCCACCCACCGCGACGCTCCGACAACCTCACCGAAGCCGACCGACGGTGCACTCGGCGACAATCGTTGTCAGGCCATCTCGGGTACGTGCAGATGAGCGATCGCCAGCTCGAACTCACCTACCTCGAGCAGCCGCGCACCAGACTCACGGATTCCCGAAGTTCTGATGGTCTCGGACTCCTTCCTGCTTCCATTCATCGCCGCGGCGCTGTCGAAGGTCACCGACGACACAGCGCGACCGGCGGCAGGATCAACCAGCAAGCTGGCACTGCAGAACCCCTCGAGCTCTTCCATCGCGGGCAGGGAGACCATCTTGTACACGTCGACGGCGCGCTCCAGGTGGCCCGGCTCGACGTGAACCCACGAGACCCGCACGCAGGCACCACGGCGTGAGCGGTGGTCGCGGTGCAGGGCGGCGATGTCCCACCGCGCGACGGTGGCGGTGCCGTGGAAGACCTCAGCCGCGCCGGCGCGGAGCTGCAGTACTGGTCCTTCACTCGCACGAAGGGAATCCTCATCCATCCAGGAACTGGTCACGATGCACCGGCCGGAACTGCGGTCGACCAGCAGGGACAGTCCGGCGCAGCCGTCGATGCCGGCAAGCGCGGGCATCACGGTATCGCGCATGTGTTTGATCCCGACGTCGATGAACGACGGCTGCGCATCAATGGTGGTAGAGCGTGCATACACGATCGACACCCTTCTCCTCTGGCAGCGCCCCGACGGCGCCGACGGGTCAATCCCCCATCTCTCACACTCCTCCACCGGACCGAATCGAAGCAATGACGAATACGGACCTGTGCGCGAAAGAATGTGCGCGCAGCGAAGAAGACTCTCGGCGACGCCGGCTGGAAGCCCGGATCCGACGGTGTTCTGACCAAGGGCGGTCACGCTCTGCACCTGACAGTCATCTTCGCCAACGTCCTCGATAGCACCTCTGCCGCAGCCGAATACGCAATGAAGCAGTGGCAGGAACTCGGAGCGAAGGTGGAGTTGCGCGGCGGTGACAACAACTTCAACATCTCCAACACGTTCGCGGCGAAGGACCTGACCTCGTGGTCGATCTCGATCGGACTGACCGTCCAGAGCGACAAGGCAAGCGCGGCAAGCACCAAGAGTGAGCCCCCGATGCGCGCGAATACTCCACTCTCGAGAATGACGATTGCCGCGCCGCTAACTAATAGAGCGAGCATGTAGAGCAATTTGAGTATCTTCCAGGGCACAGAATTTGGCCTTGCCTTGAAAGGCGTGTCTCGCTGTTCGTTCCATGTCGTTCTACTATGCGAGAAAACCGGAACCAGAGGCACTTTGACCGCGTTGCCCTTTGACAACTCCCCCGCCACCATGTTCGGTAAGTAGAGCTGGGAAAAAGACGAAAGCGCCACACCGATGTGAGGAGCAGAGTTAATGCCAGAACCGAGAAGAGCCGACCACTCCGACTACGTTTCCGTAAATCCGATCTTTTCCAGACCTGGCGAAGATTCGGTTGCCTCGAAGTACACCCTCGAACCTGACGGGATGCTCCCCGAAACCGCGTATCAGATCGTCCACGACGAAACGATGCTCGACGGCAATGCCCGCCTTAATCTCGCCACATTTGTGGGCACGTGGATGGACGATCACGCCACTCGCCTTTACACCGAATCGTTCGACAAGAACATGATCGACAAGGACGAGTATCCGCAGACCGCTGCAATCGAGACGTATTGCTGGCGAATTCTCGCTGATTTGTGGCACGCACCGTCACCGAAGGACGCGATCGGAACGTCGACCATCGGTTCCTCCGAGGCCTGCATGCTGGGTGGGCTCGCTCTCAAACGACGCTGGCAGCACGCACGCCGAGCTGCCGGCAAGCCGACGGATCGACCGAACATGGTCATGAGTTCGGCAGTGCAGGTGTGCTGGGAGAAATTCTGCAACTACTGGGACGTCGAAGCGCGATACGTACCGATCAGCGAGGAGCATCGCACCCTCGACGGGCATGACCTTGACAAGTACGTCGACGAGAACACCATCGGGGTTGTCGCGATCATGGGAGTTACATACACGGGCATGTACGAGCCCGTGCTCGAAATTTCCAACGCACTCGACGCAATCCAGGCAAAGACCGGTCTGGACGTCCCCATTCACGTCGACGGAGCTTCGGGCGCAATGATCGCGCCGTTCCTTCAACCGGAAATCGAGTGGGACTTCCGTCTTCCACGGGTGCACTCGATAAATACATCGGCTCACAAATATGGACTGGTCTATCCGGGACTGGGCTGGGTGGTGTGGCGGTCGGAAGATCTACTCCCGGATGATCTCGTATTCAAGGTCAGCTATCTCGGCGGCAGCATGCCGACCTTCGCGCTTAATTTTTCCCGTCCCGGCGCGCAGGTGATCCTGCAGTTCTACTTGTTCCTTCGACTGGGACGCGACGGATATCGCAGCATCCAACAGTCCTCGCAGGACGTCGCGAAGTTCCTGGCGGAGGGCATCGGAAAACTCGACGCCTTCGAGCTCTGGAACGACGGCACCGACATTCCGGTCTTCGCGTGGCGTCTCAAGCCCGGGCACACAGAAAATTGGACCCTCTACGACCTGTCGGATCGCCTTCGCTCCAAGGGCTGGCTGGTTCCCGCGTACCCGATGCCCGACAACCTGACCGACCTCACCGTTCAACGCATCGTCGTGCGGAACGGCTTGAGTATGGACTTGGCGGCAAGCCTGTTGCGCGTCATCGAGGAAGAAACCGCATTCCTCGACGAACTCGCCACTCCGATGCCCCGGCCACGCGTCACCGAAGGCTTCCATCACTGACCTGCTGAACAGAAAAAACTGCCGTCGGCTCCCCCTTTCAGGGACCGACGGCAGTTTCTATTCAGAGTTGAAAATCAAGCACACGCAGGCGACGTCAGGTTCGCAACCGGAAGAATCGCGCAAGCGGTGGTCTTCGAAAGCTTCCACACGCCATCGGAGTACACGAAGGACGCCTGAGCGCCCTGACCGAGCGGCTGTCCGTTGACGATGATGTTCAAGGAAGCCGAAGCAGTATCGCTACCCGTGTCGATGACCGGGTCGAGAATCTCGACCGTAGCGTTGGCAGCCTTGGCAGCTGCGGCAACCTGGTTCATCAGCTCGGGATCAGCCTCGGCACCCTCGACGAGGTTGGCACGCTCCGCGACGGGAACACTCTCGTCGAGGCCCTTGACCAGAAGTGCATTGAGGTCGGCAGCCGACGGCAGCGCTACCGAGGTTGTTTCAGGAGCGGCCGTCGTGGTCTTGGTAGTCGTCTTCGGGGTCTCGGTCTCGCTGGAACTGCAGGCAGTCATCGTCAGGGCCGCTGCAATCGCGACGGCTGCGACGGTCATGTTACGAAGCTTCAACTTCTCAGTCCTATCCATTCCGGTGTTCACATACGAGCGCACCATAAACGTGGGCACTCGCGGTCCTTCATCACATTACCCAACGGTAAGTGTGGAAAGTCTAAGGATCTCCTCAGAGTAGGCTGCCGAGCGCATCCGCCACTTGGAGATACGCGTCGTCGTCGGGAAATGTTTTGGCGATTCCTGTTCCCGTGGAACGGGTTTCGAACCGGACCGTGACCACACCGTGTCCAGCACCCTGCACCCAACCGTGTCCGAATTCTGGATGGCTCACGTCCAGACCGGGGTGCCAGTATCTCTCCGGAACCCGAGCCGGCACCGGTGCGTCGGGTTCGTCCGACACCGTTTCAACCAGATACCCCGGCACATCCTGGTCGAGTTCCGGAAACAACGACCCTTGACGGACGGTCGACAGCCCGGCAAAACCCACCCCGACAAGCCGGATCGGACCCAACTCCAACGGATCGATCACCTGTTTCTGCGCAGTCGCGATCAGGATCGCGCGGTCGAGGGTTGCATACGGCAGGGTCACTGATCGGGTCAGGACACTCATATCGGATTTCCGGAGCTTGAGTACCACAGTCCGAGCAGCGCGGCCGTCCTTCTCCAGTCTGGAATAGGCAGAGCCACCACTGTTTTCGACCGCAGCACGCAACTGCGCCAACGTCACGATGTCGGTGGCGTACGTCGATTCTGCACTGATCTGCTTGGACTCCGCACGCTCCGCGACCGGACGATCGTCGATGCCCTGAGCCAGCCGGTGCAGGCCCGGCCCCACCGTTGTGCCCAGGATCGATGCAACCTCCGCAGGAGGTGTCCGCACAAACCCGCCGATGGTCACGATCCCGAGCCGTTTAAGTTTCTCCTCCGCCACCGGACCGATTCCCCACAGCTTGCGTACCGGCAACGGATCGAGCAGATCCCGCTGCTGACCAGGCGGAACCACCGCAACGCCATTCGGTTTGGCCAGGCCCGACGCAATTTTGGCCACCTGCTTGCCGGCCCCCGCACCGATGGACGCAACCAATCCCGTCTCGGCCAGGACGAGAGCACGAATGTCCTCACAGAACGCGCGAACCTCATCGGCACCGGCGCCCGCCAGTTCCGTCGGCTCACCGAATGCCTCGTCCACTGACAACTGTTCCAGCACCGGCATTCGCAGCCTCAACGCGTCAAATGCCTGCTTGCTCAGCACCGAATAGAGCGACATCCGCGGCGGAAGAACTACTCCCCCACCGCCCACCAATCGACGTGCCTGATGCATCGGCATAGCGGAGCGAGCCCCGAAAGCACGGGCCTCGTAACTACAACCGGCAACCACACCCCGGCCACCCAGACCGCCCACCATCACCGGGCGGCCCCGCAAAGTCGGACGAGTCAACTGCTCGGCGGAAGCGAAAAACGCATCCATGTCGAGATGAAGTACCCACCTTCGACTTCGCGTCGGGTCAGCGTGATTCATCGGCGATAATGGGCAATTTCTTCTTCGGCGATTTCTTCTTGGGCAGCGGCAACGCGTCAGCAGTTCGCTGGATAAATGCCTGAAGTTCCTCGACGTCGTCCAGACCCTCTCGAGGCACCCGGTAGTAGTCTTTGGCTCCCGGATACGGCGGTGCCAACTCCGCCATCGATACAAACTCCCCACTGACCTTTGTGGGTTTGACGAACAGCAGATCGCCGCAGATCAGGCCAACGATCTTCTCGTCGCAATACAACCCGTACTCACCGAACATAGCCCGGGCACGGACGTCGAGCGGCTCCAACTGTTCCAGGATCCACGCGACCGTGTCTTTGCTCGAGCTCATGCCAGCACGCTACTCCGGCGCCCCGACACATTTCGGGGCACCGGAGTCAGCGTGCATTAGGCCTACTTGTACTCAGGCCTTCGTGATCGCGGCGCGGATTCCCTCAGCGAGGTCCACAGCGTCGCTACCGGCCTCACCGACGGAGAATTCGACCGCCAGAACCTCACCGGCGATCATGTCACCGTGGCGCTGTGCCCAGTCCTTGCGATCCTCAGGTACCTCGAGGATGACCTTGATGCGGTCCGACACGGCGAGACCGGCATTGCGGCGTGCATCCTGCAATTCACGGACACGGTCCTTGGCCCAACCCTCAGCCTCGAGCTCTTCGGTCACGGCCGAGTCGAGAACAACCAGGCCGATGCCATCGGGAAGAGCAGCCGTTGAATCAGGTTCTGCTGCAACCAGTTTCTGCGTGTACTCCTCCGGAAGGAGTTCAATTCCGGCGGCGACGACAACGCCGTCGGCGTTCTCGGTCCAGTCGCCGGCCTTCACTGCCTTGATGACGGTCTGCACGGACTTGCCCAGACGCGGGCCGGCAGCGCGCGCGTTGACCACAATCTCGAAGCGACCGTGAGCGTCGACGTCGTCCGTGAGATCGACCTTCTTGACGTTGACCTCGTCGGCGATCAAGCCGAGGAACGGACGCAGACGCTCAGAATCGGGCGCAGCGACAGTGACCTCGGGCAGCGGCAACCGAACCCGCAGGTTCTGTGCCTTACGCAGGCTCAGCACGGTGGAGCAGACCACACGCACGTCATCCATCGCGGAAACCAGTTCAGGGTTGGCCGGCAATTCCGACGCCTCCGGCCAATCAGCCAGGTGCACCGAACGTTCACCGGTCAATCCGCGCCAGATCACTTCGGACACCAACGGCAGCAGCGGCGCAGCCAAACGCGTGACTACTTCGAGAACAGTGTGGAGCGTGTCGATCGCGTCGCGATCCTCATCCCAGAAACGTGAACGTGAGCGTCGCACATACCAATTGGTGAGTGCATCACAGAACAAGCGCAATTCGTCGCAGGCACCGGAGATGTCGTTAGCCTCGAGAGCGTCGGTGATGACATCGCGAGTACTCGCGAGCTTCGCCAAGATGTACTGGTCGAGGATGTTCTCCGAATCCGTACGCCACACACCGGATTCCGGTGCATACAACTGTAGGAAGCTCCAGGCATTCCACAGCGGCAGCAGCGCTTGGCGAACACCTTCGCGAATGCCCTGCTCGGTGACAACAAGGTTTCCACCACGCAGGATCGGCGAGGACATCAGGAACCAGCGCATGGCATCACTGCCGTCGCGGTTGAACACCTCCTTGACATCCGGGTAGTTGCCCTTGGACTTGCTCATCTTCAATCCGTCGTCACCGAGGACGATGCCGTGTGCCACAACAGTTTTGAACGCGGGACGATCAAACAATGCGGTAGCGAGCACGTGCAGGTTGTAGAACCAGCCGCGCGTCTGACCGTTGTACTCGACGATGAAATCGCCGGGGTAGTGAGTCTCGAACCAATCCTGGTTCTCGAAGGGGTAGTGAACCTGAGCGAACGGCATGGAACCTGATTCGAACCAGCAGTCCAGAACCTCGGGCACCCGACGCATCATCGACTTGCCGGTCGGGTCGTCCGGGTTGGGACGGACCAAATCGTCGATCACCGGACGGTGCAGATCGGCCGGGCGCACGCCGAAGTCTGCCTCCAGCTGATCGAGCGAACCGTATACATCCATGCGCGGGTACTGCGGATCGTCGGACATCCACACCGGGATCGGACTGCCCCAGTAGCGGTTTCGGCTGATGTTCCAGTCGCGAGCACCTTCGAGCCACTTACCGAACTGGCCGTCGCGGATATGGTCGGGCACCCACGTGATGCCCTGGTTGAGCTCGACCATGCGGTCGCGGAACTTGGTGACGGAAACGAACCACGACGGAACTGCCATGTAGATAAGCGGCTGACCACTGCGCCAACTGTGCGGGTACGAGTGCTCAATCGTCTCGTGCCGCAACAACTTTCCGGCAGCCTTGAGATCCTTGATGATGACCGGGTTCGCATCGAAGACCATCAAGCCCTCGTACGTCGGCACCATCGACGTGAACTTTCCGCCAGCGTCGAGAGGCTGAACGACCTCGATACCGTTGGCAGTAGCGACATCCATATCCTCTTCACCGAAAGCTGGTGCGAGGTGGACGATTCCGGTTCCCGAATCCACGGTGACATAGTCGGCGGACAAAACGACATGCGAATTCGGATGTCCCACAAAGAAATCGAACGGCGGGGTGTAAGACAATCCGACGAGTTCGCTGCCCTTGTGGCGCGAAACCACCTCGGGCTCCTCCCCCAGCTCACGCGCGTAATGACCGACGCGAGCTTCCGCCAACACATACCGCTTGCCGTCCAAGCCGAGTACCTGGACATAGTCGATCTCGGGGTGCACCGCTGTCGCCAAGTTGGAAGGAAGCGTCCACGGCGTCGTGGTCCAGATGATCGCGTTGGCGCCGTCGAGAGGCGAACCCGGCGCCACCAACGGCATGTCGACCGTGACAGCCGGATCCTGACGCATCTTGTACGCGTCATCCAGCTTGGTTTCCTGGTTGGACAGCGGCGTCTGCTCGTACCAGCTGTACGGCAGGACGCGGAATCCCTGGTAGATCAGGCCCTTGTCGAAAAGTTCCTTGAACGCCCACATGACCGACTCCATGAAGTCGATATCGAGGGTCTTGTAGTCGTTGTCGAAATCGACCCAGCGAGCCTGACGGGTGACGTACTCACGCCAGTCATCGGTGTACTTGAGTACCGACGACCTGCAGTAGTCGTTGAACTTGGCGAGACCCATGACGTCGATCTCGGACTTGTCCTTGATGCCGAGCTGCTTCTCGGCCTCGAGCTCAGCCGGCAGTCCGTGGCAGTCCCAACCGAATCGGCGTTCGACCTTGCGGCCCCGCATGGTCTGGAAACGCGGCACGAGGTCCTTGACGTAGCCCGTCAGCAAGTGACCGTAGTGGGGCAAACCATTGGCGAACGGCGGGCCGTCGTAGAAGACGAACTCCTCGTTGCCGTCGCGATTGGCAACAGACGCCCGGAAGGTGTCGTCGTCAGCCCACTCTTTCAGGACCTTTTCTTCCAGAACCGGAAACTTGACCCCGGTATCGGCGGGGACGCCGTAATCGACTTTGGGGTACCCGTTACTCGCCACTGCGATCTCCTCGTGCCTGTCCGACTCGGCACGGGGACGATAAGTGCGCATCTGCGTACGTACCGCGGTACCACCCCGCTTGCAACACGTGAATCCGGCGACGTTCACCTTCCGGACTTCCGGTTACCTCTCTGATCGAGCTGTGACGGGCTCACCCGTTCGGTTCTACTGAGTGCCCGGCAGGCTCGATTGCCTACTGAATCACCGTTCTTCCGAAGGCTCCCCGGTGATAGCCGGTTCATCGCCAGATAAATCCTAATTAGCCTGTGTTCGTGTCGACCAGTCTAATGCTCGTCGTTTTCATTCGCTGATCCGCCATCGGTGTGCGCAGAATCGGGCGCGTCCCCGGAATCCGGGATCGGCCCGGCCCCGGAGACAGCGGACCGATCCGGCTCATCCAACGGCAGAACCGCCCTCTTGCTGGTCAGCGCACTGACCAGCAAGAGAACGGCACCTGCGATGCAAATTGCGATACAAGCCCACGCCCAGACAATCGAACCGGTTGCCAGAGCAATGACCAGGAACGCGAATCCTGCCGCAGCGAGAACTATCGTCGAGACCAGCACGTGTCACCCTCTACCGGTGTCGCCGCTGACCGTCGAGAATCTCTCGGTCAGCTGTTTCCCTTTGCGAACGACGGGCTGAAAGATTCCTGGCCACCGTCGACCGGCACTGCGGAACCGCGCTGTTCGAGCTCTTCGAGCTGCGATTCCAGGTAGGACTTGAGACGCACCCGGTACTCACGTTCGAACGTCTTGAGCTGCTCGATACGGCCTTCGAGGACCGAACGCTGCTGGTTGATCGTCGCCATGATCTCGGTGTGCTTCTTCTCGGCGTCTGCCTTGAGAGCATCGGCCTTCTCCTGAGCCTGACGAAGCTGGGTCTCGGAGCGAGTCTGCGCGTCGGTGAGCATTGCTTCCGACTTGTTGCGCGCGTCAGAGATCATGCCGTCGGCCTTGCTGCGAGCTTCGCTCATCAGCTGCTCGGAGTTGGTACGAGCGCTTCCGAGCAACTGCTCGGACTCCGCCTTGGCATCACCGGTGAGGCGATCAGCCATCTCCTGCGCCAGGCCGAGGACCTTGGCTGCCTGCATGTGTGTGTCAGCGCTCTGCGGTACCGGAGCTGCTGCGGCCACGGGGACCGGTGCCACGACGGGAGCGGGCTTGGGAGCCTCGACCACGCGAGCCGGTTCAGGCTTGGGCTGCGGAGCAACCGGAGCAGCCTGCGCACCAGCGGGCGCCTTCTTCGCGGCGGCAAGTTCCTGATCCAGCTCACCTACGCGCTGATGCAAATCTGCATTTTCTTCGATGAGCTGCGACAGTGCCTGCTCGACGAGATCAAGAAAAGCGTCGACCTCGTCTTCGTTGTAGCCACGCTTGCCGATAGGCGGCTTGCTGAACGCAACGTTGTGCACGTCAGCTGGAGTCAGTTGCGGCATGGAAGGATCCCTTCACGCGTCATTAGGCGGTCTAGCAAGCATTCAGCTACAGCACGGTGTACGTAGCGGCGAACCGCCACACGAGCTATGGGTTCCATTCTGGCACACCCGCTCTACTACCGCGCCGAGCCGACAACCGACATCAGGATGATGACGATGAAAAGCAAGACCATGATGGATAGATCCAGGCGAACTCCACCCAAGTTGATCGGAGGGATCAACTTGCGAAGAAGTTTCACCGGCGGATCGGTGATAGTGAAAACTGCTTCGAGAATGACTGCGACCACTCCCGACGGTCGCCAGTCTCTGGCGAACGAACGAACGAACTCGACTATTACTCTGCCGATCAGCAAAAGCCAGAACAGCACCAGCACGAGATAGATCACATCAAAAAGCGCGCTCACACCCTCACTCTGCCTGACTTCTGCGTGGCGTCCAAAACAGACATCCTGCATCGGCAGCAAAACCGGAGCTCCGCAAACTCACTGAATCACGAGCGGGCACGCCGTCGATCGAGGTCATCTGCACGGGCTTCAGCCAACCAACATTCGCAGCGTTTCCGCTGTTCAGGGAGCTATCCGTAATCGAGAGAATCATTTTTGGCTGTAGAAGCCTGTCTCCGCGATGCGACGACGCTCCTCGGCCGACACATCGATGTCAGCCGGTGAGAGAAGAAACACCTTGGTGGCGACCTTGTCGAACGAACCGCGCAGGGCAAATGCAAGACCGGCGGCAAAATCGACCAGTCGCTTTGCGTCGGCATTGCTCATGTCGACCAAATCCATGATGACGGGTGTTCCGTCGCGGAATCGCTCACCGATGGTCCGGGCTTCGGCGTAACTCTGCGGGCGCAGCGTCGTGATCTTCGCCAGCGGGCCGCCGTCGTCGACTACAGGAGCGCGGCGAACCTCGGGGCGCTCGGCACGAGCGTCGACTGCAAGGTTTCCGCGACTCGCCGGGCGCGGTGCCATCGAGGGGCGCGGCGCGCGGCTTCCGACTGCATCGATGCGCGGACGCGAATCGTAACGATCGAAATCGGCTTCTTCCTCTTCACGACGACTGGGTGCGTAACCGGCCTTCGAGAACGCCGGCTCGGCGAACTCTCGGTCATCGCGTTCGGCGTAACCATCGTGACTACGACGAGGTGCGCGACGAGCCTGGTCGGGCTCCTCCACGTACTCGTCCTCGTAGTCATCGAGGGGAACCATGCCGAAGTAAGCCTTGAACTTGTGCAGGTTGCTCATTGATCGACCTTCCTTGGCGCGGCGGAATCAATCCGACTGCGACCGGTCGCAGCGGTGTGGACGGGTTGGGCGATCACCTGAGCGATCATTTCGAGGTTACTGGTCGTGAGCCGAGCAGTGCGGTTCCGACACGCACGCATGTCGATCCGTGGCGAACTGCGGCCTCCAGATCACCGGTCATACCGGCCGACAATTCGATTGCCTTCGGGTGTGACTCGAGGAGCGCTCGATGCGCGTCGTGCAGGATCGAGAACTGCTCGTCGGGATCTGTACCCAGCGGCGGAACGGCCATCAGGCCGGCGAAATCCAGACCTTCTGCTGTCTCGATCTTGTCTGCGAGAGGTGCCAATTCTTCGAGAGTGACACCGCCACGCGAGGGGTCTCCGTCGAGACTGACTTGGATCAGCACTCGCAGTGGCGAGGTGCGATCATTGTCGTCAAGCGCGCCGAGTGCCCCACGATCGAGGGCAGCGGCCAGCCGGGGGCTGTCAACGGAATGAATTGCGTAGGCCCACTTGGCGACGGATCGCGCCTTGTTCCGCTGCAACTGGCCGATCATGTGCCAGCGAACAAGCTCGGCGGAATCAGTACGCGTCACAGCGTCGAATTCCGCGACCTTCGTGATCGCTTCCTGCTCTCGGGACTCCCCGAACTCACGGCAACCCAAGTCGTAGAGAATTCGCGCATCCGATGCCGGAAAATACTTTGTCACCGGCAGGAGTTTCACGTCGGCGGTGGGCCGACCGGCAGCGACACACGCCGCCGCCAGCCTGGCCCGGACCGAGTCGAGCGCCGACGCGATGTCGGCTACTCGCGAAGAATCGGCGTCGTCGTTCATACGAATGACCTAGTCGGTTTCCGCAGCTGCGGATTCGGCTGGTGCGGACGCGACCGGAGATTCGGCCGGTGCGATCGGATCCATCCAGATCACTGCGGCCTGACGTCCGGTCAGTGACTCGCGACGATGACTGAACAGTGCTTTGTCCTCGATGGTGCAACGAGGATCCTCGGCGACGCCCTTGACACCGGCATCGAGGAGTTGCTTGCGGATTCCGGCCCGGAGGTCGAGTCCGGGAGTTCCCTTTGCCGTGCGAGTTGCACTGCCCGGCAAGTGCTTTTCCACATCCGCGCGCATCGAAGCGGGGACCTCGTACTGGCGACCGCTGGCGGCCGGTCCGAGGAAGGCCCCAATCCGGGAAACGTCGGCACCCTGGCGCACCATCTCAGCCAGCACACGCGGCACGATTCCGATACGAGCGCCGATCCGGCCGGCATGAATCGCGGCGATCACTCCGGCTTGTTCGTCGGACAGCAAGACCGGAACACAGTCGGCGCTGAGCGTCGCGAGAGCCAACCCGGGGACGGTGGTGACCAGAGCATCGGTCACCGCAATGACCTCATTCGTCGGCTCCGTCACGACAGTGACGTTGCGCGAATGGATTTGTTCCATCCAGACAAGGTGATTCGGCTCGACGCCGATTTCCTGCGCGAGGCGCCGACGATTGGACTCGACGGCGTCGGCGTTGTCTCCAACATGGTCACCGAGGTTGAACGAGTCGTACGGCGCCTGTGAAACACCGCCTGCTCGACTCGTCACGACGCGGCGGACTCGAAAATTAGCGGTCGACTTCTCGGTACTCAAGATTTTGTGCTCACAAACGTCGAATGTTCACTGCTACATGGGACATGATCCGGGTGCAGTTCCTGGATGAAGAAAGGATCAGTCAAGAACAGGGTACCCAGAAAACTGGATACCCTGACCTCGAGACTGTGCGCGGCGCTGTTGTCAGCGACGCATGAAGACGGGAACGTCGACGTCGTCGTCGCCGTCATCTTCCGGCTGTGGTGCGTGACGCGGGCCGTCGAGCGGCGGCAGCGAGCCCCCGCCGATGGGCTCACGCGCAACCGGAACCTGCTGCTCCACAGGGGATTCCGCCGCTACGGGCGAACGTCCGACCTCGCCCGCACGGCCGGCGCCGATGGATCCACGGCCAGGCGCACCCGACTCGACCGGACGACGCGCAGGCGCACCGCCGTCGAAACCGGCAGCGATGACTGTCACACGAACTTCGTCGCCGAGTGAATCGTCGATGACTGTTCCGAAGATGATGTTGGCGTCGATGTGTGCAGCTTCCTGCACGAGCGTAGCCGCTTCGTTGATCTCGAACAGGCCGAGATCGCTGCCACCGGCGATCGACAACAGAACGCCGCGGGCGCCTTCCATCGATGCTTCGAGAAGCGGCGAGTTGATCGCGGACTCAGCGGCTTTGATCGCTCGGCCTTCGCCGCGGGACGAGCCGATACCCATGAGTGCGCTACCGGCACCGGACATAACGCCCTTCACGTCCGCGAAGTCCACGTTGATCAGTCCGGGAGTGGTGATCAGGTCGGTGATGCCCTGAACGCCGTTGAGGAGAACCTCGTCGGCGCTACGGAACGCATCCATCAGACTGACAGCCGCGTCACCGAGCTGGAGCAGGCGATCGTTGGGGATGACGATGAGCGTGTCGCACGACTCTCGCAATTGCTGAATTCCCGCGTCGGCCTGGCCACCACGGCGCTTGCCTTCGAAGGAAAACGGCCGCGTCACGACGCCGACCGTCAGTGCGCCCAACTTCCGGGCGATAGCCGCGACGACAGGGGCGCCACCGGTTCCGGTTCCACCGCCTTCACCAGCGGTCACGAACACCATATCGGCGCCCTTGATGACTTCTTCGATCTCGTCCTTGTGATCCTCGGCAGCCTTGCGGCCGACCTCAGGATCGGCACCGGCACCGAGACCGCGGGTCAGTTCGCGACCGACGTCGAGTTTGACGTCGGCGTCACTCATCAGGAGGGCTTGCGCGTCCGTGTTGACCGCGATGAACTCGACTCCCTTGAGTCCCTGTTCGATCATGCGGTTGACTGCGTTCACGCCGCCGCCGCCGATGCCGACGACCTTGATTACGGCGAGGTAGTTATGCGGGGGCGTCATCGGCTCTCGCCTTCCGTGTCGTATTACGCATTGTTTGTCTATTGCTGGATGAAGCTGGGTAACGCTGAAATCTCAACTCTCAACCTCAACCACAGGGTTAGAGTTATGTCAAGTACTCGATCTGAAACCAAACGCTATGCATCGACGTCACGATCCGCCATTAGGCGCGCCGAGACAGACGGAAGTATTTGACGTAAATACACTCTAGTTCGACGCAAGCTAGCGCACCGTCGGAAGATCAGGACTCGACACGTCGTAGGTCTGACCCGGCTGAGTCAGCAGCGGAAGCGTCACCGCGGCCTTACGATCAGACTTCTCGACGCCTCCCCAGTTGACCACTCGTCCGTCCACCAGAGTCAACGACACATCCGAAATCGACCGCGCCGCAACCTCTCCCACTTGGAAACGTAGCTCCGGCGGCAAGGCAGCAAGGACATTCAACGCAGCCAACGTCGACGGATCGTTCCACCCCGGTGTTGCCGTCACCAATCGCGGCACACCTGGCGGCGGAACACCGATCTCGAAATCGACGCCCGTTTCGTCCAGAAAATGCGCGCCTTCCGGAGAATCGATGAACACGACCGGCACGCGTTCGGTCACCGTCACGCGAATGGTCGACGGATACATTCGCTGCACCCGCGCCGACGCCACCTTGGGTATGGCCGCAACCCGAGCCGCAGCCGAGCCTGTGTCCACCCGCATCAGCGGCTGGCCGGCAGGTATCGCCAGCAAGTCGAGAATCTGCGCCTCATCGACCGTCGTCGCTCCCCAGACCTCGGTGCCGCGTACCGAAAGCACCGGAGACAGCCACGCTGTCAGTAAAAGCCCGACGACGACCACTGTCGCGAACGGCAGCATGATCACGGGTCGCTTGAACCACGGACCCTTCGGCGTGGGCTCCGGTGCCGCGGCCGGCGCAGCTACTCGCGTCGAATAGCGGGATTCGGTTCGAGTGCTTCGCCGACGTGTGCTCGTGGCCCGCCGCGCACCCGGATCACGACGACCACGGTGGCTGCGTGCGTCAGGACTCATTGCGACTGGGTGCGCTGAGCCTGATGAGGAGCCGTGCGCAGCGCATCGAGAATCTGCTTGCCCAACATCGTGACATCACCCGCACCCATCGTGATGACGATGTCGCCCGGGTGCGCGAGCCCGGCAACCTGGCGCGGCGCCAGCGACAGATCAGGCTGATAGTGAACAGGCTTGGTGACCGACTGGGCCACCAAAGCCCCACTGACACCGGGCATCGGCTCTTCACGGGCGCCGTAGACGTCGAGCACGACCACCTCGTCGGCCAGGTCCAACGCAGCCGCGAACTCCGTAGCGAAGGTAGCCGTCCGCGAATACAGGTGCGGCTGGAATACCACGATTACCCGACCGGCCGCAGAATTCGATACCGACGAATCATCCTGCGGGCGAACGAGATCCGCCGCCGCACTCAGCACGGCACGCACCTCGGTGGGATGGTGCGCATAGTCGTCGAATACTCGCACTCCGCGCTCACGACCGGTGAACTGGAAACGTCGGTGCACTCCCCCGAATCCGGCGAGACCTTCGACGATTTCGTCGATTTCTGCGCCTGCGTCTTGGGCAGCCAAGAGTGCGGCAAGCGCATTCAACGCCATATGCCGTCCCGGAACCGCCATGCGCACCGTCCGCGCAGCCGCTTCTCCGGCCAACTGGAATTGAAGTACACCACCTACGTCGTGGGCACGGAAATCGAGTAGGCGCACGCCCACCTCAACTCCGTCGACAGGCTCGAAGGCGTCAGCGGCATCGACATCCGCACTGCCGTAGCCGATAACCCGAATGTCTTTGCGGCCGGATGCAACTATGCGCTTCGCAAGATCCGCAGAACCCTCGTCGTCGAGGCACGCGATCAGCAGTCCGCCAGGAGCAAGCTTGTCGACAAAATCGTCGAATACCTGAACGTAATTCTCGACACTTCCGAAGTAATCCAGGTGATCAGCTTCGATATTTGTCACGACTATCGCGTCGGGGTCGTACTGCAGTAGCGACCCGTCGCTCTCGTCGGCCTCGGCCACGAAAACATCCCCACTGCCGTGGTGCGCATTGGTGCCGGCTTCGTTGAGTTCGCCACCCACTGCGAACGACGGGTCGAAACCGCAGTGCTGCAACGCAACCACCAGCATCGACGTCGTCGACGTCTTACCGTGAGTACCCGAAACCAGGAACGTGCGGTTTCCCTCCATCAACGACGCGAGAACCGCCGGCCGGAGAATCACCGGAATCCCACGACGTGCTGCCTCGACGAGTTCGGGGTTGTCCTTGGGAATGGCTGCATGCGTAGTGACAACTACGGTGGGCCCACCGGGCAACAAGTCGAGTGCGTCGGCGTCGTGACCGATACGGACTTGCGCTCCGCGCGCCCGCAACGCCAACACGCCACGGCTTTCCTTCGCGTCCGACCCTGACACGAGTCCGCCGCGGGACAACAAAATTCGTGCGATGCCGGACATGCCGGCACCACCTATTCCCACCATGTGTACTCGCTCGAGGTGGGCGGGCAGCGCGGTCATCGGTTTCCCCTAGTGTTGTTGCTTACTGCTGTGTTGTGGCGTTCCGCTGTTTCCAGCACGATTCGCGCAATTTCCGTGGCGGCTGTTCTGTGCCCGAGGCCGCTGGCACCGTCACTCATCTCCTGCAGACGCGGCGCGTCGACAAGCAATGGCACGACCGTGGCTGCTACAAATGCCGGGGTCAGTTCAGCGTCACTGACGATCATCGCGCCGCCCGCGGCGACCACAGGTTTTGCATTGAGTTCCTGCTCCCCGTTTCCGTGTGGCAACGGGACGTACACGGCCGGTAGTCCAACGGCCGACACCTCGGCAACCGTCATGGCACCGGAACGGCAAATCGTTGCGTCGGCGGCCGCATACGCGAGGTCCATCCGAGACAGGTACGGAACAGCAACATACGGCGCCGACGCCGAATGCTGCGTGACGACAAGCGAGTTCTTGGGTCCGTGCGCATGCAACACGGAGATTCCGGCATCTGCCAGAGCCTGAGCCGCTCCGCTGACTGCATCGTTCAGTGATGCGGCGCCCTGCGAACCTCCGAACACCAGCAGAACCGGCCCGTCCTGCGGAAGCCCGAAGTACTCCCGAGCCTGCGAACGCAAGCCCGCGCGGTCGAAATTCGCGATGGACGCCCGAACCGGAATCCCCACGATGTCGGCATCCTCGGCGCCGCGATTCTTCACACCTGATCCCGGCACCGCAGCCAGAACCCGCGTTGCAAGTCGCGCGCCGATCTTGTTCGCAATCCCGGCACTGGCATTGGCTTCGTGAATGACAATCGGGATATTGCGGCGGCGTCGAAGCAACCCACCGCGCGCAGCGAGGTACGCGGGCAACGCCACATATCCACCGAAACCCACGATGACGTCCGCATCGACGGCGTCGAGGACCTCGCGCGTCTTACGGACCGAGGCCCGAAGCCGCATCGGGAGTTTCACCAGATCCATCGTCGGCTTACGGGGCAGTGGGACCGGCGGGATCAGTTCGAGGGTGTATCCGCGGGCCGGTACCAACGTCGTTTCCAGACCTCGGGCCGTCCCGAGCGCTGTGATCACGGTGTCGGGAGCCAGAGCTTTCACTGCGTCCGCTACTGCCAGAGCTGGCTCGATATGACCGGCTGTTCCTCCTCCGGCCACTACTACCGACAGGGCCGAATTTTTGCCGCTCACCTACGAATTCCTCGCTCTCGAATATCTTGTGGGTCCTGTGTGTTCCGAGTCGGCGCCTGCCGACGTCGTCCATTCTGCCCTGCCTGGCGTGCCGGCTCGTTTCGACGCTGCGGGGCAGCACGACGAACGCCGCCGGAAGCCCGGTACGGAACCGGCATGGGCAACCGCAGGAGCCTGGAAATCTTACCGTCCTGACCGGATTGCAGGGCTGCGATGGCTTCGGGTTCGTGACGCGCCGCGTTCGCAATGATGCCGAACATGAATAACGTGATCGCCAGCGACGAACCGCCCGCGGAGACCAGAGGCAACTGAAGGCCCGTCACGGGGAGCAATCCGATCACATATCCGATATTGATCATCGCTTGACCGACGATCCACGTGGTTGCCGTGGCGGAAAGCAGTCGCCAGAACGGATCGATACTTCGAGCCGCGATACGCAAGCCGGTGTAGACAAACCCCGCGAAGAGTCCGAGCACGACGAGACAACCGACATACCCTAGTTCCTCGCCGATGATCGCAAAGATGAAGTCGTTGTGCGCGTTGGGCAGATAATTCCATTTAGCGGCACTCTGCCCCAACCCCACACCGAAGATCCTGCCGTCAGCGAGCGAATACAGAGCTTGCTTCGCTTGGTAATTGCCACCTTGAAGGTCGTCACTGGGATTGAAGAACGACTTGACCCGGTCCGATCGGTATCCAGCGGTCAATGCCAGGGTTCCGGCGAGTACGACACCGGTCACGGCAATAGTTCCGAACAATTTCAACGGAAGACCGCCGAACCACAAGAGTGCACCGACGATAATGCCCAAAGCGATCGTCGTACTCAGGTTCGGTTGCGCGACAACCAAGGCGAACACCAGGAGCGCGGCCGGCACCAGCGGGATCAGGATCGAGCGAACCGAATTGTCGCCAGGTCTCCTCGACGCAAGCAAGTGCGCGCCCCAAATTGCGAGCACAACTTTCATGAGCTCTGACGGTTGAAGCGAGAACCCGCCCACTGTGAACCATCGACGCGCACCCTGAGCGGCGGTGCCGATTCCCGGAATAAGTACCAGCACAAGCATTACCAAAACGACGGCAAAAACCGGAAACGAGAATCGTCGAAGCGTGCGGGCCGGAATCCTCAAGGCCACATAAAAAAGTACCGAACCCAGCACCGCGAAGATCAACTGCTGAATGAACAACGAATAGGCTGAGCCACCGCTTGTAAATTGCTCGACACCCGACGCGGACAGCACCATCACCAGGCCCAAGACCGTCAGCATCACGGCAATCGTGATCACCAGATGGAACGACGCCAACGGCCGCGCCAACCAGGCACCGATTCGGGTCTTGGGACCCTGAGTCATTGCGTGTTTCCGGCGTCGCTCACTGATCCGGGTGGCTGATCGGCCAGCTCCGCGACGGCTGCCGCAAAACTGTTGCCTCGATGGCCGTAGCTGTCGAACATGTCCAACGACGCAGCTGCGGGTGCCAAGACCACCGCACTGCCGGGCTGTACCGATACCACTGCCAACGCCGCGGCCTCGCCGACCACGGCCGCCATCACCGCATCCGCGTCGGATCCCGAAGGCAATGTCACGAACTTCGTCGACGAGCAGTGAATTTTGTTCACCTCTGCATCGTCCTCCGTCCCCACACGGACGACGGGGACCTCGGGCGCGTGTCGCGACAACGCCTGCTCGATCTCACCGGCATCACTTCCCAGCAGCACTGCGCCGGCTAGCCTGCTGCCGACCTCAGCCACCAACTCGTCGACACTGGCACCCTTGAGCAGTCCACCGGCAATCCACACCACACGTTCGTGCGCCAGGATCGACGGCCGGGCGGCATGCGGATTGGTCGCCTTGGAATCGTCGACGAAGACCACAGAACCGACCGTGCCGACAACTGCGCCACGATGCGGTCCTACCTGATGAGCTGCCAACCCAGCTCGAACGGCGCCGGCACCGATCCCGACAGCCCGGGCAAGCGCGGCAGCGGCCAGTGCGTCCATGATCCCGGCCGGACCGGGCGGATCGATATCCACAGCCTCGGCCAGTTGCACGCCGGCCCCGAATGCGTTGTCGACGAGAAACCCGTCTGCAACACCCAACTCTCCGTCTGCCGGAGCACCCAATCGGAATCCCACGACGACGTCGGCCGAAGCAGCACGGCCCAATTTCGCGGCAATGGCGTCGTCAAGCCCGACGACCGCGACCTTGCCACTGAGCGCCCGTGCCTTCGCCTCGGCATACGCGGCCATGCCGCCGTGCCAATCCAGGTGGTCTTCAGCGACATTGAGAACTACGCCGGCATCAGGGCGCACCGAAGGGGCCCAGTGCAATTGGAACGACGACAGCTCAACGGCCAGGTAGTCGACGCGAGGCGACGTATCCTTCAACGCTTCCAACACCGGCAGACCGATATTGCCGCATGCGCGCCCTTCGAGACCTGCAGCGTCCAGAATCGAGGCGAGCATCGACGTTGTTGTCGTCTTGCCGTTGGTTCCCGTGACGACGAGCCACTTTCGCGGCGGTCCGTACAGACCGCAGTGATCGACCCGCCACGACAAATCGACGTCGCCCCAGATCGGAATTCCGTGACCGGCGGCTGCCGCAAGAATCGGCGCGTCCGGCCGGAAACCTGGACTCGTCACGACGAGCGCATACTGCTTGATCAAATTCTGATCTGCCTCGATCGAGGCGGTGGTGACCGTATCGGCACCGAGTTCGGCACAACGATCTGCAAAATCCAGCGTGGAATCGGCGACCGTCACCACGGCGCCGAGGGCTACCAGCGGTTCGATGGTCGCCTGGCCGGAGACTCGGCCACCGGCAACCAATACTCTTTGTCCGCGAAGCCAACTCAGATCGTTCATTGACTCCCCAGAGTTGGTCGAGTCCACAGAGTTGGTCACGGTCAGCCTCCGATGGCTGCGAGGAACTCGCTGTAGAAGAGCGCCAACCCGATTGCCGACGCGATTGCGGCCAGCAACCAGAATCTGATGATGACCGTGGTTTCCGCCCACCCGGCAAGCTCGAAGTGATGGTGGAACGGAGCCATTCGGAAGACCCTTCGGCGACTGGACTTGAATACCGCTACCTGGATCACCACCGATGCGGCCTCAGCGACGAACAGTGCGCCGATGACAACCATCAACAATTCGGTGTTCGTGGTGATCGACAGTCCGGCAAGCATGCCGCCGAGTGCCAGCGAACCGGTGTCCCCCATGAAGATCTTGGCCGGGGCCGCGTTCCACCACAGGAACCCGATGCACGCACCCGCGCCGGCAGCACAGATCAACGCAAGGTCGAGCGGGTCACGAACGTCGTAGCAGCCCTTGACCGGACTGGTCTCGCACGAATTTCGGAACTGCCAGAAGGTGATGATGACGTACGCGCCGAGAACGAAACTCATTGCTCCCGCGGCCAGTCCGTCCAGACCGTCGGTGAGGTTGACCGCGTTGGACCAGGCACTGACCAGCAGGTAACAGAACGCGATGAACACGACGGAACCGAGAGATACCGTCGCAATGTCACGAACGTAAGACAGATGAACGCTGCCCGGAGTCAAGCCGTCGGCACCGCGGAACTGCAACGCGAGGATGCCGAAGATCACTGCGGCGACAAACTGTCCGACGAGCTTGGCCGTCTTGTTCAGCCCGAGGTTGCGTTGCTTGCGAATCTTGATGAAATCGTCGAGGAACCCGACACCACCGAGCGCCGTGGTCAGGCCGAGAACAAGTAGCCCCGACGCCGACGGTCCACTCGCCCCGTCGATACCCATTCCGATGAGGTGAGTGCCGAAGTAGCCCGCCCAGATTCCGGCGAGGATCGCGACACCGCCCATCGTCGGGGTTCCACGCTTCGCCTGGTGACTGGCCGGGCCTTCGGTCCGGATCTCCTGACCGAATCCCTGTTTGGCGAACGCTTTGATCAGAATCGGGGTGAGCATGATCGAGACCGCGAGCGATATGCCGGCGGCCAGCAGAATTTGAATCACTCCGACACCTGCTTCTGCGCCAGAACCGCCTCGGCCACTGTCCAGAGACCGATCGACTGAGATGCCTTGACCAACACCAGGTCACCGGGCGCAAGTTCCGATTCGAGGATCGCCACGGCAGCCGCGGCGTCGGGGACCACTACGGACTCGTCGCCCCAGGAACCCTCCATCACGGCGCCCTGATTCATCGCGCGAGCCGTACGACCGGTGCCGACCACGATCAGCTTGCTGACATCGAGACGCACGGCGAGCCTGCCGATCGCATCGTGTTCGATCACGGATTCGGGGCCGAGTTCTGCCATCTCGCCGAGCACTGCCCAGCTTCGACGGCCGAAGTGTCGATCCGAGCGCGCCATCGACACCAGAGCCTTGAGCGCAGCGCGCATCGACTCCGGGTTGGCGTTGTAGCTGTCGTTGATGACGGTGACGCCGTCACTGCGGTCGGTGACCTCCATGCGCCGGGCCGACGCTGCCTTGGTGTCTTCGAGGATGCGAGCGATATCCGCGACCGAGACGCCGTTTTCCAGGGCTACCGCTGCAGCAGCGAGCGCATTTCCGACCTGATGTTCGCCGTGGACGGCCAGACGGATTCGCGCCGTACCCTGGTCCGAATTCAGCGTGAAGCTCGCTCGGGCTTGATCGTCGACCGTCACGTCCGTTGCCCGCACGTGGGCACCTTCGGATTGGCCGACCAGCACCACACGCGCATCGGTACGGGACGCCATGGCCGCGACCATACGATCATCGGCGTTGAGAATCGCGACACCACCGTCGGATGCGGACGGAAGAGCTTCTACCAGTTCACCTTTTGTGGTCGCGATGGCTTCTCGGGAGCCGAACTCACCGAGGTGCGCGGTACCCACATTCAAGACGACACCGATCTTGGGCGGTGCGATCTGTGCCAATTCCGCGATGTGTCCGAGACCCCGGGCCGACATTTCCAGCACCAGAAAGTCTGTTTGCTCGTCGGCGCGCAACGCGGTCCACGGGTGTCCCAATTCGTTGTTGAACGAACCCGGCGGGGCGACAACCTCACCGGACCCGCGCAATACTGCGGCAACAAGATCCTTGGTGGACGTCTTCCCGGCGGAACCGGTGATTCCGACGACGGTCAGACCGTTCTCGGCCGACAACGTGTCGACGACTGCTCGCGCCAGCAAGCCCAGCGCGCGCAGCACCGCCGCACCACTGCCGTCCGCGTCATGTTCGAGAGCCATCACCGCACTCGGACCGGTGGACGCTTGTCGTGCCACCACGATTGCCGGCACTCCCACCGGCCGGGCTGCCAACACCGCCACTGCGCCGGCCGCGACTGCCGCACCGGCGTGCTCGTGACCGTCGACGCGGGCTCCGGGCAGCGCCAGAAAGAGTCCGCCCGGACCTATTCTGCGAGAATCGAATTCGACGGTCCCCGTCACAGTCGCCGACGGATCGTCGACGTCGTGCAGGGTTCCTCCGACGATCTCGGCAATCCGAGAGAGCGTCATCGGGATCATTTCTTGCCTCCATGTGCTGTGTTGACGACGATCCGGTCGATCATCTCGCCCAGCACCTCGCGGTCATCGAAAGGATGCTTGACCCCGTCGATTTCCTGACCAGTTTCGTGACCTTTACCGGCCACCAGTACTACGTCGCCGGGCTGTGCCCAACGAACAGCTTGTTCGATCGCCTCGGCGCGATCCCCCACCTCGAGCACCACCCCTCGCTCGGATTCCGGAACCGCCAGCGCACCCGCCATCACTGCGGCGCGAATTGTAGCGGGCACTTCAGTCCTCGGATTGTCGTCCGTGACGATCAGTAGATCGCTGCCGCGCGCGCTCGCTTCACCCATGAGCGCACGCTTGCCGGAATCTCGGTCGCCACCGGCACCGACAACGACCCCGACTCGACCGGAGACCTGATTTCGCAGCGTCGCAATGACCGCTTCCAGCGCAGCGGGCTTGTGCGCGTAGTCGACGACGGCGAGGAATCCTTGGCCACGATCGATGCGCTGGACGCGGCCGGGAACATCCACTACTCCCACTGCCGCTACTGCCGCAGACAGATCGATATCGGCGGCAACGCAAATGGTCAGCGCGAGGGCAGCATTCGCAACGTTGTATCGCCCGGGCAGCCGCAACGACACCGGCGAGGACTGCCCATCCGGTCCCATCAGATCGAAAGTCTGCGAACCGTCGACGGCAACCTCGACCGATCCGACATTCCAATCGGCGTCGGACTCGGAAGTCGACACTGTAGTCAGAGCATCGGCGGATACGAGTTCCGCCATCCGGCGACCCCAGACATCATCGACGCAGATGACGGAACGGTCGGCCCGAACAGTCGACTGCGGATCGAACAGTCGAGCTTTTGCCTCGAAGTACTCTTCGAAATCTCGGTGAAAGTCCAGGTGGTCCTGTGAAAGATTGGTGAATGCGCCGATGTCGAAGCGGATACCGTCGACGCGCCCGAGCGAAAGAGCGTGACTCGACACTTCCATCACGACGGTGTCGATACCCTGCTCCGCCATGACGGCGAACAACGCATGCAGCTGCGGCGCTTCCGGCGTGGTGAGGGCGCTCGGCACGTGGCGTCCGTCGATCCGGGTCTCGATAGTTCCCACCAAGCCCGGCTTACGCCCGGCGCCGGCCAGCGCAGCTTCGAGCAAATATGACGTCGTGGTCTTACCCGACGTCCCGGTAATGCCGATGACCTGCATTTTCTCCGACGGTCGGCCGTAAATTTCGGCCGAAATCTCGCCGAGCACGTCACGCGGCTTCGGATGCACCAAAATTCTCACGGGCCGGTCGATCTTCGGGGCAGATGCGCGAAGCACACCCAGCCCGGCTTCGTCCGTCAAGATCGCGGCAGCTCCGCGAGCAAGTGCATCTCCGGCGAACTCGGCGCCGTGCGAGCGAGCACCCGGCAACGCCGCAAACAGATCTCCCGGCACAATTCCCTGAGCCCGCAGATCAACGCCGGAGACGACGTCGACTGCCGTCGCGGCGCCCATCCACTCGACATGAAGCCAGTCGAGGCGGGCCCCGGACAACTCCGCCAGAACTGCAATGTCCGTGTTGATCGGGTGAGCCGGTCGTGCACTCTGCGCAACACCAGGCTGTGATGATGCGGAAGAATCCGACGACGGCGACGAAGGTTCCGACGACGATTGCGAACTGTTCGGCACTGTCACTCGGCTCCTGGCAATTGTCGTTGGTCGAAAGGCAGCCGCAGGATCCTGAAACAAGAAAACTGCGACGTCTGAGATTACCGTGCGCGGGAACCGACCAAGACCGCGTCGATCATGATTCCCACACCATCAGTCTGCCTGCAGCACCAACTTACGACCCGGATCCGGAGACATCGGAACGCTGTCACGCTGCAGCATCCACGAGGCAATGTTGTGGAACAGCGGTGCTGCGGACTGTCCGCCTCCACCGTCGACGCCCCGCACGGGAGCGTCGAGCATGATTCCGATCACGAAACGCGGATTGTCTGCCGGAGCAATTCCGGCAAACGTGATCCAGTAGTTGGAGTTGGAGTAGCACTTGCACGCCGGATCAATCTGCTGCGCGGTGCCGGTCTTGCCGCTGACCTGGTAACCCTCGACTCCGGCGGCCACACCCGTTCCGCGCTGATCTCCGGTGTCGTCCTGGGTAACCGAGCGGAACATGTCACGAACCGTTGCCGCAGTTTCCGGACTAACCACCTCGATACCCTCAGGTTGCGGCACCTCGGTCCGCTCTCCCGACGAGTTCTCGGTGGACTTGACGATCCGCGGTGGGATTCGCACGCCGTCGTTAGCAATCGCCTGGTACATGCCGGTCATCTGCAACAACGTCATCGACAGTCCCTGGCCGATCGGGAGGTTGGCAAAGGTACCGCCGGACCACTGGTCACGATCGGGCACAAGGCCGGCACTCTCATCGGGAAGCCCGACCTCGCTGCGCTGCCCCAGACCGAACTTGTCGAGCATGTCGGCAAAACGATCCTCGCCGACGCGCTGCGCCAACATCAGCGTTCCGACGTTGGAGGACTTTCCGAACACACCGGTGGACGTATAGGGAGCAACCCCATGGTCCCACGCGTCCTTCACGGTAGCGCCGGACATCGTGATGCTGCCCGGAACCTGCAAAACCTCGTCCGGTGTGGTCAGTCCGTCCTCGATGGCCGCTGCCGCCGTGATGATCTTGTTCACAGAGCCGGGTTCGAAGGGGCTCGTGACCGACAGATTGCCGGTCTCGACCGACTTCAGATTGTTTTCGAGACCGATCCCGGGGTTGAACGTGTTGTCGTTGGCCATCGCGAGAACCTGCCCGGTGGGGACGTCCTGGACTACAACCGAAACGTTCTTCGCGCCGGACTTGTCCTTGGCGATCTGTACCTGCTGTTGCACGAAGAACTGCAAATCGGAATCGATCGTGAGTTGAACTCCCGAACCGTTGACGGCGGGCTGCTTGTCGCGCCAACTGCCCGGAATCACGGCTCCGTCGCTGCCGCGGTCATACGTTTGGGAACCGTCGATACCGGCCAGAGTCGAATCCATCGAAGACTCCAGACCCAGAAGTCCGTGCCCGTCCCACCCGGTTGCACCGACCATGTTGGCTGCCAGGGACCCACCCGGGTACTCGCGAATATCTTGACGTTCGACGCCGACCTCACGGAAACTGTCCGAAATCTCCGCAGCGACAGCAGGATCGACGCTTCGCGCCAAGTACACAAACGTCTCCTCGCTTTTCATCTTCGCGAGAACGTCTTTTTCGGGAGCCTCATCGCCCAGCTTCGCGTGAACGCCGGCGGCGATCTCAGCAAGCCGATCCGCGACCTCGGGCGGCTGTTTGTCGACAGCGACGCCCTCCTCGATGCTCTTGGCCCGGGCTTCTTCCAACTCGGCGCGCACGGCTTTCGGTTGGAAGGTAAGAGCTTTCGCCTCCATCGTGAAGGCGAGAGGATTACCGTTGCGGTCTGTTATCGATCCCCGCACCGCCGGATCGATCTGTGTTGTCGTTCGCTGGTTGGCTGACTCGGCAGCCAGGCTCGGCGCGTCGACGCCCTGAATCCACAAGAGCTGCAACGCCGCAACCGCAAGCGCACCACACATGGTGATGCGCCCGACTCGCTGACGAAACGGGAAGCCGGCAGTTTTGGACGAGCGTGCACGCTTCCGGTTCATCGGCGCGGAAGGACGCCTACCCGAATCCCGCCGAGGGTCGTCGTACTCGGAGTTGCGATTCACCGACGATCCTCGGTCGGTGTCGGCACCGCCGCCGATGTCGACGGCGCCGGCGCAGAGGTCACCGCAACCAATTGTTCACCGTGAGCAAGGTTTTGCGGGTTGTTGGGTACTCCTGGCGTTGCGGTCGGTGGAACCGGAACCGTTGTTTTCGGTGTCGTTGTCGGAGCCGTCCTCGGCGCCGTCGGTGTGGGTACCGGCGCCACTACGGGAGCGTCGAGTGGCGGCATGGGCGCTGCGCTTGCCGGCGCGGGTGTGCCGACAACTTCGACGGTTCCGTCCGGATGCACAACAAGCCGAGCCGGATCCTTTGCCGGGACCATTCCGAGAGCACTTGCCGCGTTGGCAAGCTCCGGTGCCGAATTACGCGATTGGTAGTCCCGCTCGAGTGCAGCCTTCTGCTCCACCAAAGACTGATTGAATGCGCGGGCATCGCTCAGCTGATAGGAGTCTTCGGCGGACCTGGTTGTCAGGAGCAGCGTCACTGCAAGACCGATCGAGAACAATCCGATGATGGAGGCAACAAACGGAATTCGCGCTTTGAACTCTCCTCCGCGAGAGCTCGAAAAGCCGGATTCGCTGGCCGTCGACGTGCGTCCGACCGTTCGGGCCATTCGCTTGTCGTAGGCACGCTGCGCTGCACCGGAACGACGCTTCTGCGAAGAATCGTCCCCACTGATTCCCTGAGTCGTCATGCCCGCCTCCTGGCAATACGTTCGGCTGCTCGCAATCGCACGGGCGCCGATCGTGGGTTCTCTTCGATTTCCTGCTCCGACGCTCGCTCAGCACCGCGGGTCAGAATCTTGAACTCCGGCCCCATTCCGGGAAGCTCGACCGGAAGCCCCTCGGGGCTGGTCGACTTGGAGCGAGGAACCAACTCCGCCTTGACAACTCGATCCTCGAGCGACTGATACGACATGAAGACCACGCGGCCGCCGACGGCCAGAGCTTCCAAGCCCGCGGGAACTGCTGCGCGCAAAGAATCCAACTCGGCGTTGACCTCGATCCGCAGAGCTTGGAACGTGCGCTTGGCGGGGTGCCCACCCGTACGACGGGTGGCTGCGGGGATTGCTCGATACAACAACTCGACCAGAGCCGCACTGGTTGTGAACGGCTCCTTCTCGCGCTGCCGAAGTACCTCGGAGGCAATCTTTCCCGCGAAGCGTTCTTCGCCGTATGTACTCAGGATTCGAGCAAGATCACCATGACTGTAGGTGTTGAGAACCTCGGCCGCGGTGAGCCCGACTGTCTGATCCATCCGCATGTCCAACGGCGCATCGATAGAGTAGGCGAACCCTCGATCAGCCTCGTCCAACTGCATGGAAGACACGCCGAGGTCGAAGAGGATCGCGTGAACCGACTCCGTGGCGGGAAGGCCCGCCTCTTCGAGTGCGTCTTCGATCCCGTCATAGGTGGTGTGCACGAACGTCGTTCGATCCGCAAAGGGCGCAAGTCGCTCGGCAGCGATCCGCAGCGCGTTGGTATCACGATCGAGACCGATCAGGTGTAGTCCCGGGTACTTGCCGAGAAAAAACTCGGAATGTCCACCGAGACCGAGTGTCGCGTCGATCATGACCGCACCAGCGCCGCCGTCACCGACAGCGGTGATGGCGGGGCCGAGAAGATCGTCAGCGCGATGCAACAGAACAGGAACGTGCGCGAAGCCGTCGGCGTCCGAGGGTTCGTTCACCTCGCGATCAACCATGTTTGCTCCGGCTCCTACTTTCATGATTCCGATGAAGAATGACTATTCGAACCAGCGAATGCTTCGAGGTCCCTGCCCGAAGTAGAACCTGGCGCTGGGGAAGTGCGTCAGGGTCTTTCCGGGCAGAGGCCTCGCGGCATTCGCCGTGAACTATCCGCCGCTAGACGATCTCACTGAGAGATTCGCCGTTTGCCTGCGAGTAGTCCTCTTCGTTGTCTCCGAGATACCTCTCCCAGGCTGCAAGATCCCAGATTTCGAGGTAGTCGACAGAGCCGGTCACTACGCATTCCTTGGAGAGGTTTGCGTAACGCCGATGATCAGCCGAGAGGGTGATTCGCCCCTGGGCATCGGCGTGCTGTTCATCTGTACCAGCTGCGAGAGCGCGAACATACGCCCGTGCTGCCGGATCATTGCGTGGAGCTGCGGCTGCTTTGCGGGCAAGCTTGACGAACTCGTCCCGAGGATAGACAGCAAGGCTGTGATCCTGACTTTTGGTGATCATCAACCCTCCTGACAATTCTTCGCGGAACTTTGCCGGCAAGGTGAGCCGGCCTTTGTCATCGAGCTTCGGCGTGAAGGTACCGAGAAACACTCGACACCTCCCGCGAGCTTTGGTCCTTCAAGCTGCAACCTGGAACCTGGAACCAACTTTGAACCAACCCTGAAATTCAGCGTTGGACCGAAACCCTCCCGATTGGGCGAATTGTGGTCCCAAGCTCTCCGCCCGCACCCACAGTACCCCACTTTCCCCCACACACAAGGAGCAAACGGGCATCCCAGAGTCCGATTTGCTGAGTAATAGCAGTTCAAAGTAGGTGGGGGAAGCTGGGGAATATTTCGAGAAGTGTCCCGAACCACACATCCGTTGTTCACCCAAGACTGGCCCGGCAAACTCTCAAATTGGACAAAAGACCAGCTCAGAATACGGAAATATCAACCATTGCTCCCATGGTCCGAACATGCTTCCATTTCCTCCCTTATCAGGGGAGGAAAGTGGAGGAGGACCAACGTCCTGTAAATGCAAGGACGGTCGGCAACCAAAGGTTGCCGACCGTCCCAAATACGTTCGAACATGGGGCCATCGAGAGCCATCAACTGCTCGCATCACGCGACCACTGAAAGGCTCCCCTGCCGAACCCCAGAGCAGGAAATCGATCTGCTTACGAGCTACTCCTGCTCAAACCTACGACGGAATCGATCTTCCATGCGAGAAGAGAATCCACCGCCTGACCTTCGTCCGCGTGAATGCCCTCGACCGCCGCTCGGCCCACCAGCACCCGGAGGTCCGGACTGAGTTTCGCTGCCGTGAGTAGCACCATTCGCAGTGGGCGTTCCTGTTGTACGTCGACCGCCACCCCACAGGAGCAGGATGCCGGAACCGAACATGAACAGGAACCCGACCAAACTGATTATCGGAAAACCGCCCGGTTTGAACGGGAGTGCGACTCCCGCAATCAACAGGACCAGACCCAGCACTAAAAGAGCTGCCGCCTGGAAACGTCGCCGACTAGACGGCGCCCGCATACGGCCGCCTCGCACATTGGAGGCGAACTTGGGGTCTTCGGCATAGAGAGCGCTCTCGATCTGATCGAGCATGCGCTGCTCGTGCTCGGAGAGTGGCACGGTACCTCCCCCGGCACTGGAAGTTTGGCAACCACCTCACGGTGTGAGGCGGCGGGTAATCAACGTGAACGACTACCTGTTTTTATAATACGAGTAGTTTAGGTCCCGGACCACCAACTCCACGTACGAGTTCCGCCACAAGCGTACGTATTCGTGTGAACGAGCGGTAAATCGGCTCCGATCCGGCCGTGCAACCTGCGATTTCTGCAAATTCGGACTTCTCAGACGCGCGGAATCTCAGGACGCTCTCAGATCGATTCGAAGCGCCTGCCCGATGAATTCCTCGACTGCAGTCAAAAATCGGCCGACTTCGACAACAAATGCATCCGCATCGGCATCGCTGATCTCCACTCGAAGTCCCGTCTCAACTGCCGCCCGCGTATCCGACCACCCCGCGAAATACCGTGACCAAGCACCGAATGTCGGTGCCGCCGAATCCAGGAGCGCCCAGGCATTGCCGCTTCGTTTGCGTCGCGACCCCGCCCCGACTACGCCGACAGCCAATACCGCACCGGCACCTCGCAGCGCCGCCAGGTAGCCGCATCGAAAACGATCGGCAGCATCGCCGGCTCCGGCGGACTCGGCAAGCAATGCGTCGGCCTTCCCCACCAGATTCCAAGCGAATCCGCCACTGGGCCGATCTCCGGAGCCCCGCATTGACGAGGAACCCCCGGAGCGTTCGGGCAGTTTTGCGGTTCCCGAAGTTGCCGGGAGTCTGGACACCGCTGACACCGACGGACTCGACAATTCCGCGGGCAAGATTCGTTCAGACTTTGCTCGTTCGGACTTCACTCGTTCAGACATCCGGGCACCTCCCGTGACGTAGGGATTCACTCCACGAAAAACAGAATCCGACGATGTGGTGATGCCCGCTTCCCTTCGGGCATCCCCACATCATCGCGAACCTCGCGAGTGGACCGAAACCGACGATAGCCCGCCAGCTCCAGATCACTCGCATCGAACATTCGTTCGACCTATTCAATATAACTGCACCCACCGACAAGTCGTCAAGAGAAGAGGTGAGACCGGTCGACCCCCAGATCGCCTGGACACCACACACGGTTGAACTGAACCGCGAGGAATTCGCGAAACGACTGCACGAGGCGTTGACCGTGTACGTCACCGCAATGGACTATCCGCGCGGCACCGAGTTCCATCGAGCACCCATGTGGACGGAACACTCGACCCGCCCCGGATGGAAAGCTGTGGGCGCGCTCGCCGGCCCCGGGTCCGGTTCACCCACAGTGGAGTCACTGGTCGGAATTTCGTACGGCTATCGCGGGAGCTCAGATCAGTGGTGGCACCAGCAGGTCCTGCACGGACTGCACCGTTCCGGCCGTCCACAGTCGGAGATCTCCGCAATTCTCGACGACTACTTCGAACTGACCGAGTTGCATGTTCATCCGAACGGCCAGGGCCACCGACTGGGCGAATCCCTGATCCGGCATCTCCTCCATGATCGGCCCGAGCGCTCGGTTCTGCTCTCCACTCCCGAAGTGTTCGACGAGGACAATCGGGCTTGGCGTCTGTACCGCCGGCTCGGATTTCAGGACGTACTCCGACGCTTCCGCTTCTCCGGAGACAGTCGGCCGTTTGCCGTCCTCGGTCGAGGATTGCCCCTGTGACGCACATTCTCGATGCGGCCGTCATCGGTTCCGGCCACAACGCGTTGGTCTCAGCCGCCTACCTTGCCCGCGAGGGTTGGTCGGTTCGAGTGTTCGAAAAGGACACCGTCCCCGGCGGCGCGGTGTCGACGGTCGAGCGATTCCCCGGACACAAAGTAGATCGCGGTTCGTCGGCCCACATCATGATTCGGCACACCGGGATCATCGACGAACTCGGACTCGCAGCACACGGACTCCGATACATCGACTGTGATCCCTGGGCCTTCGCACCGCCTCCGCCTGGTTCGGACCGTCCCGGAATCGTCTTCCACCGCGACCTCGACCAAACCTGCAGATCTATTGAGCAAGCATGTGGCACAAGAGATGCCGACGCCTACCGCCGGTTCGTTTCCGTCTGGTCGGAGCGCAGCACCCGCGTCATGCGCGCATTCTCCGCCCCGCCGACAGGCCCAAATCTGGTGTCGTCATTCTGGGGACTCGATACCGGTAGCGGCGGCAGCGACATCTCGCGCCAATTCCTTGCCACCGGCGACTCGCTCCTCGACGAGTACTTCGACAGCGAACCCCTCAAAGCTGCACTCGCGTGGTTCGGAGCTCAGTCGGGCCCACCGATGTCGGAGCCGGGTACCGCTCCCATGGTGGGGTTCGCAGCACTCATGCACACACTTCCCCCGGGCCGAGCAGTCGGCGGAAGCGGCGCACTGAGCGCAGCGCTTATGTCGCGGATGCACGCCGACGGTGCCACGGTCAGCCTCGGCGACGCTGTCACCGCGGTCGCCCGTCGCGGCGAGCTCTGGACTGTCACCACGGCGAGCGGACTGGAAGTTCAGGCCCGTTCCGTCATCGCCGGCTGCCACATCCTGACGACGCTCGATCTTCTCGGCAATGGCGGCTTCGACGCAACCACCCTGGAACGGTGGCGCCGAAAGATTCGAGTCGGCCCGGGAATCGGTATGGTCCTGCGGTTGGCGACGTCCGAACTACCGCAGTATCCGTCGGCCTCGATCGAAGAGAGCACGTCGGGACTACAGCTACTGGTCTCCGATCGCGCCCACCTCCGAACTGCTCAAGGCGCTGCGTCGGGCGGTGAACTGCCACCGCGCCCCGCGGTCCTCGGGATGAGTTTCAGCGGGATCGATCCCAGCATCGCTCCCCCCGGCCAGCACCAGGTCACACTGTGGTCGCAGTGGCAGCCGTACCGACTGAGCGGGAATCGAGACTGGGCGTCGCTGGCAGAGGCCGAGGCTGATCGAATCATCGGAGAAATGGAGGCGTCGGCCCCCGGCTTCACCGACAGCATTTTGGCGCGGCACATTCAAACTCCGCGAGATCTCGAGTCCGAGATGGGCTTGATCGGCGGCAACGTCATGCACGTCGAGATGTCACTCGACCAGATGATGCTCTGGCGTCCGCTCCCGGAACTGTCGGCTCATCGGGTACCGGGCGCAGACGGCCTGTACCTCACCGGGGCCTCGACACACCCCGGCGGCGGAGTATCCGGAGCGAGCGGTCGCAGCGCTGCGCGCATTGCACTCTCCGAACGCCGTGGACACCCGACACTGCGCCGAATCCTTCGAAAGAAGTGACACCGCAAAAGGTTCCGCTAATTCTGGCGCTCGCCGCCGTCGGAGCTCAGATCGTGTACCCACTGGTCGACGGGTCTACCCGCGATCTCGTCACGATCGCAGTCGTCGGATTGCTCGCCGCTGCGTCGATCAGTCATGCGGTGATCAACCGCGGCGCGGCGTGGACGATTGCATTGATCGCGGTCACCGCAGGAATCGGGCTGGCGTCGGAAATAGTCGGCACAGCTACCGGAATTCCGTACGGCTGTTACAGCTACAGCGTCGATCGACTGGGTCCGGCACTGTCCGGTGTCCCCTTGATAATTCCTTTTGCGTGGACAGCCGGTTTCTATCCGATCTGGTGCGTCGCAACCCGCCTGGTTCGGAACTTTTCGACGGTGTCTCGCCGGATCGGTCGCATAACACTGACAGTTCTGGGATTGCTCGGATGGGACCTGTACCTGGATCCGCAGATGGTGGCTGATCGTCAGTGGGCGTGGTGCGCCGAAAATGCCGGGCTGCCCGGGATCTCGCACATCCCGTTGACCAACTACGCCGGTTGGATTGTGGTCGGCGTAGTGATGGCGACAATCATGGAGCTGATCTCGACGCGATACGAGAAGGACTCCCGCTCCGAGGCCGTCCCCATCGGGCTGTTTCTGTGGACCTGGCTCGGTTCGGCCCTCGCACACTCCGTCTTCCTCAGTGCCCCGGAGTTGCGTTACTCGGCGATGTACGGATTCGCAGTGATGGGGATTCTCGGATCCTGGCTGCTACTCACCTTCATCCGGGATCGAACTTCACTGGCCGACACACCCCCTCGTCGCTGACTCCGGATGACCCGACTGGCACGATAACGACTGTGCACCAGTCCACGGATGACTCCACCAGCCCGAGAACTCGTCAGCGAATCGCTCCGAGAAGTCGAAAGCGATTCATTGCGTCGGCCGCTCTCGCACTGATGTTGGTCCCCTTGCTGGCCGGCTGCCTGCGCGTTCAAGTGTCGATGGGCGTCTCCGCCGACGACCGTGTGTCCGGCCAGATCGTTGCCGCTGTCATCCCCGCGAACGAGACGGACAAGGGACCGCAGTTGACACCGCCCTCGTCGCTCGAGAAACAAATTCGGGTCCAGGAGTACAAGAAGGACGGTTATGTCGGTTCGCAGGCGTTCTTCTCGGACCTCAGCTTCGGGGACGTCGCACAGCTGAGTTCCATGACGGACGAGGGCGCCGGTTCGTTCCAGCTCACACTCACGCGAAGTGGTGACACCGTCACCCTCGACGGAAAAGCCGATCTGAAGACCGTCCCCGCCCAGGGTTCCGATATCCAATTCAGCATCGCATTTCCGGCTCGAATCGCCACAACCAACGGCAATCGTGACGGCGATTCACGAGTCTCGTGGACTCTGCCTGCCGGCGAAGTATCCACTGTGCGTGCCGAAGTGAGCTACGCCGATCCGAGCACTCGAAGTTTTGCAGGATGGGCCGGAATCATGGCCGGACTCACCCTCGGCGTCGCAATCATCGTCGGCGCAATGGCATGGATGATGCGCAACCGCACTCCCGTCGCACGCGCGCCGAAAAGCCCGTCGCCATCTGACACGTGAAGAAGATCGGTCGCCGAGCCCTCACAGTCGCATCCGCCTTCGCAGTCGGCAGCGCTGCCATGAGCGTCCTCAACCGAATCACCACCCCCACTCTGGCCGTAGGGCCACCTGATCCGATCTTCGAACGTGTCACCGCAATTATTCCGGCACGCAACGAGGAAACTCGGCTGCCGAACTTGATCGACGATCTCCGCGCGCAAAGTGGGATCAAACACCTCCGGGTCGTGATCTACGACGACCGTTCCACCGATCGCACCGCGTCACTTGCCGAGGACGCAGCCGGCGGCGACAGTCGCTTCACCATTGTCCGGGGAGAGCACGAGCCGCCGGACGGATGGCTGGGCAAGTCCGCCGCCTGCAATCAGGCTGCGCGTCATAGTGATTCGACCGATGCCGACATTCTGATCTTCCTCGACGCCGACGTCCGACTCGGCCCCGATGCTCTGGCTGCGGCCGTCACCGAACTTCGTCGTAGCGGAGCGTCGTTGCTGAGTCCGTGGCCCACACAGATTGCCGTCACTGCTGCCGAACTCATCGTTCAACCGTTGCTGTGCTGGTCGTGGGCGGCAACACTGCCGACGCTGATCTCCAACGCCGTCACGGCGCCGTCGATGGCAGTTGCGTGTGGTCAGTTCCTCGTTTTCGACGCGTCGAACTACCGGCAGATCGGTGGTCACCACGCCGTCGCAGCATCCGTGACCGAGGATCTCGATCTTGCGCGGGCACTGCGCGCGGCCGGTCTACGCACCGTCGTTGCTCTCGCCGGCGAGCACGTGTCCTGCCGGATGTATTCCAGCGCAACGGAACTGCGTGAGGGGTACGGGAAGTGGCTGGGGACCGCCTTCGGTTCGCCGACGTCCACGGCAGTGGTGCTGTTTGCCGCCGCCGGAATCTGGATTGCGCCCGCCGTCACCGTCGTCTGCGGCAGCGGCCGGGTACGCTCGGTCGCGGCAATCGGATACGCGGCCGGCATTCTCTCACGACTTGCATCACGAAACATGGAGACCCGCAAGGCAATTCGAATCCGCGATATCGTCGACGCAGCTGCCCACCCACTGTCGATTGCAGCCGCAATCGGCCTCGCGGTGGACTCCAGCCGAAGGCACCGTCTCGGCCGCGCTACCTGGAAAGGCCGAACCATCCCCTGACGCTAGCGGGCTGCAGCCGAACCCGTCGAAGCCTCGGACGTCAGCCCGAGTCGTTCGAGCACCTCACTGGTTGCACGCGCAAAATTGAGCGTGATGAAGTGCAAGCACGGCGCGCCTTCAGCGATCAATCGTTCGCCCATTTCAGTGGCCAGATCGATGCCCAGCTCACGGACAGCCGCCCGATTCTCCTGGGCACCGCTGCCGGCTGCGGCGTCGAACCTACGCTCGAGTGCCGGCGGCAACGAAGACCCGGACAGCTCCAGCATGCGTCGCACCGATCCGAGCGACGTGACCGGCATAATTTCGGGAATGATCGGCTTTGCACCCTGCTCGGGATCGAACGCGCTGACGCGATCACGCAGACGCAGATAGTCGTCGACGTCGAAGAACATCTGGGTAATCGAGTACTCGGCACCCGCGCGCAACTTCGCGACCAGGTACTTCGTGTCGTGTGCCAGATCCGGCGCCCGGTAATGCCCTTCAGGGAACGACGCCACTCCGACGTGGAAGTCACCGAGGTCGCGGACCATCCGCACCAATTCTTCGGCGTACTCGACACCGTCGGGATGCTTCTTCCACTCCCCGAGTGGGTCCCCGGGCGGATCGCCGCGCAAAACCAAGATGTTGCTGATGCCACGGTCTGCATACGCACCGACCATGGATCGAAGTTCGTCAATGCTGTGGGAAACAGCCGTCAAATGTGCAACGGGTAGCAGCGTCGTCTCTTCGGCCAGCTCACCCGTAACCCGAACAGTGCGGTCACGCGTCGAACCGCCCGCCCCGTACGTCATGGAGACAAACGCCGGACCGAGCCTCTCGAACGTGCGCACGGCACGCCACAACCGCGCTTCGGCTTCTGCGTCGCGCGGCGGTGAGAACTCGACCGAGAACGGAATCCGACCGCCTGTGTGAGACGTGATCCGATCGACGATCGACGGTGTTCGGCTGGCCCAGCCCTCGCTGGAGCGTCCCCTGACTGCATCGAATGTCACGAGGTAAGCATATGTTTTGTTGCCGAGGAAGGGCGCATCGCACCCAGCCAGGCATCTCGAATGCCAGGATCATGCAGTTCACGGGCCACACCGAGCGTCGGCGGATCCCCCACTAAGCTGGACTCGATGCTCACCCCGTGCCGTGATCTACAGGCGTGAGAAGTAACCGACCTTGGAGGCCATCCTGTCTGCTGGAACCGACCCCACCCGAGCGAATTCAGCCGACGCAACCGCATTACCGTCCTCCCTCGAGTTGCCGGCACTGTTCGAGCAGAGCTTGCGCGACTTCTTCGCCTCACGCCGCGACATGGTCGAGAACATCGGCGGCGGATACGAGACAGCCGTGGCGACGCTCGAAAGTTTTGTGCTGCGGGGCGGAAAACGCGTCCGACCGGCCTTCGCCTGGACCGGGTGGCTCGGCGCCGGCGGCGATCCGCAGGGCACAGACGGCGACAGCGTTCTGCGTGCCTGCACGGCGCTCGAACTCGTCCAGGCCTGCGCACTGGTCCACGACGACATCATCGACGCCTCGACCACCCGACGCGGATTCCCGACCGTGCATGTCGAGTTCGAGAATCAGCACCGCGGCAACAACTGGAGCGGCGACGGCGCACACTTCGGCGAAGCTGTCGCCATCCTGCTCGGCGACCTGGCCCTGGCCTGGGCCGACGACATGATGCGTGAATCCGGCATCGACTCCGACGCCGCGGCGCGGGTCAGCCCCGTGTGGTCTGCAATGCGCACCGAGGTACTCGGCGGTCAATTCCTCGATATCAGCAACGAAGCCCGCGGCGACGAAACCGTCGAATCAGCCATGCGTGTGAACCGGTACAAAACTGCGGCCTACACGATCGAGCGTCCGTTGCATCTGGGTGCTGCTCTCTACGGCGCTGACGCCGCACTGATCGACGCGTACCGGAAGTTCGGCACCGACATCGGCATCGCGTTCCAACTTCGCGACGATCTGCTGGGTGTGTTCGGGGATCCGTCGGTCACTGGCAAACCGTCGGGAGACGACTTGCGCACCGGCAAGCGAACAACCCTGTTCGCTGCGGCACTCGATCGCGCCGACGCCACCGATCCCGCTGCAGCGCAACTACTCCGCGACGGAATCGGTACCGACCTGACCGACTCCGAAGTCGACACCCTGCGTATCGCGATCACCGATCTCGGGGCTGTGGCGGACGCCGAAGCGCGAATCGCGGCGCTGGTCGAATCTGCCGGCTCCGCACTGGAATCGAGCAGCGCGACGCCCGAAGCCAAGATCCGACTCACCGATATGGCCATTGCGGCCACCTCGCGAACCTACTGATCGTGGGCGATATCCGAACCGTCAGTGCCCCAACCGATCACGTGGTTATTGTCGGCGCCGGACTCGCGGGACTGTCCGCCGGACTGCACCTTCTCGGCTCCGGCCGTGCGGTCACGATCCTCGAAGCCGACGCCACCGTCGGCGGTCGCGTCGGCCAGTACCGCGGCCCCGATTACACCGTCGACAACGGCGCAACCGTTCTGACGATGCCTGAGTTGATCGACGACGCCCTGGCAGCCGTCGGCGCACGTTCCGACATGACGACTCCGAAACTTGTTGTGCACAAACTTGATCCGGCCTACCACGCCCGATTTGCAGACGGCACAACCTTGGAAGTCAGCTCAGATCCCGACACCATGGCAGCCGAGGTCAGCAGACTGTGCGGTCCCGACGAGGCTCGGCGATACCGGTCGCTGCGCCGTTGGCTTGCGCAAATTTTCGACGCCGAATTCGACCGCTTCATGGATGCGAACTTCGATTCACCGCTCGATTTGGTGAACTCGGCGGCGGCACTCAAAGACCTGTCCAAGCTTCTTGCACTCCGCGGTTTCGGATCCCTCGGACACCAAGTGGACCGGTTCATCCGAGATCCGCGACTCCGAAGGATCTTCACCTTCCAAGCCCTCTATGCCGGAGTCGCACCGGCGCGCGCGCTGGCCGTCTACGGCGCCATCGCGCACATGGACACATCTCTCGGCGTCTATTTCCCCGAAGGTGGCATGCACACCATCGCAGCATCGATGGCGGACGCTTTCACGACAAGCGGCGGAGAACTCCGACTCGGCACTCCCGTCGAACGACTCGAGGCAGCCGGCCGACGTGTCCGCGCCGTATACACAACCTCGGGTGAACGCCTGTCCTGCGACGCTCTTGTCTTGACACCCGACGTCCTCGTCACCGACCAACTGTTGCGCCCACATACTCGTAGACGGCCCCGCCGGGTCCGAACATCACCGTCGGCGGTGGTGATTCACGGCACAATCCTGTCGTCGATTGCAGACCGATGGCCAGCGAACCGACACCACACGATCGATTTCGGCGATGCGTGGGAACGCACCTTCGCGGAGATCACAGCCGGCCCTCGCCGCGGCACTCTGATGAGCGATCCGTCACTGTTGATCACCAGACCAGCCGTCACCGATGCCGGGTTGACGTTCCGGAGAGACGGCCGCACACGCGAGCCCCTCTCGATTCTCGCGCCGTGTCCCAACCTCGTCAGCGCACCGCTCGACTGGTCGAAACTGGAGGCTCCGTACGTCCGCGAAATCCTCGGTACCCTGCAACAACGCGGATACGACGGCCTGGCTGACGGACTCGACATCGACCACGTCGACACACCCCAAACATGGCTGGACAAAGGGATGACCGCCGGCAGTCCGTTTGCGGCCGCACACACGTTCAGTCAGACCGGACCGTTTCGTCGAAAGAACCTCGAACCAGGCTTCGACAACGTCGTTCTGGCCGGTTCCGGAACGGTACCGGGGGTGGGTGTGCCGACGGTCCTCCTCTCCGGACGACTGGCCGCCGAACGCATCACGGGCGCGCGCAGTCGAGGCGAGGCCGTACTTGGTCCCGCGAGCAACTAAACTGGCCCCTCGTAACCGACCATTCGCCAGAAATTCACACGAACCGCAACCGAACACCTCGGGGGAGGAAGCTGCACCCATGACGTCCTCTGCCGCTCTGTCCGGCGAAGCCGATCCGCACGTAACAGCCACCACACAATCGTGGCAACGACGAGCCGCCGACTTCCTTCGGACTCCCGAAGGACACAGCGCACTTCTCGGTTTTGTCGGTGCCGCCATGATCACGTTCGGCGGATTCGGCGCAGGTAGTGTTCGGCGACAGGACCCCCTGTTGGAATCGTTGCATCTGTCCTGGCTCCGCTTCGGGCACGGATCGATTCTGTCCGCGGCGATCGTCTGGATCGGTGTGCTGTGCATGATCGGTGCCTGGGCGCGACTGGGCCGCTCCACTCTGCGCGGCGACGTCACGCTGCGCGGGCTTCGATATGTCGTGCCGCTCTGGACGTTTCCACTGCTCTTCGCAGTTCCGATGTTCAGCCGCGACGCATATTCGTATCTCGCTCAGGGCGCATTGCTGCGCGACGGTTTCGACCCGTACTCCGTAGGTCCGGTGGTCAATCCCGGGATTCTGCTCGACAATGTCTCCAACGTCTGGACTACCACAACCACTCCCTACGGTCCGGTTCACCTTCTCCTGACCGACGCCATTGTTCGGCTCACCGGCGAAAACGTCATCGCGGGCACGATGCTGCTCCGAATCACGATGCTGCCGGGCCTTGCGCTGATGATGTGGGCGGTACCCCATCTGGCCAAGAAACTCGGCGGAAACACCGCGATCGCGCTGTGGCTCGCCGTACTCAATCCGCTGGTCCTGATCCACCTCATCGGCGGCGTACACAACGAAATGCTGATGGTCGGTCTCATGGTGGCCGGTATCGCGCTTGCACTCGAACGCAAACACATGTTCGGCATCGCGCTGATCGCCGTCGCTGTCGCAATCAAGGCAACTGCCGGTGTCGCACTTCCATTCGTCGTCTGGATCTGGATGATTCACGAACGCGAGAATGCTGTCGCCGAAGGTCGCGAACCGATGTCACCGATCCGTTCCTTCGTGAAAACGGCGGGTATCGGATTCGCGATATTCGTTGCCGTCCTCGGTTCCACGTCCCTGATCGCGGGCGTCGGACTCGGCTGGACAACAGCGCTGTCGGGTTCTAACAAGATCATCAACTGGCTGTCGTTGCCGACGATCTTCGCCCACCTCTCCACCCTCGCGACTTCGTGGTTCGCCGGAGACCACTTCAACGACATACTCGCGGTTGCCCGAACGGTGGCCGCGGTCATCCTGGTCGTGATTGTCGCTCTCATCTGGTGGCGGTACCGGAAAACCGAACGCGACGCCGTGATGGGCATCGTCATCGCCCTGATCGCGATTGTGGTTCTCTCGCCGGCAGCACTCCCCTGGTACTACTCGTGGCCGTTGGCCGTCGCCGCGGGTTTCGCGCTGTCGCCGACCACCCTCGCCATCCTTGTCGGGCTCTCGAGCTGGCTGATGCTTGTTTTCCAGCCCGACGGTTCGATCGGCATGTACTCGTTCCCTCACGTCGCCCTGGCGACGTTTGCATCGGTAGTCGCGGCCATGTCGCTCCGAACTGAAGATCCACTACGTCTACGCGGACGCAGGCCGGACGAAAAACCTGCTGAAGTGGTTTCGACCACCCCATGAGTTCAATTGCTCCACAAGCACTATCGGAATCATTTGGGTTCTGTGAGCGTGTGACCGCCGAACACGGTCGGACCTACTACCTGGCGGCCCGCCTGCTCCCGTCGGCGCGCCGACGGGCCGTGCACGCCCTCTACGCCTTTGCACGGGGCGTCGACGACCTGGTGGACGTAGTCGAGCCTGGTGCCGCTGCTGATCTGAGTATCAGGCTGGCCGACGTCGAAAGAGCCACGTTCGCCGAGCTCTCGGGATCCGCTTGTGTCGGCGCTACCCGACCCGCTGAGTTGAGCAAGGTGCTGCCCGCATTTGCCCACACGGTCAAGCACTTCGACATTCCGGTGGACTACTTCCACGCGTTCTTCCGGTCGATGCGCATGGATGCGCCCGGCACCCCGGAATTTCGTCCGGTCTACCGGACCATGAGCGAGCTGAACGAATACATGTACGGATCCGCTGTCGTGATCGGGCTACAATTGCTCCCGATACTCGGCGTCAGCGTCCCCGTGGAGGACGCCGCCGGGCCGGCATCGAAGCTCGGTGAAGCGTTTCAGCTGACCAACTTCATTCGCGACGTCGGCGAAGACCTCGATCGCGGACGTCTCTATCTCCCCCTCGACGAGTGGGCACCATTCGGCGTCGACGTCGAACTTCTCGAGCACGGACGCAGAACCGGTGTTACCGACGCCCGCGTCGCACGCGCGCTGGCGCATGTCATCGCCCTGACCCGTGCGCAGTATCGCCAGGCAGAATGCGGTATCCAGATGCTGGATCCGCGGGTACAGCCGTCGATCCGCACCGCGTTCGAGCTCTACGGCGCGATTCTCGACCAGGTAGAAGCGGCCGACTTTCAGATCCTTGATCGTCGAGTGACCGTTCCCACCAGCACCCGCTTGCGGGTCGCCGTTCCGGCGTTGTTGCGGTCAGCCGTCAGAAGGCCATTGCCTGCGCGCGACGAATGACCTCGCGAGCCAGGTCGCCATGCAGAGCGTCGACCGGCCGGCCCGGCAGCGATTCGTCGGCCTTGAACAGCCAACGCAAGGTTTCCTTGTCGGTGTAACCGCCGTCGTGCAGAACAGCCAGAAGGCCCGGGAGCCACTTCACGATCTGACCGTCTTCGTCGAAGAACACCTCGGGGACGCTCAGGACACTGCGGCGCTTGATTGCGATGATCTTGCGATCGCGAAGCAACTGGTGCACCTTACTCAACGGCAACCCGAGATTCTTCGCTACATCTGCCAGCTGAAACAGGGAAACCGAAGAATCCAGGACATCGTCACAATAAGGAAAGGCGCTCACACGCGGAAGTTTATCGGGTCCGGTGAGCGTACAACGTACCGCCCAGCACGTGGTGGCAACTTTGCGTCGGTGGCGCTGGCTACGATGGACACGATGCGGAGTATTCGCTGAGTCCGACACACATCGGCCACTGCAGAAGCGACCGACACAGAAGCGACCGACATTGATCCGGAAGTTTCGACACAAACACAGATTTTCACTACGGAGGTCAAGGGTTGATCGGCGAAATGCTCGAACGCCGCTATCGAGTGGACGCACCAATCGCGCGCGGCGGAATGTCAACTGTGTATCGAGGTCTCGATACCCGGTTGGATCGACCCGTCGCGATCAAAGTCATGGATCCACAGTTCGCCGCCGATCCTGCCTTTCTGACGCGTTTCGAGTTCGAGGCGCGGGCAGTTGCACGCCTCAAACATCCAGCGCTGGTTGCGGTCTACGACCAGGGCAGCGATCGCGGTCATGCGTTCCTCGTCATGGAATTGGTCGACGGCGGCACTCTCCGCGAGTTGCTCCGTGAGCGTGGCCCCATGCCTCCGCACGCTGTTGCCGCCGTTGTCGGCCCAGTCCTCGATGCATTGGCGGTGGCACATCGCGGCGGCTTGGTGCACCGGGACGTCAAACCGGAAAACATCCTGATCTCGGATTCAGGTGAAGTGAAGATCGCCGATTTCGGTCTGGTCCGAGCAGCTGCCGCCGCAACGACGACGTCGAACAGCGTCATCCTCGGCACGGCCGCGTACTTGTCTCCCGAGCAGGTCACGTCGGGCGTAGCTGATCCGCGCAGCGACGTGTACTCGACCGGCGTCTTGATGTTCGAACTTCTCACCGGTACAACACCTTTCACCGGCGACACATCGCTGTCCATCGCGTACCAGAGAATTCACGACGACGTCCCGCCGCCCAGTTCACGCATCGCCGGAGTGCCGGCGCAGTTCGATCGCCTCGTCGCCCAGGCCACCCACCGTGAACCGGCACATCGTTTTGCCGACGCCGGTGAGATGGCGGCTGCCCTACGCATCGTGTGCGAACAGCTCGAACTCCCCTCGTACCGGGTTCCCGCTCCGCGGCGTTCCGCACAGCATCAGAGCGTAAACCCAGCGCCGCAGCCCACACCGACGCCCCACCCCACCCAGGGCCCCGGCGCAACTACCGCGGCGTTTGCACCGGGCGCTGCGGCAGCTGCCACCACCGTTACGCCTCACAGTGCGCCACCGGCGAACGACGGAATTCAGCACACCAGAGCTGTCACGGCGCAAACAGTGCGTCCGTCCGTCGCCGACGAAGACCCCGCGGATCAGGTTGACGACCCCCAAGCCCATTTCGCCGACGCTCGACGACGCTCCCGCCGCACCACTGTGGTCTGGCTGCTTGTCGTCGCACTACTCGCGCTCGCGCTGGGCGTCGGCGGCTGGTGGATGGGATCGGGCCGATTCACGGCAGTCCCCCAGATCGGCGGCCTGAACAAGGACGCCGCACTGACCGCGCTCCACGACGCCCACTTGTCTCCGGAGATTCGTGGTGAATACTCCGACTCCCAGGCCGTCGACATCGTCGTCGGCACCGACCCGGCCGCAGGTTCTCGGGTCACTCGCGGCTCGAGCGTTGCACTCGTGACCTCGCTCGGACGTCCCACTGTGCCGCCGGCCGGCGGCAGCGTCAATGACACCAAGAGTCAGCTCACCGCGCGCACCCTGGTACCCGTCGACGGCGGTGAAACATTCAGTTCCAAGGTCCCCATCGGCGGTGTCGCCGCACTCGAGCCAGCGCCGGGAACGGCAGTGGCGGTGGGCTCCTCCGTCAAGGTCGTCACGTCCAAAGGGTCACCACCCGTTGATGTTCCCGACGTGAAAGGCATGTCGGAGAATGCCGCCCGCGCCGCCCTCGACAAGGTGGGCATCACCGTCAGCGAAACCCGAACCGTCTTCGACAAAAAAATCGAAGGCGGCAAGATCATCGGAACCGATCCAGCGGTGGGTTCATCGGTCAGCGCCGGAACCTCCGTTGTACTGCTCGTCTCGAATTCCGTGAAAGTACCCAATCTTCTCGGGCGTACCGTCTCCTCGGCCCGCGAAGAACTCACCCGAATCGGCCTCGAACTCACTGTGCGCCAACTGACTCAGAACGACAGTTCCCTCATTGTCAGTCAGAGCGACAAGAACGATCTGGTTGCCAAAGGCTCCAACGTCACCGTCGTCGCGATTCCGTAAAGACACACACGTGGCAACCGAAAACGCCCCCACTCGCAGATACGAGTGAGGGCGTTCGAAACGAATCAAATTCAGCCACGCAACATTTCGGCGACGAGGAACGCAAGCTCCAACGACTGCTGAGTGTTGAGTCGGGGATCGCACGCCGTCTCGTAACGACCCGACAAGTCACCGTCGGAAATATCCTGCGCACCACCGAGGCACTCGGTGACGTTCTCACCGGTCAGTTCGACGTGGATTCCGCCCGGATGAGTTCCGAGTCCGTTGTGCACCTCGAAGAATCCCTGAACCTCGTCGACGATGCGATCGAAGTGACGGGTCTTGTATCCGGTGGATGCCTCATGCGTGTTGCCATGCATGGGATCGCACTGCCAGATGACCTGGTGACCAGTGGCCTGGACCTTCTCGATGATGGCGGGAAGCAGGTCACGGACCTTGCCGTTACCCATCCGCGAGATCAGGGTCAAGCGGCCGGGCTTGTTGGTCGGGTCGAGGCGCTCGACATATTCGACGGCCATTTCCGGGGTGGTCGTGGGACCGATCTTCAACCCGATCGGGTTGGACACCAGTTCCGCGAAAGCGATGTGCGCGCCGTCGAGCTGACGGGTGCGGTCACCGATCCACAGGAAGTGAGCGGACAAGTCGTACAACTTGGGGTGTTCGCTGTCGTTGTCGAGACGCAGCATTGCACGCTCGTAGTCGAGGACCAACGCCTCGTGGCTGGCGAAGATCTGCGCCTGGTGCAGGCTCGGATCCGTGACACCGCAGGCATTCATGAACTGCAGACCACGATCGATTTCCGAAGCCAACTGCTCGTAACGCGCGCCCGCGGGGGATGCAGCGACGAACTCACGATTCCAGTCGTGAACCTTGTGCAGATCTGCCATTCCCGCGCCGGTGAGCGCACGAACCAAGTTCATCGCAGCGCTGGCGTTGGCGTATGCCCGCACGAGCCGTGACGGATCGTGGGCACGCACTGCTTCGTCGGCGACGATCGAGTTGACCATGTCGCCGCGGTAGGACTTGAGGCCCAAGGCGTCGATGTCGGCCGAACGCGGCTTGGCGTACTGGCCGGCGATGCGAGCGACCTTGACCACCGGCATCGACGAGCCGTAAGTGAGCACAACAGCCATCTGCAGCAAAGTGCGGATGTTGCCCTTGATGTGAGGTTCGGTGTTGTCGGCAAACGTCTCGGCGCAGTCACCGCCCTGGAGCAGGAAGGCCTCGCCGCGCGCTACCTGAGCAAGGCGCTCGGACAGCGCCTCCACTTCGCTTGCCACCGTGATCGGCGGCACGCTCTCGAGCACAGTGCGCATCGCGGCCGCCTGATCAGCGGGCCACGAAGGCTGCTGCGCAGCAGGTTTTGCGAGTGCCTCGTCGAGCTGCTGACGCAGTCCGGCAGGCAGCGGCGGGAGTTCGGGCAAGCGGTCGATGGGCACGTCGACGGTCCAGTTCACGACTACAGGATATTCGCTTACCCGACCGTGCGTCACACAGGCTCTCGATAGCTGAGAACTTGACTGCACGTGTCACCCATCACAGCTGGTCAGCGAAGTGACCGGGCCCGAGCAATCGCGTCGAACTTCACGAGGTTGTGTCGTGCGTCCGCGAGCGCGTCATGGGCGTCGGCCGGTGCGGACGGGAGCGCCGGACTGCCGTTGTCCTCCCAGAACTGGCGGAGTTCACGGGTGTAGCGCGGCAATGACTGCGGCAGCTCGGTCATGTCACCCCACAGTTGGCACAACGCGACGTGGTCGTAGGCCGCGACCCAGGCCCACAGCTCCGGAACGACCATCGGCCGGGGAACAAAGAACTTCAGGAGATCGTCGCGGATCTTGTCTCGTGACTTCCACAGCGGCGACGAAGGCTGCGGCAGTTTCGGCAAGACGTTCTTGCGCACCCAACTCCCGGCACGCGCCGGATCGAACTCGGTGGAGACGGCGTAGTACTCACGACCGTCCTCACAGACGACGCCGATGGACACGAGATCGATGGTTCGACCGTCTTCGATGAATTCACAGTCGTAGAAGTAGCGCACGTCCGAAAACTATGCCGCACGCGCTACCTCGAGGGCTAATGCGCGTGCGGCAGTTGTGGCGAATCTCTAGCTGGCCCGCGTATCCGGAACCGGCGCCTGATCGGGAGTCGCACCATCTGCATCAGAGAGGGCGACCAGTTCGACGACGGGTTCAGTCGCCGAGGAGGTTTCAGCCGGCTTGCTCGGCTGCTTGTTTTTCAGGCTCGCCGCATAGATGTCGACGTACTCCTGACCGGATAGCTTCATCAGCTTGTACATCACCTCGTCGGTGACGGCCCGCTCCACGAAACGGTTACCGCCCATCCCCTCGAAACGCGAGAAGTCGATGGGCTCGCCGACAATGATGGTGACCTTGGCCGGACGCCAGATCTTAGAGCCGATGGGATTCATCTTGTCGGTGCCGACCATGGCGACCGGAATTACCTTGACACCGGATTCCAGTGCGAGGCGCGCCATTCCGGTCTTTCCCTTGTACAGGCGACCGTCGGGAGAGCGTGTGCCCTCCGGATAGATCCCGAGAAGACTCCCTGAATTGAGAACCTTTAGTCCGGCATTGAGTGCGTCCTGGGCCGCGTCGGCGCCGGTACGGTCGATCGGAACCTGGCCGACGGCAGTGAAGAACCATCGCTGGAACGCACCCTTGAGTCCGGTGCCGGTGAAGTACTCACTCTTGGCCAGGAAGGTGATCCGTCGGTTCGACCGCAACGGCAGGTAAAACGAGTCGAGGACAGCCTGATGGTTGCTAGCCAAAATCGCCGCACCCTCAGTGGGAATGTTCTCGTGGCCTTTGATCGTCGGACGTCCGAGGACCCACAGAATCGGCCCCACGAACACATATTTGACGAGCCAATACCACACGGCGTCCCTCCCATTCACAACCCGAATTGCCCTGTGCACGACCTTACTGCGCACCTGTAAGCCTCGCTACACATGCCCCGGGAGCACCGGCACGCGAACCGGTGTGACTCAGCGACCGCCAGGCGAAACGGGGTCTGAAACCGCAGATCGTGCCAACGTCGCAGCCCCCACCATGCCCGCCGCTTCACCCAACTGCGCGCTCCGAATACGTGCAAGTGGCCGATGTTTGGCACCGGTCAGCAAACTCGCATATTGCTCACGGGCTTCGTCGAGAAACAGCGGCGCAGAACTCGCAACGCCGCCGGCAATCACGACAAGATCCGGATCGTAGACATCTCCGACCATGGCCAGACCCACCGCCAGCCACCTCGTGAACTCCGCCATCGTCGCCAACGCAATCGGATCTCCGTCGTACGCGGCGTTGGCGATTCGGCGTCCGGTCAGTCCGCCCGCATCGATTCCGACTTCCCGAGCAAGAACAGTCGACGCGGCGGGATCTGCGGCGAGTAGTTCAATTGCGGTGTCCACCAACGCCGTACCGCTGCAGTACCGCTCCCAACAACCACGTTTCCCACAGGCACACGGGCGCCCGTCCGGCACCACCTGAATGTGACCGAGTTCGGGCGCAACGCCATGACTCCCCCGGTACAGCTCGCCGTTGACGAGCAACGCGGCACCGATGCCCGTACCGATTGCCACCATCACGACATTGCGGTGGCCGGAAGCCGCACCGAACCGATGTTCCGCATACGCCGCGGCATTGGCGTCGTGCTCCAGGACCACGGGAAGGCCCAGTCGTGCACTCAAGTCACTACCTACCGGCGCATCGACCCAGGGCAGGTGCGGAGCAAAACGCACGGCAGTGCGATCCAAAGTGATGAACCCGGCAACAGCCAAACCGACCGCGGCAACGTCATGTCTGCCCACCAGTTCACGAACCACCCGGTCCAAGGCATTCTCGAGTGACCTGGCCGACTGCGGCGTCGGAGCTTGCGCCGTGTCGAGCACTTGGCCGTCCACATCCACCACCGAAGCACGGATGCTGGTGCCGCCCACATCGATTCCGATAGTCAAGAAATCGGCAGTCGAGCCACGACGCCCGTTCATCGCAGCCACTCTCCGCACTCCATACACATTCTGACGATTGTGCCCACAGAAAGCCGTCAGTACCAGCGATCCGACGGAACCAGCACCGACTCAGGGTTTGACGGTCACCGTGATCGGCACGAAAGCAGACGCGCGAGGTTCGGCCTTGGCAGAATCATCGGCCGCCGAGGCTCCACCGTCCGGACCGCTGTCGGGCCCGTTGTGTCCGCCCAGAAATTCGTCGAGAAGCTCGCGGAGCAGCGCCAAGAGGACTGCCGCCTGCCCGGCGAGAATGGCGAGAAGTTCATGGTGCTCACCCCGTACCAGCGCCGCGAGCGCGCAGACCGGACACCAACTGCACCCGCCGAACGCGGGCAACTCCGCCGGGTTCTGTCCGTCTTCGGGCCCGGACGCTCGGCCTTCGGCCAGTTGCGTCAGCATCGGTTCCACGCGCGCCAATACGGAATCGGCCAACACGCGAAATTCTGCGAGGAGCCGAGTGTGATCTTCGTTCATGCGGGCCACACCGCAGGATCCGGTACAAATCGAATAATCAGGTCGGTTCCGTCCAGCTCAGCCCCACTGACGACGCAACGACGCAATACCGACGCCAATCTCACTCTCCGCCGCACCCCGTCCGCTCCCACCAGCACATCGTCCTCCACCCGGCCCAACGACAACGACGACGGATCGACGAGCGGAAGGTGCATCCGCATCGCGTAGACCGAATCCACTCCCGTACCCGACTCCAGCGTCACCGTCACGAGTTCGGTGTGGCTTTGCGGTTCCGGAGCGGACTCCTCGTCGATTGCCGGCACCGCACCCTCGAGTGCGGCCGCAATGTCGCCCAGAGCCGCCAACCCTACCGGTTCGGTTTCGGCCTGATCGACAACCTCGACCGGGATGGCCCCCACTGCCTGACGCAGCGAGTCGACACACGAGCGTTGCGCATCACGGCGGTTGGCCAGCCACCGAGTTGCGCCATCGGACGTCGAACTACGGTCCGACATCGAATCAAATTGCGGCACAATTCCATTGACGATAATTCGCTGAACCTGCACACCCGAGAGCGCCAGACCCGACAGCGTGCGACGCGTCGAAAGGACGGCACTCGATTCGGCTGACGTCACCAGGTGAACGGTAGTAGCGGAACGATCCGCGAGATATCCCGAAATCTGGTCGACCGTCGATACGACGCGCTCGATCACCGATACCAGCAGGATCAGACGCACGTCGGTCGCCGCGACGGCCGACAATCGTCGATGGCGCGGCCACACACGCTCCAGATACTCGGACACCATCGCCGGGGCCCCCAAGACACGCAACGCCTCAGTCGCCGCCGGACAATCCACGATCACGACGTCGTACTCACCACTCGATGCCATCCGAACGACTTCGGCGATTGCCAAGATGTCGGCAATACCGAGCGAACCCGTCAACTCCTCGGGTTCCAGAGTGTCGAACGTCGAACCATGTTCGTGGGCGCCCGCGGCGTCCAGCAACACCGACAGACCACGGAATTTGTCCTCGACGAGAGTCAACATGTCGAGTTGCCAGACATCCAGCCCGTCGACGAGTGGGGTCACCTCGCGCGGAACCCGGATCGCCAGCACATCCGCCAGGGAATGCGCCCGATCGATCGACATCAGCAGGACCTTCGATCCCGCCGACGCAGCCGCAAGCGCGGCCGCAGCCGCCAGCGTCGTGGCCCCGCTGCCTCCCTTACCGGTGAAGAGTTGGATACGGGTTCGCGCGCCGTTCAGCCCTCGACTCGCTTCTTCAGTTCTTTCAACGCGGTATCGGTGATGATCTTCTCGGCCTTACGTTTGAACAGCCCGATCATGGGAATGGTCAGGTCGACGGTCAGCTCGTACGTCACGGACGTCGTACCGTCGGGTTCGGAAAACAAAGTGTACGAACCGGACTGAGATTTCTGAATCTCGCCGGACAGCAGTTCCCAACTCACCGACATTCCGTCGGGCGCCCAGCTGTACTGCAATTCGTACGTGTCCTTGACCATGCCCGCATCCAGAACGAAGCGCACCCGATCTGCACGCCCACCAGCACCGGCGGCCGTAACCTCGACGGATTTGGCCGCCGCAACCCACGCGGGATACGCCTCGAAATCGGCGATCACACCCATCACGGCGTCGGCCGGAGCATCGATGCTGATCAACCCCTTGGTTTTCTCGGCCATACGACTACTCTTCCTTCCTCGAGATTCGACTGCATCGGCCGACGTCAGGCCGGCGACACGCCAGCCGGACGTCCGGCTTCCAATTCACGCTTGATAGCAAACGCCATCACCTTGCCGTCGACACGACGCTTGCGGTTCATCCCGGCCAGATCGAGTCCCGCCAGACCGGATGGCGACACACCGACAGGTTCGGCATGAAGGAAGTAATGGACAATAGCTCCGTCCATTACCGGTTCGAGCCACACCTCCATTGTGCCCACGAGCTGGCCCGACACACCCCAACGGAAGCCTGCGGGTCCGCGATCCTCGCGGACCTCGAGCTCGAGATCTCGCCACCAACGACGCCATTGCTCGCGCGAAGACAACAGTTCGGCGACGCGCTCGGGCGGTGCCGCGATAAAAGTCTGGTCTGCGACCTGAATGCTGCTCACGGAGCTAGCTTCACATATTGCACCGACGCGTCGGCGAGTGGCACCAGACCGTTACCAACCGGTCATGATGTTAACCCGACCACAACTGGGCCGGACGTGCGACTACAGTAATGAGCGTCAAACCCTACTCGTCAGTATTTCGCAGTGTCGGAGGTATTTCGTGCCTGAATACAGCGCACCCCAGACGTTCACGATTCCCGAGGATGCCTCCGCGGTCGACTCGGTGTTCGCCTTCGCGAAGACAAAGCCAGCGGCAATCGTCTACAAGCGCAAGGTCGGATCCGCTTGGGTCGACGTCACTGCAGGCGAGTTCGCCGCGCAGGTGACCGCAGTCGCCAAGGGCTTCATCGCCATCGGAGTCAAGCCGGGCGATCGCGTCGGACTGATGTCCGCAACTCGCTACGAATGGCCGCTGATCGACTACGCCATCTGGGCAGCCGGCGGCGTCACAGTCCCGATCTACGAAACCTCCGCTGCCGAGCAGGTCCGCTGGATCCTCGAGGATTCCGAAGCGATCGATCTCATCGTCGAAAACGACACCCACGCCGCCACAGTCAAGGACGTGGCCGCTGCAGCGCCGGCGCTGCGCACGGTCTATCAGATCGACGCTCCGGCAGGCGGACGCAGCGCCATCGACGAACTGACGGCCTTGGGCGCCGATATTTCCGACGAGGAAGTACAGGCTCGTGTCGACGCCTTGAAGGCCTCCGATCCCGCCACTCTGATCTACACGTCCGGCACCACCGGTCGCCCCAAGGGCTGTCAGCTGACGCACTCCAACCTCATCGCCGAATCGAAGGGCATCCAAGCGTCCAACCTCGGCGAACTCCTCCGGACCCCGGGCGTCCGATCGCTGATGTTCCTGCCCTTGGCGCACGTCCTCGCTCGCGCCGTCAGCATCGCGTCGTTCGACTCCGGTGCAGCACTGGGACACACCAGCGACATCCCGAACCTCGTACCTACCTTCGGCGAATTCAAGCCGGACTTCATCCTCTCGGTACCCCGCGTGTTCGAGAAGGTCTACAACAGCGCCCGCGCAAAAGCCCACGGTGACGGCAAGGGCAAAATCTTCGATGCGGCAGCTGATACGGCAATCGCCTGGAGCGAGGCACAGGACCACGGCGGCCCCGGCATTGTCCTCAAGCTCAAGCACGCCTTGTTCGACAAGCTCGTCTACTCGAAGCTGCGCGCCGCACTCGGCGGACAGTGCCAGTTGGCCATCTCTGGCGGAGCTCCGCTGGGCGCCCGCCTCGGCCACTTCTTCCGCGGCATCGGCATCACCATCTACGAAGGCTACGGCCTCACCGAAACCACGGCAGCCTTTGCGGTCAACACGATCGGTGCGCAGAAGGTCGGATCCGTCGGAAAGCCGTTGGCCGGCAACTCCGTTCGCATTGCTGCCGACGGTGAAATCCTGCTCTCCGGCCCCGTGGTCTTCGCCGAATACTGGCGCAACGAGAAGGCTACCGCCGAGTCCATCGAAAACGGTTGGTTCCACACCGGCGACCTCGGCACCGTCGACAACGAAGGCTTCATCACGATCACCGGTCGCAAGAAGGAAATCATCGTGACCGCCGGCGGAAAGAACGTCTCCCCCGCGCAGCTCGAAGATTCTCTTCGCGCACACCCTCTCATCAGCCAGGCAATCGTTGTCGGCGACCAGAAGCCGTTCATCGGTGCACTCATCACCATCGACGCCGAAGCGCTTCCCGCCTGGAACGAGCGCAACAACAAGGCCGTCGGCACCACGGCAGCCGACCTCGTCACGGACGGCGACCTCGTCGGCGAAATCCAGGACGCGATCGACGAAACCAACAAACTCGTCTCACACGCCGAAGCGATCAAGAAGTTCAAGATCCTCCCGATCGACTTCTCCGAGGACACAGGCGAACTCACGCCCACGATGAAGCTCAAGCGCAACGTCGTGCATGCTTCGTTCGCCACTGAAATCGACATGATCTACGCGAAGTAGAACACCGCCCGAGACAACTGTGGCCGCCGCACCTGTTCGCAGGTGCGGCGGCCACAGTTATTTGTTCGGCCTTCTCAGCCCAGTAGCTTCTGCAATTTCAAAGCGAGTGTGTCCCACTTCCATTCAGCGCCAACCCAGTCTCGGCCGGCAGCACCCATAGCGGCTGCTCGATCCCGATCGGAGAGTACCTCGATCACCGAAGCTGCGATATCGGCAACCGATGTTCCGTCAACGACGAGGCCGGTCTTGTTCTGCTGCACCGTTTCCGGAGCACCACCGCTACGACCCGCGATAACCGGTACGCCGGACGCCGACGCCTCCAGATACACGATCCCCAAACCTTCGACGTCGAGTCCCGCGCCGCGGGTACGACACGGCATCGCAAAGACATCGGCAATCGTGTGGTGCGCCGCCAGCTCAGCTGCCGGAACAGTGCCGGTGAAGACGACGTGGTCGTCCATCCCCGTCTTGCGGGCAAGTTCACGAAGACGATCCTCGTAGGGGCCGCCGCCCACGATCACGAGAACCGCACCGTCGATGCGCTTGCGAATAGCCGGAAGCGCCTTGATCAACATGTCCTGCCCCTTGCGGGGAACCAACCTCGACAGACACAGGATCGTCGGCCGATCCCCCAACCCGTAGCGATCACGCAACTCGGACCGCGCGGCCGAATCCGGATGAAACACAGTCGTATCCACGCCGGAAGGCAAGTGCTCCAACGCCGCCTGAGCACCGAACGCCGAAGCAAATCTTCCGCGCGTGTACTTGCTGACAAACGTCACCGCGTCCGTGTGATCACCGATCGCGCGCAACGACTGCCTCGCCCCGGGAATCATCGACCAGCCGACCTCGTGCCCGTGAGTACTCGCAATCACCCGAGACGCACCGGCACGGCGAACAACGGGCGCCAACAAGGCAAGTGGAGCAGCGGCACCGAACCACACCGACTCGCAGTCACGTTTCTCGACCAGCTTCGCAGCGCGTCTGGCGACAAACGGTGTCGGGATCATCAACGTCGTGGGATGCCTGACAACCTCGAAAGGTTGAGCGGCATCGAACTTCTTGTGCGAATCTCCTCGCCACCGCGGCGCATAGACAATCAGCTTGTCTGCCGGAAGATGCTTCGCAAAAGTGTGGAGGTACGACTGGATCCCGCCCGGCCTGGGCGGAAAATCATTGGTCACCAATAGGGTCCGGCGCATCCGTCCACCGTAAAGCACGCACCGTAGTGCCACGCACCCTGCTCGGACTCAGCCCAACCGACGATGCAGCCAATCCACCCAGCCCTCGCGCAGTTCATCCATCCCGATGCCCACTACGTCATGGATACGACGATCGATCTCCGTCGGAGTCGAAGGTCCAACGGCCAATACGCGAAAAAGCTCCGTCAGGTCCGGTTCGCCGAATCGTTCGGCGATATAGGTATTGATCGACCACGCCGACTCGTAGGCAAGGGAACTCACGACCGGCACTCCACCGAATTGCGAATCATCGGGAAACTGTGTGGGCGTTTCACCGGCACGCACTGCCGCCGCCAGGGTCGGTGCAATTTCCCTCAATGCCCGGCCGGAATTTCGATTCCCCGCGTACTCCGCATAGCCTTCGAGAACCCACATGGGCGACCCGTCGCGTGTGCGCGACCGTGCCGCGATATGCATCATTTCATGACGCAGAACCGCGCGTCTGGTAGTCGGCGTCAGACGTGACGCTGCAGCAGGTGAGAACACGATGCGCTGGCCACTGACCTCGCTTGTGCCGTCGTTGACTGCATCCGCAACCGAAACCGCTGCAATCGACGACCCGTCGTGATGCGAGCCGACCAACGCCGTGAACTCCTCCGGCGAACCGGCCACCATCACGACGGCCCGCTCGGACCATCCGTCGCCCCACAATTGCGTCGTATTCGCAACTGCCTCATCCAGATCCGCAGCCAGGGCGTCGACAAATGTTTGTTGACCCGGGTGCCCGACGACTACTGAATCCTCATCGGAGTTGGTCGCCACCGCCAGCGGACCGAAGTCCCACGGCCCATGCCAGGAGCCGACCGCCAGGTCAGATCCTGCAGCAGCAACGGAATCGATGATCGATCCGTCGGCGAACACGAACCAGTCTCCATCGCGCTCGGCAAAGGTCATCATCACCGATTTGTTCGTGGGCAGCACATCCACATCGCCGAGCGCATAACCGAAAACGACCGGCGCGGTCCAGAGCGTGACGTCGCCGCTCGGCGCACCGGTTCGAGTGGCTTCGGTGAGAGTTCCCGGCGAGATCTGGTAATTCCAGTCCGAGAATCGCAAAGCCCGCGCTGAAGTTGCACGCCTTATCTCGGCTTCGAGAACCCCCGGCGCAGCAGCTTTGTCGACGAACCGAGCAAGAGTCGTCGGATCCTCGGACATCTGAGCCTTCGCCCATGAATCTAGGAGGCCCTGAACTGCGACGACACGAACCGCATCCTGTTCCTTGATCGCACGTTCGGACGAACTCGTGGAATCCGTCAAGAAAACGGTGAGCGCCAAAACCACCACAACAGCACAACCGAGCGCGATGAGAGCCGGATACTCCCAACGACGCTGCTTTTTCGACTCTGCTACCGGAGCGGTCATGTGGTCAGTCGACACGCTGCCGAGTGTAGGAGACGCAACGGTCTCCTATTCCAATGCCCAGGTCACACGTAGTGAAATGCCGCTCAATAGCGACGCGCGGTGGAGAACGGCATGCCTGCCATCGACTGCACCTTTACCGGAACACCGAATGTCGAGGCATGGAGAATGTTCCCGTCGCCCGCATAGATTCCGACATGCGAATTGTCGCTGTAGAACGTCACGATATCGCCGGGCTGTAGCTGATCACGCGAAATAGGTGTGCCACCCGCTGCCTGCGCCTGACTCGACCGCGGCAGGGTCTTCCCGACCTGCTTGTAGGACCACACGACAAGACCGGAGCAGTCGAACTCGTCGGGTCCGGTAGCTCCCCAGACATAGGGATCACCGATTCGGGTCAGTCCGGCCTGGAGTGCTGCTGTGCCCGACCCGGGCGTCAAGTTAGCCAAAATTTTGCTGGAATCAACTCCGGGTGGGAAGGTTGTCCCGCTCAACTGCACACGTTCGGACTCAGTCAGATTGTCGAAGGCCTTGGTAACCTCGGCAACCTGCGCCTGAAGCTCGCTTTGTTTCCGCTGCAGATCATCACTGAGCGCCTTCGCCTGGTCAGCCGCCGTCCGCGCTTCATCCGCTGACTGCTTCGAGGATTCCGCTGCCCGGCGAGCATCGCCAGTAGCTTCGTTGAACTGACGGACCTGGACGGCCGCATCATTGGAGATGACGTCGAGCGCCGACATCTGATCAAGCAACTGCTGCGGAGAATCACTGACCATCAACGCAAAGAGGCGATTGGTCCGCGCGCCCTGATAGTTCGCCGTCGCAATGCGATTCACAGCCGGCGCAACCTCGGAAACTCGTACGTTTGCCGCGTCGTATCGCTCCTGATCAGCCGCGAAGCGCGTGTCGGTATCGAGGCGCAACGCCTCTTTTGCATCCAGATCGATCTGCGCGTTGTGCAATGCCTCGTTGGTTTGTTCGGACACCCGGGCAAGTTCCCCAAGTTTCTCGAGCGCCTCGGTGGGGTTGCTGATCACCGGATCGGCAGTCGCCGGCAACGCCGGCAACGCGACGAGACCGATAGCCAACGCACTTACCGTCAGCGCAGTACGGACTCGACTGAACTTCTTCGATGAAACCACGGAACGCAACTCTCCGTCTCACTCTTACGATCCCACCAGAGTTGGCCGGATCTGTTAGCTGGATGTCAACTACTCACACTACCGGTAGACAGCACCTAATGTCACGATCAGGTTACGGAACGGCATAGGTTTACGCCTACTCACCAGTAGGTATATCGCCATGAAGTACTGGGTGAAATGACCTGAAAAAACAAATGTGGGCCTCGAATCACGAGATTCGAGGCCCACATTCGGCAAAGCTGTGGAGCTACCCCAGTCGGTGGCGGATCGAACCGGACTCCGCGAGAAGCCGTCGATCAGTCACACGGATCAGAAGCGGCGAGCGCCGTCGTACGGCATCGACGACACGGGAGCCACCTTCACGGGCTGACCTGCGGTCGATGCATGGATGACATTGCCGTTGCCGGCGTAGATGCCCGAGTGCGATCCGCCGTAGAACGAAATCACGTCGCCGACGCGAAGATCGGACTGAGCAACTGCGACACCGGCCGCGGCCTGGTCGTAGCTCGTACGCGGGATGTTGAGACCGGCCTGCTTGTATGCCCACTGGATGAGGCCGGAGCAATCGAATGCGTCCGGGCCCGCTGCGCCGTACACGTACGGGGAGCCCAGCTTGCTCTCTGCGGCGCGAACAGCCTGCTCACCAATGGTGGAGATGGGAGCGGCCGGTGCAGCCTGCGCGAGGGGCGCAAGTGAACCCGTGTCAGTGACGCCGGGAATAACCGGAAGTGTGGGAAGCGAGACGCCCGGAATGTCAAACGTTCCGACGCCGGGGATGTTGATGGGGTCTGCCGAGGCAGGTGCAGCGGTAGTAGCGAATGCTCCGGCTGCCAGTGCGCCTGCGACTACCAAAGTCGCCGAACGCTTGAAACTATGTGACGCCACTTTAAGAGGTGCTCCATTTCTTCCATTCGTCCGCCGACCGAGTTAGCTGACGGGTTCGGGCTGGGAAGAGTCAGCCCTACCCGCGTGGTCTGCAGCGATCAAGCATGCTGCACCCCAGGCGGGATTCACCCCAGTGGAAACTTGGGTTCCCGGTTCGGGTTCCTCGCGGAGATCCCGATTAGGCGGTTCCTGACGATGCCGGTCCGTCTTTGGTCCGGCAAGACTTCGTTAGGTCTCAGGAAGGTTACGAAATGATCGCGGCGATGTCGACCGCATCGCGCATTTGATGCGCGATTCGTCCGATTCTCTGTCTTCTCGCGCTCGTTACGCCAATACGATCACAGCGAGATAACGATTAGTCTGGTTTGCAGACCGTAGCCGACACGTTTCCGTTGTAGGCGAACCACAACCAAAGGCCGCGGCGGGCGCCCCGCCCCAGATCAGAAGTACTTACGTACCGGTAGGACCTTTCCGGTTTTGCAAGATCACGAACCGACATCGAGGCGCCTACTTGGACACCACAGAGCGTGCCGAATCGGATCAGCACCTCGATGGCCGATCCAAAATTCAGGCAAACTGTGACGCTCGTCTCTCTTGCGTTATTCATCGCGAAATGACTGGTGCCTCAACGCGATTTACCCAGCCTCCGAACGTCCCGAAATCCAAGTCGAAGGTCCTTCTCCGGCCCGACAAAACCTGTCGGACTCTCCCTCTACTGTCTCCTCTGTGAGTCCTGCCTCCGCCGAAGCTTTTCCTGCCGCCTCTGAACTCAGCCCGCACAACGGGCGTCAGTTGTCGTTCGACGAACTGGACACACCTCTCAGTGAGACCACGTTCGTCATCGTCGACCTCGAAACAACAGGCGGCAGTGCGGATCAAGATTCGATCACCGAAATCGGCGCCGTCAAGATTCGTGGCGGCCGAGTACTCGGCGAGATGGCAACGCTGGTAGATCCCGGACGATCGATCCCGCCGTACATCGTCGAGCTGACCGGAATCACCGACGCAATGCTGATCAATGCTCCCCGTATCGATCGAGTACTGCCAGCATTTCTCGAATTCGCCGAAGGCGCCGTCCTCGTGGCTCACAACGCCCCGTTCGACATCGGATTCCTCAAGGCCGCAGCGTCCCGCACCAGCCGCCCCTGGCCGGCCTTCCGGGTGCTCTGCACGGTCAAACTCGCCCGGCGGGTCCTCACCCGCGACGAAGCACCCTCGGTGAAGCTCTCCGCGCTCGCGCACCTCTTCCAAGTCAGCACCCAGCCGACGCACCGAGCCCTCGACGACGCCCGAGCAACCGTCGACGTCCTCCACGGATTAATCGACCGCGTCGGCAACCAAGGCGTCCACAGTTACAGCGAACTGATCGACTATCTGCCCAATATCTCGTCACACCAGCGGGCAAAACGATCCTTCGCGACCGACCTCCCCCGAAGTCCGGGTGTGTATCTCTTTCGCGGCCCTTCCGACGAAGCTCTGTACATCGGGACGGCGGTAGATCTGCGTCGTCGGGTCCGCACCTACTTCACAGGCTCCGAAACCCGCGGCCGCATGAAGGAGATGGTGGCCCTGGCCACCCGCGTCGACCACGTCGAGTGTTCCCACGCCCTCGAGGCCGGCGTACGCGAGCTTCGACTCCTCGCTGCACATGCTCCCCCGTACAACCGTCGCTCGAAGTTCCCCAAACGTGGTTGGTGGATCACCCTCACCGACGAGGCCTTTCCGAGGCTGTCCGTGGCCCGCACCCCGACGCCCCATTGCGTGGGGCCGTTCAGCTCGCGTGCCACCGCGCTCGACGTGGCCGAGACCGTCGCCGAGTTCACGGGCTTGCGCACCTGCACCAAACGGTTAGCCCATGGTGCCGTCCACGGCCCTGCCTGCCCCGCACGCGAAGTAGGTTCCTGTCCGGCAACTCCCCCAGCCGGAAGCACGGCCGCCTCCGACATCACGGAAGAGCAATACGCGTCCACCGCAGCCGAGGTTCGCACATTTCTGCTGGGCCACCACGACCGTCCCTTGCAACGGATGAAGGACCGAATCGAAGGATTGTCTGCCGACGCCCACTTCGAGACTGCGGCCCGACTTCGAGATCGAACTGCCGCAGTTGCCGTCGCACTGCAACGGACCCAGCGACTCGCCGCAGTCGCCGAAATAGATCAATTGGTTCTGGCCCACCCCGCTTCCGAGGGAGGCTGGGAATTGGCAGTGATACGAGCAGGTCGACTGGCCTCAGCGGGGCTAGCTCGACGAGGCACCCATCCCATGCCGGTAGTCGACGCCATCGTCGCTGCAGCAGAAACTGTGTTTCCCGACGACGCTCCCCTCCGCGGCGCTCCCCCGGAAGAACTCGCTTTGATCGTCCGTTGGCTCGGCTCCGACGGCGTCCGAATCGTCTCGGCCACATCGGGATATGCGGAGCCTGCGATGGGTGCCGGTCGCTGGGCGGAGTGGTGCCAACTCGCCAAGGCCGGAGCCCAATCCGAGCCACGCCGAGAGCCACTGTGATCCGCCGGTCCGGCAACTGATCGTGAGGACATAAGCTCGATCCAGCTTTACCGGAGTTCACGCTGTACCGGAGTTCAATCAGAGGAGAGACATGATCAACGCCATCGTCATGATTCACGCCGAATCCGCACGGATCCCGGAGACAGCACAGGCTGTCGCCGATATCCCCGGCGTCAGCGAGGTGTACTCCTGTGCAGGTGATATCGACCTGATTGCGGTGGTCAAAGTGCGGGACCACGCTCAGATCGCAGACGTAGTCACCGGTGGCATCAACAAGGTTCACGGAGTGACGAAGACCGCCACCCACATTGCGTTCCAGTCCTTCTCCAGCGCTGACGTCGAGGCCGGTTTCTCCCTCGGCGAATGACCGTCAAGCCCGGCTGATCGTCAGGCGCCTTCGGCCAACGCCACCGTGAGCGACGCCCACCGGCGCAACAACTCCGCCGCCGCGCCACTGTCGATTGCGGTGGAGGCCGATGCCATACCGGCCGCAATCGCACCTTCCAGGTCGTCACCGACCCCGTTGAAGGCTGCGATGGCGGCACCGGCGTTGAGTAGCACTGCGTCTCGGACCGGACCGGCCTCACCCGACAGCAGCGTTCTCGCCGCGGCTGCATTCACATCTGCGTCACCGCCCCGCAACTGATCCAAGGGAACGCGCGCGATGCCGAGGTCGCGCGGGTCCAACGTAGCGATTCTGACCTTGCCGTCGGCGACAACGTAGACCGTCGACGTAGTCGACGTAGTCAACTCGTCCAATCCGTCGTCTCCGCGCACCACCAATGCCGAATTACCGCGCTGCGCAAGCACTCCCGCAACCACTGAAATCAGCTTCGGAAACGCACACCCGATCAATCCCGCGCGCGGACGTGCCGGGTTGGTCAGCGGACCCAGCACATTGAACGCCGTCGGGATTCCGATTTCCTTACGCGGAGCCGCGGCAAATCGCAGAGCCGGATGGAATACGGGTGCGAAGCAGAATCCGATGCCTACCTCGTCGACACAACGCGCCACCTGCTCCGGGCCCAAGTTGATTCGCACGCCCAGCGCCTCGAGCACGTCGGCACCACCACTCTTGGACGACGCCGCACGGTTACCGTGCTTGACGACGCGAATTCCCGATGCTGCCACCACAATTGAGGCCATTGTCGAGATGTTGACCGTGTTGGAGCGGTCGCCTCCCGTCCCCACGATGTCGACGACGTCGGAATCCACGGGAACAGCTTTGGAATGTTCGAGCATGGCGTCGGCGAGGCCCTGCAACTCGGCCGGCGTCTCGCCCTTCATCTTCAGACCCACACCGAACGCGGCGATCTGCGCGGAACTTGCGTTGTCGGACATGATCTCGCGCATCGCCCAACGAGAGTCGTCCAACGAGAGATCGTGTCCGTCGGTGAGTATCCCGAGAATCATCGGCCAGGACCGCACCACTGCGCTCGAATCGGCGTTCACAGCGTTGGATGCGTCGGTGCCGGCCATGTACTTCGGTCCCCTTGTGAGTCGTGCTGGATCTGACCATCGCAGCCTAGTCAGTGCTGTGCCAGGTCCTTGAAGTTGGCCCGGTCACAGAAACACGCCACCTGCCCCGAAACTCGGTTACCTGACGGCGGCCGGCTGAAGCGCATCCCAACCCGCGACGGAACCGCCCAGTCTCTGAGCCAATGCAGCCATCCTCGATCGCTCTTGAGAACAGTGAAGTGCATCGAGTAGCTGGGTTCGTTCGAAGAGAACTCGCACCAGCCCGACGCCAGGCGGCTGAACGTCGAACTCCCTCGGAACGCCACGCCGGTAGCCGTCCCGCATGACAAACGTTTCGGCCTCCGCCACTGCCGCCTCCGGCAGGTCCAGATGGTGCCGAAGTACGGCTTCCCGCTCGGACTGCCATCGCGGTTCCTCAGCGCTCGCCCGCGCCAAAACAGTCGAGCATGCTTCGACGTCGTCGAAACCCGCGGCGACGATCTCCAGATCGGGCCGTGACGGATCGAGTGGTGCCGAAACTTTTCTGCTGAATATTCTCAGGAACCAAGGTCTACTCTGGTGCGTAGCTGCCATTGCGCCAGCATATTCACAGACGCTCCACCAGCACCTACGCAACCCGAATCCGTGATCTCGGACCTAACGACGCGCCGATGGTGGACCCGAGTGGCCGTCTCTTACGACGAAGCGTCATACTTCTGTCTGTGACGAGCGCAGTAGGGACTTCAGGATCGGCAATCACCCAACGCGTGCACTCGCTGAACCGGCCAAATATGGTCAGCGTTGGCACCATCGTGTGGTTGTCCAGTGAGCTCATGTTTTTCGCAGGGCTCTTCGCCATGTACTTCGTGGCACGGGCGCAGGCACCGGAAGGCCAATGGCCACCGGTCCCCACCCATTTGAACCTCTGGTTGGCGGTTCCGATCACACTCGTGCTGATCGCTTCCTCCTTTACATGCCAGATGGGTGTCTTCGCCGCTGAACGCGGCGATGTATTCGGCCTCCGCAGGTGGTACACGATCACCTTGGCAATGGGAACGTTCTTCGTCCTCGGCCAGGGCTACGAGTACATAACGCTGGTCGAACACGGAACCACCATCTCGAGCAGCGTTTACGGCTCGGTGTTCTACATGACCACCGGCTTCCACGGCATGCACGTCATCGGCGGTCTCATCGCCTTCGTTTTCTTGATCGCACGTACCCGGGTCAGCAAATTTACGCCGGCTCAGGCAACAGCAGCGATCGTTGTTTCGTATTACTGGCATTTCGTGGACATCGTGTGGATCGCGCTGTTCGCCACGATTTATTTCATCCGTTAATCAGCTGAACGCCACAGGCAGCCCCTGACGTCCAGTCCGTCCCGACATACCAAAGGGATACAGATGAGTTCATCCCCCCCTCCCACATCCGATACCACAGCGAATGCCGCGAAGACGCGTCGCCAGCGGAAAATCCGCCGACGCGTCACCGGAGCGCTCGTACTGATGATGGGATTGATCAGCGCCGGCTTCCTTGCCTCCGCCCTGACACCCGCTCCGCAGGTTGCTACCGCCAGCGACGACACTGCCGCTCTCATTCGAGAGGGCAAGCAGTTGTACGACACGTCGTGCATCACTTGCCACGGCGCCAACCTTCAGGGTGTCGAGGACCGCGGTCCCAGCCTGATCGGCGTCGGCGAGGCAGCCGTGTACTTCCAGGTTTCGACCGGTCGTATGCCTGCAGCCCGCAACGAAGCCCAGGCTTCGCGTAAGGACCCCAAGTTCGACGCTTCACAGACCGACGCTCTGGGTGCATTCATCCAGGCAAACGGTGGCGGCCCGACGCTCATTCGTGACGAGAACGGCGAAATCGCTCAGTCCTCGCTGCGTGGTGGCGACATCGGCCGAGGCAGCGAGCTCTTCCGGCTCAACTGCGCGTCCTGCCATAACTTCACCGGTCGCGGTGGCGCACTGTCCTCGGGCAAGTACGCACCGGTCCTGGATCCGGCGAACGAGCAGCAGATTTATGCCGCTATGGTCACCGGCCCCCAGAACATGCCGAAGTTCTCCGATCGTCAGCTGACGCTCGAAGAAAAGAAAGACATCATCGCGTACGTGAAGTCCTCCGGTGAGGCCAAGAACCCCGGCGGTTACGGTCTCGGCGGCGTCGGTCCGGCCTCTGAAGGTCTCTTCATGTGGGCTGCCGGAATCGTCGCTGTCGTTGGTGCAGCATTGTGGATCGGAGCAAGGTCATGAGCGACGCTGGCCAGCAGGGCGGCGATACGCCAAAGAAGTACACGGATGAGGAGCTCGACGCGATGTCTCGCGACGAGTTGGTCACCCTGGGTACCAATCTCGACGGCGTAGACATCGCCTTCCGCCGTAACCGTTGGTCGGTCGAAGGCACCAAGGCTGAGAAGCGCGCCGAGCGGAACGTTGCGTTCTGGTTCGGCCTCGCCGGTGTTTCAGCTATCGCGTTCATCGGAATTTACCTGTTCTGGCCCTGGCAGTACGCCGGTGCCGGAGACGCGGACTACGGCAAGTACAGCCTGTACACCCCGTTGATCGGACTCACCATGGGTCTCGCGATCCTCGGTGTCGGTATCGGCGCGGTGCAGTTCACCAAGAAGTTCATCCCCGAAGAGGTGTCCATTCAGGACCGCCACGACGGTGGATCCTCCGAGGTCGACCGCCGTACTCTTGTCGCTCAGCTCGGCGAGTCATTGGAATCGTCGACCATTCCCCGTCGCAAGGCCATCAAGCGCAGCTTGATGTTCGGTGGCGGTGCGCTCGGTGTCATGATGATCATGCCTCTCGGTGGACTCATCAAGAATCCGTGGGCCAAGGGCGACGACTCGCCACTGTGGGTGTCCGGATGGACCCCCAACTTCAAGGGCGAGACCATCTACCTCCGTCGTGACACCGGTCGCCCCGAGGACATCGTTCTCGTGCGTCCGGAGGATCTCGACGCCGGATCCATGGAAACGGTCTTCCCGTTCCGTGAATCCGATCGCGGCGACGACCATGCGCTACTCGCAGCACTTCGCGGTATCCGCAACTCGGTCATGCTGATCCGCCTGCGCACGGAAGACACCGAACGTGTCACCAAGCGCAAGGGTCAGGAAAGCTTCAACTACGGCGACTACTTCGCGTACTCGAAGATCTGCACCCACCTGGGTTGCCCCACCTCGCTCTACGAACAGCAGAGCAACCGTATTCTGTGCCCCTGCCACCAGTCGCAGTTCGATGCACTGCAGTACGGCAAGCCGATCTTCGGTCCCGCTGCTCGCGCACTTCCGCAGTTGCCTATTACAGTGAACGAAGAGGGCTTCCTGGTCGCCGATGGTGACTTCATCGAAGCACTCGGCCCGGCATTTTGGGAGCGTCGACCGTGACCACAACCACCACAAAACCATCCAAGATTGCGGCAGCCGCAGCTGGTCAAGCAGAGGCAGTGGATTCCCGCTACCACCTTGCAGCAGGCATGCGCCGGCAGATCAACAAGGTCTTCCCGACGCACTGGTCCTTCATGCTCGGCGAGATCGCGCTCTACAGCTTCGTGATCCTGCTGATCTCCGGTGTGTTCCTGACGCTGTTCTTCGATCCGTCGATGGCACACGTCGTTTACCAGGGCGCATACCAGCCGCTTCGCGGCGTGACCATGTCACGCGCTTACGAGACCACCCTGAACATCTCGTTCGAGGTTCGCGGCGGTCTCTTCGTTCGCCAGATTCACCACTGGGCAGCATTGATGTTCGCTGCCTCGATCGTCGTGCACCTCGCTCGCATCTTCTTCACCGGCGCATTCCGTCGTCCGCGTGAAGCGAACTGGGTCATCGGCTGCTTGCTGCTGGTCCTGGCGATGTTCGAAGGCTTCTTCGGCTACACCATCCCCGATGACCTTCTTTCCGGTACCGGCCTCCGCGCCGCATTCGGTGGCATCACGATGAGTATTCCGGTCGTGGGCACCTGGATGCACTGGATGATCTTCGACGGCGATTTCCCCGGCGATCTCATCATCCCGCGCCTCTACGTTGCACACGTGCTGCTGTTCCCGGGCATCATCTTGGCTTTGATCGCCGGCCACCTCGCGTTGGTCTGGTACCAGAAGCACACGCAGTTCCCCGGCCCCGGACGCACGGAAGAGAACGTCGTCGGCGTTCGCATTCTCCCGGTCTTCGCAATGAAGGGTGGCGCGTTCTTCGCCATCACCTTCGGTATTCTCGCGCTGCTGGGTGGTCTGTTCCAGATCAACCCGGTGTGGAATATCGGCCCGTACAATCCATCTCAGGTCTCGGCTGGTTCCCAGCCCGATATCTACATGATGTGGACGGACGGCCTCGCTCGACTGTGGCCTGCGTGGGAGATCTACCTGTTCGACCGCTACACAATCCCCGCAGTGTTTGCCGTTGCCCTCATCATGGGTCTCGTCTTCGGTCTGCTGTTCGCGTACCCGTGGATCGAGAAGCGCCTTACCGGCGACGATGCGCACCACAACATCCTGCAGCGTCCCCGCGACGTACCGGTGCGTACCGCTATCGGCGCAATGGCAATCATGTTCTACGTTGTCCTGACAGTGTCCTGTATCAACGACATCATCGCGTACCACCTGCATATCTCGTTGAACGCAATGACGTGGATGGGCCGTATCGGCATGGTCATCCTTCCGCCCATCGCGTACTTCGTGACGTACCGGTTCTGCATCGGCCTGCAGCGCAGTGACCGTGCAGTCCTCGAGCACGGCATCGAGACCGGCATCATCAAGCGGATGCCGAACGGCCAGTACATCGAAATCCACCAGCCGCTCGGACCCGTCGACGATCACGGACACCCGATCCCCCTCGAGTACCAGGGTGCAGCTGTTCCGAAGAAGATGAACAAGCTCGGCCTGGCCGGCAAGCCCGGCTCCGGTAGCTTGACCAAGGCTGACCCGGTGGAAGAGAGCGAAGCTCTCGAAGCCGCAGAGCATGCGGCCGAGCATGAGCAGCTTCAGACTCTGCTCGACTACCAGAACCGCACACACGGCAAGACAGACGGTTCCAGTGGAGAACTCCACTAGAACTTGAGCAACAAAGCAATGAGGCCCCGCACCGATTTCGGTGCGGGGCCTCATTGCGTTGTCCTCCTCCGTCACATCTGGATTGCCCATATGTAGACACGTCTCCCCTGGTCCACTGCTGGGTTCCACACACCTCGCAAAAAACCCTGACCCGTCATCGGAGACTCGCCCGACATCAAGTTCGACGACGGTACCGGACGATATTCCGGCGGTATCTGACCAAAATCATGGGCCACCGCGGGCCCGCAGGACGTCAAACCAGCGTCGGCGCGAAGTTCCTCGACTCGCGCACGTGAACTCGACTCGATAACCAGGTACGCGCTCGAGTCGGGGAAGGAACTGTAGTGCTTGGTGTACAAGAGCGTGTCGGCGTTTGTCAGATGTAAGCCGAGGTCGGTTGCCAGCGACTCTGCGGCCTTCTCGGCTGACCGTGCGTCCATCCAACGGTAGAGCGGCGGGCCTCCAAACCCGAGAGCTGGCGCACCCACAACAACACCGGCAACAACAACGCACGTCCACAGTCGCCTGGACCGCTTCGGGAACCGAGTCACAGTTCGGGGAACCGAGTCGTTTTCCGCACCAACCTCAGATCGCGAACACCGTCTCATAGTGCTCTACGGTCGGGAATGGACTGTAGAACCTGTGGAGGAGCTCTCGCCAACGTTCGTAGCCCTCAGACTGTCTGAATCCCTCTGTATGCGCCTCGAGGCTCTCCCACTCCACGAGCAACAGGTACCGCTCCGGCGACTCCAGGCAATGCGAGAGGCGAAGTCGAATGAACCCCGGTACCGCCGCAATGATCCCCTTGGCCGTGTCGAAAGCAGCCTCGAACTCCGCGGAAAGTTTCGGATCAACCTGCAGGAGCGCATGTTCAAGGATCATTCCTGAAGTGTGACACACGGCGGCGCACACTCCCCTAGCTGCGACATCCAAGGCACCGAACAAGACCCTTCGAACCAATACTCACATGCAACTCCAAAACACTTGCCGATATCGGCATATGTTTGTTGTCATGGCACGAGCAGCAACCACGTCGGACGTCTTCAACGCAATCGCCGAACCCCGGCGTCGGGAGATCCTTGTCCTGCTACGAGCGGGCGAGCGGCCGGTGACCGAGGTTGCCGAGGAGCTGGGGATGACGCAACCGGGTGCGTCCAAGCACCTGCGAGTACTGCGCGAGGTCGGGCTGGTGCGCGATCACAGGGCGGGCAAGCAGCGCCTGTACGGCCTTGACGCCCATGGGCTGCGAGCGGTTCATGAGTGGACCGGCGGGTTCGAGCAGTTCTGGAGCGAGAGTTTCGATCGGCTGGACGCATACGTGCAAGAACTCAAACAGGAAAGGCAGGAGGAGTAACTGATGGATTCAACGGGCTCGGAAATGTCGAGCGCGGTACTCCTCGGGGCTAGCTGCACTTCTACATGGCAACGCACAAAAGAGGCGCCGAGCCCTTACGGGTTCGGCGCCTCTTTCGAGAGCTGACTGAGCTAGTGCTTTTCTGGTCCAACGTGGTACTCGAACACGAGGCCTGCAGACGCTGCGATGATGCAGATGACTCCAACCGCGATCATCCAGGGCTGGAAGAACGCAAGCGAGACGGCTGCGATGGCGGCAGCAGCAGCCAGCAGGACAGGCCAGAAGCTACCGGGGCTGAAGAAGCCCAGCTCTCCCGAACCATCCGAGATTTCAGCGTCGTCATAGTCTTCCGGACGTGTGTCCAGTCGACGAGCGACAAAGCGGAAATAGGTTCCCACGATGAGTGTCAGTCCTGCGGACAGGACGATGGCCGTGAGTCCGGCCCATTCGATTCCTGTACGAGAGAGCGCGGTGAACACTCCATAGATGATCGCGACGAGAATGAAGAAAACCGTCAGGATCTCGAAGAGCTTGGCTTCGATCTTCATATCAGCACTTGTCCTTGTTCAGTGAAGAGGCTGGCCGGCTCAGTTGCCTGCAGTAGCGACGGTTGCCTGACGGTACTCGCGGTCGGTGTTGAACGGCGTGGTCGACGTTGCCACCGGCGACTGACCGATTGCCGACAATGCCTCAGCGGTGCTCAGACCGCCATTGCCCTCGGCGTCACCCTTACGCAGTTCGATGTACTTGGCGAAGTCTGCCGGCGATACCGCACGGACCTCGAAGTTCATCATGGCGTGGAAGGTGCCACACATTTCGGCACAACGCCCGACAAATGCGCCTTCCTTCTCGATCTCACTGATCTGGAAGATGTTGTCGGAGTGGTTCTGCTTCGGGTTCGGCATAACGTCACGCTTGAACAGGAACTCGGGAACCCAGAACGCGTGAATCACGTCGGAGGATGCAAGTTCGAACTGAATGCGCTTGCCTGTCGGCAGAACGAGGATCGGGATTTCGGAACTGGATCCGACGGTCTCGATCTTGTCGTAATGCAGGTAACTCAGATCCTGGACACTGTCGCCGTGAATCGGCCCGGGAATAACCTTGCCGTGTTCGTCGATAGTTGAACCATCGAGCTTTGCAGCTTCTTCGGCTTCAGCGTCGATGCCGTTGTACTTGGCAGTTCCGTCGCCCAGCTCGATTGAGCGGTAGCCGAACTTCCAGTTCCACTGGAATGCCGTGACGTCGACGACGACGTCAGGGTTTTCCGTCCTCTCCAGAACCTTGTTCTGGACGATGATGGTGAAGTAGAAGAGAACCGCGATGATGACGAAGGGAACTGCCGTGTAACCGAGTTCGAGGGGCACGTTGTATGCCGTCTGACGCGGGAACTCAGGCGAGTCCTTCTTCTTGCGGTGGAAGATGACGGCCCAGAAGACCAATCCCCACACCAGAACACCCATGACGAGGGCGGCAACTACCGACCACGTCCACAGCTCTCGCATGCTCTTCGCCTCAGGAGTAATGCCCGAGGGCCACCCGAAACGGAGCACTTCATTGTCGATGGAGCAACCCGACAGCAGCAAGGCAGCAATGCCCAAAGTTACTGCCAGCCCCGCTCGCCGAAGGATCCGACCTTGCGCCACGTTCACGCCTTCCTGATCGCCACAAAATTCAACTAGGGCACCTCGAAGGGAAGGCCCAATTACTACGCAGCGTAGACCAAAGGTGGGCGGTATCCATCCCCGGGTCCTCAGCCGTGTCGCGTCGGACGTCACACAAATCTCTCAGGCGCAGCTCAGGAACTGGTCAGCCGTCGCAAGCGACCTACATCACTGCAATTCGATCGGTCACGATCGGCACAGCCTCGGATCTGCGGCATACTTTCGGGAAGAGTTCGTTGACCTCTCCCGGACGCGTGTTGTCCGGGAGCCTTCTGCAATAAAAAATTCTGAATCGAGGAACCGGACACTGTGTGTGGACTGCTCGGGCTACTGACATCTGGCGGAACCAGCGACGACGCCGTCGCTCAGGTCGACCAGGCGATGCACTGCCTGCGTCACCGTGGACCCGACGAACATGGGACATGGCATGACGACCACCTCGTCTTCGGTTTCAATCGCCTGTCGATCATCGACATCGAACACTCGCATCAGCCGTTGCGGTGGGGGCCGCCGGAAAATCCTGAGCGCTATGCGCTGACGTTCAACGGCGAGATCTACAATTACCTGGAGATCCGGGCCGAGCTCGCCAAGGAACACGACGCCAAGTTCTTCACCGAGGGCGACTCCGAGTCCATCGTCGCGGCGTTCCACTATTGGGGCGAAGCCGCAGTCCAACGACTGCGCGGCATGTTCGCATTCGCAATCTGGGACACCGAGACGCGTGAACTGTTCATCGCGCGAGATCAGTTCGGCATCAAGCCGTTGTTCATCGCGACCGGACCCGGCGGCACTGCGTTCGGTAGCGAGAAGAAGAGCCTCCTCGAGTTGACGGACTTGATCGGAATCGACACCGAATTGGATCCGCGTGCGATCGAGCACTACACGGTCCTGCAGTACGTTCCGGAACCGGAGACGCTTCACAAGGAGATCCGTCGTCTCGAATCCGGCTGTTTCGCGCGGGTCCGTCCCGGCGAGAAGCTCCAGATCACGCGGTACTTCACACCCAAGTTCCCGGCCAAGCCGTTCGCTCCGGGTACGGAGAAGGCTCGGTACAAGGAAATTGCCGACGCCCTCGAAGACTCCGTCGCCAAGCACATGCGCGCCGACGTCACCGTCGGATCATTCCTCTCCGGTGGCATCGACTCGACGGCTATCGCCGCGCTCGCAATCCGCCACAATCCCAACCTGATCACTTTCACGACGGGTTTCGAGCGCGACGGTTACTCCGAGATCGACGTCGCAGCCGAGTCGGCCGAGGCTATCGGCGCCCGGCATGTGGTCAAGGTGGTCTCCCCCGCCGAGTTTGCCGCCGCCATCCCCGAGATCGTCTGGTACCTCGACGATCCGGTCGCGGATCCGGCATTGATCCCGCTGTGGTTCATCGCGAAGGAAGCCCGCAAGCACGTCAAGGTCGTCCTGTCCGGCGAAGGCGCGGATGAACTGTTCGGCGGCTACACGATCTATCGTGAACCGTTGTCCCTCAAGCCTTTCGAGTACCTTCCGCAAGGATTACGTCGAGCGGCCGGGAAGCTGTCCGAGCGCATCCCCGACGGAACTCGCGGCAAGAGCTTGCTCAACCGTGGATCGTTGACGTTGGAAGAGCGGTACTACGGCAACGCCCGCAGCTTCAACGACGCTCAACTGCGTGCCGTTCTGCGCGATTTCCGCCCCGAGTGGACGCATCAGGACGTGACAGCGCCGATCTACGCTCAGTCTCGCGATTGGGATCCGGTAGCGCGTATGCAGCACCTGGACCTGTTCACGTGGCTGCGCGGAGACATCCTCGTCAAGGCCGACAAGATGACCATGGCAAACTCTCTCGAGTTGCGTGTCCCGTTCCTCGATTCCGAGGTCTTCGACGTCGCGTCGCGGGTACCGCTGGACCAGAAGATCACCAAGGACACCACGAAGTACGCGCTACGTCAGGCGCTCGAAGGCATTGTCCCGCATCATGTTCTGCATCGGGCCAAGCTCGGGTTCCCGGTGCCGCTTCGCCACTGGCTGCGTGGAACGGAACTCTTCGACTGGGCGCACCTGCAAATCGAAGAATCGGGCACCGACCACATCTTCGACAAGGCCGCGGTCGCAAAGATGCTCAATGACCACCGCGCCGGCGTCTCCGATCACAGTCGCCGATTGTGGACTGTGCTGACCTTCATGGTCTGGCACGGAATCTTCGTGGAGAAGCGCATTGTTCCGCAGATCCAGGAACCGGTGTATCCGGTCAACATCTAGAGACCTCGCGTAACGAACAAGCCCGGCTCACCTGTGTGAGCCGGGCTTGTTCGTACCGATGAGTGCTGATCAGGGCAGGATTTTCGCGATCTCGTCTGCGGCCGTGCTGCCGTAGGCCTCGGTGAGACGCTTGAGTGCCTCGTCCCGGTTGAACGTCCACTCCTGCGTGCCGACGGTCTCGATAACCAGGACTGCAACAAACGAACCCAACTGTGCCGAGCGCTCGAGACTCAACCCCGTCCGGTGCGCGAGAAGGAATCCCGCGCGGAAGGCGTCGCCGACGCCCGTCGGATCAACTTTGCCGTTCTCGGGAACCACGTCGACGTGCACCTGATTGCCTTCGGCGTCAACGATTTCGACGCCCTTGGAGCCGAGAGTGGTAACGCGGATTCCGACCTGCGCGCGGATCTCTTCCTCACTCAGGCCTGTCTTCTGCTGGAGCAGGCCCCACTCGTACTCGTTGGTGAACAGGTACTTGGCACCGTGGATGAGCGCCTTGGCCTCTTCGCCGGACAGGCGCGCAAGTTGCTGCGACGGATCCGCGGCAAAGGGAATTCCGAGTTCGCGGCACTCGTCGGTGTGACGGACCATGGCTTCGGGGTCGTTGGCACCGATCAGAACCAATTCGACCGAACCGGCGGCCTTCGCCACCGCGGCGAGTTCGATGTCACGTGCTTCGCTCATCGCCCCGGGGTAGAACGACGCGATCTGCGCCATGTCCTCATCGGTCGTGCAGACGAACCGAGCGGTGTGGGCCTTGTCGGAAATCAGGACGGCACTGCAGTCAACGCCGTTGTCCTCGAGCCACGTACGGTATTCCGCGAAGTCCGCTCCCACTGCACCGACGAGCAGCGGAGATCCGCCGAGAACGCCCATTGCGTAAGCAATATTTCCGCCGACGCCACCGCGACGGATCACGAGGTCGTCGACCAGGAAGCTGAGCGAGATGTTCGCGAGCTGATCGGCGAGAAGCTGATCGGCGAAGCGCCCGGGGAAGCGCATCAAATGGTCGGTGGCGATGGAACCGGTTACCGCAATAGTCACGGATCGAGGCCTTTCAGCGAAATGTGGGTGGGAAAGGATTCACGGTACCGCGCTCGGTACGCGTATCGGCACAGACGACTGACGCGGAACCGATTACCGGTTCCGCGTCAGTTGTGTACGTCTTAAGTTGTGATCGACTTAACTCAGTTGAACGAGTCGCCGCAGGCACAGGAGCCCGTTGCGTTGGGGTTGTCGATCGAGAAGCCCTGCTGCTCGATGGTGTCGAGGAAGTCGATGGATGCACCTTCGACGTAAGGTGCGCTCATCCGGTCGACAACCAGGTTGACGCCGTCGAAGTTGACGGTGAGGTCACCGTCAAGAGTGCGGTCGTCGAAGAACAGCTGGTACTTCAGTCCGGCACAGCCGCCCGGCTGCACTGCGATACGCAGCGCGAGGTCGTCGCGACCTTCCTGATCGAAGAGTGCCTTCGCCTTGGCGGATGCGGTCTCGGTCATCTTGACGCCATGGGTGGCGGTCTCGTTCTGCACAGTCATGGGCTCTCCCTAATATTCGTACCAACCCGTGAACGCTTCAACGGTACGCCGCTGCCGACTTATTCCCGCCAGTTCTTACCGTGTGCGATTCGCCTTCATCCTAGCTGTTCCTCCTCGGTCGGCAACGACACGTCGACTTGCTCACGTGGTGCGCCCGATGTTCCAGTCCTGCGCAGTCCGTTCAGCAAGTCCACACAGGTTCTCCCTGGCATGTGTCATGGCTTCCTCGATCGATCCGGCGAACGCTGCGACGGATGCGGCGTGAACTATCCCGAACGACGTGTAATCAGTGACAGCCACTTCGACCTGGCCGGCGAGCACGAGCGTCGGGACGCCGTACGACGCACCCGCAGCTGCCACGGAGGTGACCAGCTTTCCGTGCAACGACTGGTGGTCGAACTTGCCTTCACCGGTGACGACGAGGTCCGCGGACTTCAGGAGTTCCGCTTGGCCCGTACGTTCCGCGACTACGTCGGCACCCGATCGTCGCACTGCGCCCAGGGCAAAGAGAGCAGCGCCGATTCCACCCGCTGCGCCCGCGCCCGGCAAAGTCGAGACTTTCATCCCGATGGCTTCCTCGAGCTCGGACGACCATTGAGCGTTCCGTTGTTCGAGTATCTCGACGGCACTACTGTCAGCGCCTTTCTGTGGCCCGAAAATGGCCGCAGCACCGTGGGGTCCGAGCAGTACGTGCTCCACGTCGGTGGCAGCTACCAGTTCGACGTCGCGAAGTGCGTCCCACGCACTGGCCAATCCACCCAAGGCGTCGACGAGGCCACGACCACCATCGGTGCAACAACTCCCCCCGAGGCCGACGACGATGGTGGTTGCGCCCGCTTCGAGTGCTGCAGCAATGAGTTCACCGACTCCCTGACTGTGTGCGAGAAGTGAACTCTCCCGCGTCGGCGGTCCGTCGAGCAGACTCAGTCCACACGCCTGCGCGGATTCGATGTACGCGGCCTCAGTTTCGAGGAGCCACCGTGCGTCGACGCTGCGTATGAGCGGGCCGGAGACTCGTACGTTTCGGACTTCCCCACCGGTTGCAGAGAGCACGTCCACAAACCCGGGTCCACCATCCGACTGTGGGGTCGCGATTACCTCGTCCTCCGGTCGCGCACGTCGCCAACCGTCGACAATGGCCAGTGTGGCCTGAACTGCAGTCAGGGTGTCACCGAAGGAGTCAGGAGCAACGATTACCCGCATATGCGGAAGTCTAGGAGCCCAGAATGTCATCGATGTTTCACGATCTGCGGAAATACCGAGGTCGGTTTCCCAGAGCAGGCACTTATCCAATAGCCTGGAGGTGTGAAATTGCTACGCCGCGGTGACTCAGACAACTCCGACAAACGTGACGTCGAGGTCACTGAGGCATCCTCCGCCTCCGAAGAGACACCCGAGCAGGTGGGCAAGGGTCGCCCCACACCTAAGCGTCGCGACGCCGAAGCCAAGAAGCGTGGACCTGTCGCGCCCGCGCCTCTGACGGCCAAGGAAGCACGCGCACGCCGAAAAGCTACGCGCGGATCCAAGGCAGATCGCAAAATCGAAGCTGCCGAGCGTCGTGCGTCCTCAGCCGATCGCCGCGCCCGCATGCTCGCCGGTGAGGACAAGTACCTTCTCCCCCGCGACAAGGGACCCGTTCGCGCCTACGTCCGCGATTTCATCGATGCCCGCCGCAACCTGCTCGGACTCTTCATGCCGATGGCGTTGATACTGATCATGGTCACATTCGCCCTCCCCGGGCTCAGCACCATCGTCACACTCGCGATGTTCGTCATGATGCTGTTCATGGTCGGTGAAGGTGTCTGGCTCGGACGCATGATCAACAATCGAGTCGCCGAGCGATTCCCCGACAGCACCGACGGCGGATTCAAGCTCGGTTGGTACGCGTTTGTCCGCGCAACTCAGATTCGTAAGCTTCGCGCCCCGAAGCCCCGTGTGGGACCCGGCGACGCAATCTGAGCGTGTCGAACCCTCACAGAACACTCGTCCTCGGCGGCGCGCGGTCAGGAAAATCCGCGCACGCCGAGGCTTTGTTTTCTCCCGGAGCGCCGGTTCGCTACGTCGCCACAGCTCGGCGCGACAGCACCGACATCGACTGGGAAAGCCGTATCGATCAGCACCGAGTCCGTCGGCCGTCACAGTGGTCGACCGTCGAAACCGATGCGTCCGGCGACCTCGCGATTCAACTCGAACGCGAGAATTCGGCAGCTACGCTCGTTGACGATCTTGGTACCTGGCTCACCGGCGAGTTCGATCGACACAACGCCTGGGAATCGCCGCGAGGCACCATCACCCCAGCCGTGGATGCACTGATCGACAGCGTCCAGAACTACTGCGGATCCCTGGTCCTGGTCAGCCCGGAAGTCGGCCTGGCCGTCATTCCGGAAACCCGCTCCGGACGGCTGTTCCGCGACGAGATCGGCACACTCAATGCGCGCCTCGCAGCAATTTGCGATCGCGTCGTACTGGTTGTCGCCGGCCTACCGCTTGTCTTGAAAGATACTGCTGCACAAACGGAAGGCACGAAGTGAGCACCGAAGCCAACCCCTCTGAAAACACCGAGGCCGACGCGGCCGGCAACACCGAGGCCGACGCGGCCGGTAACACCGAGGCCGACGCGGCCGTGTTCGAGCCGGTGACTCCCCCCGACCGTGACGTACGCGCTCAGGCCGACGCTCGCCAGCTCGACCTCACCAAGCCGGCCGGTTCCCTCGGACGCTTGGAGACGTTGGCCGGTTGGGCGGCTGCATGCCAGGGCGTCTGTCCCCCACATGCTTTCGCGCGCCCCCGCGTGGTTGTTTTTGCCGGTGATCACGGAATTGCCCGCAACGGTGTATCCGCCTATCCCCCGGAGGTGACCGCCCAGATGGTCGCCAACTTCCTCGGCGGCGGCGCAGCGGTCAACGTCCTTGCCGAGATCGCGGGAGCCACTGTTCGCGTCGTCGACATCGCCGTGGAAGTTGATACCGACCCGGCCGTCTCCAACCACAAGGTGCGCCGCTCTTCCGGTTCGATCGACCGCGAAGACGCCCTGACGCACGAGGAAACTCTGCAGGCCATCGCTGCCGGCCGCGCAATCGCAGATGAGGAAATCGACGGCGGCGCTGACCTTCTCATCGCCGGCGACATGGGCATCGGCAACACAACGCCGGCCACCGTCCTGATCGCAGCATTGACCGACAGCGAACCCGTCGCAGTCGTCGGACGAGGCACGGGCATTGACGACGCCGCATGGATCCGGAAGACGGCGGCGATCCGTGACGCACTGCGGCGCGCGCGCCCCCATGTCCGCGACACCGTCGCGCTGCTTCGCACCGCATCCGGCGCGGACCTCGCTGCGATGGCGGGCTTCCTGGCTCAGGCCGCTTCTCGTCGCACTCCGGTCATCCTCGACGGCGTTGTTGTCACCGCGGCCGCGATGGTGGCCGACGAGTTGGCGTTCGGCGCCCGCGAATGGTGGGTTGCCGGGCATCGTTCCACCGAACCCGCGCATACGATCGCTCTGACCCGTATGGGGATGACGCCGATCGTCGAATTCGACATGCGCCTCGGCGAAGGCTCGGGCGCAGTCACTGCGCTTCCGATCCTCCAGGGCGCAGTGGCAATTCTCGCGAAGATGGCAACGTTCAGCGAAGCCGGCGTCAGCACCGAAGGTAGCAAGCCTGCCGAGACAGACACGGAAGACTGACCGTGGCCGGCGCGCTTTCCGGTGTGCCGCTGGCATTTTCGTGGCTGACAGTACTTCCGGTACGTGGTCCGTCGGATATCGACCGCACTGCCGGCCGACGCGCTATCGCAGCGGCACCGCTCACCGGCATCGCACTCGGCGCACTTGCCGTCGCCGTTCTGTGGGGCACCACGAGTATCGGCCTCAACCCCTACCTGGCCGGTTTACTGGCAGTGGGTGCACTGGCGCTGGGAACCCGCGGCATGCACGTCGACGGCCTCTGCGACACCGTCGACGGACTCGGTTGCTACGGTCCGCCTGACCGCGCACGCGAGGTCATGCACAGCGGTGGCGCCGGACCCTTCGGAGTTGCCGCGTTGTTCATTGCGCTCGGCCTACAAGCACTTTCGTTCGGAACCTTTGCCGCCGCACACTCCCCCGCCCATTGGGCGGCGGTAGCCGTTGCCGTTGCGGCGGGACGTGTGGCCGTCGTCTTTGCTTGTCGCCGAGGGATTCCCGCATCGAGTTCCACCGGATTCGGTGCGCTGGTTGCCGATTCACAGCCGCTGTGGGTTGGCATCGTCTGGTCGGCCCCGCTGATTGCGGCGTCGGCTTTCGCAGCGGATCGCTGGTGGCTCGGGCCGATAGTCACGACGCTGACACTGCTGATCAGCATTGTCTGCGTGCGTCATTGCGTCCGCAGATTCGGTGGGCTCAACGGCGACGTACTCGGCTTTGCCCTGGAACTGAGCGTGACGATCACTGCCGTCGGCCTGACACTCGGCATCTGAGCAAAGAAGGCCCCGCCAGACGGCGAGGCCTTCTCCGGTCGAAGAGTTTCAGTGAAGCTTCGTCATCCATCCATGGGTATCTGCGAAGGTTCCACGCTGGATACCTGTGAGGGTGTCGCGCAGCGCCATGGTGACCTCACCGGGTTCGCCGTCGGCGATAGTGAATTCACCTTCGGCAGACTTGACCCGGCCGACCGGCGTGATGACTGCCGCAGTGCCACAAGCGAACACCTCGGTAATCTCACCGCTCTTGCACTTGGTGCGCCACTCGTCGGTGCTGATCTTGCGCTCTTCGACGGCAAAGCCGGAATCGGCAGCAAGTGTCAGCAGCGAGTTGCGGGTGATGCCGGGCAACAACGAACCTGACAGCGAAGGCGTGACAAGGCGGGCGTCGGGGCCGGAACCGAAGACGAAGAACAGGTTCATGCCACCCATCTCCTCGACGTAGGTGCGCTCGATGGCGTCGAGCCACACCACCTGGTCGCAACCTTCGTCGGCGGCCTGAGCCTGAGCGAGGAGTGAGGCGGCGTAGTTGCCGGCGAACTTCGCCGCGCCCGTGCCACCCGGTGCGGCGCGCACGTACTCGGTGGACAGCCACACGCTGACCGGCTTGACGCCACGCGGGAAATACGCCCCGGCGGGCGAAGCGATCAGAAGGTAGCGGTACTCGTCGGCGGGACGAACTCCCAGTCCCGCCTCGGTGGAAAACATGAACGGACGCAAGTACAGAGCGTCTTCTCCGCCGGCAGCCGGAACCCAGTCGAGGTCGACGTCGATCAACTCGGTGATGGAGTCCACGAACATCTGTGTTGGCAACTCCGGCATCGCCAGTCGACGAGCCGAAGCCGCGAAGCGCTCGGCGTTGGCTTCGACGCGGAACGAGCTGATCTCGCCGCTCGGCTGGCGGTACGCCTTGAGTCCTTCGAAAATGGCCTGGCCGTAGTGCAAAACCATCGCGGCGGGATCAAGGGTGATGTTTCCGTATGGCAACACCTGAGCGTTGTGCCATCCCTTTCCGGCCACATAGTCGATCGAGACCATGTGATCGGTGAAGTGCCGCCCGAAGCCGGGCGCCGCCAAAATGTCGCGGCGCTCGGCGTCGGACTTCGGGGACGAGCTCTGGACACGAACGAAATCGGCGGCACCTGTCATGGCCGCAATCCTATCGAACGCACCCAGTGCAGTTACTTAGTGCTGGTCTCGACGAATGGAGGCGACACGACAACGCAACGCAAAGCGCGCCCGCGGACGTCGACTGCGATCTCGTCACCCGCAGCGATGCCGACGCCGGAATCGAGGAGCGCCAACGCAATTCCGACCTTCAACGTCGGCGAGAACGTGCCCGACGTGGTCTCGCCGACAGCCTCGCCGTCACGCAGAACGCTCAGCCCCGCGCGGAGCACACCACGATCAACTGCCTTGAGTCCCCACAATTTGCGAGCCGGACCGGCAGCCTTCTCGTCGGTCAACGATTCCTTGCCCCAGAAGGTGGGCTTCTTCCAGCCGATAGCCCAACCAGTCCGCGCTTCGAGCGGCGAGATTTCGAGCGACAGCTCGTGTCCGTGGAGCGGGTAACCCATCTCGGTGCGCAGCGTGTCGCGAGCACCCAGACCGGCAGCCTGACCGCCCTGCGCTTGAACTACCTCGAGCAGCGCGCGGAAGAGCGGCTCACTGTCAGCCCAACGCGGCAGAAGTTCGTATCCGACCTCGCCGGTGTAACCACTGCGGCACACACGAACGGGAACGCCGTTCCACTCCGCATCCTCGAATGCCATGTACTCGATCTCGGTGGGCAAGCCGAGCGCGGTGAGGACGTCGGCGGACTTGGGTCCCTGTACCGCCATTACGCCGTATTCACGGTGCTGATCCTCGACAGTGATCCCCTCCGGCGCAACGGCAACCAAAGCAGCAACGACGTCGGCTGTGTTTGCCGCATTCGGCACGAGGAAGATTTCCTCATCGCTGACGTAGTAGACGATCAGGTCATCGATGACACCACCGGACTCGTTGCAGCACAACGTGTATTGAGCCTTACCCGGACCGATCTTGCCCAAATCGTTGGTCAGCGCCGAGTTTACGAACTCCGCTGCACCAACCCCACGCACGACGGCCTTGCCGAGGTGACTGACGTCGAAGAGTCCGACATTCTCACGGACAGAAGTGTGTTCGGCAACGACGCCGGCGTACGACACCGGCATCTGCCAACCGCCGAACGATGCGAATGTCGCACCCAGTTCGACATGGACGGCGTGGATCGGGCCCTGCAACAGGAGTTCGTCGGTCATAGTCCACAATCTATCGGACTTCGAGGCCCGAAACATGCTCGCAACCGAGGCACAGAACCGGCCGACAAACCCCGCTGGGCCTAACATCAACTAAGGCGTCCGCCCGTACCGGACGCATCGAACACTCACCCCTGCAGGAGATATCTTGAGCACTCGCACAGCCCGATCCCTGGGACCCGACCTAGTTCTCGCCGCAAAACTCGGCAAGCGTGCCGACGTATTGGTGGTCGGTCTCACATCGGGTCCCGACGGTCCCGAACTCGCACTCAGCGAAGGCATCGTCGACGAGGACGTTCTCGCCGAGGTGCTCGACAGCCTCATCGCTGTCGGTGCCACCGGCAAGTCCGAGCAACTCACGCGCATCCCCGCACCGAGCGACCTGCCCGTCGTCAGCGTCCTCGCCGTCGGCCTGGGTTCCGCAGACAAGCTCAGTAGTGAGCAGATCCGCAAGTCGGCCGGCGCCGCAGCGCGTTCACTGTCCGGCATCGACACCGCAGCCACAACGCTGTCGGTTCTCGATCTCGGCGCTGCAGTCGAAGGGTTTGCCCTCGGCGCGTACACCTTCACCGAATTCAAATCCTCGAAGACAGCACCCGGACCCGACGCTCAGCCCCTCGCCCGCGTCGAACTTCTTGTTCCGGCTCCGCGTGCCAAGGAAACCAAAGCAACGCTGGCACGTTCGGCTGCCATCGCCGAAGCCGTCGCCACCGCCCGGGAATTCGTCAACACTCCCCCCAGCCACCTGTACCCCGCCGAGTTCGCGGACCGCGCCAAGGCACTCGGCATCGACGCCGGCCTGACGGTCCAGATTCTCGACGAGAAGGCACTCGCCAAGGGCGGCTACGGCGGAATCCTCGGCGTCGGCAAGGGCTCGTCGCGTCAGCCGCGCCTGGTCCGGATGGAATACGCGTCGAAGAAGCGCGGGGCACGCAAGGTCGCCCTGGTCGGTAAGGGCATCACCTTCGACACCGGCGGAATTTCCATCAAGCCGGCGGCCGGCATGGAGAACATGACTTCCGACATGGGCGGCGCTGCAGCCGTCATCGCGACCGTCGTGCTCGCCGCCAAGCTCGGCCTTCCCGTCAACGTCGTTGCCTACATTCCGATGGCCGAGAACATGCCGTCCTCGACCGCGCAGCGCCCGGGCGACGTTCTCACCCAGTACGGCGGAATCACCATCGAGGTCATCAACACCGACGCCGAGGGCCGCTTGGTCCTCGCCGACGCCATGGTCCGCGCCGGCGAAGACAACCCCGATTACATGATCGACACCGCAACCCTGACCGGTGCACAGATGGTTGCCCTGGGCAACCGCACACCAGGCGTCATGGGCACGGACGAGTTCCGTGATCGCGTCGCCACCATTTCGCAGAGCGTCGGCGAGAACGGATGGGCGATGCCGCTGCCCGAGGAACTGCGCGCCGATCTCGATTCCAAGGTCGCCGACATGGCCAACGTCACCCCGCACCGTTGGGGCGGCATGCTCGCGGCAGCGCACTACCTCAAAGAATTTGTCCCTGAGGGCGTGCAGTGGGCTCACATCGACGTCGCCGGCCCGGCGTACAACACCTCAGGCCCCTGGGGTTACACCGGCAAGGGCGGCACCGGAGTTCCGGTCCGCACCATGATCTCGGTGCTCGAGGACATTTCGGTCAACGGCTAATCCCTTGTGTTGTGCGCCTTTATTAACCGCCCGCGGTTAATAAAGGCGCACAACACATCAGCTTCCGTCCCGCAATTCCTGCTCGCGAGCGCGCTTGCGCTGAATACGCATGCGCTCGTCGTAATCGCGCATACGCTGCGGATATCTAGTCTTGCGGACGTCGTAGACGGGGATCTTCAAATCCTCACCCAGTTTGCGGGCACCACGTTCACCGCCCACGCGTCGACGTGTCCATTCGCCGTACTTGTCGACGAGAACAACAGTCACCTCGGTCACGGCAGTTTCCGGTTCCACGAAAGCTTCGACGCCTTCGTGCGAGTGCGCCCAGTTGGCCAGATGTTCTGCGTCACCCCGTGCAGCAAGTTGCCCCGCACTCGGCTGCCGTTTGAATCGATCGAACAATCCCACGCGCGGACCCTCCTCGGTACCGAGACCGCGGAGTGACCCCGGCCATATGTCAAGTTTGCCAGGACAGAACAACCATTCCGACAAACGACATACCGTTTGGTCCCATTCGGGCGTTACATTCAGCCGTTACACGCATACCTACTCGTCGGTAGCGACACACCGAAAACGGACGGCATCCCCCTCAGCGGACGCGCCCGGCGTATCAATGGAAAGATGAACGACGATGACGCCGCGCCTGCGCGTCGACATCGGCAAAATAGCGACAAGTAGCCGCATGTTGCGCGCAACTCGAGCACAATGCATTACGACCACAAGTCGACAAATTAAACAACCCGAACACAACTGTCGAGGAGTCAAAAGACATGGCCTTCTCCGTCCAGATGCCAGCCCTAGGTGAGAGCGTCACCGAGGGAACTGTCACACGGTGGCTCAAGCAGGAAGGAGACACAGTCGAAGTTGACGAACCCTTGCTCGAAGTCTCCACGGACAAGGTCGACACCGAGATTCCGTCTCCAGTCGCCGGCGTCCTGACCAAGATCGTCGCGCAGGAAGACGACACCGTGGATATCGGTGGCGAACTCGCCGTAATCGGTGAAGCCGGCGATGCTCCCGCAGCTCCGGCTCCCGCCGCAGAAGAAGCTCCGGCCGCAGCAGCACCGGCGGAAACGCCAGCACCCGTGGCAGCAGCTCCCGCACCGGCAGCACCCGCAGCACCCAGCGGTTCTGCCGAAGGCACCTCCGTGACGATGCCCGCCCTCGGCGAATCCGTCACCGAAGGAACGGTCACACGGTGGCTCAAGGCCGTCGGCGACGAAGTTGCTGTCGACGAACCGCTGCTCGAGGTCTCCACCGACAAGGTCGACACCGAGATCCCGTCGCCCGTCGCCGGTTTCCTTCTCGAGATCAGCGCTGCCGAAGACGACACCGTCGAGATCGGTGGCCAGTTGGCTGTCATCGGATCCGGCGCTCCCGCAGCAGCAGCTCCGGCACCCGCTCCGGCAGCACCGGCTCCCGCAGCAGCAGCACCGGCTCCCGCAGCAGCAGCTCCGGCTCCCGCAGCAGCCCCGAAGCCCGCACCGGCAGCACCCGCAGCACCGGCTCCCAAGCCTGCTGCTCCCGCCGCCGCCCCGGCAGCTCCCGCCGCCGCCCCGGCAGCTCCCGTAGCTACCGGTGACAACAGCCCGTACGTCACTCCGCTTGTCCGCAAGCTGGCCAAGGACAACGACGTCGATCTCGCGACTGTCACCGGTACCGGCGTCGGTGGACGCATCCGCAAGCAGGATGTTCTCGCTGCAGCGGAGGCCAAGAAGGCTCCGGTTGCCGCAGCAGCTCCTGTCGCAGCAGCATCTGCACCCGCGGCCGCCACATCTGCCGGCGTCCGCCCCGAACTGGCTCACCTGCGCGGAACCACGCAGAAGGCCAACCGGATCCGTCAGATCACGGCCACCAAGACTCGTGAATCGCTGCAGACCACAGCGCAACTCACGCAGACCTTCGAGGTGGATGTCACCAAGATCGTCGCACTGCGTGCCCGCGCGAAGGCCGGCTTCATCGAGCGTGAAGGCGTCAACCTGACGTTCCTCCCGTTCTTTGCCAAGGCAGTTGTCGAGGCGCTGAAGTCGCATCCCAACATCAACGCCAGCTACGACGAGGCCGCGAAGCAGATCACGTACTACGACGCCGAGCACCTGGGCATCGCAGTCGACACCGATCAGGGATTGCTGTCCCCGGTCATCCACAATGCGGGTGACCTCGGCCTTGCCGGTATCGCACGCGCAATCGCGGATATCGCCAAGCGCGCACGTTCCGGTGGCCTGAAGCCTGACGAGTTGTCGGGTGGAACGTTCACGATCACCAACATCGGCAGCCAGGGCGCACTCTTCGACACTCCGATCCTCGTACCGCCGCAGGCGGCTATGCTCGGAACCGGAGCGATCGTCAAGCGTCCGATGGTCGTCACCGACGAAAACGGCAACGAGTCGATCGGCGTGCGGTCCATGATCTACTTGCCGCTCACCTACGATCACCGTTTGGTGGACGGCGCGGACGCCGGTCGCTTCCTCACCACTGTGAAGCAGCGACTGGAAGAGGCTTCGTTCGAAGCCGATCTGGGCCTGTAACCACACAGTTTCCCAGCAGGGGCGCCATCTCCACCCGGAGGCGGCGCCCCTGTTGTTTTCTCGAGTTGTTGTCCGAAGTTGTTGTCCGAAGTTGTTGTCCGAAGTTGTTGTCCGTGAGACAACCTCATCGAAGGAGGCACCGCGGAATGCGAGTAGTCATCGCCGGTTCGTCCGGTCTGATCGGGACGGCATTGGTGTCATCTTTGCGCTCCGACAACCACGACGTGGTGCGTCTGGTGCGTCGGCCGACAACAGGCCCCGACGAATCCCGCTGGGATCCGAATCGAGACCGCCTGGATACGTCCGTCCTACGTGGCGCTGATGCCGTCGTCAATCTGTGTGGAGTCGGGATCGGCGACAAGCGGTGGTCCGGTTCGTACAAGCAGGAAATCCGCGACAGTCGCATCAGCACGACGGACTTCCTGGCTGAGGCCGTCGCGGGTGCGCACGTACCGGTGCTCGCCAATGCGAGCGCAGTCGGCTACTACGGCGACACCGGCGACCGCATTGTCGACGAGGAATCGCCCGCAGGTACCGATTTTCTGGCAACGACGTGCCGCGATTGGGAACTCGCCACGGAACCTGCCCGCAAGAGCGGAACGCGGGTCGTCAATCTACGCTCGGGCGTCGTGATGTCGCCGCACGGCGGGATGCTCAGCCGCCTGCGCCGAATCTACTCACTGGGCCTCGGCGGCAGACTGGGCAACGGTCGTCAGTACATGCCGTGGATCTCCCTCGAAGACGAATGCGATGCAATCAAGTTCGCCCTCGCTCATCCGACCCTCTCGGGTCCGGTCAATCTGACCGGGCCGGCACCGGTGACGAATGCGCAGTTCAACGGCGCGATGTCACGGATCATGCACCGTCCCGCGCCGTGGATCGTGCCAGGATTCGCGCTCGAGGCATTGATCGGCGAATTCGCGAAAAATGGCATTCTCGGCGGCCAGCGGGCAATACCGTCGGCGCTCGAAAATGCAGGATTCACCTTCCACCACAACACAATCGGCGAAGCACTAGCGGCCGCGATCCATTGAGATAACGTTCGGGCGTAATCTCTAGTGCCATGAGCAGCGCTGCCGTCTCCGCCCGATTGTCGCAACTCCCGATCACCGTCGAACGTCTCGGATTGATCGACTACACCGTCGCGTGGGACCGCCAACGTGAGCTGGCCACAGCACGTGCCGGCAACATCGGCCAGGACACTCTGCTGCTGCTCGAACACCCCCCGGTGTACACGGCCGGTCGGCGCACCGAACCCGAAGACCGCCCCGTCGACGGCACCCCGGTCATCGACGTCGACCGCGGCGGAAAAATCACGTGGCACGGCCCCGGCCAGCTGGTCGGCTACCCGATCGTGAAACTCGCCGAACCCATCGACGTCGTGCGCTACGTCCGCCGCCTCGAGGAAGCATTGATCGTGGTCTGTACCGACCTGGGACTGACGTGTGGACGAATCGACGGCCGCTCGGGTGTCTGGCTGCCGGCAGAGTTGTCGGGTGGGCAGTGGAAGCCGGAACGCAAGGTCTCCGCAATCGGTGTCCGTGTCCAACAGGGCGTCGCTCTGCACGGTTTCGCCTTGAACTGCAATTCGGTCCTGACCGGCTTCGACAACATCATTCCGTGCGGTATCCGCGACGCCGGGGTGACGACGCTGTCCCAGGAACTCGGGCGAGACGTCACCGTCGACGAGGTCACTCCGGCCGTCACCGAAGCCGTTATCGCCGCATTGGACGGAAGCCTGCCCGTCAGCCAGCGGGACATCGAGCGCGTCACGTTCGAAACTGCCCCGGTTACGCCGACATTTACTACCGTTCAGTACAGCTGAGGGCCTTCCCCGAACCCTGTTGCAGCAATCACTCGGCGTAGGATCACCCTCGTGACTATCGCCCCAGAAGGACGTAAGCTGCTCCGCCTCGAGATCCGAAACGCGGAAACGCCCATCGAACGCAAACCGAACTGGATCAAGACCCGAGCAAAGATGGGCCCCGAATATTCGGAGCTCAAGAGCCTGGTCAAGCGTGAAGGTTTGCACACCGTCTGTGAGGAGGCGGGCTGCCCCAACATCTACGAATGCTGGGAAGACCGCGAAGCCACCTTCTTGATCGGTGGCGAACAGTGCACCCGCCGCTGCGACTTCTGCCAGATCGACACCGGCAAGCCCGACCCCCTCGACCGTGACGAACCCCGTCGCGTCGCGGAAAGCGTTCAGGCAATGGGACTTCGGTACTCCACCATCACCGGTGTCGCGCGCGACGACCTCCCCGACGGCGGCGCCTGGCTCTACGCGGAGACAGTTCGCAAGATCCACGAACTCAACCCCGGCACCGGCGTCGAGAACCTGGTCCCGGACTTCAACGGCAAGCCTGAACTTCTCGACGAGGTCTTCGCCTCCCGCCCCGAGGTTCTCGCCCACAATCTCGAGACCGTCCCCCGCATCTTCAAGCGCATCCGTCCCGCATTCCGGTACCAGCGCAGCCTCGACGTCATCACCGCCGCCCGTGAATACGGCCTGGTCACCAAGTCCAACCTGATCCTCGGCATGGGTGAGACACCCGAAGAGGTCACCGAGGCGATGGCTGACCTGCACGCCGCGGGCTGTGACATCCTCACCATCACCCAGTACCTGCGCCCCTCGCCGCGGCACCATCCCGTCGAGCGGTGGGTCAAGCCGGAAGAATTTGTCGAGCACTCCAAGGCTGCCGAGGAAATGGGCTTTGCCGGCGTCATGGCTGGTCCGTTGGTTCGTTCGTCGTACCGGGCTGGTCGTCTGTACGCGCAGGCCATGGCTCATCACGGACGCGAATTGCCCGAAGCCCAGCGTCACCTCACCGAGGGCGGCGAGGCTTCGCAGGAAGCCAGCTCACTGATGGCACGCCTGAATCGCTGATCTCCATTTTGCTGTGCGCCTTTATTAACCGCGGGCGGTTAGTAAAGGCGCACAGTGATGGACGTATCCTGGTTACATGGCGAACGGCAGCAAATCCGGCAGCAGTAAATCAGGCAAGGGCAAACCCACCAAAGAAGCAAAGGCTGCAGCGAAGGCTGCTCGCAAGCAGGCTTCCAAGGAACGCAGGACCCAGCTCTGGCAGGCATTCCAGATGCAGCGCAAGGACGACAAGCTCCTTCTGCCGCTGATGATCGGTGCCCTCGTGGGCGCTGGTCTGGTGTTCTTCCTGGTCGGCCTCATCTGGGGTCTTCAGTGGTTCTTGCTGCCGATCGGCATCGTGCTCGGAATTCTCGGCGCTTTCATCATCTTCGGTCGACGCGTCCAGAAGTCCGTGTACAAGAAGGCCGAAGGTCAGGCCGGTGCTGCTGCGTGGGCTCTCGACAACATGCAGGGCGCGTGGCGTGTGACCAACGCTGTCGCCGGAACCACCCAGTTGGATGCTGTTCACCGCGTCGTCGGACGTCCAGGCGTCATTCTGGTTGCCGAGGGTTCTCCCCAGCGCGTCAAGGCCCTCCTCGCGCAGGAGAAGAAGAAGACGGCACGCCTCATCGGCGACACCCCGATCTACGACATCATCGTCGGCAACGACGAAGGTCAGGTTCCGCTGTCCCAGCTTCAGCGCTACATGACCAAGCTTCCGCGCAACATCGACACCAAGCGCATGGACAACATCGAAGGTCGCCTCGCAGCTTTGAGCGCGCGTGGCGGCGGTGCAGCGATGCCGAAGGGCCCGATGCCCGGCGGCGCAAAGATGAAGGGCATGCAGCGCACGATCCGTCGACGCTGACATACCGTGCACGTAAGAAAGACCCGGGTCCGCATCGGACCCGGGTCTTTCTCTGTAGTTGTAGAGGTCAGCGAGAGCGGACCAGCAAAGTACCCGTCGCACGATCCTGCATTCCACGTCCGTCGATGTCCGTGATGGTCGCCGGAATCACGAACACGAGCAGAGCCTGGCGGGCGAGGGCGCGCACAAGCCCAACTCGGATGGGCCCTTCGATTCGCGCCACCTGAAGGCCAACTACGAACTGGCCCGGCGTGAAGTTGAAGAGGCCGACCGTGACGACGCCTACCGCGAACCACACCATCAGCGTGATGGTCGACGTCTTGCCGTCGAAGAAGTCGCCGGTAATCAGAGTGGCAACGCCGACGGCCATCAGCCAATCGATCATGAGTGCAGCCAAGCGTCGCCCCGAGCCGACCAGCGATCCCGGCCCCTCTTGCGGAAAGCCGAGCAACTCGCCGCGGTAGACCTGCTCGCGACCGTCAGAGTTCTTCGGCAAAGCTGCTTCGGGCCCAGAGAGCCAAGATCCGGTGATACGTGCCATGCTGTCCAGGATAGGCGTCGTAGCAACGTAGTCCAGATTGCCGGGTTTTTGCTGTGTAGCTGGTCACATCACTTTCGGAAAACCCCAGGACATTACGGCGCGTAACACTGGCGAAACAAAGGGTTGACGAGCGGGCAACACCAGCTCCCTACCGTCTGGCTCGACGGATTCACATTTTCATACACTTGGTTGAAGCGACTTAAGGAGCACGAGCGTGGCATTTACCACGGCCGAAGAGGTCATCAAGTACATCGCGGACGAGAACATCGAGTACGTCGACATTCGCTTCAGCGATTTGCCGGGCGTGCAGCAGCACTTCTCCATCCCTGCGTTTGCTTTCAACCAGGACGTATTCGAGGACGGCCTTGCGTTCGACGGTTCATCCGTCCGCGGCTTCCAGTCGATCCACGAGTCCGACATGATGTTGCTTCCTGACGTCACCACGGCTCAGCTCGATCCTTTCCGCAAGGCGAAGACACTCAACATCAACTTCTTCGTCCACGATCCGTTCACCCGTGAGTCCTACAGCCGCGACCCGCGCAACGTTGCCCGCAAGGCCGAGGAGTACTTGCTCAGCACCGGCATCGCGGACACCGCATTCTTCGGCGCCGAGGCCGAGTTCTACATCTTCGACTCGGTTCGTTACGACTCCGGCATGAACTCCGCTTTCTACGAGCTGGACTCTGTCTCCGGTTCCTGGAACACCGGCGCCGAGACCAACGCCGACGGCTCCCCCAACCTCGGTTACAAGGTTCGCGCCAAGGGCGGCTACTTCCCCGTCGCTCCGTACGACCACTACGTGGACCTGCGCGACGAAATCTCCACCAACCTGACTAACGCGGGCTTCGAGCTCGAGCGCGGCCACCATGAGGTCGGCACCGGCGGTCAGCAGGAGATCAACTACAAGTTCAACACCCTGCTCGCAGCAGCCGACGACCTGCAGTTGTTCAAGTACATCGTCAAGAACACCTGCTGGCAGCATGGCAAGTCCGCCACCTTCATGCCGAAGCCGCTCTTCGGTGACAACGGTTCGGGCATGCACGTCCACCAGTCCCTGTGGAAAGACGGTAAGCCCCTCTTCCATGACGAGTCCGGCTACGCAGGCCTCTCGGACATGGCGCGTCACTACATCGGCGGCATTCTGCACCACGCCCCGTCGCTGTTGGCCTTCACCAACCCGACCGTCAACTCGTACCACCGTTTGGTGCCGGGCTACGAAGCTCCCATCAACCTCGTGTACAGCCAGCGCAACCGCTCGGCAGCTGTCCGTATCCCGATCACGGGCAACAACCCGAAGGCCAAGCGCATCGAGTTCCGCGCACCCGATGCTTCCGGTAACCCGTACCTGAACTTCGCTGCACAGATGATGGCCGGCTTGGACGGCATCAAGAACAAGATCGAGCCGATGGCTCCGGTCGACAAGGACCTCTACGAGCTTCCGCCGGAGGAGGCTCGCAACATCCCGCAGGCTCCGACCAACCTCGAGACCGTCATCAACAACCTCGAGCGCGATCACGAGTACCTCACCGAGGGTGGCGTCTTCACCTCCGACCTGATCGAGACCTGGATCGCCATCAAGCGTGAGCAGGAAATCGCTCCCGTGAACCTGCGTCCGCACCCGTACGAGTTCGAGCTCTACTACGACGTGTGATCCGCAGCCTGACGTAAGTCAGACATAGCGCCTCCAAGTCCACCCGTTCCGCATCTGCGGGGCGGGTGGACTCGTCTCTGCCCCGCCGCATATGCCCGTAGGTCTCGACCTTCGGGGCGTGAATTCCGCTGCGGTCGCGCGACTTCTTACGAGTCCTTTACGATCTGACCGTGAACAACGAAATTCCCGAAAAGTCCAATTTCTGGGGTAGACCCACCGTGTGGAAACTGCTCCTGCTGATCCTCGCCTACCTCGCCTTCTATCTTGCTGTCGGGCAGGTGGTCTCGCGTGTTTTCGGCGATCAGATCGACACGGACAACGTAGTCGGGAGCGCCTCCAGCGTCATATTCGGCCTCGCATTGCCCATCGCGATCGGCGGTATCGCGCTACTGATTTTCACGGCCAAAATGGGGTGGTTGCGTAGTGTCTTCGGCCCTCAACCTATTGGGGGAAAGCGCTGGATGTGGATCGGCCCGATTCTCGTCGTCGCCGCCATCGTCGCGCATCTGAGCGGAACCGACTGGAGCTCGTGGTCTGCTGGCGAGATCCTCTCGCTACTCGCACTCGGTGCGTGCGTCGGCCTCGCAGAGGAACTGATGACCCGCGGTGTAGCAGTGAAAATGCTGCGTGACGCCCGCCATACCGAACGATTTGTCGCAGTCGTGTCGTCACTGCTCTTTGCACTCATGCACACGACCAATCTCCTCTCCGGAATGGAAGCATCAACCGTCCTCTTCACCGTCGTTTACACATTCGGATTCGGAATGTGCATGTACCTGACCATGCGAGTGACGGGCACAATCTGGGCCGCAATCGTGTTGCACGGCCTCACCGACCCCACGACGATCCTCTCGACCGGCGGACTCGACACTTCCGTGACGGAGACCGCCAGTGGAGCCACCACCATCGCCACCCTCGTCACCGTCTTGTTGGTCCTCTTCGGCGTCGGCGCAATCTTCCTCATCCGAGACCGAACCAGCACGGATCAGCCGGCGACAGCCACAGCTTGACTGACACCTCCAGATCAATAGGTTTCCGAACACAATTCGGGCCGTCAGCACCAAACGGTGCCGACGGCTCCAATTTTCCTAATACTCGCGAGAACTCCCGAGCAAGGTGGGTCACATTCGGACGACAGTTTCGGACCGCCCGGTATTTCCTGTCCGACCAACCTGGTAGTACTTACGACACGAAACGGACAACCGCCACACAATGGCGGAGCCGTAACACGCCAACCCGTGATCGATCGACGCAAGAGTTCACGGTCAATCACTCGACGTAAGGAAATCCATGACAACACCGGCTGGATGGCACCCCGACCCCGAAGGCTCCGGACAACTGCGGTGGTGGGACGGACAACAGTGGACGGCGTCACTTCAGCCGCCCCCGACGAGCCCGACGAGCCCGACCAGCCAGATACCGTACGAACATGTGTCAGACCCGCAGGCTGACCCGGAGTCCGGTAAACCCGCACGCAAAAAGTGGCCGTGGATCGCCGGCGCCGTCGTAGTGCTCCTTGTCATTATCGGTGTGGCTACTTCTACCAATAAATCGTCTGATGTTGCATCGAGCGGCCAGCCGACCACGACACAGTCCACTGCGATCGAGAAGGCTCCGGTCACAACGAAGTCGACAACCTCAGCTCAGGCCCCGCCGCCCTCAAAGGTGCCCGTGGCACCCGTCGAAACAGTGACGCTGGCACCCACTACGACGACCACCGCACCGGCCAGGCCGGAGCCCGGAATGACGGGTGGGCAAAAGAACGCTGTACGAGCGGCGAAAAGCTATCTCGACTATTCCGCCTTCTCACGACAGGGCCTGATTGAGCAGCTGGAGTACGAGGACTACTCGACTGCGGACGCAACTTTCGCTGTGGACTCCGTTGCGCCTGATTGGAATGAGCAGGCGGCAAAGGCTGCCGCAACCTACCTCGACTACTCCGCCTTCTCACGACAGGGCCTGATTGACCAGCTGATCTACGAGGGCTACACCACCGCACAGGCGCAGTACGGAGTCGAACAGACCGGCATCTAGCGTCCCGCGTCTGTTTCGGGCCCATTCGAAATGGCTATTCCCAGAGCGTTGGTCACCAATGTCGGTGTCGCACGTTCACTCTCGTTCCTGCATCCGCAAGTGTTCAAGGTATAGCCCAGCCACGGAAGGTCGGACATGACCGCTGAGAACGTGCCGGACACCGATTCTGCCGATGAAGAGTGCGTGGACTGTGGCTACGAACCGGAACTGAAGCGAACACTTGGTTCTTTCCAGGTGTTCGCAGTTTCTTTTGCATTCATCTCCGTGGCGGTCGGCATCTTCGCCACGTATGACGATGTGCTGACCAGTGCCGGCCCCGTGGGCATCTGGCTCTGGATGCTGGCGGCGGTCGGTCAGGCACTGGTGGCGCTGGTGGTCGCTCAGTTCGCAGCCCGCATCGCGCTCAGCGGGTCCTCGTACCAATGGGCGTCGCGGCTGGCGAGCCCGAAGATCGGCTGGCTGTTCGGCTGGCTGACCTTCTGGTATCTGGCAATCGCGGTCGTCGCGTTGGATAACGCGTTGGCCAGCCAGGCATTCATGCCGCTGGTGGGGATGCAGGAAAATGAGAGCACCGCTCGACTGATTACGGTGGTCATTCTCATTGTTCAGGCAGTGCTGGTGATCGCCTCGACGCGACTACTCGGCCTGATCACCTCCAGCGCAGTGGGTATCGAGTTGGCCATCGTGGTGGTGCTGGTCATTGCATTGGCCGTTGTCATGGTGTTCACGGGCAGCGGCGATCTCGGCAACCTCACTTCGCGCGGGATCACCGTCGATTCCCCGAACTATTTTGCCATCGGCGGCGGGTTGATGGCCGGCATGATCATGGGCCTCACAACGCTGGTGGGCTTCGACTCTGCGGCGAATCTAGCAGAGGAAGCCAAGGATCCATTTCGCAGCGTCCCCCGTGCGATTGTGGCCTCGGTCGTCGCGGCCGGAGTTTTGGGGCTGATTTTCTTGATCGCGCTTACTATCGCGATCAAAGATGTCCCAGCAGTGAGCAACAGCGGCTCACCAGTAGCCGCGATCATCCGCAGCCAGCTCGGGCCGGCGGTAGAACGAATCCTGTTGGCGGGCCTGGCATTCGCGATGTTCGGCGCCGGGATGGTGGTGATGGCGGCGTGCTCGCGGCAGGTCTTCGCAATGGCGCGTGACGAGAGATTTCCCGCGCACCGGTTGATGCGACGAGTTAATCCCAAGACACAGACCCCAGTTCCGGCGACGATCCTGATCCTCGCCGTCGGGGTTGTCCTGATGATCGCACTACCCGGTTCAGCGCTGCTGCAATTGATCATCGGCTCAACGATCTTGCCGGCACTCATCTACGGGGCGATAGTGATCCTCTACTTGGCGGTACGAAAACGATTGGAACACAAAGAGGGTGGCTTCAGCCTGGGCCGCTTCGAACTGCCGGTCGCCGTTGCCGCATTGATGTGGGTGGCGTTCGTAATGTTTGTGCTTGTGACACCCGGGGACGCGTCCGTACCTGTCTTGATCGTCGTCGGTCTGATCCTCGCCGGCGGAATCTATTTCGCGTACATGATGATCTTCAATCGCAAGGTGCTTGACACTGAACCGGGTGATGTCGATGAATTCGCGGCTGCACCGGCGATTCCCGAGAAGACGGAATGAGCTCTCCCACTGACAGACCGGCCGAGTTGACCGGCCGCGTCGTCCGTCCGGGCGATCCCGACTACCCCGATGCACGCAACTGCTGGAATCTGCTCTTCAATCACGCTCCGAGGGTGATCGTGTTCGCGCAGGAAACCCAGGACGTGGTCAACGCGGTGAGCTGGGCGCGGCAGAATCAGATCCAGATTCGGGTACGCAGCGGTGGCCATTGCCTCGAGGGCTGGTCGTCTGTCGATGACGGGATCGTGATCGACGTCAGCGAAATGAAGTCGGCAACCATCGACATGGAATCGAATACCGCTACCGTCGGCGCAGGACTCAACCAATCGGAAGCCGTGGCCCTGCTCGGCAACGTCGGCTTCGCCGCGCCGACCGGCACCGAAGGAACCGTCAGCTTGGGTGGCGCGACACTGGGCGGCGGCTTCGGACTCCTCACCCGCAACTTCGGCATGGCCTGTGACAATTTGGTGGCGGCCGAGGTCGTCGTCACGTCGAACACCGACGGGGCCAAGACAATCGTCGTCGATGAGGAGAACCACTCAGACCTGCTCTGGGCGCTTCGCGGGGCCGGCAACGGCAACTTCGGAATCGTCACTTCGTTGACCTATACGATTCACCCCCTGACTCAGACCGTCTACGTGACGGCAAGGTGGCCAGGTCTGGGCAACCTCCCGTGGGTCTTCGACGCTTGGCAGCACTGCGCCCCCTTCGCCGACAACCGCCTGACCAGCCAACTCGAGATACACCACGACGAGATCCTGCTGGTCGGTGTCCTCGCATCCGGGGCGGAAGCCGAGGCGATCCGGATGCTGGAGCCGATCCTGTCAATCGGAAATCCCGATGTCTCGACGACCAACGCGAGTTGGGCTGACACCTACGCGGGATTCCAGATTCCGACCCCCGACGAACCTGCGAATTGGAAGTTCTTCTCGCAGTTCGTCTCCCGCCAATTCCCCGTTGAAGCGATCAATCTGATCTGCGGGTTCATGTCGACGGCCCCCTCGCCGGATTGCAACTACTTCACCAATGCGCTCGGCGGAGCCGTCATCGGCAGTGAGCCTTCCGGCGGCTCAGCTTTTGCCCATCGCAACGCACTGTTCTACGCCGAACCGGGAGCGGGCTGGGGCACCCGGGGTGGGACACTGGCACCGGAAGATCCACTCACCGCGAAGTGCCAGGCTTGGATTGCCGAATTCAGCCAAGCGCTGGCGCCCTACGCCGATGGCGCCTACACCAACGTGCCCAATGCCGACATGGCTGACTGGCAGACCGCCTACTGGGGGTCCAACGTCGACCGACTACGCCCGATCAAGGCGAAGTACGACCACGACAACGTATTTCACTTCGAGCAGAGCATTCCACCGACACCGTCTCGATGACGGCATCACTCCGAACTCACCCGCGCGACCATCACTGCTTGACCGCATACCCCATATACGAGATGGCAGTAGTCCGAATCTGCCCGAAGTCCAAGCGGCGGCTTAACTCTCCGTAATTCAACCTGCCTCCCCCGGCTCTCACCAGATCCAGCAAGCGAAGCGGATTCTTCGATCTCGGCCCGAGCCCGACAAACTCGCCAAGTCGCAGACCGTGCCGCTGCATCACTAAGTCCAGCTCCTCCGGTCGGACGCACATCGACCAGTCGTGGATGGGAGTGTCGAACATCCTGGTCATCCGCCATTCCTGCATGATCTTGATCGCGACAAGCTTGCTGACGAAGGTGCGATTGATGGTGTCGAACAGATAGAGACCGCCCGGCTTCAACACCCGAGCAGTCTCGGCGATCACTCCGTCGAGGTCGGTCACATGCTCGAGGACATCGCAGCAATACGCGACATCGAACGAGGCATCGGAGACAGGCAATCGTTCTCCCACCCCAATTCGATAGTCGATGTCGAGATCCCCGACGGCAGCATGACGGCGCGCGGTATCGACCGACACGGTGGACGGATCGACTCCCACTACCCCGAACCCGATGCGGGTGAACTCCTCCGCGAGAAACCCACCGCCCGAACCGATGTCGAGGGCGCGCAGTCCGCGGTAGTCGGAGCCGCGATGCTCGGCTAGTACCCGACGAAAATAGGCGAATCGTCCAGGCGTGAGACTCCCGTGCAGCAGATTGAGCGGGTTATCCTCTTCCCACCACGACTCTCCCGCGCGATTGTAGACGTCGTTGTCGATAACCAATCGAATCACCTCTCCACCGTCGAGTGCACACGCCAACGTCTGACATGTGCGCCGAGTTCCGAGCCCAATCTTGACTATGACGCCCCGATCTCTGTCCGACAAGCCCTGAAAGATGTTCCGGATCAGGTCCTCTGGCACATTGACCGGATATAGGACTGCATACGGGAATCGAGTGCGACCGAATCGTGGCCGCCATACTCGATGACCCGTCGGCAGCCGCCCACGCTACTCGAGTAGATCAACGCAGCTCCGCCATCAGATCTGGCATCGCTCGTCACCAACGCCAGATTCAGTGCGAAACCGACGCCGTGCTCGCCGGGCATCGAGCGCGATTCTTGGTTCCCAGCGTCCCCACTGGATGCGGTGGGATGACCTGTGATCACGCCTCTGCCGACGGATAGACAGCCGCCGGAGTAGTCCACAGCCCCGTCGAAGGAGAAGACTGGAAGTACATCGCTGATCGCCCGGGAGGAGTCGAAACGATGGCCACTCAGAAGTTGGAAGCGACCGCGGAACAGTCGAGAGCTCTCATCGAAGAATCAAGAGCCGAAGGATGGGACAAACCTTCATTCTGCCAGGAGTTGTTCCTCGGAAGGTTTCGTCTCGATCTGGTCCACCCTTATCCGAAACCGGCGCCCGAAGGCTCAGCGAACGTCGACCACTTTCTGGAAAAGCTGGCCGCGTACTGCGCCACGCTGGACGGCTCGGTAATTGAGCGCGAAGAACGCATTCCCGATGAATTCGTCAAAGGTTTCGCGGAACTGGGGTGCTTCGGTCTGAAAATCTCCGAAGAGTTCGGCGGAGTCGGTCTTACGCAGGTCGCCTACAACCAGGCACTGATGCTCGTCAGCTCGGTGCACGCCTCCCTCGGCGCCCTCCTGTCCGCCCATCAGTCGATCGGTGTGCCCGAGCCGCTCAAACTTGCCGGTACGCCGGAGCAGAAGGCACGGTTCCTGCCTCGCTGCGCGAGGGGTGCCATTTCCGCTTTCCTCCTCACAGAACCAGACGTCGGATCCGATCCCGCCCGAATGGCGAGTTGCGCAGTCCCGATCGAGAACGGCGAAGCCTACGAACTCGACGGTGTGAAGTTGTGGACTACCAACGGTGTCGTCGCGGAGTTGTTGGTAGTGATGGCGCGAGTGCCACAGATCGACGGTCATCGCGGCGGAATCTCAGCGTTTGTCGTCGAAGCGGATTCACTGGGAATCACCGTCGAACGGCGAAACAGATTCATGGGATTGCGCGGCATCGAAAACGGTGTCACCCGAATGCACAAGGTCCGGGTGCCGAGGGAAAACTTGATCGGGCGTGAGGGTGACGGCCTCAAGATCGCCCTGACCACGCTGAACGCCGGGCGGCTGGCGATTCCTGCGATGTGCTCGGGTGCCGGAAAGTGGAGCCAGAAGATCGCACGGCAGTGGTCAGCAGAGCGTGTCCAGTGGGGCCGGCCCGTCGGTGAACACGCCGCTGTGGCGAGCAAACTTTCGTTCATTGCGGCGACCAACTACGCACTCGAAGCTGTCCTCGACCTGTCGGGGCAGATGGCCGACGAGGGTCGCAACGACATCCGAATCGAAGCGGCGCTCGCGAAGCTGTGGGCCAGCGAGATGTCGTGGCTCGTCGTCGACGAGTTGGTTCAGATCCGTGGCGGACGTGGTTATGAGACGGCCGACTCGCTCAAAGCCCGCGGCGAGCGGGCTGTCCCCGCAGAACAACTGCTGCGCGATATGCGGATCAACCGCATTTTCGAAGGATCGAGTGAAATCATGCGACTGCTGGTCGCGCGTGAGGCGTCCGACGCGCACGTCGTCGCGGCCGGCGATCTGGTGAACCCCAAGGCTGCGCCGAGCGCGAAGGCCAAGGCTGCGGTCAAGGCCAGCGGCTTCTACGCCAAGTGGATGCCGCAACTCGTCGCAGGCAAGGGACAGTTGCCGACGTCGTACAACGAGTTCGGTTCGCTGGCAACACATCTGCGCTTCATCGAGCGCAGTTCCCGCAAACTGGCCCGCTCGATGCTGTACGGGATGGCCCGCTGGCAGGCCAAGCTGGAATACCGGCAAGGATTCCTCGGCCGAATCGTGGACGTCGGCGCCGAGTTGTTCGCCATGTCCGCGGTGATCGTTCGCGCTGAAAGTCAGCGCGCCGAGGACGCCGTCAACGGTGAGGCGGCCTACCAGCTGGCCGAGGCCTTCTGCGAGCAAGCAACGCTGCGAGTGGAAAAACTGTTCGCCGCACTGTGGCGCAACACCGACGATACCGACGGCAGGATCGCTGCCGGCCTGCTCGACGGGAAGTACACCTGGATGGAGGGCGGAGTACTCGACCAGAGTGAGAACACCGGACCCTGGATCGCACAATGGCAACCCGGTGCGTCGACCGAAGAAAACGTATCGAAGCCATTCTTGCCCTCCACCAGACGTGTCATGTGACGGCGGGGTCCGGGAACTGTGTCCGATGACGGCATCACCTCAAACTGACCCGCGCGACCGATTCGCTTCGTACTGTTACCTCGTCAAGCAAAGGCAGCTGATACTCGCGGGGTCGAACAGGAGTGGCAATGCAGATGGATGTGATCGTCGTTGGCGGCGGTACAAGCGGCGCAGTATTGGCCGCACGACTCTCTGAAGACCCGGGTCGACGTGTACTGCTACTCGAGCAGGGCCCGGACGACGCATATTACGACGGCACCGTCCTACAACCGTCTGCGGCAGGAAACGTCTGGGCCGGAACCCCTTTCACTCGAGGGTTCCCGATGCGGGCGAAGGGCGAAGCGACAGTCCCCATGGTGCGCGGGCGCGTCTTGGGCGGGACTTCAGCCGTGAACTATCTCGCAACGATGCGCGGCCAGCCTGCCGACTACGACGCGTGGGCCGCCAGTGGACTCGACGGTTGGAGCTGGACGGACATCCTCGCGACATTCCGAGCGATGGAGAATGACTTGGACTGCGGCGCGTCGGACCTGCACGGCTCGGAGGGTCCGCTCGTCGTACGACGCTCCACTGCCGACCAACAGACCGAATCCCAGCGGGCCTTCCTCTCCGGACTACGCGAAATCGACGTGCCCTGGGTTGACGACGTCAATGACCCTGAGCAGCTCCCGGGCGTCGGAATCTTCCCGTTAACGGTGTCCGCGGACGGCGCGGAGCGGCTGACGGTGAGTCGGGCGTACCTGACCGAAGAGGTTCGGTCGCGCCCGAACCTCACCGTCGAGACCGGTGTCACGGTGAACCGGGTGGTCGTCGAGGACGGACGGGCGACGCACGTCATCACCGCCGACGGCCGGAGGCTCTCCGCCCGCGAGATCATCGTCAGCTGTGGAGCCACCGGTTCACCAGCGCTGCTGCAGAGGTCGGGAATCGGCCCGAAGGACCTGCTGGATAGCCTCGACATCCCGGTCGTCGCCGACATCCCCGGGGTCGGGGCGAACCTTCAGGACCACCTCGGCGTCCCCTTGGTTTATCACCATCCGGGCGGCAGTCCGCTGCGCGGTGGCCCCGTCCAACCGGTGTGGGTCGGCCGTTCCCCGCAATCAGACACTATCGACTTCCATGTCCTGAACCTGCCGATCGGAGAACCGACGGCCGACGGCGCGCATTTCTCGATCGTCCCGTTCCTCTTCGATGTCGGCGGGCGCGGACACGTCCGAATCTCCTCGACCGAACCCGACGCCGAACCTGATGTGTCGATGCCTGAACTGACGCCGCGAGACGTCGAACGCCTCGACTGGGTCCTAGGCCGCATCGCCGCTTTCGAATCAACAGGCCCGTTCGCCCAACTCGGCGCCACCAGAATCCAACCCACAACGGACCTGACCTCCGAAGGTGCCGCTACCGGATTGATCAACAGCGGCCAGATCAGCTACGCGCACTTGGGTGGCACCTGCGCAATGGGCTCAGATGGCGACCCGAATGCCGTCCTGGACGAGCGCTGCCGGGTACGCGGGGTCGAAGGTCTGAGGGTCGTGGACGCCTCCGCGATGCCGGTGTTGCCGGCGGGAAACACCTACCTCGGCTGCGTGATGATGGCAGAACGCGCCGCGAAACTGATCTGAGGCGGGTGGCTGCTACTTGCAGTACGCACTCCGTGATCGGAATGTGTACAACTTCTAGGCAGAATTGCAGACGCTCAGGCGATATCGAACCGATCGAGATTCATCACCTTCGTCCAGGCGGCGGCGAAGTCCTCGACAAATTTCTGCTGTGCATCCTCACTGCCGTAAACCTCTGCGAGAGCACGCAGTTGCGAGTTCGATCCGAAGACGAGGTCGACAGCCGTAGCGGTGTACTTGGCATCACCCGTGACGCGATCGCGTCCCTCGTAGAGGTTCTCCGACGATGCCGACGGCTTCCACTCCGTACGCATGTCCAGGAGATTGACAAAGAAATCGTTGGTCAACGTTTCCGGTCGATCGGTGAAGACTCCGTGATCCGTGTTTCCGAAGTTGACGTTCAGGGCGCGCAAACCACCAACCAGGACAGTCATTTCGGGAGCTGTCAACGTCAGCATGTAGGCCCGGTCGACCAGCAAATTTTCCGCCGGCACCTTCTCCCCTGGTCGCAGATAGTTGCGGAACCCGTCAGCCCGAGGTTCAAGCACGGCAAACGAATCCACGTCCGTCTGCTCCTGCGACGCGTCCGTCCGCCCCGGCGTGAACCTGACCGAGACTTCGAGACCGCCTCGCTTTGCTGCCTGCTCGACAGCCGCAGTTCCGGCCAGGACGATCAGATCAGCCAGTGAAACCTTCGCTCCACCAGCGGAATTGAACTGCTTCTGAATCTCCGCGAGAGTCGCCAGCACTACCGACAGAACTGCGGGGTTGTTGACCTCCCAGTCCTTCTGAGGTTCGAGCCGGATCCGTGCCCCGTTGGCGCCACCGCGCTTGTCGGTGCCACGGAAACTGGCCGCCGACGCCCACGCTGTGGATACCAATTGCGCTATGGACAGACCGGATTCGAGAATCATGCGTTTGAGGGCAGCGATCTCCTCGTCTCCGATCAACGGGGGTTCCACTTTCGGGACGGGGTCCTGCCAGAGCTGGGGCTGAGGAACCCAGGGGCCGAGATACCGCGTGACGGGACCCATGTCGCGGTGCAGCAATTTGTACCAGGCCTTGGAGAACGCCTCGGCGAGTTCATCCGGGTGATCGAGCCAGCGCCTCGTGATCGGTTCATAGATCGGGTCCAGCCGCAACGAGAGGTCCGTGGTCAGCATCGTCGGCGCGCGGTGCGCCGACGCGTCGAACGGATCGGGAATCGTGCCCGCCCCACCGCCGTCTTTCGCCACCCATTGCCAGGCACCGGCGGGGCTCTTGGTCAGCTCCCAGTCGTAGCCGTAGAGGATTTCCAGGAAGCTGTTGTCCCACGACGTCGGAGTCGGCGTCCAGACAACCTCGATGCCGCTGGTGATCGCGTCCTTGCCCTTACCTGTGCCGAAGGAACTCTTCCAGCCCAACCCTTGCTGTTCGATCGGAGCAGCTTCCGGCTCCGGCCCGACGAGGTCGGCGGGGCCGGCACCGTGAGTCTTGCCGAAGGTGTGGCCACCGGCGATCAGCGCAGCTGTCTCGACGTCGTTCATCGCCATCCGAGCAAAAGTCTCGCGAATGTCGATGGCAGCGGCTACCGGGTCCGGCTGACCATTGGGGCCCTCCGGGTTCACGTAGATCAAACCCATTTGCACGGCACCGAGTGAACCTTCCAGTTGACGTTCGCCGCTGTAACGCTCGTCGCCGAGCCACGCGTCTTCCGGACCCCAGAAAATCTCGTCAGGTTCCCAGATGTCCTCACGCCCGAAGCCGAAACCAAAGGTCTTGAACCCCATCGATTCCAACGCGCAGTTACCCGCGAAGATAATGAGGTCTGCCCAGGAAATCTTCCTGCCGTACTTCTGCTTGACGGGCCACAACAGTCGCCGGGCTTTGTCGAGGCTCGCATTGTCAGGCCAACTGTTGATCGGCGCGAAACGCTGAGCGCCTTGGCCACCACCACCCCGACCGTCACCAATTCGGTAGGTCCCGGCAGCGTGCCAACTCATCCGGATGAACAGGCCACCGTAATGGCCGTAATCGGCTGGCCACCAATCCTGAGAGGTTGTCATCAACTCGAAGACATCATGCTTGAGCGCCTCGACATCGAGTTTCGCAAACTCTTCTGCGTAGTCGAAGTTCGCGCCCATCGGATTGGATTTGGCTGAATTACCATGCAGGACCGACAGATCCGGCTGGTTCGGCCACCAGTCGCGGTTTGTCATCGGGCGATGCGCCGTAGGCGTCGGAGACGGGATCGCCGGGTTTTCACTGTCGCCGCCGGCCCGAGACTCTTCCTCTGGCACGGGCGGTCTGTTATCGGACACGGCATTCCTTCCAGAAGAAAGCGGCGCCGGCTCCGATTGCGACTGAAAGCCGGCGCACCTCGCGCAGCGTAGGGCAGGGTGCTTCTCTACTATTACTCACTTTTCCGCACTGATCCAAGACCCTTGCAAAAGAAGCTCTTGCCTGCTCTATCCTGTCGGGTCGACCGGATTGTTCCGCGAGACGATCAGCGGATCGATCGGCGTCAAGGGAAATCGCGGCAATTCCTGTTCCCGAACGCCGAACGCCGCCGCGAGCACCCCCCGCGAAAACGCGGAAGCTGTTGCCCAGCAGCCGATATCGCCGGTAGTCGGTTGTTCGAAGAAGATCAGAAAGTTGATGTCGTCGTCGCCGAGAACCTTGAAGTGGTGCGGTACGCCCGGGGAACGAAGTACACCTGACCCGGCTCGACGAGGCAGGTATCGAGGGAACCGTCGGGATCCACAGGGACCCCTTCCGTCACTCCGCCCGATAAGTGTCGCTACGCGCAGGATCAACCAGACTGCGCATCATTGTGTAGGCGTGGTCCGGATCGGTGGTGGGCGGAACCATCTTCAAGGCAAGTCGGCAACCGAGGACATCTTCGAAGATCATCAAATCCGACGGTTGGCCAGGGTATGGTCCCCGAACTTCGAGCCCGTCGCCCTCATCGATACGCCGTTGCTCGCTGCTGATCGTGTTCCAGTCGAATGCAACGCGTGCTATCGGCCCTAGCCGCAACGAGAGCGCGGATATCAAATCGTGTAGCTCCGACGTGACATTGGAAGTCCACGGAAACCAGGCACCGTCAACCGGTGATGGCACCGCGCCCTGACCACGAAGAAGGAACCGTGGGGTTCTGGTGGGAGATGGGAAGGGTTGCCCCACGTGCGGTGGCGGCGTCTCCCTCGCGAAGTCGAGTGTGATTGCGTGCGCCATGACAGACGTTCCTCAGTGAAGTGTTCGTGGGACCGTCAGGCAAATACGCCGGATCGTGAGACCCATACGTCAACGCTACGCCGTTATGGTCCGCCCGGATGCGATCCCTGCGGCTCAGGATTCAACCGTGACGACCACTCCGGTGTCGCCGTAGGGAAATGAACCTTTGCCGATGTGCCCCAGCGTGTTGAAGAATCTCGAGATCGGGACCATCACGCCATATTTCGCTTTGACCTTTCTCTGAATCTCGTCGAATTCCGGGCCCGCGGCAACCAATTGCGCGGTGCCGGTGACGGTCGGTGCGCCGGGAACCACTTTTCCGCGGTTGTTGCACGCGGCAATCGTCACGCGAGGATCGTTCCGCAACCGCTTGGTCTTGCCGGACCTCGACGAGGTCCAGAATCCGATGCGGCCGTCGGACAACGGCACGACCCAGGTGGGTGTCGCGACGCCGTCACCGCTCTTCCGGAAGGTGCTGACCGAGATGGTTTTCTCTTCGCCGAGGGACATGGACTGAGCGTATTCCTTCACACCCGAAGTGGCGACGCCAATGTTCTCGAAACAAGCCTGCTTGAGCTCGGTTTACCGGCCGTCCATGAGGGACAGTCAGTAATCGTGAATGCGGAACTGATCGTTCTACTCGTCGTCGTCGTAACCGCACTCGGATTCGACTTCACCAACGGTTTCCATGACACCGGTAACGCCATGGCCACATCGATTGCGACAGGTGCACTGCGCCCCAAAGTCGCGGTAGCACTGTCCGCTTCTTTGAATCTGGTCGGAGCATTCCTATCTGTCGAAGTGGCCGCCACTGTGGCCAAAGGCGTCGTAAATCTTGGAAACGTGGGCGGTCAAGCACTGCTCACCATCGTCTTTGCCGGCCTGGTCGGCGGAATCATCTGGAATCTGGCAACGTGGTTGCTGGGCATACCGTCAAGCTCCTCGCATGCCTTGTTCGGCGGCCTGATCGGCGCCGCCATCGCATCTTTGGGCATGAGCGGCGTCGTCTGGAGCGGAGTCCTCAGCAAGGTCGTCATCCCCGCGCTACTCGCCCCCATCGTCGCCGGCTTTGTTGCGACGGCCGGAACCTGGTTGATCTATCGCATCACCTCGAATATTCACGAAGAAACCAAGGAAAAAGGCTTCCGCTTCGGCCAGATCGGCTCTGCGTCACTCGTTTCCCTCGCACACGGCACCAACGACGCCCAGAAGACAATGGGCGTCATCTTCTTGGCCCTCGTCGCCCACGGCACGATTTCACCGGATGCCGACATGCCGTTCTGGGTCAAGCTGGCCTGCGCTCTGGCCATCGCAGCCGGTACTTATCTGGGCGGTTGGCGCGTCATCCGCACACTCGGAAAGGGGCTCGTCGAAATTGCCTCACCACAAGGAATGGCAGCCGAAGCATCCTCAGCCGCAATAATTCTCACCTCCAGCCACCTCGGACTCCCTCTCTCCACCACCCAGGTGGCGACGGGTTCCATCATGGGTAGCGGCCTCGGACGTAAGGGTGCCGCCGTTCGTTGGAGCGTCGCCCGGCGCATGGCACTCGCCTGGCTGATCACACTGCCGTCGGCCGCACTCGTCGGCGCCTCGTGCTGGGGTCTGGCGAACATCGTCGGCGGACTGCCGGGCGTGCTGGTGGTCTTCGCTGTCCTCATCGCCCTGTCCATCGGGATGTATCTGCGTTCGCGCAAGGATCCCGTCGATCCAGGCAACGTCAACGCCGATTGGGACGGCAGCTTGGTCCCCACGGAGGTTCCCGGACCTGACGCTCGTATCACCACCGACACCAAAGCCTGAAAGAGGAATCCGCATGGATATTCTGAAGAACACAGCCGACTCGCTCTGGCAGATCGTGCTTGTCGGCCTGCTGCTCGGCGCCGGACTTCCGGCGATCTTCGCCTTCGGACTCAGGGCCCTTGATTCGAGATCTCACAGCGCGGACGGTTCGACTGTCGAGGCCCGCAGTCACCTCGCCATCGCGGCTGCTGTTACCTGCTTTGCCGTGGTCGTCATCGCGATCGTCACCGGAATTCTTTTCATCATGCAGGGATTCTTGAGCCACACGTTCGGTATCGAACTCTTCTGAGCGGCCGTATCCGCCCTTCCCACAAAGAAAGGAACCACAAACAGTGATGGCACCATCGACGTCGTTGGCCCAGTCGATCCTCGAATGGCTGCAAGCGGGCTACCCCGAGGGAATCCCCCCAAAAGATCGAATCCCTCTGGTCGCATTACTTCGCAGAAAACTTACCGAGGCACAGGTACGTGAAATCGCGATCGGCGCAGCGCTGGCAGAACTGAGTGACGAGACCAGCGATCAAGTTATCTCGACTGAAGAAATCAGTGCTCAGATCGCCGATGTGACGAGCGAGAGCGCCTCGGACAGTGACATCGCACGTGTCGCCGCAGTACTGACTGCGGCTGGATGGCCGCTCGCTGATTTCGACTCCCCCCGAGGTTCCGCTTCCTGATACCTCACCCAACACCGCCCCACTCCTTCAGTAACGAAGCCGTAACGGATCGGTCGGCGAGGTTGCGCACCACTTAGTGTTTTGAAGAATTCCGCGCCTCGGGGGGCACGGACAGGAATTCTGCAATCGATCACCAAGGGGCGGAGTGACGAATATGCGATTTGTCCGACACGGAAGTAGACCTGCCAGGCGACGATGGTTCGGAACAGCGGTGGCCGCCTTGGCGTTCCCCCTGGCCATCGGTCTCGTCGGCCCGTCCATTGCCACCGCAACACCTTTGCGAACCGCTCCATCAGGCGGATATGAAGAGGTTTTCGTCGACTCCACGATGGGTCCGATCAAGGTGCAAATTCAATGGGCGTCACGTGGCGGTAATGCCGCACTGTATCTGCTCGACGGCCTGCGTGCCCGAGACGATCGCAACGCCTGGAGTTTCGAGACCAACGCCTTCGATCTGTTCCGCGAGAACAACATCACCCTGGTGATGCCCGTCGGTGGCCAATCGAGCTTCTACTCCGATTGGTACTCCACCAGTAGCCTCAACCGACAACCGACTACGTACAAGTGGGAAACCTTCCTCACCGAAGAATTGCCCGCGTATCTCGAGACCCGCGGAGTCTCCCGAACCAACAACGGTGTCCTGGGCCTGTCGATGGGCGGGAGCGCAGCATTGACGTTGGCCGCCTATCACCGTGATCAGTTCAAGTTCGCGGGATCGTTCTCCGGATACCTCAACATCTCTGCACCCGGAATGCGTGAAGCAATCCGTGTCGCGATGATCAGCGCCGGATCATTCAACGTCGACGCTATGTGGGGACCGCCCTGGAGCCCGGCTTGGTTGCGCAACGATCCTCTCGTTTTTGCACCTGAACTGCGAGGGCTTTCTCTGTACGTCTCCGCAGCAAGTGGCTTGCCGGGAGAATTCGACAAACCTCGACGACCCGTCGACTTCGTGAACACGGGCAGCGCCATCGGTCTCGAAGCGCTAGCCCTGATGAATACGCGCGCATTCCAGTTTCGATTGAACTCCCTCGGAATCCCGGCGACCTACAGCTTTCCGTCAAACGGAACGCATTCGTGGCCGTACTGGGGATCGGAACTCGGGAAATCACGGGGACAAATCCTCGAGGCATTGAACGCCTGGTAGACCGCTTCCACATCTGCAGAATCCGATGCCGACGGCCGTGACAGTTACTGTCGCGGCCGTCGGCACATGCATTTGTACTGCAACAATCTTCACCCCGGACAGCTGAATCTCCGCCCAAACCTTCTCTTGACTCGAATAGATGTTCGAGTAGAATTGGGGGCAAGGATGGGGGATCCGATGAGCGTCGATACCGTAGTTGCCGATGTTGTAGCTGGTTCTGCAATTAATGTGCGTGGCATGCTGTGGCAACTGCGGCCGTGCGACGTGCGGGAAGTCGCCATCACGGCATCAGCGGAAATCCTACGGCTGGAAGCCATCCGGGTTGCCGCGGTCGATGCGTTAGCCCTTCATCCGGACGAGCAAGTGCTGTGTTACCGCGGCGTCGGCCGCTGGCTGGCCGCGAACACGATGCTGCAGAATGCCGCCGGAAACAAGATCGCTGCCCTCGGGGTGGCCCTGCGAGCGTTCCCCGCCATTGCGGCGCAGTTCGATGCCAGTGACCTCACCGTCGACCATGCCGCGCTGATCACCGCATTCTGCGAGTCTCCACCCAAAGGGA
>NZ_JALGQH010000070.1 GCF_022810305.1 Rhodococcus sp. ARC_M6
CTATGTGTCAAGTCAAGTGAGACAGTGACGTTCAGTTGATCTGCGATTCGGCAACGGGTTCGTTAATAAAGAATACGGTCGGCATTTCAGGTGGATTCGGCCGGCGCGAAAACCGGGCTGGGTTCGCGACGTAAGCTTCATTCAGGGTGATCTGACGGGCCGCGTCGACCGCGTCAGCAGTCTCGAAGTGCACCGAAGCCGGGGTATGCCAGGCAATGCCCGAATGACGGTGAATGTGGTTGTACTCGTTGAAGAATCCTTCCAAGAAGACTCGTGCATCATCCAGTGTTGCAAACGATTTCGGAAAATCATGCAGGTATTTCAGTGTCTTGAACTGGGCTTCCGAGAATGGATTGTCATTCGATACTCTCGGTCGTGAATGCGACCGAATGATGCCGAGGTTGGTGAGCAGTTCCGACACCAGTCCGGAAGTCATCGAGGTGCCACGGTCCGCGTGGACGGTGTGCGGGGCGATGCCGTTCCGCTCGATTGCTTCCGCAATGAATTCAGCTGCCAGTTCGGCACTTTCGTGTGTGGAAACGATCCATGACGGGTTGTACCGAGAGTAGATGTCGATGAGTACGTACAGGTGAAACCACACACCCTTGGTGGGCCCGCGGAGCTTGGTGATATCCCAGGTCCAGACCTGTGAAGGTCCGTCGGCGAGGAGTTCGGGGATCGCCTTCGGTGGATGTGTCGCTGTTCGTCGACGTTCGCGGTTTTGCCCGACTTCGGCGGCGATCCGGTACATGCTCGACACCGAGCACCAGTAGTTGCCCTCGTCGAGTTCCCGGGCCCAGATCTGACATATAGCCAGGTCAGCGTTCTTGTCACTGTTGATGACGGCCAGAACCTGGGCTCGCTCGGATGCGGTGAGTGCTTGGCCGTTGTCGGGGATGGCCCTTGGTTTCTTGGGGCCCAGGACGGGTGGTTGCTGGTGCCGGTAGTGGGTGGCGCGGGACCGTCCGATCAGGATGCAGGATCTACGGGTGGGGATCTCGGCGGCTCGCAGGTCGGTGAACGTGCTGTTCAGTGCATCTTCGGTAAGGGCGGTGTGTCCGTGCTCTCGGAGATGGATTCCAAGAGCACGTGAAGTTTTCCCATGATCTCGAGCGCGGCCTCCGTCTGCGTCAATTGCTTTGCCAGACGGGCATTCTCGCGTGTCAGGCGGGCCATTTCCTTACGGGTCGCGGTGTCGGTGTCGGGATTGGTCGCAGTTTTCGGTCGAGACTTTTCGGCCGCTGCGGTTCTGGCTTGGGCCCATTCTCGAAGTTGGGATTGATACAGACCTTCGCGGCGCAGGACTGCAGATTTTTCGCCGTGCGGGGCGTCGTTGTATTCGTCGAGGATGTTGTTGCGGTATTCGGTGGTGAATGTTCGGCGGGTCGGTTTCGGGGCGGGATCTGCCGGCGCATCTGGTGTTGTTTCGGGGTTCGGGCTGGTCATCGGTGATGCTCGTTTCATGCCCTCAGTGAGTGATCTCGGTTGCCTCCGAGTGTCTCACTAAATCCTGACACGGAGGG
>NZ_JALGQH010000071.1 GCF_022810305.1 Rhodococcus sp. ARC_M6
GAAGGGGATTCTCAATGATGTTGTCAAGCCGCAGAAGTGAGGGGAGCGGGTTCGTAGTTGGCGTGATCGCGGAGCATTGCCCACAGGACGTTGACGCGACGGCGTGCCAGTGCGAGGACGGCTTGGGTGTGGCGTTTACCCTCGGCGCGTTTTCGGTCGTAGTAGGTGCGGGAGGCGGGGCAGTTCGTGATACTGATCATCGCCGAGAGGTACATCGCTCTGAGCAGGCGTCTGTCGTAACGTCGGGGTCGTCTGAGGTTGCCGCTGATACGGCCGGAATCGCGGGGCACGGGCGCGAGCCCGGCGACGGCGGCGAGTTGGTTCGCGCTGGCGAAGGAACTCATGTCGCCGCCGGTGGAGGCGATAAATTCCGCGCCAAGAATCGGTCCGAATCCGGGCAGGCTCATGATGATGTCGGCGTGGCGATGTCGGCGAAATCGTTCCTCGATCATCGTGTCGGTTTCGCCGATTTCGTGGTCGAGGGCCATCACCTCCTTGGCCAGTCTGGAGACCATCTCGGCTGCGATCTGTTGACCCGGAATGACAGTGTGTTGGGCGTTGGCGGCTGCGATTGCGTGATCGGCGACGAGGGAGGCGTTGCGTGCCTTGTGCTTTCGCAACCACGATTCCAGTCGCGATCGGCCGAGTCGTCGCAGCCCATCGGGCATTTGATAGCCGGTGAGCAGGATCAGCGCGGCCTGGCTGTTGCTGTAATCGAAGGCTCGCTCGAGCGAGGGAAAGTAGTCGAGCAGCTGAGCGCGAAGCCGGTTAATGGTTCGGGTGCGATCGCAGGTCAGGTCGGTGCGCCTGCTGGTGAGAATGCGCAAGTCCACTGCGATGTCGTCACCGGTTCGGACGGGTTGAAGATCTCGGCGCATCCGAGCTTGATCGGCGATGATGGCAGCGTCTTTGGCGTCGGTCTTGCCGTCCCCTTTGTACGCGGCGGAGGCGTGGTAGATCGTGCGGCCCGGAATGTAGATCAGGGGTTGTTCGCGGGTGGTCAGCAGCGCGATCATCAGCGCGGCACCGCCGTGGTTGAGATCGATCGACCAGGTCACGCCCTCGCCGGCAGCAAGAGTGAGGATCGTGTCGATCAACTCTGTCAATTCGGTTTCGTTGTTGAGTATTCGGCGGGAGAGAAGTCGCTCACCGTCTGCGTTGATGACCACACAATGGTGGTTCGTTTTGCCGGCGTCGATTCCGGCCCACAGTCTCGGCATAGCTACCTCCACGTTGTGTTCGGTTGGCGGTCCCGCGGACGACCGCGCCGTCGCGTCCTTACTCAGCGATCGTTGTCGCATCTCTCAATGAGCGGTCGAGTCGTCTCGGGATGCCGGACGGCCAATCCCCTTCGGCCATCAACAACAGCGACGAAATGCCAGCCATATCCGGCATCCCTGGGCGATCTAAGCCTAGAACTCGAAACCTCGTAGATCACCCTTCTTAAAACGTAAGGACTG
>NZ_JALGQH010000072.1 GCF_022810305.1 Rhodococcus sp. ARC_M6
CTAGTAGTACTTTGTTACCTCGGCGTGTCCGCTCGAGTTTCGACGGATTTCTCGAGACCATGCCCACATGGATGCACACACCCTCAACCGCGTCGGAGAATCGATGGATACGTTTGTCGGTGAAGTGTTCTCCTCACTCAAACGCAAGGATCAACGAGCGACTGCGGGAGTGTACATACAGGGGTTGATGCTCGACGGGCGACGCAAGTCGATGCAACCGATGGCGCAGCGACTGAAGGTGGACCATCAGCGACTGCAGCAGTTCGTCACCACCTCGCCATGGGATGTATCGACGGTGCGGAAAGCACTCTCCTGCAAGGCATGTGATCTGATAACGCCGGATGCGTGGGTCATCGACGACACCGGTTTCGTCAAAGACGGTGACGGCTCGCCGTGCGTTGCCCGCCAGTACTCGGGCACCGTCGGCAAGGTCGGCAACTGCCAGATCGCAGTCAGTGTGCACGCCGCCTCCGATGCCGCGTCCGCCCCGCTGGATTGGCGACTGTTCGTGCCCGAGCGATGGGACGATCAGTCCACCACCGACGCCGACGCGGCCGCGGCGATCACCGTCCGGCGCAAGCGATGCGCGATCCCAGCCGACGAGCATCACCGGCCGAAGTGGGAAATGGCCCTGGAGATGATCGACGAACTGATCGAATGGGGCCGGATCCCACCGGTGGTCGTCGCCGACGCCGGATACGGCGACACCACAGCCTTCCGTGAGGGCCTGTCCGCGCGCGGCATCGGCTACGTCGTCGCAGTCAAAGGCGCCACCAGCGCCTATCGGGTCGACGCGGTCCCCGAGACAGCTCCCTACGGTGGCCGCGGACGCCCACCGACACGGCGTTACCAGAACCCGCACTCGACCTGCAAGGACCTCGTCCTCGCGGCCGGCAGGTCGGCGCTGCGCCAGGTCACCTGGCGGCGCGGCACCAAGGCGAGTCCCGGCAACCCCACCGCGGCGATGCGTTCGCGTTTCACCGCGCTGCGGATCCGCCCCGCCAACCGCGACATTCCCCGCGACGACGACGGCGCCCTGCCGCAGGTGTGGCTGCTCGCCGAATGGCCCACTGGAGCCAACCAGCCCACCGACTACTGGCTGGCCACCCTCCCCCCGGAGACGCCTGTGGCGGAGTTGGTGCGTCTGGCGAAGATCCGCTGGCGTATAGAACACGACTATCGGGAACTGAAAACAGGTCTGGGACTGGACCATTTCGAAGGACGATCCTGGTTGGGGTGGCACCACCATGCCACACTCGTCACCGCAGCTCACCTGTTCATCACGACGCTGAGGCTCACCGACCCAAAAGTGGGTGGGCGGGACTGACCCTCTACGGTGTCGTGCGCGAACTTCAACGCGCACTTGCTCATTGGATCGGTACCTGCCCGCTGTGTCATCACACCTTCCCGACCTAACAAAGTACTACTAG
>NZ_JALGQH010000073.1 GCF_022810305.1 Rhodococcus sp. ARC_M6
TGAATCGCACCGGCGAGTCCGGAGACTTACTGATTTGAGAACTCCGCAATTCGCGTAGTTCTGTGTTCACCGTAGTAGAACTCCTCGAGTTCAGCCGGAGGAACATCGCCGCAATGCTCGTAAAGCCGTCGGTGGTTGAACCAGTCCACCCACTCCAAGGTAGCAATTTCCACCTGTTCGACCGTTCGCCACGGCCCGCGAGGTTTGATCAACTCGGTCTTGTAAAGCCCGTTGATCGTCTCGGCGAGAGCGTTGTCGTAACTCGACCCGGTAGCCCCGATCGAGGCATCGATACCAACCTCAATGAGCCTGTCGGTGAACGCAATTGACGTGTATTGCGACCCGCGGTCATTGTGGTGAATGAGCCCGGACAGATCGGTTATCCCTTCTCGTCCGCGGGTCCAGATCGCGTGCTCGATCGCATCGAGCACCAACGGTGTCGTCATCGTCGTCGCAGTCCTCCAACCCAGGATTCTGCGTGAGTATGCATCGATCACGAATGCGACATAGACCCAGCCCGACCAAGTGGATACATATGTGAAGTCGGCTACCCACAACATGTTTGGCGCCACCGGGTTGAACTTTCGCTGCACCAGATCATCCGCACGACGGCCTTGCGGATCAGCGACGGTGGTGCGTTTGGTCTTCCCTCGCCGCGCACCCTCGAGCCCGAGAACGCCCATCAACCGTTCGACCGTGCACCGCGCCACGTCGATGCCCTCTCGACGCATCTCCAGCCATACCTTGCGGGCACCGTAGACCGAATAATTCTCGGCATGCACACGGCTGATCTCGATCTTCAGTTCTTCGTCGCGAACCGCCCGCCGAGACGCAGAACGGTTGAGGGTGTCGTAGTAGGTGGACGGCGCGATTGCACAGCCATGCTCGGTGAGCACCCTGCAAATCGGCTCGACGCCGTACTCGCTTTTGTATCGGTTGATGAAGTCGATGATCACTTGTTGTTGCGGTCGAGCTCCGCTGCGAAGAAAACCGACGCCGACTTCAGGATTTCGTTGGCACGCTTGAGTTCCCGATTTTCGGCTCGAAGTTTGCGCATTTCCGCTGCCATCTCACTCGTCACACCGGGTCGTTCGCCGGCGTCGGTTTGCGCCTTCCGGATCCAGTTGAGCAACGTTTGCGCTGTTCCGATGCCGAGTTTGTCGGCGACGGATTCGACCGCTGCCCACTCCGACGGGTACTCGTGTTGGACTTCTGCGACCATCCGAACCGCCCGCTCACGCAGCTCGGGTGGGTACCTCTTGTTCGTTGCTGACGACATGACTCCATCTTTCCCAAAGGATGAAGTCTCCGGAAACTCCGGTGCGATTCA
>NZ_JALGQH010000074.1 GCF_022810305.1 Rhodococcus sp. ARC_M6
GTGTGGTCATCGCCATGGCGTTGGCCTGCGAGCCGAAGCTGCTGATCGCCGACGAGCCGACGACAGCTCTCGACGTGACGGTGCAGAAGCAGATCCTCGACCTGCTTGCCTCGCTCAACGACAAGCTCAACATGGCTGTGATCCTCATCAGCCATGACCTCGGTGTCGTGTCGGGACGATCCGATCGCGTCGCCGTCATGTACGCCGGTTCCGTCGTGGAAACCTCAGCGACAGAAGAACTGTTCACGCGTCCACGTCACCCGTACACCGAAGCGCTGATGGCCGCGATTCCGCGACTCGAATCGCCGACGCACACGGTGCTGCAGACTATTCCGGGTGGACTTCCGGACATGACCAAGCCGATGACCGGTTGCCGCTTCGCAGCTCGCTGCAAGTACGCGCAGGACGACTGCTTGACCGGAGATCCGGCACTGGCACCCGGGGGAGCCGGGGACCACACATCTGACAGCCATGCGTTCGCGTGCCACTACCCGGTGGATACGCCGGAAGGTACAGCGGCATTGGTCGCCAACGAGAAGGCCGGCATAACCGCAGCGGGCTTGCCGCTCGCGGTGAAGGAGATGGTCTGATGACCACAGCAGTGGATACCAAGAAGCCTGAAACCGTGGGCGCAGCCCTGACGGTCGAGGACTTGGTCGTCGAATTCAACGTCGGCAAGGGACAGACCGTTCACGCCGTCTCCGGCATCAGCTTCACCGTCGCTCCCGGGGAAACCCTGGGCGTGGTCGGCGAATCCGGCTGTGGCAAGTCCACCGCCGGGCGCGCGATCATGCAGTTGCCCTCGCCCACATCAGGTTCCATTCGCCTCGGCGACGTGGAGATGACGGCGCTGGATCCGGAAGAGTTGCGCCGCAGCCGTACTCAGCTGCAGATGATTTTCCAGGATCCCATCTCGTCGCTGAACCCACGTCGTAAGGTCAAGGCTCTCGTCACCGAGGGTCCAGCCATCTGGGGCGGAAAAGACAAGGCAGCCATCGAAGCTCGGGCCCGCGAGGTTCTGGCGGAGGTCGGCCTCGATCCGGACATGGTCTGGGATCGCACGCCGCGCGAGCTCTCGGGTGGTCAGTGCCAGCGTGTGTGCATCGCACGTGCGCTGATGCTCGACCCGAAGGTCCTGATCTGCGACGAGCCCGTCTCGAGCCTCGACGTGTCGGTGCAGGCACAGATCCTGAACCTGCTCGAGGCCGCCAAGAAGCGCCACGGACTGTCCCTGCTGTTCATCGCGCACAACA
>NZ_JALGQH010000075.1 GCF_022810305.1 Rhodococcus sp. ARC_M6
GATTTGCCCGTGACTGTTGTCTCCGAACATAGTTTCGAATACGGTGGAGGGATGTTGGAGTCGGGGGTGGGAAATTACGGTCCGTCAGCGCAGCTGACCGGTGCCGAATCCGATTGCGCCCTCGTCGATCTCATCTCCGAACTGCATTCGTGTGAAGCTCGGTTGGTGGAACGAAAACTTGCTGCGATTGCCGAGTTCTTCACCCGCCGTAGCGCCGAGCACACGGCCTCGGGAACGTGGTCGTCGACGGCGCACGAGTTGGCGGAATCGGAAATCGGAGCGGTACTCACGATGGGCCGCTCAGCGGCCGGGAAACTCATCGGACTCGGGTTTGCGTTGAAAACCCGTTTGCACCGTACGCGGGCGGCGATGGCGCGCGGGGACCTGGATGTGTATCGGGTGGGGTTGATCGACTCCGCGACCGCGAACGTCTCGGATGCGTTGATTGATGAGGTGGAACGCCTTGTCCTGGAACAGGTGTTGGCTCCGGCTGTCGAGGGCGGTACGGGGTTGACGGGTCGCCGGTTGACGGGTGTGATCGATCGGATTGTGGCGCGGGTGGATCCGGAGGGGATGCGGGACCGCCGTCGTCGTGCGTTGTCGGACCGGTTTATCGGGGTCAGCGCCATCGAGGACGGGATGGCCCGGATCGTGGGGTCAATTCCGGCGGAGCAGGCTCGACTGTTCGACGGTCGGTTGTGGGAGTTGGCGTGCTCGGTGTGCCGGGATGATTCGCGGTCGTATGAGCAGCGGCGGGCTGATGCGTTGGGTGCGTTGTTGGATGGTTCGGCGGTGTTGCCGTGTGACTGCGGGCGGGTGGATTGTCCGCAGGACCGTGGTGGGTTGACGGTGGTGCGTCGGCCGTTGGTGGTTGTGGTGATGACGGAGCAGACATTCAACAACAGCTCCGATGGTGGCGCCGAGCCGGCGCATCTCGACGGATACGGCGTGATCGGTGCCGAGCATGGACGGGACATCGCGAAGGGTGGGATCGTCAAGGAAGTACGAGTGCCGGCCGAGGAATACGCGGCGGCGTTGGTCTACCGCCCCGGTGCGGCAGTGGATGCGTGGGTGCGGGCGTTGGCGGGGAGTTGTCAGTGGTTGCACTGTGATGTTCCGGCGTGGAATTGCGATCTCGATCATCTGGTGCCG
>NZ_JALGQH010000076.1 GCF_022810305.1 Rhodococcus sp. ARC_M6
CGATTGGAGTCACGTTATGCATTTCCACGACGACGCACTGTTCCCCGAGACCCAGGAAAAGCTGGTCATCACCGTCGCACCGTACGGCCCTGAATGGGAACCGGACGACTTCGCCGAAGACCTGCCCCTGACGATGGACGAGCACGTCCAGACCGCGGTGGACTGCTACAATGCCGGCGCGACGGTCCTGCACATCCACGTCCGCGAACTCGACGGCAAGGGCTCCAAGCGACTCTCGAAGTTCAACGAACTGCTCGGCCGCCTCCGCGAAGCAGTGCCGGACATGATCCTGCAGGTCGGCGGCTCCATCTCCTTCGCCCCGGAAGGTGAAGGCGCCGACGCGAAGTGGCTCTCCGACGACGTCCGCCACATGTTGGCGACGCTGGATCCGGCACCGGATCAGGTGACGATCGCGATCAACACCAGCCAGATGAACATCATGGAGTTGATGACGCCCGACGATATCGGCGGCACGTCGATGGAACGCCCGGAGTTGGCGAACACGTACCGCGAGATGGTCGTTCCGGCCGGCCCGGAGTGGGTCGAGGAGCATCTGCGCCGGTTGCAGGCTGCGGGGATCCAGCCGCACTTCCAGCTTTCGAGTATTCCGCAGCTCGAGACGGTGGAACGGTTGATCCGCCGCGGTAAGTACACCGGTCCGTTGAACTTGACGTGGGTGGCGATCGGCGGAGGTTTCGACGGTCCGAATCCGTACAACATGATGAACTTCGTTTCCCGCGTTCCGGACGGTGCGTGTTTGACGCTCGAGACGTTGATGCGCAGTGTGTTGCCGGTGAACACGATGGCGACGGCGATGGGTTTGCATGCGCGGTGCGGTAACGAGGACACGATCTGGGGTCGTCGGGGGGAGAAGATGACGTCGGTTGCGCAGGTCGAGCAGGTTGTTCGTATTGCTCGTGAGTTGGGTCGTGAGGTGGCGACGGGTAAGGAAGCTCGCGATATCTATCGGATCGGTCAGACGTACGCGGATGCTGATGAGACGTTGGCGCGGTTGGGGTATGCGCCGAATCGTCGGGCGGGTCAGCTCGGTTTCACCCAGCACGCCT
>NZ_JALGQH010000077.1 GCF_022810305.1 Rhodococcus sp. ARC_M6
GGAGGTGATGACGGCGCCGCCGCCTTCGGTCAGTCGGAGGGTGGTGGCTTTGATGTAGAACTGGACGTCTTTGGACCAGCCCCAGATGTCGTTGGCGTTGGTGACGGCGAGGCCGGCGACGGTGGTCGTGTACATCATCTGTCCGAATGCGGGTGCGATGGAGGGGTTTCCGGCGTTGATCGCGGCGATCATGTCGGTGAGTGGTTCGGGGAGGTTGTCGGAGAAGATGTAGTTGTAGGGGCCGGTGACTTCGCGGGAGGTGGCGGGTTTGGTGGGTTCGAGGGACCACACCTTCATCCACGGTTTGTCGGTGAAGGGGTACCAGATGGCTTCGGCGCGGCCGTTGTCGCGGACGAAGTTTTCGAAGGTGCGTCCGGGGGTGCCCTTGGGGGCGAAGAGTTCCTGCCAGCCGATGTCGGTGTAGCTGACGCAGCGCATGCGGTAGTTGGGGGAGGCCTGCAAGGTGACGGCGGTGATGAAGGTGCGGCCGAGGTTGGTCAGCAGGGGGCGGATGGCGGTGTCGGCGCGGTCGTAGGTTTTGAGGGCGTATTCGGTGCCGTTCCAGATCACTGCCGTCAGGGAGGTGACGAGGTTGGAGAGGGAGCCGAAGGTTTGTCCGGGGACGGGTGTTTCGCCTTCGGCGGGCAGGGCTGCGCCGTGGGCGTCGACGGCGAGGCAGCCGGCGATGGAGAGGACGCCGGGGGCGGGGAGGTTCGCGAAGCCGAGGTTTTCGGCTTGGAGGGCGGTGGTGATGGCGTCGAGGGTGGCGCCGGGTCCGGCGGTGACGGTGGAGATGGGTCCGCCGGCGTCGACGTTGACCCAGTTCAGGTGGACCATGGTGTCGGCGAGGATGACTTTGTCGCGGGGGGCGCCGTTGACGATGGTCAGGGGGGTCCAGCCGTGCATGGCTCCGCGGGGGCGGATGGTGTAGCCGTTGGCGTGGCCCCAGTTGGCGAGGCGGACTGCGTCTTCGGGGGTTTTGGGGGCGCAGGTCCAGAT
>NZ_JALGQH010000078.1 GCF_022810305.1 Rhodococcus sp. ARC_M6
GGACAGTGCGTCTACCTGGTGGACGACCTGCCCTCGGAACTGGATGAGCAGCATCGAATGGCTCTTTGCCGCTTGCTTGAAGATTTGGGTTGCCAGGTATTCATCACCTGCGTGGACCCGCAACTATTGAAAGACGGCTGGCGCACGGATACGCCGGTATCCATGTTCCACGTGGAACATGGAAAAGTCTCTCAGACCACGACCATCGGGAGTGAAGCATGAGCGAGAACAACACGTACGACTCTTCCAGCATCAAGGTGGTGAAGGGGCTGGATGCCGTACGCAAGCGCCCCGGCATGTACATCGGCGACACCGACGATGGCACCGGTCTGCACCACATGGTGTTCGAGGTGGTGGATAACTCCATCGACGAAGCGCTGGCCGGTTACTGCAGCGAAATCAGCATCACCATCCATACGGATGAGTCGATCACTGTCCGCGACAATGGACGCGGTATTCCGGTGGATATCCACAAGGAAGAAGGGGTTTCTGCGGCGGAAGTGATCATGACCGTCCTCCACGCCGGCGGCAAGTTCGACGACAACACCTACAAGGTGTCCGGCGGCTTGCACGGTGTGGGCGTCTCGGTGGTGAACGCGCTGTCCCATGAACTACGCCTGACCATCCGTCGCCACAACAAGGTCTGGGAACAGGTCTACCACCACGGCGTTCCGCAGTTCCCACTGCGCGAAGTGGGCGAGACCGATGGCTCCGGCACCGAAGTTCACTTCAAGCCGTCCCCGGAGACCTTCAGCAACATCCACTTCAGTTGGGACATCCTGGCCAAGCGCATCCGCGAGCTGTCCTTCCTCAACTCCGGCGTCGGCATCCTGCTGCGCGACGAGCGTACCGGCAAGGAGGAGCTGTTCAAGTAC
>NZ_JALGQH010000007.1 GCF_022810305.1 Rhodococcus sp. ARC_M6
ACGGTGCAACAGTTTTGGGTACCGCACCGGTTAATGCTGGTGTTGCGACGCTGAACCACACGTTCACCACCGACGGCAGCCATTCGATCACGGCTGTGTACTCCGGTGACGCCACGAACCGTACGTCGACGTCGGCTGCTTCGACGGTCGAGGTTTCCACGGACGTTGTGGTTGCCGATACCACCACGACGTTGAATGCTCCGGCGACAGCCAAGACGGGTACTGCTGTGGATCTCACGGCTACCGTAGCTCCGGCGGGTGCTACCGGTACCGTCGATTTCAGGGACGGTGCAACAGTTTTGGGTACCGCACCGGTTAATGCTGGTGTTGCGACGCTGAACCACACGTTCACCACGAACGGCAGCCATTCGATCACGGCTGTGTACTCCGGTGACGCCACGAACCGTACGTCGACGTCGGCTGCTTCGACGGTCGAGGTTTCCACGGACGTTGTGGTTGCCGATACCACCACCACGTTGAACGTTCCGGGTGCAGCCACCACCGGTGACAGTGTCGAGCTCTTCGCACTGGTCGCGGGCAATGACAACACCCCGGCCGAGGGCGGCACCGTCCAGTTCTCGATCGACGGCAGCAACGTCGGCGGCGCCATCGCAGTCACCGGCGGCAGTGCCAAGCTCGACCACGTCTTCGCGGCTGGTTCGCACTCCGTCGGAGCCGTGTACAGCGGTACCACGACGTTCAACGGTTCGACCGCGACGGCTGCGTCTATCGTCGTCACCGATCCGGCACCGGTCGAGCTCACCACGGTCACCACGCTGACCGCACCGGCTACGGCCACGAAGGGTGCCGCGGTGAATCTGTCCGCGTCCGTCAAGACCGAGGCCGGTGACCCGGTCACCTCGGGCACCGTCACCTTCATGGACGGCACCACCGCGATCGGCACCGCCGTCAACGTCGTCAATGGCCAGGCGACGCTGTCCTACCCGTTTGCTCTGACCGGCGACCGCCACATCACCGCCGTCTACAGCGGCGCCTCGGGTCTGAAGGAGTCGACCTCAGTCGCCTCCACGGTCACCGTCTCCGCCGGCAGCACCAACCCCGGCGGCACAGGCTCGCTGAGCTGGCTCGGGAACATCTTCGGTTCCTAGTCCCACTCGCACAGTGACAACACCATGACGAACGCCCCTCGCCTGAACGGTGAGGGGCGTTCGCCTTGTGGCGGAACCGATTTCACCCCACCGCTAACGAGTAATCGCTCAGTACTGATCGACCAGTCCCTGTATCGCCCGACCGTACAGTTCGGCAACTTCGCCTCGATCAGCATCCGGCGGAATGCTCTCCGTGCCGAGTGCGCTCAACAGCCCGGTTACCTGGGCGGAAATCAAAAGCGCACGTGTGTAAGCATTCTCGCCGGGCAAGCGGGATCCGAGATTACGGGCGAACGTATCGGACATCTCCCGTAGTCGTCCGCGGATACGAGCACTGTCGGACGCTCGCATCAGCGCCGTGTGAACCGACAGCATCCGGGCGTCGGCCTTGCGGAGGACAAACGTTGCGATCTGCAGGCCGAGGGTGTCGAGGGGGCCGTCGAATTGTCCTTCGAAGTAGTCTTCGACCGGCGTGGTCTCGAGGAACAGTGCTTCCTTCGATCCGAAGTGGCGGATGACCAGTGCTGGGTCGATTCCGGCCACTTTGGCGATGGCGCGCACCGAAGTGCCGCCGAAGCCGTGCTCGCCGAACAACTGGAACGCTGCGGCGCGAATCGCTTCCGGTGTCGAGGGTTGCTCTTGCTCTGAAATCTGTCCGTTCTTGCTCACGCCGTAGACCCCTGTGCTCGCTCTCACGTCAACCTCATTGTCAACACTGTTGACTCTAGTGTGTCAACAGTGTTGACTAAAGAAACTGTCAACGGTGTTGACACCTAGATGCGGTTAGCGGAAAAGAGCACATGTAATGACAGATATCGACGTCAAGATCCCGATCAGCCCAGTGGCTCAACCGGTTGATCCACCCACGAACTGGAAGGCAGTGGGTGGCGGGCTGGCATTCCCGCTGTTCTTCGTCATCATGTTCTGTCTGTGTTACGTCAGCGCCTTCCATTCGCCGATGCCGAACCAGGCGCCGATCGTGGTGGTCGGCCCACCGTCCGTGACGGCACCGTTGATCGACGGAATCGAAGGAACGCCGGGCGACAAGTTCGACATCGTCGCCACCGACAGTGTTGCCGACGCCATCTCCCGGATCGACAATCGTGATGCCATCGGTGCCATCGAAATCGGTGACACCGTCACAGCGCACATCGCGACCGGTGCCGGGGCGTCGACGGTATCCGTAGTCACCAACGTGGCTCAGTCCATCGCGGACGAGACCGGGCAAGAGGTCACAGTGATCGACTCCGCGCCCGTCACAGCGCGCGATTCGTCGACCGTCGGGCTGTTCTACTTCCTGATCGTCTGCACGCTCGGCGGTTACCTGACCATCACAGTGCTCAGTCAGGTCGCGCCGAGAATGCGCTTGAAAGAGCAGTATTCGGTCCTCGCCGGCGCGGCAATCCTCACCCCGCTCCTCGCCTTCGGAATCACGAGTATCTTCATGCATGCTTTCGGTGCTTCGTTCGGTGAGATCCTGCAACTGCTCGGGATCGCGATGGTCTACACCTTCACCGTCGGCGCGGTGAGCATTCTGTTGAACCGACTGCTCGGCCAGGCCGCGATCTTTGCGGTGTTGACGGTGCTGGTCTTCATCAACTTCCCGAGTTCGGGCGGCGCCATTCCGGTGTCATTCCTGCCGGGGTTCTGGCAGCACATCCACTCGTTCTGGCTGGGATCGTCTGCCATGGAGCCCATCCGTTCCGTCATCTACTTCGGTGGCAACGGCGCCGGCCCCCACCTGGTCGTCTTGGGTATCTGGTTGGTGGCCGCGCTCGGACTAACTTGGTTGGTTGCCGCTCGCCAGTCGAAGAAGGCAGTAGCGCAATAAGTTTGGTGAGGTCGGAAATCATCCGACCTCACCAACTTCTTACTTCAGTCGTACTGCATCTGTGCCGTCTCCGTCGAGCATCGCCGAACCCAACAACGATTCGGGGATGCCGAAACCGTCGATCAGAGTCGCGACATGCGGGCGCAGGGTGCGGCAGCGCTCGTTGATTCCGCGAGTGACGGCCTTGGAACGCTCGACCGAGAGGTGGCGGTGCTCCATGAACCAGGCTTTGTCCTCCTCGATGACGGAGAGCGCGTAGAGGTCGCACACCTCGCCGAAGAGTTCCTTCGCGGTGTCGTCCTCACACGAATCGATGCCGGCGACAAAGGCTTCCAGGATTACACGCTCGATGTGGGCTTGCGCAGCCTTGAGAACATGATCCTGAACGAAGTTGAAGGCGTCGAACGGATTCTCCTCGCGTTTCTGCGCTGCCTGCAATCTCCTTGCCGCAGTAGAGAGTAGGTACTCCTCGCGATCCTCGAACATTTTCATCTGAGTGCCGCGGTTGAAGAGGCTGCCGTCCTCCTCGTTGTCCTGGCGGGTATCGACGATGGTCTGCAGAATCTGTTGCGCCGCAGTACGTTTCTTGACCACGTCGGAGACCGTTGTGGCGGCGAAACGCATCCAGTCGACCGGGCTCATGCCGCGTACTTCATCTGCGTACGACGTGAGGAGTTCCTTCGCGACCAATTGCGTCAGAACGTGGTTGTCGCCCTCGAACGTGGTGAAGACGTCGGTATCCGCCTTCAGTGAAGTGAGGCGATTTTCCGCGAGATAGCCTGCGCCGCCACAAGCTTCGCGCGCTTCCTGGATGGCGCGAGTGGCGTGCCAGGTGTTGGCAGCCTTGAGGCCGGCGGCGCGGCCTTCGAGTTCGCGCTGCTCCTGCGGATCGGGATCTTTACTGCTCTGAACATCGTGCATTGCCGAGACGAGTTCGTTCTGGGCGAATTGCAGGGCGTAGGAACGGGCGATCAGCGGCAGTAGGCGCCTCTGATGAACGAGATAATCCATGATGAGGACTTCGTCATCGCTCTTGGGGGCGCTGAACTGCCTGCGCTGCAATGCGTATCGACCCGCGATAGCCAGGCCTACTCGCGCTGCCGCTGCTGCAGACCCGCCGACGGTGACGCGTCCCCGAACCAAGGTTCCGACCATCGTGAAGAAACGACGGTTCGGGTTCTCGATTTCGGAACTGTAGGTCCCGTCCTCGGCAACGTCGGCGTAGCGGTTGAGGAGGTTCTCGCGGGGGATTCGAACCTGATCGAACATGATGCGTCCGTTGTCGACTCCGGGGAGTCCGCCCTTGAGTCCGCAGTCCGACGTCGTGACACCGGGCAAATCGTTTCCGGCGTCGTCGCGGATCGGCACCACAAAGCAGTGCACGCCCTGGCTTTCGCCGCCAGTGATGAGCTGCGCGAATACCGCAGCGACGCTCGCGTGCTCCGCCGCACCACCGATGTAGTCCTTGCGCGACGACGGAGTGGGGGAGCGGACAACAAATTCGCCGGTGGTGGCGTCGTACGTGGCGGTTGTCTCGAGTTCCTGAACGTCACTGCCGTGACCGGTCTCGGTCATGGCAAAACACCCGAGAAGTTCCAGGTCGATGAGCGGTTTGACGTAGGCCTGGTGGTGGCGTTCCGTGCCCAGATTTTCGATGGCGCCGCCGAACAGTCCCCACTGGACTCCGGCTTTGACCATTAGGGACAGGTCGGACATCGCGAGCATCTCGATGCTGGTGACGGCGCCACCGGCGTCTCCGGTTCCGCCGTGTTCTACCGCGAAACCGTTTGCCGCATAACCGAGATCGGCAAGAATCCGCATTTGCTCGAGCGCCTTGGTGCGAGCGATGGCGAGGTTCGGTGTGTAGTGCGGAGCGAAACGAGGATCGTCCAACTCGCCGCGCACTCGCTCACGCACCTCCCGCCAGCGTCCGTCGAGAGTAATCCTGAGGTGGTCCGCTGTAGTGGCCATGGATCCGACCCTAGCGGTGAGCGGCGAGAGGCGTCAGCAGTTTCCGGCGGCGCCGGCTTCGATTCCTTCTCTGAACAGTTGTTTGTCGGTATCGGGCATGGCTAGGTACGACGGGTCGTTTTCGACGATTTTCAGGAAGGCCACCGCTGTATCGGTGGGGGCGCCGCCGGTCTGCGTCCGCTGCGCGACGTAGACCGAGACCGCGGAGCAACCACCCAGAAATGCGGGCTCGGTGCGAGGCGCCGCGGGGGTGGCCACGACCGCAGTTGAACTGGTCGTCGACGCTGTTCTTGTCGCTGGGGCGTCGTTCGAGGCCTCGGAACTGCAGGATGTGACAAGAATCGCAACTGGAATCAACAGCGTGGTCAACAGTCGCTTCATGGTCGAAATGGTCTCATAATTGATCAGTTCAGACCTGAAAACGCTGTCTTGGTGCCGAAGTCCTACACCCTGTCGTTGTCAGATTCGACAGAACTGGGACACTGGAGGTCGTGACTGTGTCTTCCGGTGATTTCGACCTGCATGCAACGAACTCGGCTCGCCTCTTCGAGCGTGCCGGCAAAGTGATCCCCGGTGGCGTCAACTCGCCGGTCCGGGCGTTCGGTTCGGTCGGCGGAACACCCCGATTCATCCGCGAAGCTTCCGGTTACACATTGACCGACGTCGACGGCAATAACTACGTCGATCTTGTGTCGTCGTGGGGCCCCATGATCCTCGGACACGCGCACCCCGCCGTCGTAGAAGCTGTTCGTGAAGCCGCGCTCGGCGGCCTGTCCTTCGGTGCTCCCACCGAAGGTGAAATCGCGCTGGCCGAGGAGATCGTCGCCCGCGTCGCGCCCGTGGAGAAGGTGCGCCTGGTCAACTCGGGCACCGAAGCCACGATGAGTGCAGTGCGTCTGGCCCGCGGATTCACGGGCCGCACCAAGATCATCAAGTTCTCCGGTTGCTATCACGGCCACGTCGACGCCCTCCTGGCCGACGCCGGATCCGGACTCGCTACCTTCGGGTTGCCCACGTCACCGGGTGTGACCGGGGCTCAGGCCGAGGACACCATTGTCGTTCGCTACAACGATCTCGAGGCCGTCGCCGCAGCTTTTGCCGCGAACCCCGGCGCTGTCGCCTGCGTTATCACCGAAGCGGCCGCCGGCAACATGGGTGCCGTCGCGCCCCTGCCCGGTTTCAACGAGGGCCTGCGTCGACTCACCACCGAGCACGGCGCACTGCTGATCATGGACGAGGTGATGACGGGATTCCGCGTCAGCGCTTCGGGTTGGTACGGCATCGACAACGTCGCCGGCGATCTCTACACATTCGGCAAGGTCATGAGCGGTGGGCTTCCGGCCGCAGCATTCGGTGGCCGCGCCGACATCATGGGTCACCTTGCCCCCGACGGCCCCGTCTACCAGGCCGGCACACTCTCCGGAAACCCCGTCGCCGTTGCCGCCGGGCTGGCAAACCTGCGTGCTGCCGACGCCGACGTCTACGCCAAGCTCGCCAAAAATGCTACGGCCTTGGGTGACCTCATGTCCGAGGCGCTCACCGCTGAAGGCGTCGTACACCGCGTGCAATACGCGGGCACGCTGGTCAGCGTGTTCTTCTCCGAGAACGCGGTCACCAATTACGACGAAGCCAAGGCCGCGCAGACCTGGCGGTTCCCCGCTTTCTTCCACGCATTGCTCTCGCGCGGTGTGTACCCGCCGCCGAGCGCATTCGAAGCGTGGTTCGTCTCGGCCGCACTCGACGATCGGGCGTTCTCGATCATCGCCGACGCCATGCCGCACGCAGCCAGGGCTGCGGCAGCAGCCGTCAAGCCTTAAAACAAGCACACGCTCCCCACCACACACCTTCTTCAGCGAGGACTCTCGACTGTGACCGACGTCGATCACCCAGACCACACGTCCACCCGCACGATCGTGCATGTCCTTCGCCACGGTGAAGTTCACAATCCCCGCGGGATTCTGTACGGGCGGCTTCCGGGTTTCCGGTTGTCGGTGGCCGGTGAGGCTCAGGCACGGGCAGTTGCGGCTGTACTTGCAGATCACGACATCACCCACGTAGTCGCATCGCCGTTGCAGCGCGCTCAGGAAACTGCCGCCCCGATTGCCGAGGCCCACGGTCTCGACATCACGACCGACGACAACGTCATCGAAGCGGGCAACGAATTCGAGGGCCTCAAGGTTGCCGTCGGCGACGGCGCACTTTCGCGTCCCCGCCACTGGTGGAAGCTTCGCGATCCGTTCACACCGTCGTGGGGTGAGCCGTACCTACAGATTGCGCACCGCATGCTCGCCGCCGTCAACGCCGCTCGCGTCGCTGCAGTCGGTCACGAAGCCGTCGTTGTCAGCCATCAGTTGCCCGTGTGGACGCTGCGCCGATTCCTGCAGGGCGAACGCCTCTGGCACGACCCGCGTCACCGTCAGTGCGGCCTCGCTTCTCTGACCTCACTCGTCTACGAAGGCGACACCCTCGTCGACATCATCTACTCCGAACCTGCTGGTGCCTCCGACCCGAGAGTGACCGGCGCATGATTCTCCGCAAGGTCGCTGCCGCAGTCGCTACGGCTGCTGCAGCGATGCTCTTCCTTTCGTCGTGCGCGACCGGCACCGACGCCGTCGCCCAGGGCGGAACTTTCGACTTCGTTTCCCCGGGGGGGAAGACGAAGATCTTCTACGATCCGCCGTCAACCCGCGGGACCATCGGCAAACTTTCCGGACCGGACCTGATGTCCGAAGGTAAGACCGTCGGAGTCGGCGACTTCGAAGACCAAGTAGTTGTTCTCAACGTCTGGGGTCAGTGGTGTGGCCCCTGCCGCGCCGAAGCCGACGATCTCGAGCAGGTCTACGAACAGACGCGCGATTCCGGAGTGCAGTTCCTCGGAATCAACGTTCGTGACGACACCAAGAACAAGGCTCAAGATTTTGTCGTCGATAACAAGGTCTCGTACCCGTCGATTTACGACCCGTCGATGCGTTCTCTGATCGCTCTGGGCGAGGGCTACCCGACGTCGGTTATCCCGACCACCATCGTTCTGGACCGTCAGCATCGCGTCGCCGCGGTGTTCCTGCAGGAACTCCTCGCCGAGGATCTCCTGCCCGTGGTCCAACGAGTAGCAGCGGAAGAGCCTGCGCAGCAATGACAATTACTTCTGTGACGGTGCTGGCGGGCACTGAAACTCTCGGCGCCGGCGTGGGCGAAGCCTTCCAGAATGCAGCCTCGTCCGGTCCGTTGCTGCTGGCGCTGGGCGCTTGCCTGCTCGCCGGTCTCGTCTCCTTCGCGTCGCCGTGTGTTGTGCCGCTGGTTCCCGGCTATCTGTCCTACCTGGCCGGGGTCGTCGGCGCCGACGCTCCGGCTATCACCGCAGACGAGGCAAAAACCCGAACGATCGCCCGCAGTTCCCGCTTACGAGTCGCCGGCGCTGCCGGGCTGTTTGTCGCCGGATTCACCGTCGTCTTCGTGTTGGCCACCGCCTCCGTGTTTGGGGTGATCTCCACGCTGCTGATCAACCGTGACGTCCTGATGCGCGTCGGCGGAGTTGTCACCATCGCGATGGGCCTCGTGTTCATCGGATTGGTCCCCGCACTGCAGAAGGACGTTCGGTTCGAGCCGCGTCGAGTGTCCTCGTTGGTGGGCGCTCCGCTGTTGGGCGGCGTCTTTGCACTCGGCTGGACGCCGTGTCTGGGCCCGACGCTGGCCGGCGTGATGTCCGTTGCCGCCGGCACCGAAGGCATGACCGCCGCCCGCGGTGTCATCTTGATCGTGGCCTACTGCATCGGGCTCGGATTGCCGTTCATCTTCCTGGCCCTCGGGTCGGCACGTGCATTGACGGGCGTCGGTTGGTTGCGTCGCAATGCACGAACCATTCAAATTTTCGGCGGAATCATGTTGGTGGCGGTGGGTATTGCCCTCGTCACGGGCGCGTGGGACCAGTTCGTCGGCTGGGTCCGTGACGCATTTATCTCGGAGGTGACGCTGCCGATATGACAGTTGACGATAAACACGACAACCCGACTCCAGCACTGCCTCGGCAGTCGATGATCGGTCGCGTCATCGCGCTCGGACGCAATACCTGGCGCGGTCTCACCTCGATGAAGACCGCACTGGTATTGCTGTTCCTGCTCGCTCTCGCCGCCATTCCGGGGGCACTGCTGCCACAGCGTTCTCTCAACGAGGGCAAAGTCGCCGACTACATTGCCGCGCGGCCCACACTCGGGCCGTGGATGGACAAGTTGGAACTGTTCGACGTGTTCAGCAGTTTCTGGTTCACCGCGATCTATGCACTGCTGTTCATCTCGCTCGTCGGCTGCATCCTCCCGCGCTGCGTCGAACATGCGAAGGCACTGCGGACACGTCCGGTGCAGGCCCCGCGCAACCTCGCTCGCCTGCCGCACCACACGAAGAGCGTTGCCGACGGCGAGACTCCGGAGGATTTGGCTGCGCGTCTGTCGAAGGAACTCAAGGGCTGGCGCGTCGAAACCCGCACCGACGACGAGCGTTCTCGCCGCGACGGTGAAATCACGGTCTCCGCGGAGAAGGGTTATCTGCGTGAAGCCGGCAACCTCGTCTTCCACCTCTCGCTTGTCGCCCTACTGGTTGCCATTGCCGCCGGAAAGCTGTTCGGCTACGAAGGCAACAGGATCGTGATCGCCAACGACGGTCCCGGATTCTGCACCACATCTCCGGCAGTTTTCGATTCGTTCGTCGCGGGTCTGAGCCTCGACGGCACCGGAATGACGCCGTTGTGCGTGAGGGTCAAGAACTTCCAGGCCGATTACCTCGAGACCGGCCAGGCCGAGATGTTCACTTCCGACATCTCCTACCAATCCGGTGACGACCTCGCGACCGACACCTGGCGCGATACGACGATCCAGGTGAACCACCCGTTGCGCGTTGCCGGCGACCGCGTGTACCTCCAGGGCCACGGTTACGCACCGACCTTCACCGTCACGTTCCCGAACGGGGAAACCCGCACGGAGACACTGCAGTGGCGACCGGACGACGCGACCACGTTCCTGAGCAGTGGCGCAATGCGATTCGACCCTCCCGGCGGCATGTACCCCGACGCAGATGAACGACGCAAGAACCAGATCGCCATCGAGGGCCTGTTCGCGCCGACGGCTCTGTTCCACGGAAATCTGCTGTCGTCGAGCTTCCCGGCGATGAACGATCCTGCCGTCGCCATCGACATCTACAAGGGCGACACCGGACTCGACACCGGTAACCCGCAGTCCCTGTTCGAGCTCAATACCGAGCTCATCAATCAGGGACGCCTGGTCAAACAGGATCGTGTCAATCTTTTTCCCGGTGAGAGCGCGACACTCGCCGACGGAACTCAGGTGCGGTTCGACGGCGCCGTCGACTTCGTCAACCTGCAGGTTTCTCACGATCCAGCACAGCAATGGGTGCTGATCTCGGCACTGACAATGATGGCGGGACTACTGGTCTCGCTGGTGATCAAGCGTCGCCGAATCTGGGCGCGTATCTATCTCGATGAAGAACGACGTACTGTAGTAGAGCTGGGCGGACTCGCCCGTACCGACCATGCCGGTTGGGGCGACGAGTTCGATCGCCTTGCAGATCGCCTACTTGACAGCAATCCCACCAACGCGGCATCCAAGCCGCACGCGCAGGAGAATGCCCGATGACAACCAACGAGACTCTCGCTCAATACAGCGACTGGGCCTTCAAGTCCGCGTTCACTGTGCTGGTCCTGGCGTTTGTACTGCTGATCATCCAGTATGCGTCGGCCCAGGCCCGAGCCGTTCAAGACAAAGAACTGGTCGGTGCCGGTGCTGCCACGGACGCTTCGGTGCCCGGCCGAGTGACGGAACGACCGGCTAAACCGTTGGCCGAGCGGTTCGGCGGTATGGGCCGGGCGGTCCTTGTGGTCGGCACCGTTCTGCTCTTCGCGTCGATCGTGCTGCGCGGATTTGCCACGGAGCGATTCCCGCTGGGCAATATGTATGAATTTGTCGCTATGGCGTGTGCGGCAGCATTGCTGGTCGGCCACGTTTTGCTGGCCAAGGCGACGTACCGTCCGATGTGGGTCTTCCTGTTGGCGCCGGTACTGATCCTGATGTTCCTCGCCGGAACCATCCTCTATGCCGACGCAGCGCCGGTAGTTCCGGCACTGCGTTCCTACTGGCTTCCGATTCACGTCACCATCGTGAGCGTCGGATCCGGCATCTTCATGATCGGTGGCATCGCCAGCCTGCTGTTCCTGCTGCGCCTGAAGTTCCCTCCCGGTGAAGAGGGCACCGGCATCGGTGGCCGGATCGCCGAGCGACTTCCCGATGCGCAGACCCTCGACCGACTGGCATACAAGAGCACTATCATCGCGTTCCCGTTGTTCGGTGCCGGAGTTATTCTCGGCGCGATCTGGGCGGAAGCTGCGTGGGGCAGGTTTTGGGGTTGGGACCCCAAGGAGACGTTTTCGTTCATCGCCTGGGTGATCTACGCCGCATACCTCCACGCCCGCGCAACATCCGGATGGCGTGAAACCAAGGCCGCGTGGATCAACATCGCAGGCTTCGTAGCGATGCTCTTCAATCTGTTCATCGTCAACATGGTGGTATCTGGCCTGCATTCCTACGCAGGACTGAACTGATCTTCTCCGGAACGGTTGGTTGTTGCCGACCGTGGGGACTACAGGGTGTGCGAGTGGTGACAAGTGTTAGACAAAATGTCCCAATCGAACTAGCTGCTAGATAACTGTATGGTCGAGATTGGTCACGCGGGTGTGCGACCGATATTCGACAGGGGGCGGCCATGGCCGACAACAAGGACGACGCGGGGGCGGGGATCTGGGAACCGGTGCGTCCTGCGGCAACTTCGCACGAACAGAGTGCGGCAAAGCCGATTGCGGCACCGGTTCCGGTTGCGAGGCGTGACCAGGCGATAGGTATCGACCCCGCCGCCGCAATCGATGCCGGGACGCGAAGCCTGTTCGTCGCGCCGACGGATTCAGCCGATCCTCGTCAGGTGCCACGTACGTCCAGCCAGGACTCCAGTCCCATGTATGCGCCACCGCAGAATCCGAGGCCGGCGGTACCTCATGTTCCGGTAGTGGCTGCGGGTTCGGTGCCTGCCGCGGCGCCGACGGTGGAGCCGAGTGCTCCACGTCAGCCGGTCATCCAGTACCCCGCCGGTCCGTCGGGATTCGCTGCCGACCAATTCCCGACCACGCTGCCGCCGCAGACATACGAACCCGCGTATCGCGGCACTCAGCCTGCTGATGTTGTGAATCCGGCTGTTGCGAATCCAGCGTTTGTGAATTCTGTTGCGCCACAACCAACTTCCAACGCGGTTCCCCGGCGGTTGGTGGTGGCACCCTCGGCGCCGGCGCCGGCGGTGCCCACCCCGTCGGGGTTGACTGGTGCAGCACCTTCAGTCCCGACACCGTCGGGGCCGCAGATTTCGGCTCCCGGGGCTCCCGGTCAACAGTTGGCCGTCGGACCGCAGGCCGCACCAAGTCGGACAGTCTCGCAACAACCTGCGTCCGCCCTGCCGATGTCCGCGCTAGACCTTTCCAGCGCGCTACTGCTCAAGCCGGTAAAGCCCGCACCCGTCGGCGGATGGCGTAAGGCCCTCTACGCACTGTCCGGGCGTCACCTCAACCTCGGGAACGGCGCCAAGGATCAGCGGATGCTCGAGCTGACTCGGCAGATCAATCAACCGCTGCAGGGGTGTTACAAGGTTGCAGTGCTCAGCCTCAAAGGTGGCGTCGGCAAGACGACGACAACGGTCACGCTCGGTTCCACGTTCGCGTCGGTTCGCGGAGACCGCGTCATCGCCCTCGACGCAAATCCGGATCGCGGCACGCTGAGTCAGAAAGTTCCCCTTGAAACACCGGCTACGGTGCGCAACCTACTCCGCGACGAAGCGAGCATCGAGAAGTACAGCGATGTTCGGGGGTACACCTCGCAGAGTCGCCACCGCCTCGAAGTGCTTGCCTCGGACAGCGATCCGGCTGTGTCGGAAGCATTCAGCGGTGAGGACTACATGCGTACCGTCGACATGCTCGAAAAGTTTTACAGCATTGTTCTGACCGACTGCGGAACCGGATTGATGCATTCGGCGATGAAAGCGATTCTCGACGGATCGAATTCCCTGATCGTGATCAGTTCGGGTTCGGTCGACGGAGCGCGGAGCGCCTCCGCGACTCTCGACTGGCTCGATGCGCACGGGCACAGCAGGCTTGTCGCTAATTCCGTTGCCGTGATCAACGCGGTACGTCCAGGTTCCGGAAAGGTCGATCTATCGCGCGTTGTCGAGCACTTCGAGCAGCGCTGCCGCACGGTGCAGCTGGTTCCGTTCGATCCGCACCTCGAGGAAGGCGCCGAAGTAGACCTGGATCGACTTCGGCCGAGCACTCGTGATGCGCTGTTCGAACTGGCCGCCGCAGTGGCGCAGGACTTCCCGCGCTCGCCGCACGGATTCTCGCAGCAGCGCTGAAGCCCTCGCCAGGCCGGACCTACACCGACGGATCCGTCGGTGCGGTGTCCGGCCCTTCGTTTTGCTTGCGTCGAGTTTGCTGATTGACGTTCCACAGAAATTCGGGATCGTCGTCGGGTCCACGAACGCCACCGACAGGCGTTCGGGTAGACGGCGACGGCCCGAACGCTTTCCACATCAAGACGGCCAAAGTCACCAAACCCACTAACGCCAACAGATACAGCACGGCGCACCTCCTAAGTACTAGGAAGAGCCTACTCAGTCTCCGGTCTGGTTTGCCAGAATCCCCCGGGGATATGTGTCGGGCTTGGTGCGTCGTGCTGTATCTGGTGAAGCTGTAGCTGGGTGGAGCGGGTAGAGCTGGCGGAACGGGTGTAGCTGGTGTAGCCGATTTACCTGCGGCATTGCCCGTTCAGTTGTGAGCAGCTTCTGTTGTCAGCGAGCGGAGAAGCTGCATGACCTCGGTCTCGCGGAACCGACGGTGTCCGCCGGGGGTGCGCAGTGATCCCAGTCGTCCGGCGTGCGCCCAGCGCGTCACGGTCTTCGGGTCGACATGAAACAGAGCCGCGACCTGTCCGGGTGTCATGAGTGCGTCTGCGGCTACGTGGAATGTTGGTGCGCTCATCTGATGTTCCTCCGTCTTGGCGTCGAACATTTGGTGTCGAACAGTTGCCCAAAACATACGCCGAGTTTGTTTCGGCGGCCGCTGCTCACATTCGACCATTTTGCGATTGGTAGCGCAATGTTTGCACAGATATATCCAGGTAGTCGAAACTTAAAATTTAGGTAAAGAAAAAGTAATGGACAAAGCGGATAAAGCGGGCCGAATTTTTTAGTCGCTTCGAGTAGGTAACCTTGGAGTGTGAGTAAGTTGCCTGAACACCCTGAAAATCAGCCCTCCAGCCCGGACCTGGCCAAGAGTCGGCCCGCAAACTCTGAGCAAGCAATTACGTCTGCCGGGGTTGTGACGAAGGGGCAACTGGTGCGAGACGTCGTCCTGTATTCGGTCGCCCGACTCCTGCTAGTGGTAGTAATCGGCGGCATCATCATCGGTGGCGGCAAGCTTGCCGGCACGGAAGTTCCGCTTCTCGTAGCAGCCTTGTTTGCCGTGCTGATCGCGCTTCCGCTGTCGCTCGCCCTTTTTGGGAAGTTGCGCAAGCGAGTGAACCTCGGCATCGCCGCTGTGGACGCTCAGCGACGCGCAGATCGCGACGATTTGCGGGCCAAATTACGCGGTGACCAGCGGTGACGTCCGAAACCCTCGATGTCTCCCGACGGGGCCCGCGGGGCTGGGTGGACAACGCGGTCCGGCTGATCGAGGCCGATGCCCAGCGGAGTGCGGACACACACCTCTTGCGGTACCCGCTACCGAGTAGTTGGAGCGTCCAGCTCTATCTCAAAGACGAGTCGACACACATCACCGGCAGTCTCAAGCATCGGCTTGCGCGGTCACTTTTCCTCTACGCGATCTGCAACGGTTGGGTTACCGAAAATACGCCGGTTATCGAAGCTTCGTCGGGATCGACAGCAGTCAGTGAGGCGTACTTCGCGAAGTTGCTGGGCCTCGATTTTGTCGCTGTGATGCCGGCAAGCACCAGCCCGGCCAAGGTTGCGTTGATTGAAGCGCAGGGCGGTCGGTGTCACTTCGTCACGGACCCTTCGTCGATCTATTCGGCATCTCATCGTCTCGCCCGCGAGTTGGGTGGGCACTACATGGATCAGTTCACGCACGCCGAGCGCGCAACGGATTGGCGCGGAAACAACAACATCGCGGAATCGATCTTCACTCAGCTCGAACACGAGGAACATCCGGTGCCGGATTGGGTTGTCGTCGGAGCGGGCACGGGTGGAACCGGGGCCACGATCGGTCGCTTCCTGCGCTATCGCAAGTTCGACACAGGTCTGTGCGTGGTCGATCCGGAGCATTCCGTGTTCTTCGACGCGTGGAGTGCGGGTGACCCGTCGATCGTCGGAACCCGTGGATCTCGGATCGAAGGCATCGGTCGTCCGCGCGTCGAACCGTCTTTTGTCGGTCAGGTCGTAGATCGGATGATCAAGGTGCCGGACGCAGGTTCCGTTGCCGCCGCACGGCACGCCAGCGCGGCACTGGGGCGCAAAGTGGGCGGTTCGACGGGAACTAACCTCTGGGGCTCATTTGCGTTGATTGCGGAGATGATGGCAGCCGGTCGTAGCGGAAGCGTCGTCACGCTGCTCTGCGACGGCGGCGAGCGTTATTCGGGCACGTACTACAACGACGAGTGGGTTGCGTCCGAAGGGATCGATCTCGAGGGTCCGACGGCTGTGCTGGATGAGTTCATACGATCGGGAATCTGGGCGCCCAACGCCTGATCTCACACAAACCTACGCAACCGTAGGTTTGTGTATCGTCTTGTTCGAGGGGCATTCTCGAACGACGGGCGGATCATGGACAGTCCAGAGGTTTCACTCGGCAACTACGAAGCCGTGTACGAGTACTACCGTGCGCACCAACAGAATCGGTGGGCTGCCAAACTTGCCTACGCTGCGCTGGCGCTGAAGTATCGGCCGCGGATCACCTACGCTCCCGGTGCCGAAGCGGCGTTGGCGGCACTGCTGGAGTGTCGGACGCAACTGGTCGTCGCGGTCAATCACCTAACGGAGAGTGACCAATTCACGCTGGCGGCGACGGCGTGGCGTACACCGCTGCGTCGGATGATCGGGCGCACGCGGGTTCTGGCCAAGGACGAACTCTTCGTTGATCCGGCGCAGCGCAAGAAGGTCGACATGATGGGCAGTATCCCGGTTTTTCGCAGCAAGAATCACGGCCTCCGCGCGGTGTCGGAAGCGGGCCGCGTGATGATGGACGTTGCCGCCGAACGTTTGAACCGCGGGGATTGTCTCGCGATCTTCCCCGAAGGAACGTGCAACGTCGAGGACCCGAGAACGCTTCAACACGTCAACAGTGGAATCGGCCATATCGTCTCGCGGGCCGAGAAGTTGGGGTGCTCTCCGGCTCTCGTGTCGATCGGAATCAGCTACGGTTCGGGCGTCGGAAACGTCAAGTGTGCAAGTGTTTTCGTGGGAACGCCGGTGGTCGATCTGGGTGGGAAGCCGATGGATATCGCGCGCGCCGTGCAGGGTGATCTGCAGCATGCAGTTGACGGAGCAGTGGCGAGCTACTGATCCGATCGGTCGAAATGTGTCAGCATTCAGACATGACATTTCTGGCACGTCTCATCGTCAACGGAATTGCTATCTGGCTCGCGTCCCTGTGGGTCACCGGCATCACTATCGAAACCAAGCAGGACGACACCTGGGGAACCGTCCTGGTTATTGCGGTTATCGCGTTGATTTTCACGATCGTCAACGCTCTGATCAAGCCGGCCTTGAAGTTACTGTCGCTGCCGCTGTTGATTCTGACGCTCGGCTTGTTCACCCTGGTGATCAACGCGCTGATGCTCCTGCTGACCGCGTGGCTGTCGACGTCACTGGACGCAGGATTACACATCGACGGTTTCTGGACTGCTGTCTGGGGCGCCCTGATCATCTCGATCGTGAACTTCGTTCTCGGCGCTTTGGTGCCCGACCGGGACTGATCAGGCCAGGCTGAGAGCAACCGCCGTCGCGGCACCCCAGACGAGCATGGCGAGTCCGGTGTCGCGCAGCGCAGGAATCAGGGCCATTCCCTGACCACCAGTGCGCAGTGGTGCGTTAGCTCGGATTGCCAGCGGCAACGCGAGCAGTCCGAGCAACGCCCACGGGGTTCGAAGAACGAGTAGTAGCGTCGCGATGAACGGCACTGCCAGCAGGATGATGTGCAGCACACGAGTTCTGGCGTCGCCGAGACGAACTGCGAGCGTGATCTTGCCCGACTCGGTGTCCGTCGGAATGTCGCGCAGATTGTTGGCAACCAGCACGGCACTCGAGAAGGAACCGATGGCCACGGCACCGGCCAATCCGGCCAGATCCACGCGCTCGGCTTGCACGAACTGGGTTCCCAGCACAGCGATCAGACCGAAGAAGATGAACACGGCGATCTCACCGAAACCGCTGTAACCGTAAGGCTTCTTGCCGCCCGTGTAGAACCAGGCGCCGATGATGCAGAACACGCCGACAGCGACCAGCCACCAGGCTGTCGTCGCTGCGAGAGCGAAGCCCGCCACTGCGGCGATCGCGAAACAACCGATCGCGGCCGCTTTCACCGATCCGGGGCTCACCAGCTTCGATCCCACCAATCGCAATGGGCCAACACGATCGTCGTCGGTGCCGCGGATTCCGTCGGAGTAATCGTTGGCGAAGTTCACGCCGACGATCAAGGCCAAGGAGACGATCAACGCCAAGAGTGCCTTCCACCACACCGCGAGGTCCAGCGATGCGGCAGCGCCGGTGCCGACCAACACGGGTGCAATCGCATTCGGGAGGGTGCGCGGCCTCGCGCCTTCGATCCATTGAGCAGCTGTAGCCATGTAACGATCTTTGCACTGTGCAATACGATTGAATGCGGTGGATCAGGACAAGGCTCGAGACGTGGTGGACATAGGGTTGCTCGGCGCTGTCTCGACCAGAAGCGGCGACCGTTTGGTTGCGTTGCCCGGGCCACGGGCGCGGGCGCTGCTCACTGCCTTGGCTCTCGTTCCTGGTCGGCCCTGTCCGGCGCAGAACCTCATCGAGGAAATCTGGGGCTCCGACCCGCCGCGTTCACCGATGAATGCTTTGCACACACAGGTTTCACGCTTACGGTCCGCGCTGCCGGAAGGTTCGGTGGAGGTTACGGCGGCGGGCTATCGGCTCACAGGGCCGCGAGATCGAGTGGACCTCGCCCGGGCGCAGGACGCGCTTCGGGGCGTTCGCGTCGACAGAGATTCCCGAGAGTCGTTGAGGGTAGTCACCGCGGCCCTGAGTTTGTGGCGGGGGAGCGCCGGCGATGACGTCGTCGGAGTGCCGGGAGAGCAGCTGGCTTCGGCTGCATCGCGGCTGCACGACGAACTCTCCGCTGTGAGGTTGCAGGCTCTCCTTGCTCTCGGAGACTTCTCCGACGCGCTTTCGGCTGCGCAAATCCGGCACTCCGACAACCCTTTTGACGATGCCGCCGCCGGGGATTTGATGCGGGCGCTGGCCGGTTCGGGTCGCACCAACGAGGCGCTGGAGGTATTCGCCGCATTCAAAGCGCACCTGGCCGATCGTTTGGGCGGCGATCCGTCCCCGGTCTTGGTGGAGCTGAATGCAGCGCTTCTGAGTATGCCGCTTCCGAGTGTGGCGTCGGCTCCGACGCGGAGCACCCGGGCAATCGGCCTACGTGCGGCACCCAACGCACTGCTCGGCCGTGACAGTGATATCGAGAACGTCGAGGAGTTGCTCTCGCGTTCGCGCGTAGTGACAGTTCTCGGTCCGGGCGGCGGCGGAAAAACCCGTCTGGCACACGAATTGGGATTGCGTGCGTCCGCACGTACCTCGGTGGTATTGGTCGAACTGGCAGCGCTACGCAGCAGTGACGACGTCATCGCAGCCATCGGGGCAACGCTCGGTATCAGTGAATCCGACTTGGCGCCAGGACGATTGACAGTCGGACGAATGCATTCGGCACGCGAGCGTCTTGCCGAAGCGCTGTCGGCCGGGCCGATGACGCTCATTCTCGACAACTGTGAGCATGTGATCGGTGCTTGTTCGGACATCGTCGCAGAACTGATTGCGGCCGGTGGTCAGTTGACCGTCCTGGCCACCAGTCGATCACCCTTGATGATCAGCGCCGAAGCCGTGTATCCGTTGCCGCCGTTGGCTATCGACGGCAATGCCGGATCGGCAGTGGAGTTGTTCTCGGCCCGCGCCCGTGCGGTGCGACCGTCCGTGCGACTCGACGCGGAAACCGTCGGAAAGCTGTGTACGACACTCGATGGCTTGCCGTTGGCCATTGAATTGGCGGCGGCGCGAGCCCGCACGATGAGTGTGGAGGAGATCTCCGCGCGCTTGAGTGATCGTTTCGCGTTGCTTCGATCCGGAGACCCGACGTCCCCGGACCGGCATCGCACCCTGCACGCGGTCATCGACTGGAGTTGGAATTTGCTGCGGTCCGAGCATCGAGTGGCGCTCGCCCGATTGTGCCGATTCCCGGCAGGTTTCACCTTGGCGTCGGCTGAGGCGGTTGCTGAATGGGGACAGTTGACTGACGTCGCCGACGCAGTAGAAGCGCTGGTCAATCAATCATTGCTCTCGGTGGTCGACACGTCGAACGGGCTGCGCTATCACATGCTCGAGACGGTTCGGGAATACGGCGAGGAGCAACTGGCGGCGCTGGGTGAGGGAGCGGAAGTTCTTCGGCGACTGAACCAATGGGCTGTCGGTATCGCCGCGGACGCGCGGAAGCGTTCACGGTCCGACCAGGTTCGGCTTGCCTCCGAGATCGACGAGGAACACGACAATCTCCTGGCAGTTCTGCGATGGGCCGTCGAACGCGGCGACGGCCGCGTAGTGGCGAATGTCTTTCCGGTGCTGGGATTGCTGTGGGCGATCCGAGGTTCGCACTCGGAAGTCGCGAACTGGGCACCCAAGGTAGTCGTGGCCACGAACAATGATAATTTGGCCGACGTCAATGCCGAACTGGTGGCGATGACATTCATGATTGTGGCTATGCACCTGCTCTTCGGGGCATTCACGAGGGATCATGCCCGTGCGCGTCTTCGTCTGCGAAAGATCCTGCGCGAGAGGGACGATCTGGCGCCGACATTCGTGTTTCTCATTCGGTTGATGGTCGGTCCGCAATCCGGGTATCGGGTGGCGCGGTTAGTGGCCGAGGGCATACGTAGTCGGGACATCGAGACACGGATGGCAGCTCTCGCAACCCGGGCGAACATGCGCGAGAACCTCGGCGACCTGCGCGGCGCACTCGGTGACTCCGAAGAACTTTTGCGGTACGCCTGCAAAATCGGGGACGAGTGGGGTGTCGCCATGGCCGCTCAGCAGGTGGGTTCGGTGCACAGTCAATCCGCGCGGTACATCGAAGCCGTGGCGTTCTACGCGATGGCAGCAGCGTCCACAGAACGGCTCGGCGCTCACGAAGAGGCATTGCAGCTCATCAGCTTTCAAGCCGGCGCACTGATTGCGGGCGGCGATACCGTCGGCGGACGTGCGTTGCTGGATCAGATTCGGCCGGCATTGGCCTTGTCCGGTGGGAGCGCCGCGATCGAGAACGCTCCGCGGCGTGCTGCACTGTTTGCCAGTGTTGCCGAGGCCGATCTGGCGGAAGGGCACGTCGAACTCGGACTCGGTCACTATCGGGAGGCTCTGGAACTGCTCGGCAGTGAGGTCGAGAATGTGTACGGAGATCCGTTTGTCGTTCTGCTCAGCGCGGCAGCGGTGTGCGCCCACGCGGTTCACGGAGAGTCTGCGTCGATGGCTGATCGGGTGCGACGGATGAGCGAATCCAGCGTGATCAAGTTGAACCCCCACGGATATGCGGATCTACCGCTCGCCGGTTCGGTGGCAGCGGCTGTCGGTGCCTACGATTTGTGTACCGGGAACGTGAGCCGCGGAACGGAATTGATGGCACTGGCCGTCAAAATGCCGGGGCGACAAGACTTCGTCTCGCTGCACCACGGACGTCTCGCGGCCTTTGCTGTCGGCATCGTCGGGGAAGACCGGTGGCTCGTAGAAACCGAGAAGGTCTCCGGCCTCTCACGCCGAGCGGTCCGCGAAGCAGTGATGGCTGCGCTTCGCGGACCGCTGGAAAACTAGGTTCCTTTACGTCTTTCGCATGTACATCCGCACGGTGAGCGGTGCCATCACCGCCACGATTACGGCGGCGCCCACCAGTGACCACACGACGTGGATGCCGAAGTGACCGTCATTGGCCAGTTCGCGGACTGCGGTCACCAGGTGTGAAACTGGGTTGGCGTTCACGAACTTCTGCAGCCAACTCGGCATGGTGGCAGGATCGACAAACGCGTTGGACAGGAACGTGAGCGGGAACAGTACGAGCATCGAAACACCCTGCACCGTAGACGCTTTGTTCATCATCACGCCCATCAGGGCGAAGATCCAGCTGATCGAGAATGCGCACACCATCACCAGGATCGCGGCCGACAGAATGCCCACAGCTCCGCCCGCGGGGCGGTAGCCCATCGCAAAACCGACGATGAACGTGATGGTCGTCGCGATGCCGTACCGTACGACATCGGCAAGCAAAGCTCCGGACAGGGGAGCGATGCGCGCAATCGGCAGAGACTTGAAGCGGTCGAACACACCCTTGTCCATGTCTTCACGGAGCTGAGTGCCGGTCACGATGGAACCGGTGATCACGGTCTGAACCAGGATGCCGGGGATGATCGTCGGCAGGTACGCCGTGACGTCGCCGGCGATGGCCCCGCCGAAGATGTACGTGAACATCAGCGTGAAAATGATGGGCTGGATGACGACGTCGAACAACTGCTCCGGATTGTGCTTGATCTTGAGAATTCCGCGATACGCCATAGTGAAGGTATTCGCGAAGCTCTGCTCGAGACTGATGCGCCTCGGAACAAGGTCGGTGACCGGCGATTGGGGAGTGGTCAGCGTAGTGGTCATGCGGAAATCCGATCGGAGTCGTTGTCGGAATCGGCGTCGTTACGGCTACCGTCTTCGGGCTGATGCCCGGTGATGGTCAGGAACACTTCGTCCAAACTGGGCTTTTGTACGTTGATCTCGTCCACGGCGATGCCGCATTCCCGCAGGCGAATCAGCAGGTCGGCGGTGACGGACGGATCGCTCATCGGAGCGGTGACCCGGCCGACCTCGGGCGTGACGGCAACCTCGACGCCCAGCATCGACGAGATGATCGACCGGGCCTCCTCGGTGCGATCTCGATCCACCAACTTGAGGTGCAAGGAGGAAATGCCGACCGAAGCCTTGAGTTCGTCGGCTGTGCCGTTGGCGATCACACGACCGCGATCGATCACCGCGATTCGATCAGCGAGCTGGTCCGCTTCGTCGAGGTACTGGGTGGTGAGCATGACCGTCGACCCCTCGGCGACCAGACGACGGATCGTCTCCCACATCTGAGCGCGGGTTCGCGGATCGAGGCCGGTGGTGGGCTCGTCGAGGAACAACAACGGTGGGCGGGCAATCAGGCTGGCCGCCAGATCGAGGCGTCGACGCATACCGCCGGAGAAGTTCTTGAGCGGCTTCGTAGCGGCGTCGGTCAGGTCGAACTCCTCGAGAAGTTCGAGCGACTTCTTGCGAGAATCTTTGCGGCTCAAGCCGAGCAACCGCGAGAAGATCACCAGGTTCTCGGTTGCGGTGAGATCTTCGTCCACCGAGGCGTACTGCCCGGTCACTCCGATCAGCGACCGAACAGCAGTCGGCTCGCGGCTGACGTCGTGGCCGAAGATTCGGGCCTCCCCGCCGTCGGGGCGCAGGAGTGTGGCGAGCATGCGGACCGTCGTGGTCTTGCCTGCTCCGTTGGGGCCGAGGACCCCGAATACCGTGCCGGTGGGAACGGTGAGGCTGACGCCGTCGACGGCGCGGTGTTCGCCGAACTTCTTGACCAGGCCCTCGGCTTCGATGGCAAAAGGCGAAGCTGTGTGGTTCATGGGGTAAAGCCTGACAGAGTGCGCTTGCATATGCCTTGCACGGAACTTTCGGGTTCTTGCACGGAAATTGCGACTAGGAGCATCCCATTCAGTTGGACGGGCCAAAAGGACCCGTTTTGTGGCCTTGATCAGGACGAATCGTAACATTGCGTTGTGCCCCGTAATGGAAATTTTGTGAAACCTGACACAAACCGATGTGCGCTGAAATACGCTGCTGCCAAGTTGGACGGCATGGCGGTTCCGCGACCGAAGGCGAGTGGGTAAATCGCAACTCGGTCGGAGCAGGCCAGGGCATGGCGTCCGAGACGTAGCAATCAACACGCAAAGGACGCGTTCGTGAACTTGAAGAGAATGACACCCGCAATAGCTGCCCTCGCAGCATTCGGCCTGCTCGTATCGGGCTGCAGCGACAGCAGCGGGGATACCGGTGGCGACAACCCGAACGCCGCGACAGGCGCTCCCATCAAGGTTGGCCAGATCATTCCCATCGAGGCAGCCGGAGTCGGATCCGTCGCCTACGCCGCAGGCACTGTCGCGTCGGTCGACGCATTCAACGAGCGCGGCGGCGTGAACGGACGCCCACTCCAGCTGATCCAGTGCGACTCCAAGGGTGACCCGAACACCGAAGTCGACTGCGCAAACAAGATGGTCTCCGAGGGGGCCGTCGCAACGCTCGCGGACTTCACCCCGATCTCGTCCGAAGCGGTATCGAAGATCCTGCAGGACGCCGGTATCGCGCGCGTCGGGTTGAACCCGGTGAATATGTCCGACTTCTATTCCACGAACGTGTACACGCCGTTCTCCGGCTCGCTGCTCAACCTGTACGGGATGATCGACATGCTGGTGGCGCAGGGCAAGACCAAGCTCACCCTGATGCGCCCCGACCTGCCGGTCGCCGCGCAGTTGGTCGGCCTGTTGACTCCGGCAGTGCAGGCGAAGGGCGCCGAGATCGTCAACGACGTCGCCGTCGGTGCGGGCGCGACCGATTACACGCAGTTCATCGCCGCAGCCGAGCGCAACGGCGCAGAGGGCGTGATCCTGGCGCTGGGCGCATCCGACGCCAACCCGATCTCGCAGGCGTTCGAGCAGCTCGGATCGAAGCTGGTCTTCGCGCTGGGTACGGCAGGATTCTCGCAGGCAGACCTGCAGGACCTCGGTAGTTTCGCTACGACCTCGACGTTCACCAGCCCGACTCCGGCGCCCTCGTCGAGCACCACGGACTTCCCCGGACTCAAGGACTTCCTGGCTGACATGGACAAGTCCGGCAAGGAAGAACTCAAGACAGAGAACCTCAACGGCGACGCCGTGAACCCGTGGTTGTCGGTGCGTGCGTTCGGCGAGGTTGCGTCGAGCCTGAAGGACATCAACAAGAACACCGTCGTTCAGGGATTGGAGTCCGCCAAGGACCTCGACATGGCCGGTCTGATCAAGCCTTGGACCCCGAGCGCTGTCGAGCCGTTCGGAATCTTCCAGCGTGTCTCGAACTCGATGATGTACCGCATGACGTTCGACGGTGACGTCTTCGTCACCGATCCGACGCAGTACGACCTTCGCGCCAAGTAACCCGACCCACCCCTGGAGTTTTGACGAATGACTGAGTTCTTACAGTTTGCGATTCTCGGCCTGGGAGCGGGCTCCGCCTACGCGCTCCTGGCGCAGGGCATCGTGCTGGTCTATCGAGGCTCCGGGGTGGTGAACTTCGCTCAAGGCGCGATCGCCATGGTCGGCGCCTATATCTGCCTGGAAACCCTTCGGCACGACCAAGGTTGGGGTCTGCTTCCGGCTGCCATCGCAGCCGTCGTGGTGGCCGGACTGATCGGACTGGCATTTCAGATGCTGGTGTTGCGGTGGCTCACAAATGCCGCGCCGATCGTCCGGCTTGCCGCCACTCTCGGCCTGATGGTGATCTTGCAGGCCGGGGTGCAGCAGTACTACGGCAGCACGGCGATCCGCGTGAAGACCTTCCTGCCGGACGCCGCGTACCACTGGGGAGACATTGTGGTGCAGCAGGATCGGATGATCCTGCTGGGTATCGCGGTGGCGTCGACTGCGGCGCTCTGGGCCTGGACCAAGTTCACCCGAGTGGGCTTGGCCATCACCGCATCTGCCGAGAATGAGCGAGCAGCAGCCGCGCTCGGCTGGTCGCCGCAGCGCCTGGCTGCGCTGACCTGGACCATCGGCGGAGCGCTCGCCGGTGCGGCCGGAATCCTGGTGGCGCCCTTGACCGGTCTCACACCGTCGGCCTTTGTCGTGATCGTGACGGTCTCGGCACTTGCCGCAGCACTTCTGGGCGGCTTCCGTTCCTTCCCGCTCACCCTGCTCGGCGGATTGCTGCTCGGTGTGGGCGAGAGCCTGGTTGTCCTGTACCAGGACAACCTGCGTGACCTACTCGGAATGGAGACGCTCACCGGCGTCAACCGCGCCGTGCCGTTCGCGGTGATCCTGGTCGTGCTGGTCGTACGAGGCAAGGGGCTGCCTTTACGCAGCCACGTATCCGAGCGGCTGCCCAAGCTTGGATCCGGCGAGATCCGTTGGGCGGGTGTCGGACTCGCAGTCCTGGTGGCCGTCGGCATCATCCTGGCCGGTGGAGACTGGCTGCGGTCGCTGACCCTGACGCTGGCCGCTGCCGTATTCCTGCTGTCCATCGTGGTCCTGACGGGTTTTGCCGGCCAACTCTCGCTCGCCCAGTACACCGTCGGTGGTCTGGGGGCGCTGTTCGCCGCGCGCCTCGTCGGCCAGGCCGGCTGGCCGCTGGTGCCCGCAGCACTGGTGAGTGTGATTGCCGTGATCGCGATCGGTGTGGTGTTCGCACTACCCGCATTGCGCACACGAGGGGTGAACCTTGCCGTGGTCACTCTGGGACTCGGGTTCACGATCCAGGAGATGGTGTTCAACAACCCGACCTTCACCGGCGACAAGCTCGAGGGTTCGGTAAAGATCAGCCACCTGAGCTTGCTCGGGCTGGACGTGACACCCAGTAAGTATCCCGAGCGCTGGGCACTGCTGTGCCTCGTAGCGCTGGTCGTGTGCGGTCTGATGGTCGCGAACCTGCGGCGCTCGCGCACCGGCCGACGACTCATTGCTGTGCGCACCAACGAGCGGGCCGCAGCTTCTCTCGGCATCAGTGTTTTTGCGGTCAAGATCTACGCCTTCGCGCTGGCCTCCGGATTGGCTGCGGTGGCGGGCATTCTCCTCGGCCTGCGCAACACCGCAGTGACTTATGTCGAGTTCAACGTGTTCGCGTCGATCAACGCCGTGGTCCAGACGGTGACCGGTGGTCTCGGATTCGTGTTGGGTAGCGTCATCGGCTCATTCATGGCACCGGGTGCACTCTTTAGCCGAGTGCTGTCAGGTTTTGCTCTGGCAGCTCTGCTCGGCGGTGTGATCCTCATCGTCACACTGCTCACGAACCAGAACGGCATCGCCGACATGATCTCCCAAGGCCTCCGGCGGATTCCGGGGCTGGCCAAGCTGGGAAAGCGCTCCAAGGGGCGTGGCCATGAGCTTTCCGACGAATTGCCGACCGGTACGGTCACCCCCGTGCCGCTGACGGTACGCGGATTAACGGTTCGGTTCGGCGGCGTCACCGCTGTCGACGGCGTCGACCTCGATGTCGCGCCCGGCCAGGTAGTGGGCCTGATCGGACCCAACGGTGCCGGTAAGACCACCGTGATCGACGCGATCACCGGATTTGTCAGCCCCGCGGCGGGAGCGCTTACGCTGGGGGACAACGACATCACCGGCTGGTCAACCGCACGGCGATCCCAGGGTGGACTGCGCCGATCCTTCCAGTCGCTCGAACTGTTCGAGGACATCACTGTCGGCGAAAACATCCATGCCGGAGCCGACGAATCGACTTGGCGCACCTGGCTTGTCGACCTGATCCGTCCGGGCCGACACCCGCTTTCAGCAAGCGCTTCACGGGTGGTGCGAGACTTCGAACTGGAAAACGACCTCGACGTATTGCCGGGCGAGCTGTCCTACGGTCGGCGTCGACTCGTGGGTATCGCCCGGGCAGTCGCGTCCGCTCCGTCCGTCATCCTGCTCGACGAGCCGGCCGCCGGACTGGACGACGCCGAAAGCCGCGAACTAGCCGTCGCCATCCGGCACTTGGCCGTGCAACGAGGAGCCGGCGTGCTTCTCATCGAACACGACATGGGCCTGGTCATGTCCACCTGCGATCACATCGTGGTACTCCAGGCCGGGCGCGTGATCGCGGCCGGCACACCGGCAGAGATCACTGCCAGCGAGGCCGTTCGCGAAGCGTATCTGGGTAGCGAAGAAGAGACGACGACGGAGGCAGCGCTATGACCATCACGAGCGAGAAGACGGTGGCGTCCGACGTAGTCCTCGAATGTCGGGGCCTGAGTGCAGGTTACGAGGGAGCGGTGGTGTGCCGCGACCTCAACATCACAGTGAAGGCCGGGGAGGTGGTGGCACTCATCGGCGCCAACGGCGCCGGCAAGTCCACCACCATGCTCACGGTCTCGGGCGAACTTGCCCCGATATCAGGCGAGTTGTCCGTGCTCGGTTCTGGGAAGCGTTCCTCACTCGCGACGCTGGCGCGGCGCGGCCTGAGCTACGTCACCGAAGAACGGTCCGTGATCATGGGCCTGACCGGGGCCGAAAATCTCCGTCTTGCCGGCGTTTCCGCCGATGCCGCGTGCGAGATATTTCCCGAGCTACGGGCACTGCTCAAGCGGCCGGCCGGTCTGCTCTCGGGTGGTGAACAACAGATGTTGACGCTGGCCCGGGCGCTGGCCCGGGAGCCCCGGCTTCTGTTGGCCGATGAGCTTTCATTGGGCCTCGCGCCGCAGATCGTGCAACGACTGCTTGCCGTGGTCCGGGAAGCAGCGGACAGTCGCAATCTCGGTGTGCTCCTGGTGGAGCAGCACGTGCGGCAGGTACTGGCGGTCGCGGACCGGGTGTACGTCATGCGCCGCGGCAAGGTGATGCTCGAAGGAACCGCTGCGGAGATCGGCGCCGACATCGACGCAGTGCAGCGGGCCTACCTGGCGCAAGGCCCGGATATTTCAGAGGAAGAGTAGCGCAACGGCGTTCAACTGAAGCGGGCCACCAACCCTGCGCGGTCGACCTTGCCAGGTCCGCGCAGGGGGAGTGCGTCCACGATGAAGAGTTCGCGGGGCGCTGCCGTCGCATCGACGGTGCGCTGAGCATGTGCGCGTAATTCATCGAGTGTCGGCGGTGTTCCCTCGGGCACCACGACGGCCACAACCCGTTGCCCCAGACGGGGATCGCTGATACCGACGACAGCGCACTCCCTCACCGCGGGATGGTCGATCAGTGCAGCCTCGACCACCTGCGGTACAACGGTCAGGCCACCGGTCGAGATTGCTTCGTCGAGGCGCCCGCTGATGCGCAGAACGCCGTCGACCACGGATCCGGCGTCGTCGGTGCGGAACCAACCAGACTCGGCAAAAGCGGGATGGTCGGGAAGCCCGCGGTATCCCGACGCCAGCATTGGTCCGCCGAGCAACACCCGGCCGTCGTCGATGCGGATTCTTGCGCCGGCCAACGGGATTCCGTCGTACACACACCCCCCGGCGGTCTCGCTCATGCCATAGGTGCGCACGACGGTGATGCCCGCAGCAGTGGCCTGCTCGAGAACCGGCGCCGGGGTTGCGGCACCGCCCAATAGGACTGCATCAAGAGAAGCGAGTGCTTCGACGGCGCCGGGATTGCCGAGTGCCTTGACCAACTGGGTGGGTACCAAGGACGTGTACCGGCGCGGTCCGCTCATCGAGGAAATGGCGCCGGAAAGTGTTGCGGGAGAAAAACCTTCGCTGACGTCGACAACTACCGGTTCGGTCTCGGCAAGCGCGCTTCGGAGCAATACCTGCATCCCGGCAATGTGATGAGGGGGCAAGACCAGCAGCCAGGAACCGGGCCCGCTCAGGCGTTCGTGGGTGGCCTCGCCGCTGGCTCGCAACGCGTCGGCGCGCAGCATTGCGCCCTTCGGGGTGCCGGTGGTGCCAGACGTTGCGACTACCAACGAGATACCGTCTTCGATGGACTCATCGGGACGCAACGCATCGGTGAGCCTGGCGGTTTCGCGGGTATCCGCGGCCGGGACGGGGAGTACGGCGCCGTGGTTGCCGTCGAGAATCTGCGCGATCCGCGGCATGAGTCCGAGGACAGCTTCGCCCTGTGGAACCGGAAGCGTCCGAAGGGTATTCATCGTCGGTCATCCGGTTCGGCCAACGGCCAACCACCCACCGCGAGATGGCTCCGGACGCGGTCGACATCGGTTTCCAGAGGCATCTCGTTGGTGATCTTGGTGATCAGCACCTGGATATCGGTTTTCTCGATCGGGAGATCACCATCCTCGATCAACGCATCGGCGACCGCGTCGACCTCGGCTTCGGAGAGTCGGCGCGTCAGCAACGCGAACAACGGAATGTAGTCCTGTTCGGGAACACCATTGGGATAGCCGGCCCGCAACCAACCGACTATCGAGGTGAGGAAGGGCGGAAGGGCCATGGTGTCAGCTCACATCTCGAACTTCGCTGCTGATGTTGTCCTCGGTGACAGGCCACCCGCCGGCGCGCAGACGCGCGGTCACGCGGTCGACGTCCTCCTCGGACGACTCCTCGTTCAGGATCCCGGCAATGATCGCTCGGATGCTGTCGTAGTCGACGTGGCGATCCGGAACTTCGTGTGCGGACTCGATGGAAAGGGAGACGACCTGCTCGATTTCTTCATCGGTCAGACGTCGACGCAAGACGGCGAGCAGCGCAAAATGATCTTTGTCCGGGATTCCCTCGGGGTATCCCGCCCGCAGCCAGTCGAGCACACTGCGCAATGAATACTTGCTCAAATCCTCGGCCTCGTTTTCGTTTCGGTAGTGAAGTGGGTTAGTCGTAGCACCCAACTCAGAAGACGTTGATCCCGAACGTGCTGGCCAAGAAGTTCTTCATCAGCAGCAGTATCCCAGCAAAGATCGTGATGAGCACAACCGCGAAGCACAGGTAGGCGCCGGCCCTGCCCAGCGGGCTGGGTCCGTCGGTGCCGTCGGCGTTCTGCAAGCTCAGGGATTTGAGGCCGAATGCGAAGATCGCAGGCAATCCGGCTCCGAAGAGTAGGCCGACGGCAACTACCTGCCAGAGCGAACTGAGGGTATCGGTGATGAGGTGCATTCTCGTCTACCCCTTTCAGGAGTTGTGGGTGGTCTCGGGGGACGGTTCGGGATCTACGACGGTGACCGCTTGATCCTCGTCCCATTCCGCCGTCACATTGGCGGCGTCTACGGGTTCTTTACGCGAACGCAGGTACATGAATACGGCGAACGCGATCAACGCGGTGAATACGACCAGCACGCCGGCAAGGCCGCCGATGTAATGCGCGAGTGCCCAGCAGATAGCGCCGACGATGGCCGCCGACGGGAGAGTGATCAACCACGCTGCGCCCATGCGGCCGGCGACGCCCCAGCGGACCTCGGCGCCCTTGCGACCGAGGCCGGTTCCGAGGATGGAGCCGGTTGCGACGTGGGTCGTGGAGAGGGGGAGTCCGAGGTGGCTGGACGTCAAGATGATGGCAGCGGACGATGCTTCGGCCGCGAGTCCCTGCGGCGCCGCGATCTCGACCAGGCCCTTGCCCAATGTGCGGATGATGCGCCAGCCGCCGAGATACGTTCCCAGCGCGATGGCTACGGCGCAGGTGAACTTCACCCAGAAAGGCATCTCCGCATCGGCGGTGATGGACCCGTGCGCGACAAGGGCCAAGAAAATGACGCCCATAGTCTTCTGGGCGTCATTGGTGCCGTGCGCAAGTGAGATCAGTGAGGCGGTGCCGACCTGGCCGAAACGGAATCCACGCTCACGCTCGTCTTCCTTGACGGAGGCCGTGATGCGGTACACGAGTTTGGTGCCGACGCCGGCGACCAGCGCTGCGACAACAGGTGCGAGGAGTGCCGGGAAGATGACCTTGGTGGCGACGCCACCCCATTCGACTCCACCCATGCCGATGGAAGCGATTGCAGCACCGATCAATCCGCCGAACAGTGCGTGTGACGAGCTCGACGGCAAGCCCAGCAGCCACGTCGCGAGGTTCCAGATGATGCCGCCGACGAGGCCGGCGAAAACAATCAGCAGCAGGTCTTGCCCGCTGACGGTGTTGAGATTGACGACGCCCTTCGCGACAGTCGCTGCAACTTCGACCGACAGGAAGGCACCGACCAAATTGAGTATGGCGGAGAGTGTGACCGCGACCTTCGGTTTGAGTGCGCCGGTGGCAATGGATGTGGCCATTGCATTGCCGGTGTCGTGAAAACCGTTCGTGAAATCGAACGCGAGGGCGGTGACAACTACCACCAGGAGGATTACGAGCTCTGCGGTCACAACGTGAATTGTGCGTATCGAACGCGTAAATGTACAGCGAACAGTCATGGGGTAGATCACCTTGCGGGCGCCCCGCGGTCCTTGTGCTGCAGCACTGCAGTTGAGGACGTGTTCAGCCGCACCTTAATGGCTCATTGTGTTGCGTCTCACTTTTTTATCTCACCCATCGGGAAAACACATTTCGTCGTTCTCGAACGCTGATTTCCTACGCCTCTGAGTGCAACTGCTGTGCAGTGCCGTCCGTGAGAAGGAGAACCTCGTAGTGAAGTCCAACAAGACCGCGAAGCTGGTCGTGGCGCTAGCTGCCGTCGCAGCATTGGTGTCCGCATGTTCCGGAGATCGTGGTGAGGATCCGTCGGCGACGTCGACTGGTGGATCCGGTACGACTGCCAATGCAGCGTCGAGCAGTTCTGATGCAAAGTTCGGAACCCTCAATTCCCCGTGCGGCGCCGGAGACGCGAAGGGCGCGACGGATCAGGGTGTCAGCGACACCGAGATCAAGATCGGATTCGGCGACGACCGCGGCTACGTGAAGTCGCCTGGTCTGAACAAGGAAATGAGCGACGCGGTCGGCGCTCTCATCTCGTGGTGCAACGATCAGGGCGGCATCAACGGCCGCAAGGTTGTCGGGACCGACTACGACGCCGCGATGACGCAGGCCAACTCGGTCATGCAGGAAGCGTGTGCGAGCCAGTTCATGATGGTCGGCCACGGCTTCGCGATGGACCAGACCGCAGAGCAGACCCGTGTCGCGTGCAACATGGTTGCCGTTCCCGGCTTCACTGTGTCACCTGATGCAACCAATGGACCGATGACGTTCCAAGGTGTGCCGATGCCCGTCGACTACTCCAACGCTGCAGCGTGGTTCCAGATGGCCGAGATGCATCCCGATCTGCTGGGGGACTTCGACGTCGTCAACAGCACGATGCCGTCGATCATCGCCTCTACTACCAAGACGCGTTCGATGGCCGCGGCTGCGGGCTTCAAGCTCAAGGATTGCGGCGTCACGCTGAACTACGAGGGTGAATCCAGCTACGTCCCGTTTGCCGAGAAGTTCAAGGAATGCGGAGTCAAGGGCATTTGGACGTCCCGCTCGGCAAGCCCGCCGGAACTGAACTTCGTCAAGGCGCTCGATCAGGTCGGCATCGATCCGATCTTCTTCGGTGAGGCCACCTGGTATGGCGAATCCGTCTCGGCATGGAACAAGGACACCGGACTGCTCGACAATCTCAACGCGGACATGGTTTTCCAGATGCTCGAGAATTCGGACAAGGTTCCGGCTGTGAAGAAGTACTCCGATCTGGTTTCTGCGAGCGGTGGCAAGACTGCATTGCTCGGTATGCAGGCTGCATCGTCGTTCCTGCTGTGGGCCACCGCGGCGAACGAGTGCGGCAGTGACCTCACGCGTCAGTGCATGGTCAACGAATTGTCGTCGATCCATGACTGGGACGGCGGCGGATTGCACGCCGTAACAGATCCGGGTAAGAACATGCCGACGACCTGCGGTCTGATGACAGAACTGACGGGTGACACCTACTCACAGGTATTCCCCACTGCGACTGGTGAGTTCAAGTGCGACCCCAAGTACCTGGTCGCCAACGACAAGAGTATCTGGGGCACCGAACTGGGCGCCGATCGCATCTCCACGAAGTACCAGAACGCGAATGTGATCAAGCCGCAGTCTTGATCCACCTGATTCATCTGATGTCGGTGGCGCGCACTGTGTGCCTTGTGTGCGCGGCGCGCCACCTGTCATCCCCTAACGAGGGTTCACCTTGAACACTTTTGTCACCTTCACGATCCTGGGCCTGGTCCTGGGATCGGTGTACGCGATCGCCGCCTCCGGGCTGGTACTTACGTACAACACGTCCGGCATTTTCAATTTCGCGCACGGTGCTCAGGCGATGCTCGGCGCATTCATCTACTGGCAGTTGCGGTACGGCTGGGAACTTCCGACCGTGGTTGCGCTGCTCATTTCACTTGGGCTGGTCGGACCCTTGATGGGTTTGGGCCTGTACGTGTTGATCATGAAAGGCCTCCGTGACACAGCGGAAGTCACGAAAATTGTTGTCACGGTATCGATTCTGCTCGGAATGCTCTCCATCTCGCACTGGTTCTGGCATCCCGAGAAGGCCCGCACGATGAACATGTTCTTCGGTGACCAATCGAAGTTCAGCGTCTTCGGCGCCAATATCCGCTACCACGAACTGATCTGCATCCTCGTCGCCATCGCCATTGCTGTGGGTCTGCGGATCCTCTTCACCCGCACCCGTGCCGGGGTCGCGATGCGCGGCGTCGTCGACGATCCGGATCTGCTACGCCTCAACGGTCACAACCCGGAGCGTCTCGCCGCCTTGTCGTGGGCGATGGGTTCGACGCTGGCCGTCCTCGCCGGTATTCTGATCACCCCGATCAGTGGCGGCACCCTCGAAGCGAACATGTTGACGCTCTTGGTGATCGATGCATTCGCCGCAGCGATGTTCGGCCGGTTGCGCAGTATCCCGCGGACCTTCGTCGGCGCTGTGGTTCTCGGTTTGGCCGGCACCTACGTGTTGGCGTATTTCCCGACGAGTTGGTCGTGGACGTCGAACTTCCGGGTGTCCCTGCCGATGATCGCGCTCTTCGTGGTGTTGATCGTGCTGCCGCAGGACCGGTTGCGCGGTGCGGTGACCCGTACCCGCGAGCGGTATCACGTGCCGACGGTCCGCAAGGCCGTCGTCTGGGGTGTCGCGCTGATCGTCATCGTGTACCTGCTGCGTCTGCTGATGGTGACGTCCGCGATCACCACCTTGACGATCGGTATGACGTTCGCGATCATCGCGCTCTCACTAACTCTGCTCACCGGCTATGCGGGTGAATTGAACTTGGCACCGGTCTCTTTCGGAGCCATCGCTACCATCGTCGCGTTCCACTTCGGTATCTCCGGTACCGGGTTGGCGGCGCATCTGAACCTGTGGGGCATCATCATCGGCGTCCTCGTCACGGCCGTTATCGGCGGAATCGTGGCGCTGCCGGCGCTGCGTCTGCGTGGGTTGTATCTCGCGCTTGCGACCATGGCATTCGGAGTGTTCCTCTCCAACATGGTCCTTCGTGACACCACCCAGCATGAGCTGTTCGGCGTCCGGTACACACTGTTCAAGGACGGCAATATCGCGTTGCCGCCGCTCAAGGTCGGACCGCTCGATCTGAGCAATGACACGGTGTTCCTGATGACGGTCACCGCCCTGTTCTCCGTGTTGGGTGTCAGTGTGATTGCGTTGCGCAACAGCGGTTACGGCCGCCGCCTCGCGGCGATGAAGGACAGCCCGGCCGGATCGGCGATGCTCGGTCAGCCCTTGGTGCGGCTCAAGCTCAGCGTCTTCATGATCTCCTCCGGTATCGCCGGGTTGGGTGGCATGCTGATGTCGAGCGCGATGGGATCCGTCTCGGGTGAGAATTTCGCGATCATCGTCAGCCTCTCGCTGCTGATGCTGACCGTCGTCGCCGGAATCGGCTACGTCACTGGGGCGTTGTTCGGCGGTTTGATGGCGGGCATCGGTTTTGCCGTCATCATGGTCTCGTTCACCAATCTTGCGTCGGCTCAGCCTGAGCTAGAGGGTATGTGGCTGCTGCTGGGCAACATTGCGGCAGTGAGCCCCGCGTTGATCGGCATCGGTGTGGGTGCGAATCCCAGTGGCACCGTTCACCAGGTGGTCGAAGGGTATCGACGTTTGATGAACGCGAAGCCGGTGCTCTGCGGCGGCGGCGTGCTGATCGCGGTGACCTATGTGCTGGCATTAACCGGGGTGCTCGGGAACTGGTGGTTTGCATCCATCACCATCGCGGTGGTGTTCATGTTGCCGGTGATCGGTGAAATGGTCATGCCCAGTGCGGTGCTCACACCGGAAGAGTTGGCCGCCAAGGCAACTCTGGTTCCTGAGGAGGTCGGGATCGACGTGCCCTACAGCCCTGAAATCCGTGACGAACTCGATCGTGAACTCGGCATCGACCTCGTCAAGTCGGAAAAGGAGTTGGTCACACATGGCTGAGGTGCCATTGCTCGAGACCCGGGGCATCACTGTGCGTTTCGGCGGCCACGTCGCAGTCAAGGACGTCTCGCTGACCGTGGCCCCGGGCACCGTGACGGGTCTGATCGGGCCGAACGGTGCCGGGAAGACAACACTGTTCAATACCGTCACCGGGTTGCAGAAACCCACCTCCGGTCAGGTGTTCCTCGATGGTGTGGATGTGACGAAACTGGCTCCGCACAAGCGCGCGAACCAGGGTCTGGCACGTACATTCCAGCGACTGGAGTTGTTCGTCTCGCTCTCGGTGCGTGACAACCTGCGCGTGGCCGGTGATATTCACAAGGCGAACAGTCGAAACAAGATCGACGTCGACGCCGAAACGGATCGGCTGCTCGAGTTGACCGGACTCACCGATGTGGCGCACAAGGATGTGTCCGATATCCCCACCGGCCGTGCCCGTGTCGTGGAGGTGGCGCGTGCGTTGATGACGAATCCGCGGATTCTGCTTCTGGACGAGCCTGCATCGGGTCAGACGGAGCAGGAGACCGAGGTGTTCGCAACGATGCTCACCGACCTCGCGGCCGGGGGTCTCGGAATTTGTTTGGTGGAGCACGATATTCCGTTGGTGATGAAGGTGTGCTCGACGATCCACGTGCTCGACTACGGAGCCGTGTTGGCTTCGGGTTCTCCGGAGAAGATCCGGACCGATCCCGCGGTCATCGCCGCATATATCGGCACCGAGGAGGAAGCAGTATGACCGCAGCAATGATCGATACAACTGCGACCGAGGCAACCCGCGCGGAGCCGTTGCTCGAATTATCTGGTGTGCGTGCCGGTTACGGATCCATCGAGGTTCTGCACGGGGTGGATCTGGTTCTCGAGCCCGGTGCCGTGGTGGCATTGCTCGGTCCGAACGGCGGCGGTAAGACCTCGACCTTGAAGATCTGCTCCGGGATTCTGCCGGTTACGCGCGGGGAGTTCAAGCTCGCCGGCCGGGTGGTCAACGGTATCGAGGCGTCGGAGTTGGCTCGTCTGGGTGTGTGCGCCGTCCCGGAAGGTCGGGGGATTTTCGCGAACCTGTCGGTGCGTGAAAACCTGTGGATTGCAACCGGAACCGGGGCCTCGCTCGCCGAGCTGGAAGAGGTTGCGTACTCGAGGTTTCCGATTCTGGGGGAGCGTCGCAGTCAGTTGGCGGGCTCGATGTCCGGCGGTGAGCAGCAGATGCTCGCGCTGTCCCGGGCGTTGGGGACGAGCCCGACCGTGCTGTTGCTCGACGAACTGTCGATGGGCCTCGCCCCTCGGATCGTTTCGCAGATGTACGACGTGGTGGGTTCGCTTGCCGCTGAGGGTATTTCCATTCTGGTGGCTGAGCAGTTCGCTCGCGCTGTATTGCCGATCGCGACCTCTGCAGCATTGATGTTGCAGGGTCGTGTGGTGCGTACCGGAACTCCCCACGATATCGAAGAAGAACTTTCTACCAGTTACCTAGGAGGATGACGATGACAACTGTTGCTGAAGATCGGCGTAGCGAGTTCAAGAAGAACATCGCAGAGTTGAAGCTCGACAAGGGACAGTCGGGTGGCGACGCGAAAATGCTGTTCGGTGGCCTGATCCTGATGGTTGTGGGTGTGGTTGGCGCTTTTGTCGTCTACATTTCGTCGTTGGCGGAGTCGGATTTGCGGAACATCGCGTCCTATCAGATTCTGGCCGTCGCGTTTTTGGCTCTCGCGGTGATCGGTGGGGCGTTGTTCGTTGCGGCGTCGGTGGCAAAGGTGTTGCGGCTGTGGTTGGTTCGGCAGTTGCTGGAGGGTCAGGCGCAGGTTGATCAGATCGCTCAGGCTCTGAACTCTCGCATCTGAGTGTTGACATGAGAATGCCCGCCACGAGTCTCGTGGCGGGCATTCTTGCTTCTGTTACGGGGTGGGGGTTCGGGAATCCCGTCGAATCGGATGATCCTCCGGAATCTGAACCATGACGATCGGTGTTCCATCGGGGTCGGCGATCCACATCTCGTGTAGACCCCACGGCTCCTGGCGGGCCTCGCGGGCAATCTTGACACCGGCGAGGACCAATTCGGCCTGGGCTGCAGTGAGGTCGCGGACCTGCATCCAGATCGCGCCGCGGAACCCGCCGCTGCCGGTGCCGCCGTGCGCCGCGACCTCGACCAAACCTTGCCCGACGAAAAAGACCGTGCCACCGGGGTATTCACGGGCAATCGCCAAGCCGAGAGTGTCGCGGTAGAAGCTCAGGGTCAGCTCGTAGTCTGCGGGGCGCAGTATCGTCCGGCTACTCAGAATCTCCATGAAGAGTCTCCTGTAATTCTCAGAAATACCAGGGGTAGGGGGTCCAGTCGGGATCACGCTTTTCGAGGAACGAGTCGCGACCCTCCACGGCTTCGTCCGTCATGTACGCCAAACGTGTTGCCTCACCGGCAAACAGCTGCTGGCCGACCAGGCCGTCGTCCTGCAGGTTGAAGGCGTACTTGAGCATGCGCTGGGCCTGCGGCGACTTGCCGTTGATCTTGCCGGCCCACTCGATGGCGACGTTCTCGAGTTCGGCGTGGTCGACGACCTTGTTGACGGCACCCATCTGATGCATGTCTTCAGCGGTGTACGTCTCGCCGAGGAAGAAGATTTCGCGAGCGAACTTCTGTCCGGTCATCTTCGCGAGGTAGGCGCTGCCGTAGCCGCCGTCGAAGCTTCCGACGTCGGCGTCGGTCTGCTTGAAGCGTGCGTGTTCACGGCTCGCGAGAGTGAGATCGCAGACGACGTGGAGACTGTGGCCACCGCCGGCGGCCCAACCGTTGACGAGGCAGATGACAACCTTCGGCATGAAGCGGATCAGACGCTGGACCTCGAGGATGTGGAGGCGACCGGCGCGAGCCTTGTCGACGGTATCCGCCGTGTCTCCTTCCGCGTACTGGTAGCCGCTGCGGCCACGGATGCGCTGGTCGCCGCCGGAGCAGAAGGCCCAGCCGCCGTCCTTCTCGCTGGGGCCGTTGCCGGTGAGCAGCACTGCACCGACGTCGGAGGTCATGCGGGCGTGATCGAGTGCTCGATACAGCTCGTCGACGGTGTGCGGACGGAAGGCATTCCGTACCTCGGGGCGGTCGAAGGCAACACGAACGGTGCCTTGACTGACGTGCCGGTGGTACGTGATGTCGGTGAGATTCTCGAATCCGGGAACGGGGCGCCAGAGCTGCGGGTTGAAGGTCACCTCAGCAACCATAGATGTAGACACGCTGACGCAAACGGATACCTGGAGTAGAACATGTTCTCGGGCGCGCTAACGTGCAGGTCATGAGCGAACACACCGCAGACAGTACGGAGATTGTGCCAGAGGACGAAACACGCGGCGGATTCCCGCAATTCCGTCAAACGCCGGCAGGTCCGGACTTCGGTCGATTCGTCGAAACGATGCGCCGGTTGCAGGACCTTGCGGTGTCCACGAACGTGCCCGACGACGTTCTCGCCGAGATCGTCGTCAAGGCCGAGGAATTGGCAGATCGCCTGGCGCCGTTCGAGGTACCGGAAGGTCGATCGCCCGCCGGATCGAACATTCATCTTCCCGGCCGCGGCAGCCTCCTCATGCTTCCGTGGATGGTCGAGAAATTCGACGACGGAGTTGTGCGCAGCACCGGTATGTTCCGCCGGTACCACCTGGGCGGAAACGGTGCCGCTCACGGTGGAACCTTGCCCCTGCTGTTCGACGACATCTTCGGAATGGTCGTTCACGCGGGCGGCCGTCCGATATCCCGTACCGGCTACCTCCACATCAACTACCGTGCGATCACTCCGCTGAACACGGAACTGGTGATCGAAGGAAAAGTGGATCGGTTCGAGGGTCGCAAAACTTTTGTCAGCGCGCGTCTGACAGACCTCGACGGAAAGCTCCTCGCTGACGGTGAGGCACTCATGATCGCTCTGCTTTCCGGGCAACCCTGACGTGTTTCCGTCGTACGACGATCTGATCGCCGATGCTGTCGTAGTTTCTCTGCCCCTGCGCGTGCGCTTCCGGGGAATTACGACGCGTGAGGCGCTACTTCTTCGTGGTCCGGCCGGGTGGGGCGAGTTCGCACCATTTGTCGAGTACGACGACGAAGAGGCAGCGCATTGGCTCCGCGCGGGGATCGAGGCGGCGTGGCTGGGTCCGCCGCCGGCGCTCCGCACGTCGGTGCCGGTCAATGCGACGGTTCCCGCGATCGACGCGTCGACGGTTCCGGAACTGCTGGAACGCTTCCCAGGCTCTCTCACGGCCAAGATCAAGGTCGCGGAAAAAGGCCAGTCCTTGGCGGACGATGTGGCACGAGTTAACGCGGTGCGTCGTCACATCCCGAACGTGCGCGTCGACGCCAACGGTGGTTGGAGCGTCGACGAGGCTGTATCCGCTTTGCGGGCGTTGACCGAAGACGGTGACCTCGAATACGCGGAGCAGCCGTGCGCGAGCGTCGAAGAGCTGGTTCGCGTCCGCGCTGCGGGAACCGGCGTGCGGATCGCTGCGGACGAAAGCATCAGGCGCGCCGAAGATCCGTTGCGGGTGGTGCGCGCCGGGGGAGCCGATGTGGCCGTGGTGAAGGTGCCCCCGCTGGGCGGTATGCGTGCCGTGGTGGCGCTCTCGGATCGGTTGGCGGAGTACGGAGTGCCGGTAGTGGTCTCCAGTGCACTCGACACGGCCGTCGGGATGTCAGCAGGTTTGGCTGCGGCGGCGGCTTTGCCGGACTTGCCTTTTGCGTGTGGACTCGGCACCGGCGGATTGTTCGTCCGAGATGTCGCGGTTACGGGAAAGGCGATCGAGGGCGCTTTGCCCGTAGGTGTGGTCGAGCCTGATCCGGCACTGCTCGGAGCGTTGGCCGCGACGCCGGATCGCCGCGACTGGTGGCTCGACAGAGTTCGCCGGTGCCATCGGATACTCGGTAACGGCGACGAACTCGATTTCGTATAGTCTCGTGCCCGACCTGATGAACATCAGTGCAGAATGAAGGGATCGAAAGTGGTTGTAGCTCTGAACGAAACCCTGCTCCAGGAATCACGTCTTCCGGCGGTCGTCGCGGACGTGCAGACCTTGATCGACGCAGAGGTTTCGGATAAGTCGGGGGCCTCAGGGCTAGCTCTCAAGGGTGGCTACGGCGCAGTCAAGAAGGTGAGCCCGTCCATCGTTCCGGACGCGGTCACCGCACTTCTGCCGGCCTTCGTGTCGAAGCTCGAGCCGTACTGGCAGGAATTCTCCGCTTCGGGCGGTGCCAGCTTCTCCGAGTTCATCACTGCTCGCGGCGACGCAGTTGCCGATTCTCTCCTCGAAGTGACGGACGAGCGCATCGACGGCAGCGACAAGGCAGTCGTCAAGTCGATGTACTCCAAGCTGCGTGGTTCGGCCAAGAAGCACGTGACGGCCGCTCTGCCGCGTCTGGGCGATCTGATCCAGAAGCACGCTGCCTAAGTTTTTTGCAAGACAAAGAGCGGCCGGGGAGTTTCGATTCCCCGGCCGCTCTCGTGCGTTAGTTGGCCGCGTGGCCGACGCGCCAGAAGCCCGTGAACGAGATGTCTTGTTTCGCAAAATTACGGTCGTTGACGAGGTGGCGTCGCAATCCGGTTGTCAGTGCCTGCTCGCCGCCCACAAAGGTGTACGACGGACCGGTTGGCAGATCGGCTGCGCGGACTGTCTCGAGCGCGAGCACGCCGGGCTTGGCCTGTGGGTCTTCTCGGACGAGCCAATGGACATTCACGCCCCCTAGTTCAGGATGCTCCTGCTTGTCGTCGGGGTGCGGAATCTCGATGAAGACCTCGGCGCGCAAATCGGTGGGGGCGGAATCGAGGATTCCGAGGATCGCGGGCAGTGCGCTCTCGTCGCCGACAAGTAGTTGCCAGGTGGCCTCTGGCGCCGGGTTGTAAATGAGGCCCTCGTCGAGGAGTCCGACCTTGTCTCCCGACGCTGCACTCACAGCCCAAGCCGAGGCCGGTCCGATGTCTCCGTGGAAGGCAAAATCGATATCGATTTCCGGGGTCTCTCCGAAAAGTCCCGAGCCGGCCTCTCGATAGGCGCGGACGGTGTAAGCGCGAAGAACCGGCCGGACGTCCTTGGGTATGCGGAGGTACTGGGCGTACCAGAGAGCGCTTGCCGCACTCGGGAGTCGCAGTTCGCCGTTACCGGCCTGCGGAATGAAGATGCGGAACCACTGATCGGCACCCATGGGCGCGATGGTGGAGAGTTCTTCGCCGGCGATCGTGATTCGGATGAAGGTGGGGCTGATTCGTTTGTTTGCCACGACTTCTGCAGTCGCGACGCTGCGGGTCGCAGGTTTCACGAATTTCGAGCGCTTGGCCATGGCTGGATACCCCGATCAACGACAATAGGTCAGGCAACCCTAACTTAAACTAGGTTGTTCGGGGAGTCCGGGGGCGTTGCTTGACGATCACCTCGGGCGGCAGACCCCACTCCGCCCGGCCCAAACGGCTCATCGGAGCCAACGCGCCGAAATCGGGCAGACCGTCCTCGCCGAGCGCTTCCGCTTTCACCACAACCGCGACGACATTCCCCATCACCACAAACGAATTGCCCACCTCGATCACCTGGTGAAGCGTGCATTCGATCGCGATCGGGGAATTCGCTACCCGAACCGGTCGCACTCGCTCGCTCGGCTCACTCTTAATGTCGAGTTCGAGAAATTCATCGGCATCGGCGTCGTAGAACGCAGAACTGTCGTTGACAGCATCTTGCAACGACGCTGTCGCCAGATTGATCACGAATTCGCCGGTCGCCTCGATGTTGCGCAGACTGTCCTTGCGGCCCACCGACGTGAACTGCACAATCGGCGGGGTAGAACTCGCCACGGTGAAGAAGCTGTAGGGAGCCAGATTGCCGACGCCGTCGGACGAGAGCGTCGACACCCACGCGATGGGCCGCGGGACAACCGATGCCGTGAGCAACTGGTAGAACCGTCGGGGTTCGGTATCGGCCGGATCGAAGAGTGTGCGCACTCACACATCGTGCCCCCTCAGACGCGCACGCTCCCACATCTGACACTCTTGAAGCGTGAATCCGTCCACAGCACAAGCCACAGCCGTCGTCGACGAACTGGTCCGTGGTGGCGTGCGTGAAGTCGTGCTCTGTCCAGGCTCTCGCAACGCACCTCTTGCATTTGCTCTGCAGGCCGCAGACCTCGAGGGACGGCTGCGTCTGCATATGCGGATCGACGAGCGGACGGCAGGCTTCCTGGCGCTCGGCTTGGCGATTGCCGGTAAGCGTCCGGTACCCATCGTGATGACCTCCGGTACGGCTGTTGCAAACCTCGGACCGGCGGTGCTCGAAGCGAACTACGCTCGCGTCCCCTTAGTGGTCCTGAGCGCCAATCGGCCGTACGAAATGCTCGGAACCGGAGCCAACCAAACCGTCGAGCAGCTCGGCCTGTTCGGCAGCCAGGTGCGCGCAACAATCAGTCTCGGTTTGGCAGAGGACGATTCGACACAGAACAGCCAGTGGCGCTCGGCAGTGTGCCGAGTCCTCGCTGCTGCGCGTGGTACCCGCTCCGGCAATGCCGGACCCGTCCACTTCGACATACCGCTGCGCGAGCCACTGGTCCCGGATGTTCACCGGCAGGGCCCCGTTCCGGAAGGCCGCCCGGGCGGAGCAGCCTGGACTACCACGCAGAACGCGACGCTCGACGTTCCTGTCGACCTGGATCTCACCGCCGATACCGTGGTCATCTCCGGACACGGAAGCGCACTGCGCCCGGAACTTGCAGGATTGCCGACCGTCGCCGAACCCACTGCGCCGATGCACGGAATCCCTCTCCATCCGCTCGCGCTGTCCCAGCTCAAGCCGAGGCAGGCCATCATCACCGGTCGCCCCACCCTGCACCGTCAGGTATCCAAAGTTCTGGCGGATCCCAGCGTCGACGTGTACGCGCTGACCACCGGACCGCGCTGGCCCGACGTCTCCGGCAACGTGCTCGCGACCGGAACCAGAGCGGTTGTCAGCGGAACCCCCGACCCCGCGTGGATCAAACGGTGCATGTCGTTGACCGATCACGCCGACGCCGCTGTTCGTAAGCAACTCGACGCGCACCCCAAGCCCACGGGATTGCATGTTGCCGCAGCAGTGATGGGTGCGCTCACGGACGGTGACCAACTGTTGCTCGGCGCCTCCAACCCGGTTCGGGACGCAGCGCTCGTGAGTTACCCCAAGCCGACGGTTCGTGTCCTTTCCAACCGCGGTGTCGCCGGCATCGACGGCACAGTCTCCGCGGCCGTCGGAGCTGCACTGGCGTACGACGAGGGACGCACCGTCGCGCTCATGGGTGACCTCACGTTCCTCCACGATGCGTCCGGCCTCCTGATCGGGACGGGTGAGCCGAGGCCGCGGGACCTCACGATCGTGGTCGCGAACGACGACGGCGGCGGCATCTTCGAACTGCTCGAACAGGGCGATCCGCAGTACGCCGGTGTTTTCGAGCGGGTCTTCGGAACGCCTCACGGTATGGATTTGGCGGCACTGTGTGCGGCCTACCGGGTTCCGCATACAGCCGTGGGCGTCGACGGACTTGCGGCGGCGTTGGCGCAACCAGCCGGCGGTATCCGAGTTCTGGAAGTGCCGACCGACCGCAGTGGCCTGCGCGAGCTTCATGCATCCGTGCGAGCGCAGCTGTGACAGAAGCTGTTCTTCGTCGTTTACGCATCGGAATTCTGGTTGTGGCGATCGGTATCTCGGTTCTCGCGGTTGTACTAGTTCTCGGCGCTTGGCGCAACGACCGGACCATCGAAGCCGACAGGGGTACGGCAACTGCCGAGGTGCTCTCGGCCGGTTCGCTACGCTCCGCAATCAGCTTCGTCACCCCGGACGGTGCAAACCGAAACCCCCCATTGGGCGTCTTGTATCCCACCAATCTGACTGTGGGACAGCGTATCGAGGTCGAGTACGCGAAGAGTGACCCCGACCTGGTGCGAGTAGCCGGACGTAATGCTTCCGTCGCTCTGATCCCTGCCGGATCGGTCATCGTCGTGACGTGGCTGCTGGCCGGACCGATGATCTGGTACCTGCGCAAACGAGAAAGCGCGACCCGTCTTCCGAAGCCCGACACCTCGAGTTAGCTTGCACTTCACACGAACACGGCGTGGACTTTTCCCAGCCCTGTCACCGTAATCGGTGTGAGAGTAGCCATCGTTGCGGAGTCCTTCCTGCCCAACATGAACGGCGTCACCAACTCGGTACTGCGCGTGCTCGAACACCTCGATCGGGCGGGCCACGACGCCCTGGTCATCGCGCCCGACACCGTTGGATCAGAACCATCTGCGCCAACCGAACACGAAGGCGTGCAGGTTATTCGAGTGCCCGCCGTCATGGTTCCCAAAGTCAGTTCGCTGCCGGTCGGATTGCCGGGGCCACGGCTGGTTGCGGCGGTCCGTGACTTTGCGCCGGACGTCATGCACCTCGCGTCGCCCTTCCTGCTGGGAGCCGGGGGAGTGGGTATTGCCAAACGTGTCCAGGTGCCCACCGTCGCGGTCTACCAGACCGACGTCGCAGGCTTCGCCGAAAGCTACGGGCTCGGCATCGCCAGCCGCGCCGCGTGGGCGTGGACCCGGCAAATACACAAGAGCTGCAACCGGACCCTGGCACCGTCGACCGCGGCTGTCGATGCCCTCGCAGAACACGGCATTCCTCGCGTCCACAAGTGGGCCCGGGGCGTCGACGCCCAGAGGTTTGTACCGTCGCGGCTTAGCGCGGAACTGCGCCGGACCTGGATCGGCGACGCAGACCGGTTGGTCATCGGATTTGTCGGACGGTTGGCGCCGGAGAAGCACGTCGAACGACTGGCCGTGTTGGCCGGAGATCGAAGTCTGCAACTCGTTGTTGTCGGCGACGGGCCGGACCGAGACCGCTTGCGCACGTTGATGCCCAACGCGATTTTCACCGGGCAGCTCGGCGGTACTGCTCTGGCTGACGCCTATGCGAGCCTGGACGTGTTCGTCCATCCGGGCGAACACGAGACCTTCTGCCAAGCGGTGCAGGAAGCCCTCGCGAGCGGCGTGCCCGTCATCGGTCCTGATGCCGGTGGGCCACGGGATCTGATCTCGCATTGCCGCAACGGCTATGTGCTCCCGGTCGGCAGGTTCACCGACCTGCTTCCGGGCGCGGTCGACGCGTTGCGTCAGCAGGATCTGCGGGCGGCGTTCGGCTCGGCTGCCCGACGTTCGGTGTTGCATCGAACCTGGCCCGCCATCTGTGATGAACTGCTGCGTCACTACGACGATGTGGCGGGTCAGACGCGGCGCACGAGTGCCCGAGCAGCCTGAACACCTTCGCAACACGAAGGTTGGTAGCGTTTCCGGTGTGGCCACTACACACGGAACCCGGGCAACTCTCGACAAACAGCCGCGCGAAGTCGCGTCGATGTTCGATGACGTCGCGGAGCGATACGACCTCACCAACACCGTGCTGTCCTTCGGCCAGGACAAAGGGTGGCGCAAAGCGACCCGCGAGGCTCTGGACCTGAAGCCGGGCGAAAAGGTGCTCGACCTCGCGGCCGGCACCGGAGTCTCGACAGTCGAACTGGGACGATCGGGAGCATGGTGCGTCGCCACCGACTTCTCCAAGGGCATGCTGAAGGCCGGGCGCGCACGCAACGTGCCGATGGTGGCGGGCGACGCCATGAATCTTCCCTACGCCGACGACGTGTTCGACGCCGCGACCATTTCCTTCGGCCTTCGCAACGTTTCCGACTTCGAAGCCGGCCTGCGCGAGATCGCCCGCGTCACCAAGCCTGGCGGACGCCTCGTGGTCAGCGAGTTCTCGACCCCCGTGTTCAGCCCGTTCCGCACGATCTACATGGAATACCTGATGAAGGCACTTCCGCAGGTCGCGCGCGCCGTGAGCAGCAACCCGGACGCCTACGTCTACCTCGCCGAATCCATTCGGGCTTGGCCGACGCAGGAAGAATTGGCCCGCAAGATCGAGGCAGCCGGCTGGAAAAACGTCAAATGGCGCAACCTCACCGGCGGCGTCGTAGCGCTGCATTACGCAACGCAGTAGTCAGCCGAAGAGAGGTCGGGAGTCGAGCCTGCGGGACGCGGCTCCTGATGCCCGCCACGCCCGGGCTGTCAGATCAGCGTCGGCGTCGGTGACGAGGTTGCCCATCACCCGCACCGCGATGGTCATCAGGGCTCTCGAGCGCATCGCGATGGGTCCGGATGCCGGTAGGAACTGAGGGACGGTGAGCAGTCCGGCAAGGCGCCTCGCTACGGAGAATGCCTGCCCGTAGTGCTCACGCAGGACGTTCGGCCACAGCTCGGTCAGATCGTCGGCACCGAGGTGCTCGACTATCAACCGTCCGCCTTCGAGGCCGTAGTCGATACCCTCGCCGTTGAGTGGATTCACACAGGCTGCGGCATCGCCGATGATCGCCCAGTTGCGTCCGGCGATGTTCGAAACCGCACCGCCCATAGGAAGCAAAGCTGAAGCAACGGAATGGATTTCACTGTTCCAGGACCATTCGCTGCGACGCTGCTCCGTGTATAGATCCAGGAGCGGGCGGAGCGCTCCGGGGGCCGGTCGTTTGGCTGTCGCCAAGGTGCCGACGCCAATGTTCACCTCACCCGTCCCCAGCGGAAAGATCCAGCCGTAACCTGCTTGGATGGTGCCGGCGCCGTCGCGGAGTTCCAGATGCGACGTGATCCACGGGTCCGCGCTCCGGGGCGTTCCGACATACGCACGGGCCGCAACGCCGTACGCAGTGTCCCGATGCCACTCGCGACCCAGTTTCTTGCCGAGAGTCGAGCGAACGCCGTCGGCGACGATCAAGGTTCGGCACCGCAGAGTGCTGTTGCCCGACGGGCCTGACAGGACGACGCCGGTCACCCGATCGCCGTCGAGTTCGACGTCGACGGCCTTGGTGCCCTCGATCATCACTGCGCCCGATTCGATCGCGCACCGGCGGATCCGATCATCCATTTCGGTGCGGGGGACGGCGCTTCCGATCGACGGGAACGATGTCCCGGGCCATTCCAGTTCCAGTTCCTGACCGAAACCCGACAGGCGGAGTCCACGGTTGGTGGTATGTGATCTAACCCACTCGCCCAGGCCTAGTTGATCGAGCTCGGCGACGGCGCGCGGAGTGAGTCCATCACCACATGTCTTGTCTCTGGGGAACACGGCAGCGTCCACCAGAACGACGTCGCGGCCACTACGCGCAGCCCAGGCTGCGGCCGAAGAACCCGCTGGACCAGCGCCGATGACCACAATGTCGGTTTCGGTCGGCTGTGAATTCACGGCGGGGGACTGCTCTTCTCCGGACACACTCACATCTTCCCAGGCTCATGTTCACGACCGTGACGAGGCCGTGCGGTGGGCGAGGCGCTAGGTTCACTACCGTGGGAACCGAGCCGTCACTGACGACAGGAATGGGTACTGACATCGTGAGCACCGAAAAGACTGCTGCCGACGCAACAGCAGTGAGCACCGTCGTTGCAGGAATCGACCTGGGCAACGACGAGCTTGCTGCAGTAGTCCGTAGTGGACTCTCCGATGTCGAAGAATTGTTGGTCAGCGAGCTGTCCGACGGGGAGGACTTCCTCACCGAAGCCGCGCTGCATCTCGCGCGCGCCGGCGGGAAGCGTTTCCGTCCGATGTTCACGATCCTGACGGCACAGCTCGGACCTAACCCGACCGATCCGTCCATCATCACGGCAGCCACCGTCACCGAACTCGTGCACCTCGCGACGCTCTATCACGACGACGTCATGGACGAGGCGTCCATGCGACGAGGCGCTCCGAGTGCCAACGCACGCTGGGGTAACAGCGTCGCCATCCTGGCCGGTGACTACTTGTTCGCTCACGCCTCACGGTTGGTCTCGACTCTCGGCCCCGAAGCCGTCCGCATCATCGCCGAGACATTCGCGGAGCTGGTCACAGGCCAGATGCGTGAGACGATCGGTGCCCGCCAAGAACAAGATTCGATCGAGCACTACCTCAAGGTCGTGTGGGAGAAGACCGGTTCGCTGATCGCCGCCTCTGGTCGATTCGGTGGCACGTTCTCCGGTTCCGACGCTGCCCACATCGAACGACTCGAGCGTTTAGGTGACGCCGTCGGCGTTGCATTCCAGATCGCGGACGACATCATCGACATCTCCTCCGTCGCTGAGCAGTCGGGTAAAACGCCAGGTACAGACCTTCGTGAGGGTGTCCATACGCTCCCGGTGCTCTACGCATTCCAAGAGGACGGCGCTGACGCCGATCGCCTACGTGAACTGCTCGCCGGCCCCGTCACCGAGGACGCCGACGTTGAAGAAGCCCTCGCATTGCTCGATCGTTCACCCGGAATGGCAAAGGCAAAGGCAAAGTTGGGCGAATACGTGGTTGCAGCGAGGGCACAGCTCGCGGAGTTGCCGCAGGGTCCGGCAAACGAGGCACTCGTACGGCTCATCGACTACACCGTCGAACGAGTTGGCTGACGCATAGCGGATCGTCCTGTTGCCACGGGAACCTGCACACCACTGCCCTTCGTTGACTGAGCAGGTCGGTTGAAACACCGGTAGGTTTCGGCGAGCTCTGAGCTCGGACGGGTAAGAGGTGAGCGCTGTGCACGGCTACGCAAACGGAGCCAAGACTTTCGGGCTGTTGGTCGGCATGTCCGCCCTGATCGTGTTCATCGGATCGTTGTTCGGCAACTCGACCATCTTGTTGGGGTCGATCGTTTTTGCCGTGGGAATGAATGCCTACGTTTACTTCAACAGCGCCAAGCTGGCACTGCGCGCGATGCACGCTGTGCCCATCACCGAGGTCGAAGCGCCGGCGATCTATCGCATCGTGCGTGAACTGGCGACGACGGCACATCAGCCGATGCCGAGCCTCTACATCAGCCCCACAAACGCGCCCAACGCCTTCGCTACGGGCCGTAATCCGCGACATGCCGCTGTGTGCGTGACTAGTGGAATCATGGCTCTGTTGAACGAACGTGAGCTGCGGGCCGTACTCGGTCACGAACTGTCACACGTCTACAACCGGGACATTCTGATCTCGTCCGTGGCCGGCGCGATGGCCGCCGTGATTTCCGGTCTCGCCAACTTCGCGATGTACGCCAGCATGTTCGGCGGTCGGGGAAACGGGCAGGGATCCAACCCGATCGCGCTGCTACTCGTCGCGCTGCTCGGGCCGATAGCGGCAACGGTGGTCAAACTCGCGGTCTCCCGCTCACGGGAGTATCAGGCTGATCAATCGGGAGCTGAGCTCACGGGAGACCCGTTGGCGCTTGCTTCGGCATTGCGGAAGCTGGAAGCGGGCGTTGCAGCCGCCCCTTTGCCGCCGGAGCCGCAATTGGCGGCTCAGTCGCATCTCATGATCGCAAACCCGTTTCGGGCGGGGGAGAAGATGAGCAAGCTGTTCTCGACGCATCCGCCGATGGCCGATCGGATCGAGCGTCTGGAGAAGATGGCGGGAATGTAAGGGGCCTTCGGCGCTGTGCCGATGTCGGGACCCTGCGGCCCGACGTGCGCCTTTTTGGTAGTACGGACTACCAAAAAGGCGCACAGGGGCGCAGCGCCTACCTGTAGTTCACGAACTGCAGGGCGATTCCGAAGTCTTCACCGCGGAGGAGAGCCATGACGGTCTGGAGGTCGTCACGCTTCTTACTGCTCACGCGGAGCTCTTCACCCTGGATCTGTGCTTTGACGCCCTTCGGGCCCTCGTCGCGGATCTTTTTGGTGATCTTCTTGGCATTCTCGCTGGTGATGCCCTGGACCAATGTCCCGGACAGCTTGTAGATCTTTCCGGACTGGGCCGGCTCGCCGGCATCGAACGCCTTCAGCGAGATGTCACGGCGAATCAACTTTTCCTTGAACACCTCGAGTGCGGCCAGCAGACGCTCCTCGGTATCGGCGTTCAACGTGATCGTCTCTTCACCCGACCAATCGATTGACGCACCGGTGTTCCGGAAGTCGAAACGCGTGGTCAACTCCTTGGCAGCTTGATGCAAGGCGTTGTCTACCTCTTGACGGTCTACTTTGCTCACCACGTCGAAGGACGAATCAGCCACTTCACACTCCCGCTTCCCGGTAATTCACGAACATCGTGTTGCATCCACCTTCCATACCGGTGGATACGTCGACGGTATCGGTTCGGCACCGCCTGTTACCACCCGGTTTGCTAAATGGGGGTGGGTTCGTTGTATTCTTCTCACCGCACCAAGGAAGTCGTTCTTGGCCGCTGCGCATCGCGATACAATTGCGAGAGCATCGATCAGGACCCTGGTGCAGCATGGCAGATTGCCCGAGCGGCCAATGGGAGCGGACTGTAAATCCGTCGGCGTATGCCTACGTAGGTTCGAATCCTACATCTGCCACACACAGTCAGCCCCGATCTTCGAATCAGAAGATCGGGGCTGACTTATTTGTATCTGCAGGTTGGTTCGTGTCGACGGTCGGTCAATCGCGCCCTGCATCGGCGCTTGCTGCGTTGCACTCTCCTTATGCACTCTCTCGATGGGGCAGATGTCAGCCCGGGGACTCTCGACAGCTCCTGACGGGGCAGATGTCAGCCCGGGGACTCTCCGCGGTGGGGTTTGATCCCGGAACCGCTCGGTTTCCCGCTAGAAGGGCCTTTCGGCAGGAGTACGACCTTCCGGGGCGGAATCTTGGGTCCATCTGCGGTGTTCTGACGCCGTCCCAGTTCGCAGATAGGCCTCGCCATGCGCCCCAATCGGTGCAACAATGGGCTCCGGTACCAATTTTGCCGCGTTGACCAGCCGATTTGGTGCTGACGACTGTTTCTGTGTAATCTTTCGGAGGCTTCAAGAGAGCGGAAACGCACTCCAGAGGCCACGCCCCCTTAGCTCAGTCGGTAGAGCGTTTCCATGGTAAGGAAAAGGTCAACGGTTCGATTCCGTTAGGGGGCTCGCTGGATTGGGGTGCCGTGCTTACGCGCGACACTCGACACCGAGGCGGTGTAGCTCAGTTGGTAGAGCAAACGACTCATAATCGTTGCGTCGCCGGTTCAAGTCCGGTCACCGCTACACAATATGCATGATCCACCCTGATTGCTCGTAATCAGATACACCCGAAAGAAGGCATCCCGTGGCCTCCTCGACCGACGTTCGGCCCAAGATCACCTTGGCCTGCGAGGTATGCAAGCACCGTAACTACATCACCAAGAAGAATCGGCGTAACGACCCCGATCGCCTGGAGCTCAAGAAGTTCTGCGCCAACTGCGGAACCCACCAGTCGCATCGCGAGTCGAAGTAGCACAGTCCTTAACCGGACAGCGATTTTCGCGGTAAACCCTCTCCGGGCCTGCGTCTTCGGGTCCAAGCTAGAAGAGAGTTTTTCCGCGTGACAGATTTGCAAGTGAACGAGGCAGCGGCCGAGGTCCCTCTGGACCCGGCCGCTCATGCCGTCCAGATGGTTGGTCACCACTATCGTGTCGAAGACTTCTACGAGGTCGGGCGCGAGAAGGTGCGCGAGTTCGCTCGCGCTGTCCAGGACGCGCACCCCGCGCATTATGACGAAACCGCTGCTAAAGGCCTCGGATACGATGGCCTGATTGCCCCGGTGACGTTTGTTGCGATCGTGGGCAGTATCGCTCAGCGACGTCTGTTCGATGAAATCGTCACCGGCTACGACCTGAGTCAGATCCTCCATACCGACCAACGGGTTGTGCTGCATAAGCCAATTCAGGTTGGGGATCGACTCTTCTGCGACGTCTACCTGGATTCGTTCAGGCAGGCAGCCGGTAGCGACATCATCGTAACCAAGAACATCATCACTGATCAGAACGACGACAAGGTCGTCACGATGTGGACAACTCTGGTTGCCCGCACCGGTGGCGAGGTGGACGAGAATATCGCCCACGCAGTCAAGGACGTGATGATGCATGTCGCTTCGTAAATTTTCCGACGTGAGCGTCGGCGATCTCCTTCCGGAGAAGGCCGTCACGCTGACGCGTGGAAACCTCGCCAACTATTCTGGTGTCGCGGGTGATCCCAACCCGATTCACTTCAGTGACGAGGTTGCTCGACTTGCCGGCCTACCCGATGTGGTGGCGCACGGCATGCTCTCCATGGGCATCGGTGCCGGCTACGTCACCGAATGGCTGGGGGACCCGGGCGCTGTGACCGAGTACAATGTACGGTTCACTAGCCCGGTTATCGTGGCGGCTGACAAGGCTGCCGAGATCGAGTTCACCGGTAAGGTGAAGTCGATCGACGAGGAAAGTAAGACTGCAGTACTGGCAATTGTGGCGAAGTCCGAAGGCAAGAAAATCTTCGGTCGAGCCACTGCCACGGTCCGTCTGGCCTGATAGCCGGGTAGATTGTGTTTGTTCCGGGGCTTTGAAGTACACTGAGATTTCTGGGATTCCTCAGCGCTGCGCGCTGCCCTGAACGTCGCAAGATGTTCACCTTGGGTAGCGCGTGTGTTGTGTGATCGCAGAGCGGTTGATTGAAACAGCAGGCATGAAAATGTCGGCCGGAGACGTCAACCAAAGGGGCGTAGCTCAACTGGCAGAGCAGCGGTCTCCAAAACCGCAGGTTGCAGGTTCAAGTCCTGTCGCCCCTGCCCCCGGATGCCAGCGACTGAGAGGAACGACGTGAGCGAGGAGCGCGACAAGCGCGACGCCGACACATCGAACGCGGAGACTTTACAGTCTGCCGATTCGACCGGTGTTGACGACACTGCAGCTGACGCGGTCACGCGTTCCGATCTCTCGCTGGACAAGGACGGTGACCAAGAGTCACCTTCCACTTCGAGTGGGGTTTCCAACAAGCCGACCGGAAAGCGCGCTGCACGCGGCGCCTCGGTCAGCGCGTCCACCGTGAAGACTCCGGCCCGGACGGCATCGGCAAAGCCGATTGCACAGAACCCCGGCAAGAAGCCCAAGGCGAAGAAGGACAACCTCTTCAAGCGCCTTCGGAAGTTCTTCCGCGAGGTCATCGCAGAACTCCGCAAGGTCATCTGGCCGAACCGCAAGCAGATGGTCACCTACACCAGCGTCGTGCTGGCGTTCGTGGTCTTCATGGTCGCTTTCATCAGCGGCGTCGATATCGCTGTGATCAAGGGTGTCACCTGGCTGTTCGGCTGATCGCCGTACAACCGGGCGTCTTTGCCTGCGAGCGCGACACGACCCGACCCGACCCGGGTCCGAGTAACGAGAGGAAGCGAGTGCCCCAGTGAGCACCCCCGAGAACGACACGAATGAGGCCTTGGCCGAAGAGCGTGTTTCTGCCGAGGCGGCAGCCGAAGTAGACGTCGTGGTTGCCGAAGGCACCGATGCTGACAGTGCCGATGGCACCGAAGCCGACGCTGTCGAGACCGAAGATGCTGTCGAGACCGAAGCAACAGAAGACGTCATCTCCGAGGACGCCGAGAACTCCGACGAAGCTGCTCCCGAAGCAGACCTCGAGGTCGAGGATCCCGTTGCGGAATTGAAGGCTGCTCTGCGCCGCGCACCGGGCGACTGGTACGTCATTCACTCGTACGCAGGTTACGAGAACAAGGTCAAGACCAACCTCGAGACCCGCGTTCAGAACCTCGACGTCGGTGACTACATCTTCCAGGTGGAAGTTCCCACCGAAGAGGTCACCGAGATCAAGAACGGTCAGCGTAAGCAGGTCAACCGCAAGGTTTTGCCCGGCTACATCCTGGTCCGCATGGAACTCAACGACGAGTCGTGGGGCGCAGTGCGCAACACGCCGGGCGTCACCGGATTTGTCGGCGCCACGTCGCGCCCGTCTCCGTTGTCTCTCAACGACGTCGTAAAGTTTCTGCTTCCACAGCAGGAGCAGAAGAAGCAGCAGGCAGCAGCGGCTGCTGTCGCAGCAGGCGAGGCACCGTCCGAGTCCTTCGGCAAGCCCCTCATCGAGGTCGACTTCGAGATCGGCGAATCCGTCACAGTCATGGATGGTCCGTTCGCGACTCTGCCGGCCAGCATCAGCGAGGTCAACGGCGAGCAGCAGAAGCTCAAGGTTCTCGTATCGATCTTCGGTCGTGAAACCCCGGTTGAACTCAACTTCAACCAGGTCGCGAAGATCTGACCCCCACACTTGCACTGTAAGACGCAAGACACACACCCAAGCTAGAAACTAGGAACTAGAGATGCCCCCAAAGAAGAAGAAGCTCGCCGGGCTCATCAAGCTGCAGATCCCCGCAGGTCAGGCTAACCCTGCACCTCCCGTGGGTCCCGCGCTCGGTCAGCATGGCGTGAACATCATGGAGTTCTGCAAGGCCTACAACGCGGCGACTGAGTCCCAGCGCGGCAACATTGTGCCTGTCGAGATCTCGGTCTACGAAGACCGGACCTTCGATTTCAAGCTGAAGACTCCTCCCGCATCGCGTCTGCTGCTCAAGGCTGCCGGCGTGGCAAAGGGCTCCGGCGAGCCGCACAAGACCAAGGTCGCCACGGTGACCATGGATCAGGTGCGCGAAATCGCAAAGACCAAGGCTGAAGACCTCAATGCCAATGACATCGAGCAGGCCGCGAAGATCATCGCCGGCACCGCTCGTTCCATGGGCATCACGGTCCAGGGCTAACAGCTCTCCGCTCCACAGCATCGCGTGGGAGGGCCGGCCAGGCCCTGACCACAACTGAACCATTCACCCGCTGCAGGTAGTACCGCACTGCGGTGAGAAGTAAGGACAGAACAAATGGCAAAGCGCAGCAAGGCGTACCTCGCCGCCGCTGAGAAGATCGACGCAGACAAGCTCTACAGCCCGCTTCAGGCTGCAAAGCTCGCCAAGGAGACGTCGTCCACCAAGATGGATTCAACCGTTGAGGTTGCAGTTCGTCTGGGCGTCGACCCCCGTAAGGCTGACCAGATGGTCCGCGGAACGGTCAACCTGCCCCACGGCACCGGTAAGACCGCTCGCGTCATCGTGTTCGCTGTTGGCGAGAAGGCAGCAGAAGCTGAGGCTGCAGGCGCTGACGTAGTCGGTGCAGAAGACCTGATCGAGCGCATCCAGGGTGGATGGGTCGATTTCGACGCCGCAATCGCGACCCCTGACCAGATGGCCAAGGTCGGCCGCATCGCCCGAGTCCTCGGACCCCGTGGCCTGATGCCGAACCCGAAGACGGGCACCGTTACGGCGGATGTCACGAAGGCTGTCAACGACATCAAGGGCGGAAAGATCAACTTCCGCGTCGACAAGCAGGCCAACCTGCACTTCGTCATCGGCAAGGCATCGTTCGACGATGAGAAGCTGGTGGAGAACTACGGCGCAGCGCTGGACGAGATCCTGCGTGCGAAGCCCTCGTCGGCTAAGGGCCGCTACGTGAAGAAGATCACGGTTTCGACCACCACCGGTCCGGGCATCCCGGTGGATCCGAACCGTACGCGCAACCTCCTCGAGGATGCTGCAGACGCGTAAGCAGTTCGCTGAACACTAGAAGGCCGGTAGGGATCACTCCCTACCGGCCTTCTTGCTGTTCGTCAGTCCTTCTTTCCCAAGCGAGCAATACCGAGTCGTTGTCCGCGGGTGCCCAGGGGAGGAAAACCGCGACGACAACAGCGCAGATCAAGACGGATCCGGTCGCGACCAGTGAGGCTGTGTGCGAACCTTCGAGGACTGCGGACTTCATCGAGGTGATCAGCGTCTCGCGTGAGGCGTCGAAGATCTGCGGCACTTCCCGTTCACGCATCTCGAGGACACTGAGTACCGAGGCTTTCGCGAATCCCTTTTCGTCGTCGGACATCATCGCGTCGGGCACCTGGTCGATGAGGGGACTGACTTTGCTGGAGTAGTACGACGCGACGATCGATCCGAGAACTGCGACGCCGAGGGTGCCGCCAATTTCGCGCGTCGTGTCGTTGACCGCCGAGCCTGCGCCGGCCTCGTCGAGTGGGAGTGAGGACATGATCGATTCGGTCGCGGGACCCTGGACAATGCCGAGTCCGAGTGCCATGAACACCATCGACGGCAGAACGTCGATTAAGTAGCTGCTGTTCACGTCGACGAGTCCGCCGAGGAACAGCCCGAGACCGGTGAGAAGCAGGCCGGTCACTATGACAGCAGTGGACCCGATTCTTTGGGCCAGGAGCGTCGCGACCGGTGCGCCGACGGCCACCGACACGGCAAACGGCAACGATGCCACCCCGAATTCGAATGGCGTGTACTCGCGAACACCTTGGAAGTACTGGGTGATCAGAAACAGGAAGCCGAACATCGAGAAGTACGCGATGGCGATGGCGAGCGCGGGTAGAGCAAAACGGCGGTTGCGGAACAGGCGCATGTCGAGAATTGGCGAGGCAGTGTGCAGTTCCCACGCAACGAACCCGACGAGGATCGCTACGGCGCCGATACCGACGCCCAGAGTTGTCGAACTCAGCCAGCCATAGCGAGGGGCCTCGATGATTGCCCAGACGAGAAGCGTGATGCCGGTGATCGACAAGACGATTCCGAGCTTGTCGACACGGGAAACCTTCGACGACTTCGACTCCGGAACCCAACGCAGGACTGCAAGGACCGCGACGGCGGCGACCGGAACGTTTATCCAGAAGACGGAATGCCAGGAGAAGTGTTCAAGAAGCCAGCCGCCGGACATCGGACCGATAGCGATCGCGAATCCGGCCATCGCAGTCCAAGCGGCAATGGCAAGTGCGCGTTCACGTGAATCGTCGAAGATGTTGATGATGAGGGCCAGAGTTGCCGGAAAGACCGCTGCGGCAAAGATTCCCATCGCGGCCCGGGCAGCGATGACCTGCTCCAATGAACCCGACATCGCCCCCGCGACAGACATGACTCCGACGCCGATCAGTCCGACGATCATTATCTTCCGACGACCATGCCTGTCGCCGAGGTTGCCGAAGGCGAGTAGTAGTCCGGCAAACGTGAGTGTGTAGGCGTCGACAACCCACTGAAGTCCGCTGACATTCGTACGAAGTTCGACGCCGATCGAGGGCAGAGCTACGTTCACGATCGTGTTGTCGAGAACGACCAACAATTCGGCAAGGCAGATGACGGCAAGCGCGATGAATCGTCCGGAGCGGGAGGTGATCGGTGACCTTCGGGCTTCCGGTGGCATTTCTGTGGTGTGCGTCATGGAGCAACGCTAACCTTTAACCGTTACTTTAAGTTACGTATAATTCGACATATTTCATGGCTTGCGCATCACATCCGGACTACCTTGTGACGCACTTCACTGGTGAGATGTTCGGATTGCGGGCGAGTTGGAGATGCACTCCCATGTGCGGTAGTCTTCGACACGAAGTTCAGTGCTGGATATGAACTTCACCCCAAAATCATGTTCTACCCAAGACCGTTGGTTATTGCACTCAGAAATGAGTGTGGTTGAAAGTCCGGGATTGCCCGGCGCCCACGCAGGAGGACGAGGTAGGGGGAAACTGTCGGAAGCGGTTCAATCCGTTCCTGTTTGTCTCCTCTGTACGCCCCGTGCGCCCTGCGCCGGGGCGTTTTGCATGTCTTAGGTCCTTCGCCTTGTGTCGAGTCGGGTTTCCCGGCGAGGCGCAGCGGTTCCGAAGTGGGATAACGACTGTCACGAGAGGAGGCGAAGTATGGCAAAGCCTGAGAAGATTTCTGCAGTTGCAGAAATCACCGAGCAGTTCAAGGGTTCGACCGCTGCTGTGGTCACGGAATACCGTGGTCTGTCAGTGGGCAACATCACGACACTGCGACGCGCTCTCGGAGAAGGTGCCACCTACTCCGTCGCCAAGAACACCCTGGTTAAGCGTGCCGCCAAAGAGGCTGGCATCGAGGGCCTTGATGACCTGTTCGTCGGACCGACCGCCATTGCATTCATCAAGGGCGAACCGGTCGACGCTGCGAAGGCACTGAAAAACTTCGCAAAGGACAACAAGGCGCTCATCATCAAGGGCGGCTACATGGACGGCGCTGCGCTGTCCGTGGACGAGGTCAACAAGATCGCGGATCTCGAATCCCGCGAAATCCTGTTGGCTAAGCTTGCCGGCGCGATGAAGGGCAACTTGGCAAAGGCCGCAGGCCTGTTCAATGCTCCCGCTTCGCAGATGGCCCGTTTGGCTGCTGCACTGCAGGAGAAGCTGGCCGCAGAAGGCGGAGCTTCGGCTCCCGTCGAAGCTGCCGAAGAGGCTGCTACCGAGGCTCCGGCCGAGGCCGAAGCCGAAAGCTGATCCGCACCCGCGCATCACTGCTATAACCCCGCCCGGTCGCGGATCAGCGACATGGGACTTACCGGAAGGACCGCCACAATGGCGAAGCTCAGCACCGAAGAATTGTTGGACCAGTTCAAGGAGCTCACCCTCCTCGAGCTCTCGGAGTTCGTTAAGGCATTCGAGGAGACCTTCGAGGTCACCGCTGCTGCTCCCGTCGCCGTCGCCGTTGCAGGCGCACCGGCTGCCGAGGCTGCTGAAGAGCAGGACGAGTTCGACGTCGTCCTCGAGTCGGCTGGCGACAAGAAGATCCAGGTCATCAAGGTCGTCCGTGAGGTCGTTTCCGGCCTCGGCCTGAAGGAAGCCAAGGATCTCGTCGAGAGCGCTCCGAAGGCAATCCTCGAGAAGGTTTCGAAGGACGCAGCAGAAGCTGCAAAGGAAAAGCTCGAAGGCGCCGGCGCGAAGATCGTCATCAAGTAAGACGGTTTTCCCCGCTGCTCTCACGAGTGGTAGAAGAGGGTCACTTCCAACGGGAAGTGGCCCTCTTTTTTGATCTTTTCTGATCAATTTTTCGCGCGAGATTTGTCCGAATAGATGCAGGTCGGAGACTGTGCGCGACCGGCCCTGCCTGGTGAATTGTGTTCCTTCCCTACCGGTTAGTAGTATTCGCGGTCACGGGTAACACATACATGCGATAGAGTGACCCAACCCACATGGGGTGCATGCATCGGACATCGCGGAGGTAATGGTGGGAGTCGAGGTAGCGGTACAAGGGCTGACAAAGTCTTTCGGGTCGCAAAGGATTTGGCAGGATGTGTCGTTGACGCTCCCTGCCGGTGAGGTCAGTGCTCTTCTGGGACCGTCGGGCACCGGTAAGTCGGTATTTTTGAAGTCCCTGATCGGCCTGCTCCGCCCTGAACAGGGTTCGATCGTGATCGACGGAACGGACATTCTCCAGTGCTCCTCCAAGGAGCTCTACGAGATCCGCAAGTTGTTCGGTGTGCTCTTTCAGGACGGCGCACTGTTCGGTTCCATGAACTTGTACGACAACATCGCATTCCCGTTGCGTGAGCACACTAAGAAGTCCGAGTCCGACATCCGCAAGATCGTGATGGAGAAGCTCGATCTGACGGGTCTCGTCGGCGCCGAGGACAAGCTCCCGGGTGAGATCTCCGGCGGTATGCGTAAACGTGCAGGTCTGGCTCGGGCGCTCGTTCTCGATCCCGAAATCATCCTCGTCGACGAGCCGGACTCCGGTCTCGACCCGGTGCGCACCACCTACATCAGCCAGACGCTCATCGACATCAACGCGCAGAGCGACGCCACGATTCTGATCGTGTCGCACAACATCAACCTCGCTCGGACCGTGCCGGACAACATCGGCATGCTTTTCCGTCGCCAACTCGTCATGTTCGGCCCGCGTGAGGTGCTCCTGACGTCGGACGAGCCCGTCGTCAAGCAGTTCCTCAACGGCACCATGATCGGTCCGATCGGTATGTCGGAGGAGAAGGACGAAGCACAGATGGCTCACGAGCAGGCGCTCGTTGATGCCGGTCACCACGCTGGTGGCGTCGAGGATGTCGAGGGCATCGTTCCGCAGATGAAGGCAACGCCCGGTAACCCGGAGCGTCAGGCCGTCGGACGCCGTCAGGAACGTGTCCGTCAGATCATGCACACCCTTCCGGCAAACGCGCAGGCCGCAATTGCGGACAGCCTGAACGAAGCGGGCGTGGGTGGCCAGTACGATCCGCAATACGCCGACGCAAGCGGTTACGCGGGCGAGTGGGACGGAAATTCGCAGGACACGCAGGTGATCCCTGCATACGAGGGCGATCCATACGGAAACACGACCCACGGGCAAGGGTAGGCATATCGGATGGGTGTCACCCGCAATTCGGTTCTGAGTCCGGTCAACGGAGCGCTAACTCAGGCCGGAAATATCGTCGAGCTGTTTGTCGAGGTCGTCAAGAACACGTTCAGACGCCCATTTCAGTTTCGCGAGTTCATCGAGCAGGCGTGGTTCATCGCCAGCGTGACGATCTTGCCGACTGCATTGGTCGCTATTCCGTTCGGCGCCGTCGTCTCACTGCAGACAGGCTCACTGATCAAGCAACTCGGTGCTGAGTCGTTCACCGGCGCCGCCAGCGTCTTGGCGGTGATTCAGCAGGGCAGTCCGCTTGTGACAGCACTGCTGGTCGCCGGTGCGGCCGGCTCGGCGGTGACCGCCGACCTCGGATCGCGAACTATTCGCGAAGAGATCGATGCCATGGAAGTGCTGGGCATCAATCCCATTCAGCGACTTGTGGTTCCACGTGTTCTCGCGATGATCCTTATCGCAGTGTTGCTGAACGGACTTGTGTCCGTCGTCGGTATTGCGGGTGGCTACTTCTTCAATGTGATTCTGCAGGGCGGCAATCCGGGCGCGTACATCTCGTCGTTCTCGGCCTTTGCGCAGCTGCCCGACCTGTGGAGCGGCGAGATCAAAGCCGCGGTGTTCGGGGTCATCGCGGGCGTTATCTCGTCGTACAAGGGACTTCATCCGTCAGGTGGGCCCAAGGGCGTCGGTGAAGCGGTCAACCAGGCCGTGGTCATCACGTTCTTGTTGCTGTTCTTCGCCAATCTGATTCTGACGATGGTGTACCTCCAGATCGTGCCGGCGAAGGGATCTTGACCTAAATGACCATCGCACGAGGCCGCGGCGACCAGTTTCTACTGAGAAGTCGCAAGCTCGCCCGAATGCCACTCAATGTGCTCGACCGCGCGGGCGAACAAATGTCGTTCTATGCGCGTGCCATTGCCTGGACTCCGCGCACACTGCACCGCTACCGCAAGGAAACGCTTCGTCTGTTGGCCGAAGTTACCTTCGGCAGTGGCGCTTTGGCTGTCATCGGCGGAACCATCGGCGTCATTGCGATGATGTCGGGATTCACCGGCGTCGTTGTCGGCTTGCAGGGATTTGCCGCACTCGAACAGTTGGGTAGCTCGGTTCTGACGGGCTTCCTGTCGGCGTACGTCAATACCCGTGAGATTGCGCCGATCGTTGCTGCGCTGGCACTTTCGGCGACCGTGGGTTGTGGCTTCACCGCACAACTGGGCGCGATGCGAATCTCGGAGGAGATCGACGCCCTCGAAGTCATGGCAGTTCCGTCGGTACCGTTCCTGGTCACGACGCGCATGATCGCCGGCTTTGTTGCCGTGATTCCGCTGTACATCGTGGGCCTGCTCGCCGCGTATCTCGCTTCGCGTGTGATCAGCACCGTGTTCAACGGACAGTCGACGGGCTCGTACGACCACTACTTCAACTTGTTCCTGCCACCGCAAGACGTGTTGTACTCGTTTGCGAAGGTCCTGGTCTTCGCGTTCGTGCTGATTCTGATCCACTGCTACTACGGGTTCCACGCGTCGGGCGGTCCCGCGGGGGTGGGCGTGGCTGTCGGTCGCGCGGTTCGCGCCGCCATCGTGACCATCGCGGTACTGGACTTCTTCCTCAGCCTCGCAATCTGGGGAACCACGACGACAGTGAGGGTGGCCGGATGATCGAGGCTCCGTCAGTACTGCGCCGTCGTGTGCTGGGACTTGTGTTCTTCGTTGTGCTGGCACTGTTTCTCGTCTTCACGATCGGAACATTCAACAAGGCGTTCAAGGAGGTCGTGAAAGTCGACCTCGTCACGGACTCCGTGGGAAATGCCTTGCCACCCAATGCCGACGTGAAGGTCCGCGGGTTGTTGGTGGGTGAGGTGCGTTCGGCATCGACCACAGACGGCCAGGTAACTTCCGTTCTTGCGATCGACCCGGATAAAGCGGATCAGATCCCGTCCAATGTGACTGCGCGTCTACTTCCGAAGACGCTGTTCGGCGAGCGCTACGTGTCGTTGATCATCCCGGAGGGGACTACGGCACCACCGATTTCGGCGGGAACTGTGCTTCACCAGGACAAGAGCGGCAACGCTGTCGAGGTGGGTGAAGTCCTCGACGGTTTGCTTCCCCTGCTGCAGGCAATTCCGCCCCAGGATCTCGCGAACACGCTCGGTTCACTTGCACAAGGTCTTTCGGGTCGTGGCACTGAACTCGGATTCACCGTCGATCGACTCGAAGAGATCTTCCGAGAGGTCAACACCGAACTGCCTGCAGTCCAAGAAGATTTGCGCAAGTTCGCAGACTTCTCGCAGACGTACTCCGACGCCGCGCCCGATCTGGTGAATGCTCTCGATAGTCTTCGGACTACCGGAACAACGGTGGTCGAGAAGAAGGATCAGGTAAACACTCTGCTGGCATCGTTGACTGCAACGTCCTCGAACACCGCCGCCTTCCTCGAAACCAACGCGTCGTCGATCATCACCTTGGCCGCCGACTCCACGGAAGCACTGCAGTTGTTGGCACAGTACTCACCGACATTTGGGTGCACCTTCAAGGGATTCTCGGACGCGGCACCCGATGCAGCGCAGATTCTTTCCGTAGACGCACCCAATCCCGGTGTCCGTGCAAACATTCAGATCGTGAATCCGAAGGGGCGCTACCTGCCTAACCAGGACGAACCTCGGCTCGTGGATAACCGTGGACCGGTGTGCTACGACAACGTGACCGAACCCGGCATGCCTTTCCCGCAGTACCCCGGTGGTTCGTACGGTGACGGTTCCTACCAGGTTCCTTCGCGAAACGGTGGGCCGGAAACCATGGAGTTCCTGCCGGCGCCGGAAGGCTCCGGACCCCAGATGTTCTCGACCAACAACAGCGGTCCCGTGCAGCAGGCCGGGTACGCCGGCTCGAAACTCGAAGAGGATACGTTGAAGGTGATTTACGGACAGGCTAATGGTGTTGCGCCGGATGATGTTCCGTCGTGGACAACCATGGTCAGCGCTCCGGCCTTCGCCGGCGCGGAGGTGAGCTTCCAATGAGAGGCCTTGCAGCTCCGCTGACAAAACTCATCATCTTCATCGTCGTGACCATCTTGGCTACGGGCTTGCTTGCAGCGAGTATCGCGAACCTCGGAGGAGGCGGCGGAACCAAGTTCAATGCGGTGTTCTCCGATGTCACGTCGTTGAACGAAGGCGATGAGGTTCGTATCGCCGGCGTTCGTGTCGGTCAGGTCGAGAAGATCGCGATCGTCAACGATAACCAAGCCGAAGTTCAGTTCTCGGTTTCCGATCGAGACTGGTTGCCGGCCAGTTCCATTGCCACGATCCGCTTTCGCAACCTTGTCGGTCAGCGATACATTTCTCTGGCGCAGGGGGAGGGGAGTCAGGGTAAGAAGCTGAACGCGGGCGACACACTTCCACTCGATCAGACTCGTCCTGCCGTCAATCTCACGACGCTGTTCAACGGCTTCAAGCCGCTGTTCACCACACTCAGTGCTGAGGATGTGAACAAGCTTTCGTACCAGATCATCCAGGTTTTCCAGGGTGAGTCGGGAACGATCGGTGAACTAGTCCGAAACACAGCGAGTCTCACCAATACGGTGGCAGACAAGGACGTAGTCATCGGGGCGGTCATCAAGAATCTCAACGATGTACTCGCGACCGTGAATGCGAATGACAAGAACCTGGATTCGCTCATCATCAACACTCAACAACTGGTCACCGGATTGGCCAACGAGCGGGGTGTTGTCGGTTCCGCAGTCACCTCACTCGCCGGTCTGACCGACGCGACCGCCGATCTGTTGGAGCCGACGCGTCCCTCGATTCAGGGGTCGATCACGGCGCTCAACACGCTGGCGACAACTCTGAATCGTCGTAGTGACGACGTGAATTCGGTGCTGTCGACGTTGCCGGTCAAGCTCGAGAAGTTGGCGCGCGTGGCCAGTTACGGCTCGTGGTTCCAGTTCTATCTGTGCGGAATCGACATCGTCGCCGGTCCCGGGCAGTCAGCGTCGCTGAACTTGCCGACCGGGCTGCCTACGGTCAACCAGCCGATCTACACCAACGCGGCCACCCGATGCACTCAAGACGGAATCAAGGAGTTGCAGGGCCGATGAAAAAACGTCGCAGTCCGGCAATGGCCGGCGCCATCGGCATCTTCGTGGTGCTACTGGCAACTTTGTCCGCGTTCTTCCTCGATTCACTCCCATTCGTCGGCGCAGGTTCTTCGTACGCTGCCGAATTCTCAGAAGCTGCGGGCCTCAAGCCCGGCAACGAGGTTCGTATCGCCGGTGTGAAGGTCGGCAAGGTAACGTCCGTCGACCTCGATAGGGATCGTGTGCTGGTGGACTTCAAGGTGAAGGACGCGTGGGTGGGGGACCAGACATCGGCGTCCATCCAGATCAAAACGATTTTGGGTCAGAAGTATCTTGCTCTCGATCCGCGCGGCACCGAGAACCTCGATCCCAAGGAACGGATTCCGCTGGCACGCACCACGTCTCCGTACGACGTCGTGCAGGCCTTCTCGGCGGCGTCCGACACGGTCGGTGAGATCGACACCGACCAGTTGGCCAAGAGCATGGAGACGCTGTCCGAGGCATTCTCCGAGACCCCGGATGATGTCCGGGCCTCGCTCGACGGCGTGAGTCGGTTGTCGCAGACGATCGCGAGCCGCGATCAGGACTTGCAGAAGCTATTCGACGCAACAGGAAAGACTTCGCAGATCCTGGCTGACCGGAACGTAGAATTCACTCAGCTGATCAGGGACGGCGGATTGCTGGTGCAGGAGTTGAACAATCGCCAGCAGTCGATTTCGCAACTGCTCACCGGAACTCAGCGAGTGTCGCAGCAGCTCACCGGTCTTGTCCGTGACAATGAGGCGGCGATCGGACCAGCGCTGACGCAGCTCAACGGTGTCATCGACATTCTGGAAGCCAACAACGAGAACTTGGACAAGGCTCTGAAGCTCTACGAACCCTTTATCCGCTTGTACGCCAACGTGGTCGGTAACGGTCGTTGGTTCGATCAGGTCGTCGTCAACCTTCTTCCGCCGGGTCTGCCGGACATTCCGGGTTACCGCGAACCGATGCGTACGTTGGGAGGCAACTGATGGCTGACACTGCAGAAGCCGGCAGGGGCTCCAAGAAGCGAACTCTTGCGATTGTCGCTGCGGGGTTGATCGGTGTGCTGGTTATCGTCGGGGGCCTGTGGTGGGTGTTGACCCGCGCCGGCACAACCACGATCACGGCCTACTTCGACAAGTCGATCGGAATCTACGACGGCTCCGACATTCGAATTCTCGGCGTCAAGGTCGGCAGCGTCACGTCGGTCGAACCGCAGGGCGACCAAGTCAAGGTCGAAATGCGAGTCGATCGTGGGATCGATATCCCGGTGGATGCCAACGCGGCACAGATCACGCCGTCGGTGGTTGCCGACCGTTACATTCAGCTCAGCCCCGTCTTCACCGGCGGCGAGAAGATGGCCAGCGGTTCGGAGATCCCGATCGACCGAACTGCTACTCCGGTCGAGGTCGACCAGCTGTATGCCAGTATCAACGACCTCTCGGCGGCGCTCGGCCCCGAAGGTGCGAACAAGGACGGTGCGCTCTCGAAGTTCGTGGAGACCGGCGCAGCCAACCTGGACGGGAACGGACTTGCATTGGGGGAGAGCATTACCCAGCTGTCCGACGCGGCCCGCACCTTGAACGACTCGCGAGACAACATCTCGATCACGATCAAGAACCTCAATACTTTTGTCGGGGCGTTGGCAACCAACGACCAGCAAGTGCGCCAGTTCAATACGCAGTTGTCAGACCTCACGGGTTTTCTGGCCGGCGAGCGTGATGATCTGGGTGCCGCTCTGAATCAGTTGTCGTTGGCACTCGGGGACGTCGCGAAGTTCGTGGCAGACAACCGCGATCAGTTGGTGACGACCGTAGACGGTTTGGTTGCACCGACTCAGACGTTGGCGGACAACAAGGAGGGGCTCGCAAACACCTTGACCATGTTGCCGCTTGCGATCTCCAACCTCGTGAACTCGTACGACGCCGAAGCTGGTGTTCTTGCTTCACGTTTGGCATTCCCCGACCTGGAGAATCCGGCCGCTGTGTTGTGCAAGTTGATGGATGTCGGCAAGTTGCTTCCCGGCGATCCGCGATTCGAGCAGTTGGGACGACAGATGCAGCCGGCTATCGATCAGTGCGCGGGCGTTGCAGCGATGTCGGATGCGGCCGAGAAGGCGAAGAACCTGAATCTTCCCTTCGGGATTCTGGCCGGTCCGGAGCGTCAAACCCAGGTAGTGCCGGGCACAGTGCCCGGTGTTGTGTCACCGCGACTGACCAGTGGGGAGGGCGAGTGAAGCGCACATTGATCGTGGGCGCAGGACTCTGCGCGGTATTGCTCGGCGCCACGGCATGCTCGTCGGAAGGCATCTACGCCGTTCCGCTTCCGGGTGGACCGGATGTCGGATCGGATCCGATGAACCTGACTATCCAATTTGACGACGTCCTGGATCTCGTTCCGCAGTCTGCCGTCAAGGTGGACGGTGTTCCGGTCGGCCGGGTCGAGAAGGTGACGGTCGGTCCGGACGGTTGGACTGCCGACGTGGGAATCATCTTGGATTCGTCGGTTGACCTGCCGGCCAATGCCGTTGCGGCAGTAGAACAGACCAATCTGCTCGGCGAGAAGTTCATTCAGCTTTCGGCTCCGCCGAGTGGATCGGACACCACGGCAAAATTGGCCGATGGCGACCTGATTCCGCTGGATCGGACGCGTCATGCCACCGAGATCGAACAGGTGCTCGGTGCATTGTCACTGCTGCTCAACGGCGGCGGTGTCGGCCAATTGCAGCCAATCGTGCAGGAACTCGGCGCAGCCTTCGACGGCCGTGAAGGAAAGACGAGAAGTCTTCTGGAACAGGCAAACACGCTGATCGGTGGATTGAACGAACAGCGCGACGACATTACTCGTGCCCTGGACGGACTCGATGTTCTGTCCACTCGCGTCAACGATCAGACCGAGAAGATCGGCAAGATCCTCGAGGAATTGCCCGTTGCGACACAGGTTCTCAACGAGCAGCGTCCGCAGTTGACGCAGATGCTCACCCAGGTCGATCGCCTCGGAACCGTAGGCACCGATGTCCTCACACAGTCGAAGAACGACTTGATCGCGGACTTGCAGGCGCTGCGGCCGACGCTGCAGGCCTTGGCGGATTCTGGTGACGATTTTGTAGGCGCACTTCCGTTCCTGCCGACCTTCCCGTTCCCCGACGGCGTCGAGAAGATCACTCAGGGTGGATCCGTGAACCTCTTCTTGGTGGTCGACTTGCAGATCGGTAACACACTCTCCGGACTCGGTGTCGGACAGGGAGATCCCGAATATCGCCAGCCGAAGTTCGGCGACCCCAAGCCGGTGGTCGATCCGTCCAACCCGTACTACAACGGGAATGGTCCACGGCCAGGTTGGCCGACGGTTTCACTCCTCCCGATCGCGCCGATTCTGCCGCAGTTGCCGGTGGTCGCCGCGTTGCCGGTGGCGCCGACAGGTGATGCTGTTGCTCCGGCCGCGAACGGCCCGCTCAACCCCATCCAGGGAATGCTGGATCAGTTCGGAATCGGTGGTGGACAATGAGATCAGCTCTGGTCAAATGGCAACTCGTCGGCTTCGTGCTGGTTGCGCTTCTCGGGCTCGTCTATGTGGGTGCCAAGTACGTACGTCTCGACAATCTCATGGGTTTCGGTCAGTACACGGTCAAGACTGAATTGGCGACGTCGGGCGGAATCTTCACCAACGCCGAGGTTACGTACCGCGGTGTGCCGGTGGGACGCGTCGGTGATATGTCGTTGACGTCCAACGGTATCGAGGTCGATCTGATGATCGACAGCAGTGCCCCGCAAATCCCGGCGTCGACAAAGGCCGTGGTGGCCAACCGCTCGGCTATCGGCGAGCAGTTCGTGGATTTGATTCCTGACACCGATCAGGGTCCGTTCCTTCAGGACGGATCGGTGATCGCGGTGGGTGACACGACGACGCCGATTCCGGTGGAAGAGGTGCTGGGCAGCGCCAACGGGTTGGTGCATTCCGTACCGGTCGACGCACTCCATACCGTCGCTGTCGAGTTGGGCGCAGCGTTCAACGGTAAGGGTGAAGACATCCAGGTCCTCGCAGATTCGCTGTCCGGTCTCTCTCAGTCCGGATTGGACACGCTGCCACAGACTCTCGGACTGATCCGAGACAGTGAGACTGTGCTCACGACGCAGTCGGATCAGTCGTCAGCGATCAAGCAGTTCAGTGCTGATCTCGATGTTGTTGCCGCGCAACTCCGTACGAGCGACCCCGACATCAGGCGTTTGATCGACAACGGCATCCCCGCGAGCGATCAGATCGGGGCGCTCATCAACGAGGGCGGTCCGTCGCTGACCACCGACCTCACCAATCTTGCGGCGACCACCAAGACCTTGGCCCCACGCGCAATTGCATTGCAACCGTTCCTGATCTTCCTGCCGGGCTTGGCAGCTGCGGCCCCGACAGTGGCTCCGGGTGACGGAACTGTGCACCAGGGATTGGTGCTGGAGACCAATAATCCGCTCTCGTGCACCGTCGGATACGAAGGCACGATGGCAATCATCAACGACATGAAGCGCAAGGATCCGAACTTCGACGACACGCAGCAGGATTTCCCGCTCAATACGGCAGCGTCCTGTGAAGTTCCGTTGGGTAGCGAGACCGGTGTCCGAAGTGCAAACCGGGTGATCTACGCCGATCCGGACACGATCCAGCCGTGGGATTTCAAGCCGAAGGTAGACCCGGACAAGCTGAACCTCAATCCGATCGCCACTCAGTTGGCGCCGTTGGTCGGAGTCACGCCCAAGTAATCTGCGCGTGAGGTATCGGAGTCTGTGCAGCTCAGGCAACTTCAGTTGTGGCAGTTGAGAGTTCGTGGCCATAGTCTGAGCAATACAGTTAAGTAGGGTAGTGACGTGATTCAGAAAAGCAGTTCGAAGGGGTCGACAGCACCGCTTGTTGCGGTCGGTGTTCTCCTCCTGGTGGCACTTGTTGCGCTCGGTGTGTTCGGTGTCGGGTATTTCAAGGCACGCAACGTTGCCGAGATTCGCAACGAGGCATTGGTGGGGGCTCAGCAAGTTGCGATCAATCTCAACAATGCCGACGCCGCCAATCTCGATGCCTCGATCGCGAACATGCGGTCATCGGTAACCGGAGACGAGATGACAACGTATCTGCAGACCGTTCAGGACTCCATCACGGATGAATTGCGGAACTCCGGATCCAAGGCGGACACGGAGGTCGTGCAGGCCGCGCTCTCCGAACTCAATACGGACGACCGGACTGCAACGGCGCTTGTTGTCGTGAAGGTGACCACTACCCAGGGCAACCAGTATGTGAAGAATCAGCTCGGCATGAGGCTGGGCATGGTCGAGGTCGACGGTGTTTGGAAGGCGCAGTCGGCTGAACCGATCGGCAACCGGGTGGATCTGGATTCGGGCACGCTGCCGGGCACTGATGGTTCCGCACCGGCTGATGGTTCCGGACCGGCTTCTGATGCACCGGCAGTCCCTGGTGCCGTGACCCCAGCGCCAGCACCAGCACCGAGTGAAGGCGGCGATACCGGTGGTCAGTAGTAACCCGACCCGGATCTGTCCAGTCCTTCGAAGGAGAAGCGCGTAATGCCACCCAAGCGCAAAGCCGGGATGCCACCGGTCAATCCGAACCGACGACCGAAGATCGCCGGATCAGCCCGCTCGTTGAACGTCCCCGCGGGGACGCCGGGTACCGAACCCGTCGAGCCTGAGGCAGTCGAGATAACTTCACCCTCAGTCGAGACGCCGGCCGTCGAGGCAACACCGGCCGCCGATGTTCCGAAAACAAGTCTGAAGAAGCGCCAGGCGCCTCAGCCGGCTGAATCCACACCGGCCGAGGGGTCGGCGGAGGCTCCGTCCGAGCCCGAGGTGGGGGAGACGGCAGCAGAAACCACTGAATCTTCCGGCGCCGAGCATTCGGGTCGAACCCAGTGGGGTCTCGTCGCGGGAGTCGGGGCGGCCGCAGTGGTGGTCGCAGTGGTCGCCGGCCTCGCGTTCTTCAAAGTGGGCGTACAAATGGACGACGTCGCTTGGGTGGATGAGGGTGCAACGGCGGAAGTGCTCCGGATTACGCCTCCGGCGCTGGAAGCTGTGTTCACATTTGCTCCCGATACCTTCGACGCTGATTTCGACAAGGGCGTACAGGGGCTCAATCAAGCCATGCGCGACCAGTTGACTCAATACAAGGACACGCAGAAGGCCGGCGTCGAACAGACGCAGACGGCGACTACAGCGGACGTCACGGAGATCGGCATTACGCGGCTCGAAAAGGACCGGGCGCAGTTGCTCGCCCAGTTGAATGTGAGTTCGACGCAGAGTGGAGTGGCCGCCGGCTCGCGGTCCGGGATGGTTGTCGTCAGCTTGGAGAAGCAGGACGGGAACTGGCTGATCTCGGAGATCGCGGATCGCTAGGGTCCTGGCAATGTTCGAGAATCTGGACCGGAGTGGAAATTCCGGTCCAGATTTTTCATTTCCGGGCTAAGGTCTCGGTACAATGTCCCGGAAGTGTTCGAATCCTCGCTAATCTGATGTTCGAATGCCGCGACACGCCCTGGCGCTCTTGACGCAACGGGCCGCAAGGTCCAGTCTGATCGGTGAACACGCGCAGACCCTGAATCTACGGCCTACGCCAGTACCTGAATCTGACCCCTCCGTACACCCGACTCGACATTTCCTGAGTAAGGGTGTACTTTTGGACGTTGCGCTGGCTGCCTCCTGTCCACCCCTCGTCTCAACCGCTGCGAAGTCAAGAACTTCTTGCTTTCTGCGACGGGTTTCGTTCGGGTTGTAACCAGCGAAATTCGAAGCAGATACAGCGGCGGTCGCAACAGTACGGAGCGGCCCGCGTGAGGTGCTGGAAGGACGCATCTTGGCAGTCTCTAGCCAGACCAAGGCAGTTTCCGGAATCCCCGGAGCCCCGAAGAGGGTTTCGTTCGCGAAAGTTCGCGAACCCCTCGATGTTCCCGGGCTTCTTGATGTTCAAACCGATTCGTTCGAGTGGTTGATCGGCGCGCAGAGTTGGCGCGAACGAGCAGCAGCTCTCGGCGACAATGCAGTGTCCGGCGGTCTCGAAGACATCCTCGCGGAGCTTTCTCCGATCGAGGATTTCTCCGGCTCTATGTCACTCTCCTTCTCTGATCCTCGATTCGACGAGGTCAAGGCCTCGACGGACGAGTGCAAAGACAAGGACATGACCTACGCGGCGCCTTTGTTCGTCACCGCGGAGTTCATCAACAACAACACTGGTGAGATCAAGAGCCAGACGGTCTTCATGGGTGATTTCCCGATGATGACCCCTAAGGGCACTTTCATCATCAACGGCACGGAGCGCGTGGTCGTCTCGCAGCTCGTGCGTTCTCCCGGTGTGTACTTCGACGTGAGCGTCGACAAGAGCACCGAGAAGGATCTGCACAGCGTCAAGGTGATCCCGGGTCGTGGAGCATGGCTCGAATTCGACGTCGACAAGCGTGACACCGTTGGTGTCCGTATCGACCGTAAGCGTCGTCAGCCCGTTACCGTCCTGCTCAAGGCACTCGGCTGGACCACGGAGCAGATCACGGAGCGCTTCGGCTTCTCCGAGATCCTCATGGCCACGCTGGAGAAGGACAACACCGCCGGCACAGATGAGGCGTTGCTCGATATCTACCGCAAGCTGCGTCCGGGCGAGCCCCCCACCAAGGAGAGCGCGCAGACGCTGCTGGAGAACTTGTTCTTCAAGGACAAGCGTTACGACCTCGCTCGTGTGGGTCGTTACAAGATCAACAAGAAGCTCGGCCTGAACGCCGGCCAGCCGATCGTTGCATCGACGCTTACCGAAGAAGACATCGTCGCGACAGTTGAGTACCTCGTGCGTTTGCACGCTGGTGACCTGTCGATGACGGCTCCGGACGGCGTCGAGGTTCCCGTCGAGGTCGATGACATCGACCACTTCGGCAACCGTCGTCTGCGTACCGTCGGCGAGCTCATTCAGAACCAGATCCGCGTGGGCCTGTCCCGCATGGAACGCGTGGTTCGTGAGCGCATGACAACGCAGGACGTCGAGGCAATCACGCCTCAGACACTGATCAACATCCGCCCGGTCGTCGCTGCGATCAAGGAGTTCTTCGGAACGTCCCAGCTGTCGCAGTTCATGGACCAGAACAACCCGCTGTCGGGGCTGACGCACAAGCGTCGTCTGTCCGCCCTCGGCCCGGGTGGTCTGTCCCGTGAGCGCGCCGGCCTCGAGGTTCGCGACGTTCACCCGTCGCACTACGGCCGCATGTGCCCGATCGAGACCCCAGAAGGCCCGAACATCGGCCTGATCGGTTCACTGTCGGTCTACGCACGCGTCAACCCGTTCGGCTTCATCGAAACGCCGTACCGCCAGGTTGTCGACGGACAGGTCACCGACATCGTCGATTACCTGACCGCCGACGAAGAGGACCGTCACGTCGTCGCTCAGGCCAACTCGGCCATCGACCGTGAAGGCCGCTTCACCGACGCGAAGATCCTTGTCCGTCGTAAGGGTGGCGAGGTCGAGTTCGTCTCGTCCACCGACATCGACTACATGGACGTTTCGCCGCGCCAGATGGTGTCCGTCGCTACCGCGATGATTCCGTTCCTCGAGCACGACGATGCAAACCGTGCCCTGATGGGCGCGAACATGCAGCGTCAGGCTGTCCCGCTGGTACGCAGCGAGGCTCCTCTCGTGGGTACCGGTATGGAGCTGCGTGCAGCTGTGGATGCCGGCGACGTCATCATCACCGAGAAGACGGGTGTGGTGGAGGAAATCTCCGCTGACTTCGTCACGGTTATGGCTGACGACGGAAGTCGCAAGACGTACCGGATGCGTAAGTTTGCTCGCTCCAACCAGGGCACCTGCGCCAACCAGCGTCCGATCGTGGACGAGGGACAGCGCGTCGAAGCCGGCCAGGTTCTGGCCGACGGTCCTTGCACGGAGAACGGCGAGATGGCGCTGGGCAAGAACTTGCTCGTCGCGATCATGCCGTGGGAAGGCCACAACTACGAGGACGCGATCATTCTGTCGCAGCGCCTCGTGGAAGAGGACGTCCTGACCTCGATTCACATCGAGGAGCATGAGATCGATGCCCGCGACACCAAGCTCGGTGCCGAGGAAATCACTCGCGACATCCCGAACGTCTCCGACGAGGTCCTCGCTGACCTCGACGAGCGCGGCATCATCCGTATCGGTGCCGAGGTTCGTGACGGCGACGTGCTGGTCGGAAAGGTCACGCCGAAGGGCGAGACCGAGCTGACCCCCGAAGAGCGCCTCCTTCGCGCCATCTTCGGTGAGAAGGCTCGCGAGGTTCGTGACACGTCCCTCAAGGTTCCTCACGGTGAGACCGGCAAGGTCATCGGCATCCGCGTCTTCTCGCGTGATGACGACGACGATCTGCCTCCCGGTGTCAACGAGCTCGTCCGCGTGTACGTGGCACAGAAGCGCAAGATCCAGGACGGCGACAAGCTCGCCGGCCGCCACGGTAACAAGGGCGTCATCGGCAAGATCCTGCCGCAGGAAGACATGCCGTTCCTCTCGGACGGCACGCCTGTCGACATCATCCTGAACACGCACGGCGTCCCGCGTCGTATGAATATCGGTCAGGTCCTGGAGACCCACCTCGGGTGGATCGGCAAGACCGGCTGGAATATTCAGATTGCGGCTGACGGCACCCGTCCGGACTGGGCTGCGACCCTGCCGGAAGAGATGCTGTCCGCTCCCGCCGACTCGAACATCGCCACCCCGGTGTTCGACGGCGCGAAGGAAGACGAGCTCACTGGTCTTCTTGCCTCCACAATCCCGAACCGTGACGGCGAGCAGATGGTCGGACCCGACGGAAAGGCCACCTTGTTCGACGGCCGCTCCGGCGAGCCGTTCCCGTACCCGGTCTCGGTCGGTTACATGTACATCATCAAGCTGCACCACTTGGTCGACGACAAGATCCACGCTCGTTCGACCGGTCCGTACTCGATGATCACGCAGCAGCCTCTCGGTGGTAAGGCCCAGTTCGGTGGCCAGCGCTTCGGTGAGATGGAGTGCTGGGCGATGCAGGCCTACGGCGCGGCTTACACGCTGCAGGAACTGCTGACCATCAAGTCGGACGACGTGGTCGGTCGAGTCAAGGTGTACGAAGCCATCGTCAAGGGCGAGAACATCCCGGAACCCGGCATCCCCGAGTCGTTCAAGGTGCTCCTCAAGGAGCTCCAGTCGCTCTGCCTCAACGTGGAGGTGCTGTCCTCGGACGGTGCTGCCATCACGATGGCAGACGGCGACGACGAGGACTTGGAGCGAGCTGCAGCGAACTTGGGCATCAACCTGTCCAGGAACGAAGCAGCGACGGTCGACGACCTCGCGAACTAGGTTTCGGTCCCCGGGTTGCTCTTTCAAGAGCAGCCCGGGGGCGTAGTTCACATTTGAATTGGCAGTCAGGTTGCCGGGTAACCGGCAACCGTAACCCCAACGGGGAAAGGAAGTTACGTGCTCGACGTCAACTTCTTCGATGAACTCCGCATTGGCTTGGCCAGCGCAGAGGACATCCGCAATTGGTCCTACGGCGAGGTCAAGAAGCCGGAGACCATCAACTACCGAACGCTCAAGCCTGAGAAGGACGGACTCTTCTGCGAGAAGATCTTCGGCCCCACCAGGGACTGGGAGTGCTACTGCGGTAAGTACAAGCGTGTCCGCTTCAAGGGCATCATCTGTGAGCGTTGTGGCGTCGAGGTAACTCGCGCCAAGGTTCGTCGTGAGCGCATGGGTCACATCGAACTGGCCGCACCGGTCACGCACATCTGGTACTTCAAGGGTGTGCCGAGCCGCCTCGGTTACCTGCTCGACCTGGCTCCGAAGGATCTCGAAAAGATCATCTACTTCGCTGCCTACGTCATCGTCGGTGTCGACGAGGAGCTCCGTCACAACGAGCTGTCCACCCTCGAAGCCGAGATGCAGGTCGAGAAGAAGGCTGTCGCAGATCAGCGCGACGCCGATCTCGAGGCACGCGCACAGAAGCTCGAAGCAGATATCGCCGAGCTCGAGGCAGAGGGCGCCAAGTCCGATGTCCGCCGCAAGGTCAAGGACGGCGGCGAGCGCGAAATGCGTCAGCTCCGTGACCGCGCACAGCGTGAGCTGGATCGTCTCGACGAGATCTGGACCACTTTCACCAAGCTGAGCGTCAAGCAGCTCATCATCGACGAGCTCCTGTACCGCGAGCTTGTCGACCGTTACGGCGAGTACTTCACGGGTGCGATGGGCGCAGAGTCCATCCAGATCCTGATGCAGAACTTCGACCTCGACGCCGAGGCAGAGTCTCTTCGCGAGACCATCCGCAGCGGCAAGGGCCAGAAGAAGCTGCGTGCTCTCAAGCGCCTCAAGGTGGTTGCGGCTTTCCAGACCAACGGCAACTCGCCGATGGGCATGGTCCTCAACGCTGTTCCGGTGATCCCGCCGGAGCTTCGCCCGATGGTTCAGCTCGACGGTGGACGTTTCGCGACGTCCGACCTCAACGATCTGTACCGCCGTGTCATCAACCGCAACAACCGCCTCAAGCGACTGATCGATCTCGGTGCTCCCGAGATCATCGTCAACAACGAGAAGCGGATGCTGCAGGAGTCGGTCGACGCACTGTTCGACAACGGTCGTCGTGGACGTCCGGTCACCGGACCCGGTAACCGCCCGCTGAAGTCCCTGAGCGATCTGCTCAAGGGCAAGCAGGGTCGTTTCCGTCAGAACCTCCTCGGTAAGCGTGTCGACTACTCGGGTCGTTCGGTTATCGTCGTCGGTCCTCAGCTGAAGCTGCACCAGTGTGGTCTGCCCAAGCTGATGGCGCTGGAGCTCTTCAAGCCGTTCGTGATGAAGCGTCTGGTTGATCTGAACCACGCGCAGAACATCAAGTCGGCCAAGCGCATGGTCGAGCGCAAGCGCGTCCAGGTGTGGGATGTCCTCGAAGAGGTCATCGCCGAGCATCCCGTGCTGCTCAACCGTGCACCTACGCTGCACCGTCTGGGTATCCAGGCATTTGAGCCGCAGCTGGTCGAGGGCAAGGCCATTCAGCTCCACCCGCTGGTGTGTGAGGCCTTCAACGCCGACTTCGACGGTGACCAGATGGCTGTGCACCTTCCGCTGTCAGCGGAGGCGCAGGCCGAGGCTCGCATCTTGATGCTGTCCTCGAACAACATCCTGTCGCCCGCTTCGGGTCGTCCGCTCGCCATGCCGCGTCTGGACATGGTCACGGGTCTGTTCCACCTCACTCGTCTCGACGAGGGTGTTGTGGGCGAGCTCGTTGCGCCGAGTCACGACAGTGCCGAGCAGGGCGTGTACTCCAGCCCCGCCGAGGCACAGATGGCCGTCGATCGTGGCGCGCTGACGGTTCAGTCGCTCATCAAGGTGCGTCTGACCACCCAGCGTCCGTCGCGTGAGCAGGAGAACGAAGTGTTCCCCGAGGGCTGGAAGTACGGCGAAAGCTGGACTGCAGTCACCACTTTGGGTCGCGTGCTCTTCAACGAGCTGCTTCCGGCGGACTACCCGTTCGTCAACGAGCAGATGCCGAAGAAGCGTCAGGCAACGATCATCAACGATCTCGCCGAGCGTTACCCGATGATCGTCGTTGCTCAGACCGTCGACAAGCTCAAGGACGTCGGCTTCTACTGGGCCACGCGTTCCGGTGTCACCATCTCCATCTCGGACGTTCTCGTTCCGCCGGAGAAGCCTGCCATCATCGAGGACTTCGAGGCTCAGGCCGACAAGATCGAGAAGCAGTACCAGCGCGGTGCTTTGGACAAGAAGGAGCGCAACAGCGCTCTGGTCACCATTTGGCAGGAAGCGACCGAAAAGGTCGGCAAGGCCATGGAGGCTCACTTCCCCGACGACAACCCGATCCCGATGATCGTGAAGTCCGGCGCAGCCGGCAACATGACTCAGGTTCGTTCGCTCGCCGGTATGAAGGGCCTGGTGACAAACCCGAAGGGTGAGTTCATCCCGCGTCCGATCAAGTCTTCCTTCAAGGAAGGCCTGACCGTTCTCGAGTACTTCATTAACACTCACGGTGCTCGTAAGGGTCTGGCCGATACCGCTCTGCGTACCGCCGACTCGGGTTACCTGACCCGTCGTCTGGTGGACGTGTCGCAGGACGTCATCGTTCGCGAGACCGACTGTGGCACCGAGCGCGGCATTGTCACGACCATCTCGGAGAAGCAGGCCAATGGCTCGATGATCCGCGATGCTCACGTCGAGACCAGCACGTACGCACGTACGTTGGCTGCCGACGCGATCGACGAGAACGGCAACGTCATCGTCGAGCGTGGACACGATCTCGGTGACCCCGCGATCGACGCTCTGCTCGAGGCCGGCATCACGCAGGTCAAGGTCCGTTCGGTCCTTACCTGCACCACCGGCACCGGCGTTTGCGCCACTTGCTACGGCCGTTCCATGGCCACCGGCAAGCTGGTCGACATCGGTGAGGCTGTCGGTATTGTTGCCGCACAGTCGATCGGTGAGCCCGGTACCCAGCTGACCATGCGTACTTTCCACCAGGGTGGTGTGGCAGGAGCCGACATCACCGGTGGTCTGCCGCGTGTCCAGGAGCTGTTCGAGGCACGTGTGCCGAAGGGCAAGGCTCCGATCGCGGACGTCACCGGTCGGGTACAGCTCGAAGACGGCGATCGTTTCTACAAGATCACGATCGTGCCGGACGACGGCGGCGAAGAGGTTGTCTACGACAAGCTCAGCAAGCGTCAGCGTCTGCGTGTCTTCAAGCACGCCGACGGCGAAGACCGCCTTCTGACAGACGGTGACCACGTCGAGGTTGGACAGCAGCTCATGGAAGGTGCTGCCGATCCCCACGAGGTCCTGCGAGTCATGGGTCCGCGTCAGGTTCAGATCCACTTGGTCAACGAGGTCCAGGAGGTGTACCGGAGCCAGGGTGTGTCGATCCACGACAAGCACATCGAGGTCATCGTGCGCCAGATGCTTCGTCGCGTGACGATCATCGATTCCGGTGCCACCGAGTTCCTGCCCGGCTCGCTCACTGAGCGCGCCGAGTTCGAATCGGCCAACCGCCGCGTTGTCGCTGAGGGCCGCGAGCCCGCAGCAGGCCGTCCGGTGCTCATGGGTATCACGAAGGCGTCGCTCGCGACGGATTCGTGGCTGTCCGCGGCATCGTTCCAGGAGACCACTCGCGTCTTGACCGATGCGGCAATCAACTGCCGCTCGGACAAGCTGATCGGTCTGAAGGAAAATGTCATCATCGGAAAGCTGATCCCTGCCGGTACCGGTATCAACCGTTACCGCAACATCCAGGTTCAGCCCACCGAAGAAGCTCGCGCCGCTGCTTACGCAGTGCCCGCGTACGACGACCAGTACTACAGCCCGGACGGCTTCGGCCAGAACACCGGCGCTGCAGTTCCGCTGGACGACTACGGCTTCAGCAACGACTACCGCTAGCGGTTAGCCGTTAAAAGAAACCCCCTACCTCGTACGAGGTAGGGGGTTTCTGCTTTGTGCTCAGCTTGTATTCAGCGTGGAACGTGAAATTCGAGCAGCGTTGCGACGGCATCGTCGAGTTCTGCCCATGGCACGGGCACGGACAATACCGCGATCGCTGATGTCGGAAATTTGTCCTTGATGCGCCCAGCTGCTTCGGAATTCTCGTTGGATGCCAGATCGAGTGCAGTCCAAGGGACTCCGGGTTCGTGGCCGACGACGAGGAGGGTTCTGACGCTTTCGGACGTGGTTCGGACGGCATTGATCACGTCGGCGGGTGAGCCGCCGTAGATGGATTTCTCGAACCCCGTGGGCGCCTCGATGGCGGTGGCCGCCAAAGTTTCCACGGTTCGGCGCGATGTGGAGCACAGAACCGCCTCGATGGGTGGGACGTTTTCCCGGAGCCATTCTCCGCCAATTCGGGCTTCTCTGAGCCCGCGATCGGCGAGGGGACGTTCGTGATCGCGAATGCCTTCGGGGTAGCTGGACTTTCCGTGTCGCATGAGTACGAGGGTGCGGTGGTCGGCCATGGGTTTACGGTATCCGCTGTTGCACGGGAAGTCCGGTTAGTCTGGAAGAACAGACCTTGAAGGAGGCTCCGATGGTCGGCAAGAAGCTTGATCGAACCAGACTTGATGGGAGCAAGGCTCGGACCGCACTCGAAGTGGTACGCGAGAGTCCCACAATCGCGCTCATTACCGTTGCTCCCGCCGTGGTCGTGTTCGGAGTTGTGTGGTGGCTCTTCGGTTTCTGGGCCGCAATCCTTCTTGCAGTGATCTTCGGCGTCGGGGCGGTCGTGACCCGGAAGCTCCGTTAGAGCGCGCTGACTCGCGCAACTGCACGTAAGGCGTTGCCGACCAGGAACCACACGGTGAGACCGGCGTTGTCGACGCGGCTTCGGAGGATGACCTCGTCGCCGGCGACGATGGGCGAGAGATATTCGATCAGTGCCCGGTGCGGAACTGATCGCAATTCGGTACGCGCGCTGATGATCTCCTCGACGGCTTGCCAGTAGACAGCATTGTTGACGTGATCGAAGGGGTCGATATCGGTCACACGCAGGGTAAAGGGTGTGTCGAGGACATCCGGTTCGTCGGCGTCCGGGGCGTTGTCGGCGATGACACGCTTCCATTTGAGGCGGTGTTCGTCGGTGGATTCTTCGAGGGGTTTCATGAAGTCGTCGCTCATCCGAGTGGGCATGCCGGATGTGGGGCTGATGTTGATCCAGAAGCCTTCGGTCTCGATCAGTGCGCCGTTGCTCCCGTCGAAGCGGACGCGCATGTTCGCCCATCGCGTCGAGAATCCGGAGCACCAGCGGGTCATTGTCAGGCCTTCAGGCCAGATCGCCGGGCGAATGACATCGATGACGGTACGACGGACGATCCAGAACGGATGGGTGTCGATGGCGTCGGCAGCTTCGATGTTGTCGTTGCCGATGTCCTGGAGGTACCGGGCGATGCCGTCGAGCCGAATCTGTTTGGCAGCATCGATATCGCCGGTGCGGACGGGTCGGGACTTGACGAATATCGGTCCTCGACTCGGCTGAACAGCGAGAGTGAGATCTGGGTTCACGTAGAGTTCCTGTTCGCTGGAGTGAGCCGATTCTGTCAGGCTTTTCAGCGGAGTGATGGCATCCGCGTCGATCATCTGCGTGAGTACCTTCAGATCCTCGAAACCTTCGGAAACGATGTGCCTTGCTGCACAAGACTTTTCGCCTCTGTATGTGTACGGATGCGACCTCGTACTGCAAGAGGCGGGCATGCTTGCGGTGACCTGACGACGTGGCCGGGTTAGGGTCGAAACATCCGATTTACGGTCAAGGCATCAGGCATCTCGAAGAGGAGTTTCTGTGCGCGCAATGGTGGTTACGGAATTGTCCGGCCCGCAAAGTATCGACGTTCAGCAAGTCCCCGAACCCAATGCCGAGGGCATGGTTCTCATCGATGTCAAAGCCAGCGGTGTCTGCTTCCCGGACTTGTTGATCACCTACGGCAAGTACCAGATCCGACCTGAGCCGCCGTTCATTCCGGGCGCGGAGATATCGGGTGTGGTGGTATCAGCGCCGGAGGGGTCCGGATTTGCTCCCGGCGAGAGGGTTCTCGCAGCGACATACCTCGGGGGATATGCGGAACGCATTGCAGTCAATCCGGCGCAGGTTCATCGGATTCCCGACGCATTGGCTTTCGACGAAGCGGCCTCACTGATCATCAACTATCAGACGATGGAATTCGCACTGGCTCGTCGCGCCAAGATTCTGGCCGGCGAAACCGTGGTCGTTCTCGGTGCGGCGGGTGGCGTGGGAACTGCGACCATTCAGTTGGCGAAGGCGCACGGTGCACGGGTCATCGCAGTCGTTCGGCGTGCGGGTGTCGAGGAATTCCTCCGCGAACTCGGTGCCGACGAGGTTGTCGCCTTGGCTCCGGGTTGGGGTGAGAAGGTTCGCGAACTCACTGCCGGCGTCGGCGCTCAGATCGTCGTGGATCCGGTCGGCGGCGACGCGTTCGATGACGCTGTCCGTGTGCTGGCGCCCGAAGGTCGTCTGGTCGTGATCGGATTTGCCGGCGGCGGTATTCCTCAGGTGAAGGTGAACCGGGTGCTGTTCCGCAACATCAGCATCGTCGGGGCGGCGTGGGGCGAGTTCACGCGGACCAATCCGGAGGCGGTAGCCGAGGTGCACGCGTCGCTCGTGGAGCATGTCCGAAATGGGTTGCGACCCCTCGTCAAGGCTCGGTACGTTTTGGAGGATGCGGCCTTGGCGCTGACCGATCTGGAAACCGGCAAAGTTCTCGGAAAGGCCATCTTGGTGCAGGAATGAGCGAAGAAAAGGTGATGGTGCTCACCGTTATCTGGGTTGCACCTTAGTTTCATTTGGGCAATAGTTGCATCCGCACTACTATTCGCCAGGTGATTGATTCGACTTCTGATGACCTGTTCGGAGCACTCGACGAGTTTTTCACTCGCCTGATCAGTATCAGCGATACGGAGTCGATCGATGCATTGGTCGAGCTGGATCTCTCATTCTCACAGGTGCGCGTGCTGTTCGCGCTCACACAGCGTGACTCGCCGATCCCGATCAACGAGGTTGCAGACGAGCTCCGGCTCTCGGTGGCCGCGACGGGGCGCAATATCGATCAGCTCGTGAACATGGGTCTGATCGATCGGCGTGAAGATGAACGTGACCGACGCGTCAAGCGGGTTTCCTTGTCGGAGGCCGGTCGTAAGGTCACGTCCAATCACATCGAATGCAAGCGTGGTCAGCTTCGCGAGTTCGCTTCGTGTGTGCCCACGCCGGACGCGCTTCGACTAGTAGAGGCGCTCGAGCCCATTCTCGCGGGTGAATATCTGCGAGCATTTACCCAGGAGACTTCGCGATGACTTCGCCGAACGCGCCGACAGCGGCGTCCGACAAACTTGACGGGACGGTCCTCAAGATCGCGTCCGTGGTGGTGCTCGGCGCCATCATGTCCATTCTTGACGTGACCGTGGTGAGTGTTGCGCTGCCGACATTTGCCGCCGAATTCCAGACGTCCTACGCCACTGTCGCGTGGACAATGACGGCGTACACGCTGGCCCTGGCAACTGTTATCCCGGTGACGGGGTGGGCAGCCGACCGTTTCGGTACCAAACGTCTGTACATGACTGCGCTGGTCCTGTTCGTGCTTGGTTCAGTGGCTTGTGCGATGGCCTGGGACATCACGTCGCTCATCGGTTTCCGCGTTCTGCAGGGACTCGGCGGCGGTATGTTGATGCCGCTCGGTATGACGATCATGACGAGGGCAGCGGGCCCGGAGCGCATCGGCCGCGTCATGGCTGTGCTCGGTATCCCCATGCTGCTCGGTCCCATCGGCGGCCCGATTCTCGGCGGCTGGCTGATCGACGTGGCGAGCTGGCACTGGATCTTCTTGATCAACTTGCCTGTCGGAATTATCGCGCTCGCTGCAGCTTTCAAGCTTCTGCCGTCCGATAACCCGCAGCCGTCGCAGTCGTTCGACTTCCTCGGGATGCTTCTGCTCTCGCCCGGTCTTGCTCTGTTCCTCTTCGGTGTGTCTTCGATCCCGGAGGTGGGAACTGTGGCGTCGGCCAGGGTTCTGGTCACCGCGGGCATCGGTTTGGCCCTGATCATCGGATTCGTGTTCCACGCACTCAACAAAGACCATCCCCTGATCGACTTGCGGTTGTTCAAGAACCGGCAGTTGACCGTTGCTGTCATCACGACGTCGTTGTTCATCGTGGCGTTCATGGGCGCTGGTCTACTCTTCCCGAGTTATTTCATCCAGGTGACCGGGTCCACAACCCTTGCTGCCGGACTGTTGATGGCGCCTCAGGGATTCGGCGCAATGTTGACGATGCCGATTGCGGGACGTCTTGTGGACAAGATCGGCCCCGGCAAGATCGTTCTCACAGGCCTTCCGCTGATCCTGATCGGTATGGGTGTCTTCACGCAGGTGGCAGCCGATTCGCCGACCTGGATGCTGATGGCTGCGCTCTTCGTCATGGGTATGGGTATGGGCTGCACGATGATGCCGCTGATGACCGCAGCAATCGTGACGCTGTCCAATGATCAGATCGCCCGCGGTTCGTCGCTCATGAACATTGTTCAGCAGACGGCCGGTTCCATCGGTACCGCCGTCATGTCCGTGGTTCTGACCAATCAGATTCTCAATCACGAGGGCGCAGGGTTGGCCGCTGCTTCGCGGGGCACAACCCCGGAAGCTGCGATGATCACGGAACAGACTCCGCCCGAGGTCCTCTCGTACGGATTCTCGCAGTTGGCTGATTCGTTCGGCAATACATTCGTGGTGGCAACCGTGCTGATCGCCTTGACCTTCATTCCGGCATACTTCCTGCCTCGCAAGAAGATCACGAAGACCGTGGCCGAGGGTGACACCCCGGCGCCGATGATGATGCACTGACATACTTTCTCAACGATCGAGGGCGGCAAGCACACACTGTGCTTGCCGCCCTCGGCGTTTGTGGCGCGGAATAGCAATAAATGATTGAATGTTGAACTAACTACATGCAGAAGCATGGATCAGGATTCTCGCGAGGAGTAACCATGCAGTTCGGAATCTTCACGGTCGGCGATGTCACGACTGACCCCACAACCGGGGTCACTCCGACAGAGCACGAGCGCATCAAGGCCATGACGACCATCGCCAAGCATGCCGAGGAGGTCGGACTCGACGTCTTCGCGACCGGTGAGCATCACAACAAGCCGTTTGTGCCGTCATCTCCCACTACCATGCTCGGCTACATCGCAGCCCAGACCGAGAAGATCACTCTCTCCACGTCCACGACGCTCATCACCACCAATGATCCGGTGAAGATCGCCGAGGACTATGCGATGCTGCAGCACCTCGCCGAGGGCCGCGTCGACCTCATGATGGGCCGCGGCAACACTGCGCCGGTATATCCGTGGTTCGGCAAGGACATCCGCGCCGGCATCCCGTTGGCTCTCGAGAACTACCAGCTTCTGCGCCGGTTGTGGGACGAAGAAGTGGTGAATTGGCAAGGGGAGTACCGCACTCCGCTGCAGGGCTTCACTTCCACGCCTCGCCCGCTGGACGGCATTGCGCCGTTCGTGTGGCACGGCTCGATTCGTAGCCCGGAGATCGCAGAGATTGCGGCCTATCACGGTGACGGTTTCTTCGCGAACAACATCTTCTGGCCCAAGGAGCACTACGTCGAGTTGATCAATCTTTACCGTCAGCGTTACGAGCATTACGGGCACGGCTCCGCGGATCAGGCGATCGTCGGACTCGGCGGTCAGGTGTTCCTGCGTAAGAACAGTCAGGACGCAGTCAAGGAATTCCGCCCGTACTTCGACAATGCACCCGTTTACGGTCATGGACCATCGCTCGAAGAGTTCACCGAGCAGACGCCTCTGACGGTCGGCTCGCCCGAGCAGGTCATCGAGAAGACTCTGGCTTTCGCCGATTTCTTCGGGGACTATCAACGCCAGTTGTTCTTGATGGACCATGCAGGTCTTCCGCTCAAGACGGTTCTCGAGCAGCTCGATCTCCTCGGCGAAGAAGTTGTGCCGGTGCTGCGTCGTGAGTTCGCGGCGCGTCGTCCGGCGCACGTTCCGGACAACCCGCCGACGCATGCGTCGATGAAGGCGGCCCGCGACGCGAGCATCTCGGCTTAGTCGAGCAGGCATTCCGGACCGACCCGAGGCAGGATGAAGAGATGAGCAACCTCGAAACGCAGCCCCTCGAGCAGGAATGCGAGGGCCACCCGGCCGAGAGCGAGATTCAGATTCTTACGCCGCGGGACGTGCCGCTCGGTGGGCCGCGAGCCATGCGGGTGCGACGCACTTTGCCGCAGCGTGAGCGTTCGTTGATCGGGGCGTGGTGTTTTGCCGATCATTACGGACCTGATGACGTCGGTAGTGGGTCCGGTATGCACGTGCCGCCGCATCCGCATACCGGATTACAAACAGTCAGTTGGCTGTTTACCGGGGAGATCGAGCATCGCGACAGTATCGGCTCGCATGCGATGGTCCGGCCGGGTGAACTGAATTTGATGACGGCCGGGAGCGGGATTGCACATTCGGAGGTGTCCACGCCCGGTACGAAGATCTTGCACGGCATGCAGTTGTGGGTTGCGCTTCCGGACGCAGCACGCGAGACGGCGCCGGCGTTTGTCCACTATCGCCCGCAGTCGGTGCGCGTGGGAGACGCTACTGTCAGCGTTTTCCTCGGGTCATTGGCCGGCGAGCAGTCTCCGGTCGAGACGTTTACCGAATTGCTCGGTGCTGAGATCGTTCTCGAACCGGGCGCCGAGATTGCGCTGGATGTGGACCGGGATCACGAGCACGGTGTCATTGTCGATCAGGGCTCGGTGGTGCTTCGCGGCACCACGATCAGGTGGGCGGAACTGGGGTACCAGGCACCGGGCTTCGGGAAACTGACGTTGCGAAACCCGGGCACCGAACCTGCTCGCGTGTTGCTCCTCGGCGGGAAACCGTTGGGCGAGCAGGTCATCATGTGGTGGAACTTCATGGGGCGCAGTCATGCGGAGATCGTCGAGTATCGCCAGAAGTGGCAGGCGGAACTCGCATCAGGCTTCGACGGAAGTGTCACCGGTCAGCGTTTCGGCGTCGTGCCGGGTTACGACGGTCCCGCACTGCCGGCGCCGGAGTTGCCGAACAGCACTTTGAAGCCGCGAGGCTAGCGCCGATCGTGAAGGATTTCACTCGCTCAGCGAGTGAAATCCTTCAGAATCAGATGTCCTTGTGCGCCTTCGCCAGCATCATGTAACCCGCTCCGTTGGCGCTGATCCCGGCTTTTTCGTTGTCGGAGAGTTCACGTTTGACCTTGGCCGGTACGCCGGCGACCAACGACCCGGGCGGAATCTGCATTCCTTGCGACACCACGGCGCCCGCTGCGATCAGTGAACCCGATCCGATGTGCGCACCGTTGAGGACTACCGCTCCCATGCCCACCAGTACGTCGTCTTCGACGGTACAACCGTGCAGTACTGCGTTGTGGCCCACCGAGATTCGCTCACCGAGGACGGCTGGGAACGTGGGGTCTGCATGCACTGTGCAGTTGTCCTGAATATTGGTGTCGGCGCCGATGGTGATTGTCTCGGCGTCACCGCGCAGCACCGCGCCGTACCAGACGCTTGCGCCGGCAGCGATGGTCACTGCGCCGACGACTGTGGCATTGGGTGCAATGAAGGCGCTCTCGTCGATCTGGGGAGTGCGTCCGAGAACAGAGGCAATGATCGGCGTGGTCATGGTTCTCCTACGTTGGGTGAAGTTATCTGACGGTACCCGTGACTATTTCGGGGACGGCTGCCGGTTCATGGCGACGGTACCGACTCCGGCGCTCACGACCAGTCCGATCGCCAGAAGCGTGATCGAGTCGAGGGCTTGTCCGATGATGACCAGGCCGGCCAATGCCGCAGCTGCTGGTTCGAGTGCAATCAGGACGGCAAAAACCTTTTTCGCCAATGACCGTAGAGCCCACATCTCCAGGCTGTACGGGATCACGGATGACAGGATTGCGACTGCAGCGCCCGCCAGAAGAATCTTCGGATCCAACAGTTCGGTTCCTCCGGAGACGACACCGAAAGGAAGCGTCAGGACCGCTGCGACGATACAGGCCCCAGCCAGACCGTCGGCGCTGGGAAGTGTTGCGGCGATGTGCGATCCGGTGATGATGTAACCGGCCCATGCGGCTGCTGCGATGAGTGCGAACGCCACTCCGACGGGGTCCAGTCCGGACTCCCCATGATCGCCCAAGCCGAGTAACAGCACCCCGCCGAAAGCCAGGAGCACCCAGGCGCCGTCGGCCCAGCGCCGTGACAGTACTGCGGCCAGGGTGAGCGGGCCCAGGAACTCGATGGTGACGGCAGTGCCGATCGGAATGGTATCGAGGGCTTCGTAGAACGCGCCGTTCATCACGGCAAGGGAAACGCCGAGCGCGAGAATGCCTTTGCGTTGCCGGTTCGACCATCTACTCCACCGTGGGCGGACGATGACGCCCAGGATTACCGCGGCGATGGTCAGACGGAGCGTCGTGGCGCCGGCCGGCCCGATCTGCGAAAACAGTGTTGTCGCGAAGGCTGCGCCGAATTGCAGTGAAAATATCGAAGTGAGAACCGCGCCGACCGGCAGAAACTGCCGACCGGGCGCGTGTGCTGACGTGTTCACTCGCCGGTGAAATCCGGGTTTCGACGCTCCAGCATCGCGGCGACGGCCTCGTGATGATCGCGGGTGTGGTGGGCCAGGGCCTGCATCGCTGCTGAAAGTTCGAGCAGGCTCTCGAGGCTTTGGTGCTGACCCTCGCGGAGGAGTTTCTTGGTCATGCGGAGCACCTGCGGCGGATTGGCGGCGACTCGCGCCGCCAAAGCGTGTGCTGCGGGGAGTAATTCGTCGGGCTCGGTGATCTGGGAGATCAGTCCCCAGTCGAGGGCCTTGGCAGCATCGATCGGTTCTCCGGTGAACGCCATCTCGGCGGCGCGGGCATTGCCGATCGCGCGGGGGAGGAGCCAGGCGCCACCGTCGCCCGGGATGAGTCCGACCTTGACAAAACTTTCGGCGAAGATTGCGGCGCTCGACGCAATGCGCAGATCGCACATGAGTGAGAGATCGCATCCGGCTCCGATAGCGGGACCGTTGACGGCTGCGATGGTCGGAACTTCACACGTGTAGAGCGCGAGCGGGATGCGCTGGATTCCGTGTCGGTACCCCTGGCGGATCTCGCCGGGTGCGCCGCCGAACATGCCTTCCTTGTCGCGCATGTGCTTGACATTCCCGCCGGACGAGAAAGCTGATCCGGCTCCGGTCAGGATGACAGCCCGGACGCTCTGATCGCGATTGACCGCGGTGACGGCGTCTTCGAGTGCTTCGATCATGTCGATCTCGGAGATGGCGTTGCGCGTGTCCGGCCGGTTGAGGGTCCAGGTGACCACGTCGTCGGTGCGGGTGATCAGGACGGCGTCGCTCATAGGTGCTCCTCTGCGGGCGATGATTGTTGCGCTCAGTCTCTCACCACTCGATTTGGGAAATAACAATCATTCGTGCTTGATTTTTTTATGTGTGAGTGTGATGCTGGTCGCATGGCCGAACTTCAGACGTTCATCGATGACTTGCGGGCCGAGGGCGACAGCCTCGAGGCACTGGTTAGGGATCTACCCGCCGAGAAGTGGGCGACAATGACGCCCGCCGCAGGGTGGACAATCTCGCATCAGATCGGGCACCTGCATTGGACCGATGCTGCTGCATTGTTGGCAATCACCGACCCCGACGGGTTCGCTGAGCAACTAAAGGTGGCTTTCCTGAATCCGGCGGGATTCGTCGACGACGGCGCGGCGGAGCAGGCTGTGCGACCACCAGCGGAGTTGCTGGCAGATTGGCGCGCCGGCCGAACCGCATTGGTCGACGCACTTGCCGCTGCCCCCGCCGGCGCGAAGTTCCCGTGGTACGGACCCCCGATGGGTGCAGTTTCCATGGCAACCGCTCGGTTGATGGAGACCTGGGCACATGGGCAGGACGTCGCCGACGCCCTGGGTGTCGAGCGGGCACCTACCGCGCGCATCAAGAACATTGCGCATCTGGGTGTTCGGACACGGAACTTTGCGTACTCGGTCAACGAGAAGACTCCGCCCGCCGAAGAATTTCGCGTGGAACTGACCGCGCCCGACGGGTCCCTCTGGATCTGGGGTCCCGAAGATGCGGCGCAGAAGGTTACCGGGCTTGCCTTGGATTTCTGTCTGCTGGTGACTCAGCGAGCAAACCGGGCCGATCTCGACCTCGTAGCGGTGGGCGCAGACGTCGAGGAGTGGTTGGGGTTTGCACAGGCCTTTGCCGGACCCAGTGGGAGCGGTCGCGAAGCGGAGGCGGACAAATGAGTTCGGTACGGATCGGCAACTGTTCCGGCTTCTACGGTGACCGTGTCTCGGCGATGCGGGAGATGCTGGAGGGTGGTGAACTGGACTACCTGACGGGTGATTATCTCGCGGAACTGACGATGCTGATCCTGGGCCGGGATCGGATGAAAGACCAATCCCTGGGCTATGCAAAGACATTCCTGAGGCAGGTCGAGGACACGCTCGGACTCGCCCTCGACAAGGGAGTGAAGATCGTCGCCAACGCGGGCGGTCTCAATCCCGCCGGGCTGGCCGCCGCACTGCGGGAAGTCAATACCAAGCTGGGTTTGAATGCCAAGATCGCACATGTCGAGGGTGATGATGTGGTCTCTCGCGCCGGTGAACTGGGTCTAGGCTCGCCGTTGACAGCAAACGCTTACCTCGGCGCCTGGGGGATTGTCGAAGCCCTGGCTGCCGACGCCGATGTCGTGGTCACCGGCAGGGTTACCGACGCGTCGGTAATCGTGGGCCCGGCGGCTCATCATTTCGGTTGGAAGCGAGACGATTTCGATCAGCTGGCCGGTGCCGTCGCGGCGGGTCACGTCATCGAATGCGGAACGCAGGCCACCGGCGGGAACTACGCATTCTTTACGGAGATCCCCAACCTCGGCCGCCCCGGTTTCCCGATCGCCGAGATCAACGCCGATGGTTCGTCTGTCATCACGAAGCATGCCGGTACCGACGGTGAGGTAAGTGTCGGAACTGTGACGGCGCAGTTGCTGTACGAGATCACAGGCGGTCGCTATGCGGGTCCGGATGTGACGACGAGGGTCGATACGGCAGTGCTGACGCCGGAGGGCCCCGATCGGGTTCTGATCAGCGGCGTCACCGGGGAGGCTCCGCCGCCGCAGTACAAGGTTTCGCTCAATACTCTGGCTGGCTTTCGGAACGAGGCCACGTTCATACTCACCGGTCTTGATATCGAGGCCAAGGCCGAGCTGGCGAAGAACCAGCTCGAGGCCTGGTTGAGCAAGAAGCCTGCCGAGCTCGTCTGGACATTGGCGCGGACGGATCATCCGGATTCCGATACCGAGGAAACTGCAAGTGCTTTGCTACGCTGCGTGGTTCGTGATTCGGACCCCAAGGTGATCGGACGCTCCTTCTCGTCTGTTGCGGTCGAGATGGCGCTGGCCAGTTATCCGGGCTTCTCCTTGACGGCCCCGCCGAGCAACGGTCAGCCGTACGGAGTTTTCACTCCCGGCTACGTCGACGTGGGATCGGTGCCTCACATTGCAGTTTTGCCTGACGGCACGCGCGTCGACATAGCGCCGTCGGCGGTGACGCAGGAGTTGGAACCCGTCGACGAGCCGGAACTTCCGACGCCTCTACCCGCGGGGCCGGTCACTCGAGTTGCATTGGGTGCCATTGCCGGTGCGCGTAGCGGCGACAAGGGCGGTAACGCCAATGTCGGCGTCTGGGTCCGCAGCGAGGACGAGTGGCGGTGGCTGGCGAATACTCTCACTGTCTCGAAGGTCAAGGAACTGCTCCCGGAGGCGTCGGGGCTGACCGTGACCCGTCACCTGCTACCTCACCTGTGGGCCGTGAACTTCGTGATCGAGGGAATCCTCGGCCAGGGTGTGGCGTCGCAGGCACGATTCGATCCGCAGGCCAAGGGAATTGGTGAATGGCTGCGCTCACGTCACATCGACATCCCGATTTCGCTCCTCCCCACAACTGATCAGAAAGAGGATTCACGGTGAATGTGTGGACCACTCCGGAGCGGCGCGCCCTGCGTGAAACCGTTCGCGGATTCGTGAACCAGGAGATCCTGCCGCATCTGACTCAGTGGGAACGTGACGGGGAAATTCCGCGCGAACTGCACCGCAAGGCAGGCGCTCTGGGATTGCTCGGTGCCAGCGCGCCTGAATCGGCCGGTGGTGAGGGTGGCGACGCCATCGACTCCATCGTGATTTGTGAGGAGATGCATCAGGCCGGCGCTTCGGGTGGGCTGTTTGCTTCGCTGTTCACCTGCGGCATTGCAGTCCCGCATCTCATTGCGGCCGGAAACCAAGAGCAGATCGACCGGTGGGTCAAGCCGACATTGCGCGGCGACAAGATCGGTTCACTGGCCATCACGGAGCCTGGCGGCGGCAGCGACGTCGGCCACCTGCAGACGACGGCAAAGCTCGACGGTGACCAGTACATAGTCAACGGTTCCAAGACGTTCATCACCTCGGGTTGTCGGGCCGACTACGTAGTCACCGCAGTGCGTACCGGCGGGCCGGGTGCCGGCGGCGTCTCGCTACTCGTGATCGAGAAGGGCACACCGGGATTCACGGTGTCACGCAAACTCGAGAAGATGGGCTGGCGAGCATCGGATACTGCGGAACTGTCATTTGTCGACGCCCGAGTTCCGGTCGAAAATCTGGTCGGTGAAGAGAGCAGTGGTTTCGCGCAAATTGCACAGGCATTTGTCTCCGAGCGTGTAGCCCTTGCCGCGCAGGCCTATGCAAGCGCAGAGCGGTGTTTGGAGCTTACCCTCGAATGGTGCCGTGCCCGTGAGACTTTCGGTCGTCCACTTATCAGTAGGCAGGCAGTCCAGAATACGGTGACCGAGATGGCCCGCAAGATCGACGTGGCCAAGGTGTACACGCACTCGGTGATCGAGCGGCACATGGCCGGCGACGGCGATCTGATTGCCGAGGTGTGCTTTGCCAAGAACACCGCCGTCGAGACGGGTGAGTGGGTAGCGAACCAGGCTGTCCAACTGTTCGGTGGCCTCGGGTACATGCAGGAAAGCGAAGTGGAGAGGCAGTACCGCGACATGCGAATTCTGGGAATCGGTGGCGGTACCACCGAAATCCTCACAGGCCTCGCGGCCAAGCGATTGGGGTATCAGTCATGAGTGTCATCCGGTCCACGCTGGACACAAACTCCGAGGTCTACAACACCGCGGTCGAGACCATGAACACCAAGCTTGCGGAGATCGAGGTCGAGCACGCCAAGGCTCTGGCCGGCGGCGGTGAAAAGTACACCGAGCGTCACCACAAGCGGGGAAAGCTCTTGGCACGTGAGCGGATCGAGTTGCTACTCGATCAGGATTCGCCGTTCCTCGAACTGTGCCCTCTTGCCGCCTGGGGGAGTGATTTCCCCGTAGGTGCCAGCACAGTTGTCGGTATCGGCGTTGTTGAAGGCGTCGAATGTCTCATTGTCGCCAACGATCCCACCGTCCGCGGCGGCACCAGCAATCCGTGGACCCTGCGTAAGGGATTCCGCGCCAACGATATCGCGATGCAGAATCGCCTACCGGTGATTTCCCTGGTCGAATCCGGCGGTGCCGATCTGCCGACTCAAAAGGAAGTGTTCATCCCGGGCGGTCGCATGTTCCGCGATCTCACTCAGCTGTCCGCAGCCGGAATCCCCACTATTGCTCTGGTATTCGGAAATTCCACAGCCGGCGGCGCGTACATCCCCGGCATGTCCGATCATGTCGTGATGATCAAGGAACGCTCCAAGGTGTTCCTCGCCGGCCCGCCGCTGGTCAAGATGGCCACGGGGGAGGAGTCCGACGACGAGGCTCTGGGAGGTGCCGAGATGCACGCCCGCAAGTCCGGTCTGGCCGACTACTTCGCTGCCGACGAGCAGGATGCGATTCGTATCGGACGATCGATCGTCAAGCGCCTCAACTGGACCAAGAAGGGTCCGGCTCCGCGCGCTGAGGTTATCGAGCCGCTCGAAGACCCCGAAGAGTTGCTCGGCATCGTTCCCGCCGACCTCAAGATCCCCTTTGATCCTCGCGAGGTCATTGCCCGCATCGTCGACGGATCCGACTTCGACGAGTTCAAGCCGCTCTACGGTTCGTCACTCGTGACCGGGTGGGCGGAGTTGAACGGCTACCCGATCGGCATCCTGGCCAATGCCCGCGGAGTTCTCTTCAGTGAGGAATCCCAGAAGGCCACCCAGTTCATCCAGCTCGCCAATCGTTCCAACACGCCGTTGCTGTTCCTGCACAACACCACCGGATACATGGTGGGGAAGGAATACGAGGAGGGCGGCATGATCAAACACGGCTCGATGATGATCAATGCGGTTGCCAACTCCAAGGTTCCGCACATTTCGATTCTGCTCGGAGCGTCGTACGGCGCCGGTCACTACGGCATGTGCGGTCGGGCATTCGATCCACGCTTTCTGTTCGCGTGGCCCAGTTCCAAGTCCGCCGTCATGGGCGGTGCTCAACTGGCCGGCGTCATTTCGATCGTCGGTCGCGCGTCTGCGGAAGCCCGCGGGCAGGCCTTCGACGCTGAGGCCGACGCCGGCATCCGCGCAATGATCGAGAACCAGATCGAAGCAGAATCGCTCCCGATGTTCTTGTCCGGGCGCCTCTATGACGACGGCGTCATCGACCCCCGAGACACCCGCACCGTGGTGGGAATGTGCCTGTCGGCCATTGCCACCGCCCCGATCGAAGGCACCGAGAACTTCGGCGTCTTCCGTATGTGAGGCACGCCGTGATTACTTCAGTCCTAGTCGCCAACCGCGGCGAAATTGCACGCCGTGTCTTCGCTACCTGTCGCCGAAACGGAATCGGAACCGTTGCAGTCTTTTCCGACGCAGATGCCAACAGCCCGCACGTCGCCGAGGCGGATGTGGCTGTTCGTCTGCCGGGAAACACTCCCGCTGAGACGTATTTGCGGGGCGAGTTGATCATCGCTGCAGCGAAGGCCGCCGGGGCCGACGCCATTCACCCTGGCTACGGATTCCTCTCCGAGAACGCGGAATTCGCCCGTGCCGTCATCGACGCCGGTCTGACCTGGATCGGTCCGCCCGTGAAATCCATCGAACTGATGGGTTCCAAGGTCGAGTCCAAGAAGATCATGGACGCTGCCGGCGTTCCAGTGTTGGCGGAGCTCGATCCCACGGCTGTCACCGAAGCGCACCTCCCGGTTCTGATCAAGGCATCAGCCGGCGGCGGTGGACGCGGAATGCGCATTGTCCGTGAATTGTCCGCGCTCGAAGGAGAACTGGAGGCTGCACGCCGTGAGGCACTGTCAGCTTTCGGTGACCCGATGGTGTTCTGCGAGCGGTATCTCGAGACGGGCCGCCACATCGAAGTTCAGGTCATGGCGGACCGCGACGGCGGCGTCTGGGCAGTGGGGGAGCGTGAGTGCTCCATCCAGCGTCGACACCAGAAGGTTGTGGAAGAAGCGCCGTCACCGCTCGTGCAACGCATACCGGCCATGCGGGAGAAGCTTTTCGACGCGTCGCGTCTCGCGACGAATGCGATCGGGTACGAGGGAGCCGGCACGGTCGAATTCCTCGCCGACGAAAACGGAGAGTTTTTCTTCCTCGAGATGAATACTCGTCTGCAGGTGGAGCATCCCGTCACCGAGTGCACCACGGGACTCGATCTGGTGGAACTGCAGTTGCAGGTCGCTGCGGGTGAGGCCTTGCCCGATCAGCAGCCGGAGATTCGTGGACACTCCATCGAAGTGCGGCTGTACGCCGAGGATCCGGCGAAGGGCTGGCAGCCGCAGAGCGGAACGGTGCATCACATCGAACTGCCCGGCGACACGGAAGAATTCAGTGTTCTGCGCGAGCAGGGTGTGCGCCTCGATTCCGGTGTAGTCGATGGGAGCGTTGTCGGCGTTCACTACGACCCGATGCTGGCCAAGGTCATTTCCTACGCACCGACCCGCACCGCGGCCGCGCGGTTGCTGGCATCGACCTTGGCTCGCACCAAGATTCACGGTCTCCGGACCAATCGCGACTTGCTCGTCAACGTCCTGCGACATCCGGCATTCATTGCCGGAGAGACCGATACGGCGTTCTTCGAGACCCACGACCTTGCTGTGCTGTCCACACCGTTGGCCGACACCGATGTCGAGAAGCTCTCGGCACTGGCGGCGGCACTTGCGGATGCCGCTCACAACAGGGCGTCGGCGAAGGTCATCGGCCGCCTGCCCAGCGGCTGGCGCAACTTGCCTTCGCAACCTCAGAGCAAGAGCTACACCACCGCATCGGGCGAGTACGATGTCCGCTATTTTCTCAGTCGCAGTGGCATTCTCAGTGCAGAGGGCTTCGGTGCAGTGAGTCTGGTATCCGCGAGCTCGGATCGGGTGGTCTTCGACCAGGGCGACATACGACGTACTTTCGATGTCGCCGCCTACGGCAGTGAGGTCTTCGTAGACTCCTCACTCGGGCCCGTGTCGTTGGCAGTGACGCCGAGGTTCGTCGACCCCTCCACCGAGGTTGCGGCAGGATCCCTGCTCGCTCCGATGCCTGGCTCGGTAATCCGGATCGGAGCGGCCGAGGGCGATACGGTCACGGCCGGTCAGCCGATTCTGTGGCTCGAAGCAATGAAGATGGAACATACGGTCACCGCGCCCACTGCTGGTGTTCTGGTTGAACTTCCGGTTGTTCTCGGTCAGCAGGTCGAGGTCGGATCGGTACTCGCACGTGTAGAAGTACCCGAAGCTACGGAAGAGGTCGAGTCATGAGTTTCATCGAAACCGACGAGCAGAAGGAACTGCGGGCTTCTGTTGCCAAGTTGGGGGAGCGATTCAACTACGTCGACTACGTGCTGCCCAAGGCGCGTAAAGGCGAGCCGCTCACCGAATTGTGGAACGAGGCAGGCAAACTCGGATTTCTCGGCGTCAACCTTCCCGAGGAGTACGGCGGCGGCGGTGCCGGAATCTACGAATTGGCTTTGGTTCAGGAAGAAATGGCCGCTCACGGAGCGGGTCTGCTGCTAGTTGTTGTCTCGCCGGCCATTTGCGGAACCATCATCGGCAAATACGGCACCGCGGAGCAGAAGCAGACGTGGCTACCGGCTTTGGCCGACGGCTCCAAGATCATGGCTTTCGGCATCACCGAAGCCGACGCCGGTTCCAACTCGCACCAGATCACGACCACTGCGCGTCGGGACGGCGCCGACTGGATTCTGCGTGGCAACAAGATCTTCATCTCGGGTGTCGACCAGGCCGATGCCGTGCTGATCGTCGCGCGCACCGAAGACTCCAAGACCGGCAAGCTCAAGCCTGCACTGTTCATCGTTCCCACCGATTCTCCGGGATTCGAGAAGACTGCGATGGAGATGGACATCATCGAACCGGATCACCAGTTCATGTTGTTCCTCGACGACGTGCGCCTGCCTGCCGAGGCGCTGGTCGGTGAGGCCGATGCTGCGTTGATGCAGCTGTTTGCCGGCCTGAATCCCGAGCGCATTCTGGGTTCGGCGATGGCCATCGGCATGGGCCGCTACGCGCTGAACGCAGCGGTCAAGTATGCAAACGAGCGCAAAGTGTGGAAGACGCCGATCGGTGCACACCAGGGTATTTCGCATCCACTCGCGCAGGTCAAGATCGAACTCGAGCTGGCGAAGTTGATGATGCAGAAGGCTGCATTCCTGTATGACAGCGGTGACGACTTCGGTGCCGCCGAGGCTGCCAACATGGCCAAGTATGCTGCGGCAGAAGCAAGTATCAAGGCGCTCGATCAGGCTATCCAAACTCACGGCGGTGCGGGCCTGACCAAGGAATACGGTTTGGCCGCCATGCTCGGCGCGGCTCGGATCGCACGCGTTGCGCCGGTGAGCCGGGAGATGGTCCTCAACTTCGTCTCTCAGCATTCGCTGGGCCTGCCCCGGTCGTACTAGGGATGGTGCTTTCATGACAAAGCCTTACGTTCGATACGAAGTATCAGGCGGAGCAGCTACGTTAACGCTCGACTCCCCGCACAACCGCAACGCCATCTCCACGCGGTTGGTCACGGAACTGCAGGCCGGTCTCAATGCTGCCGCGGAAGACCCCGCCGTCCGGGCAGTGGTGTTGACGCACAGTGGTGGAACCTTCTGCGCTGGTGCAGATCTCAGTGAGGCCTCGGGATCTGCGTCCTCGCCCGAAGAGTCGGTCAAGGAACGTGGCCGAGGAATGCTGATGCTGATGCGCAGCATCCTCGAACTTCCCAAGCCGGTCATCGGACTGATCGGCGGCCATGTCCGCGCCGGCGGAATGGGCCTGATCGGTGCCTGCGACATCGTGGTTGCCGGGCCGGACAGCACCTTTGCGGTGACGGAATCGCGATTGGGGTTGGCGGCGTCGATCATCTCCGTCACCCTCTTGCCTCGACTCGATCAGCGCAGCGCGAGTAGATACCTGTTGACAGGCGAGAAGTTCGGACCCCGCGAAGCTGAAACTATCGGCCTCGTCACTATTGCCTCGCAGGATCCGGGGGACACCGTCGTAGAACTGCTCGAGTCGTTGCGTCACTGCTCACCGCAAGGATTGGCGGAATCCAAGTGGATTACGACGCGATCGATGCTGGCCGGATTCGACCGCGACGGCGAAGAAATGGTGGCTCAGTCGGCTCGGCTGTTTTCCTCCGACGAGGCACGTGAGGGCATGATGGCGTTCTTACAGAAACGTCCACCGGCGTGGGCGCACGAGTAGAAGTAGCTTCTTCGGAGAAAGGATGCGGTGGCGTGATGACCCGAGAACCCAAGCAGGATCGCAGTCGGTTCACGCGCTCCCATCTGCTCGCAGTGACCGTCGATTGCCTGGCCGAACTCGGCTGGGGCGCAACGACGATGAGCGTCGTTGCGCAACGGGCCGGCGTGTCCCGTGGTGCCATGCAACACCACTTTCCCACGCGTGAGGACCTGATCACCGCAGCACTGGAAATGATGTTCGACGCTCGAATGGACCAGGCGCGCAAGGAATCTACCGATCTTCCGTCCGGTGCCGGCCGAACCGAGGCTGTCATCGTCAGGTTGGTCGAGTACTACACCGGTACGCTGTTCAAAGCCGCGCTGCAGGTATGGACAGCGGCCGCGTCGGACCCGGAGTTGAAAGCGCGGGTATTGCCGCTCGAGGAACGGTTCGGCCGCATCGCGCATCGCATGGCTGTGGCGAGTCTCGGTGTCGACGACTCGGATCCGACGACGCACCGGCTCGTACAGGCAACTCTGGACCTCGCCCGAGGTATGGGATTGGCCGATGTGCTGACCGACGATTCGCGTCGACGCTCCGAGGTGGTGAAGGCGTGGGCGGCGCAACTCGACTCCACACTCGTCCCGGTGCCGCTGACCACGGACGTAGCGCCCGGAATCGGATAGCGACGTACAGTCACCTCCATGGTGACCCGCAAAGTGAGTCCGCGAGCGATGGTTACACGCACAGTGAGTTCGCGAGCGATCTTCCGGCCACGTGTGTTCGCGATCAGGTCTTCGGTGGTGATGTCAGCTGCAGTGCTTGCGCTCGTCAGTGGCTGTGGCACCGAAGGTAACTCGGACGAGTCGGCTGATGCCGGCTTTTCAGCCGTTCTGAGCCCCACAGATCCCGGCCCGATGTTCGCGCAGTGCGGATCGGTGACGGATGAAGAGGTAGTTGCAGCGTTCGGCGTCGGTGCGTTTACCGATGTCACGAGAAACGGTGTCGGTTGCGAGTGGACGGTTGCAGGTCCGCTGGGGCCGAGCGTCAGCTTCTCCTGGTACCGCGGCAGTCCCATCGGACGTGAGCGCGCCGGTTCCGATTTGATCGGGCGACCCGCAGCCGACCTCGCTATCGACGGTCATCCGGGCTTCATCGCGTCGAGAGAAGGTGTTCTGTGTGAGTTGGGCATTTCCTTCGGCGGCGATTTTGTTCACTGGTCGGTCAACTACGGTCTCGGCTCACCTCCGACCGACCCGTGCACTGTCGGTCGAAACCTGATGGAACTCACCGTCTCGAGGGCGCAGTGATGCGCGGGCGGGTAGCAGTGGCGTTGGCTGCTTCACTCGCACTGCTCACCGGTTGCGGTTCCGTGGTGACGGGGAAACCCCAAGCGGAAGGCGCCTACGGGGGGAGTGGGAGCCAGCAGTTCGCCGACATTCTGAAGGAGTGCGAAGCCGTCACGGACCCGCAGATTGCATCTGCAGTGGGGGCTGACGCCGTCGAGCGTGGTTTCTTCGGCGCCATCTGCCGTTGGGACGGAGTGAGCCCGGCCGGTCCGGTCAAGGTCACGTTCAACTGGTTCGAGACCGGAACCACCGATCACGAGCTGGCAGCCTTCGAGCACCTCGGATACGTGGTCGAGAAAATCAGCGTCAGGGGTAGCGCCGCATACCTCGTCAGACAGCCGGCCGACCCGCAGAGTTGTGGGCTGACGGCCGGCGCCCCGGCAGGTGGGGTGTTCGGGTGGTGGGTCCGTGAGCCGGCGGGTGGAACCGACGCCTGTGCCGCCGCCACCAAACTTGGAGAATTGACCCTCAACATCAGCATTTGAGTCGGCTGGCGGTCGCCGGCCTTGCTGTGAGTGCATTATCACTTCGGTCTCACTTTGACCACATAGCAAGCTGGCAGGTATCGTTATGGGTCGTGTCCGGCATGCCCGGGCCGACCTGTGTGCCTAGCGAGGTATTGCCGTGCGCACGTTCGAGCAGTTTCTGCTTATGAACGAGCATCCGGCTGCCTGTGTGGGGGTATGCGACACGCCCGACCTCGGGTGCGGTGCAAAGCGCTTCGGCGCTGCGCAGCAGAATCAGAGGTGGGGTGAGGAGCAGCAGCTCTCTTGCTCCAACTGCTAGATCCCTAATTTCAGAACAGCCAAGGTTGCTTCGAGCAGTCTGTTCCGACGTAGAAAGCCGGTAAATGCCAACCATCAACCAGCTGGTCCGCAAGGGTCGCCGCGACAAGACCCGCAAGGTCAAGACGGCAGCTCTTAAGGGCAGCCCGCAGCGTCGTGGCGTGTGCACTCGTGTGTACACCACCACTCCCAAGAAGCCGAACTCCGCGCTCCGTAAGGTCGCTCGCGTTCGCCTGACGACTTCGGTCGAGGTCACCGCGTACATCCCCGGTGAAGGTCACAACCTTCAGGAGCACTCCATGGTGCTCGTCCGTGGCGGTCGTGTGAAGGACCTCCCGGGTGTCCGTTACAAGATCATCCGCGGCTCCCTCGACACCCAGGGTGTCAAGGGTCGCAAGCAGGCACGCAGCCGCTACGGCGCCAAGAAGGAGAAGAGCTAATGCCACGTAAGGGCCCCGCTCCGAAGCGCCCCCTCATCAACGACCCGGTTTACGGTTCCCCGTTGGTGACGCAGCTCGTCAACAAGATCCTGCTGGACGGCAAGAAGTCCACCGCAGAGCGCATCGTGTACCAGGCTCTCGAGCAGGCACGCGAGAAGACCGGCACCGATCCGGTCGTCACGCTCAAGCGCGCCCTGGACAACGTCAAGCCCGCACTCGAGGTTCGTAGCCGCCGCGTCGGTGGCGCTACCTACCAGGTGCCGGTCGAGGTTCGCCCCGGTCGTTCCACCACGCTGGCACTCCGCTGGCTCGTCACCTTCTCGCGTGCACGTCGTGAGAAGACCATGGTCGAGCGTCTCGCCAACGAGCTCCTCGATGCCAGCAATGGTCTCGGTGCAGCTGTGAAGCGTCGCGAAGACACTCACAAGATGGCCGAAGCCAACAAGGCATTCGCCCACTACCGCTGGTGATATAAGCGTCGGAGCAACTGCCATCGGGCGGGTGCTCCGACGCTGTCGCCGTTGGCGACCTGATCACCTGTTACGGGTTTTCTCGAATACAGGTGGCCAGGTTCGCCTCGGCAGAGACATAATTGAAAGACCATGGCCCTGACGGTGGAACACACCGGAAACGGCCGACACCCGAAAAACCAAGCAACGAGCGGGGAAGAAACCTGTGGCACAGGAAGTGCTGACTGACCTGAACAAGGTCCGCAACATCGGCATCATGGCGCACATCGATGCCGGCAAAACCACCACCACCGAGCGCATCCTGTTCTACACCGGTGTCAATTACAAGATCGGTGAGACGCACGACGGTGCGTCGACGACGGACTGGATGGAGCAGGAGAAGGAACGCGGCATCACGATCACGTCTGCCGCCGTGACTTGCTTCTGGAACAACAACCAGATCAACATCATCGATACCCCCGGCCACGTCGACTTCACGGTCGAGGTGGAGCGGTCGCTGCGCGTGCTCGACGGCGCAGTTGCTGTGTTCGACGGTAAAGAAGGTGTCGAGCCGCAGTCCGAGCAGGTTTGGCGTCAGGCTGCCAAGTACGACGTCCCGCGTATCTGCTTCGTCAACAAGATGGACAAGATGGGCGCGGATTTCTACTTCACCGTGCAGACCATCATTGACCGTCTCGGCGCGAAGCCGCTCGTTCTCCAGCTGCCCATCGGCGCTGAGGACGACTTCGACGGCGTCGTCGACCTCGTCGAGATGCGTGCCATCACCTGGCGTGGCGTAGTTCCGACCGGTGCACTGCCGACCATCGAAGAGATCCCCGCGGACCTCGTCGAGAAGGCTGCAGAGTACCGCGAGAAGCTGCTCGAAACCGTTGCCGAGTCCGACGAAGCTCTCATGGAGAAGTACTTCGGCGGCGAAGAGCTCACGGTCGAGGAAATCAAGGGCGCCATCCGCAAGATGACGGTCGCTTCCGAGCTCTACCCGGTCATCTGTGGCTCCGCGTTCAAGAACAAGGGCGTTCAGCCCATGCTCGACGCTGTCATCGATTACCTCCCGAATCCGCTGGACATCGGCGAGGTTGTCGGCCACAAGTTGGGCGACGAAGAGGTCGAGGTCACTCGCAAGCCGAGCAAGGAAGAGCCGTTCTCGGCTCTCGCCTTCAAGATTGCGTCGCACCCGTTCTTCGGCAAGCTGACCTTCGTTCGCGTTTACTCCGGTCGTCTCGATCCGGGCCAGCAGGTCCTGAACGCGACCAAGGGTAAGAAGGAGCGCATCGGAAAGCTCTTCCAGATGCACGCCAACAAGGAGAACCCCGTAGACGAGGCCGTCGCCGGCCACATCTACGCGATGATCGGTCTCAAGGACACCACCACCGGTGACACCTTGTGCGACCAGGCCAACCCCATCGTCCTCGAGTCGATGTCGTTCCCGGCGCCGGTCATCCAGGTCTCCATCGAGCCCAAGACCAAGTCCGACCAGGAAAAGCTGGGCATCGCGATCCAGAAGCTCGCCGAAGAGGATCCGACCTTCTCGGTCGAACTCGACGACGAGACCGGTCAGACCGTCATCGGCGGCATGGGCGAGCTCCACCTCGACATCCTCGTCGACCGTATGCGTCGCGAGTTCAAGGTCGAGGCCAACGTGGGCAAGCCGCAGGTCGCCTACCGTGAGACCATCACCAAGAAGGTCGAGAAGCACGACTACACCCACAAGAAGCAGACGGGTGGGTCGGGCCAGTTCGCTAAGGTCATCATCGCCCTGGAGCCTTTCGTGGGCGAAGACGGTGCTACCTACGCGTTCGAGAACAAGGTCTCCGGCGGACGTATCCCGCGCGAGTACATCCCCTCGGTGGATGCAGGCGCACAGGACGCGATGCAGTACGGTGTTCTCGCCGGCTACCCGCTCGTGAACCTGAAGATGTCGCTGCTCGATGGTGCTTACCACGACGTCGACTCCTCGGAAATGGCGTTCAAGGTTGCCGGTTCGCAGGCACTGAAGGAAGCCGCCCGCAAGGCCGGCCCCGTCATTCTCGAGCCCCTCATGGCTGTCGAGGTCACAACGCCCGAGGAGTACATGGGCGACGTGATCGGCGATATTAACTCCCGCCGTGGCCAGATTCAGGCCATGGAGGAACGCAGTGGTGCCCGTGTCGTGAAGGCGCTGGTTCCGCTCTCGGAGATGTTCGGCTACATCGGTGACCTGCGTTCCAGGACTCAGGGCCGTGCGAACTTCTCCATGGTGTTCGATTCCTACGCAGAGGTTCCCGCGAACGTCTCGAAGGAAATCATCGCCAAGGCGACGGGCGAGTAAGTAGTAAGTACTGCGAGCTCCCCAGCCCGCGCCGGTAAGTAACCTCGGTTTCTTCCGGCACGAAGCACGACCAAGTAATAACCAACCGCACTGCTGCATACGGCAAGCAATTATCAGTCCAGGAGGACACAAAGTGGCGAAGGCGAAGTTCGAGCGGACGAAGCCGCACGTGAACATCGGCACCATCGGTCACGTCGACCACGGCAAGACCACGACGACGGCGGCCATCACCAAGGTGCTTGCGGATGCTTTCCCCGACCTGAACGAGGCTTCGGCCTTCGATCAGATCGATAAGGCACCCGAGGAAAAGGCTCGTGGCATCACGATCAACATCTCGCATGTTGAGTACCAGACGGAAAAGCGCCACTACGCGCACGTCGATGCACCGGGTCACGCCGACTACATCAAGAACATGATCACCGGCGCAGCTCAGATGGACGGCGCTATCCTCGTCGTCGCAGCTACCGATGGCCCGATGCCCCAGACGCGCGAGCATGTCCTGCTCGCTCGCCAGGTTGGCGTTCCGTACATCCTCGTCGCCCTGAACAAGGCCGACATGGTTGACGACGAAGAGATCCTCGAGCTCGTCGAGATGGAGGTCCGCGAACTGCTGGCCGCTCAGGAATTCGACGAGGACGCCCCGGTCATCCCGATCTCGGCACTCAAGGCACTCGAGGGCGACCCGAAGTGGACCCAGTCCATCCTCGACCTCATGGCTGCTGTCGACGAGTCCATCCCGACTCCGGTTCGTGAGACCGAGAAGCCCTTCCTCATGCCTGTCGAGGATGTCTTCACGATCACCGGCCGTGGCACCGTTGTCACCGGTCGTATCGAGCGTGGCGTTGTCAACGTGAACGAGGAGGTGGAGATCGTCGGCATCAAGGAGACCTCCACCAAGACCACCGTCACGGGCATCGAAATGTTCCGCAAGCTGCTCGACTCGGGCCAGGCCGGCGACAACGTCGGACTGCTCGTTCGTGGCATCAAGCGCGAAGATGTCGAGCGTGGACAGGTTGTTGTCAAGCCGGGCACCACGACTCCCCACACGGAGTTCGAAGGCCAGGCATACATCCTGTCGAAGGACGAGGGCGGCCGCCACACCCCGTTCTTCAACAACTACCGCCCGCAGTTCTACTTCCGTACCACGGACGTTACGGGCGTCGTGACGCTGCCTGAGGGCACCGAGATGGTCATGCCCGGTGACAACACCGAGATGTCCGTCAAGCTCATCCAGCCTGTCGCCATGGACGAGGGCCTGCGCTTCGCAATTCGCGAAGGCGGCCGTACGGTCGGCGCCGGCAAGGTTGCCAAGATCATCAAGTGAGACTCTTGTCTTGCTAGTTGATTCATAGCTGCAAAGAAAGGCGCTCATTCCCTTCGGGGAGTGAGCGCCTTTCTTGTGTGTCGGAGACCTAGCGGAAGATCAATCCGCACAGCGTCACTACTGCACAGCGTCGACGCGATCGAGGTGGAGAAGAACCTGCACGGCAATGTCCGAACCGTCGAGATTGCGGCGTGCCGAAGCCGCGATGTGCTCGGCGCGGGCGGTGAAGTCCACGACGTCGATGCCAGGATCCGCGGTGACGACGATGGACAGCGTCGGGAGTCCACGGTCGACGGTGGCTCGACTCTTGGTGTTCCGAACGCCGGGTAGTTGTCCGAGTTCGGAGGCAACTCCGGATGCGACGGGCCCGAGATCAACACTGACGTCGGTGCCGGATTCGGCGTGCTGGAGTTCTACGGCGCGGGTGCGGCGTCGCCCAAGATTCAGGGACAGCAGTCCGAGTCCGACAACAACGCAGACGACAAATGTTCCGGTGAGGACCCAATGCCACCAGTCCTCTTCGGGAATTCCGAGGAGTCTGGGCCGGTCCAGACGCGAGACCCACGTACGGATCAATTTCACGCCGGCATCCCAGGCAATGATGTAGCCGCCTGCTGCGAGGAGTGCCACGCCGATGACGAGCACGATTATTCGATCGAGTCCTGCTATGTAGCGGTTCACGATTCGACCTTCGGGGTAGCGACCATTTCTCGGGTGAGCACAGCCCGGGCGAGAACAGTCAGTTGCACCGGCCGTTGCAGGATGTCGAGGTGCGGTTGAACAGCGGCTTCGACGGCGGTGATCAGCGCGTCGTGATCGCCGCCGGCGGTATCGACGTGGATCTTTGCGTGCTTGCGGTCGACGGTGGTGCGGGCGCGTAGAACTCCGGGGACCGAGGCAGCGTGCCCGCTACAGAGGCGGGCGATGTCGGTGGGACGCATCCATACCGTCGATGCTGCCGGGTTGCCCAGTGCTACATGGGTTTTCGCGCGAGGTTTGACGGCGGTGACGACCAGGACGACCCCGGCGACCACGGCAGCGATCGCCGTGGGCAGCAGCCACGGTTCCCAGTGCAGTCGTGATGCCCATTCGACAGAATTCTGGATCCAGGGCGCGGATTCGAAAGTGCCTCGGTTGATGAACCATTCACGGGAGACGACGAAAGCAAGGGCGAGTAGGCCGAAGGCGACAACAACTGCCGATATCGCTGCGGCCGGTGCGGCGGATGGCACACGAGGCGGAATCCACTGTGAAACCTGTTCGGTATCAGCATCTTCGGTGCTTACCGGTGTTGATTCTTCCGGCGGGCAGGTAGCCGCGATCATGACGTTCATGTCCGTCAGTGGGTACCCGGTGAGGGATTCGACGCTGCGGCCGACTTCGTCGCGGACGCGTCCGGTCAGATCTACAACGGAGCACGGCCAGGTGACGGCAATGAAGAGGTTGACGGCTATGGCGTCGGCGCCCATTGCGATATCGGCTCGGGGGAGGTCCCGTCCGGTCAGCCTGGTGAGTCCACCGGTTTGGCGAACTACGCCGGGAACGTTGACCGCTGCTGCTGTCGCGATCTTGGACATCGCGCGGTCCTTGATGACAAGCGAGCCGCGTTCGCCGGGATCCGGTTGTGCCGTACTCGAATTCGAGCGCTCAGCCACGGCCACGGCTTCGGAGGATGGCACCCAGGTCGAGGTGTCCGTCGCGGTGTGCGCCGATGGCCATGCCCGCAGCGCCGAGGAGTACAGCGAAGACGAATCCACTGAATCCGCCCAGAATGCCGGCGAGTGCGAGGAGCAGACCGACCAGCAGTCCGACTGTAGTGCTGTTCACGTCAGTTCCTTTCTTCGAAAATTTCAGCAGAATCACCATCACCATCACCATCACCATCGACGACGACGTCGCCGACAGTGATGGTGATCGGTACGTCGACTACCTGCCCGACCGCCTGTCTGACCTGCTCGGCGACAGTCAGTACGTTGGCGGGGTATTTCACGGAAATGTGTACGGCACAGGATGTTTCGTCCAGTACGACACCGGTGATGCGTTTGCCCGGTAGGTAGGTTCCGACTTCGCCGAACTGGCCACCGTGCAGTTCGGCGACACCGGGAACGGAGAGCGCGGTGTCGGCGACAGTCTGGGCAGCACCATCTGTGGAGGCAGGGCCGGTATCGGTCATTGAACCCTCGGCTTGGCTTCCGGCTCGATGGTCGGGTTCTCGGATTCACCGAAGAGCATGACGTCGAAGACGGTGATGTTGACTTCGGTGACTTCGAGACCGGTCATCCGTTCTACTGCTGCGATGACGTTGCGACGGATACCGAGCGCCAACTCGTGCAGGGCGACTCCGTACTCGGCGACGATCCCGATGTCGATGGCGGCCTGCTTCTCGCCGACCTCGACGGCTACACCCTGGGCGTGGTTGACCCGGGCTCCCGGGATTCGGTCGCGAAGTGCGCCGACGGCCCGGGCGGTACCGCCACCGACGTCGTAGACGCCGTTGATTTCACGGGTGGCGATGCCGGCAATTTTTGCGACGACGGCGTCGGCGATGATCGTCTTGCCTTGAGTGCTGTGGAGATCGGCAGGCCCCTGGGCGCCGAATTGGACGCTGTTCTTTTCACTGGAATCGCTGGTCATACGGGGCTCCCTGTTCGAGTTTCAGTGTGTGCGTCTCGTCTCCTGTCAACTGTAGTGACTTCTGTTATCGACGCGCGGTGCACCACGCCTACGTCCGTATTTGGTATGACAGAGTCTTGAGTATCAAGTGTCGACGCTCATAGTGTGCGTCGGAAGTGACGTAGGACAGACAGGTTGGTGTGTGGTGGCTCGGATTGTGATCGTGGGCGCGGGTTTGTCGGGGCTTCGGACCGCGGAGGAGCTACGCCGCGCAGGTTTTGACGGCGAGATCGTGCTGGCCGGGGGTGAGACTCATCTTCCGTACGACCGGCCGCCGCTGTCCAAGGAAGTGATTCGTGGGGACAAGGACGAGACCACATTGCGTCCGGCAGAGTTCTTCACGGAGAACAAGATCGACTTGAAGTTGGGTTCGCCGGCTCTGTCCGTGAACACGGCAGCGAAGACGGTTGCCTTTGCCGACGGGTCCGAACTCCCGTACGACGAGTTGGTCATCGCGACCGGGCTGACACCTCGTCGGATCAGCGGTCTGCCTGACTTGTCGGGTGTCCACGTACTCCGCTCGATCGAGGAAGCGTTGGCGTTGCGCGCTGATCTTGCGCCGGGCAAGCGTGCGTTGATCGTCGGCGCCGGGTTCATCGGTTGCGAATTGGCGTCGAGCATGAAGTCGCACGGCGTCGAGGTGACACTGCTCGAGCCGCAGCCCACTCCGCTCGCGTCGGTGCTGGGTACAACGGTGGGCGCTCTCGTCGAGCGCCTGCATCGAGCCGAAGGAATTGATGTTCGAGTCGGCGTCGGTCTGAAGACGCTCTCCGGTGACGGAGCCGTCGACACTGCTGTTCTTGCAGACGGTTCCGAGATTGCCGTCGACGTGGTGGCCATCGGGGTGGGTTCGCTGCCGGTGACGGATTGGCTTGTCGATTCGGGTATCGAACTCGACAACGGAGTCCTCTGTGACGCGGTTGGCCGCACGAGCGCCGATCACGTGTGGGCAGTAGGCGACGTGGCGGCTTGGACCATCGGGGAGCGGCGTAAGCGCGTTGAGCACTGGAGCAATGCGGGCGATCAGGCGAAGGTCCTCGCCGGTGCGTTGACCGGGACCGGTGACCCGAATGCGGCCGCGCAGGTTCCGTACTTCTGGAGCGATCAGTACGACGTGAAGATTCAGGCGCTGGGGACGGTGGCCCCTACCGATCAGGTTCACATCATCAAGGATGACGGGAAGAAGTTCGTCGCCTACTACGAGCGCGACGGACTGCTGGCAGCCGTGGTCGGTTGTGGCAGCGCCGGGGCCGTGATGAAGATGCGGATGAAGATCGCCGCGGGTACACCCATCGCCGACGTGTTGGAGTCCACACCGGCGTGAGCTGATGAGGCTCGGTCCGGTTCGGGACGCTAGATTTGTTCGGTGATCGTTGCGCTCATCGACTCGGGACTTGGTCTGCTCCCGACTTCTGCCTGGCTACGACGCCTGCGTCCCGAACTGGATCTCGTGCTTTCCTTGGATCCCGACGGTGCGCCGTGGGGACCCAAGCCGGCGGAGTGGGTGATCGAGCGAGTTCTGGGCACCACGCAGCGAAGCCTGGATCGAGGTGCGCAGGTCATCGTCCTGCCGTGCAATACGGCAAGTGTGACGGCGCTGGACCATGTCCGTGAGCTCGTCGGGCCGGGCATTCCGGTTATCGGTACCGTCCCGGCCATCAAGCCTGCCGCGGCTGCGTGTGATTCGGTGGCGATCTGGGCTACTGCTGCGACGACGGCCAGTCGGTACCAGGCAGATCTGATCGCCCAATTCGCCGACGGCAGCGACGTGGTCGGGGTGGCATGTCACGGCTTGGCCGACGCCATAGACCGTGGTGACCGGGCGGCTGCCTTGGCGGCAATCGCGTCGGCCGCTGCGCGTACGCCGGATGCCGTGCAAGGGGTTGTGCTGGGATGCACTCACTATCCGTTACTGAGGGATGAGATCGTTGCGGCTCTGCCGGCCGGAGTGCAGTTGTTCGACAGCGCGGAGGCCGTCGCGCGGCAGACACTGCGTCGTATCGATGCTCTCGAGATCGAAATTCCTGCAGGCTCAGGCAAGGTCGAGGTGTTGGTGAGCGGCCGGCCGGGCAGCCTTCCGCCCAGCGCCGAAGCTTTCGACGCTGGACGGATTCTGGGCGCGATCAGAGCCTGACTCTCCAGTTTTCTAGTGGGCGGCCACTCCGTGATCGCCGTGGTGCATTCTCGCGCTCATTACTGGCATCGCGCTCGCCGCCACCACGACGGTCAGCACACCAACGATCCAGGCAGTCCAGGATGCGCCTCCGAGGGCGTGGAAGTTCATGACCCAGGGGGAGATGAACATCAGTAGCCCGAAGACACCCATCGCGTAGTCGGCTACGGCCATGTCCGGTCGTGCCATGTGTGCCAGGCCGGCGAGTGCTACGAGTACACCCAGGACGACCAGTGACCACATTGCCTTGTCGGTGGTGACGAGCCACAGGGGTGACAGTGCGGCAAAGACACCGAGTGCGACGGCTACGGCATCCTGCATTCGATTCCACGACTTCATGGCGAAACCTCCTCGAACGAAGATTGTGTCACTCTCGAGTACACGCTTGTCTGAGTCCGAGTTCAACTCTGCGCCAATTGCATTCGGGTTGCAGTTGTCCGTCTGCCGGGCGCTTTTGTATCAAGATTTGTGACCATGTGCGCGAGCGTCGATTAAGCCGTGCAACAGTGGCGCCGCTGTGAATTGTGAGATGGTGTCGGCATGGGTGATCCGGGTGCGCGCGATGTCTGTGACGCGTTGGCTGAACTTGCGAACAGTGATGACGCAGTCCACCTCCAGCGGTTCTTCAAAACCGGGCCGGGGGAGTACGGCGCGGGCGATGTATTTATCGGCGTTCGGGTGCCCAAGACGCGGACTGTCGTGAAGAATTTTGCCGATCTTGAGTTGCCGGAAGTTCGTCTGTTGCTTGGCAGTGAGGTCCATGAGCACCGATTGGCCGGCCTGTTGATTCTCGTGACGCAGTTCGAAAAGGCGAGCAAACCGCGAACCTTCGACGACGCGACCCGACGGAAGATCGCTGACTTCTACCTCGACGCCGTGGAACGTGGCCGGGTGAACAATTGGGACCTGGTGGATTCGTCGGCCGGTCAGATCCTGGGCGGATGGTTGTTCGATCGTGATCGGAGTCCGATATTCGAGCTCTCGGCATCAGGTGACCTGTGGCGTCGCCGCGTGGCACTGCTCAGCACGTACGGATTCATCACGAGAGGCGACGCCACGACGACGCTCGAACTCGCAGAATCAGTTCTCGGCGATCGACGCGATCTGACGCAGAAGGCGATGGGTTGGATGCTGCGTGAGGTAGGCAAACGCGTCGACCGGGATTTGCTGACCGGGTTTCTGGAGCTCAATGCCGCCCAGATGGGTCGCACTGCCTTGAGTTATGCGTGTGAGCATCTGAGCGCAGTCGAGCGAGCTCATTTTCGGACGCTCCGACCTGAGTGAACTTTTGCCGTGACGGACTGTGACACTATCGATCGATGCCCGCTTCTTCTGCTCGATTGACGACTGTCACCACGATCGTGTCGTTGCTTGCGGCAAGTTTCCTGGCCTTGGCGTATCTGGTGTACGTCGTTCGAGCAGTCGAGCCGGTTGATTTTCTCGTCTACCGATACGCCGCAGATTTGTTTGCGAGCGGCGGCGATGTGTACGCGGGAAACCTGTTCGGTCCGATGATCGCACCGGAGGGGATGCCTTTCACCTACACTCCATTTGCGGTGCTGTTGTTATGGCCCACAGTGCTTTTCGGCTGGTGGACGGCGTACCTACTGTGGTCGCTGGTGTGCATTCTGGTGGTGGCGTGGACGGTGTGGCGGTTCACTCCGAAGTCGATCAGGTTGCGGCCGTTGGTGATGGCATTGATTCTGCTCGGTGTATCGGTGACACCGACTGTCAGCGCACATATTTCGTTCGGTCAGGTCAATCTGCTGTTGATGGCGCTGGTGTTGGTAGACATCACCCGACGCGAAAATTCGTGGCTCGGCCGGCACTTTCCGCGTGGCCTTCTGATCGGCATTGCGACCGCCGTCAAGCTGACGCCCGGACTGTTCATCGTCTATTTTCTCGTGACGAAACAATGGCGTCTGGCGATCTGGAGTTCGGTGGGGGCGGCCGCGGTCACCCTTGCTGCTGCGCTGGTTGATCCGACATTGAGCCGAACATTTTGGACTGACGTCGTGTGGAATCTCAGTGATCGGGTGGACCTGACCGGCGAAGCGATCGCCAGTTCGGGTAACGGTTCACTTCAAGGAACTCTGGCGGCAATGGGTTCGTGGACGGACCCATTGGTCATGCCGATCATTGCAATTGTGGGTGTGCTGGCGCTGTGGATCGCGCGGCGAATTTATCTCGAGGGCCGGCTCGTCGACGCAGCCTTGGTGATCGGGTTGAGTGCGCCGATACTGTCCCCGATCAGCTGGATTCACCACTGGGTGTACCTGATTCCGGCGGCGATCACGATCTTGTTCAGGATTCGGTCGCGTCGGGGCGTCGCGGCATTTGTTGCGGCGCTTGCGGTGATCTACTGCGGCCCGAGTATGGGGGCGCAGTTGATGGAAGGTTCGCCGCTACTGTTCCCGATCGGCGTGATCCTCCGGGAGGGGTTCATCGTCGTCAGCGTGGCGGCGATAGTCGTGCTGTTGCGCATGCAACCCGGAACGCGGCCCCGAAACAGTTCGGCCCCCGATTCCGTGGGGAATCAGGGGCCGAACTGTGCCGAAGAATCTTCGGTCAGAACTCGATCTTGAGGGTGTCGGTGACAGGCTTGGCCTGGCATCCGAGGATGTAGCCGTTGGCGATGTCTTCGGCGTCGAGGACGTCGCAGTTGTCCATCGTCACTTCGCCTTGGATGACGGTGCAGGCGCAAGACCCGCATTCGCCTTCCTGGCAGGAGTACGGCACGTCGAGGCCCTTGGCGAGCATGATGTCGACGAGGGTCTGCTTGCGGGGCCACACGAGGGTGTGGGTTTCGCCGTCGAGTTCGACCTCGACAGTGGCAGCATCAGCTGCTTCTTCGTCTGTGACCTCGGCAAGCTCGACGTCCTTGAACGGGTCGCCGGCGAGGGAGTTGAAGACCTCGGCGTGGACCTGGCCGCGGGGCATTCCGGCTTCGGCGAGTGCCTTGTGCACGGCGTCCATGAAGGGGCCGGGGCCGCACATGAATGCTTCGTAGGCGACAAACGGCTTCGCGAGGGTAGCCAGCTGGGAGACAGCGGGCAGGCCCTGTACCGATTCGATCCAGTGGACGATGGTCAGTCGGCCGGCATGCTGCGCTGCGAGTTCACGGAGCTCAGCGCCGAAGATGACGGACTTCTCGTCGCGGTTCGCGTACACGAGGACGACGTTGCCGCTGCCCTGGGTGAGAGCGGACTTGAGGATCGAGATCACGGGCGTGATTCCGCTGCCTGCGCCGAAGAGCAGGAAGTCGTGATCAAGCGACTTGGGGGTGAAGACACCGGACGGAGGCAGGACCTCGATGGTGTCGCCGACCTGGACCTTGTCGCACAGCCAGTTGGAGCCGTAGCCGTCGACGGTTCGCTTGACGGTCACCTTGGGTGCATCGTCTGTGAACGGTGAGCTGGCTAGGGAGTAGCACCGTGCGACCGAACCGGTCTGGTCGCTCGGGATGCGGAGCGTCAGGAACTGTCCGGGCTTGTAGTCGAACTTGCCCTTCAGATCTGCGGGAATCTCGAACACCAGCGACCGGGCGTCTGAAGTCTCTTCGACGACTCCGGACACGGTGAGTACCGCCGATCGCGAGCTGTGCGGTACCTCGACTGTCGTCATCGCGAAGCAAGTCCTCTCGTGAAGCTGGGTAAAGCGCAGGTCAGTGAAGTGCTACATCTAGAACGTGTTCTAGTTCAATGGTAGCAGTGATGAAAAGCTACTGGGGATCCTAGCGGTCAGGCAATACGTTCCCGATCAGCGGGAACCTGGCCGACGTAGAACCGGTGTCCAGGTGGCCCGAAGTGGTGGCCACCTGCCCGAAAAGGTGGTCCGACCGCGGTATCCAGGCGGTAATCGCAGCAAAGTCTATGCGCAGACTGTCGGCCGGTCCACAGTCGGAAGCAGAAGAGATGCCGATCACATTCGGTGTCGATTGCATCCGACTCATGGTTGATGGTCCGGCATTGCTCAACGGCTGAAAACCTCAGAGTTGAAGCGAGGGTCCTCGTGGATGGCTCGGAGTCGGTCACGGTCGGCCGACGCGACAAGGGTTCGATTTTCGTCAATTCCGGTTGCTGTGCACCACGAATGATCTCGCGGCCACCAGAAGTTGGGAGACCGTTCGCGAACAGCAGACGGGCCGGGAGACCGGACCGCCGAGACAACGCAGTATCTCCAGTCATTTGTGTCGTGAACTGCAGCAGCGCCGAGTAAATCTGCATCGAGAAATCCGCCCCATCCGGCCCAGAACAGTCCGGCATACGCGTCGTGGAGGTGCTCGAACAGCGGGTCGAGGAGGCCCTCCGGGAGCGAGCCCATCTCGGGCAATCCGTCAGGTTCGGGTGGGTGCGTTATCTGAACTATGTGTGGGTATCGATCTGCGAGCCAGTTCGCCTGTGGACTGGCGTCGGGATATCGATAGGGAGCGAGCCAGACGGCGGGCTCAGCTTCGCGCTGTACCGCCCACCCGATTCTGGGGGTCACGGAGTCTGTCGGCAGTGAAGATAAGCGTCGGTGACGACCTCGAACATGCGATTGCCGTGCGAGTCGACCAATTGGGCTGTCGTGGTGACCAATCCGCGTGAGCGATTGTCGAGTACGACGTTGTCGACGGTGAGCTCACCCGTCAACGTGTCGCCGGGGCGAAGCGGGCGCAGAAACCGTATGTCGCGCATGCTCTTGCCGGCGATGACATTCCACTGGTCGTAGAGACTTGCGACCACTAGTTTCTGGCAGATCGCCAAGGTGTGAACTCCGCTGCCGATGAGCCCACCGACGACGCCGGATTCGGCTGCGTCCTTGTCGGTGTGAAACCACTGTGGATCCCACTGTGTTGCAAAGTCGAGGATCTCCTCCTCGGAAACCGTGTACGAACCCAGCGCCATAGTTTGACCGATCCGGAGGTCCTCGGCGTAGACGGTTCGATGGTGAGGCGCGGCCGAATCGTTCATGATCTGTCAGTCTCCTGCGGGGTGTGGCGGTGTACTCGCAACATACTCCGGGCACTCGAGGCGACTGTTCGCACTTAGAATTGCAGGATGGTCAATAGCGAGCGCGTCGATCCCAAGGCGCTGGTCGGGGAGTGGAACTTCGATCGAACAATCGACGATCGAGTGGCAGGAGCTACGAAGCGCGTCGTCGGGCAGACCATCATCGAAGAAGCAGTCGACGGCCGATTCCGTTGGTACGAAAGCGGCACGTTGTTCGACGGCGATCTCGAACTGCCGGTGTTTCGGACGCTGTTCATCGAGCAACACGATGGTGATTGGGCCGTGACGTTCGAGGACGGCCGAGAGTTTCACGAGTGGAATCCCGGACAGGATGTCGAGCACCTCTGCGGAGCAGATACTTATCGAGGCCGTATCGACATTGCGTCAGCGTCGGATTCAGGATGGTCCGTCGTCTGGACGGTGTCAGGTCCGAGCAAGGATTACACGATGACAACGCATCTCACTCACCCCTGAGGCATTCCTGTTCGGCGCAGAGTGGGATCGCGGTAGATTCTCGACATGACTGAATCGGTGAAAGGCCCAGCGTCGTATTTCCCGTCGATCGAGAAGAAGTACGGTCGGCCGATCAGTGAGTGGCAGGCCATGATTCGCAGTTCCGAACTGACCAAGCACCTGGAGTTGGTGAACTGGCTGAAGTCGGAACACAGTATGGGGCACGGTCATGCGAATGCGCTTGTTGCGCATACTTTGAAGGAAGACGCGTAAGAGTTTCGCACCTACTGTGCGTCGAGTACCAGCCAGCCGCCGTGGTGCTCGAATACCTCGAACGGAACGCCGGTCTTCTCGCCCACCGATCTCAGTGATTCGAGATCAAAGGTTCGAATGTGACCGTGGCAGGCAGTGGCCTCGTCCTCGAACGGCACAGCGATCACGACGCGTTGCCGGGCGATTCGCAACGCCTGTGCGATCACCTTTTCACCCACCTCGTTGTCCACATGTTCGAGAAGGTGGATTGCAGTGACGGTATCGACGCTCTTGTCCGGGGCCGGCACCTCGCCGGCGTCGCAGATCAGGGTCGTGATGTCGATGCCGAGTTCGGGGGCTACTGCGTCGAGCAGAACCATGGTTCCGGGGTGAATGTCGGTGGCAGTCACGTTCATTCCGGCTTTCGCGAGCCGCAACGGGAAGAAGCCGAAGCAAGATCCGAGATCGAGAACGCTGCCCCGGACCAATTCCTGCGCCTTCTCGTGGATCGGTGCAAAATCGGCACTGCCGTCGAGTAGTTCGTTCAGCGAGTTCCGATAGTAGGTGGTCCACGATTCGAGGGCGCCGTCGACGGTGGAGCGAACCAGACCCACCATGGTGAGCTCGAATTCGTCCTGTCCGAAGTCTGCGTCCTCGATCGACGCGGTGACACCGGCAACGAGGCGCTCGCTCAGATCGGCGGCGGTCAGTGAATGTCGCACCAGCAGTCCGTCGTCGTTGCGGCTGAGCTCCAGCGGGCCCGACTTCACGCGTTCGACGGTGACAGAGTCGACGCGCTCGACAGTGACATGCCCGAACGACCATCGGCCCGGCGCCGAGGGGGCAAGTGAATCCATGACTGCGGGGGTCGAGGTAGCCATCAGTGTCTTTCGTTAGATGCTGATACCGGTGCGCAAGGCCTGCGTTCCGGTTCGCAGAAGTTCGGGTAGTTCCAGAGCGTCGTCGGTGAGCCACTGTTCGTACGCGGCCATCGCGACACCGAGCAGAAGGTAACCCACGGTACGTGGACCGTGATCGGTCGGTTCGAGATTCATTCTCCGAGCTGCATACTCGGCGACCACCTGCCGCCAACCTTCGTACATCACCGCCGAGTATGCCTGAAGGGTGGGCACAGTAAGGATGAGTTCCATCCGTTTACGGTGCACAGCAGTCTCTTCGGGCGGGAAAGTGTTGAAGGTCAACAGTGCGGATTCGAGTGCGTCGACCAGTGGCAGTTCTTCGGGGAGCGAATCGAGGTGTGCACGCATCTCGTCGAGGTGGGCGTCGAAGTCGCCCCAGGGGACGGCGTTCTTGGAGGGAAAGTAACGGAAGAACGTCCGTCGGGCGATGCCGGCGGCGTCGGCGATCTGGTCGACGCTGACGTCGTTGAAGCCGAGCGTGGAGAAGAGCTTGATGCCGACCGTGCTGATTCCGTCCCTGGTCGTGGAGGGTTTACGACCGATCCGAGCGGACGGGGTTTTCCGGCTAGCCATTCTTTTTTCGCTCCATGTCTGTCATTGTGCACTCGATGCCATTACAGTGGTGAACCGAGTCACAGTGAAATCCCACTCGTGACCACAGATTCAGGAGGAATCCATGTCCGATCGTGACAATAAGGCACTCGACAACGACCTGATCGAAGAATCGCTCGTTGAAGAGGTCTCCATCGACGGCATGTGCGGCGTGTACTGACCGTGCCTGCTCTTGATCTCGATGCGGGGTGGAAACTCCACCCGCAGGTAGCGCTTCGCCCCGAACCTTTCGGGGCGTTGCTCTACCACTTCGGAACACGCAAGCTCTCGTTCCTGAAAAACACGACCATCGTTGCTGTGGTCAAGGCGTTGCCAGACCATCCTGATGTCCGATCCGCACTGCGTGCGCAGGGCATCGCGGATGACGCGGCTCCCCAATATGCCCGTGCGCTGAGCACTCTCGCGGACTCGCACATGATTGTGCCTGCCTGAGTCAGACGCTCGCTCCACCGTGCGGAACAGCCCTTCTGCACGTTCGCCCGCTTCATACTTCGCGAGGACACAGCCATGACCTCAGTTCTTGAACATCCCTCCACGCCGGCACCGGTGGGTCGCCTTGTCGATCAGTTCGAACTCGGACTCGACGCACCCATCTGCCTGACGTGGGAACTTACCTACGCCTGCAACCTTTCGTGCGTGCACTGCCTCTCGTCTTCGGGTCGTCGTGACCCCAACGAGCTCAGCACCGAACAGTGCAAGGCCATCATCGACGAGCTGCAGCGCATGCAGGTCTTCTACGTCAACATCGGCGGCGGCGAGCCCACCGTGCGCTCCGACTTCTGGGAACTCGTCGACTACGCGACGGCCCATCAGGTGGGAGTCAAGTTCTCCACCAACGGCGTCAAGATCGACAAGAAGGTCGCCGAGCGTCTTGCGGCCAGCGACTACGTCGACGTGCAGATTTCCATCGACGGCGCGACCGCCGAGGTCAATGATGCTGTGCGCGGACCGGGTTCGTTTGCCATGGCAGTGCGCGCGCTGGAAAACCTGAAGGAAGCCGGCTTCAAAGACGCCAAGATTTCGGTTGTCGTCACCCGTCACAACGTCAGTCAGCTCGACGAATTCAAGGCACTCGCGGACATGTACGACGCGACCCTGCGCATCACCCGTCTGCGTCCCTCGGGCCGTGGCGCGGACGTGTGGGACGATCTGCACCCCCGTCCGGAGCAGCAGCGTGAGCTCTACAACTGGCTGGTTGCCAACGGTGAAGGCGTCCTGACCGGTGACTCCTTCTTCCACCTCTCCGCTTTCGGAGATGCACTGCCCGGCCTGAACCTGTGCGGTGCCGGTCGCGTTGTCTGCTTGATCGACCCGGTCGGCGACGTCTACGCCTGCCCGTTCGCGATTCACGAGCAGTTCCTTGCCGGAAACATCGTGAAAGACGGTGGCTTCCAGCATGTGTGGCAGCATTCGGATCTGTTCCAGGAACTGCGTTCACCGCAGACCGGTGGCGCATGCGCAAAGTGCGACCACTACGACTCCTGCCGCGGCGGCTGCATGGCAGCCAAGTTCTTCACCGGACTGCCGATGGACGGCCCCGATCCCGAGTGCGTCATCGGTAACGGCGAGATGGCCCTTGCGGGCGCCGGTGAGGTTCCCAAGTCCAGCGTCGACCACTCGCGGTCCGGGCAGCGCAAGACTCCGCGCGCATCCGTTCCCCTGACGCTGATGATGCGTCCCCCTTCCAAGATCTGTGACGAAAACCCGCTTGCGGGAATGTAAGTAGCTCTTCGCTACTTGCGCTACGAGAGGTTTGTTTGATGGCTAAGAACGCTTTCTTCGAGACCGTCGCTGAAGCTCAGCGACGCGCCCAGAAGAGGTTGCCCAAGTCCGTGTATGCGGCGCTGGTGGCCGGGTCCGAAAAGGGTCTGACCGTTGACGACAACATCGCGGCCTACAGTGAATTGGGTTTCTCACCGCACGCGGCGGGTTTGCCGAACGAGCGCGACATGTCCACAACCATTATGGGGCAGGATATTTCACTCCCCGTGATGATTTCGCCGACGGGTGTGCAGGCTGTGCATCCCGACGGTGAGGTCGCTGTTGCGCGGGCTGCTGCGGCACGAGGAACAGCCATCGGACTGAGCTCCTTTGCCAGCAAGTCCATCGAAGAGGTCGCCGCGGCCAACCCGCAGGTGTTCTTCCAGATGTACTGGGTCGGTAGCCGCGACGTGCTCCTGCAGCGCATGGAGCGCGCACGTGCTGCCGGCGCCAAGGGCCTGATCATCACTACCGACTGGTCCTTCGCGTACGGTCGCGACTGGGGCAGCCCGTCCATCCCCGAAAAGATGGACCTCAAGGCGATGTTCCAGTTCGCACCCGAGGGCATCATGCGCCCGAAGTGGTTGTTCGAGTTCGCAAAGACCGGCAAGATCCCGGACCTGACGACACCGAACCTTGCCGCACCGGGCCAGCCGGCACCGACGTTCTTCGGCGCGTACGGCGAATGGATGCAGACCCCGCTCCCGACCTGGGAAGACATCGCGTGGCTGCGCGAGCAGTGGGGTGGCCCGTTCATGCTCAAGGGCATCATGCGTATCGACGACGCGAAGCGTGCCGTCGACGCCGGAGTTTCCGCGATCTCCGTCTCTAACCACGGCGGTAACAACCTCGACGGCACCCCGGCACCGATCCGCGTGCTCCCGGGTATCGCTGCAGCGGTCGGCGATCAGGTGGAAGTTGTTCTCGACGGCGGTATTCGACGCGGCGGCGACGTCGTGAAGGCACTTGCTCTCGGCGCCAAGGCAGTCATGCTGGGGCGCGCGTACCTGTGGGGCCTTTCGGCAAACGGCCAGGCCGGTGTCGAGAATGTTCTCGACCTCATGCGTATGGGTATCGACTCGGGCCTGATGGGCCTCGGACATGCCTCCATCAGCGAGCTCAGTCCCGCTGACTTGGTGATCCCGGAAGGTTTCACCCGCACGCTGGGCGCTTGACCCTCGCCTGGTGATCGAACTGTGAAGTGAGCATCGACGAACACACAACCCTGGCCGGACGCACAGTCCGGTCCAGGGTTGTTTTCGGTCCGCATGAGACCAATCTCGGTGTGGGGCGATCATTTTCGGATCGGCATCGCGCGTACTACCAGCGCCGCGCCGAAGGTGGTGCCGGGATCATCGTCACGGAGGTTGCCTCGGTTCTGGAGAACGACTGGCCGTACGAGCGGGCGCCGCTGGCAGCGCTGTGCGGTCCGGGTTGGCAGTCCATCTCGGCGGCCTGCGCTGCCCACGGCGCACTGATTCTTGCCGGGCTGGGGCATACCGGAATGCAGGGTTCGAGTGCCTACTCACAATCCGTGCTGTGGGGGCCGTCGCGGGTAGCTGATCCGGTGACACGCGAGTTGCCGATGGTGATGGAGCAGTCCGACATCGAAGAGTTGATCGCGGCCTTTTGTTCCTCTGCGGCGCTTGCGGTTGCTTCCGGTATGGACGGAGTCGAGATTGATGCCGGACCGCGAAGTATTCTGCGGCAGTTTCTTTCCGGGCTGACCAATACACGAACCGATCGATACGGGACTGATCGGCCGGCGTTGCTGCGGGAAGTTCTTCAGGCCGTTCGTGAGTCGGTCGGGGCGGGTGGGGTTGTCTCCCTGCGGTTGTCGTGCGACGAGTTGGCTCCGTGGGCGGGCGTGACACCGGAGTTGGCGGCTGGGTATGCGGCCGAATTGGAGCAGTACCTCGATCTGCTCGTAGTGGTGCGCGGTGGTCTCTACTCGGTTTCGCAATATCGCCCGGACTTTCACGAAGCGCCGAACTTTAATCTGGATCTGTGCCGCGGTATGAAGAGTGCGGTATCGATTCCTGTTGTTGCGCAAGGCAGTATCGCGAACGTCTCCGACGCGTGTGACAGCCTGAACGTCGCAGACTTTGTGGAAATGACCCGAGCCCAGATCGCCGACCCCGACCTGGTTCTCAAATCCGGCCGCGGCGATCAGCCGCGGCCATGCGTGCTCTGCAATCAAACATGCCTGGTACTCGACCCCCGGAATCCGGTGGTGACATGCGTCGGCAATCCCACCGCAGGCTTCGAGACGATGGATCCTGATGAGCGAAAGCAGGATCGGGCGTCGGGATCCGCACTAGTGGTGGGCGGCGGACCAGCAGGGTTGGAAGCAGCAAGAATCCTGGCTGGGCAGGGTTGGTCGGTGACTCTCAACGAACAGTCGTCGCGGTGGGGTGGCATGATCGAAAATTTTGCACAGGGGGCTGGGCGAGCCCGGTTCGGCTTGCTGTCGCAGTGGCTCGAGGACGAATGCCGGGCGCTCGGGGTGGTCCTGCGGACCGAGACCGTGGTGAGTTCGCAGGACATCGATGACGCGCACGGCAGAGGTGAGTTGGTAGTGATTGCGACGGGTAGCGTCGCCAGGCCCCCGACGTACCCCGTGGATTCGTCGGTTCGCTGGATGGACGCGTCGGCAGCTCGGGAGCCAACCTATATGAAAGGCCCTGTCGTTCTGGTCGATCCACTGGGTGGGCCGATTGCAATTGCGATCGCCGAGGCACTTGCAGAGCAGGGCCTCGCCGTTTCGATAGTCACCTCCGACACGATCGTCGGTTCGCGATTGGGAATGAGCGGGGATCTGGTGGGCGCCAACACCCGAATCCAGCAGGCCGGAATCTTGCGGGTGTGTTCCTCTCGAGTTGTCGCGGTCTCCAACGGTGCTGTGGTTGTCGAGAACGTCTATACGGGTGTGGAGACGCAGTTGCCCTGCGCCGTGGTGGTCGACTGCTCACCACGTCTGCCTGCGGATACCCTCCAGAATTTCGGTGTCTTGCGAGTCGGAGATGCAATTGCTCCGAGAACTGTTCTCGAATCCATACGCGAAGGGCGTTCGGCAGGGTTTACTACTAGAACAAGTTTCAATTCCGATGAGAGGGTCAGCACATGACACAGACACGTTCACTCGAGGGCCGCGTTGCATTCATCACCGGCGCAGCACGCGGACAGGGTCGCTCGCATGCCATCCGCCTGGCTCGCGAAGGCGCGTCGATCATTGCCGTCGATGTGTGCGCGGCAGTCGCGGCCGACAACACCTATGAAGCATCGACAGCCGACGATTTCGCCGAGACCGTGCGTCTGGTGGAAGCAGAAGGCGCAAAGATCTTTGCCCGTGAGGCTGACGTCCGAGACAGCGCGGCACTCGCAGCCGTCGTGAAGGAAGGCGTCGAGCAGTTCGGTCGACTCGACATCGTCGTAGCGAATGCCGGTGTCTGTAACTGGAACCGCTTCTGGGAGATGTCGGACGAGCAGTGGGAAACCCTCATCGACATCAACCTGACCGGTGTCTGGAAGACGCTCAAAGCTGCGGTTCCCACCATGATCGAGGGTGGCCGCGGTGGGTCGATCGTCGTGATCAGTTCCGTCGCCGGCCTCAAAGCCATGCCCGGCCAGGCCCACTACGGTAGCGCGAAGTTCGGTCTCGTCGGACTCACACAGGCTGCAGCAAAGGAACTGGGGGAGTACAAGATCCGCGTCAACTCCATTCATCCGTACGGCGTCAACACCCCGATGGGAACCGATCAGGGTGCCCTCGCGATTTTCCAGAACTACCCGCAATACCTGCCTAACTTTGCACCCATCCTCACTGACACCGCGTTTGCGGAGCCGGAGGAGATTTCCGATACCGTCGCGTGGTTGGCGGGCGACGGATCACGCACCGTGACGGCCAGTCATTTCGCGCTCGATCAGGGCAACTCCAAGGTCTGATGACGTCATACCCTCGACTCTTCGCACCTCTGCGCCTGGGCAACCTGACTCTGCGTAACCGGGTCGTGTTCTCGGCGCACCTGACCAACTACGCCGCGGACGGGTTGCCGACAGCGCAGCACGCCGCGTATTACGGGGCGCGGGCAAAGGGCGGGGCTGGGCTGATCATCAGTGAGGAACATTCGACTCATCCGTCGGATCGACCGTACGAGAAGATGATCGAGGGTTATCGGCCCGAGGTGGTCGAGGGGTATCGCCGGATCACCGAATCTGTGCACGCGCACGGTTCGGTGATCCTGGCGCAGATCAATCACAACGGCGGGCAGGGAGCCGGAACATACTCGAGGCGCCCGCTCTGGGCCCCCAGCGCAATCGCGGATCCACTGTTTCGTGAAGTCCCCAAAGCGGTTGACGACGCCGACATCGCCGAAATTCTCGACGGCTTCTCACTGGTAGCGCGCAACTGCATTGCCGGCGGTTTCGACGGCGTCGAATTACAGGCGTCGCAGTCGTCGATAGTCCGCGCATTTCTGGCACCGTCCACAAACCGTCGCACGGATCGGTATGGCGGCAAGACGGAAAACCGGGCGCAGTTTCTGCTGGAGGTCTTGCGTGTTCTCCGCGAGGCGATCGGTCCTGATCGAATTCTCGGGGTCAGGCTCAGCGGCTACGAAGGTACGCGCGGCGGCATCGAACTGGTCGACGCCGTCGAAACGGCGCAGCTGGTGGAGGCCGACGGTCAGGTCGACTACATCAATACTGCCATCGGGATGGCTACGGAGACACTACATCTGATCGAGGCGTCGATGGCAGTGCCGGCCGGCTACGCGAACTTCATTCCGTCGGCGATCAAAGAAGTAGTCTCACTGCCGGTGATCGGCGTGGGACGGTTCAAGTCTGCAGAGCAGGCTGAGCAGGCGCTCGATGAAGGTCTGTGTGATCTTGTGGGAGTGGTGCGCGGCCAGATCGCTGACCCGGATTTTGTGAACAAGGCTCGCGCCGGTGAATCGGCAACGGTACGAACCTGCTTGTCCTGCAACCAAGAATGCGTCGGACGGATGGGGCTCAACCGTTGGCTGGGGTGTACGGAGAATCCGACGGCTGGTCGTGAGTCGGTCTTGTTGCCGGTGCCACATGTGCGGGGAAGACGCGTCGTGGTGGTCGGCGGTGGCCCGGCAGGGTTGCAGGCCGCGGCGACAGCGGCCCGGCGGGGGCATCGGGTAACGCTGTTCGAGCGTGACAGTGTTCTTGGTGGGCAAATCTGCACAGCGTCGGTGATGCCCGCTCGCCGAGAGCTCGGTGACCTGATCCGCAACCTTGAATCCGAATGTCGCAGAAGCGGTGTCGAGATCAATTTACGAACAGACGCGACGGGCGAGATGCTGGCGGCCATGGCCGCTGATGTTGTTGTGATCGCAACGGGAGCGCGGGCAGTTCCCCCAGCGTGGGCGGGGGAGTCGGAGCGCGTAATCGGCGTCAGAGATGTGCTGGACGGCAAGATTCTTCCGGGTGGTTCGGTGCTGGTGTTCGATGAGCTTGGATTTCATCAAGGCCCCTCGGTTGCGGAGTTCCTGGCCGATCACGGCTGTGAGGTCACCATCGCGACCAACGGGATGGTGGTCGCTCAGGATTTGAGCATTACCTTGGATTTTGAGGCGTGGAACCGGCGGGCGCACGAGAAGTCGATTACGCAGCGCACGGATCTGATGGTGACGGCAGTGCACGGAGATAGTCCGTTGACCGTCGATTTGGTGCACCACCCAACCGGTGTGGCGGAGACCAGCGTTGTCGACTGGGTTGTGTATGCGACGCAGCAGGAACCGGAAGATGATCTGTGGAACATGCTGCGAGGCAGTTCCTTCGAGATTCACCGTATCGGTGATGCGTTGTCGCCGCGCCGTTCACATGCCGCGGTAATCGAGGGCCACCGTGTTGCATCGGCGATCTAATCTGCGCTGCGAAATGCCATGAACCCCAACAACGTGTGCACCAACGCATTTACACCAGGGCATGTTTCTGCCCCGGTGTACACGCGGACCATCCGGTTGTTCAAGCGGCTGTCGGGGGACTGTTTCCCGGTATCGGAACCTGAGACGGATCGACAGACATCGGCGGATAAAACCGGGTTTTCCGATCGTCCCCGATCTCGACACTCCATTCGCTGTGGTGCAGTAACCGATGATGGTGGCCGCACAAAAGTATGAGATTATCGAAATCCGTTGGACCACTGTCCATCCAATGAACTACATGGTGGGCGTCGCACCATCCGGGCGGGGTACCGCAGCCGGGAAAAGCGCATCCACCATCTCTGACGGCCAAAGCTCGCCGCTGCGGGACCGTCGCTGTTCGCTCGTCGAGCCCATGATTGAGCGGAACGCCGTTCTGGTCGAGCAGGATTCGGGTGACCGTGCAGTCACAGGCCAGCATGCGGGCACTGTCGAGACTGATCGGGCCGGCCCAGTTGGTAATCGCATAGCCGAGTTCCTCGGTGGACGGTAACAGGTCTTTCAATGCCTGCAGGTCCGTGAGGTCTTTCGCGGTAGCCGTAATCGTCAGGTGCGGTTTGACGCCACCTTCGACGGGTCCGAGGCCGGCCATCTCAAAGCGGTGCAGGAGTTCGCAGAAACCGTCGGCGCGTCGAAGTGCCGGGGTACGAGCATCTTTCACGCCGTAAATTTCGGGAGTCGGCTTCGAGAGTCCGGAGAGTAGCGCTATCAACCGGGCGCCGTTCACGGCATCGAGATCACCCTTGACGCTGACGCGACCGTACAAACCTTTCGATGCATAGGACTCGTTGTGCTGAAGAATCTTCCCCGACGGGGACTCCGTCGTCGCGATTGCCGTACTTCTTTTCGATACGCCGGATGGCCGCGCGGACTTCCGTCGCAGTCGGAAACCTTTTTCGAGGCCAGGTCCAGCAGGATGTCGCGGGCCTTTTCGATGTCCGCGGTATGCATGTTCTTGGGTGGGTGCTGGCAGAACTGGGCTACCTGCCGGGCTTTGAGCGCGTCGATGTCACCATCGTAAAAGGACTGTGCAACTACAGGTTCGAGCATGAACAGCCGCGCAAGCGAGACCAGTTGGCTGCACTCACCGATCTCGAGGTTGGTGGAGCGGTGAAGCCACTGGGCGATAGCCCGGAAGCCTGTGTCGGGGAGAGCGTCACGGGTGAACATCTCGACAACGAGGTGCACCAGGCGCGATTGCAGGCCGTGGCGGGCGCGGACCAGGTCGAGGGCCTCGACTTTGAGACCCTCGCTGTTCAGTTGCCATGCTTCCCGATTCCTCATGCATTGATTCTAATCGAACAGGATTTCGATTCCTAGAGACATTTCGGACAGGTTTTGGCGAATTTGCGCTCGAGAGTTGTTGGTATACATATATATTCGGCATTCTGGAAGAGGTAGGGTGGGTGGAGTTCGTGCACTTGCCCGTTGGCGAATACCATCGGATGATGACCGAAGTTCGAGAGCTGTCCGCCATACCAAGTCCTTGTCTCGAAGGCACGGCTCTCACCGTCGTGGTCCCGGTCGGTTCGTTGGAGCAGCACGGTCCGCACCTACCTCTCGATACCGATACTCGAATCGCGAGAGCTGTCGCCGGCGCGCTTCCCGGCGTCGTGGTTGCGCCCGCACTCGAGTACGGCGCGAGCGGTGAGCATGAAGGATTTGCCGGGACCATTTCAATCGGTGCCGAGGCCATGGAAATGGTGATCGTCGAGTACGGGCGGTCGGCGTTTCGATGGGCAACTCGGGTGTTGTTCGTGAACGGTCACGGTGGAAACGGCCCGGCTTTGGCCAAAGCCGTGGCGCTACTGCGCTACGAAGGCCGTGATGCGGCCTGGGCGCCCTGCGCAGTTCCGGGGGCAGACGCTCATGCGGGCAGGACAGAAACAAGCCTCTTACTGCATCTTTCGCCGGATTGCGTGGATATGGCCCGCGCAGTGGCCGGAAATATTTCTCCGATCGCAGACCTGATGCCAGGATTGCGTTCGGGCGGTATGGTCGCTGTGTCGGATAATGGAGTTCTGGGTGATCCAGTCGAGGCGACAGCCGCTGACGGCGCACAGATTTTCGGCGGGTTGGTGCAACGCGCGACGGATGGACTGACCCGGTGGCAACCGGGTCCGGATGGGAGGCTTCGGTGATGATTGCAACCGATGGGGGGCGGGCGATCTACCCGAACCGATTCACGGTGCTTGCCGCGACGATCGCCTGATGCGACCCGCACGACTCCCCGATGGCTTCGGCATTCGGTTGGATCCCAAAGTTCGCACGTACTCGGGTGGCCGCGTGCTCATCGGCGGTTCGCCGACGCGCATGCTCAAGCTCGCTCCGACTGCGGCCGCGATGATCGGCGACGGTTTTCTCGAGGTCGTCGATCAGCAGAGTGCGGCAGTGGCGCGCCATCTGCTCGATTCGGGAGTGGCAAATCCTCGACCTATGTCGACGCCGTCAGCGGCCGACGTCACTGTTGTGATTCCGGTGAAGGACAACAAGGTGGGTGTCGAACGGCTGTTGCCTGCTCTCAAAGATCTGACTGTGATCGTCGTCGACGACGGATCCGAGGTTCCTCTGGAGCCCCGTCAGAATGCTCCGGGAACTGGCTCGATCACCGTCGTCCGGCACGATAAGGCGCGTGGTCCGTCGGCGGCTCGAAACTCAGGGTTGCGTTCGGCCCAAACACGTTTCGTGGCATTCCTCGATTCCGACGTCATTCCGCGGGCCGGTTGGCTCGAGCTGATGCTGGGTCATTTCAGTGACCCGGGAGTTGCCTTGGTGGCGCCGAGGATTGTGGCTCTCGATCCGTACGGGACAGCTTTGGCTCGTTACGAGAACATGCGCTCCTCCCTGGATCTGGGACGCAAGGAGGCTGCGGTCAAGTCGGGTAGTCCCGTGGCTTACGTGCCCAGTGCAGCGCTGATCGTGCGCCGCGACGTGGCCCTCGAATGCGAAGGTTTCGACGAAAGCCTCGAAGTGGCCGAGGACGTCGATTTCTGTTGGCGTTTGCAGGCTGCTGGTTGGCGCCTGCGTTATGAACCGGTTGCGAATGTCGCCCACGATCACCGGGTGCAGTTCGACAAGTGGTTCAGTCGACGCGCTTTCTACGGAACCGGCGCGGCGCCGCTGGCCGCGCGTCATCCGGGGTCGGTGCCGCCGATGGCCATGTCGTTCTGGATGTTGTTCTCGTGCATTGCTGCTGCCACTCTCACCCGGTCCGGGTTGGCCGGCGCGATCGGGGCTTTGCTGTTCACCACGTTCCGCTTGCGGAAGATGTTCACCGGGCTACGTCAGCCGACACGCATCGCGGCCATTCTTGCTGCCCAAGGATTTGTGGGCGGGTTCTGGCAACTCGCGTCGGCGATGTGCCGTCACTATTGGCCGGTCACTCTGTTGGCGGTCATCAGTTCACGCAAGATTCGACGCTTGGCGCTTGCTGCAGCAGTCGGGGAGGGGCTGGTGGATTGGTACCGGCACCGTGAACCCGGTGGGCTGGGGCCGGTGCGGTACGTGTTGTTCAAGCGGGCTGATGACGTGGCGTACGGATTCGGCCTGTGGCGCGGTGCAATCGAGGCGCGCGACCTGGCTGCGTTGAAGCCTCGAATTACCAAGTGAGTGTTCCGGATTACGCAGATTTTGTGGTTGTCGGCGGCGGCACCACCGGTTGCGTGATCGCGGCGAGGCTCAGCGAAGATCCTGCAGCGACGGTGTTGCTTCTCGAAGCGGGACCGGGCTATCGGTCGACGCTCGAACTCCCGGCGGTACTGGACGATCCATACTTGTTGCCGGTGGGTCCGACCAGTGAGCACACATGGACGTACCCGGTCGAGTTGACGCCCGATCGCCTCGCCACGATCTCGCGCGGTCGGACGTTGGGAGGTTCGGGGGCTGTCAACGGCGCGTATTTTGCTCGAGCCACACGCACGGATTTCGGGAACTGGCCACAATCGTGGAGCTACGAGAAGGTATTGCCGTACTTCTGTCAGTCGGAGACCGATCACGATTTCGGCGGGCCGTATCACGGTGAGCGCGGCCCGATTCCGGTTCGTCGTCGGCAATTGGATCACATGCATCCGCTGAGTGGACAGTTCCACCAAGCGGCGATCGAGGCAGGTTTTCCCGATGACCTCGACAAGAATGCTCCGGACTCTGTCGGCGTCGGCCCCGTCCCGCTCAATATTTCCGAGCATCGCCGAATCAGCACGGCGCTCGGCTATCTGATGCCGGCTCTGGGCCGCACAAATCTGAGCGTCGACGTCGGTGTCGTGGTCGTTCGAATTGTCTTCTCGGGAACCCGCGCCATCGGAGTCGACGTCCTCGACGGCATACAACTTCGACGTATTCGTGCCGCTCATGTCGTGGTGTGTGCGGGTGCCGTTGCGACGCCACATTTGCTGCTCAATTCCGGTGTCGGATCGGCCGAACACCTTGCCGCCCAAGAAATTCCCGTCGTAGTTGACCTGCCCGAAGTTGGGCAGGGGTTCGTCGATCATCCGGAAGTTCTGATCCCGTACCGATATTCGACGCCCGAGTTGCTGCGATACCGAACGCCGGTTTTGGAAGTGACGCTCAATGATCCGGATCTCGAACTCCGTCCGTACACCGCGTCATTCACAGATCTTGTGCCAGGCGTAGCGCCGATGGATCACGGTATGGGCGTTGTCCTCATGGCACCGCACAGTCGTGGAAGTGTAGAGCTCGACGCGATGGCGCCGGCGGGTGCTCCACGGATTCGGTACAACTATCTGGATTCGGGGCATGATCGCGCGACGATTCGTCGGGGTATGAGGTTGGCCGAGGACCTGCTGGAATCAATCGCCGCTACCGGACTGATCGAGCGACCGGACATCGACTACTCGGACGAGTGGATCGAGTCGAGGCTGGGGACGTCGCTGCACATGAGTGGCAGTTGTGCGATGGGGTCGGTCGTGGACGAGCAGTGCAGTGTCTTCGGCGTCGACGCACTCAGTATCGTCGACACTTCGATCTTTCCCGCGATCCCCAGTCGTGGACCGCACGCAACTGCGGTCATGGTGGCTGAGCGCGCAAGCGAATTGGTCCAGGTAGCGGCCGGATAAAGGAAACCGCATGGTCAGCTTCAGCATTGATTTGTGATCGGCATTACAGTGACAGGGGAGCGGAGGAACGCAGAATATGGCACGTGAACAGGCTGTGTACGGCAACCCGTGGGTGGCAGTACGGCCAGGAGATGACGTGGCGCTGCTGGCGCGTCGACTCTCCAGCGCTCATCAGTTGTTCATCGATGCCCACGACGGGCCGGGGCATGGCCTTCCCGACGACTCGCACGTACGTTCCGTCGTGCTCGAATCCTGGATGCGCAGCCGAAACAAAGGCGTCGATCCCGACGTCGTCGGAAATCCCGAGATGCTCGAAGGTCTCGAACTCGAGAACTACCGATCGACGCATCCCATGTCGCTCATTCGTCCGGTGATCCGAAAGCTGCTGGTAGAAGATGCTGCCGAGACTGGGTTGTTGATCGCGATCAGTGACGCGCACGGCCGATTGCTCTGGGTGGAGGGTGACAGTTCCGCCAAGGACAAGGCGTTGTCGATGAACTTCGTCGAGGGCGCCGACTGGAGCGAGGATCGTGTCGGTACCAATGCGCCGGGCACCGCACTCGCAATCGATCACTCGGTGCAGATCTTCGGCTCGGAGCACTTCAATCGGACAGTGCACGATTGGAGTTGTTCGGCGGCGCCGGTCCATGACCCCACTACCGGGCAGATTCTCGGTGCCATCGATATCACGGGCGGGCCACGCGTCGCTGTCCCGGAAGTGTTGTCGTTGATCCGTGCAACCGTGGCGGCTGCGGAGTCGGAACTACGGTTCCACCTCCTCAACTCGCCGATCCCGCTGACGGCCTCGGCGCCCCGGTTGGACACGTTCGGCGGCGGACGGCCCACACTCGTCCGCGGGGGTGAGCGGATTCAGATGTCGCAACGTCATGCCGAAATCTTGTTGTTGCTCTCCGAGCATCCTGAGGGCCTGAGCGCGGATCATCTTGCGGTTCTCCTTGACGAAGGTGAGCTGGACGGTGTCACCATCCGCGCTGAAATGTCGCGCCTACGTAAGGTTTTCGGTGCCGACAGGTTGGCGTCGAGGCCGTATCGCATCATTACCGAGTTCACTACCGATGTCGATGACGTTCGGAGTGCGTTGGATCGAGGTGACGCGGCGACTGCCATGCGCCTGTACACGGGGCCGGTTCTGAGCGGATCGGCCTCTCCGGGCATCGACGCCATCCGAGATGAACTTCGCACGCGCGTTCAGGCAGCCCTGCTTCGCGGCGGCGATGCAGCTCTGTTGGCGCGCTGGACTACCTCCGTCCACGGGCGCGAAGATTCCGTCGTCTGGGAGGCGTACTTGTCGACGCTCGATCCAAAATCTGCGTTGTATTCCCAGGTCAAAGCCAAGATTGACGTCCTCGACCGGCAGTTGCGTCTCTGAGCGCAACGTACTTGCAACGTTGTCTCTCCTAGTGTTGTGAATCACACCCCGCGGGGGTGGGGCTGTGGCCATGAACTCGGTGGTCACAGGCGAAGATCCGTTCACAGAGGAGCTTGCAAATGACCGTGTACGCCCGCCCCGGTACCGCCGACGCGATCATGTCCTTCCAGTCTCGTTACGACAACTGGATCGGAAACGAGTGGGTCGCACCAGTCAAGGGCCAGTACTTCGAGAACCCGACTCCGGTAACGGGGCAGAACTTCTGCGACGTAGCTCGCTCCACCGCAGAAGATATCGAGCTTGCACTCGACGCGGCACACGCAGCCGCTCCGGCTTGGGGCAAGACCTCTGTTGCCGAGCGTGCCATCATCTTGAACAAGATCGCCGATCGGATGGAAGAGAACCTCGAATCCATCGCACTCGCCGAGTCCTGGGACAACGGCAAGCCGATCCGCGAAACCCTGAACGCCGATATTCCCCTGGCCATCGATCACTTCCGCTACTTTGCGGGAGCTATTCGCGCACAGGAAGGTTCGCTGTCCGAGATTGACTCCGACACCGTTGCCTACCACTTTCACGAGCCGCTCGGTGTGGTCGGACAGATCATTCCGTGGAACTTCCCGATCCTGATGGCGGTGTGGAAGCTGGCCCCTGCGCTTGCCGCCGGTAACGCAATAGTCCTCAAGCCCGCAGAGCAGACTCCCGTCTCGATCCTGCACCTCATCGGCATCATCGGCGACTTGCTGCCGGCTGGTGTGCTCAACATCGTCAACGGATTCGGTGTCGAAGCCGGCAAGCCGTTGGCGTCGAGCCCTCGCATCAAGAAGATCGCCTTCACCGGTGAGACCACCACCGGACGCTTGATCATGCAGTACGCGTCGCAGAACCTCATTCCGGTCACTCTCGAGCTTGGCGGCAAGAGCCCCAATCTGTTCTTCTCCGATGTCCTCGCATCCAATGACGATTACCAGGACAAGGCTCTCGAGGGCTTCACGATGTTCGCCCTCAATCAGGGTGAGGTCTGCACGTGCCCGTCCCGTGCTCTGATCCAGGAAGACATTTTCGACGACTTTCTCGCCATGGCAGCTATCCGCACCAAGGCTGTGCGCCAGGGCAATCCGCTCGACACCGAGACGATGATCGGTGCGCAGGCCAGCAACGACCAGCTCGAGAAGATCCTGTCCTACATCGAAATCGGTAAGGCTGAAGGCGCCAAGGTCATCACCGGTGGTGAACGCGCTCAGTTGGGCGGCGACCTCGCCGGCGGCTACTACGTGCAGCCGACGATCTTCACCGGCCACAACAAGATGCGCATCTTCCAGGAAGAGATTTTCGGACCGGTCGTCTCCGTTACGTCGTTCAAGGATTACGAAGAAGCCATCGAAATTGCCAACGACACCCTCTACGGCCTCGGCGCCGGTGTCTGGGCACGAGACGGTGGAACCGCTTACCGTGCGGGCCGTGATATCCAGGCGGGTCGTGTGTGGACCAACACGTACCACCAGTACCCGGCGCACGCTGCGTTCGGCGGATACAAGCAGTCCGGTATCGGCCGCGAGAATCACTTGATGATGCTCTCGCACTACCAGCAGACCAAGAACCTCCTGGTCAGCTACGCGCAGAAGGCTCAGGGCTTCTTCTGATCCGGTGATTGCACCAGGTCAGCTCGAGTAACGAACATACGGAGGTTGGAATGAACGCCCCAGATATTGCTGAGCCAGGTGCCAGCTCAGCCGGCGTCGTTCCACCTCGTCTCGTGACCACCGCTGGGGCGGCCGATCTCTTGCGCCGCCTCAGTGGGAATCATGGTGAACTCATGATGCATCAGTCCGGTGGATGCTGTGACGGCAGCGCGCCGATGTGTTATCCCGCAGGCGAATTCATCGTCGGTGACCGCGATGTACTACTCGGTGTCATCGACTTGAGGCTCGGGGTCGGCGAGGTTCCGGCGGATCTGCCGACGGGAATCGACGCCGTTACGGTGTGGATTTCCGGTTCCCAGTTCGAAGCCTGGAAGCACACCCAACTCGTTCTGGACGTCGTGCCGGGCCGCGGCGGCGGATTCAGCTTGGAAGCTCCTGAAGGATATCGATTCCTCAGTCGAGCAAGGGCTTTCGCGCCCGAAGAGAATGTGTCTCTGAACTCGTCGACCATTCTGGTCGGTGCGGATTGGGAGGCCGGAGTGCGGCCTCACCCACCCACCGTTCCTCAGGTTGTCGCCGAAGCTATCGATGCCTGCCCTGTTCCGGGAACGACCAGCCGAGACTGAGCCGTTACATCGCCGTCATCCCGCGGTGGCCGCTCTTAACTTCATGGTCCTACGGTTCACCTCATACGACGCATTCGTTTGCGGCGTCTCATTTTTGACCGATTCAAGGGGATAGACATGTCTCTTTCAGATCAAGTGCCCGGCAAAGCTGATCAGCGCGCTGCATCCGGCGCTCACCATGACGGCGCGGACTTTCATGCGGAAGACAACTCGTATCTCGAGAAACGAACACTGCGAAAAGGCACCGCCGGATGGGTGCTTCTGGCCGGGTTGGGCGTCAGCTATGTAATTTCCGGCGACTACGCCGGATGGAACAACGGATTGGCCGAGGGCGGATTCGGTGGCCTGCTCATCGCGGCCGTTGTCATCGCGGGTATGTACCTGGCCATGGTGCTGGGAATGGCGGAGATGTCGTCCGCGCTTCCGGCGGCCGGCGGCGGGTACACCTTTGCGCGACGTGCATTGGGCCCTTGGGGTGGATTTGCGACGGGCACAGCAATTCTCATCGAGTATTCCATCGCGCCGGCGGCGATCGCGACGTTCATCGGAGCCTACGTCGAGTCCCTGAACCTGTTCGGAATTACCGACGGGTGGTGGGTGTATCTGGCGGTGTATGCAATCTTCATCGGAATTCACCTGACCGGCGCCGGTGAGGCACTCAAGGCGATGTTCATCATCACCGCGATCGCACTGGTGGGATTGATCGTCTTCGCGGTTTCGGCTGTGGGACTGTTCGATTCGTCGAATTTGACCGATATCGCCGTTGATTCAACTGCCGTGGGGTCGTCATCCTTCCTGCCCTTCGGATTGCTCGGAATCTGGGCTGCAGTACCCTTCGCGATCTGGTTCTTCCTTGCAGTGGAAGGCGTTCCGCTTGCAGCCGAAGAAGCACGTGAGCCGGAGAAGAACGTTCCGCGAGGCATCATCATCAGCATGCTGATCCTGATCGTCACGGGTGCAGCGGTCCTGTTCCTCGCCACCGGAGCGGTTGGGGCCGACGCATTGGCTACCTCGGGAAATCCGTTGGTCGAAGCACTCGGCGACAGCGGAGCTGCCAAGGCAGTCAACTACATCGGACTCGCCGGCCTGGTCGCAAGCTTCTTTTCCATCATGTATGCGTACTCTCGCCAGACGTTTGCGCTCTCGCGTGCCGGATATCTGCCCAAAAATCTCTCGATCACCAACAAGCGCAAGGCTCCGACACTCGCACTCGTCGTTCCCGGCATCATCGGATTTGCTCTCTCGCTCACCGGCGAAGGTGCCATGCTGCTCAACATGGCGGTATTCGGCGCGGCTGTCAGCTACGTACTGATGATGGTGAGCCACATCGTGCTTCGTAAGCGCGAGCCGAACATGCCCCGCCCGTACCGGACCCCCGGCGGGATCGTCACAACGTCGTTTGCGCTCGTCATCGCCGCTGTATCGGTGGTGGCAACGTTCCTGGTCGATCCTGTTGCAGCACTTCTTACATTGGTCGCATTCGCTGTGTTGATGGCATACTTCGGTCTCTACAGCCGTCATCACCTTGTTGCCAACTCACCCGATGAGGAGTTTGCTGTACTTGCACAGGCGGAAGAAGAACTGGGATGAGCACGTATCACCAACAGATATCCGGAACCACCTACACGTTCGACGGTCTCGTCGACCTCATGGCCAAGGCGACACCGCTGCGATCAGGTGACGAGTTGTCAGGTTGCGCTGCGCATTCCGATGCGGAACGTGCTGCTGCCCAATGGGTTTTGGCAGAACTGCCACTGAAGGTCTTTCTGGAAGACCTCCTGGTTCCGTACGAAGATGACGAGGTCACCAGACTCATCATCGACAGCCACGATCGACTGGCGTTCCAACCGGTCGCGCATCTGACCGTCGGAGGATTCCGCGACTGGCTGCTCGAGACTGCGTCGGCGCCCGGCGCCGCAGCGGTGCTCGCGGCGGTGAGCCGGGGCCTTACCCCGGAGATGGTGGCAGCGGTCAGCAAGATCATGCGCAATCAAGATTTGATTGCCGTCGCGAAGGCGATCACCGTCACCGCGGGGTTCCGGACCACCATCGGACTGCCGGGGCGACTCAGCACCCGGTTGCAGCCCAACCATCCCACCGACGACCCACACGGAATCGCCGCAGCCACACTCGACGGTCTTCTGATGGGCTGCGGTGACGCCGTCATCGGGATCAACCCCGCGACGGACTCTCCGCAGGCGACGTCGGATCTGTTGCATCTTCTCGACGACATCCGGCAGCGGTTCGAAATCCCGACACAATCCTGCGTGCTGTCGCACGTCACCACCACGATCGGACTCATCGAATCCGGTGTCCCCGTAGATTTGGTCTTCCAGTCGATCGCCGGTACCGAAGGTGCCAATTCGGGTTTCGGAGTGAACATTCCGTTGCTGCGTGAAGGAAACGAAGCCGGACGGTCCTTGAACCGGGGGACCGTCGGAAACAACGTCATGTACCTCGAGACGGGGCAGGGATCGGCGCTCAGTTCTGGGCATCATCTCGGTACCGGGGGAGCGCCGGTAGATCAACAGACTCTCGAAACACGGGCTTACGAGGTAGCACGGGATCTCGAACCACTGCTCGTCAATTCGGTGGTCGGATTCATCGGGCCTGAGTATCTGTACGACGGCAAGCAGATCATTCGGGCAGGATTGGAAGATCACTTCTGCGGAAAGCTTCTGGGCCTGCCGATGGGTGTCGACGTCTGCTACACCAACCATGCCGAGGCCGATCAGGACGACATGGACAACCTGTTGACGTTGCTCGGAGTGGCCGGCGCAGCCTTTGTGATCGCTGTTCCCGGCGCCGACGACGTGATGCTGGGCTATCAAAGTCTCGCGTTCCATGATGCGCTGTATGTGCGCCGCGTACTCGACCTGCAACCCGCCCCCGAGTTCGAGGCGTGGCTACACGGTTTGGGGATGACGGACGACAACGGTCGGGTGCTCCCGATCGATGCCGGATCATCCCCACTGCGATCGTTGACGGTGAAATGATGATCGACGACAACGCGCTGGTCTCCGATTTCTGGGGCCCGCTTCGTAAGACCACCCAGTCCCGAATCGGTTTGGGCCGCAGCGGAGATTCCCTGCCTACCAGTCGAGTTCTCGAGTTCAAGGCCGCTCATGCCGCGGCCCGCGACGCCGTTCATGTTCCACTCGACACACAGACGCTCGCTCAGCGGGTCGAGGCTGTCGGCATCGGAGCGCCGGCACTGGTGACCAGCGCGGTGTCTTCACGTAGTGAGTATTTGCGTCGACCGGATCTGGGCCGCCGGCCGGCAGACCTGCGTTCGATCGAGCACTCCGACAAGGAGATCGGATTTATCCTGGCCGACGGACTTTCGCCGCGTGCCCTGATGGATCACGGTGAGCAATTGCTCTCCGCGCTGGTTGCGGTATTGGGGGAGCGTTATTCCCTTGCATTGCCGGTCATTGCGACCAACGCGCGGGTTGCGCTCGGCGATCACATAGCGTCGGCGATGGGAGTGCAGACCGCTATCGTTCTGATCGGCGAACGCCCCGGCCTGTCCGTCGCGGACAGCGTCGGGATCTATCTGACGCACCTCCCACGCGTCGGACGTACCGATGCCGATCGAAACTGCATCTCCAACATCCATCCGCCGGAAGGATTGGGCTACGAGCAGGCTGCCCGCGTCGTTGCGAGTTTGGTTGCCGGCGCCCGAAAATTGGGTCGCTCGGGTGTAGATCTCAAGGACACTTCGCGCACCGACGAGCTGCCTGCGGGCGAGGCGCTGACGCTCGAATAGCTCTCAGATGTACAGGACGCGATGTTTGACGCTGCCTTGGATCTTTCCAACCAAGTTGCCGGCGTGAACGAACCAACGGCCGCGTGGCATCGGACAGATCCGTTGGGGGATTAGGGGGTTGAAAATGAGTAGTGCAAGTACGGTTAGTGCGAGCTCTCGCGGAGCCGTCCGTTTCTGGCCGTGATCGCGGAAACGTGAGTACAGCTGCGCCGTCGCAATTCCGTAGGCGCGCGTTTGATTCCACGTTCCGCGATAGGTGCTACGTAGGCGGTACGCAACAACCGCATCTGGAGCGTGCGCCAGTGTCATTCCGGCCAATTGCAGTCGCCAACTCAGGTCGATGTCCTCGCCTGAATTGACGTATCGGAGGTCGAATCCGTCGATCACGTCAAAAGCTGCGCGCCAGATCCCGAAGGTGCAGGTAATGCCGTAGGGAAGGAAATCATTGCTGCCGAACTGTGTTTCGGTGGTGAACGTGCGCCACGTGGCGACCTCGGCGGAGTTGATCGACGTAGTTTCCACAACTCCGCCGACAGCGTCGGAGTTTTCGGCAGCACGCGTGATGGCCGTCAGCCAGGATGGGTGCACGCGGTCGTCCGCGTCGCAGAACGCGATGAAATCACCGCGGGAAGCTGCAACTCCCACGTTGCGTGCGTAGCCGCCTCCGCGAGCTTCGGAGGCATTCACGACCTGGAGGGACAATGCATCAGTGGCGGGGTGGTTCGCAATGAACTGTGCAAGACCGTCGGTTGAGCGGTTGTCGCTGACGATGACTTCGAACTCACCGTCGTAATCTTGCGAGGCCAGAGCCGTCAACTGTTCGTCGATGTGCTCCATAGCGTTGTACGCCGGGATCACCACTGACACGAGGGTGGGTTTCACGCGCCAAAGGTACCGTATGCCCGGTAGGTCGCACGCGTCGGTCAGTTTCCTGATCACAGGTGGCAGCGCTACGGCCTGGATCGTTGTGATGAGATTGGTTTGCCCTTCGGGGCAGATTGATCTTGCCCAGTGGGGCAGCGAGCTCTCGGGTGGAGTTCGCGTCGAATGCAGAGCCGCCCCCGGCGGCACGTAATGAGGAGAATGCGATGGCCTTTGCCGGCAATGTGGACGAGTTGGCGCTGCTTCAGTCGGTGCGACTCAAGGGGCGGGTTGGATCTTCCGTTCTTGCCGAGCATTTGGGAGTCAGTGCCGCGTCCGGACAAGCTGCTTACGACGCCCTGATTGCGCAGGGTAAGGCGCTCGAGAGTGAGAGCATGATCAGCCTGACCGAGAAGGGTCTTACTGAGCTGAACGATCAACTGGACGCTGAGCGCGTCTCGATTGACGAGGATTCGATTCTCGAAGTGCTCGAGGCATTCCTGCCGCTCGACGAGGAATTCTCTGCCCTCGTTGCACGTGCTGACGCCGACACTCTCGCAGCCCTGGACCGTCGCGCGTCCAATGTGTTCGATGATCTGTCGGCCTTCGTTCCGCGCTTGTCTCGCTACCAGGATCTGTTCTCCAGCGCGTTGACGAAAGTTCAAGCGGGAGAGTTGAAGTGGATTGCTGAGCCGGGTATCGACTCGTACGCCACTGTCTGGGTGGAGATTCGCCAGGAGTTGTGTGAGGCAGCGGGCAAGACCCAGAACTGACGGCAGTATCTGAAAGCGGCCGCTCAACTCGAGTGTGAGTTGGGCGGCCTTCTTCGGTTATTTTTCAAGGTGAAACCCGTTACTTTTGCATATGATTCGTGATGCAAATCACGATCACCCACTTTCGGGGGTAGTGCGGGGGTGAGCCGTATCACTACCTTTCCTTCTATCGAAGGTGACACCCACAGGGAGTCGCCACCGGACCACGGAGGAAACGAGTGACAACAGTCTCTCCATCAGGGGAAACCAGTGCCGCAGGCATTGCAACAGTCCCCGCCAACAAGACGAGCGTGCGGCGAGTGGCCATCGCCAGTTGCATCGGCACGACTATTGAGTTCTACGACTTCTTCATCTACGGAACTGCTGCGGCACTTGTGTTTCCGACGGTGTTCTTCCCGGCTTTGGGTGCTACTGCCGGCACGGTTGCGTCGTTCGCCACCTTTGCCGTGGCGTTCATTGCACGACCCGTCGGCGCAATGTTGTTCGGGCACTTCGGTGATCGTATCGGCCGCAAGAAAACGCTGATTTCCACGCTGCTGCTCATGGGCATCTCGACGCTCCTCATCGGCTTGCTTCCCGGCGCTGCCACTATCGGTATCGCAGCGCCGATCATCTTGGTGGTCTTGCGATTCGGGCAAGGTTTCGCGGTAGGCGGTGAGTGGGCCGGCGCGACCCTGCTGACTGCCGAATACGCGCCACCGGGTAAACGCGGCTTGTATGCGATGTTCCCACAGTTGGGTCCGGCCATCGCATTTATTCTCTCCAGCAGTACGTTCCTCATTACCGGCGCGGTTCTCGGCGACACCAATCAAGCGTTCCTTGATTACGGGTGGCGTATCCCGTTCCTGTTCTCCATCGTTCTGGTCGGCATCGGGCTCTACATGCGCCTCGCTATCGAAGAAACTCCGGTGTTCAAGGCCGAGCAGGCCGAGCGCGTTGCAGCTGAGAAGAACGAGGCACCTCGCACTCTGCCGTTCCTGGACGCGTGGCGCTTCCAGTCCAAGGAAATCTTGCTCTCGGCGGGTGCTCTGGCTTGCCTGTTCGCCTTCTTCTACATGGGTACTGCCTTCCTGACGAGCTACGGCACCAAGACACTCGGCTTCTCGCGGCCGTTCGTCTTGTCAGTCGGCATCGCCTCGGCATTTGTCTTCGGCGCTGCAATCATCGTCTCGGCGCTGTACTCCGACAGGATCGGGCGTCGTAAGGTCATCATGATCTCGTGTGGCATGGCTGTCGTCTGGGCGCTGGTCCTTTTCCCACTTCTCGACACCGGATCGCCTATCGCCTTCGTGCTCGGAATGTTCGGAACGTTGATGATCTTCGGAATCGCCTACGGTCCCTGCGGCGCGCTGCTTCCGGAGATGTTCCAGACTCGCTACCGCTACACCGGTGCCGGTCTCGGCTACAACCTCGCCGGCGTCCTCGGCGGTGCTGTTCCGCCGCTGATCGCAGCACCGCTTGCTTCGGCGTACGGGAGCATGGCTATCGGCATCATGCTGGCCGTCCTCGGTGTGTTGAGTTTCGTCTGCACCTGGGCTCTGGTGGAAACCAAAGACCACGCACTTTAATCGTGGCAAACTGCTCGAACTGCCCGTGAGGTTGTGTCACTACGAGGGGGCGTCGGGGTTGGTGACCGGTGCCCCGCGCGTTGGGACGGTCCGCAGTGCGGAGTTTCTCGAACTCGAAACTTAGCTCGATGATTACGCGCCCGGATTCTGCTCGATGTCCACCAGGTGGTTGTGGGCCGAAAGTATTCGGATCAGTCCCGGCCGGTCGGTACATTAGCTGAATTCGGACCTTTGTCACTATTCACGGGTCGGCAGGTTTGAGAAGATCGCCGTACGAAGCGCAATTGCGCTTCGTACGGCGATTTGTTTGTTCGGTGGGCAGTGCATGCTTGCAGCTTTCCGAAAGTGGAACCGCTCGACCCCACCGCCGGGGAAGGCCGTAGCGCCGGAATCGACACGTGTTCACTTCGGCGGCATCGGTGAGGCGTCGCAAAGAAACCCCTGGCCGAAGCAGATATGCGCTGCGGTCAACCGGTCGGATTGGACGCTCGTCCGACACGTGATTCCATTTTGATGAAATCGACCTTCTCGTCGCCTAATCTGTCGGTTGCACATCGGCAGGGTGCAGTTGTTGTGGTGGTGCGAAAAGGAATGAGGTGGCTCGGTGAATTCAACGGGCAACGAAGCTGTGAACGGTATGTCTGGGTCGTCGAATCTGGGAACGACAGGTTCGAATTCAGACGTATTTCCGTTGTCCACTGCGCAACGTGGCATGTGGTTCGCTCAGCATCTGCTGGGTGACGTTCCGGTCAACATCGCCCAGTACGTCGAAATCTTCGGACCTCTGGATGTGCAGTTGCTCTCTGATAGCGGACACCAGGCAGGTGTAGAACTCGGCTCGGGAATTCTTCGCATAATCGAGATCGACAACGAGCCGTTCCAGATGATCGACCCCGCACTTCGGGCGGAGATTACTCCGATGGACTTCCGAAGCTATCCCGATCCCGTCGCGGCCGCCCACGAATGGATGCAGGCGGACTTCCGGGCTCCGATCGATATCGTGAAAGGCTCGTTGAATCGGTCGGTGACGCTGCGCCTCGCCGACAACCACTACTTTTGGTACACCCGAATGCACCACATCGCACTCGACGGTTTCGGCGCGATGACGTTCATGAATCTGGTCGCACAGCGCTATACCGAGGCAATCGAGGGCACCCCTGCAGCCCCGGGAAATTTCAGTGACCTCCGCGAGATCCGTGAATACGAGGACAAGTACCGCGGATCGAGCCGTTTCGAGACGGACCGCGCGCACTGGGCCGACATCACCCGCGACTTCCCGCATCCTATCTCGCTGGCCGGGCGTACCGCGCCCGTTGGTTCGCAGTCCATAGTCGTCAGCGATCAAATGTCCGTCGATACCGAGGACGCGGTGCTGGCGATGGTGGCAAGGACGCCGGGAGCGTCCTTCGCAACAGTCGTGATCGCGGCAGTCGCAGCATTTCTGTCTCGGTTGACCGGAGAAGACGACATCGTCCTCAGCCTGCCGGTCTCGGCTCGAACAACAGCCAGACTCCGCCGGTCCGGCGGCATGATGTCCAACGTCGTACCGATCAGGCTTTCGACTGCCGGGCACAAGGACACCGGCACATTGGTGCGCGAAGTGCAGTTGGGATTGACTGGCGCCTTGCGGCACCAGCAGTTCCGTCATGAAGACATCCGTCGCGAGGCCGACGTCGGCAGTGTGCGGCGCGGGTTCTTCGGTCCGGCGATCAACATCATGATGTTCCACAGCGAGATTCGGCTCGGCTCGACTGTCGGCAGGCTCAACGTTCTCTCAACCGGTCCCGTGGACGATCTGTCGATCAACATCTATCCCGCGGTAGTCGGCAGTCATGCCCACATCGACTTCGAGGCCAACCCCAACCTCTACACGCGCGAGGATGTCGCCGCGCACCACGCGCGGTTCAGTGAGTTTCTTCGCGATTTCGCCAGAAGTGCTGACGAAGAGCAGATTTCGTCGATTGATGTTCTGCATGAAGACGAATATCGCGACTTGGTCCCGGCAGTGGGAGCGCCGGCCACACAGCCGCGCCTGTTCGTGGACTTCCTGCTCGACGGCGTCGTAGCCAACCCTGACGGAAACGCGGCGTGGTCGGCCGGCCACACAATGACCTATCGCGAACTCGATCAGCGATCGAATCAGCTTGCGCGCGTTCTGATCGACGCCGGCGCCGGCCCCGAGATATTGATCGCCCTCGCTCTCGACCGTTCGGTCGACGCCCTCGTCGCACTCTGGGCAGTGGCCAAGACCGGCGCCGGGTTCGTTCCGGTCGACCCCAAGCTTCCGCAGGCGCGAATCATACATCTGCTCAGTGATTCCGGCGTCCGGTTCGGGATCACCGCAGTCCGAACGACAGACTCTCTTCCCGGCATCGTGGACTGGATGGTCCTCGATTCCGACCAGACTCGGGTGGATATCGACTCCCGTTCCGTATCAGCACTTTCCGCTGACGAACGGCTCTCTACACCGTCGATCGACAATGTCGCCTACGTCATCTACACATCTGGATCTACCGGACTGCCCAAGGGTGTCGTCGTCACACACCAGGGGCTCTCTCAGTTCGCGGCATCAGCGCGGCCGGAACTCGGCATCACCGCGTCCTCCCGAGTCCTGCGTTTCTCCTCCGCCAGTTTCGATGCATCGGTATTCGAGATGCTGCAGGCCTTCAGCGCCGGTGCAGCCATGATCGTCACACCGCCGGATGTCTACGGCGGCGAAGAGCTCGTCGACCTTCTGCGCGAGCAACGGGTGACTCATATACTCTCTGCCCCGACACTTTTGAATACGGTCGACCCCGAAGGTTTACCCGATCTCGAGGCAGTCATGGTCGGCGGCGACGTCTGTACTCCGGACCTGGTCGAAAGATTCGGTCCCGCATGCCGTTTCACCAACAGCTACGGGCCCACCGAAACCACGATCGTCATCACCACGAGTGAGCCGATCACGCCGGGCGTCCCCGCCACGATCGGACGCCCGATTCAAGGAGCCTCCGCAGTCGTGCTCGATCGCAAGCTTCGCCCCGTCCCGGTAGGCGTTGTGGCGGAGCTGTATCTGAGTGGCCCCGGACTGGCGCGCGCATATCACGGACGTCCGGATACAACAGCAGAACGCTTTGTTGCCAACCCTTTCGGTGAACCCGGGTCGCGGATGTACCGCTCGGGCGACGAGGTGCGGTGGACGCCTGACCATCAACTCGAGTTCATCGGTCGATCGGACTTCCAGGTCAAGATTCGTGGATTCCGCATCGAACTCGGCGAAATCGACGCGGTCCTGGCAGCTCAGGATTCGGTTGACTTTGCGGTCACCGTCGCACACGAGGCAACAGTCGACAACACAGTGTTGGTCTCCTACCTTCGACCGGCCCCGGGTTTCGACTTCGACTCCGCGGCGATTCTCGCTGCTGTAGCCGAGCAACTGCCGTCACACATGGTCCCGACCACTGCCATTCGGCTCGAACACGTGCCCCTCACACCGACCGGCAAGCTGGACCGCCGCGCCCTGCCGGCGCCGGTGTTCACGGCGCCGGAAGACGAATACCGAGCGCCCACCACCGAGGCCGAGGAAATCGTCGCCGGGGTATTCTCCGAACTGCTGGGTATCGACAGAATCAGTGTCGACGTTTCGTTCTTTGCGCTCGGCGGCAACTCCCTGATCGCGACCAAGGTGATCGCGCGGGTCAATACGGCTCTTGACGCCCATCTCGGCGTGCGCGATATCTTCGACGACCCGACGGTGTCCGGTATTGCCGCCAAGGTCATGGCGCACAGCGGTATCGCTACGGGTCGCCCGGCGCTCATCGCCAGCGTGCGCCCCGAGCACATACCGCTCTCGGCCGCACAGCAGCGCATGTGGTTCGTCAACCAATTCGACACCAGCTCAGCGGCATACAACGTGCCGATGATCGTGCGGCTCACCGGTGAACTCGACGTACCCGCGCTCAGCGCTGCACTTCTCGCCGTGATCGAACGGCACGAGTCGTTGCGGACAATGTTCCCGGACACCCCGAACGGCCCGCATCAGATTGTACTGGCGGCCGTTGAAGTGCACACGGACCTGGCTCCGGTCGTCGTTTCCGGCGAAGCCGACCTGCAGGCGCAGCTACGTGAGTTTTCGCTCGCCGGTTTCGACGTCACCGCGGCAGTGCCGTTGCGAGCGAGACTCTTCGAAGTTCACAGCGGTGACTACGCCTTGGCGATTGTGGTCCACCACATCTCCACCGACGGATTTTCGCTCACCCCGTTGGTTCGCGACGTCATGGTGGCCTACAGTGCGCATCTGGCCGGGCACGTGCCGACCTGGAGTCCGCTGAACATCCAGTACGCCGACTACACATTGTGGCAGCGCGAACTGCTCGGTGACGAGAAGGATCCCGCGAGCCTGGCCTCGGAGCAACTCGGCTACTGGTCGGACACATTGACCGGACTTCCCGAATTGCTGGAACTGCCCACCGATCGACCGCGTCCGAATCAGCAGTCCCGTGGCGGTGCCCGCGTCGAGTTCCGCATCGACGCCGACATTCACGATGCTGTCGTAACTACTGCGCATCAACATAATTCAAGCGTCTTCATGGTCATGCACGCGGCGTTGGCCGTGTTGCTGGCGAGATTGTCCGGAACCTCCGACATCGTGGTGGGCACCCCGGTTGCCGGCCGTGGTGAGCCGGCACTCGACGACTTGATCGGTGTTTTTGTCAACACTCTGGTGCTACGCACACAGGTGGACTTGCAGACACCCTTCTCCGACCTGCTCGAGCAGGTTCGGGAAATCGATCTGGGTGCCTTCGGCAACTCTGACGTTCCCTTCGAACAGTTGGTGGAAGTGCTCGCGCCCGTCCGTTCGACGGCTCATGCTCCGCTGTTCCAGGTGCTCTTGGAATTCCAGAACAACGCGGCAGTCAGCTTGGAATTGCCGCACATGACCGTCGAGCCGGTCCGATTCGACCTCGAGTTGTCGAAGTTCGACCTGCAACTGACCGTTGCCGAAGTTCACGATGCCGACGGCACCCCGGCTGGAATGACCTCCGGATTCGTCTTTGCCACAGATCTTTTCGACATCAACACCGTCGAGGCTTTTGCCCAGCGTTTCCAGCGCATTCTTGCTGCAGTGGCGACAGATCCGTCGGTGGCTGTCGGTGACATCGATGTTCTCGCGGACGAAGAGCGCGCGTTGATTCTGGAGCGATGGTCCGGCGAATCTGCATCGGTGTCTTCTGCGACACTGGTCGACCTGTGGGATCGACAGGTTTCGGCGACACCCGACCGCACAGCACTCGAATTCGAGGACCAGCAGCTAACCTACGCGCAGTTCGATGCTCGGGTAAACCAGTTGGCTCGGTACCTGATCGAACTCGGCGTGGGTCCGGAATCATTGGTAGGACTGGCGATTCGTCGTTCCTTCGATCTTCTCATCGGTATGTACGCGATCGTGAAGGCTGGTGCCGCCTACGTTCCACTCGATCCGGATCAGCCGGCGGAACGCAACGGCTACATCCTCGACGTCGCCAATCCAGTGTGTGTGCTGTCGACCAAGCGCGACGCCTTCGCCGCGACAGGTACGGCGACTGTCGTCAACGTGGACGCTATCGATATTTCGGGGTACTCGACGGCGAGGATCGACGATGTCGACAGAATTGCGCCGCTGAGAGTTTCGAATCCTGCGTACGTGATTTTCACTTCAGGTTCGACGGGCCGGCCAAAGGGCGTTGGTCTGTCACACGAATCTGTCGTCAATGGTGCACTGTGGCGTCAGGCGGAGAATCCACTCGACGGTTCGGACGCGATGTTGCAGAAGACACCGTTCACATTCGATGCTTCGGTTCGTGAGTTCTGGTGGCCTTTGCTCGTCGGCGCACGTCTGGTGATTGCGACGCACGACGGGCATCGGGATCCTTACTATCTGGCACGGATGATCGCCCGTCATCGGATCACCGCGATGCACTTTGTGCCGTCAATGCTCGCAGTGTTCGTGTCTGTCACGTCGAGAACTGACATCGAATCCCTGCGATTGGTGATGTGCGGCGGCGAACCGTTGATTCCGTCTGTTCTGCAGTCGCTGCGCGATATCAGTGATGCGGCGGTGTGCAACGAGTACGGTCCGACAGAGGGGACCGTGACCGCCGTTCGGAGCGGCCGACTCGACAAGGTCGGGGCGGTGGTCTCAATCGGGCGCCCAGTGCACAACACCGGGGTATACGTGTTGGACGGGCGGCTCAATCCGGTTCCTGTCGGTATTGCAGGTGAACTCTATCTCGAAGGCGTGCAATTGGCCCGGGGATATGTAGGAAGGCCAGACCTCACCGCCGATCGTTTTGTCGCGAACCCCTTCGGTGAACTCAGTGATGGCGATCGAACCGGTCAACGGATCTACCGGACCGGTGACGTCGTTCGGTGGAACGCTGCCGGTGAGCTGGAATACGTCGGGCGTAGTGACTTCCAGGTCAAGCTACGTGGACTTCGAATCGAACTGGGAGAGATCGAGGCTGCTCTGCTCGGTTGCCCCGCGGTGACGCAGTCGGTGGCGATCGTTCGCGATGATTCCGTGTCCGGGAACTATCTCGCCGCGTACGTAGTGCTGGAGGCCGGGGCCGAAGTCGACGAGCGTTCACTGCTTGAACTGGTCGGCAAGGCGCTGCCCCGATATATGGTGCCCTCGGCGTTGTCGATCCTCGAGGCCTTGCCGCTCAACGCAAACGGCAAGCTCGACCGGAAGATGTTGCCGAAGCCGACATTCGAGCGGCTCACCGACTACGTGGCACCCCGCACCGCCACCGAGGCACTGGTGGCGGAGATCTTCGCCGAGATCCTGGGGGCCGGTGACGATGCAACGGGAAGATTTGGCGTCTACGACAGCTTCTTCGACCTCGGCGGCAACTCTCTGGTCGCGACCCGAGTTCTGGCTCGGATCAACGAAGCGCTGAATGTGCACGTGAGCGTGCGAGAGTTGTTCGAAACCCCCACGATCGGTGGATTGGCAGCACTGGTCGACGGCGCGGAATCTTCGGATTCCGAGCGCCCGGCGCTGACGGCTTCGGTGAGACCGGAACACATTCCGCTCTCGTCGGCGCAGTCGAGGATGTGGTTCCTCAATCGCTTCGACCCCACTTCCGGCGCATACAATGTCATTGCAGCGCTTAAGCTTTCGGGATCACTGAACGATGCTGCACTGGCTGAGTCGGTGTCGGACATCACCATTCGTCACGAAGCATTGCGGACGATATACCCGGAGTCTTTGCAGGGGCCGCACCAGGTGGTATTGCCTGCGGCAGAGGTAGTTAGAGATCTGACACCGCAGCAAGTCGATGCAGCGGAACTAGAAGCCCGTATCCGGGAGGCTGTGGCCACCGGATTTGACGTGACCTCGCAGGTTCCCGCCGCATTGACCTTGTTGAGGGTGTCGGAAGACGAGCACGTGCTGCTGATGGTGGTCCATCACATCAGCGTCGACGGTTGGTCGATGCGTGTTCTCTCCCGGGACCTGGTGCAGGCGTACGCGGCTCGGATCGACGGCAATGCGCCGGGCTGGCGCGAGCTCGAGGCGCAGTATGCGGACTATGCGCTGTGGCAGCGTCAGGTGTTGGGTTCGGAAGAGGATCCGGCGTCGTTGATCTCGCAGCAGGTCGGCTACTGGAAGGCCAATCTCGATGGCCTTCCAGAGCAGCTCGACCTACCGGCGGACCGTCCGCGTCCGGTGGCGGCGTCCAACCACGGCGCAGATTTCTCGTTCGTGATCGACAGCGAGACCCATGACGGTTTGAACCGGTTGGCCCGAGCGCACAATGCGTCGCTGTTCATGGTGGTGCACGCGGCACTGACGGTTCTGCTCGCGCGAAGCTCCGCCACGTCCGATATCGCAGTGGGCACACCGGTTGCGGGTCGCGGTGACGCGTCACTCGACCAGTTGGTGGGCATGTTCGTCAACACCCTGGTGTTGCGGACGCAGGTCGACGGCTCGGTGTCCTTCTCCGAGTTCCTCGAGCAGGTGAAGCAGACCGACCTGAGCGCCTTCGAACATGCTGACGTGCCTTTCGAGCGACTGGTCGAGGTGATGAATCCGGCCCGCTCGCAGGCTCGGCATCCGCTTTTCCAGGTGGCGCTGTCCTTCGAAAACCTGGAGCGGGCAAGCCTGGAACTGTCGGGGCTGACCGTATCCACGATGGAATTCGACACGGCCTCAGCCAAATTCGATTTGCAGCTCACGCTGTCGGAGGGTTTGGCCGAGAACGGCGTGTCCTCTGGAATGCCGGCAACCTTCACTTACGCCACCGATCTCTTCGACGAATCGACCGTGGCGGAGTTCGCGACGGCGCTGACGCGGATACTGCGCGCAGTGGTCGCGGATGCCTCTGTGGCTGTCGGCGATCTGGAGTGGATGTCGCCCGGTGATGTTGCAGCGTTGACGACGGTCGAGAGCGACGACGCCATGCCGAAGGGCCGGTTGGTGGACATTCTGACCGCCGGATGTGCGATCGATCTGGATGCTGTTGCGGTGCGTTCGGAGGGTCGTTCGGTGACCTATCGTGAGTTGGACGAGGCGTCGTCGCGGCTGGCGCGGGTTTTGATTGCACGCGGTGCTGGTCCGGAAAAGATTGTGGCACTTGCATTCCCGCGTTCGTACGAGATGGTGGTGGCGGTGTGGGCGGCCGCGAAGTCCGGTGCGGCGTACGTTCCGGTGGATCCGAGTTATCCGGCGGACCGTATTGCGCACATGCTCTCCGATTCCGTTGCGGTGCTGGGTGTTACCGGGTCGGCGTTTACCGAGCAGCTTCCGGTAGGGGCCGAGTGGTTGGTGCTCGATGCGCCGCAGATGCAGGTACTTCTCGAGGCGCAGTCGGTGGCTCCGGTCTCGGATGCTGAGCGTCTGAGCGTGCTTCGTCCGGAGCATGCGGCGTATGTCATTTACACCTCCGGTTCGACGGGTAAGCCGAAGGGCGTGACGGTCACGCATACCGGTTTGCGGGGGCTGTTGGAGTCGGCGACAACGCGATACAGATTGACGTCGCGGTCGCGGATGCTACAGGTTTGTTCTCCGAGCTTTGATCCTTCGGTGCTCGAGTGGATGGTGGCATTCTCGGTTGGCGCGACGTCGGTGATTGTGCCGCCGTCGATCATCGGTGGTCACGAGTTGACGGAGTTGCTGCGGGTCGAGCGGGTGACGCACACGGTGATTACTCCCGCCGTGTTGGGGACTTTGGATCCGGCGGAGTTGGCGGATCTCGAGGTGGTGTCCGTCGGTGGCGATGTGACGGCGCCGGATCTGTTGTCGCGATGGGCTCCGGGTCGGACCTATTTCAATGCATACGGTCCGACTGAAACGACGATCATCTCGACGTACGCGCATCTGACGGCCGGTAATCCGGTGACGATCGGTTCGCCGATCGAGGGCGTGACGGCGCTAGTGCTCGACGAGCGTCTGCATCCGGTGCCGATAGGAACTAGGGGTGAGTTGTATTTTGCGGGCGCAGTGTTGGCTCGTGGTTATCACGATCGGCCGTCGCTGACGTCGGATCGTTTTGTGGCGAATCCGTACGCGGTGGATGGTTCTCGGATGTATCGCACTGGCGACCTGGTGCGGTGGATCGGCGGTACTTTGGGCGCTGCGGGTGAGCTCGAGTACATGGGGCGCAGTGACTTCCAGGTGAAGGTGCGTGGTTTCCGCATTGAACTCGGTGAGATCGATGCAGTGTTGTCGGGGCATCCTGATGTCGAGTTTGCGGTTACCGTTGGTCGGGAGTTGCCCTCGGGTGCTACCACTTTGGTGTCCTACGTCGTCGCCGCTGCAGGATTCGAAGGTGACCTTGATCTCGAAGCGCTGACCAAACATGTCGGTGCGAGCCTTCCTTCGCACATGGTGCCGTCTGCGATCATCGTGCTTGATGCTGTGCCTTTGACACCGGTCGGCAAGCTCGATCGAAATGCATTGCCGGATCCGGTGTTCGAGGTACGTGAGTTCCGGGCACCGGTCACGCCGGTGGAGGAGATTGTGGCGGGGGTTTTTGCCGAGATTCTCGGGACTCCGCGTGTAGGACTCGACGACGATTTCTTCGATCTCGGTGGAAATTCACTGATCGCGACGCAGGTCGTCTCGCGATTGGCCGCAGCACTCGAGACCAGAATTCCAGTACGGGACCTGTTCGAAGCGTCGACAGTCGAATTGCTGGCCTTGCGGATCGAATCACAGGTAGGAGTCGGCGGCAGAGCGGCGTTGACGGCACAGGTGCGTCCGGAGCGGGTGCCGTTGTCCTTGGCACAGCAGCGGATGTGGTTCCTCAACCGGTTCGACTCGGTGTCGAGCGTGAACAATATCCCTGCGGCGATTCAGCTTTCCGGCGCACTGGACAGCTCGGCTCTCCGCGCCGCGATCGAAGATGTGATCGAGCGTCACGAAATCTTGCGCACAATCTATCCGGAACACGACGGAACCGGCTATCAGAACGTCTTGTCCGTCCATGATGTTGCGGTGGCCGAGGGTATAGACCTGATGGCCGAAACGGTCGATGCCACGGACGTCGTCGACCGCGTCGGCACGATTGTCTCGCAGGGATTCGACGTCACCTCGTCGGCACCACTGCGCGTGCGATTGCTCCAAGTCGCGGACGATGCGTGGGTACTGGTATTCGTAGTGCATCACATTGCGGCCGACGGGTTCTCCGTCGCGCCGTTGATCCGTGACCTGATGATCGCGTACTCCGCGCGCACCCGCGGTGATGTCCCGGGTTGGGCACCACTTGCCGTGCAGTACTCCGATTATTCGTTGTGGCAGCACCAGATTCTCGGCGCCGTCGATGACGCCGAATCTGTTATGTCGCAACAAATCAATTTCTGGACGAGTGCGTTGGCCGGGCTTCCGGAACAGCTGGAGTTGCCGACGGATCGGGTGCGTCCGGCTGTGGCGTCGAACCGCGGCGCAACCTACTCGTTCGCCATCGATGCGGATTTGCATACGGCATTGAATGCGTTGGCGCGCAGCCGTAATGCGTCGCTTTTCATGGTGTTGCATTCGGCGGTGGCGTTGATGTTGGCGCGGTTGTCGTCTACCACCGACATTGCGATCGGTACGCCGATTGCGGGTCGCGGTGAGCAGGCGCTCGATGATCTGGTCGGGATGTTCGTCAACACTTTGGTGTTGCGTACCGATCTCGATCCGGCGTGGACGTTCATCGAATTGTTGGATGCAGCAAGGGAAGTGGATCTGCAGGCTTTCGGTCATGCAGATGTGCCGTTCGAGCGTCTGGTCGAGGTGCTCAATCCGGTGCGTTCGCAGGCCCGGAATCCGTTGTTCCAGGTGGCCTTGTCCTTCCAGAACCTTGCACAGACCAGCCTGGAACTGCCCGGAATGTCAGTGGACGTACTCGAGATCGACACCACCACTGCAAAGTTTGATCTGTCTCTGACGCTGATCGAATCCATCGGAGAATCGGGCGCGCTGGCCGGCATGGCCGCGCAGTTCTCTTACGCGACGGACTTGTTCGACGAGGGGACAGTTGTCTCCTTCGCCGCCCGGTTGACTCGCATTCTCGAAGCGGTTGTCGGGGATGCTGCCCAGCCTGTCGGCGACATCGACATCCTCGAAATACCTGAGCGTCTCGAATTGACCAGTCGTCGAGCTTCTTCGGGTATCTCGCCGAAGCCGTTGGCCGACATCCTGGCCGAGACCGCATTGCGGTACCCGAGCAATGAGGCACTGCGCTTCGAGGATCGTTCGATGACCTACGCCGAGGTCGACGCGTGGTCGTCGCGGCTTGCCCGTGTTCTGATCGCGCGTGGTTTGGGTGCGGAAGATTTGGTGGCGGTGTCGATTCCGCGTTCGATCGAATCGGTTCTGCTCGTGTGGGCGGTGTCCAAGACGGGTGCGGCCGTGGTTCCGATCGATCCGCATTATCCGGCTGACCGTATCGCGCACATGGTGTCCGACTCGGGTGTCGCAGTAGGTTTGACGCTGGAAGCTGAACTGGCCGGTCTCACGGATACTGTCGAGTGGCTCGCTGTCGACAGTGTGCAGTGTGCGGAACTGATGGCAGCGCAGGACAGTTCGCCGGTGCGTGCCGACGAGCGCGTTCGCCCCGTTTTGCCGGCGCATCCGGCTTGGGTGATTTACACGTCGGGAACGACGGGCTTGCCCAAGGGTGTTGTGGCTACCGGTGCCGGCCTCGCGAGCTTCAGTGTCACGCAGGCACAGCATTACAAGGTCACTCCGAACTCTCGCACCCTGCACTTTGCGTCGCCGAGTTTCGATGCGTCGATGCTCGAGCTGTTCTTGGCTGTGGCGACCGGTGCGGCCATGGTGATCGTGCCGACGTCGGTCTACGGCGGCGACGAGTTGACTGAACTGTTCACGTCGGAACGTGTCACGCATGCGTTCATCACGCCGGCGGCTTTGGCGTCGATGGACCCGTCGGGTCTCGACGATCTCGCAGTTGTGGGTGTGGGCGGTGAGGCGTATTCGCCGGAGTTGATGGCGAAGTGGGCGGATCAGCCGAATCGTCGTCGGACGTTCCTCAATGTGTACGGGCCGACCGAGACGACGATCGTCACCAATGTCAGTGAGCCGTTGATGCCGGGCGACCGGATGACCATCGGCGGAACCATCGGCGATATGGCGGCGTTCGTGCTCGATACGCGTTTGCAGCCTGTTCCGGTGGGTGTTGCGGGTGAGCTGTATCTTTCGGGTCCGCAGGTTGCTCGCGGTTACCATCGTCGTCCGGGTTTGAGTGCGGATCGGTTTGTGGCGAATCCGCATGGTCTGCCCGGTGAGCGTATGTACCGCACGGGTGATGTTGTGCGCTGGACGGATCAGTTTGCGGTGGAGTATGTGGGCCGCAATGATTTCCAGGTCAAGATTCGTGGTTTCCGTATCGAGCTCGGTGAGATCGACGCGGCTCTGACGGCACATTCCGACGTCGAGTTTGCAGCGACGATGGGCACGACCCTGTCATCGGGTGCGACTGCGCTGGTGTCGTATGTATTCATCGGCAAGGATTCGGCTGTGAGTTCGGCAGAGCTGAGTGAGTTCGTCTCGCGCACTCTGCCCGCACATATGGTGCCGGCGTCGATCATGGTTTTGTCGGAGATGCCGTTGACTCCGGCGGGCAAGTTGGATCGTAAGGCTCTGCCGGAGCCGGTCTTTGAGGTCAAGGAGTTCCGGGCTCCAGCCACCTCGGTCGAGGAAACCGTTGCAGCGGTCTTTGCCGATGTGCTCGGTGCCACGCAGGTTGGGCTCGATGATGACTTCTTTGCGTTGGGTGGCAATTCGCTGATCGCGACGCAGGTGGCGTCGCGCTTAGGCGTGGAGTTGGATATGCCGGTGCCGGTGCGGGTGTTGTTCGAGGTGTCGTCGGTCGAGGGGTTGGCCGCGCGGTTGGGTGCGGGTGTCGGCGAAGGCAGCGGGGTGGTGTTGGCACCGATGGTGCGCCCAGTTCGGGTGCCGTTGTCGTTGGCGCAGCAGCGGATGTGGTTTTTGAACCGCTTCGATCCGGCGTCGCCGGCATACAACATTCCGATCGTGGTCCGGTTGACCGGCAACGTAGATGCGCACGCTCTCGCACTGGCTGTTCGTGACGTGCAGGCCCGCCACGAATCTCTGCGGACGGTGTTCCCCGACTCGGAGGAAGGCCCGTACCAGCTTGTGCTGGCAGCGGAGAGCGTTCAGTTGGACCTCGACCCGATTGAGGTGGCAGCTGAGCAGGATCTGAAGGCCGCGGTGTACGCGGTCGTAGGTGGCAGCTTCGATGTCACAACCGAAGTTCCGTTACGCGCCGGAATTTTTCGGATCGGTGAACACGAGTACACGCTTGCTCTCGTGGTTCATCACATCAGCGCCGACGGCTTCTCGATGCGTCCGTTGGCCCGGGATGTGATGGTCGCTTACGCAGCTCGGCTATCGGGTACAGCGCCGGGTTGGGCGCCGCTCGAGGTGCAGTACGCGGATTACGCACTGTGGCAACGCGATCGGTTGGGAAATGAAGCCGACGAGGATTCGCCGGCTGGCACTCAGCTTGCCTACTGGAAGCGGCAACTCGCCTCCGCCCCGGCGGTTATCGACCTGCCCACGGACCGTAGTCGACCGGCCACGGCTTCGATGACTGGTGGGCGTGTCGAATTCGCTGTCGGTAGGGCGGTGCGCGAGAAGCTGAATATTGTTGCGCGTGAGCACGAAGCCAGTGTCTTCATGGTGATCCATGCCGCGCTTGCCGTGCTGTTGTCGCGGTTGAGCGCCAACTCGGACGTCACGGTCGGATCCCCGATCGCGGGCCGCGGCGAGGCAGCACTCGATGCGTTGGTCGGTATGTTCGTCAATACCTTGGTGTTGCGTACCGAGATCGATTCAGCGGCCAGTTTCTCGGCAGTGCTGAGTGATACTCGTACGGTCGATCTGGACGCGTTCGAGAATGCGGATATTCCGTTCGACCGCGTTGTCGAAGCTCTGGATCCAGTGCGCTCGCAGGCTCACGCCCCACTTTTCCAGGTGTCGTTGTCCCTGCACGAATCCGCTCTCGGTTCCTTCGAGTTGCCCGGTGTAGTAGTCGAATTCGACGAGACTGCTGCCGGTACCGCGAAGTTCGACCTCGAACTGACGATGAGTGAAAACATCGACGGCGGATATGCCGGGATACTGACCTACGCCACAGATCTCTACGATGCCGGTAGCGCCCGGACATTCGCGCGGCGCTTCATCGAACTGTTGAGCGCTGTCGTCGAGGACCCCGATCGGATCATCGGCGAGGTACCGATCCTCAACGAGCAAGAAATATCCGAGTTGGCGTTGTCGACCAGTGAGACGGCGCCCGCACCACGCATCCTGGCTGAGATTCTCACGTCCGGGGCTGCGGTCGATCCCACGCGCGTCGCCGTTGTCACCCCGAGCGGCAACCTGACGTACGCAGAGTTGGACGCGGAATCGAACCGCCTGGCCCGCGCGCTCATCGCTCGAGGCGCGGGACCTGAACAGTTTATTGTTCTCTCCTTCACCCGTACTGCGGAATCGATTGTCGCGCTGTGGGCAGTGGCGAAAACCGGCGCCGCTTTCGTGCCGGTCGACCCGGCTCTGCCGGCTGACCGGATCGAGCACATGGTGCGTGACTGCGGCGCAGTCCTCGGTCTGACCACTCCCGCACTGCGCGGGGCGCTGCCGGGAGAGCTGGACTGGCTCGAGATCGACAGAACCGTTGAGGCCGCAGCCACTCGCAAGTTGTCCGATCAGACTCTGTCGGCGGACGACCTCCCGACGCCGACGGCACTGTCCAATCCCGCTTACATGATTTACACCTCCGGTTCGACGGGACTACCCAAGGGCGTCGTCGTCACCCACAGCGGCCTCGCGTCGTTCACCGGCGAGGCTCGCACCGAGTTGGCAGTCACGGATTCCTCACGGGTACTGCGCTTTGCCTCATCCAGCTTCGACGCCTCCGTGATCGAAATGGTGGTGGCATTCAGCGTCAACGCAACCCTGGTGGTAGCCGATCCGTCGATCATCGGTGGCGACGAATTGGGCGCGCTCATCCAGGCGGAACGCATCACGCACATCCTCAGTGCACCGGCTGTGCTCGGCACAGTGGACACCGAGGCGTTTGCCGGTGTCGAGACTGTCATCGTCGGCGGCGACGTGTGCCCGCCCGAACTGGCAGCGCGGCTGGCGCCGGGACGACGGTTCTTCAATAGTTACGGTCCGACCGAGACAACCATCATCATCACCGTCAGCGACGATCTCACTGCCGGTGAGGCGATCGACATCGGACGCCCGATCGCCGGAGCCGGGGCCCTGGTACTTGACGCACGTTTGGGGCCCGTCCCGCGCGGTGTCGTCGGCGAGCTCTACCTGAGTGGTCCCGGCCTGGCTCGTGGATACAACGCTCGCAGCGCCCTGACGGCGGAGCGTTTCCTGGCCGATCCGTATGGTGCGCCGGGGGAGCGGATGTACCGCACCGGCGACTTGGTTCGCTGGAGCGCTCGCGGGACTCTCGACTTTGTGGGGCGCAGCGACGATCAGGTTCAGTTGCGTGGCCTGCGAATCGAATTGGGCGAGATCGAGGTTGTGCTCTCGCAGATCAAGGGTGTCGCGCAGAGTGCGGTTCTGCTGCACCGTGATTCCCGTACCGGCGATCGCCTAATCGCCTACGTGGTCGGGGAACCGGACGTGGAACTCGTCGACGCAGACCTGAAGACTCAGTTGGGGCTCTTGTTGCCCAACTACATGGTTCCGACCCAGTGGGTAGTGCTCGAAGAATTGCCGGTCACCACCGCCGGCAAGCTGGATCGTCGTGCGTTGCCAGTGCCGAGCTTCCTGTCCCAGAGCATATTCCGGGCGCCGTCGAACCCGATCGAAGAGACCGTCGCAGGTGTCTTTGCCGACCTCCTCGGGATCGAGCAGGTGTCGGTCGACGACAGCTTCTTCGCGCTGGGCGGAAACTCTTTGCTCGCAACCAGGTTGGTGGCGCGGGTGAACAGTGCGCTGGGTACTTCGCTCGCTATTCGTGACATCTTCGACTATCCGGATTCCGCGTCGTTGGCACGGGCAGCCGAAAGTAGTTCGCGCTCCACTGATCTGCCGAAACTGGGATCAGTGCCGCGGCCGGAACGAGTGCCGTTGTCGTTGGCGCAGCAGCGGATGTGGTTCCTCAGCAGATTCGACAGCGGTTCCGCGGTCAACAACATTCCGGTTGCTATCAGGTTGACCGGCGCTCTGGACGCGGGAGCATTGGCAGCAGCGGTGGCGGACGTGATTGCGCGCCACGAGATTCTGCGCACGGTCTACCCAGAGAGTGAAGGCGCAGGCGTCCAAGTGGTTCTGCCACTGGCACAGGCCGTTCCAGATCTCACGCCGGTGCAGGTTACCGAAGATGAGTTGTCGGAGGCCGCCTCGGCATTGGCAATGACAGGATTCGACGTCACTGTCGAGGTTCCACTGCGGGCTGCGTTGTTCGCACTGTCTACAACTGAGTTCGTACTGGTGATCGTGGTACATCACATCTCGGCAGACGGATTCTCGCTGGGACCGCTGACGCGGGACGTGATGATCGCGTACGCGGCGCGTTCGACGGGCGAGTCGCCGTCATGGGCGCCGCTGACCGTTCAATACGCGGACTACGCAGTGTGGCAGCGCGAGGTACTGGGTTCCGAGGATGATTCGGAGTCGTTGATCTCGCGTCAACTGGGCCACTGGACCGAGGCACTAGGCGGATTGCCCGCCCAACTGGACCTGCCGGCCGATCGCCCTCGTCCGACTGTTGCATCGAACAGGGGTGCGAGCGTCGACTTCGTGATCAACACAGGCCTTCTGTCGGCGCTGAATGCTACTGCCCAGAAACATAACTCGTCACTGTTCATGGTCGTCCATGCTGCATTGTCGGTTCTTCTGGCCAGACTGTCGGGGACTTCGGACATTGCTGTCGGCACACCCGTCGCGGGACGCGGCGAGTCCGAACTCGATGATCTCGTCGGTATGTTCGTAAATACGTTGGTCTTGCGTACCGAAGTGCAGCCCCAAGCGAAGTTCGACGAACTCCTGAGTGTGGTCCGCGAATCCGACCTCGGGGCATTCGGACACGCAGATGTGCCGTTCGAGCGACTAGTAGAGGTACTCAACCCTGCCCGCTCGCAGTCGCGTCATCCGCTGTTCCAGGTTGCTCTCTTCTTCCAGAACATGGAACGTGCGCACTTCGAACTTGACGGATTGTCCGTCTCCGGCGTCGAACTCGACGACGTGATCGCGAAGTTCGACTTGCAGATGACAATTGTCGAACGGTCCGGCGATGCGGACGCTGCGGACTGTTTGTCGGTGAACCTGACCTACGCGACGGACTTGTTCGACGAGTCGACGATGGTCACTTACGGGGACCGGTTCATTCGCGTTCTCGCTGCTGTTGCCGCAGATTCCTCGGTGGTAGTCGGGGATATCGAATTGCTCGGTGCCGGCGAACGCGAGCAGGTGCTGGCGGGGTGGAACGACACCGATCACCTGGTTGCGGCGGGGGATTTGCTGCTCGACGCGTTCGATGTCGCGGTAGCGGCCACCCCGGATGCCACTGCGGTGGTGTTCGAGGGTGATTCGTTGACGTACCGGGAGTTCGATGCGCGGGTTAACCGCCTGGCGCGGTTGTTGATTGCGGAGGGTGTGGGTCCGGAATCGCTGGTGGCGTTGGCGATCCGCCGGTCCTTGGATCTGGTGGTAGGGATCTACGCGGTGGTGCGGGCGGGTGGTGCGTATGTGCCGGTTGATCCGGATCATCCGGCGGAGCGAATCGGGCACATCCTCGACACCGCACAACCTGTGTGTGTGTTGAGCACGTCGCGGGACGGGTTCACAGCGGCGGGCGTGCGTCCGGTGCTGTGCATCGACACGATCGAGATGTCGGGCTTCTCGGCGGGGCCGGTCACCGACGCCGAGCGCACCTCGGTGTTGTTGCCGGAGCATCCGGCGTACGTCATCTTCACTTCGGGTTCGACGGGTAAGCCGAAGGGTGTGGCGATCAGTCATGCGGCGATCGCGAACCAGATTGCGTGGATGCAGGCCGAATACGTTCTCGACTCCTCGGATGTGTATTTGCAGAAGACGGCGACGACGTTCGACGTCTCGTTGTGGGGTTTCTTCCTGCCGTTGCGGGCAGGCGCTCAGTTGGTGGTGGCGACACCGGACGGGCATCGTGATCCGGCGTATGTGGCGTCGACGATCCGCGAATGCTGTGTGACGGTGACAGACTTCGTGCCGTCGATGTTGACGGTGTTCGCCGGTGCGGTCGAGCGCGGGGATCTGACGTCGTTGCGGTTGGTGTTCGTGATCGGTGAGGCGTTGCCGGCGGAGACCATCGCGGATTTTGCTGCGGTTTCGGATGCGGGTGTGCACAACCTGTACGGGCCGACGGAGGCTGCGGTGTCGATCACCTTTGCCGATGTGACGGCGGCGCGAGTTGGTGGTGCGGTGTCGATCGGGCGTCCGGAGTGGAATTCCCAGGTGTTCGTACTGGATTCGCGTCTGCAGCCGGTGCCGGTGGGCGTGCCTGGTGAGTTGTATCTGGCTGGTGTGCAGTTGGCTCGGGGCTACTACGGCCGGGTGGATATCACGTCGGATCGGTTTGTGGCTAACCCGATGAGCAGTTTGGGCGAGCGGATGTATCGGACCGGTGACCTGGTTGTCTGGACGGCGATGGGGGAGTTGGAGTACATCGGTCGTACCGATTTCCAGGTGAAGTTCCGCGGTCAGCGGATCGAGCTGGGGGAGATCGAGACAGCTCTTCTGTCTCACGAGTCTGTGCTGCAGGCAGCGGTGTTGGTCGTGCCGACGCCGACGGGTGATCATTTGGTCGGTTATGTCGTTGCGACGCAGTCCGCTGAAATCGATCAGGATGAACTCAAGGTTTATGCTGCGCAGTCGTTGCCTTCGTACATGGTGCCGTCGACGGTGATGGTGCTTGCGGAGTTCCCGCTCAACTCCAGTGGAAAGTTGGATCGTAAGGGGTTGCCGACGCCGGTGTTCGAGGTTGCGTTGTTCCGCGCTCCGGTGACTGCGGTCGAGGAGAGCGTGGCGGCGGTTTTCGCCGAGGTGTTGGGCGTGCCGCGGGTGGGACTCGACGACGATTTCTTTGCTCTGGGCGGTAATTCTCTGATCGCGACGCAGGTGGCGTCGCGGTTGGGCGCGGCGTTGGATATGCGGGTTGCAGTGCGGGAGTTGTTCGAGGCTCCGACGGTAGAAGCTTTGGCTGCGCGGGTGGCGTCCCAAGTGGGTGCGGGTGGCCGGGTCGCGTTGACGGCGAGGCCTCGTCCGGAGCGTATTCCGTTGTCGTTGGCGCAGTCTCGGATGTGGTTCTTGAACCGATTCGATCCGGAGTCCGGCTTGAACAACATTCCGGCAGCGGTGCGGTTGTCGGGTGCACTCGACGTGGAGGCCTTGCGGTTGGCAGTTGGCGATGTAGTGGCTCGCCACGAGGTGTTGCGGACGGTGTATCCGGAGATCGACGGCATCGGCCACCAGGTTGTGCTGCCGAATCATTCCGGTGCAACAGAATTCCAGGTTGAAGCAGGTTCCGAGTCCGAGATTGTCGAGCGTGTTGTCGCACTGGCTTCGGAAGGATTCGACGTCACCGCCGTAGCGCCGCTGCGGATACGTTTGTTCCAGTCAGACGAAGACGAATACGTACTTGTCATTGTGGCTCACCACATCGCCGCTGACGGATTTTCGATGGGCCCGCTGGTCCGGGACGTCATGGTTGCGTATGCAGCTCGCGTCGACGGTGAAGCACCTTCCTGGTCACCCTTGCCGGTGCAGTTTGCGGACTTCGCCCTGTGGCAGCGCGAAATTCTCGGTAGTGAAGATGATCCGGCCTCATTGATCGCCCAGCAGGTCGGCTACTGGAAGTCCACGCTGGCGGGGTTGCCCGATCAGATCGAGTTGCCGACCGACCGCTCACGGCCTGCGGTCGCGTCCGGTCGCGGCGCCAACTATGTCTTCGCCATCGATGCTGATACCCATGCCGGCGCGAATGCAGTTGCGCGTGAGCATAATGCGTCGTTGTTCATGGTGCTTCATGCTTCCTTCGCTGTGACACTTGCTCGTTTTGCGGCTACCCCCGACATTGTCATCGGCACGCCGGTCGCGGGTCGTGGTGAAGCGGCTCTTGATCAGCTGGTTGGCATGTTCGTCAATACTCTGGTGTTGCGAACCGAACTCGACACGAGTGAGTCCTTCGAGTCATTGTTGGCATCTACACGCGAGGCAGATCTGCAGGCGTTCGCTCACGGCGACGTACCTTTCGAACGGTTGGTAGAGGTACTGAATCCGGCGCGCTCGCAGGCTCGGCATCCGTTGTTCCAGGTGGGGTTGGCTTTGCAGAACATGGCGCAACCGTCGCTCGAGTTGGACGGGTTGCGAGTTGCGGGAGTGGACTTCGACGCTGCGTCGGCGAAGATCGATCTGCAGCTGACGGTGGTCGAGAACATCGACGCGGCCGGTACTTTCGAGGGGATGTCGGCGACGTTTACCTACGCGACAGATCTGTTCGACGAGTCGACTGTGGCGGAGTTCGCAGCCGGGTTGCAGCGGGTTATGGCGTCGGTGGTCACGGATCCGTCCGGTGCTGTTGGCGATATTGAACTGTTGGCGCCGGCCGAGCATGCGCGTTTGACTCGGGTCGAGTCTGATGACGCGATGCCGCATAGCCGGTTGGTGGACATTCTGACCGCCGGATGTGCGATCGATCCGGATGCCGTCGCGGTGCGTTCGGAGGGTCGTTCGGTGACCTACCGTGAGCTGGACGAGGCGTCGTCGCGGCTGGCGCGGGTTTTGATTGCACGCGGTGCTGGTCCGGAAAAGATTGTGGCACTTGCATTCCCGCGTTCGTACGAGATGGTGGTGGCGGTGTGGGCGGCCGCGAAGTCCGGTGCGGCGTACGTTCCGGTGGATCCGAATTATCCGGCGGACCGTATTGCGCATATGCTCTCCGATTCCGTTGCGGTGCTGGGTGTTACCGGGTCGGCGTTTACCGAGCAGCTTCCGGTAGGGGCGGCCGAGTGGTTGGTGCTCGATGCGCCGCAGACGCAGCTACTTCTCGAGGCCCAGTCGGCGGCTCCGGTCTCGGATGCTGAGCGTCTGAGCGTGCTTCGTCCGGAGCATGCGGCGTATGTCATTTACACCTCCGGTTCGACAGGTAAGCCGAAGGGCGTGACGGTCACGCATACCGGGTTACGTGGTCTCCTCGATGTGGCGAGTGGCTTGTACGGATTGCGGCCCGAGGCGAAGGTTCTGCACAACTGCTCGCCGAGTTTTGATCCTTCGGTGCTTGAGTGGATGTCGGCGTTCTCGGTCGGCGCGACGTCGGTGATCGTTCCGCCTTCGATCATGGGTGGTCACGAGTTGACCGAGTTGCTGCACACCGAGCAGGTGACGCACGCATTCATCACGCCGGGTGTGTTGGGGACAATGGATCCGAGTGGGCTCACCGCGTTGGAGATGGTCTCGATCGGCGGCGACGTCACCAGTCCGGATCTGTTGGCCAAGTGGGCTCCGGGTCGTAAGTACTTCAATGGCTACGGTCCGACGGAGACGACGATCATCTCGACGTACGCGCATCTGACGGCCGGTAATCCGGTGACGATCGGGTTGCCGATCGAGGGCGTGACGGCGTTGGTGCTCGATGAGCGTCTGCATCCGGTGCCTGTAGGTACCAGGGGTGAGTTGTATTTTGCGGGCGCAGTATTGGCTCGTGGTTATCATGATCGGCCGTCGTTGACGTCGGATCGTTTTGTGGCGAATCCATACTCGGTGGATGGTTCGCGGATGTATCGCACGGGTGACGTGGTGCGGTGGATCGGCGGCATGTCGAGTGCTACGGGTGAACTCGAGTACATGGGGCGCAGTGACTTCCAGGTGAAGGTGCGTGGTTTCCGTATCGAGCTCGGTGAGATCGATGCGGTGTTGTCGGGGCATCCTGATGTCGAGTTTGCGGTGACGGTGGGGCGTGAGTTGCCTTCAGGCGCTACGGCGTTGGTCTCGTATGTGGTTCCGAAATCGATCGACCACTTTTCCGCAGCAGCGTTGACCGCGTTTGTCGGGGAGTCGCTGCCCAGTTACATGGTGCCTTCGGCAGTGGTGTCGTTGACTGAAGTGCCGTTGACCGCGGTTGGCAAACTCGACCGAAATGCGTTGCCGGATCCGGTGTTCGAGGTGCGTGAATTCCGGGCACCGGTCACACCGGTCGAAGAGATTGTGGCCGGTGTGTTCGCCGATGTCCTTGGTACGACTCGGGTCGGTCTGGACGACGATTTCTTCGACCTTGGCGGCAACTCGTTGATCGCTACCCAGGTCGCAGCCCGGCTGGGCGCAGCACTCGAGATGCGGGTGCCGGTCCGCGAGTTGTTCGAGGCGTCAACCGTGGCCACCCTGGCTGCTCGTCTGCTCACGCATACCGGTACCGGTGGACACAAGGCGCTCGCGCCGCAGGCGAGGCCGGCGCAGGTGCCGTTGTCCTTGGCGCAGCAGCGGATGTGGTTCCTCAACCGCTTTGATCCCGAGTCTGCGGTGAACAACATTCCCGCGGCTGTTCGTCTGTCCGGTGAGTTGAATGTCGGTGCGCTGCAGGCCGCTATCTCGGACGTCATCGAACGCCACGAGATTCTACGGACCATCTATCCGGAACACGACGGTATCGGTTGCCAGGTCGTGCTGCCGGTCAGCACGGACGGCGCGGAGTTCGGCGTTGTCGTGGTCTCCGACTTCGAAGTAGTCGAACGGGTTGCGGCGTTTGTCGCGGGCGGATTTGATGTCACGCTTGCTCCGCCGGTGCGGGTTGCACTGTTCCAGGTTGCCGAAGACGAACATGTGCTCGTCTTTGTGGTGCATCACATTGCAGCCGATGGCTTCTCGGTCGCGCCACTGCTGCGGGACGTGATGGTGGCGTATGCCGCTCGCACCCACGGCGACGCTCCGGGATGGGCACCGCTACCGGTTCAGTTCGCAGACTTTGCACTGTGGCAGCGGGAGGTCCTGGGCAGTGAAAGCGAGCCTGATTCACTGATCGCTCAACAGGTCGGCTTCTGGACGAATGCGTTGGCCGGGCTTCCGGAACAGTTGGAATTGCCCACCGACCGGGTGCGTCCGGCGGTGGCGTCGAACCGCGGTGCCACGTACTCGTTCGTGCTCGATGCAAATATGCATTCGGCTTTGAATACGTTGGCGCGCAACCGTAATGCATCGTTGTTCATGGTGTTGCATTCGGCGTTGGCCGTTCTGTTGGCGCGTCTGTCGGCTACCCCCGACATTGCAATCGGCACCCCGATTGCGGGGCGCGGTGAGCAGGCGCTCGATGATCTGGTCGGGATGTTCGTCAACACCCTGGTGTTGCGTACCGAACTCGACCCGGGGTGGACGTTTGCCGAATTGTTGGATGCGACTCGGGAAGTGGATCTGCAGGCTTTCGGTCATGCGGACGTGCCGTTCGAGCGTTTGGTGGAGGTGCTCAATCCGGCGCGCTCACAGGCCCGGAATCCGTTGTTCCAGGTGGCCTTGTCGTTCCAGAACCTCACCGAGTCGACGTTTGAGTTGCCCGGTGTAACGGTGAGTTCGGTCGGCATGGAGGGTTCGGCCGCAAAGTTCGATTTGCAGTTGACGTTGTCGGAATCAGTGGGTGAAGACGGCGCAGAAACCGGAATCTCGGCACAATTCACTTATGCCACAGATCTGTTTGATGAGGCGACGGTGCGTGGTTTCGCGGATCGTTTGGTGCGGATTCTCGAGGCTGCGGCGGTTGATCCGTTGGTGGTGGTCGGTGACGTGGAGGTGCTCTCGGAGGCGGAGTGGGTGTCATTGACTGCGGTCGATGGTGGTCCTGCGTCGGTGGCGGGGACGTTGTCGGATGTTTTTGCGGCTGCGGTGGCGGGGGATCCGTCGGCAGTGGCTTTGGTGTTCGAGGGTGCGTCGTTGACGTATGCGGAGCTAGACGATCGATCGTCACGGTTGGCACGGGTATTGATCGATCGTGGTGTGGGTGTTGAGGATCGGGTGGCGGTGGCAGTGCCACGGTCGTTCGAGTCTGTGGTGGCGTTGTGGGCGGTGGTGAAATCGGGTGCGGCGTTTGTGCCGGTGGATCCCGCGTATCCGGCGGATCGTGTAGCGCACATGGTGTCGGATTCGGGTGTGGTCGTGGGGTTGACGACGGCGGAGTTCGCGTCGGTGTTGCCTTCGGATGTGGATTGGATTGTGCTGGGGTCCGGTGAGTGCGCGGATCTGATGGGTGCGGTGTCGGGGGCACCGGTCTCGGATGTGGATCGGGCGGTGCCGGTGCGGCCTGATTCGTCGGCGTATGTCATCTACACGTCGGGGACGACGGGTGTGCCCAAGGGCGTGGTTGTCACGCATCGGGGTGTGTCGAATTTCTGTGCGGAACAGGTAGATCGGTACGGGTTGACCGGTGCTTCGCGGACGCTGCATTTTGCGTCGCCGAGTTTCGACGCGTCGGTGTTGGAATTGTTGTTGGCGGTGGGTGCTGGGTCGGCGATGGTGATTGCGTCGCCGTCGGTGTACGGCGGTAGTGAGTTGGCGCAGTTGCTACGCGCGGAGCGGGTCTCGCATGCGTTTGTGACGCCGGCGGCATTGGGTTCGGTGGATCCGGCGGGTCTTGATGATCTGCGGGTAGTCATCGTGGGCGGTGAGGCATGTTCGCCGGAGTTGGTGAGTGCGTGGACGGGTGCGGGTTCGGGTGGGCGCCGGTTCTTCAATGCGTACGGTCCGACGGAGGCGACGGTCGCGACGAACATCAGTGGTGCGTTGTCAGCGGGTGATGCGGTGACGATCGGTGGTCCGATTCGTGGGATGTCGGCGTTGGTGCTTGACGAGCGTTTGCGTCCGGTTCCGGTGGGTGTGACGGGTGAGTTGTATGTCTCGGGTGTTCAGGTGGCTCGGGGGTATTGGGATCGTTTCGGTTTGACGGCGGAGCGGTTTGTGGCGAATCCGTACACTGCTGCTGGTTCTCGGATGTATCGCACGGGTGATGTGGTGCGGTGGACTTCTGACCGGGCGATCGAGTATGTGGGTCGTGGTGATTTCCAGGTGAAGATTCGTGGTTTCCGGATCGAGCTCGGTGAGGTCGAGTCGGCATTGTTGGCACACGGTTCGGTGGATTCTGCGGTGGTCCTGGGCCGGGAGTCGACTGCGGGTGTCACGGTGTTGGTGGCGTATGTGGTTGCTGCTATGGGCGATTCGGTCGATACGGCTGAGTTGACGGAGTTCGTGGCGGGGGTGTTGCCGGGGTACATGGTGCCGTCTGCAATTGTTGTTCTCGAGCGGTTACCGTTGACGGGTGCGGGTAAGTTGGATCGGAAGATGTTGCCGGCACCGGTGTTCGAGGCGAAGGTGTTTCGGGCGCCGGTCACTCCGGTAGAGATGGCGGTGGCATCTGTGTTCGCCGATGTTCTCGGTGTGCCCCGTACGGGTCTCGATGATGATTTCTTCGAGCTTGGCGGCAACTCTTTGGTGGCAACGCAGGTTGTTTCGCGTTTGGGTGCGGCGTTGGATATGTCGGTGCCGGTACGGGTGTTGTTCGAGGATTCCATGGTGGAGTCGCTTGCTGCGCGGTTGAGTTCGGGTGTCGGTGAAGGCGCAGGCTTGGCGTTGGTGCCGATGGTGCGCCCAGTTCGGGTGCCGTTGTCGTTGGCGCAGCAGCGGATGTGGTTCCTGAACCGCTTCGATACCAATTCGTCGGCCAACAACATTCCGGCCGTCATCAGGCTTTCCGGCACGATAGATATCGGTGCGTTGCAATCTGCGATCCGCAACGTCGTCGCCCGGCACGAATCGCTCCGAACGGTGTACCCGGATGTAGACGGCGTCGGGTACCAGGAGGTGCTTCCGGCCGAGCGCGTAGTCCTCGATCTCGAACCGGTGTGGGTCGACGATTCGGAGCTGATACCGGCTGTTGCGCAACGAATATCGGATGGTTTCGACGTGACATCCGAAGTCCCGCTACGGGTAGGCGTGTTTTCGATCTCCGCAACCGAAACGGTCTTGGCGTTTGTCGTGCACCACATCAGTGCCGACGGCTTCTCGATGGGCCCGTTGACTCGAGACCTGATGGTGGCGTACACCTCGCTCGCTCACGGCAATGAACCGGCGTGGGAGCCCCTCCCGGTGCACTACGCGGACTACACATTGTGGCAGCGGGAAGTTCTCGGAGATGAAAGCAACCCGGATTCGGCGATCTCGCAGCAAGCCGAATACTGGAAGCGCACGCTTGCTGACGTGCCCGAACAAATCGACCTTCCGGTAGATCGGCCGAGGCCGGCGGTGATGTCGAATGCGGGAGCGCAGCATCACTTCTCGATAAGTTCGCATGTACGCCAACAGCTCGAAGTCATTGCGCGCGCACACAATGCAACGATGTTCATGGTTGCGCATGCAGCCTGGTCGATATTGCTGGCGAGGTTGTCTGCAACGTCCGACATCGTCACCGGTACTCCCATCGCGGGCCGTGGTGACGCAGCGCTGGACAACATGATCGGAATGTTCGTCAACACTCTGGTGCTGCGGACGCAGGTGGACCCGAACGCCTCGTTCGAGGAGTTGTTGGCAGCGACAAGGGACTGTGATCTCTCGGCGTTTGCGCATTCGGATCTGCCGTTCGAACGATTGGTGGAGGTGCTCAACCCGGCTCGGTCGACGGCGCGGCATCCGCTCGTCCAGGTCGCGTTGTCATTCCAGAACATGGCACAGAATCGATTCGAGCTTCCCGGGCTGGAGATCAGCGCCGTCGATGCCGGCGTCGATGTAGCGAAGTTCGACCTCCATCTCACCCTGGTGGACCAAGCCGATCAGGCGGGAGCTCACGGAGCGATCCAAGCGTCGTTCACCTATGCGACAGACTTGTTCGACGCGGGCTCTATCGCTGGATTTGCTGATCGGTTCGCTCGAATTCTGGATACTGTCGCGACGAATTCCGCAGTCCGCGTGGGTGATATCGATGTCCTGAGTGAAACAGAGCGAGAGGCCGTCGTCTCGACATGGAACGACACGGCAGTCGATGTTCCCGCGACGACCTTGGCAGCGTCGTTTGCCGCCCAGGTGGCTCGAACTCCGCAGGAAGTTGCCGTGGTGTTCGAGGGTGCCGAACTCTCGTACGCCGAATTCGATTCTCGGGTCAATCGTTTGGCGCGGCATCTGATCGGATTGGGCGTTGGTCCGGAATCCCGTGTCGCCCTGTCCATGGCTCGGTCGGTCGAATTGTTGGTCGGTATGTATGCGGTCGTGGCGGCCGGTGGCGCGTACGTGCCGCTCGATCCTCATCATCCAGCAGAACGCACCGCCTACGTAGTCGAGAGTGCCGCACCGGTATTGGTCCTGACGACCTCCGCCGATGACGACGGCGCGTCGTACGCGGTCCCGGTCGTACACATCGACAGGCTGGCGATCTCCGATCTGGACGCTACGGAGGTGGTCGACGCAGAGCGGTTGGCACCGCTGCGCCCCGACAACACTGCTTATGTCATCTTCACATCCGGATCGACTGGTCGACCCAAGGGCGTGACCGTTTCGCACCGCGCGATCTGCAATCAGTTGGCATGGAAGCAATCTCACTACGAGCTTGACGGCTCGGACGCAGTGTTGCTCAAGACCGCGGCAACGTTCGACTTGTCGGTCTGGGAATTCTGGTGGGCACTGTCGGTGGGTGCTCGATTGGTCGTAGCGACCGCGGACGGACATCAAGATCCCCACTACCTGCGCTCACTTCTGGTGGAGCAGCAGGTGACAACCTTGCACATCGTGCCGTCGATGTTGTCGATGTTGCTCGCCGACGAATCCGAAGGTTTGTCGCCTTCGCTGCGCAGAGTGCTGTGCATCGGTGAGGAACTCCCCGGATCCACTGCTGTTCGGTTCCGGCAGACCAGTTCTGCCCGCCTCGACAATCTGTACGGGCCCACGGAGGCTGCAGTGTCGGTCACCGCATACCGCACCGGGGACGGCGATGGGGCGAGCGTGCCGATTGGAACACCACAATGGAATACGCAGGTGTACGTCTTGGATGCGGGTCTGCATCCGGTGCCGGCGGGTGTTCCGGGTGAGCTGTACCTGTCGGGCGTGCAGCTTGCCCGCGGCTACCACGGACGCGCAGACCTGACGTCCGAGCGATTTGTGGCTGACCCCTTCGGATCCCAGCCAGGTTCTCGGTTGTACCGCACCGGAGATGTGGTGCGCTGGCGTGCCGACGGAAATCTGGAGTACTTGCAGCGTTCGGACTTCCAGGTCAAGGTCCGAGGATTCCGCATCGAGCTGGGCGACATCGAATCTGCTTTGCGAGGCCACCCGTCGGTTGCCCAGGCGGTAGTCGTCGCACGCGCAGATGCGCATACCGGTGATCAACTGGTGGCGTACGTGGTTCCGGTAGGCACGAGCCGGGTGGACTCAGGGGAACTCCGAGAAGCACTGAATCTGGCGCTTCCCAGTTACATGGTGCCCAATTCGTTCATGGTTCTCGATTCACTGCCCTTGAACGTCAACGGCAAGATCGATCGGAAACTGTTGCCGGCGCCCGAGTTCGAAGCCCGTCCGTTCCGGGCCGCGAGTAATCCGATCGAAGAACTGGTTGCCGCTGTCTTCGCCGAACTGCTCGGAGTCGATACCGTGGGGTTGGACGACAGCTTCTTCGAACTCGGGGGCAACTCGTTGACGGCGACCCGAGTGGTTGCACGCCTCGGTGCTGCGTTGGGTACCACCGTACCGGTGCGGTTGATTTTCGAAACGTCGAGTGTTGCGGATCTGGCGGCACGGATCGAAGCGGCCGGCGATGATTCTCGTCCTCGGGTGGTGCTCGAAGCCGGAGCTCGGCCGGATCGAATTCCGTTGTCGCTGGCGCAGCAGCGGATGTGGTTCCTCAACCGCTTCGATCCCACCTCGGCCGTGGACAACATCCCGGCGGCGATACGGTTGTCGGGGGCACTGGATGTACCAGCACTTCAAGCGGCCGTTACCGACGTGGTCGAGCGGCACGAAGCACTGCGAACAATATTCCCCGAAGACGAACTCGGTGCTCGGCAGGTGATCGTGCCTGCATCTCAGGTGGCGCCCGATCTGACGCCAGCCGTTGTCGAGGAAGAACAGTTCCCATCCGAGGTAACCGCATTTCTGTCACGTGGCTTCGATGTCACTGTGGAGGCGCCGATGCGAGCAAAGCTCTTCCATCTCGCCGAAGACGAATTTGTGCTGGCAATGGTTGTGCACCACATTTCGGGTGACGGCTTCTCCATCTCGCCGTTGACTCGGGATGTCGTGGTGGCATACCTGGCGCGGGCACAGGGGCAACTTCCCGGCTGGACCCCGTTGCCGGTGCAGTACGCGGATTACGCGCTGTGGCAGCGTGAGGTTCTCGGTTCAGTTGACGATCCGGCGTCGTTGATTTCGGAGCAGGTCGACTACTGGACGACAAAGCTGTCCGGGTTGCCGGATCAGTTGGATCTTCCGACTGACCGTTCACGCCCGGCAGTACAGAGCTATCGCGGCGATGTGTTCGACTTCGGTATCGGCGCTGATTTGCTGCGAGATCTTAATGTGCTTGCACGTGCGAGTCATTCGACGCTCTTCATGGTGATGCACTCCGCGCTGGCCGTTCTGCTCGCACGATTATCCGCGACCACCGATATTGCCATCGGCACTCCCGTGGCAGGCCGCGGTGAGCAGGCGCTCGACGATGTGGTCGGCATGTTCGTCAACACACTGGTGCTGCGAGCACAGGTCGATCCGGCAATGACATTCTCCCAACTGGTGGCGCAGACACGGGAGGCAGACCTGCAGGCGTTCGCACATAGCGACGTGCCATTCGAGAGGTTGGTCGAAGTGCTCAACCCGGTGCGGTCGCAGGCTAGGCATCCACTTTTCCAGACGATGCTGTCGTTCCAGAATCACGAACGCGGTTCGTTCGAATTGCCAGGCCTCCAGGTTTCGGGGGTGGACTCGAACGTCAACTTCGCGAAGTTTGATCTGCAGTTGATTCTTGCGGAAACTCTCGACGAGTCGGGCGAGTCGAACGGTATGGCAGCAAATTTCACCTTCGCCACCGATTTGTTCGACACGTCGACGATCAAACTTTTCGCCGAGCGGTTCGTACGGATACTCGAGGCAGCAGTACAAGATCCGTCGATTGCGGTCGGTGATGTGGACATCCTCGATGGGAATGAGCGTGGACTTGTCCTGCAACAGTGGAATGACACGGGTCAGGTAGTTGCCGACGGTACGTTGGTGTCCTTGTTCGACGCCCAGGTCTTGCGGACTCCGGACGCGGTGGCGTTGGTGTTCGAGGGTGAATCGCTGACTTACCGTGAGCTTGATTCGCGGTCGAACCGGTTGGCGCGCAGGTTGATCGCTGAGGGTGTTGGTTCGGAGTCGTTGGTCGGTTTGGCGATGCGGCGCAGTGTGGAATTGTTGGTCGGGATGTACGCGATCGTCAAGGCCGGTGGTGCGTATCTGCCGATAGATCCTGATCATCCATTGGCGCGTACCGAGTATGTGCTCGAGTCTGCGGCCCCGGTGTGCGTGTTGAGTACTTCGCGGGACAACGTTGTGTTGCCTGCGGGTATGCCGGTGTTGACGTTGGACGCCATGGATGTGTCGGGTTTCGACGACGCTCCGGTTACGGATGCGGATCGGATCCGGGTGCTGGATCCGGCGTCGACGGCATATGTCATCTATACCTCGGGTTCGACGGGTAGACCGAAGGGTGTTGCGGTCGCGCACAGTGCGATTGTGAATCGGTTGTTGTGGATGCAGGCGGAGTACGAGTTGACTGCGGCAGACGCGGTGGTGCAGAAGACGCCGGCGACGTTCGACGTGTCGGTGTGGGAGTTCTTCTGGCCGTTGCAGGTTGGTGCGTCGTTGGTGGTGGCGAAGCCGGACGGGCATCGCGATCCGATCTATTTGGCGCAGCTCATGTTCGACGAATCCGTCACGGTCGCGCACTTCGTGCCGTCGATGCTGTCGATGTTCACGGCGGTGGCGCCGGCGGGTCAGTGTGGGTCGTTGCGTCAGGTGTTCTGCAGTGGTGAGGTGTTGCCGGCGAGTTCGGCGGCAGCGTTCCGGGCACTTTCGGATGCGCGGTTGCACAACTTGTACGGGCCGACCGAGGCTGCGGTGGATGTGACGTTCCATGAGGTCACGGCTGCCGACACCCTGAGTGTCCCGATCGGTGCGCCGGTGTGGAATACGCAGGTGTACGTCCTGGATGCGCGTTTGCAGCCGGTGCCGGTGGGTGTTCCGGGTGAGTTGTATCTGGCGGGCACCCAGTTGGCGCGAGGGTATGTGGGTCGTGCTGATTTGACGGCGGATCGGTTTGTGGCGAACCCGTTCGACCCGGGCGCGCGGTTGTATCGCACGGGTGACTTGGTGTCCTGGAATGGTTTTGGTGAGGTCGAGTACATCGGTCGTACCGATTTCCAGGTGAAGTTGCGCGGGTTGCGAATCGAGTTGGGGGAGATCGAAGCTGCGTTGCTGGCGCAGGAGTCGGTGGCGCAGGCGGTGGTGTTGGTTCGGGAGAGTGTGCTGGGTCAGCAGTTGGTGGGTTATGTGGTGCCGGCCGCCGGGGTGGCGGTTGATGTCGATGCGGTGAAGGGTGCGGTGGCGCAGCGGGTTCCGGGCTATATGGTGCCGGATGTTGTGTTGGTGTTGGATGCGTTTCCGTTGGGTGCGTCGGGCAAGTTGGATCGGAAGTTGTTGCCGGATCCGGTGTTCGAGGCGAAGGTTTTCCGGGCTCCCTCGACGGAGACGGAGCGCGCTGTTGCGTCAGTCTTTGCCGATGTTCTGGGCGTCGAAGAAGTGGGTCTCGACGACGATTTCTTCGACCTCGGCGGCAACTCGCTGATCGCGGTCCAGGTGTCAGCTCGGCTCCGGGTGATACTCGGCCGCGATGTCCCCGTTGCGTTGATGTTCTCGAACTCCACTGTCGAGGTACTTGCGCAACGCCTCGACGCTGAAGGTGGGGACAGTCATGACAACGGACTCGGCGTCTTGTTCCCGATCCGCGAATCCGGAAGTGCGTCACCGGTGTTCTGCGTGCACCCGATCGTGGGACTGGGTTGGTCCTATGCCGGACTGGCCAGGCACCTCGATTCGGAAACACCGATCTACGCTCTGCAGAATCCCGCGATTCGCGAAAGTGACTTCGCTCCCGAAACAATCGACGAGGTTGCCGTTCGCTACGTTTCGGAGATCAGGAAGGTGCAGGCCTCCGGTCCGTACCGTCTGCTCGGCTGGTCGTTGGGAGGTGTCATCGCTCATTCGATGGCAGTTCAGTTGCAGCGCGCCGGCGAGGAAGTGGAACTGCTTGCGATGATGGACAGCTTCACCTCGTCGAGCCGTCCGGCTGAGGACACCGCACAGGCTGTCACGATGAATGACGTATTGGGCGGACTCGGCATCGCGATACCTGAGGTTGACGCTGTGGGTGTGCTCGATGAGCGGAGCGTGGCCGGGTTGCTTGCCGGGATGACCGGACAATCAGCGCAAGACTCGGCCGCGACAATTGAACGGATGATGCAGGGCGCTTCACGAAACTCCCGAATGATGTGGGAGTACCAACCTGAACCGTTCGACGGTGACGTGGTGTTCTTCACCGCAGAGTCCGATGATCCGAGCGGCCGGGTGGCCGCGTCCGGGTGGGAGTCGGCCGTGACCGGGAACGTCCGCAACCATGGCGTACCCACGACGCACTGGCTGATGACGTCTCCGGAATCCCTGGAAATGGTGGGACCGATCGTGGACGATGTGCTCCGGTCGGTACGGGTCACCAAGCATTGACGAGCTGGCTCCACACGGCTGCGAGGCCGTGTGGAGCTGCGTTGGGTAGCCCGTTTCAGACCCCCCGAAGAAGGAGATTTTCACCCCTTTGCGGGGGTGACGGGGTAGTGGGCCAGGTCACTACAGTCTGTCCCGTTGCGGTTGGCGCACTCAGTGGTGGTGTCCGAACTCTGCACAGTTACAGCCGCTCCACGACGTGCACTATGTCGTAGATCACAGTGGAGCGGGTAAATTCGTCAGTGTGAGGGTCCGCCCACTGTGGACTCTTGCAGAGGTGCCTGGATGGGCGCCTGGAGAGGACATAAACATGAGCGCGTCCCTACCCAGCTACACCTCAGGCGTCTGGGATGGCCCGATGTTGGGTGACACCATCGGAGACAATCTCGATCGCACCGTTGCTGCACACGGCGACCGTGATGCCTTGGTGGATCACGCGAGCGGGCGACGCTGGACGTATTCCGAATTCGGGGCCGCGGTGGATGCGCTGGCGGCCGGGTTGATCGGGCGAGGCGTGCTGAAGGGTGATCGAGTGGGCATCTGGGCCCCGAACTGCCCGGAGTGGACGTTCGTGCAGTACGCCACTGCGAAGCTGGGTGTGATCCTGGTGAACATCAATCCTGCCTATCGCTCACACGAGTTGCAATACGTACTCGAGCAGGCCGCGATCTCGGTACTGGTATCGGCTCCGAGTTTCAAGACCTCCGACTACGCGGCGATGATCGACACGGTCCGGCCGCAGTGTCCGGACCTGACGTCGGTGATCCTGCTGGGCTCTTCGGATTGGGATGACCTCCTCGAGGAAGGCGCCGCAGCGCAGGCTACGGACCCGGGTCCGCTGGCCTCCGCCCAGGCTGCTCTCTCGGCCGACGACGCGATCAATATTCAATACACTTCGGGCACTACCGGTTTCCCCAAGGGAGCGACGCTCAGCCACCACAACATTCTCAACAACGGCTACTTCGTCGGGGAGCTGTGCCACTACACCGAGAACGATCGGGTTGCGATCCCGGTGCCCTTCTATCACTGCTTCGGGATGGTGATGGGCAACCTTGCCTGCACCAGTCACGGTGCAGCCATGGTAATTCCGAGTCCGGCCTTCGATCCGCGCGCGGCACTCGAAGCGGTACAGGCAGAAAAGTGCACGTCGTTGTACGGGGTGCCGACCATGTTCATTGCGGAGTTGGCGCTACCGGACTTCGAGTCTTTCGATCTGTCGAGTCTGCGAACCGGCATCATGGCCGGTTCGCCGTGTCCGGTCGAGGTCATGAAGCAGGTCATCGAACGGATGGGGATGACCGAGGTGTCGATCTGCTACGGCATGACCGAGACGTCGCCGGTGTCCCTCCAGACTCGTTCCGATGACACCATCGGTCAGCGCACCGCTACCGTGGGCCGGGTCGGTCCGCACCTCGAAATCAAGATCGTTGATCCGGCAACAGGATTGACGGTTCCGCGCGGCGAACCCGGTGAATTGTGCACGCGAGGATACTCGGTCATGCTCGGGTACTGGCAGAACCCCGAGAAGACAGCCGAGGCCATTGATTCCGCGCGATGGATGCACACTGGAGATATCGGCGTCATGGACGACGGCGGCTACGTCGCGATCACCGGACGCATCAAGGACATGGTTATCCGCGGCGGCGAGAACGTGTACCCGCGCGAAATCGAAGAATTCCTGTACACCCATCCCGACATTCTCGACGCACAAGTGATCGGTGTGCCCGACGCGAAGTACGGCGAAGAACTGATGGTGTGGATTCAGATGCGCGAGGGCGCCGCCGAACTCGACGCCGATTCTGTACGCGCATTCTGCGCGGGAAAGTTGGCGCACTACAAGATTCCGCGTTATGTCCACGTGGTCGACGAGTTCCCGATGACTGTCACCGGAAAGGTGCGCAAGATCGCGATGCGAGAGTTGGCAATTGAACTGATCGGGCAGGGCTGAGTCGTGCCTGACATTTCAGGAGAGCAAGGTCCGGTTCGTCCCGAGATTGCGCTCTCCTGGAAGCGGTCGAGACTGAGCGGAGTCGACCCGTCCGCAGCCATTGCCGTGGATGCCGCGGACCAGGACAGCGAGAGTCGACTACTGCGAGCAGCGACCCCGGTTCTCGACGAGGTGTCACAGCAGATCGCCGGTACCGGATTCTGCGTCCTGCTTGCAGATCGGGAATGCCGCGTCGTTGCTTCGGTGTACTCGAACAGTTCCGTCCAGCGGACGATCGAAGAATTGGGTGTGGTCAACGGATCACGGTTCGGTGAGGAACATGCCGGCACCAATGCGCTCGGTACGCCGCTGGAAATGGGTCGCAGCATCGTCATCCACGGAGACGAGCACTTCCTCGACAGCCTCAAAGGGTTGAGTTGCTACGGTCAGCCGATCCTGCATCCTGTCACCCGCCGGGTAGAAGGCATCCTGGACATGACGGGTGTTGTTTCCCAAGCGAATCCACTGTTCGCGCCCTTTCTGGCCCGGGCAGCCGCAGACATCGAGAAGCGATTGTTGGAAGGTTCCAAGGCCTCGGAACAGCGCTTGGTCGACGCCTTTCAGCGTGTATCCCATCAACGTCAGATCGCAGTTGCAGCAATCGGTGACGACATTCTGCTGAGCAACCGGACTGCGCTGGACCTGCTGGAGGCGGCGGATCATGCGTCATTGCGTTCCTTGGTTGCCGACCTGCGCCCGGATCAATCTCGATTGGTCACAGTGGAATTGGCTTCAGGGGCGCTGGCGCGTGTCCAGGCAGACAGGATTTCGGGCGCCGACGGGGGAGCGGTTTTCCTGGTGGAACCGCTTGCGCGCGAGCGTATGCCTATCCGGCGGACGCAGGAACGGGCGCCGTCTCCCGGTGAAAGGGTGCGCCGAGATCTGTTGCGTGCGCGCGGGTCGTCGGCGGCAGTTGCGATCTCGGGCGAGGCAGGTTCCGGCCGCACATCAGCGGCTGCTGATGTGGCGGGGAATGTCGACGTGAGATGGCTCGATGCCACCAGCGCCGCAATCGAGGGTCGTGAACAATGGATCACCAATCTGGTGAAGGCCACGCGTCGGCGCACCGGCACAGTGGTGATCGAACAGGTTCAGTTGCTACCGGATTCCGTTGTGCCCTTGGTAGCCGACCTGATCGATTCGAGCGTCGACGGTCTTCGGATCTTGTTGACCAGTGGGCCTGCGCCTGAACTTCCGCCGACAACAGCCGCACTGATGTCGCGTTGCACATTCAGGATAGGCATTGCGCCACTACGTGATCGACGATCCGAGGTGCCGGATCTCGCCCAGGCGATGCTCGACGGAATCCAGCCGGATCTACGACTTACGGCCAGTGCCGTCGAAGCACTGTCGGCAGCCGATTGGCCAGGCAACCTCGCCGAATTGCGAGTAGTGCTGACGCGCGCCGCGGAGGAACGCTCGAGCAATCGCATCGACGTGGCCGACCTACCGGAGGAATATCGCACGACAGCCAAGGTTTCCCGATTGGCGGGCCGTGAGAAGGCGGAGCGGCAAGCGATCATCGGGGCACTGAAAGACTGTGGCGGCAACAAGGTTCACGCCTCGGCGCAACTCGGCATCAGTCGCAGCACGCTGTATACGCGCATGCGGGCGCTGGATATCACCACCTAGCTCTCTGTGCACAGTGTGTGTACAAACTTCGGACAGTTAGGACCCTCGGAACCGAGGAAGTATGGCGTGCATCACATTCGCACGTGACTACTTCAGAGGAGTTTTCGATGACGGCTGTAGCCGAACACACCATCAGCCCCGCGGTTCAGAGTTTCCTGAACGGACCGAAGAAGCTCTATATCAACGGCGAATTCGTCGACGCGGCAACGGGAAAGACCTTCGCGACCTACAATCCGGCCGACGGCCAGAAACTTGCCGATGTCGCTCACGGGCAGGCCGAGGACATCGACCGGGCAGTACGCGCCGCTCGTAGCGCCTTCGAGGACGGACCCTGGTCACGAATGAAGGCAAACGAGCGTGAGCGGATGATCTGGCGCGTCGGTGACATCCTCAGCGCCCGCGCCGAGGAGTTCGGCCAACTCGAGGCGCTGGACAACGGAAAGTCCGTCGCAATTGCGACCGCCGTCGATGTTGCTTGGGCTGCAGATGTTTTCCGCTACTACGCGGGTTGGGCAACCAAGATCGAGGGCAGCACGGTCAACGTGTCCATGCCGTTCTCGCCTGGTGGAGAATTTCACGCCTACACGCTGCGTGAGGCGATCGGCGTGTGCGGTCTGATCGTGCCGTGGAACTTCCCCCTCCTGATGTCCTCCTGGAAGCTTGCACCCGCACTCGCGGCCGGTAACACCGTCATCCTCAAGCCTGCCGAGCAGACACCTTTGACCGCACTGCTTTTGGCCGAGGTTTTCGAGGAGGCAGGCTTCCCGCCGGGCGTCGTCAATATCGTTCCCGGTTTCGGTGACGCCGGCGCAGCCCTCTCCGGTCACGACGATGTCGACAAAGTGGCATTCACGGGTTCGACCGAGGTTGGCAAGAAGATCGTCGACGCGGCCAAGGGCAATCTCAAGAAGGTGACTCTCGAACTCGGTGGCAAGAGTCCCAACATCGTGTTCGCCGACGCAGATTTTGATGCAGCGGTAGAGGGTTCACTCAATGCGTGGCTGTTCAACCACGGTCAGTGCTGTGTTGCCGGCACGCGTCTGTACGTCGAGGATTCGATCTTCGAGAAGTTCACCGAAGCCGTCGCTCACGCTGCGAGTCAGGTGAAGATCGGACCGGGACTCGATCCCACCACCCAACTCGGACCACTCGTTTCGCAGGAGCAGTTCGACAAGGTCACCGGCTACCTCCGCGAGGGAATCGCCGACGGTGCCCGCGCTCTCACCGGCGGCAAGCGTTGGGGCGATCAGGGCTACTTCGTTGAACCGACCGTCTTCGTCGACGTCAAGCCCGAATTCTCGATTGTCCAGGAGGAAATATTCGGACCAGTTGTCGCGGCGCTTCCCTTCAACGCTGACGACGGACCGATCACTGCCGCAAACGATTCCATCTACGGCTTGGCGGCAGGCATTTGGACTCGCGACATCTCCAAGGCTCACCGCACGGCAAAGCGCCTGAAGGCCGGATCGGTGTGGATCAACCAGTACAACGGATTCGATACCGCAATGCCGTTCGGTGGATACAAGCAATCCGGTTGGGGCCGCGAACTCGGTGCGTCCGCAATCGACCTCTACACCCAGACGAAAGCCGTCAATATCGCTCTCTGATCGACCCGCATTCACCTCCGCACGTCCGACAATCAAGGAGATCACCAGTGAAGACCAAAGCTGCTGTACTGCTCGAGCCCGGAAAGCCTTTCGAGATCATGGAACTCGACCTCGACGGTCCGGGTGTCGGCGAGGTACTGATCAAGTACACCGCTGCCGGACTGTGTCATTCGGATCTGCATCTCACCGACGGTGATCTTCCGCCGCGCTATCCCATCGTCGGCGGGCACGAAGGTTCAGGAATCATCGAAGAGGTGGGACCCGGTGTCACCAAGGTCAAGCCGGGCGATCACGTCGTGTGTAGCTTCATTCCCAATTGCGGTACGTGCCGCTACTGCTCGACCGGTCGCCAGAATCTCTGTGACATGGGTGCCACAATCCTCGAGGGTTCGATGACGGATGGTTCCTTCCGATTCCATGGCAACGGACTCGATTTCGGCGGAATGTGCATGCTCGGCACCTTCTCCGAGCGGGCAACGATCTCGCAGCACTCGGTAGTGAAGATCGACGACTGGCTCCCGTTGGAGACGGCGGTAGTTGTCGGTTGTGGTGTTCCCTCCGGTTGGGGCACCGCCGTCAACGCCGGCAACCTTCGCGCCGGGGACACAGCAGTGATCTACGGAATCGGTGGACTGGGTATCAACGCAGTCCAGGGTGCCGTGTCTGCGGGGTGCAAGTACGTTGTGGTTGTCGATCCGATTGAGCTCAAGCGTGAGACCGCTCTGAAATTCGGTGCTACACATGCCTTTGCCGACGCCGAGAGTGCCGCCGTCAAGGTCAACGAATTGACCTGGGGCCAGGGCGCCGACGCAGCACTGATTCTGGTCGGAACTGTCGACGAGGACGTCGTCAGCGCGGCAACTGCCGTGATCGGCAAAGGCGGCACTGTGGTCATCACCGGATTGGCAGCTCCGGACAAGCTCACCGTTCACGTATCGGGCACCGATCTGACGCTTAATCAGAAGACGATCAAGGGCAGCCTGTTCGGATCGATGAATCCGCAGTACGACATCGTGCGACTGCTCCGTCTCTACGATTCCGGCCAGCTCAAGCTCGACGAGCTCATCACCAAGACCTACAGCCTCGAAGAGGTCAACGAGGGCTACCAGGATCTGCGCGACGGAAAAAACATCCGCGGCGTGATCATTCACGACAAGTAAGGAGACCTGCTGTGCGCCTTTATTTACCGCGGGCGGTCAATAAAGGCGCACAGCGGTTACTTCTTGGCCCTCGACAAAACCTGCATCATCTGCAGCAACGTCGAGAACTTGGCAAATGCCGACCAACTGACAACGGATCCGAATGCCGCCGAATCTGTTCCGTCGAAAGCGTCGAGCACGTCGCGGAAGCTTTGAATCTGTTTGGTCATCGCATCGACGTCGACATGCGTCGGCGCATCCGAATTGCGCAGCGCCAGAAGATACTGAGGTGCCGTCACCAAGGCGACGGTCGGAATCTTCCGCTCGAACAGCGGTTCACCTTCGCCGAAATGAACGACGGGTGAAGGCGCCACGATCCGCCGGTCACCCGAACCGATATCACGCCACAACGGCGCAACGATGTCGTGAACTTCGCGGCTGGTCGCATACAGCACTTCAGGCTCCGGGGTGGCGTCCAACGTGTAAGTGCCGGCTGCAAAGTCCTCGGTATCGCCGAGTGCGCCGAGATGCTCAACGGCAATTCCGGCGACCGCGCGAGCTTGACCACCTTCGCCTTTCCACATCTCCGGGTGAGCCTCGAGCCAGGTGGACGTCGCCTGCCCGTGTTTCGACACCGCGGGGATACGGAGGTGGCCTGTGGTCAAAACAAAGACATACGACCGTCGATGGGGTTGTGCCACAGCATGACGCGCTAGCTCCAGCAATCCGAGATGGCCGTTTTCCTCGGCGCCGTTGGTACCGTCGCTGTGCGTGATTACCAGAATCGTCTCGCGGGGTGAGCTACCGGGGGAGACCGCCCACACCGTGTCCGTTGTCGTTCCGGGGTGCAGGGTCGCGTCGAGCACCAGCGTCGCCTTCTGTCCGGTGCGAGCAGCAGCCAGAACTTTCGCGGCGTCGTCGCCGGCCACCCACACAGCCGGGATGTCGTGGTACGGCTCGGTGAACGGAAGGTACTGGCCCCGAGCATTGTCGGGTGCGATGTCACGCCACACCGCGATGACGCCGAGCACGCCGGCTTTACGGGCCTTGGCAAGTTTCGGACCCAACAGAGTTGCAGAAAGTACTGGGTTCCGGACCATTTCGTCGGTCGTGATCGGGCCCCATTCACTGACCAGAAACTTTCGCGGCACATCGATGTGTGGGACTTCGATGACAGCGATCGCGCCCTTGGCCCGCGACCATCGCGGCCGCTTGGTGTTCAGGAGAACGAGTGGCGCACTGATGCCGGCCGGGCCGGTGATCCCTGAATAGGGGAAGGCGGAGGAGACGGCTACAGATCCGTCGGTCAAGTCGATGCGAAGTCCGTCGGCGCTTGTCGGCAGATCCCAGCGCTCGAAGGTTTGGGTGTCACGACGAACCTCGAGGCCCAGACCAGTCAGTTCGGCAGCGACTTCCTCGACGAGCATTCGGTGCGACTCGGTACCCGTCAGTCGCGGCCCCATCGCGTCGAGGCGTAGTTGAGCAGCTCGAAGTCGATCGATGTCGATCGGCGATGAAGGAGGCATGCGAGAGCCTTTCCGATTTCGTGGAGCTAAAGAAGTTGTGACGTTGATACGCAATGGCAATAGTAGTGATGGGGCAACACGGTACGTTGTCTTCAATGTGAGTTTTGCCGGTTTTGAATAGTAGGGAGCGTCCTCAGTGGCCACGTACCTGTACAGATTGGGCAAGTTCTCTTTCCGTCACAAGTATTTGGTGGTGGCGGCATGGATTCTCGTGATTGCCGTCATCGGCGGCACCGTAGCGGCAACACAACCGACGTTCTCGAAGGAATTCAATCTCCCGGGCACAGATTCCCAGCGTGCGACCGAGTTGATGAACGAGAACTTCGCGGCCGCGTCGAAGCAACAAAGCCAGGCCACCACCAGCATTCTTGTGGCCGCCGACGATGGACTCGCAGCTCACAGCGATCAGATCGACAGGCTTGTCGCACAGGCGAAGACGCTCCCGGACGTCGTCAATCCTGAATTGATTGTCAACCCGGTTACCGTTGCCGCGGCTAATCCGTCGGTCGCTGCCTTCGTTCTCGGCGACAACGGACACGTCGGACTCATTCAGCTGAAACAGTCGATCAAGATCGAGGATCAGACGCAGGCGAACAAGACGGCATTTCTGGCTCTCCTGGAAGAATTCCGGACCGGTGGACTGCAGGTGGAAGGCACCGGCTCGATGATGCAGGTGCAGGCGGCCGGCGGGCTTTCCGAAATGCTCGGATTTGCCGTGGCTTTCATTGTCATGATCATTGCCTTCGGCGCACTCATTGCGGCATTCATTCCGTTGGTAACCGCCATCGTCGGGATTTCGTTGGCGATCTTGACGGTCACACTCGGGGCTGGTGTATTCGATATCAATCAGGGCGTTATCGCGATCGTGTCGATGATCGGCATTGCGGTGTCGATCGACTACGCGTTGTTCATCGTGTCGCGATATCGAAGTGAACTCAACCTCGGGGGCAGTCGCGAAGCAGCGGTGGGCCGAGCTGTGGGCACGGCGGGTACGTCGGTGGTTTTTGCCGGTTTGACGGTGGTGATTGCGATGGCCGCCCTGACCGTGGTGGGCGTTCCGCTGATCACTCAGATGGGGTTGTCTGCAGCAGTGGCCGTCATTATCGCCGTGCTCGGCGCAATCACTCTGATTCCGGCGATCCTCGCTATCTTCGGCCGGATTGCCTTCTCGCCGCGGATACCTGGTGTTCGGCACGGCGACGAACCCGCTTCGTTGGAATCGAACGGGCACCGTTGGGTGAAATTCGTGACCAAGTATCCGTGGCCGATTGCGCTGATCTCCCTGCTGATCTTGGTGATCGCAGCGCTTCCCATGACCAAGATGGAACTCGGACTGTCCTTCACCCAGGACGAAGAGCGTCCGGCACTGGCACTGCTGCAACGAGGCTTCGGGGAAGGCGTCAACGGTCAGTTGTTCGTTGTTCTCCACGCACCGGCCGGAACTGATATCGCTCCGATCGCGGACGAAACCGTCACACATATCAAGGGACTGGCAAACGTGGCGACGCCCGATGTCCTGATGTGGCAGGGCAATGGAACTGATCCGAGTAATCCGAATGCCGGCGCCAATTCGGCGTTGATAGCTGTCACTCCGAAGATGTCACCGAGTGGGCCCGAAACACATGAATTGATGAACCAGATCCGTGACTATCAGTCGACGGTGTCGGCGAGTGGAGCGGAACTCGGCGTTGCAGGTCAAACGGCAATCGTGGCTGATATGTCGTCGAAACTCAGTTCCGCGCTGGTGCCCTACCTGATTGTTGTTGTCGGTCTAGCCTTCATCGTTCTGATGCTTGTCTTCCGGTCGCTACTGGTACCGCTGACCGCAACCCTGGGTTTCCTGTTCTCCATCTGCGCTACGTTCGGCGCAACTGTGGCGATCTTCCAGGAGGGCGCGTTCGGGCTTATTCAGAACACTGCGCCGATCATCTCGTTCCTGCCGATCTTCATGATCGGCGTGGTATTCGGTCTGGCGATGGACTACCAGGTATTCCTGGTGACCCGAATGCGCGAAGAATATGTCCACGGGCACTCGGCCAAGGAAGCCATCATCTCGGGCTACACTCATGGCGCACGAGTTGTCGCGTCGGCGGCGATCATCATGATCTCGGTGTTTGGCGCGTTTATGTTGTCTTCCGAAACCGCCAGCAAGATGATGGGCTTCGGACTCGCAGCGGCAGTCTTCTTCGACGCCTTCATCATTCGTATGATCGTCATTCCCGCGGTTATGTCGATACTCGGTGATTCTGCGTGGAAACTGCCGGCGTGGCTCGACAAGATCCTGCCCAACGTCGATATCGAGGGCGAAGCAATTCGTTTGATTCCGATCGAGGAGGATCCGGACGAGGATCTGGTACCTGTCCGGGTGTAGTAATTCTCTCGTCAATAGAAACCATTCGGTCGGTAACGAAATTGGGTTTCGACGCGACAGGTCCGGGGAGAGGCAACGCCCATTCGGCAAGCCTATGACGGACTGCGAGGGCTAGTGGCCGAGAAGAAATCCGGTTTCGATCGGACGGAGAAGTGGACCATCGGCCTTACCGTCGTGTCATTGGTGGCCGGTGGGATTGTCTTCGCCGGACTGATCGATCGATGGAGTGGTTCGGAGTCAGACCTCGCCGCGTCGACTTCGGTCGCCGTGACGCCTCAGGCTCAGGAGGAGTCACCCGATCCGAATTCGGAATACACCTACGTCACACCGACTGTGGTGTATCCGACGAGCATTCCGGGTTGTGAGAGCGTCGATGCCCTCGAAGAGGGTGGGATGTCCATGATCTCCTACATGTCGAACACCGCAGAGACGTACGACGATCCACGGTTTCCGTGGTTCTCCGAATCCAAGGCATCGGCGATGTCGGCGGCGCTCGCGAGCGCACTTCCCGAGCATGTTCAGATGAAATTTGCCAGCCCGAGTGAGTCGCTCCAGTTCGGTCCGATCTCGGCGCCGTCGGATTCAGATGAATTGCCCGAGGGTATGTCAATCGAAAATATGGCATCCACCAGTGCGTCCACAACGCTGATCCGGGACGGAAAGCTCGGCCGCCTTGATGTCTGGCTCCAGCGGAGTTCGGCTCCGATCCCACCGTGCTATGCCGGATCCCTCGTCGAACGTCGCACCTTGGCCGACGGCTCCGTCGTCGACGGTCAGGACACGTGGAGTGAGACCAATGGTGTTCGGACTCTTTCTCGTTCGGCGATTCTCTACGGCTCGGACGGAACCTTGGTCCAAGCGAATGCAACAGATTCGGTTTACCAGGGTGGCTCCGGGGTTGAGATCAGTGGCACCGTTCCGTTGACTGTCGATGAACTCATCACTCTGGTCAGTCTTCCGCAACTTCGGACTACTGCACCCGTTCCGGTGGGTACTGCTCCATTGAAATCCGACTGTCAGGGATCCGCGATCGAACCTACAGGGCGGGAATTGGATCGCGGCACTGTAGACGAGCTTGGTAGAGCTCTCGAATCAGGATGGCGCGCTGCACCTCCGGGAATGCCGAGTCTCGAACCGGCACTCGGGGCACTGGTTCTGGCCGCGAGTGACAACAGCACAGCGTGCCAGGAGCTTGTTGCACGATCGGGCAGCAATGAGGTGACTCTGAGGATATCGATCAGCAGCGGACAACCACTTCCCAAGGCGCCGAACAAGTATGACCCGTCGTATGACGGGCATCCAATTTCGTCGATCACCACCGCAGACGGTTCAGTGGTCGAGCGCGACGAGCACCACTACGCGGTCATGCCGATGGGGAATGGTGATGGTGCCGGTCAATCAACGAGTGAACAGAGTCGATACGTCACTCTGACTCGTCCCAGTGGGGCGCAGGTCTCGGTCTATTCGTCGGCGTCGTCTCCGAATTCTCCGATGACCTTCGAGCAGTTGGAGTTTCTCGCGACCATCGACGGCCTGGAGATTCGATGACCAACAGGTTTTCTCCGAAAGCATGTCTGCGGATCGCGGCAGTTGCAGCAATAGTCACCGTTACCGCAGCAGTTGTCACCGTGATCGATGCCGGAAATCGCGCGACGCCTGTTGCCGACGGAGTGCCTTTGTGGTCCGTCGACGCCGCCGAGGTTCTCGGGCGAGAGTTCGCGGTATTTCGAAGCCCTCTGACCGGAACTGACTTCAACACGGAGATGGGCGGATTCATCGACGCGGACTCAACGATCGTGACGATGGCCGGTATGCCGAATCGGCAGGCGTACTCGCTCGACGACGCGGAATTGGTGGGACTCGACGCCGCGGACGGCACGGTTCGGTGGCGAACATCGGCCGCCGATATCGGTGGGTGTTCCCCGACTCTGCTCGACGGTTCGGTGTTCTGTTTCTCGGGGCCGTACGTGTCCGCCGACGGCTATTCGCTGTTCGACATCGAGAGGGGCGAGCGCAAGGACATTGCCACGCCATGGTCACCGATCGTCGCCGTTGTCTCGGGCGACGACATTCTCGCACTCGAAGGCGATATCGAAAGCAACGATGTTCGTGTCCACAGCGGAACGGTCGAAGACCCGGACGCCAACTGGTCCAAGGCATTCGACGTCGGAGGCTCCTGGGAAGCCGGCTATACCGAGCCCATTCTGTCGGTGCGCGGAAATTTGGGTCTGATTTCTCTCGACGAGACGCTGGGTTTCGATCCGAAGACCGGCGAACAAAAGTGGTTGCGCGACTACACCACCTGCTCGACCACCCACACATCATCCGACGGAGTCACCTTGGTTTCGGAAGGAGACTGCGAGGGCGTCGGGCAGGCGACGAGCGAGTACGCACTCGATGAGGACGGACATGAATTCGCCCGGGCAGATGCGGTCAATACTGGATCGAACTCTTATTTCGAATGGCGCTACAGCCATGACAATCCGTCAGACGATTCGACGCCAATCATATTGGGAGACAGTGGCTTCGATCGGAAGACCGGAGAGAAGCTGTGGACCAACCGCGAAGTATTCGGTGTGGCGCAGTCCCTTTCGGTGATCGGCGACGTGATCGCGGTCAGTGGTTCCGAGACCGGAATTCAGTTCGTGGACCTGTTCACCGGTGAGGTCCTGTGGAGTTCGAGCGCCGAGCGTGCTGCCGACATCTTCTGGCAAGGCGACGTCGTCGTGGACGAGGGAATTGTCTACGGAGCAGATATTCGGACGGGGAAGCGTACCTGGGAGATCCGAGTCGAACCTGATGGGGACGGCCAGTTCGAGACGTGGGCGACGCCGCGTGAGTTATGGGCCGGCGAGCAGGTGCTCTTGCGCTCGAGCGAGGGTCGGATCATGGCCGTGCGGGCCAACTGATGCTGCGGATGGCAGGTTGCAGCTCGGACAATAATTCGGACAACGAGCACCCGTTATCTGTAACTGTGGTTTATTGTTCGATTGAGCGGTGATCTTTCGTCCGCGTGCGTGCACGACATGTGAGAGGGGCTGTCATGGGGCAAATTATCGGAACCATCATTTTCGGCGCAGTCATCGGAATTCTTGCTCGACTCGTACTTCCTGGTAAGCAGCAGATGGGGATGATCATCACCGTCCTGCTCGGTATTGCCGGTGCATTGATCGGGTACTGGGTTTGGGAGGGTCTTCTGGACAAGGGAGACACCGGCGGAATCGACTGGATCCGCTGGATCATCAGTATCGCGGCAGCGGCAGTTCTCTCCCTCGGCTATGCAGCTGTGACGGGCAAGAAGTAGATAGTCCGCACCAGCAGAAAAGTGCGCCCTCGCGAATGGGAGGGCGCACTTTTGTCTGTTCCCGGTCAGAGACCGCGTTGCAGACGCAATGCTTCGAGGAAGTGTGCCGGAACGGTCAGATCGACGAGGTCGTCGTCAGGATGCGGCAACGCCTTGATTTTGGCGAACTCGTCGTTGAGACGCTCCATTTTCACATCCAACCGGTGGGCCGCAGCGGCGGCCTCGGTGAGTTCGTCGATCAGTTCGATCGGGACCTCACGGTTGTACTTGTAGTAAATCTTGTGCTCGAGGCTGGCCCAGAAATCCATTGCGATGGTTCGGATCTGGAGTTCGATGGGGACGTATTGCACCCGGTCGCTCATGAAGACGGGAACCTCGACGATGAGATGCAGACTCTTGTAGCCGTTCGGCTTGGGGTCGGCGATGTAGTCTTCGCGCTCGATGACCCGCAGGTCGGACTGGCTGGTGAGCATCTCGGCGATGCGGTAGGTATCCGAGATGAAGCTGCAGGTGATGCGGACCCCGGCGATGTCGAAGATGTTCTTCGAGATGTCGTCGATAGTCAGGGGAATCCCTAACCGCTCGGCTTTACGCAAGATGCTTTCGGGTGACTTGACCCGGGAGGTCACGTGCTCGATGGGGCTGTACTGATTGATATGGGTGAACTCGTCCTTGAGGATGTTGACCTTGGTCATCAGTTCGGCGATGCCGAACTGGTACATCATCATGAATCGGGAGAACTCGGTGCGCAGTTCGGCGAACTCGGTTCGACTGATTGCGCTGCTGTCTTCCACGTTCGGCACACCCTCATCTATTAGCTGGTGTAACCAGTCTGCCACTGTTGCCGTCATGTCCGGTTCAGTGCGGCGAGGGTCATACCGCGCAGGACGCGGCGAGTGCGGGCCGGCGACGCCGGATTTGCACTGTGTGGAGTGGAGTTGATCAGGCCGAATGTGGCGTGAGCCTTGATGCGGGCATCTTCTTGATCGAGCGTCGGATCAAGTTTTTCGAGGACATCGACCCATACTTCGACGTACTTGCGTTGCGTCTGGCGGACTTGTCGCCGTGCGTCCGCCGGGAGGCTTTCGAGGTCGCGGTCCTGGATGCGGATGAGATCGGGTTCGCCGAGTGCGAAGTCGAGGTGAAACTCGACAAGGGCATCGAGCGCCGAGATGGGGGAGTCTGCTGCGTCTGCCGCCGCCGATCCGCCCTCGTACAACCGGGTGCTGATGCCGACCAGAAGTTCGACCAGAACGGCGTCCTTGTTGGGAAAGTGCCGGTAGACGGCCGGGCCGCTGATGCCGACGGCAGCGCCGAGATCTTCCAGTCGCACGCTCACGAATCCGCGTTCGGCGATCAACCGTGCGGCGGAGTCGAGGAGCTGACGACGACGGTCGGCTTTCATCTGATCGCGTCGTGTCGGAGCGGTCACCTGCTCAGAGGTCATTTTCTTCGATCTTTCTCGGCTGTGATCTGGACAACTCAGTTAATCATAGTTAATCTAGTTTCAGTTATCGAGCATTAACTCATGGCGAAGGCGGCGGGATGACTCCCAGTGGAATCACGCAAGGATCGGGATACCGATCCGATCACACCGTTCTGGTGGAGGAACTGAAGAAGAAACTGGCACAAGCCGCACTCGGCGGCAACCAGAAGTCGCGAGATCGGCACGTCAGTCGCGGGAAGTTGCTTCCGCGCGATCGGGTGGATTCTCTCCTCGATCCGGGCAGTCCATTTCTCGAGTTGTCACCGCTCGCGGCCAACGGCTTGTACGACGACGAGTGCCCCGGCGCCGGTGTCATCACCGGTATCGGCCGTGTCTCCGGTCGCGAATGCGTCATCGTTGCCAACGATGCGACGGTCAAGGGTGGAACCTACTACCCGATGACGGTGAAGAAGCATCTGCGCGCCCAGGAAGTGGCGCTGCAGAACAATCTCCCGTGCATCTACCTGGTCGACTCGGGCGGAGCGTTCCTGCCGCGCCAGGACGAGGTGTTCCCGGACCGCGAGCACTTCGGACGCATCTTCTACAACCAGGCGACCATGAGCGCCAAGGGAATTCCCCAGATCGCAGCGGTACTCGGTTCGTGCACCGCCGGCGGCGCGTACGTTCCCGCGATGAGCGACGAGGCCGTGATCGTCCGAAACCAGGGCACCATCTTCCTCGGTGGTCCGCCGCTGGTGAAGGCTGCGACGGGTGAGATCGTGACGGCCGAAGAACTCGGCGGCGGCGACCTGCACTCCAAGGTTTCCGGTGTCACCGACCATCTGGCCGAGGACGACCGCGACGCACTTCGTATCGTGCGCAACATCATTGCCACTCTCGGGCCACGCTCGGAGCGTCCGTGGGATGTGATTTCGACGGTTGAGCCTGTCGCCGATCAGAGTGAACTCTACGATGTGGTGCCCACGGATTCACGTACGCCGTACGACGTGCACGAAGTGATCACTCGCCTCGTCGATGGCGGTGCGTTCCAGGAATTCAAGGCCGAGTACGGCAAGACCCTGGTCACCGGATTCGCCCACATTCAGGGCCATCCGGTTGGCATCATCGCCAACAATGGCGTGCTCTTCGGTGAATCTGCCATGAAGGGTGCACATTTCATCGAACTGTGTGACAAGCGCAGTGTCCCGCTGCTGTTCCTGCAGAACATCGCCGGCTTCATGGTGGGCCGCGACTACGAGGCCGGCGGAATCGCGAAGCACGGCGCCAAGATGGTCACGGCCGTCGCGTGTGCACGGGTTCCGAAGCTGACCGTTGTCATCGGTGGTTCGTACGGCGCCGGTAACTACTCCATGTGTGGACGGGCGTATTCGCCTCGCTTCCTGTGGATGTGGCCCAATGCGCGTATTTCGGTGATGGGCGGCGAGCAGGCGGCATCAGTACTTGCGACAGTCCGAAGCGACCAGGTGGCCGGGGCGAGCGCAGCGACGGGGGTTGGTCCCAGTGCGGGTAACCCGTGGTCCGCGGACGACGAAGAGGCGTTCAAGGCGCCGATTCGCGAGCAGTACGAGGCGCAGGGCAATCCGTACTACTCCACCGCACGGCTGTGGGATGACGGCGTGATCGACCCCGCCGATACCAGAACTGTTCTCGGCCTGGCTCTCTCGGTGTGTGCAAACGCGCCGATCGAGCCGGTCTCCTACGGCGTCTTCCGGATGTGAGAGTAATGACTGAGATTCGTACGATTGACACCGTCCTCGTCGCCAATCGTGGCGAGATCGCGGTTCGCGTGATCCGCACGTTGCGTGAGATGGGAATTCGCAGCGTCGCCGTCTACAGTGACGCCGACGCGAATGCGCGCCATGTTCGTGAGGCAGACACTGCCATCAATATCGGACCGGCACCCGCTCGTGAGAGCTACCTCGTCATCGACAAGGTGATCGATGCCGCCAAGGCAGCCGGGGCCCAGGGTATCCATCCGGGTTATGGCTTCCTGTCGGAGAACTCGGCATTCTCGGCGGCCTGCGCGGCTGCGGGTATCGCGTTCCTCGGGCCGTCCGAACACGCCATCGAGGTAATGGGCGACAAGATTACGGCGAAGAATGCCGTTGCGGCGTTCGGTGTGCCCGTGGTGCCGGGTATCGCCCGGCCAGGGCTGACCGATGAAGACCTCATTGCTGCGGCCGACGACATCGGATATCCGGTGTTGGTCAAGCCTTCGGCCGGCGGCGGCGGTAAGGGAATGCGGTTGGTCGAAGACCCCGCGAACCTAGCCGAGGCACTGCGTAGCGCGCGACGCGAGGCAGCCTCCTCGTTCGGCGACGACACCCTGTTTCTCGAGAGATTTGTTCTGCGGCCCCGGCACATCGAGGTACAGGTGCTAGCGGATCAGCACGGAAACGTCGTTCATTTGGGTGAACGCGAATGCAGCCTGCAGCGACGCCACCAGAAGGTCATCGAAGAGGCGCCGTCGCCGTTGCTCGATCAGGTGACACGCGACCGTATCGGTGCCGCAGCGTGCAACACGGCTCGCAGCGTCGATTACACGGGCGCCGGCACTGTCGAGTTCATCGTCTCCGCTGACAAACCTGACGAGTTCTTCTTCATGGAGATGAACACCCGCTTGCAGGTCGAGCACCCCGTCACCGAAATGGTCACCGGACTCGATCTCGTGGAGTGGCAGGTTCGTGTTGCTACGGGGGAGAAGTTGGCCTTCGAACAGGGTGACATCACCATGACCGGGCACGCCATCGAGGCCCGTGTCTACGCCGAGGATCCGAGTCGCGGTTTCCTGCCGACCGGTGGCCGCGTCGTCGATCTGGTCGAGCCGAGCGGCGCCGGCGTCCGCGTCGATTCGGGTCTGCTCGCGGGCACCGTCGTCGGCAGCGACTACGACCCGATGCTCAGCAAGGTCATCGCTCACGCTCCCGATCGCGGTAGTGCTCTGCGCAAGCTTGACCGGGCTCTGGCCGAGACCGCGGTGCTGGGTGTGGTCACGAACATCGAATTCGCTCGATTCCTCTTGGCAGATCCAGATGTGATCGCGGGAAAACTTGATACCGGATTGCTCGATCGGCGCGTCGAAGACTTTGTGGCAGCGGACGCTTCGGACGACGTCCTGATCGCTGCTGCAGCTTATCGTTGGTTGCAGCGTTGGCCTCTGGCAAAAGATCCCTGGGATGTCCCCAGTGGCTGGCGCGTCGGAACGGCAGCTCCGACCAGCATCCGGCTCTCCGCCGGTACACGCATCGCGCACGTCGCGATCACTGGTGAACCGACCGATGCAAAGGTGGAGGTCGAAGGGGCACAGCCGCGCACCTTCACGGCAACGTTGACAGGATCCGCCTTGGTGGTTGTCGTCGACGGACACCGACGCACGTTTGTGGTCGCCGAGACCGACGGTGGACTGTGGCTCGCCGGCGACGGTACCTGGCATGTACGTGAAGTTGCCGAGGTGAGTGTGCGCGGCGAGGACGCCCACGCGGGCGATGCCGAAATTACCAGCCCCATGCCGGGAGCCGTGATCGCGGTGAACGTGGAAAGCGGCGCCGCAGTGAGCGCCGGGCAGTCACTCGTCGTGGTCGAGGCCATGAAGATGGAGCACGCACTCAGTTCGCCGATCGACGGCATCGTGGAAGTGCTGGTGAAATCAGGTGATCAGGTGATGGTGGACCAACTGTTGGCCCGCGTTGTGCCTGTGCCGGACGACATTGCCGAAGACAAGACCGAGAACACGACTCCGAAGGAAGATGCCTGATGACCGATTACCTTGCCACCGGAGCACTTCCGGACGAGTACCAGCAGTTGGCCAAGACTGTGGCCGACTTCGCGAAGACGGTTGTCGCGCCGGTTGCCGCGGAGCACGACGCCAATCACACCTTCCCATACGAGGTTGTGGCCGGGATGGCGGAGATGGGTCTGTTCGGTCTGCCGTTCCCGGAGGAGTACGGCGGAATGGGCGGCGACTACTTCGCTCTCTGCCTCGCGCTCGAGGAACTGGGCAAGGTCGACCAGAGTGTTGCGATCACCCTCGAAGCGGGAGTGTCGTTGGGTGCCATGCCGATCTACCGTTTCGGTAACGACGCGCAGAAGGAAGAATGGCTCCCGCAGCTCACCAGTGGCAAGGCGCTGGCGGCATTCGGATTGACCGAACCGGGCGCTGGTAGCGACGCCGGTGGAACCAAGACCACCGCCAAGTTCGACAGCGGACAGTGGATCATCAACGGCAACAAGCAGTTCATCACCAACTCGGGCACCGACATCACCAAGCTCGTGACGGTCACTGCGGTAACGGGAGTCAAGGACGGTGGCAAGAAGGAGATCTCGACCATCCTGGTGCCGACCACGACGCCGGGCTTCACCGCCGAGCCGGCATATAACAAGGTTGGCTGGAACGCATCCGATACCCATCCGCTCACCTTCGCGGATGTTCGTGTCCCCGAAGAGAATCTGCTCGGCGAGCGTGGCCGCGGCTACGCGAACTTCTTGCGAATTCTCGACGAAGGCCGCATCGCCATTGCCGCGCTGAGCGTCGGCGCGGCGCAGGGTTGCGTCGACGAGTCCGTCAAGTACGCCAAGGAGCGTGAGGCTTTCGGACGCCCCATCGGGCAGAACCAGGCCATCTCGTTCAAGATTGCACGCATGGAAGCTCGGGCGCATGTTGCTCGTACCGCGTACTACGATGCGGCCGCACTCATGTTGTCGGGCAAGCCGTTCAAGAAGCAGGCGTCCATCGCCAAGCTGATTTCCTCCGAAGCGGCAATGGACAATGCCCGGGACGCTACCCAGATTCACGGCGGATACGGATTCATGAACGAGTACGCGGTTGCCCGTCACTACCGCGACAGCAAGATCCTCGAAATCGGTGAAGGCACCACCGAGGTGCAGTTGATGCTCATCGCTCGTGAGTTGGGAATGTGAGCGCCCCGAGGATCATCCAGCGCGGACTGTGGTTCGAAGAGTTCGAACTGGGTGCGATCTACGAACACCGTCCCGGCCGCACGGTCACCGAAGCGGACAACGTCCTGTTCACGACGCTGACCATGAACACGCAGGCCCTGCACCTCGATGCTGCGTACAGTGAGGGCACACAATTCGGTGTACGCCTGGTCAATTCGATGTTCACACTCTCGACAATCGTCGGGTTGTCGGTGGCGCAGTTGACCCAGGGAACCATCGTCGCCAACCTCGGATTTTCCGACATCAGTTTCCCGAAGCCACTTTTCCACGGAGACACTCTGTACGCAGAGACGTTGATCGCAGACAAGCGAGAGTCGAAAAGTCGTCCGGGCGAAGGTATCGTGACATTGGTCCATACCGGCCGGAACCAGCACGGTGACGTCGTGGCTCTGGCTACCCGAAAGACGTTGGTGCAGTTGCGCCCGGAAGGAGAGTCGTCATGAGTTGGACTGTGCCTGGTCCCTCGTGGTTGTTCTGCCCGGCCGATCGACCGGAGCGCTACGCCAAGGCTGCAGCGGCCGCAGACGTCGTGATCCTCGATCTCGAGGACGGAGTTGCGCCCGCTGACAAGGAAGCGGCGCGCATCGCGTTGATCGATACACCACTGGATCCCGAACGTACGGTAGTGCGGGTCAATCCGGTCGGCACGCGCGAGCATGAACTTGACCTTCTCGCGCTCGACGGTACTCACTATTCGCGGTTGATGCTGTCCAAGTGCGAGTCGGCCGACGACGTCCTGTCGTTGGCTCCGGCCGAGGTAGTTGCGCTGGTCGAATCGCCGCTCGGTGCCCTGGCTGTCGCCGATATTGCCCTGGCCGCCAATACGATCGGTGTCATGTGGGGCGCCGAAGATCTGGTAGCGGGGCTCGGCGGAAATTCCAGTCGTCATCCGGACGGTACATACCGGGATGTGGCCAAGCACGTTCGCTCGAACACCCTTCTGGCGGCAAAGAGTTACGGGCGACTGGCAGTGGATTCGGTGTACCTCGATATCAAGGACCTTGACGGCCTGGGCGTCGAGTCCGCCGATGCTGTGGCTGTCGGGTTCGACGTCAAGGTAGCCATTCATCCCAGCCAAGTCGAGATCATTCGTGGTGCCTTTGCGCCCTCGGAGCAAGAAATCGACTGGGCTACACGAGTTCTTGCGGCGGTGGCAACCGAACGCGGAGTATTCGCATTCGAAGGCAAAATGGTGGACGCCCCCGTCCTGCGCCACGCCGAAAAGCTTCTTCACCGCGCCGGAATCTTCTCACCGAAGGAGAACAACGCATGAGCAAGGTCGTGAGTACTGCGTCTGAGGCAGTTGCCGGTATCGCGAATGGTGCCAGGCTCGCTGTCGGAGGGTTCGGACTGTGCGGAATTCCGGACGCGTTGATCGCTGCGATCGCAGACGGGGACGCCACCGATCTGGAGGTGTTCTCCAACAACTGTGGTGTCGACGACTACGGGCTCGGAATCCTGCTGGGCGCGCATCGCATAGCGCGGGTGACGGCGTCGTACGTCGGCGAGAACAAAGAGTTTGCACGCCAGTACCTTTCGGGTGAGCTGGAAGTAGAGCTGACGCCTCAGGGCACACTTGCCGAGCGTCTACGCGCCGGCGGCACAGGCATTCCGGCGTTCTACACGCCCGCCGGTGTGGGAACGCCCATCGAGGAAGGCGGCTTGCCGTGGCGCTACAACGCGGACGGTTCGATCGCGGTGGCTTCGCCGCCCAAGGCGACCGCTGTCTTCGGTGATCGTCGATACGTATTGGAAGAAGCAATTACTGCGGACTTCGCCTTGGTTCATGCCGAAATCGGTGACACAGAAGGCAATCTCGTCTTCAACAAGACTGCAATGAACTTCAACCCGCTGTGTGCAATGGCGGGACGGATCACCATCGCGCAGGTGGAGAAGCTCGTCGAACCCGGCGAGATCGACCCCGCGCATGTTCACCTGCCCGGTGTCTTCGTGCAACGAGTTGTGCATACGGGTATGCAGGACAAGCGGATTGAGAAGCGGACCATCTCGGGAGGTGCACAGTGAGTAGTGCAGAAGAAACTCGCATCGGGTGGACTCGTCACGAGATGGCGGCGCGTGCGGCTGCGGAAATGCGTCCGGGAGAGTATGTCAATCTGGGGATCGGTTTGCCGACCCTGATCCCGAGCTACCTGCCGGACGGAGTCAGAGTTGTTCTCCACAGCGAGAACGGAATCCTCGGCACGGGACCGTACCCGGCCGACGACAAGGTTGACGCAGACCTCATCAATGCGGGCAAGGAAACTGTCACAGTCAACCCGGGCGCGGCGTTCTTCGACTCCGCACTGTCCTTCGGAATGATTCGCGGCGGTCACATCGACACCGCGGTCCTCGGCGGCATGCAGGTGTCGAGTACCGGTGATCTCGCCAACTGGATGGTGCCCGGAAAGATGGTCAAGGGCATGGGTGGCGCAATGGATCTTGTCCACGGTGCGCGCCGGGTCATCGTCGTGATGGAGCATACCGACCGGGATGGAAACCCCAAGATCGTCGAGCGATGCACTCTGCCGTTGACCGGACAGGGAGTCGTTCATCGCATCATCACGGACCTCGCCGTGCTCGATGTCACAGCAGCCGGAATTGCGCTTGTGGAGCTGGCTCCGGGCGTCGATGCCGAGCATCTGCAGAGTGTGACGGGTGTAACTCTGATCTGAGACATCGGTTCGTCTCTCGAAACGCGTCGGCCACTGGCCGGCGCGTTTCGTCGTATGCGGGTGCACGACGGATGTCACATCTGCGCATCGATGTCCGCATTGTCGGCATAAAAATGCTGTTGAACAGCATGAATCGTCAAGGTTTCGAAAGCCTGTACATTTGGTGAGCGGCTTCTCGGGGGGTGTGTGGTGCCGTGTGAAACTTGCTCGAATCCGACCGCTGGGTCGGCAAGTGTGAAGGGGGAGTTGCCGGCGGTGTTCGTTGCATTGCGCGAAGTGTCGGTGTGGGGGCCGTGAAGCGGTTCGTTGCTGTAACGAACATCGACTGAGAACTCGATATGTCTGGGTGTGGCTTTGTCATGCCCAGGACAAATCAGAGATGATGAATCGTTCTGGCTCATAGCGGGTGGATGAGATCGGTGCAGGCTTGTAGCGCGGAAGAGTGCGTTGGGGCGTGTACGTAATGGTGTGGAAGAGAGGCTGTGGGCGTGAATTCGCTGGGAAACGGAAAACTGGAGAGCGGAAAGTCGGAGGTCGGCAGCTCGCCGGAAGACGGTCAGCGATCAGGCGCATTCCCACTCTCAGCGGCCCAGCTCGGCATGTGGTTCGCGCAGCATCTCGATCCTTCGGTGCCCGTCAATATCGCTCAGTACGTCGAATTGCGGGGCGCACTGCAACTGAACGTACTTCGAGAATCATGCGCCGACGCCGGCCGTGAACTCGGTTCGGCCTTCGTGCGGATCTTCGAGGTCGACGCGCAGCCCTTCCAGATCATCGACAACACCCTCGACGACTCGGTTGGTTACGTCGACGTACGCAGCGAAGCTGACCCGCACGACGCCGCGATGCGGTGGATGCGCGCAGACCGCAGCCGCCCGATCGACATGCTCGAAGACCGATTGATCTCGGCGACCATTCTGAGGCTCGGCCAGGACCGTTACTACTGGTACACCCGGGTCCATCACACGATTCTCGACGGTTTCGGAGCGTCGACGTTTGTCACCCGGGTAGCCGAGTTGTATTCCGCTCGCGTCGAAGGCCGTGAACCTACGCCGAATGAAGCCTCCGACCTGCGGGATGTGTACGAGGTCGACAGCAAGTACCGAAAGTCCAACCGGTTCGACACCGACCGCGAGTACTGGGCCGAAAAGATTTCCGACCTCGATGAGGTCTCGAGTCTCGCCGGCCGCAGCGCTCCCCCGGAACCGGTCAGTCGGATCGACAGTGCCGCGTTGTCCAATCACGTCGAAGCGTTGCTCGCTCGGTTCCTCGAGCGGGTCGAGAATACGACGGTCGCCGGTGCTGTTGTCGCGGCTTTTGCGGCATACCTGGCGCAGATGACCGGGCGCGAGGACGTGTCGTTGTCCCTGCCTGTCTCGGGCCGAACCACGGCCGTTCTTCGACGATCCGGCGGAATGGTCTCCAACGTCGTGCCGTTGCGACTGAAGATCACGGCCGAGACGACAGTGCAAGAACTCCTCGACAGCGTCGGCAGCGAGATGTCGGGGGCCTTGCGTCACCAGCGGTACCGCCACGAGGATATGGTCCGGGACGGATCCGGCCCCGGTCAGGGCGGATTCTTCGGCCCGTGGATCAACATCATGATGTTCTCCACGGAACTTGCCTTCGGTCCTCTGGTCGGTGAATTGCATATTCTGTCAACCGGTTTGATCGAAGACCTCGGTGTCAACCTGTATCAGAGTGTGGGGGAGTCGCGGACACACATCGACTTCGAATCAAATCCGAATCTTTACTCCGCGGCGGAAGCCGAACGCAATCATTCGCGGTTCGTAGAGTTCCTCGAAAAGTTCATCTCCGCTGGAACCAGTCGCCGAGTCTGGGACCTGTCCGTTGCGTCCGACGAGGAACGTAAGAGGGTTGCCCTCTGGAATCGCACCGGCTATCACGTACTCTCCCAGTCCATTACCGAGCCCTTCGAACGTCAGGTCGGCAAGACGCCCGACGCGACTGCGCTGATCTTCGAGGGGAACTCACTTACTTACGCGGAGTTCGACGCCCAGGCAAACGGGCTGGCACGCAAACTCATTGCAATGGGTGTCGGTCCGGAATCGCTTGTGGGATTGGCAATTCGGCGCTCGTTGGACCTTATGGTGGGTATGTATGCCATCGCGAAGGCCGGCGGAGCCTGGGTGCCGGTCGACCCTGACCACCCGGCAGATCGAACCGCGTACATCCTTGATTCCGCTCGTCCGGTGTGTGTCTTGACCACCGCTCGCGATGCGGTCGACTTCCCGCTTGGAACCAGAGTCCTCGAGATCGACGGATTTGCCGAAGCCGAACTCGACACCCGCCCCGTAGTCGATGCGGATCGTCTTGCGCCCTTGCGGTATTCGAATACGGCCTACGTCATCTACACGTCAGGTTCGACGGGACGACCCAAGGGCGTGGCCGTCACTCACGCGGCAATCAACAATCAACTTCAGTGGATGAATGCCGAGTACCAACTCGGAGCTTCCGACGTCTACCTGCAGAAGACAGCCACAACATTCGACGTCTCCCTGTGGGGATTCTTCATGCCGCTCCGGGTCGGTGCAACCCTTGTGATCGCCACGCCGGACGGCCATCGCGACCCGATGTACGTCGCGAGCAAGATTGCCGAACATCAGGTCACCATTACGGACTTCGTTCCGTCGATGCTCACGCTGTTCACTGCCAATGCCCCCGCTGGATCGTGTGATTCGCTGCGCCACGTCTTTGTTATCGGTGAAGCGCTCCCGCCGGAAACAGCCGTCGCATTCCGTGAACTGTGTGGCGCGGGTCTTCACAACCTGTACGGACCCACCGAAGCTGCAGTGTCCGTGACGTACTACGAAGCGTGTGCCGCAGATACCACGTCGGTCCCGATCGGGTTGCCGCAGTGGAATACTCAGGCCTACGTCCTCGATGCGCACGTACGTCCCACCCCGATCGGGCAGCCGGGCGAACTGTATCTCGCCGGTATTCAGTTGGCTCGCGGATACGTCGGTCGACCCGATCTCAGTTCCGATCGTTTCGTGGCAAACCCCTACGGCCCGGCCGGTGAACGTATGTACCGCACCGGAGACCTCGTGCGGCGACGTGAGGACGGCAACCTCGACTACATCGGGCGTACCGACTTCCAGGTCAAATTCCGCGGTCAGCGCATCGAACTCGGCGAGATCGAGACCGTGCTGCTCGCGCATCCGGACGTCTCCCAGGCCGTTGTCCTGGTGACGCAGACGCCGACGGGCGACCAGCTGGTCGGTTACATCGTTCCTAGTCCACGGCGCAGTATCGAGTCTGCCGTACTCAGCGAATTTGCCGGCCGAAGCCTACCGTCGTACATGGTTCCGGCGGCCCTGATGATTCTGGAAGCGTTGCCGCTCAACACGAGTGGAAAGCTGGATCGGGCCGCGTTGCCCGACCCGGTATTCGAAAGCGCCAAGCAGTACCGCGAACCGCGCACCGAGGCCGAGCGGGTCGTTGTCGACGTCTTCGCCGAGGTTCTGGGCGTCGACCGAGTCGGTATCGACGACGACTTCTTCGAGCTCGGCGGAAACTCGCTCGTTGCAACGCAACTGGTGACCCGCGTCGGTTCGGCTCTGGGCGTTCAGCTCGGTGTCCGCGAACTCTTCGAATCGACCACGGTGGCCGCTCTCGCTGCGCGGGCCGAATCGGTGGCGGGGAGTGCCAAATCGGTTGCACCGCTGACTGCGAAACCGCGCCCCGACGTGATCCCGCTGTCGTTGGCGCAGCAGCGCATGTGGTTCATCAATCGCCTGGACCCGTCGACGCCTGCCTACAACCTTCCCTTCACTGTTCGGTTGACGGGATCCGTCGATCCGGTAGCACTGCACGCGGCTGTCATGGATTTGCTTGCGCGCCACGAGTCATTGCGTACCATCTATCCCGACGTGGATGGCACTGCGCAACAGGTCATTCTGCCGATCGAGCGCGCTGCTGTGGAGTTGAATGCGACCAAGATACGCAATTCGAATCTCGATGCTGCACTGGTCGCCATCGCCGCGCGCGGTTTCGACGTGACACTGGAGATTCCGGTGCGGGTTGCATTGTTCGAAGTGTCGTCGACGGACTTCGTGCTCGTGATGGTTCTGCATCACATCGCAGCAGATGGATTGTCATTCCGACCCCTGGCACGCGACCTTCTTGTCGCTTATTCGGCGCGAAACGAGAATTCCGTGCCGGCCTGGATGCCGTTGCCGATTCAGTACGCGGACTACGCGTTGTGGCAGCGCGAGGCGTTGGGTTCTGAGGACGATCCACGCTCCGAGTCCGCTCGCCAAATCAGTTACTGGCGGAGTGCACTGTCCGGTCTGCCGGACCAACTGGATTTGCCGACAGACCGAGTGCGTCCGGCTGTTGCGTCGAATCATGGTGCAAAGCACCATTTCCGGATCAGTGAGCGAACGACGCGCAAGCTCAACGAGTTGGCGCGTTCGAATAACGCATCGCTGTTCATGGTGTTGCAGGCGGCCTATGCGGCGTTGCTCAGCCGTATCAGTGGGACAACAGACATTGCGATCGGTGCCCCGATCGGCGGACGCGGCGATCAAGCGCTCAACGACGTGATCGGTATGTTCGTCAACACCCTGGTACTTCGCACCACGGTCGATCTCGACGAGCCCTTCGTCGATCTCATTCAGCGAGTTCGTGATTCGGGTCTAGCTGCCTATGCGCACGCCGATGTTCCTTTCGAGCGACTCGTCGAGGCACTCAACCCCCCACGTTCTCGTGCCCGCCACCCGTTGTTCCAGGTTGCATTGACCGCCGAGATCAGTGCCAAACGCGAACTCGAGTTCTCGGGTGTGAAAGCGGTGGCCGCAGAACTCGAGGTGCCGATCGCGAAGTTCGACATGGAGTTGATGATCTCCGAGGGAACCGACGGGGCAGACGGATTCGATGGTCTGGAGGCGACTCTCACATACGCGACTGATTTGTTCGACGCGTCGAACATGGAGAAGTTCGCGAACCGCTTGGTGCGCATCGTGAATGCGGTAGTGGAAGATTCGGCCATCAAGGTCGGAGATATCGCGGTGTTCGGCAAGGACGAAGCGTCGCAGGTGCTCGACTGGTCGGTCGGTACACGAACTGCAGCTCCCAGCTCGTCCATTCTGTCTGCGTTCTATCGGAGCGTCGACTCCGACCCGTCCGCCGTCGCAGTATCAGATCAGACGCGAGTGTTGACCTACGAAGAGTTGGACAGCCGGTCGACCGTACTTGCCCGGAGTTTGGAGACTGTTGGCATCGGCGTCGGCGACGTGGTTGCTTTGACGGTCACTCGGTCGTGGCAATGGGTCGTGGCAATGTTGGGTGTCTGGAAGGTCGGGGCTGCCTACGCTCCCATCGATCCGAGCTTCCCTCGTGAACGGATTCAGTCAATTCTCGAAGACACCGCTGCGTCGTGTGTGGTGAGTGCGCAGGCCGTCGATCTGAGCATCCCTGTGCTCGTTGTGGAATCCGAGGATTCCACGGACGCCACCGTGATCCGTCCGATCGACCCGTGGGTTGGTGCGAGGGCGAAAGATCATCTCGGATATGTGATTTCGACATCCGGCTCGACGGGCCGTCCGAAGCCGACGATGGTGCCGATGGGCGGCATCGAGAATACCGTCACGTGGTACCGATCCGAGCTCCCGGAAGCCGGGCCGATTCTTGTTGCGTCTTCGCCGAGTTTCGACCTGACACAGAAAAACGTGTGGGCAGCGCTGGCCAACGGAGTGGCGCTCCATCTCAGCGGAGCCGGCTTCGATCCTCCGGAGATTCTGGCGACCATCGAAGCAGGTGGCGTCCGTGTGGCGAACATGTCGCCGAGCGCTTTCATCGCGCTTTCGGATGCGGACCTCGACGGAGTGTTGTCGCAATTGGATGTTGCGTTCCTCGGTGGTGAACCCATCCAGATCTCCAGGTTGTCGCATCTCATGCGCGACGGCGTCCGGATCGTCAACAGCTACGGACCGACCGAGGCTTCCGACGTTGTTTCGGCTCTTACAGCGACCTCCGAACACACCAGTGGTGTCCCGATCGGAACGCCGATTCCGAACATCGACCTGTTTGTACTCGACACCCGGTTGCATGCCGTTCCGGCAGGAATGATCGGCGAACTCTATGTGTCGGGCGTCGGTGTCGGGCGTGGCTACGGTGGTCGATTCGACGTGACGGCTGAGCGATTCGTCGCCAATCCATTCGAGACCGGCGGTTCCAGGATGTACCGCACCGGCGACCTCGTCCGATGGAATGACCAGGGACAATTGGACTACGTCGGTCGTAGCGACTTCCAAGTGAAGTTGCGTGGTCTGCGTATCGAACTGGGCGAAATCGAGGCTGCCCTCGTCGCCCTCGACCTGGTCGTCCAAGCGGTTGTGTTGATGCACAGCGACGAGCGACTGGGCGATCAGCTCGTTGCGTATGTCGTTGGCGACGGTCAATCGGCGATTGACCCGGACGCACTTTCTCCGGCCATCGCGGCGACGCTGCCCGAGTACATGATCCCGTCGTCATTCATGGTCGTGGATGAAATTCCGCTCACCTCGAACGGCAAACTGGATCGTCGTGCGCTCCCAGTTCCCGTGTTCGAGGTTCGCAATTTCCGTGCACCCACCACTCCGGTCGAAGAGATTGTCGCGCAGGTGATTGCGGACGTCCTCGGTGCGGAACGCGTCGGTCTCGACGACGATTTCTTTGCACTCGGTGGAAACTCGCTGATTGCCACGCAGGTCACTTCCCGGCTGGGCAAGGCTCTCGACACCTCGGTGCCGGTTCGGATGTTGTTCGACGTCTCGACCGTCGAGGCACTTGCTGCGCGCCTCGAGGTTCACGCGGGCAGTGGCGGGCGTAGAGCGCTTGTCGCGCAGGCTCGTCCGGCGCACATTCCGTTGTCGCTCGCGCAGCAACGCATGTGGTTCTTGAACCGGTTCGACACTGATTCCGCCGCGTACAACATCACCTTTGCATTGCACCTGACCGGATCTCTTGACTTCGTCGCAATGGAACAGGCACTCGAGGACGTACTGGCCAGGCACGAGGTTCTTCGTACGGTCTATCCCGATACGGATTCCGGCCCGGTCCAGTCGGTTCTCGATGTCGCGCAGATTTTCCGAGGTCTGGATGTTGTCAACGTCGACGAATCGGATCTCGAAGACAGTATTGCCGCAGTAGGTTCCGCGACCCTCGACATCACCGTCGACGCACCGATCCGCGTCCGATTGCTGACGCGCAATGACAACGAGCACGTTCTGGCGATCATGGTTCACCACATCGCTGCCGACGGTTGGTCGATGGCGCCGTTGGGTCGAGACGTCATGATCGCGTACTCCGCGCGCAAGGACGGCATCGCGCCGCTGTGGCACCCACTGCCTGTGCAGTATGCGGACTACTCGCTGTGGCAGCGTGAGGTACTCGGATCGGAGGATGATTCGGCTTCGTTGATGTCGCAGCAGATTTCGTTCTGGACCGAGACCTTGTCGGGCCTACCCGATCAGATCGAGCTTCCCCTCGATCGTCCTCGTCCAGATGTTGCGTCGATGCGTGGTGAGCGATTCGCCTTCGAGATCTCGGCTGATGTACATGCCCGACTCGACGCCGTTGCGCGCGAGAACAATGCAACTCTGTTCATGGGGCTGCATGCTGCGCTCGCCGTGCTGCTCGCGAGACTGAGTGGAACGTCCGATATCGCCGTGGGAACGCCGGTGGCTGGTCGAGGCGACCAAGCTTTGGACGATCTTGTCGGGATGTTCGTGAATACCCTCGTATTGCGGACGGATGTCGATTCGTCCGCGCCGTTCACGGATCTGCTCCAGGCCACCAGTGATGTTGCGCTGAGCGCGTTCGGCCACGCCGACGTACCGTTCGAGCGGCTGGTGGATGTTCTTTCGCCGACACGCTCGCAGGCCCGGCATCCCCTGTTTCAAGTTGTTCTGTCTTTGCAGAATCTAGCGCAGACCGAGTTGGAGCTGCCTGGTCTGGCAGTCAAGGCTGTCGAAATCGACACGACAACAGCGAAGTTCGATCTCGAACTGTCGGCTACCGAGTCGATCGGCGTGCACGGAGAACTGCAGGGCATCTCGGCAGAGTTCACCTACGCTGCCGACTTGTTCGACGCAGACACCGTCGAAGGCTTTGCTCAGCGTTTGATTCGCATTCTGGAATCCGTGGTGGCAAACCCAGCCATTACTGTCGGCGACATCGAGATCCTCGACTCCGACGAACGACTGGCGCTGACCGATGTGCATGGTCCCGAGGGTATTTCGGGAACTCTGGCGGAAATTCTCGTGAACGCCGCGTCTGTGAATCCTGCCGCGGACGCCATCCGCTACGGCGACGTGGCGATCACGTATCAGGACCTGGATGCACGTTCGTCCCAGTTGGCACGTGTCTTGATCGCTCAAGGCGTCGGACCCGAAGATCGAGTGGCCATTGCCATTCCAAGATCTGTCGAGTCGGTCCTGGCGCTGTGGGCGGTTGCCAAGACGGGTGCTGCATTTGTGCCGGTCGACCCGACGTATCCGGTAGACCGCGTTGCACACATGATCTCCGACTCCGGTGCCGCGCTTGGTCTTACGACACGTGAGTTCGCGTCGACGCTTCCGACCGCGACAACCTGGATGGCACTCGACGAAGCCGAGTTCGAGGCAACCCGCGCCGCGCAGCCCACGGCTTCGATCGGTGTTCTGGAATTGCGCGCGCCGATTCGCGAGCAGAATGCTGCCTACGTCATCTACACCTCCGGCACCACCGGACTTCCCAAGGGCGTAGTCGTCGACAATGCCGGTGTGGCGAACTTCTGCGCCGAGCAGGTCGAACGCTACGAGTTGAGCGCCGACGCCCGGACTCTGCACTTCGCGTCTCCGAGCTTCGACGCGTCGGTGTTGGAACTGTTGATGGCTTTCGGTGCCGCATCGACCATGGTGATCGCGCCGACGAGTGTCTACGGCGGGGCGGAACTGGCTGAGATCCTGCAGTTGCACTCTGTCACTCACGCATTCATCACACCGGCGGCATTGGCCTCCGTGGACCCTGCCGGCCTGGACGCACTGAGGGTTGTTGTTGTCGGCGGTGAAGCCAGTTCCCGGGGACTGGTGTCCAAGTGGGCTGTGCCCCTGCCGGATGGTTCGGTACGCGGCTTCTTCAACGCCTACGGACCCACCGAATCCACCGTTGCCAGCAATATCAGTGACACGCTGACCGCGTTCGACCGCATGAACATCGGCGGACCTGTCCGTGGAATGTCTGCCCGAATCCTCGACGACCGTATGCAGCCGGTACCGGTCGGGGTTGCCGGCGAGCTTTACGTATCGGGCATCCAGGTCGCTCGGGGATACCTGGGGCAGCCGGGACTGACATCCGGCCGATTTGTCGCAGACCCCTTCGGTGGCCCCGGCGATCGCCTCTACCGCACCGGTGACATTGTCCGATGGATCGACGGTCGCATCGTGGAATACGTGGGCCGCAGCGACTTCCAGGTGAAGATTCGCGGATTCCGCATCGAACTTGGCGAAATCGAAGCAGCACTTACACGTTGTGACGGTGTTGCGCATGCCGTGGTCATTGTGCGAACTGACGAGCATTTCGGGGATCGTCTTGTCGGGTATGTAGTTCCGAAGTCGGGAGCCACCGTAGTACCCGCAGCGGTGACGGCATCAGTCTCGAAGTTCTTGACCGGATACATGGTTCCGGACGCGATTCTTGTCCTCGACTCCATTCCGTTGACCGCAGCAGGAAAGACCGATACACAGTCACTTCCCGACCCGGAGTTTGTAGCCAAGACCTATCAGGCGCCGGTCTCCTCTGCTGAAGAGGCTGTTGCCCAGGTCTTTTCCGAGGTTCTCGGCGTTGCCCACGTTGGCCGCAACGACGACTTCTTCGAACTTGGTGGAAACTCGTTGGTCGCGACTCGGGTGGCGGCCAGGCTCGGCGACACTCTCGACACGACCGTCCCCGTCAGAGCATTGTTCGAGGACTCAACGGTTGCGGCCTTGGCAGCTCGCCTCGAGGTGCATTCAGGTTCCGGTGCCGTGGCGGCGCTGGTTCCACAGACGCGTCCCGCACGAATTCCGTTGTCGTTGGCGCAGCAGCGGATGTGGTTCCTCAATCGCTTCGAACCAGAATCTGCCGTCAACAACATTCCGATTGCAATCCGGATCGCCGGTGCGCTCGACGTAGATGCCCTGAGCCAGGCGATTCGCGACGTGATCGGGCGCCACGAAGTGCTGCGCACCGTGTACCCGGACATCGACGGTGTCGGGTACCAGGAGATCCTGCCGGCAGATGTAACTCTCGAGCTGGTACCGACGGCGCTGACAGCTGCTGAACTGCCCGAAGCAGTCGCGAATTTGGCGACGGCACCCTTCGACGTGACGTCCGAGATTCCTTTGCGGGCAGCGCTGTATCGAGTTGATTCAGCGGATTACATTCTGATGTTCGTGGTCCACCACATCTCCACCGACGGTTTCTCCCTGGGACCGCTTACCCGCGACGTCATGGTCGCGTATGAGGCACGTACCCGTCACCGCGTTCCGGAGTGGGCACCGTTGCCGGTGCAGTACGCGGATTACACGCTGTGGCAGCGCAGCGTTCTCGGTTCGGAGGACGATTCCGAATCGATCATCGCGAAGCAGATTGCGTACTGGTCTGCAGCACTTGCCGATCTGCCCTCGCAGTTGGATCTGCCGAGTGATCGCACCCGCCCTGAGATTGCATCAGGACAGGGCGCCACCGTGTCCTTCGACCTCGATGTTGACCTGCACGACGCAATCAACGAGCTGGCACTGCAATCCAACTCCACACCGTTCATGGTCGTGCACGCGGCGTTGGCCGTTTTGCTGTCACGATTGACGGCGACGACAGATATCGCGATCGGAACTCCGATTGCCGGTCGCGGAGACGCGCAGCTCGACAATCTGATCGGCATGTTCGTCAACACCCTGGTGCTGCGTACCGAGGTCGATCCGTCGATGTCGTTCACCGAATTGCTGGCCTCTGCACGTGAAGTGGATCTGCAGGCCTTCGCGCACGCGGACGTTCCGTTCGAGCGCCTCGTCGAGGCCATCGATCCGGTGCGCTCGCGCGCACATCACCCGCTGTTCCAGATGGCGTTGACTTTCCAGAATCTGGAGCACACCACGCTGCAACTCAGTGATGTCGCAATCACTATCGAAAATGCAGACTTGGCGTTGGCCAAGTTCGATCTCCAGCTGACCATCACGGAAAGAACAAACGAATCCGGCTCTGCTGCCGGCATTTCGGCGTCCTTGACATATGCGACAGATCTGTTCGATGAATCTACCGTGACGTCGTTCGCTGATCGGTTTGCCTCGATCTTGCGTGCGGTTTCTGCCGATCCGAGTGTGGTTGTCGGTGATGTCGATGTCCTGGCTGCGGGTGAACTGGATCGGGTGCTCTCGTGGAGTAAGACCGGTGCTGATTCCGGTGTGGAGTCGACGTTGCCGGCGTGGTTCGACGGTGCGGTGGCGCGGTTCGGTGATCGGACTGCGGTGCGGTTCGGTGACGAGACGCTGACGTATGGCGAGTTGTCGGATCGGGCGAATCGTTTGGCGCGCCGGTTGATTGCTCAGGGTTGCGGTCCGGAGTCGTTGGTGGCGGTGGCGTTGCCGCGGTCGGCTGATCTGGTGGTGGCGTTGTTGGCTGTGGTGCAGACCGGTGCGGGGTATCTGCCGGTGGATCCGTCGTATCCGGTTGATCGTGTCGAGTTCATGTTGGCGGATGCTGCGCCGGTGTGTGCGATTTCGTGGTCGGGTCGTGAGTTGGTGTTGCCGGTTGATCTGTCGGTGGTCGATATCGACACGGTTGATCTGTCGGGTGTGAATGGTTCGCCGATTTCGGATGCGGATCGTGTTGCGCCGCTGCGGAC
>NZ_JALGQH010000079.1 GCF_022810305.1 Rhodococcus sp. ARC_M6
GTGCAGACCCGCGACACAGCCGACCCGAAGGCGTTGAGTCGCCGTGAACGAACACCCGCCGCAACGTAGCCCCATCCATCAAGCACACACACCACCAGCGCCATGCTTGTCACTCTCTCGCGTTCGTCGGTGCACTGTCGTAGCGTCAACCCTCATCGACCGGCACCACGCCGGCACAGAGGTAGAAAGGAAATAGCCCGTGCGCTGGATCGAGGACACTCACACACTGGAGCTCACCGCCCGCAACGTCACCGCCCTGACCGACAAACTCGACGACCCGCTCTCCGCTCGCACACTCGTCTCGGGCTGCGGCCAAGCAATGGTGCGCGCTGTGGAGCACACCGACGACAAGACCATCGAGGGTGCAGCGGCCGAGCGTGTCATCACCCTGACCCGCACACAACTGCAGGACCTCGACAACACCGGTGCGAGAGTCGTTGTCGCCGGGATCACCGTGATCTCGCTGCCCGACTCAGCCCACTACTCCACCCGCTCCGCAGGCCCGGTCTACATGCCGAGCAGCGCAGAACGAACGGGTCCGGTGGCCGAGACGACGTTCCACCACGTCTGTGAGGTGTGCGGCATCGACGAAATCCTCACCCCCGAAGCAGCATTCGAGGCCGGCTGGGACTATCCACCCAGGATGGGCCAGTTCGGGGTGATCAGCCCCCGAACCTGTGGGCACTGCGGCATGAACGAGACAGTGTGGTGGGCGTTGACGGTAGGCGGAACCAACCCGGGCATGCTGACCGACACGCAACGCGCGACCATCGAACGCATCAACGGCGAGCCTG
>NZ_JALGQH010000080.1 GCF_022810305.1 Rhodococcus sp. ARC_M6
ACTGGTCCTTCGAAACCAAACAGGTCCACGCCGGCCAAACCGCAGACACCGCCACCAACGCGCGCGCACTGCCCATCTACCAAACCACCAGCTACGTCTTCGACAGCACCGACCACGCAGCAGCCCTCTTCGGCCTCGCCGAACCCGGCAACATCTACACCCGCATCATGAACCCCACCCAAGACACCGTCGAACAACGCATCGCCGCCCTCGAAGGCGGAGTCGCCGCACTCCTACTCTCCTCCGGCCAAGCCGCCGAAACCCTCGCCATCCTCAACATCGCCGAAGCCGGCGACCACATCGTCGCCTCCCCCTACCTCTACGGCGGCACCTACAACCTCCTCCACTACACCCTGCGCAAACTCGGAGTCGAAACCACCTTCGTCGAAGACCCCGACAACCTCGACCACTGGGCCGACGCCATCCGCCCCAACACCAAAGCATTCTTCGGCGAAACCATCGCCAACCCCAAAAACCACATCCTCGACATCCCCGGCATCAGCGCCGTAGCCCACAACCACGGCCTCCCCCTCATCGTCGACAACACCGTCGCCACGCCCTACCTGCTACGACCCTTCGAACACGGCGCCGACATCGTCGTCCACTCCGCCACCAAATACCTCGGCGGACACGGCACCGCCGTCGCCGGCGTCATCGTCGACAGCGGCACCTTCGACTGGACCCAGGGCCGACACACCAACTTCACCACCCCCGACCCCAGCTACCACGGCGTCA
>NZ_JALGQH010000081.1 GCF_022810305.1 Rhodococcus sp. ARC_M6
CATCAACAGACAACGACGCCACCGTGGCTGTGTTCTGCCACGGTGGCGTCGTCAATATCGTTCTGCAGGAGCTACTCGGGCTGGAACGTCCGTTGACGTTCCCGATCGAGTACGTCTCCGTCACTCGTATTCTGGTTTCCCGCAATGGGAATCGGCGGGTCGCGTCGATCAACGAAACGGGTCACGTCCGAAACATGCTGCGGGTGTAGATCACACGTTGTGGCACGCCACCTGGTGACCACCGTCGACGAGGCGAAGTTCGGGAACTTCCTCGGCGCAACGATCCGTCGCGAGGGGGCATCGGGTACGGAATCGGCAGCCGCTCGGCGGATTCAGCGGCGACGGGAGCTCGATGACCTTCTGCTCGACGTTCTGCGAAGCCGTGACGGTTGCGTCGGGATCCGGGATCGACGACAGCAGAAGCTGCGTGTACGGGTGCAATGCGCGGTTCTGCATGTCTTCTGCCGGAACGATTTCGCAGACGCGGCCCAAGTACATGATCATGACGCGGTCGCTGATGTTCTTGACGACAGCCATGTTGTGCGCGATGAACAGCAGGGACAGTCCGTGGCGCTTCTTGGCGGCCTCGAGCAGGTTCAGGATCTGTGCCTGCACCGACACGTCGAGGCTCGAGACGGGCTCGTCGCAGATCAGGACCTTCGG
>NZ_JALGQH010000082.1 GCF_022810305.1 Rhodococcus sp. ARC_M6
ACTGGGACTGGCTGACAAGCGCCGTCACCGGCGACCTCGGTAATTCGTTGGTCCCGCCGCAGCAGGATGTCCTCACGGCAATCACGTCCGCGCTTCCCGTCAGCGTCCAGCTGGCCGTGATGGGCCTCGTCATCGCCCTGGTTGTCGCAGTCCCGCTGGCACTGTGGTCTGCGCACCACGAAGGTGGCGTCATCGACCGCGTCATCAGCGCCGCGACGTTCGGTGTCCTGTCGGTCCCGAGCTTCCTCGCCGGCTTGCTGCTCATCATGGTCACGGTCAACTGGCTCGGCTGGTTCCCGCGTTCACAGTGGGTTCGCATCGGCGAAAGCCTCTCCGGAAACCTCTCTCACGCAATACTTCCCGCGATCACCATCAGCCTCCTCGAGATGGCGATGTTCACTCGCGTTCTACGCAGCGACCTGGTCACCACCCTGCGTGAGGATTACATCCTCGCCTCGAAGGCCAAGGGCATGCCCACGCTGCGTGTCCTGTTCGGTGATGCACTGCGCCCGTCGTCGTTCTCGCTCATCACCATGATGGGTCTGGCACTCGGCGGCATGATCGGCAGCACCGTGATCGTCGAGACGCTGTTCTCACTACCCGGAATGGGCAGCCTGATCGTTCGCGCTGCGCAACAGGGCGA
>NZ_JALGQH010000008.1 GCF_022810305.1 Rhodococcus sp. ARC_M6
TGACGACGACCACGACGGATCCAGAGGTGACGACGACCACGACGGATCCAGAGGTGACGACGACCACGACGGATCCAGAGGTGACGACGACCACGACGGATCCAGAGGTGACGACGACCACGACGGATCCAGAGGTGACGACGACCACGACGGACGTTACGACGACAACCGAGGCTCCGATCGTGCCTCCGGTGACGAACGGCCCAGGTGACGCGTCTTCGACCAGTTCAACGCTCTCGTCGGAATCCGAGGCGTCGACAAGTTCGGAGCAATCCGATGAATCTTCCGCTGTAGTTGCGCCTGCTGGACCGGACAATCCGCAAGGTCCGTCCGCGAATGGTGGGGGACCTGCGCCGGCGCCTGCCGCCGGAGCTGCGTCAGCCTCGGGTGTGACTCTGGCGGCTCCCGTGGTTTTGGCTGCACCTGCACCGATCGTTGTTCCGCAGCAACCTGTTTCGCCGAATGTTGCGGTCTCAGTCGGCTCCGATCCCCAGGCTCTGCCCGTGGTCTTCACACACGGATTGCCTCCGATTCAGAATGCTGCCGCAGTGGTAGGTGGTGTCGTTGGAATGACGTTGGTTGCCGCCGGCGCGGGAGCATTGACGTTCCGAGGTGCGTCGGTACAGAAGGCGCGGTTGGTTCTTGCACGAGCTGAATTCTTGGCTCCTCGGTCCGGAAGAGGTGTCTGAGGCGTGCTGACACAAAGACGGTCGCATCGCCGAGTTCTTGCTGCAGTGGACGCTGTCTGTGATGCCGCTGCGTCCTCGGAAGCTGTGACGTTGTTGACTGTTGTGGAGGCCGTTGCTCTGGAACGTGAGCGACCCATCGAAATTGATTTGGATACTCCGCTCGCAACGGGCGTCTGCGGTCAGCGAAGAGCGTATGACGATCATGATGTGATTGTTCTCGCGCCCGGTCTGCCCAACGTCGAACGGACTCTTGCACATGAGTTGGGGCACATTGTATTTCGGCATGAAGGTGCGGAGATCGCGGAGGCGACGCTGGAAGCCAGTGACGATTTGATCGCTTACATGCTGAGTCAGCGATCCCTTCGCCGCAACGAGCCTGTTCCGATGGACGACATTGCTGAGTGGGAAGCGGAAACTTTTGCATCGATGCTGCTGATGCGACTGAAAACGATGAGTGGCCGGGGAACACCGCTGTCGGTTCTGCGGTATGACGAGGCGATCGGATGATCGCTTGGGCTATTGCCTTGGTGGTGTGGATTGCAGCTGGTGCAAGACTCGGTCGAGTGGTGGCGAGGGCGGCCACTCCGCTGCGCACGGCAATGGTGATCGTCGGCTTCTGTGTTGCCTTGATGGCTACTGTCTTGGTTCCCGGCGTGTGGGACATTGTCGAGCGAGTGGCCCCTGATCAGCATTTTTCGGCAATGGTTGTTGTCGTGCTGTGGGTTTTCTTGTCTGCGTCCAGTGCCGTCGGCGCAGTTTCTGCGTGGCCGGTGATGACGCGTTCGGCGATGGGAGGCATCGCGATCGTGTTGTATACGGTCGGCCTGTTGGTCTCCATCGCGGTGGGATTCGGCTATCCGGTCCCGGCTTTGGTCTTTGTGATCATCTCATTGTCGTTGGTGATCTCTACTGGACTCAGGCACGTGGCGTGGGCTCCGCTGGGTCGTGGAATCGCTTTGATCGTGCTGGGCTCGACAACGCTCTTGATTGTTGTTGTGGTCATGTTGGTCGAAGCGATTCGTGGAACGAATTCACTCGAATCAGGTGTCTGGACGGGTGCCGGCGTGGGATTTGTGTCGGCAGCGAGTTTGTTGATCGCATTGGGTATTACGTGGGTGTTGGCCGAGACCTGGGTGCGCGCACGGTTGGATCTGATGCGGCTGCGTCGTATGCACGAACTGCTGGTGAAGCGTTTTCCCGAGGTTGTTGATGCCGACAGCGCTGCCACTACTTCGGTTCTGCGAGCGTCTGATGTGATTGCGCAGATCATGGATGCGATGTACATCCAGGCAGGTGCCGGCATGTTCGACGTCGGCGGGCGTGAGCCTCCGCGGTCGATTGCATCGCATTCAGGGATTTTGGCAGGGTGGATCGAGGATCCGCTCGGCTCGGATGTTCTTGATACCCGGTGGATTGCACCCCCGGGCGGTATGTCCGCCCGGAGATGGCTCTTGGTTCTGGCTCGAGATCATGAGAAGTTTCGAAGTGATGTGAATACGACAAAAGCAGGTCGATAAGTACTGATCGACCTGCTCAGTGTCGTCCCGGAAGTTCCGAGCCCTCAGTCAGCGTGATGCGTCTGGTGGAACTTCAGGCAGTCCTTCGCTCGCGCGAAGCTTCTCGGCCATCGTTGTGAGAAGGTTCTGCGATTCTTCGGACAGGTCGAATGCTCGGCTCGACAGTCGACGCAGACCGTAGCCCTGGAGCTGCGCGAGCAGTTCGAGGTCATGATCGATCTTCGCGGCGTAGATGTCGTTGAAGAAGTAGTCCGGCTTCACCTTGAAGAAGCGCGCAAAAGCTGCGACAGTCTCGTCCGACGGGTTCGTGCGCTGTCCCGATCGGAGCTGTGAGATGTACGGCTTGGAAATCTGGTGGCCGTCCTCGATCAACGCGGAGGCGACCTCAGCGTTGGTGTGAGGCTTGCGCCCCGGAGGATGGACACTGTCGAACAGTTTGTTCAGTCGTTCTGCAAAGTCAGCCATTGTGAACCGCCCCGTTATCCTCTCTAGCCAGCAATTGTTCTTCCAGCGAATCCTACGATAACACGCGGATAACCGATTGGTAGCTCGCTGTAGTCCGTTTAGTGGACGAATTCTCGAAGGAGGGGCTGCTCGCTTTGTGAAGGTTGGTGTCGGTCCAGTTAGTGGCCGAGGCAATTCTTGTGGCAACTGCTATCGAATTTGGTCCGAGAAAGGGGACTTCTTTAACCTTCCCCATGCAGGGTATTGTCACCATAACAAACCATTTACCCGTTTTGGCCATAGTAGCTAATCGTTAACCCGGTTTTGTAATTCGCCCCAGGCTGAGAAACTGCAGTTCAGGCCACTGTCGGCTCATGTTCATGTGGCGACGCGGGCTAAATGGAGGGTTGACTTGCCGCTGGTCGTGACGTGCGCCACTTCGGGCAAGGTTTGCACGGTGTCAACTATGGCGCCGGTGCTGGCCAAGGCGTGCTGAGCGGTGCAGGATTGTGATATGAAACACACAGTGAGTGACGAGGAATTGCGCCGTGCCATCCGTGCCCTCCAGGACCGCGCACTCGATGCGCGCAAACGAGGTGACGGAGCTGCGGCGGAAGCGATCGAGCGCACCATGCGCGACTATCAAGAGCAGATGGCACAACGCCTGTAGTTGCACACTGCTGAAGTCGCCGGGGTTGTGTGCACTACCTTTTGGCGCTCTGCCTTTCCCTCCGGTACGCAGTTGTCCGTGCGTAGACTTCTCCCATGTCTACAGAGCTAGCGTGGGGGAGAGTCGGGCCATGCCGATAAGGTCGCTCGAAGGAAAGAAGTGCCTGATCACAGGTGCGGGTAGCGGAATCGGGCGGGCAACTGCTATTGCGGCGGGCGCGGCGGGCGCGGAATTGTTTCTGACCGATATCAATGAGTCGGGACTGGACGAGACCGTCGAAGCTATCAGCTCTGCCGGCGGCACGGTCAGCGTTGCGCAAACGTTCGACATTTCCGATTACGAAGCGGTGAAACAGTTCGGTGCGCAGGTGGCCGAGCAGTTCGGGTCGATGGATGTCGTGATGAATATTGCGGGCATCTCTGCGTGGGGAACTATCGAGAATCTCGAGCACCGGCATTGGCGGTCCATGGTGGAAGTCAACCTGATGGGCCCGATCCACATCATGGAGACGTTCATTCCGCCCATGATCAGTGCAGGTAGAGGTGGCCATCTGGTCAATGTCTCGTCGGCTGCCGGCTTGCTGGCGCTGCCCTGGCATGCGGCGTACAGCGCCAGCAAGTTCGGCCTGCGCGGTGTCTCGGAGGTCTTGCGGTTCGATCTGAAGCGCCATGGCATCGGGGTCAGTTTGGTTGTTCCGGGTGGAGTCAAGACGCCACTGGTCGGTACCGTCGAGATTGCTGGAATCGACCGTGACGACCCGCGCGTACGGCGACTGGTGCACCGCTTCGAGAAGCGTGCAGTCTCCCCGGAGAAGGTGGCGTCCTGCATCGTCGCGGGTGTTCAGAAGAATCGTTATCTGGTTTATACGTCGAATGACATTAGATTCGGCTATTGGTGGGCCCGTAAGTTTTCTCCGCCGTATGAATTTGTCATGCAGAAAGCGAACGATCAGTTTGGTAAATTGCTGCGGCGCCCATGATTTGCTACTCGGATAGGACTTTTGCGGATTTCCGCGGGGACTAAGGTCATTGTTATGTCCAAGGGATTTCGATACGACATCGAGTTTAGCTATCCGGTGGCGAAAGTTCACTCGACATTGACTGATCCAAGCTATTGGAAGGTCCGGCTCGGTGAGCTGTATCCGAGCGCAGGCATCGAGGTTGGCGACGGTTCGATCACCGTGTCGGTTGCCGAAGACCTCGACTCGTCGGCGCTTCCCGGATTGGTGTCGAAACTGGCGCCTGATCGGCTCGGCGTCGAGCGAGTCGATCAGTGGGGACCGTTGTCGGGAGGCCGAGCGGATGGTTCCGTGACGGGAACCGCTCACGGCCTGCCGATTCGGATCGAAGCGAGCCTCGAACTGGCGGAAACGGCGCCGTCACACGCAGTCCTCAACGTCGTGGGCAGCGCCGAGGTGAAGATTCCCGTCCTCGGTGGCCAGATCGAGAAGCTCGTGAAAAAGATGGTCGAGGACCTTCTCCATCGGGATCGTGACGCGGTGGAGGCATTTCTCGCCGATCAGCGTGACTTCGACGAGCATGACTCGGAGCAGGTCGACTGAGCGGGACGCTCGGTGCTATTCCTCCGTCACGCGTTGCAACTCGGCGTGCAGGTGATGCGTGAGCGGTGTCTGATCGTGAGCCATCCACACGTCGTACGTCAGTGTGTCGTTGTGTACACGCAGAACCCGGCGTACGTCGAGTACAGGCTTGGCATCCGGTGAGGCCGCCAATGTAAGCAACGTCAATGAGAGTGTGCCGTCGGCCTCGATCAGGCCTCGGTGGATCTCGACGAAGCCGGTGGGCTGTGTGACCAGCAATTCGACGTCACCGCCGGCGACCGGACGCAGATATCCCGATTCCATGTGGAGGGGGCGACCGTCCGGAAGCCCGCGAGTTCGCGAGGTATAGGTCAGAAACGGTTTGGGTGTCGGGGCGAACTCGATTTCTTCGGAATACTCGAAATCGTCGATGGTGGGGAAATGTCCGCTGCCGGTTCCGGCCCAACGGCCACGCAGCATCTCCACTCCTCTTGGTTCACCTTCGGGTCGCTGCTGCTGGGTAGTCATCAATTGTTCCTCTCGCCGGTGTCGGCCATCAGATTACGCATCGACGGGAATACTGTTTGTCCATGAACGGTTCTGGATCCGTCCCGCTCGGTGTCGACTCCGAGGTTGGCAGGCTGCGGTCGGTCATTCTTCATCGCCCCGGCGACGAATTGAAACGGTTGACCCCGCGGAACAACGATCAACTGCTGTTCGACGGTTTGCCGTGGGTGGATCGAGCGCAAGACGAGCATGACCAGTTCGCGGCGGTGTTGCGGGAACGTGGCGTCGAAGTGCTGCTGCTCGCAGAACTGCTCACCGAGGCATTGTCCGTCAGCGGTGCGGCCCGGATCCAAGGCATTGCTGCCGCAGTCGATACGCGCAGGATCGGGCACGCTCTGGGGCAGCATCTGTCGTCGTATCTACGTAGCGTTCCGCCGGCCGAGTTGTCATCGATATTGACGGCAGGCATGACGTTCGACGAGTTGCCGGTCGATACGACGTCGACCTCGCTGGTACGGCGGATGCATCATGGTGGGGATTTTGTGATTGACCCCTTGCCGAATCTCTTGTTCACCCGAGACTCGTCGTTCTGGATCCGCTCGCGAGTGGTCATCACGTCCCTCGCGCTCTCGGCCAGAGCGCGGGAGTCCTCGATCACGGACCTTGTGTACGCGCACCACCCGAGGTTCCGCGGCGTGCGACGGGCGTACGAATCACATACGGCTCCGGTCGAAGGTGGTGACGTCCTGCTGCTTTCACCCGGTGTGATTGCCGTCGGTGTCGGGGAGCGTACTTCGCCGGCCGGCGCGGAAGCATTGGCGCGCAGCGTGTTCGACGACGAACTGGCGCATACGGTGCTGGTGGTTCCGATTGAGCAGCGTCGCGCGTCGATGCATCTCGACACCGTGTGCACCATGGTGGAGGCCGATGCTGTGGTTATGTATCCGGCAATTCAGGATACGTTGTCGGCCTTCACTATTCGACGCGAAGACGACGGTGTCAGTATTCGTGGTGCGGACCCGTTCCTCGAGGCGGCCGCTGACGCCATGGGGATCGGAAAGCTGCGGGTCATCGATACCGGGCTCGACACGGTGACTGCGGAACGTGAGCAGTGGGACGACGGAAACAACACTCTGGCAATCGAACCGGGTGTAGTGGTCGCGTACGAGCGGAACGTGGAAACCAACGCGCGTTTGGAGGCGTCGGGGATCGAGGTCCTGCGGATCGCGGGTTCGGAGCTGGGATCAGGTCGGGGCGGTCCCCGGTGTATGTCCTGCCCGATCGCCCGCGATCCGTTGTGACGGGGTTGCGACCGTTCGGCAATTCGGACGGTTTCGTTGTTCAGTGCAGTTCCAGATAGTTGACAGTCAAGGATCAAACAGCACGGAACGGCCAGAATGTGTCGGACAGTATTGGCTCGGATCCGTGCGGCGACGCGTCAGAGAGTGCCGACCATGGCAATCCGGGTCGGGTGCGAATGCGCCGCATCGTTCGTGTCGGTATGTCGTTGTATCTTGTCGGTTGTCGGGCGATGACCGGCAACAGCACTGACTCTGGGGGGAGTTGACGATCGGATGCCGGACACAACATTTGATGCGAGACCAATCGCCGAAATCGCCGACCCACCGCCGGATCGAACGGTGATCCGGGCGTTCGTGTACGTCCTCGATCCCACCTCCGCCCAGGCCGAGATTAATCAACACTCAAAATGAACGGACACTCAGAGGAGTGCTTCGACCTTGTCGGCCGGCCGGGCGAGGACGGTGCCCTTGTCAGTGACGACAAAGGGGCGTTCGATGAGAATCGGGTGTTCGATCATCGCGTCGAGGATCTCGGACTCGGATGCGTCGGCGAGTTCGAGTTCCTTGTACTCGGTTTCGCGCTTGCGAACTGCGCTGCTGGGGGTGAGTCCGGCGTCGGAGAGGAGTTTTTCCAGCTCTGCGCGGGTAGGCGGGTTATCGAGGTACATGACGACGGTCGGTTCGATGCCGCGTTCGCGCAGGAGTGCAAGGACGGTGCGCGAGGTGTTGCACCGGTTGTTGTGAAAAATCGTTGCGGAGGACATGTTTGTCATTGTGCCTGGTGTGAATGCGCCTGAAGTATCGACATACCTGAAGTATCGAAGTGAGCGGAGAAGATGATGACGGAACATCGGAGTGTCGACGAACGACGAGTTGCGATTGCCGGGGGTCACGGCAAGATTGCGCAACACCTGACGTTTCTGCTGGCAGGGCATGGCGATCGGCCGGTTGCGTTGATCCGCAACCCCGCGCATGAAGGTGCCGTGCGGACATTGGGTGCGTTTCCGATCGTCGTCGATTTGGAATCCGCAACGGTCGACGAGGTGGCAAAGGTGCTTGCCGGGGCCGATGTCGCTGTGTTTGCTGCAGGTGCCGGTCCGGGTAGCGGGATTTCACGTAAGGACACCGTTGATCGTGCGGCTGCAATCCTCTTTGCCGACGCAGCGGAAAAGGCCGGCGTCCGTAGATTCATTCAGATCAGTGCGATGGGCGCTGGTGAACCAGCTCCGGCCGGGACCGACGACGTATTTGCGGCGTATCTCGAGGCGAAGACGGCGGCCGAGGAAGACTTGCGAGGCCGCACGGAACTGGATTGGACAATACTTCGGCCGGGGTTGCTCACCGACGACGATCCGAGTGGCGAGGTAACGCTGGCGGAGCCGCCGAGCTCACGCGGAGCGGTTACGCGGGCCGATGTGGCTGCGGTGATCGAGGCGTTGATCGATGCGCCCGCGAGTATCGGCAAGACGTTGGTTCTGACGTCCGGTCCGGATCTGATTCGTGATGCGGTTGATGCGCTGTGATCACGAATATCGCAATCGATCACAGTTCGTCTGTTGCCCCGTACGACCAACTGCGGCAACAGATTATCGAGGAAGTTCAGTCCGGAGGGTTGATTGCCGGGGCCAAGATCCCGACGGTTCGGGCCTTGGCGTCGGACTTGGGTTTGGCGGCCAATACCGTCGCGAAGGCGTATCGAGTGCTCGGCGAGCAAGGAGTGATCGAGACCCGGGGGAAGCAGGGCACGTTTATCGCTTCGGGGACGGACCCCGTGCGGGCTCGGGCGGAGCAAGAAGCGACGTCTTTCGCGAAAAGTGTGCGGGCGCTCGGGTATTCGAACAACGAGATTGTGGAAATGGTTGAGGCGGCATTGAGGGGTGCGTGAAATCGAGCAAGTTGACGCTTCAACCTAAAGCTGTCAGGCTTGCGCCATGAATTCGTCGATTGCTCGTGACCTCGGAACGCTGATCGCCCGTGTCGGCCTCGGCATCATCTTCATTGCCCACGGCTGGCAGAAGTTCTTCACCTACAAGATCGCCGGAACCCAGGCGGCATTCGAAGGCATGGGTGCGCCGCTGCCCAAGGTGTCCGCGATAGTTGCGGCCACTGTCGAACTCGGTGGGGGAATCCTCCTCATTGCCGGTGTCCTGACCCCGCTCGTCGGCGCACTCCTGTTTCTCGATATGGTGGGAGCGTTCTTCATCGTCCATTCGGGCAACGGCATTTTTGTCGACCAGGGTGGCTACGAACTGGTGCTCGCATTGGGCGTCGGAACGCTCTTGATCGCGACGATCGGGGCCGGACGCATCAGCGTCGACGGATTGATCGGCAAAGGCGACGGCTGGCTGAAACCTGCAGCATAAGAGGGGTGTGGACGCGGGTTCGGCAGGCACCGAGCCCGCTTCTCAGCTTGCTTTTGGCGATTGAAGTGAGCAACGTAGTGACGTATGGTGACGAAATCTGATCGATCCGAACAGAGTTCCGGTGCCAACGAGGAGCAACCCCAAACCGGGTTCGCTCGAGTAGGCGTACGGACCGACTACGTGGTGTTTTCCGTAGCGGCATTAGCAGTGTCGGCAATTGTCGTGTGGGGCCTCGTTGCTCCCGACAATCTGAACTCGGTAACGGGGAGTGTCCTCGACTGGCTGGTGGTCAACATCGGTTGGCTGTTCGTTCTCGCAGCGTCGGCGTTTGTACTGTTCTCCATTTATCTAGCGGTCAGTCGGTTCGGCGACATCCCCCTCGGCAAGGACGGCGAGAAGCCGGAATTCCGAACTGTCAGTTGGATCGCGATGATGTTCAGTGCCGGAATGGGAATCGGCCTGATGTTCTTCGGCGTCTCGGAACCGTTGGCGCACTACGTCAGTCCGCCGCCCGGCACCGACGGCGGAGTGGGAACCGCCATGGCCACCACCATGTTCCACTGGGGATTACATCCGTGGGCGATGTATGCCGTTGTGGGCCTTGCGATTGCGTACGGATCGTACCGGCGTGGCCGCAAGCAGTTGTTCAGTTCGGCATTCATTCCGCTGCTCGGACGCAAAGCGGAAGGCCCCATCGGCAAGATCATCGACATCCTGGCAATTTTTGCCACTCTCTTCGGTACGGCAGCATCTCTGGGCCTCGGGGCGCTGCAGATCGGTTCAGGTTTCGAGGTGGTCGGTTGGATGGAAGAGGCCAGTGTCTTCCTGCTCGTCGCGATTGTCGCCGTGCTGACCTTGGCATTTGTCGCATCGGCAGTATCGGGCGTTTCCAAGGGAATTCAGTGGTTGTCCAACATCAACATGGTGCTCGCCTTGATTCTGGCGCTCTTCGTGTTCGTTCTCGGGCCCACAGTCCTCATTCTCAACCTTCTGCCCACCACAATCGGCGCTTATGTGTCGGACCTGGCGCAGATGTCGGCTCGCACAGGAGCGTCGTCGAATCCGGAGACCGGGGCATGGCTGTCGTCGTGGACGATTTTCTACTGGGCGTGGTGGGTGTCCTGGACGCCGTTTGTCGGAATGTTCTTGGCGCGCATCAGTCGTGGGCGGACGATCCGTCAGTTCATCATCGGTGTCATCGCCGTTCCCACCACCGTGAGCCTGTTGTGGTTCGCGATCTTCGGCGGCGCCGGAATCGGTGAAGAACGCGATGGAATCGACTTGGCGAATCGTGGTTCCGAGGAAGCTCAACTGTTCGGGATGCTCGACAATCTCCCGCTCGCCGGGGTCACGACAATTCTGGTGATGCTGTTGGTGGCCGTGTTCTTCGTTTCCGGAGCCGACGCCGCCTCCATGGTGATGGGCACGCTGTCGCAGCGGGGGACTCTCGAGCCGAGTCGGTGGGTAGTCGTGTTCTGGGGCTTGCTGACCGGCGGTGTCGCGGCATTGCTGCTCTGGACCGGTGGTTCCGAAGCTCTCGACGGTTTGCAGACGATGACGATCATCGCTGCTGCGCCGTTTGTGCTGGTGATGATCGGCCTGTGTTTCTCGCTGTACAAGGATCTTTCGCACGATCCGATCATCGTTGCAGCGCGGGAACAGAAGCGGGCATTGCTGCGGCCGATGAAGGTCAGACGGGGCACAAGACGAGAGTCTTGAGAAGTTACTTCCAACTCGGTAACCACAGATGGCTCTGCCAGGATTCGGGCGTGATCGGCATGGCTGTGAGAATCGGCCACAGATACACGAAGTTTGCGACTACAAGCCCGACGTACAGGCTGACCGCCAGTAGCCCGGTGGTGCGTCGCTCGACGGAGTCAGTCGCCTTGCCGAGTACATCGCCGAGCACCAGCGCAAATCCAATCACCATGAACGGGGCGAGCGCGACGGCGTAGAAGAAGTACATCTGGCGGTCCATCGTCGCGAACCAGGGGAGGTAGGCGGCGCCGTAGGCAGTAAGGACGACGGCGTAGCGCCAGTCGCGTCGTACAAATGTCTTCCAGATCGCCCAGGCCAGCATAGGCAAGGCCAGCCACCACATGGCCGGCGTGCCGATCAGCATGATCGCCTTGACGCAACTGGCGGCGCCGCAGCCTGTCACCTGCTCGCCATCGGCATAGTAATAGAGCATCGGACGCAGACCCATGGGCCAAGTCCAGGGCTTCGATTCCCAGGGGTGATGGTTTCCGGCGGAGTTGGTCAGGCTGGAGTGGAACGTGAGTACGTTTCCGCTGTAGTACCAGAGGGACCGAAGGGCGGACGGAATGAAACTCCAGGTTCCACCTTCGCCGATCTCGTTGCCGACGGCATGGCGGTCGACGCCGGTCTCGCTGGCAAACCAGGCCCAGTAGCTGGCCAGGTAGACGCCGATCGGGATGATGACCAGCGCGTAGAGAGCGGGTCCGATATCGCGGATGGCGGTGCCGAACCACGGCCGCTCGACGCGGTAGGCGCGGCGCGCGGACAAGTCGAAAGCGACGCTGAGGAGTCCGAAGAAGAGAATGAAATACATCCCGGACCATTTTGTGCCGCAGGCCAGTCCGAGCAGAATGCCGGCGCCGAAACGCCACCACCTAAACCCCAGACGGGGACCCCAGGCGGAATCGCCGATCCGGCCCTCGTTGTAAGCCTTCGCCAGTCGCTCACGTACCTGGTCACGGTCCACGATGAGGCAACCGAGCGCCGCGAGAACGAAAAAGGCCAGGAAAATGTCGAGCATGCCCAACCGCGACGAGACAAACGTAACTCCGTCGGCGATCAGCAGAATGCCCGCGAGCGCCCCGATCAATGTGGACCGCGTCATCCGACGGACGATCCGGACGATCAACAACACCATCAGCGTGCCGACAAATGCCGACGCGAAGCGCCATCCCCAGCCGTTGTAGCCGAAAAGTGCTTCACCGATCGCGATCATCTGCTTGCCGATCGGCGGATGAACCACCAATCCGTATCCCGGGTTGTCTTCGATCCCGCCGCCGGTCAAGACCTGCCAGCCCTGCGGTGCGTAATGCTTTTCGTCGAAGACGGGAGTGCCGGCATCCGTCGGATACGCGAGCATCGTGAAACGTGTGATGGCGGCGATAGCGGTAATGACGGCGGTGACTATCCAGCCACGAAATCTATCGGTCGGACCGAAGTCAGGGTCCGGAACGAGCGGTGCCGGACTACGCACTACCCGATCGCCCGTGGCGGGCGTTGGCCGCTCGTCCGTCTGCACAGTCACTCGGCAATCGTAGGCTGTCAGGTATGACTGGTCGCTTGGTACTCGCCGCAACACCCATGGGAGATGTCGGTGACGCGTCTCCGCGCCTACGCGCCGCACTCGCAACCGCCGACGTCGTGGCAGCAGAGGACACCCGACGAACCAAGTCGTTGGCCGCCTCGCTCGACGTGTCGATCACCGGGAAAGTAGTCAGTTTCTACGACCAGGTGGAGGTCGCCCGTCTGCCGGGGTTGGTTGCGGCCGTCGCCGAAGGTAAAACCGTCTTGCTCGTGACCGATGCCGGTATGCCGTCGGTGAGCGATCCCGGATACCGACTGGTCGCGGCGTGCGTTGCCGAGGATCTGAAAGTCACCTGCCTTCCCGGGCCCTCTGCCGTCACCACTGCACTTGCGCTGTCCGGACTGCATGTCGAGCGGTTCTGCTTCGACGGATTCCCCCCGCGCAAGGGTGGGCAACGCAAAACCTGGTTCGCTGGACTCGCCACCGAGCAACGCGCCTGCGTGTTCTTCGAGGCACCGCACCGCCTGGCCGATTGTCTGGCCGACGCCGTCGAGGTACTCGGTTCGGAGCGTCGCGCTGCTGTCTGCCGCGAATTGACCAAGACCTACGAGGAAGTGAAGCGCGGAACGCTCGGCGAATTGGCCGTGTGGGCAGCAGAAGGTGTGCGCGGCGAAATCACCGTGGTTCTCGAAGGCGCCGTTCTGGTGGCGTCGGATCCGGTCGATCTAGTTGACGAGGTGGAACGCCTGGTTGAGGGCGGAGCCGGTCTGAAAGACGCGTGCGCCCTCGTAGCCACGGCCGGGGTGTCCAAGCGGGAACTGTACGAAACGGTGCTCGCCGCTCGTAAGGCCTAGCGGCGCACTGCCGGCGCTGTATTAACGGCGCACTGCCGGCGCACCGGGCCGGAGGTTGGCGTCGTCGGCTGCAGCCTGGCCGGCATGCCAGCCTTCGGCGTCGACAGAGCGTCCGCGCGCTTTTCGGGTTCGCGGAAACATTCGCTCGAATTCGGTGTCGACTGCTGCCGACGTCGTCGCCAGAATCGGCAGGAGGTCGGCGACGTCCATCGATTCTGCGTCGGCGGCCTCAGCGGTGGCTTTGGTGCCGGCGTAGCGCAGACGCTGCCCGATCCGATTGGCGAAACCAGTCAGAAAGCCCTTGCGGAATGACGTTGTGCGGGAGCCGCCGCGGTTGCTGGTATCGGCGAATTGCATTGCGCGAGTGGCTTGCACCAGCAATGAGGTGAACAGCATGTCGACCTGTTGGAGGTCGACGGGGGTGCCGATGACTGTAGCGATGCAGATGTCGCTGAACCACACCGCGCGTACTCGGTTGGCGTCGCCGATTGCTGTGAGGAGATGGACTTTTTCCTTGACGTACGGGTTGTCCAGGTGGATACGCCGGCCGTCGACCGTGGTGTCGGTGACGCCGGTACGTGAGTGCAGGAGCGCGGAATCGATGGCGTATCGCGTCATCAATTCCTGGGCCTTCTCAGTGAAGACCTCGGCTTCTTCAGCGAAGTTGGTGGCCTCGGCTTTGGCGAGGAGGCCACGAATTCTCTTGAGTACTTTGGCATCTACTTCGGTAGCCGCGCCAGAGTAGCTGTTCTCGGTGCGCTGCACCGGCCACGTCGACGGCATGGGAAGCAGGAGGTTCCAGGGAGCGAGGCGCGTCCAGCTCAGGGCCACTTCGGCGACCTGTGAGACGAGGAAGTAGGGGTCCTCGAACAGCAGTCCGGCAGCAAGGGATCGAAAGAGGCTGTCGTCCAAAGTTATTCGGGACGCAATGCGGTGTGAATTGGGGTACTGCTCGCGAATGGACTGAAGTTGACCGACCCATTCGAGCGGTGCGCGATCGTCTGCCTTGGTGGTTGCAGCCTCCAGCAGGACGGTCGTAGCGGCGAGATCCGCGTTCGAGGAATCTTTGCTACGGCGTGCCAGGTGGATGATGTCGGCGGGTTGCCACCCTCGCTCGTAGCTGCCGGTGAGCTCGACCATCAGGGCCCGGGCGGCTGCGACGGACTGAGGGCTGACTTCGTGGGAGGACACGTGGGCTCCGTTCCAGGGCAGTGTCTGCGCCGATGCGGTAGATCGAAAGTATGTTCTATTCGTCGTCATGGACGCAGTGTGCACGTGGGGTCCGACACACTTGATTTCAATCAGGCGTATCGGACCCCACGTGGTGCGTCACTCTTCTACGAAGCGCGGAAAAACAGGTGCCGGAGCCGGCAGAGCCTGGTTCGCGACGATGCGAACGGCAACGTCGGTGAACTGGCGGTGCTCTTCGTCCTGGCCCAGCAGGTCCAGGATCCGCGACGCCGCGTCAGGCATGATCGGCTGCACCAGAATGCCCACGATGCGCACCACTTCGAGCGTCACGTAGAGAACTGTCGCCATCCGCGCCGGATCGGTCTTGCGCAGAACCCAGGGCTCCTGCTTGGAGAAGTAGCGGTTGGTCTCACCCAGGACGGCCCACATGGCTTCGAGAGCCAGATGCAGAGCCTGCACGTCGAACTCTTTGCGGCATTTGGCCAAGAGCGCGTCGGCGGAGGCCAGCATCGCCAGATCGTCCGCGGTGAATTCGCCGGGAGTGGGGACCTGCGCGTCGCAGTTCTTCGCGACCATTGTCAGCGAACGCTGTGCGAGGTTGCCCAGTTCGTTGGACAGATCGGCATTCATACGCGTCACGATCGCCTCGTGGCTGTAGCTGCCGTCCTGGCCGTACGAGATCTCACGGAGCAGGAAGAAGCGGACCGCGTCGAGGCCGTACTGGTCGACCATCGCGATGGGGTCGACGACGTTGCCGACGGACTTCGACATCTTCTCGCCCTTGTTGTACAAGAAGCCGTGGACGAAGACCCGCTCGGGCAGTTCGATGCCGGCGGACATCAGGAATGCCGGCCAGTACACGGTGTGGAACCGGGTGATGTCCTTGCCGATGATGTGCAGGCTGGCCGGCCAGAACTTCTTGAACTCGGCGGTGTCGACGTTCGGGTAACCCACGCCCGTCAGGTAATTGGTGAGGGCGTCGACCCACACGTACATGACGTGATCGGGGTCGCCGGGAACCGGGACACCCCAGTCGAAGGTGGTGCGTGAGATCGACAGATCCTTGAGACCGCCCTTGACGAAACTGACGATCTCGTTGCGACGCGTCACCGGGGCGATGAACTCGGGGTGCTCTTCGTAGAGAGCGAGCAGACGATCCTCGTACGCCGAGAGCTTGAAGGTGTAGTTGGCCTCCTCGGTCCACTCCACCGGGGTGCCGGTCTCGGTGGAGTGGCGGGTGCCGTCGGCCTGAAGCGTGGTCTCGGCTTCGGTGTAGAAAGCCTCGTCACGAACCGAGTACCAGCCCGAGTACGTGTCGAGGTAGATGTCGCCCGATGCGGCCATCTTCTCCCAGATCGCCTTGCTGGCCAGCTGGTGATCGGCGTCCGTCGTGCGGATGAAGCGGTCGTACGAGATGTTCAGGACCTTGTCGAGGTTCTGGAACACGTCGGAGTTGCGGGCAGCGAGGTCGCGGACGTCGATGCCCTCTTTGATCGCTGTCTGCTGCATCTTCAGACCGTGCTCGTCGGTGCCGGTCATGAAGAACACTTCATAACCGTCCAACCGCTTGAAGCGGGCGAGCGCGTCCGAGGAGATGTACTCGTAGGCGTGGCCGATGTGCGGTGCACCGTTGGGATACGCGATCGCGGTCGTGATGTAGAACGGCGATCGATCCGCGCCTTCCTTGGCAGCGGAGTCCGGGCGCGTGGTCTGGGAGGGTGAGGCAGGCACAGTCATGGTGGGCTTACTCTATCGGGCGTGAGCAAAGACCGTCCCGCCCCCGATGCCCCTGAGCCCTTGTCGCCTCTGATCGACGCCCATACGCACCTCGATGCGTGTGGTGCGCACGACGCGGCCACCGTTGCTGCGATAGTCGACAAAGCCGAGGCTGTCGGCGTCGGACGGGTGGTGACCGTGGCCGACGACCTTGATGCTGCGCAGTTTGCCGTCGACGCGGCGAACTGGGATTCTCGTGTGTACGCTGCCGTCGCGATCCATCCGACCAGGGCCAATGTGCTCGACAGTGAGACGAAGGCGGAGATCGAACGGTTGGCTTCGGATCCGCGCGTCGTCGCCGTGGGGGAGACGGGACTCGATCTTTACTGGCCCGGCAAGCTCGAGGGCTGCGCCACCATCGAGGAGCAGGTCGACGGCTTCCGCTGGCACATCGACCTCGCGAAGCGTCTGGGCAAGACGCTGATGATCCACAACCGCGAAGCAGACCAGGACTTGCTGCGGGTGCTGAATGAAGAAGGCGCTCCCGAGACCGTCGTGTTCCACTGCTTCTCATCGGATTCGGAGATGGCGCGGGCGTGCATCGACGCCGGCTACGTGTTGAGTTTCTCCGGCACGGTCAGTTTCAAGAATGCGAAGGCGTTGCGTGAGGCCGCGCTGTTGGTGCCGTCGGATCAGTTGATCGTCGAGACCGACGCACCGTTCCTGACGCCGCATCCGTTCCGCGGCGCGCCCAACGAGTCGTACTGCCTGCCCTACACAGTGCGCGCGTTGGCCGACATTCGCGGCGAGGACCCGCAGGTCTTGGCTGCGGCGTCGACTGCGACAGCGGAGCGCGTCTACAAGCTCTGAGGGCTATTCTGGGTGCACAGGTAGCTCCGCGCCCGGGACCGTCGTGTCCTGGTTCGTCGATTGCGCGGAGTCTTGAAGATGCACAACTTCACCGAGTCGACGCCGGTCGACTCTTCGGTCAAAATCATCATCGTCCACATAGAAACGTGGGAATTCGAGTGCTGTGCGCCGCTGCCGATCGTCGGCGAGCAATCGGCGTGGATGTTGAGTCCGGTTGCAGGCTCGACTTGGTATTCAGGTTCGCGGCACGGTTACGAAAACATCGACGTCACAGCGGGCACGGTTCTGTCGATTCGTCTCGAGCGTGGCGAATTCGTCGAACATGGGACCGGTAATTGGGGCCAGGTGCCGGGCAGTACGGACTACGTGCGGGTTGAAATGTGTCCCCGACACTTTCGTGACACGCGATCGCTGGTTGCCGGTCATCGCGGCTGGATGGAGATTGCGGTAGTCGTCGAACTGGCAATCACGACCACCCCCTGTGCGCCTTTTCGGTAGTGCTGACTACCAAAAAGGCGCACAGGGCCGAAGGCTCTAGAGGACCTTGCCCAGGAAGTCCTGGGTGCGCTTCTGCTGCGGATTACCGAACAGGTCTTCCGGCTTTCCTTCTTCGACGATGTAGCCCTCGGCCATGAAGATGACCCGATCGGACACCTCGCGGGCGAAGCCCATCTCGTGGGTGACGACGACCATCGTCATGCCCTGCTGCGCGAGGTCACGCAGGACCTGCAGAACCTCGCCCACCATTTCGGGGTCGAGGGCGCTGGTGGCCTCGTCGAACAGCATGATGTCCGGGCTCATTGCGAGTGCGCGGGCGATGGCGACACGCTGCTTCTGGCCACCGGACAAGCTGGCGGGCTTGGCGTCGGCCTTTTCTGCGAGACCGACCTGCGCAAGCAGTTTTACCGCAATCTCCCGAGCCTGTTCCTTGGTGGAACGGCCCGTTTGGACGGGTGCGAGCATCACGTTCTCGACGACGCTCATGTGCGGGAACAGGTTGAAGTGCTGGAACACCATGCCGATGTGTTGGCGCACCTTGTCGATGTCGACCTCTTTGTCGGTGAGGTCGAAATGGTCGACGCGAACCGTACCCGCAGTGATGTCTTCGAGGCGGTTGAGGCAGCGCAGGAAGGTGGATTTACCGGAACCCGAAGGCCCGATGACACACACCACTTCACCGTTCTTGATGTCGACGTCGAGGCCTTTGAGGACTTCGTTGTCGCCGAACGACTTCTTCAATCCCTTGACTTCGATTTTGATCTCGGTGTCGGGCTTGCTTGTGTTGACAGCTGTTTCGGTCACTTGTTGATCCTCTTTTCGAGGCGGTTCGAGAACTTGGTGAGCGCCATGATGATGATGAAGTACATGACGCCGATGATCAGCCACATGTTGAAGGACTGGAAGTTGCGCGCGATGATGATGCGCCCGGTCTGAGTGAGCTCGGCGAGCCCGATGACCGACAGGATCGACGTGTCCTTGAGGGTGATGACGAACTGGTTGATGTATGACGGGATCATCGTGCGAATTGCCTGCGGCATAATGACTTTCCGCATGGTCTTCATGTAGCTGATACCGAGGCTGCGAGATGCTTCCATCTGACCCTTGTCGACGGAAAGGACTCCGCCGCGGACGATTTCGGCCATGTAGGCGCCGGCATTCAGCGAGAGCGTGATGACACCGGCAGTGAAGGCTGACATCTGGAAGCCCAGTGCTGCCGGGATGCCGAAGTAGATGAAGAAAGCCTGCACCAATAGTGGTGTGCCACGGAATATATCGACGTACGTCGTGCCTATCCCGCGCACGAAGATGTTGGTTGATACCCGGCAGAGTCCGAAGATGCCGCCGAGGACCAAGGCGATGGCGATCGAGACCACAGATAGGACGATCGTCAGCCAAAGGCCTTTGAGCAGTTGGGGGTACGTGCTCTTGATCAATCCGATGATGGAGTTGTCGGTTTCTGTTGCACCCTGTCCGAGGAACTGCGAGAGGATGTCGTCGTACTGGCCACTGTCACGCAGGTTCTGCAGACCGGCGTTGAACATTGACAGCAGTTCCGCGTTCTGGCCCTTGTTGACGGCGAAGCCGTAGCTCGCGCCGTCTTCCTTCTCGGTCACGGTCTTGAGGCCGTTGCCCTGGGTGATGCCGTAGGCCAGCACGGGATAGTCATCGAAGACTGCGACGGAGTTTCCGGTCTTGACTTCGTCGTACATGCTGGAGGAGTCAGCGAAGTAGACCGTCGTGAATCCGTATTTGTCCTTGATGGATTCGGCGAAGGCGGCGCCTTCGGTGCCGTTCTTGACAGCGACGCGTTTGCCCTTCAAGTCCTCGTAGGACTTGACGTCGTTGTTCGATTCGAGCACAGCCATCTGCACGCCCGACGAGAAGTACGGGTCGGAGAAGTCGAAGACCTGTTTACGGGCCTCGGTGATCGACATGCCGGCGATGACACCGTCGGCTTGGCCGGACGTGACCGCTTGCAATGCCGCGTCGAATCCGAGCGGTTTGATCTCGACGTTGAAGCCCTGGTCCTTCGCGATGGCTCGCAGGAGTTCCATGTCGATGCCGGTGAGATTGCCGTTCGCGTCTTCGAATTCGAATGGAGCAAATGTCGTATCGGTTGCGATCGTGTACGTGCGTCCCGGCTGCGCGGCGGCAATGCCGGGAGCGAACAGCGCTGCGAGGAGCGCGAGCAGGACGGCCAGGATCGGCCACCTCGGGTTACGTAGTCTGTCGAATTTTTTTCGCACTCTCGCCCAGCTTTCGTCTGTCACGCCCGGGATCGCCGGACTACTTATGACCAGACGAGAACATACTGCGTGCCGGCCTGAATCGATACACGGGTAACTGTCCGAGATAGTTACGAATATGCGACACGCCGTTGTCAATCCGTGACAAAGGTCGCAGTTCGTTGCGTTTTGGTTGCCGATACGGTGCTAGGCCGTTACCGTATTGTGACCGAACGTCCGACTGCCTTGGGATTTATTGTGTCGCCTTTTGTCAAGATCAACTCCGCGAAGTCACCGCTTCTTTATTCCATGGTGGCCGCGCTGCTTCTGACGCTGATCGTCGGCGGCACGCTCGCGGTGGTCCAGCACAAGAACATCACCCTTGACGTCGACGGCGAGATGATCTCGCTGTCCACGATGTCGAGCAGTGTCGGTGGCGCTATGGACAAGGCCGGATACGCCGTCGACTCCAAGGACGCTCTCGCACCCAGCGCAGACGCTTCCCTTGCAGACGGTGACACCGTAGTTCTCCGTCGTGCACGTGAGTTGCAGTTGAACGTCGACGGAACGCCTCAGACGGTCTGGACGACAGCGCTGACAGTTGACGAAGCGTTGAAGCAGTTCGACGTGGCCGACGATTTTGCTGTTTCGGCGTCCCGCTCGCATCGTCTCCCGCTCGAACGAACCGAACTTGACGTCATCAGCCCCAAGGTCGTCAAAGTTGCCGACGGCGGCGCACCGGCCACCGAAATCAAGCTTGCAGCCGCAACCGTCGGAGAGCTTCTCGCCGCACGCAATGCGCCGCTCGAGCAAGCCGACACCGTCGTACCGGCCGTGGACACTCCGGTTACCGAGGGTTTGACCATCGAAATTACCCGCGACCGCACCGATACCCGGGTCGAGACTCAACCGATCGCGGCACCGGAGAACAAGATCGAAGATCCTTCGCTGGAGAAGGACAAGACTGTCGTCGAGAATCCGGGTGTTCCCGGTGAGCGCACCGCAACACTCGAGGTCAAGACCGTCAACGGCGTTGAAGCCGGCCGTACCGAAGTTGCTGCCACAGTGGTCAAGGAACCTGTTGCGGCAGTGATCAAGGTCGGCACCAAAGAACCTGCAGTACCGGCCATTTCCAATGCGTCGACGTGGGACGCGCTCGCACAGTGCGAGGCCACGGGCAACTGGGCGATCAACACCGGCAACGGTTTCTACGGTGGTTTGCAGTTCACCCAGAGCACGTGGCAAGCCTTCGGCGGTGGCGAGTATGCATCGCGCGCCGACCTCGCGACACGCGAACAGCAGATCGCGATCGGTGAGAAGGTTCGCGCCGGTCAGGGCTGGGGAGCTTGGCCCTCCTGCACAGGCAAATTGGGCCTTCGCTGATGTCGCCGCTGAGCAAGATCAACGCGACCCGATCGCCGTTGCTCTACTCGATGATCGCCGCGCTGCTCGTGACGCTGGTAGCCGGCGGACTACTGGCGTTGGTCAACCACAAGACGATCACCCTCGACGTCGACGGTGAACAGATCCAGCTCAGCACCATGGCAAGCAAAGTCGACGGCATCCTGGCCGATGCCGGCTACCCGATCGGTGACAAAGACGCAGTCGCACCGGCATCCGATGCGTCGCTGTCCGACGGCGACACAGTTGTTCTACGACGAGCTCGTGAAATCACGTTGACTGTCGACGGTCAGCCTCAGCAATTGTGGACAACAGCTCTCACGGTCGACGACGCCTTGAAGCAGTTGGATGTCGCTGCCGACGTTCATGTTTCAGCTTCACGCTCGCAGCGTCTGCCGCTCGACGGTGCGGCGCTGGACGTTCTGACGCCCGTCGTCGCAAAGCTGGTCGACGGAGCGCAGCCTGTTGCCGACGTCCGGATTGCCGCGCCCACCGTCGGTGAGTTCTTGACCGCCAACGGAACTCCGCTGGAACCGACCGACACGGTAGTTCCCGCGGTGGATGCGCCGTTGACCGAAGGCCTCGAAATCACGGTGACGCGCAATCGCACCGAGAGCAAGATGGAGACGTTGCCGCTCGATCCGCCGGATCAGCGCGTCGAGGATCCCACTATGAATCAGAGCCGCACGATTGTCGAAAATCCGGGCGTGCCCGGAGTTCGCGACGTTACTTTTGCCGTCAATCTGGTCAACGGTGTCGAAACCGGCCGCACTCCGGTTGCCGAGACGATCACCACACCGGCGCAGCCCAAGGTTGTCCGTGTCGGCACCAAGCCGGGCACTGAAGTTCCGCCGGTTCAAAACGGCAGCACCTGGGACGCTCTCGCGCAGTGCGAGGCCACCGGCAACTGGGCTATCAACACCGGCAACGGTTTTTACGGCGGCGTGCAGTTCGACCAGAACACCTGGGAGCGTCAGGGCGGCCTCAAGTACGCAGCCCGCGCAGACCTCGCCTCCCGTGAGGAGCAGATCGCGATTGCGACGCAAACCCAGCGCACCCAGGGCTGGGGCGCATGGCCGTCGTGCTCGGGCCGCCTCGGACTGGGTTAAGTTCTTACCTGTGTCAGACGTCGAATCGAACCAACCCATCGCCACCCCTCGCGGGCAGGCAGCGCTGCTCGGCCCGGCCGAGGTGCGCGCGCTCGCCGAGGAATTCGGTGTGCGCCCCACAAAGCAGTTGGGGCAGAACTTCGTTCACGACGCCAACACCGTGCGACGCATCGTCAATGTCGCCGGGGTCACCCGCGATGACGTCGTTCTCGAAGTCGGGCCGGGCCTCGGCTCGCTGACGATGGCTCTGATGGACGTCGTCGAGCAGGTCATTGCGGTCGAGATCGATCCGAATCTCGCAGCTCGTCTGCCCAAGACTGTTGCCGAGCGTGCGCCTGAACTGGCTGACCGGCTGACGGTCGTGGAGGCCGACGCGATGCGCGTGCTGCCTTCTCAGATTCCGGGGGAGCCGACGGCCCTGGTCGCAAACCTTCCGTACAACGTGGCCGTGCCGGTGTTGTTGCACCTCTTTGCTTCGCTCCCGAGCCTGCGCACTGCGCTGGTGATGGTGCAGGCTGAGGTCGCCGATCGTTTGGCGGCTGATCCGGGTAGCAAGATTTACGGTGTTCCCAGCGTCAAAGCCAACTTCTTCGGTGAGGTGCGCCGCGCGGGAGCCGTCGGGCGCAACGTGTTCTGGCCGGTGCCCAAGGTGGAATCCGGACTGGTGCGAGTCGACCGCTACGCCGAGCCGCCGTGGCCGATGGACGAGCAGCATCGCAAACGAGTATTTGCGGTAGTCGATGCCGCGTTCGCGCAGCGCCGAAAGACGTTGCGGGCAGCGCTGAGTGGTTGGGCAGGCTCGCCCGCTGAAGCTGAGCGTCGGCTCCTTGCCGCGGGTATCGAGCCGCAGTTGCGTGGCGAAATGCTCGACGCCGCAACATTTGTTCGACTGGCTGCAGTAGAGGCGTAGCGCCCTGTGCGCCGTTTTGGTAGTAACCACTACCAAAACGGCGCACAGGGGCGAAGCCCCTACTTGAACCGGCGCAGCCTCAGGCTGTTGCTGACGACGAACACACTGCTGAATGCCATTGCGGCACCGGCAAGCATCGGGTTCAGCAGGCCGGCAGCGGCCAGGGGGATTGCCGCCGCGTTGTAGGCAAAGGCCCAGAACAAGTTGCCCTTGATGGTCTTCAAGGTCTTACGTGAGAGCCGAATCGCGTCGGCTGCCGAGCGCAGGTCGCCGCGGACCAGCGTGATGTCGCTCGCTTCGATCGCGACGTCGGTACCCGTGCCCATAGCCAACCCGAGATCGGCTTGAGCCAGCGCGGCTGCGTCGTTGACGCCGTCGCCGACCATTGCAACGATGCGGCCCTCAGCTTGCAGTTTCTTGATTGCATCGACCTTGTCGGCGGGCATGACCTCGGCAAATACTGTGGTGATCCCGACCTGATCGGCCACGGTGCGGGCGACGGTCTTGTTGTCGCCGGTCAGCAGAACCGGTTCGAGGCCGAGTTCCTTGAGCTGGCGGATGGCCTCGGCGCTGGTGTCCTTGACGGCGTCGGCGATTACGAGAACACCGCGTGCCGCTCCGTCCCAGCCGACGGCGATGGCCGTGCGTCCGGCTTCTTCTGCAGCGGCCTTGGCGGCCCGCAGATTTTCGGGAAGCGTCATCGACCAGTCGGTGAGGAGTGCCTCTCGGCCGGCAACGACGGCGTATCCGTCGACGATGCCCTGCACTCCGAGACCTGCGATGTTTGCGAAATCTTCGACGGGGGGAAGCTCGCCCACCTTTTCGGCGGCGCCCTTGGCAATTGCGGCGGCAATGGGGTGTTCGGAGCGATGTTCGAGTGCTCCGGCCAACCGCAGAACTTCTTCGGGGGATGTCCCTTCTGCCACGACGGTGTCGAGCAGTGTCATCTGCCCGGTGGTGACGGTTCCGGTCTTGTCGAGGACGACGGTGTCCACTGCGCGAGTCGATTCCAGTACTTCCGGTCCCTTGATCAGGATGCCCATTTGAGCGCCCCGTCCGGTACCGACCAGCAATGCCGTGGGCGTTGCCAATCCGAGCGCGCAGGGGCAGGCGATGATCAGGACAGCGACTGCGGCGGTGAAGGCCATCTCGATGGGGCTTCCCGTACCGAGCCAATAGCCCAGGGTGGCAACGGCAATCGCGATGACGATCGGTACGAAGATCCCGGAAATCCGGTCGGCAAGGCGCTGAACTTCAGCCTTGCCGTTCTGGGCATCCTCGACCAGTGCGGCCATTTGTGCGAGCTGTGTGTCACTGCCGATGCGAGTGGCTTCGACGGTGAGTGTGCCGCCCACGTTGACGGTTGCTCCGACGACACTGTCGCCGACGCCGACTTCCTCGGGTACCGATTCGCCGGTCAGCATGCTCATGTCGACGGCGGATCGGCCCTCGGTGATGACACCGTCGGTGGCGATCTTCTCGCCGGGACGGACGATAAAGATATCGCCGGCCACGAGGTCTTCAGCGGGAATACGTACTTCGGTGCCGTCCCGCAGCACGGCGACGTCTTTTGCGCCGAGTTCCATGAGTGCGCGCAGTGCGGCGCCGGAGGTGCGCTTGGATTTGTGCTCGAAGTAGCGTCCGGCCAGTACGAAGGTGACGACGCCGGCAGCGACCTCGAGATAGATGTTGGCGCTACCGTCCATCCTGTCGACGGTGAAGCTGAACGCGTGCTTCATCCCGGCTTCGCCGGCAGTTCCGAAGAACAGTGCGTACAGAGACCACAGGAACGCCGAGATGGTGCCCAAGGAGATGAGTGTGTCCATCGTGGCGGCGCCGTGACGCAGGTTGACCCAGGCAGCCCGGTGGAAAGGCAGTGCCGCCCAGACGATGACCGGTGCGGCCAGCGTCAGGGAGAGCCACTGCCAGTTGGTGAACTGGATGGCGGGGATCATCGCCATGGCGATGACAGGCACGGACAGGACTGTCGAGACGATCAGCCGATTGCGCAGCTCGCGAAGGTCGCGGTCCTGAGTGGTTTCGGTGTCGTCGTCGACGGAGGCTGCTGATGTCCGCGGCTTGGGTAGCGCAGCGGAATAGCCGGCGTTTGCGACGGTGGCCAGCAACTCGTCAGTGGATACCGTGTCGGGGTAGGTGACCTTCGCCTTCTCGGTGGCGTAGTTGACTGTTGCCGTCACACCGTCGATCTTGTTGAGCTTCTTCTCGATTCGGGCCGCGCAGGAGGCGCAGGTCATTCCCGTGATCGCGAGCTCAACGCTGTCTACAGCGGTAGGCGTAGTCATCAGTGACCTCCGGTGTGATTCTCGGGTGCTACAGGTGTTTCTGCGGGTGTTCCTGCGGTGACCGTGAATTCGGCTGTGCGGACGACGCCCCCATGTTGGAAGTCGAGGAAGAAGCGGTAGGTGCCTTCGCTCGGTGCCTGCGCGTGGAAGGAGATGTCGGGACCGGCGGCTGTGACGCCGTCGCCCGGCTCGCCTTCGGGATGAACGTGCAGGTAAGCGAGGTCTCCGGTGCGCAGCGCCACGAGGTGGCCGTAGGCGCCGAGGTACGGGTCGAGATCGGTGACCGGGACGCCGTCCCTCGCGACGTTCAGCGTGATCGGGCCTCCGGTGGTGGTGAGATCACCGTCGAGGGTGACGGTGTAGCCGTCGACCGACGCGGTTGTGGATACCGGAGGTAGGGGAGCCGGTGTGAATTCGCCTGCCACGTCGATGTTTCGGCCAAGCGTCAGCTGGGTGCCGTCGGTGGGGTCGAAGTCCGCGAAGACTCGGTAGGTACCCGCGCTGGGCCAGGTCCAGTCGATGGACCAGGTGCCGTCGGCGGCGAGAACCGGGTGTACGTGGCGGAACTCGGTGGTGTCGCTGCGAACGACGATCAGGTGGAGTTTCTTCTCGTGCAGGGTATCGAAGTCGACTACCGGCTGGTTGTGGCTGTCTAGGATGCGAAAGCTCAGAGTTCCTGCCGCGCCCGACCTTTCGGGGGCAGTGACATCACTGAGTGTGTATCCGCCGGAGGAGACTTCGAGTCCGGCAGGTGTTGCGGCGTCTGCGCCGGGCATGGATTCGTGGGTGCTGTGCGAGGTGGTGGACATGTCTATCGGGCTTCCGATTACGGCCCCCACGCCGAGGGCGGCGCCGAATACGGCGACCAGCCCTACAGCGTAGGTGGCAAGTGTTGTGGAGGTGCGCACGGCTGACTCAGCTTGGTACGACGGAGTAGCCGGCTTCGTCGACTGCTGCGACGATATCGGCTGCGGGGACGGGTGCGTCACTGATGACGGTGACTCGTCCGCTCGCCAGGTCGACGTCCACTGCGGTTACGCCCGCAATGTTGCCGACTTCTTCCTTGACGGATCCGACGCAGTGTCCACAGGTCATCCCGGAAACGGTGTATTCGGCGGTGGTCATGGCGAGCCCCTTCGGTTGATTAACTCTATTGTACGGATACCCGGTGTGGGTATCGCTTCGAGATTTAAGGTACCCCCGGGGGGTATGCCTGTCAATGGGGCGGGTGGTGATCTGGGACTCAAACGAGACAAAGCTGCAGATCTGTGATCTACTTGTGTTGGTCGTAAGTGTTTGTGTTTGTGGTTCCACGCTCGCAAATGGTTAAGTTGCGGACGTTTGGACATCCTCCACGGATTTGTCTCAGAACGGTCGTAGTAAGTGGCCCGGGCGGTCGCAGTGACTGCCTGTAGACACTGTGTTAGAGGAGATTTACATGGCAGAGGGCATCGTGAAGTGGTTCAACTCCGAGAAGGGGTTCGGCTTCATCGCTCCCGAAGACGGCAGTGCTGACGTCTTCGTTCACTACTCCGAAATCCAGAGTGGCGGCTTCCGCACGCTCGAGGAGAATCAGCGCGTAGCGTTCGAGATCGGTCAGGGCAACAAGGGCCCGCAGGCCACCGGCGTTACCCTGATCTAAGACGCACATGACCTTCGGGTAAAACCGAAACATGACGTATATCAAGAAGGCCCCAACTCTTCGGAGTTGGGGCCTTCTTGTTTGGAGATTTTGCAGCATCTTCGAAAGATGTTCTCACGCTTCAAGATAGCGCTGCACGACCACTCGTTGTTCGTCCGCGATTGCGCGGCACTCGTCGCGCAACTCGGGTGGGCTCACGATCGTGAAGTCGACATCGAAGGCTCGTAGCCAGTGCGCGATCGAGCGCAGTGAAGTGCCGGAAAGTGCTACTACACAACGACCTTCGTCAGAAGACTCGACTGATCCCCACTGCTCGCCGACCATCGGTGCGACCTCTTCGATCGGGGCATGAAGCAAAACTGTTGCGCGCGTAGATGTGTACGCACGATTAACGCCGGCCGATACGTATTCCGCAGCTCCGCCTGCCGGTAGTTCTCGCGGTGCAAAGCGCGGGCCCGTCGGAATTTTGGGCTCCAGGCGGTCGACGCGGAACGAGCGCCAGTCGTCGCGGCTCAGATCCCAGGCAACCAGATACCATCGCAATCCCGAACGCACCAGTCGATAAGGTTCCACCTCGCGTCGGCTGGTGGCGCCGCCGTGCGCGGTGTAGTCGAATCTCAGACGCTCATGGTTGTGACAGACGGACGCGATCGCGGTCAGCACTCCGGCGTCCACGGCACTCGCTGCCGGAGGCGTGGAAACAACGTCGATCTGCAGGGATTCGAGTCGGTGACGCAACCGCGACGGCATGATCTGACGCAGTTTTGTCAGTGCGCGCATCGAGGCCTCGCCGATACCGACTACTGATCCGGTGGCACCGGACTGCAATGACAGCGCTACGGCTAGTACTTCCTCGTCGTCGAGTTGAAGCGGCGGCATCTCGGCACCGGCGCTGAGGCGGTAGCCGCCGCCCACTCCGACGCTGGCGTCGACGGGATACCCCAGGTCGCGGAGCCGATCGATGTCGCGGCGAACTGTGCGAGGGGTGATGGCGAGCCGATCCGCAAGCTCGGCACCGGACCAGTCCCGCCGGGTTTGAAGCAGGGACAGCAACCGCAGTAGGCGAGCCGACGTCTCTTTCATGAATCCCAGTTTTGCAGAGATTGAGGACCGTAATGGTCCGCAATTGATTTTACGCTGAACTCCCACCGGGCCAATCGAGAGAAAGCGGGGCCGACATCGTGAGTTACAGCGGGCCGATGATCGAGACGAAGGCGCTGACCAAGCACTTCGCGCAGGGAAAGAAGCTGGTCGAAGCGGTGAAAGGGGTCACCCTCGATGTTGCCGAGGGAGAGTTGGTGGCGTTACTTGGACCTAATGGGGCTGGTAAATCGACAACCCTACGGATGTTGACGACGCTGCTCGAGCCTACTTCCGGCACGGCAAAGGTTGCAGGTTTCGACGTGTCCGACGCTCGTAGCGAGGTGCGATCGAGGCTCGGCTACGTCGGGCAGGGAAACGGAGCCGGTCACAACCAGCGCGTTCGGGACGAGTTGGTGACGCAGGGGCTTTGCTACGGAATGACGAAGCCGAATTCGCAGGTCCGCGCCGACGAATTGCTCGGCGACCTCGAACTCGAGGAATTGGCGACTCGTAAGGTCAGCACCCTTTCGGGCGGGCAGCGGCGGCGGCTCGATATCGCCTTGGGCTTGGTGCATCGTCCACCGCTCCTTTTTCTCGACGAGCCGACGACGGGGATGGACCCGCAGAGTCGGGCAAATCTGTGGGAGCACATTCTGCGGTTGCGCCGCGAGATGGGCACGACGATTGTGCTGACGACGCACTATTTGGAAGAAGCGGATTCGATGGCCGAGCGAGTCATCGTGATCGATGAGGGAACGGTAATCGCGGACAATACGGCGTCTGCACTCAAGGCGGATTTGGCCGGAGATCATCTTGTCGTGACCTTCGAGACCGAGGAAGAAGCCAAGATTGCGGCGTCGGCAGCGCAGCAGCTCGTCACGGTTCGCGAGATCGAAGTTGAAGGATCACGTTTGAGTATCCGTGCAAGCCAGGGAGATTCGACTCTTCCTGTACTTTTGCGTGAATCCGAATCCCGCGGAGCTCAGGTACTGACCGCCGATATCACGCGTCCAACACTTGACGACGTGTTCCTTACCCTCACCGGCCGTAGCTTGCGCGAGAGCGCTGCAGCGGCTGCGTCCTGAATGTCGACGACAAAGGATATGACGATGACTATTGCTCTTGATGATCCAGCTGTAGTGCGCGGCAACATTGTTCGGGACAGTGCCATTGTAATGGGTCGCGAGTTGCGACCGATGCTGCGTGACCCTGTCAGTATCATTTTCAGCCTGATTCAACCGCTGATCTTGCTTGCCCTGTTCGGTCCGCTACTCAAGGGTGTTCCGGGAACCGGTGACGGCGTGTGGAATTGGTTCATCCCCGGTGTTCTGGTGATGATCGCGATCTTCGGAACGACTATGACCGGATCGAACCTGCTCCTGGAAATGCAACAGGGATCTCACGAACGCATGCTGGTGACGCCGCTGCGACGTTCGTCGTTGTTGATCGGTCGGGCGTGTAAGGAGATGGTTCCGCTTGCAGCACAGGCGATTCTCATCATTCTTGTTGCCCTGCCACTCGGCCTGGACGTGAATGCGGCCGGTGCAGCTGTCGGCATCGTTCTTCTCGGAGTATTCGGCGTCGGTCTCGGAGCCTTGTCTTACGCTTTGGCTTTGGCTGTGCGTGAGCAGGATTGGATGTTCTGGGTGGTGCAGCAGACGCTGATGTTCCCGCTTCTGATTCTGTCGGGAACCATGCTTCCGCTCGACGACGCGCCAGGTTGGATGAAGGTTCTCGTGAACATCAATCCACTGGGTTACGTCGTTGATGCGGAGCGCGCGCTGTTTGCCGGCGACTTTGCATCGGGAAGTGTGCTCGCCGGAGTGGTTGCTGCAGTCACTGTGGCAATTGTCGGAATTGGGGTTGGGGTGCGCGCAGTGAAGTAGAGAATTGCCGGTCAGTCGGTATGCGTTCGCAACGTGAATGGGTACTGACCTCTCGTTAACTGATTGTTCGCTCTACACTGTTGCGTGGATGAAATCAACGGTTGACGAAAGTGCTGTGCTTGGGATTACATCTAAGCCCTAAGTGATTGAGCGCTTAGGTAATTTCATTCATTCGCGGAGGAAACTTATGACCATGGCCTCGCAGAGCACCGCGCGAGCTGCAGAACTGATCAGCGCCCGCCTCGAGCGGTTACCGATGAGCAGATGGCATGTGAAGGCCCGCGTGATCGTCGGCGCGGTCACCTTCTTCGACGGATTCGACCAGTTGATGATTGCCTACTCGCTTCCGCAGCTCGCGCCGAAGTGGGACCTCAGCGCGACGGACATCGCTTGGGTCATTGCAATCGGCGGCATCGGAATGCTCATCGGCGCGCTCGCTGGCGGGTGGCTGGCCGACCGTGTCGGACGCCTCAACGTGATCGTCTATTCGCTCGCTTTGTACGCAGCGATGAGCCTGGGCATGGCACTGACGGACAGTCTGGAGTTATTCCTCGTTTTCCGATTCATCCAAGGAATCGGCCTCGGTGCCGAGGTGCCGGTGGCGGCGAGCTACATCGGTGAGATCACCAAGGCGCACGGCCGTGGACGATTCGTACTGATGTACGAGGTCATTTTCCCGATCGGCCTGGTTGCGTCGGCTGTCGTGTCTGCGTGGATGGTCCCCAACTTCGGCTACAAGTGGTTGTTCGCCCTCGGTGCGGTTCCCATCGTTCTCCTGCCCTTGTTGAAGCAACTTCCGGAATCCCCGCGATGGCTGGCATCACGAGGCCGAATGGACGACGCCGAGCGCGCGATGGCGCAGATCGAACACGATGTCAGCGTCAAGTACGGAAAGACGCTTCCTGAGCCGGAGCCGATTGTCGGTGCTGATCTGCAGCTCAAGCGCGCTCGATTCGTCGAACTGTTCCAGGGCATCTATCTTCGACGGACGCTGATGTTGGCGACGATCTGGCTGACCGCATACTTCGTCAACTACGGCATTGCGTCATGGCTACCGACGCTCTACCGCAAGTCCTTCAATGTCAGCGTGGACACGGCATTGCACTACAGCATCCTGACATCGGTGGCAGGTTTGATCGGCTGCGTCATGGTCGCTCTGCTGATCGACAACGTCGGGCGTCGAATCTGCATCTCAGTATCGATGGTTCTGTGCAGCACCATGCTGTTCATGCTCGCATCCACCGGCGCGGATACCGCTACCAAGGTTCTGTTCTGGTCCGCCGGCTCAGCTCTCTTCGTCTTCGCGGTCAATATGGCCCTGTACGTCTACACCGCTGAGCTGTACCCCACCAGGATGCGCGCTCTCGGTTGTGCTTTCGGTGGCGCCGCCGGCCGTCTCGGAATTGTTGTCGGACCCCTCGTCGTCGGGTTCATCATCGATCGCGGCAACTCGTTGAGCTTCCTGTTCACAATGTTCGGAATCGTGTCACTGGTCGGAGCTGTCGTCGTTGCGATCTTTGCAGTCGAGACCAAGCAGAAGACGCTCGAGGAGATCTCACAGTGAGCGGCGAATTCGAATCGGTTCCCAACGAAATCTTTCTTGGTGGAATCTGGAAGCGCGGCAGCGGTACAACAACATCGGTGATCGATCCGAGCGACGGTCGGGTCCTGCAAGAGATTGACAACGCAGTGGTCGCCGACGTTGACGAGGCCGTTCTACGCGGCAGCGCTGCCGCGTCGGACCCGCAGTGGCGAGACATGTTGCCTCACAACCGTGCGCGATACCTCCACAGAATTGCCGACTCGATCGAAAGCAATGCTGCGCGTTTGGCATTGCTGCAGAGTTTCAACACGGGAAAGTCGTTGGCCGAGACGGCGGGCTTGGTCGCCAGTGCGGCTGGGACCTTCCGATACTTTGCTGCCGTGCTGGAAACTGCGGACGCAGATCTGACGACACCGCGCGGCAACTACCTGACGATGAGTGTGTACGAACCGATCGGCGTGGTCGGCGCCATTGCGCCCTGGAACTCACCCATCGCCAGTGATGCGCAGAAGATTGCGCCGGCTCTCGCTGCCGGCAACGCCGTGATCCTCAAGCCGGCAGAGTGGACTCCGCTGGTTTCGCTGGCTCTGGCTCGCTTGATCGACGAGTCGGGTCTGCCGGCGGGCCTGTTCTCGGTGCTGCCGGGGAGGGGTTCGGTAGTGGGGGGCGCGATTGTGCGTCATCCCGCGGTGGGCAAGGTGACGTTTACCGGAGGTACGACGACGGGGCGCGCACTTGCGCACCTGGCAGCGGAGAAGTTGATGCCGATTTCTCTCGAACTCGGAGGCAAGTCGCCGACGATCGTCCTCGACGATGCGGATATTGAACTAGCTGTCAATGGTGTTGCCTACGGAGTCTTTTCGTCGACCGGACAGAGTTGCGTTGCTGGTTCGCGCTTGTTCGTGGACGCGTCGATCTACGACGTGTTTGTGGAGAAGTTGGTAGCCAAGACCCGTTCGTTGACGGTCGGCCCCGGGCGTACGCCCGGAACGCAGGTTGCATCGATGGTGCATCATCGCCACCGTGACTCGGTTGCGCAGTTCGTCGATCTGGCACGTGAGGAGGGCGGACAGGTCCTGTGCGGCGGCGGCATCCCGCAGGATCCGGCGTTAGCTGACGGCGCATACTATCTCCCGACCATTATTTCCGGATTGAGCAACGACGCGAAAGTTTGTCAAGAAGAGATCTTCGGACCGGTACTCGTTGTGCTGCCGTTTCGGGGCGAGGAAGACCTTGTCGCGCAGGCGAATGACTCGGTCTACGGGTTAGCATCGGGCATCTGGACTCGAGACTACAAGCGGGCGTGGTCGCTGGCTAGACGCTTGCAGGCGGGCACTGTGTGGATCAATACGTACAAGCAGTTCAGCATTTCTACGCCCTTCGGCGGGGTGAAGCAGAGCGGACTCGGGGTTGAGAAGGGTCGGGCCGGTATTGCGGCCTACTCGCGTCAAAAGAGCATCTACTGGGGTCTGGACGAGCAGCCCAATCCTTGGGCGGACTGAACCGGCCTGAAGAGGAATCATCTTCGAACCTCTTGCGCTCATTTATTTGAGCGCTAAGATACTGATATATCAAGCATAAGGAGTGGGCATGAATGAACCGATTGCACGACTGCGCGCGTTGCGGTCAGTCGAACTCCGTACGACTGCCTGCGTGGACTCCGTAAATTTCTATTCCGAGGTTTGGGGTCTTCAGGTCGTGGAAGCCGGGGCTGATCGTGCGTGGCTTCGGGGGACAGGGGACCAACATCACGCAGTGCAGTTGACTGCAGCTGAGCGAAACGGTTTGGGACGGATCACGTTTGCCGTCAGCACTCCGCGTGAGATCGACGAGGCAGCTCGGCGACTCGAAGCCCGCGGAATCGCCATCGTCGGCGGTCCGGGGCAGGTCGACGCAGTGGGCGGCGGATATGGACTGCAGTTCGTGGACCTTGAAGGCCGGGTCATCGAATTGCTGGCAGACACCTTCGCCGTCGCGAAGATCGCCACCAGCGACGCAGTTCCTGTCGGTGTCACCCACGTCGTACTCAACACGATCGATATCGACGCAGCCGTCGAATTCTACAGTGACGTACTGGGAATGCGGGTCTCCGATTGGTCCGAACACCAGATGGCGTTCTTGCGGTGCAACACCGATCACCACAGCATCGCGTTCAACCAGGCGCCGTGGACTTCGGTCAATCATGTGGCCTATGAGATGTCGACGGTCGACAATTTCATGCGCGGCATCGGGCGGTTGCGTCACCACGGTGTCCTGCCGCTGTGGGGTCCGGGCAAGCACGGGCCGGGAGACAACACGTTCTCTTACTTCGGCGACCCGGCAGGACTGGTGTGCGAGTACACCTCCGGAATCGCTCAGGTCGAAGAGGACCGCTGGTTGTGCAAGGTGTGGCGGCGCGTGCCGGAGCTATCCGACCTCTGGGGGACAGCCGGTCCGCCGTCGGCCGAAGTGCGCGAACGTATGGCCGGTATCGCGGATCCGGGTGCATTCGAACGCTTTCCGGCATCGAACGCGACGCTCTCATGAGTCCCGACATCCGGGTCAGCGTTATCGGACATGGCAGTATCGGACGGACAGTTGCAGATCGACTGTTTTCCGGCGCCATGCCGGGAGTTACGCTGGTATCCATCGTGGACAGTGCCCCGGTCACGAATGCACCGGTACCGCAGGTTGATCTGGACAAGGCAATCGAAATCAGTGACGTTCTGATCGAATGCGCCGGCCAGTCCGTCGTTTTCGACCATGCTGAGGCAATTCTCGGGGCGGGGCGCGGTCTGGTGATCTCGTCTGCCGGCGCATTGTCCGATCCGGCCTTCGTGGCTCGGTTGCAGGCTTGTCCAGGCCGAATGCTCTGCACCACAGGCGCAGTCGGTGGGCTTGATCTGCTGGGCGCAGCTTCCGATGCAGCACCGTTCGACTCGGTGGCGGTGCAGACGACCAAGCTGCCCGGATCGCTTGTGCAGTCTTGGATGTCGGAAGAACGAGCAGATGAGGTTCGGTCGACACAATCGGCTCTGACCGTCTTCGAAGGCGGCGCCGAGGAAGCGTCGCGGCTGTTTCCACGTTCACTGAACGTGGCAACCGCAGTGTCGTTTGCAGTGTCCGACCGTGATCTCGTTCAGGTGAAGCTGATAGCCGATCCGGCAGCGACGTTGACGAGGCACGAGGTGATCGCGCGGGGACCCGTCGGAAACTATCAATTCACACTCGAAAACCTTCCCAGCCCGGAGAACCCCAGGACCAGCGCGATTGTGCCCTTCGCTGTGCTACGTACCTTGGGAGTTCTCCTGGGGCGCACCGGATTGATCGGATAGCGGCGATGACCATGCCCCTCGAAAAGCTTCATATCCGTGACGAAGGTACGGGACCTGCCGTGATGATGCTGCACGGAATCGGTGGTAGTTCGGATTCTTTCGCCCCGCAATTCGAGGAACTCGCCGGTGAGCTCAGAATGCTCGCCTGGGATGCTCCGGGATACGCCCGATCGGCTGATCCGGGTCACGAGAACACCCTCGACGATTATGCAGATCTTGTTGCCGCCGTTGTTGCGGAGCGTTGCGGTGAGCGAGGTGCGCATCTCCTCGGAATGTCCTGGGGCGGTGTGATTGCTACCCGAGTGGCGCTTCGCCATCCCGAGTTGGTGCGCAGTCTCGTTCTCGGCAGTTCGACGGTCGGGTCCGGTGCAACCGAGGAGGGTGCCACCGGGATGCGTGCGAGAGTTGACCAGCTGAACGCACTCGGTGCGTCGGCTTTCGCTCAGGCACGCGCACCGAAACTTCTTTCTGCGCAGGCTGGTCCGGAAGAAATACAGTCTGCCGTGGATCTCATGGGCCGTTCGATTCGGCCCACCGGGTACAGCGGGGCGGCAGCCTCCATGGCTGCAACCGATCACACATCGGTGCTCGACCGGATCAAAGTTCCCACGCTTGTCCTGTGCGGAGATGAGGACACCATCACCGGAATGCCGGCCAGCCAGAAGTTGGCCGGCGGTATCGAAAGCGCGGTGTTCGTCACGGTCAACGGTGCGGGCCATCTGGCAAATCAGGAACGGCCACAAGCTTTTAATGCCTGGTTCTATTCCTTCGTCTTCATCGCCGAACAGCTACGCAATCACTGATACTGCGAGACCGCTACAACCACTTGATCAAAGGAGACCAACATGGACTACGACACCGCTGACCTTGCGGCATACACTAATTCGCTGATCCTGACCAAGGACAGCCGTCATGAGGACTGGGACACCCTCGGATTTCAGGCCAAAGCCGGAGATCAGTTCAAGCGTGCGCAGATTCGCTATGTAGGTTCCGGAGCCACCGGCAACCACGAGTCCGACAACCGCACCATTGCATCGCAGGGATTCACCTTCTCGAACATGCTGCTTCCTCCCGGCGCCGAGGGGCCAGAGCACACGCACCATGACGTCGAAGAGGCTTTCTTCGTGTTGGAAGGTGAGGTGGAGGTCGGAATCCATCGCGACGGTACCGTCGAGAAGCGGACTCTGGGTTACCGCGACATGATCGTTGTTCCCGCCGGTGTGCCGCGCAGCCTCAAGAACAACGGTGAAATCAACGCCCTGTTCTGCGTCATCATCGGCGCGCAGAAGCCGCAGATTCCGACGTACCCGGAAACGTCTGCGATGCACGGAATCACGCGCGACTGATGGCACTTCACGGAAGGTCGATCCTCGTCACCGGCGCCGGGCGAGGACTGGGCCTGGCCATTGCTGCCAGGCTCGGAGTCGATGGCGCCACACTCTGGCTTGCTGACATCCGTGTGGACTGGGGTGAGGCCGCTGTCGAGAAACTGCGTGCCGACGGTGTGGATGCGCGGTTCGTACAGGTTGACCTCCGTGACGAAACGTCGGTAGCGGCAATGGCAACGGCCGTCACTGCCGATGGCCCGCTCTACGGCCTTGTCAACAACGCAGCGTTGGCAGACGGGGTGGGAGGCAAAGCGATACACGAGCTTTCCGTTGAGGAATGGGATCGTGTTCTCGGGGTGAACCTCCGTGGCACATTCTTGGTATCCCGCGCCGTAATCCCTTCTCTGATCGAGAACGGAAGCGGACGGGTGATAACAATCGGATCCGACGCGGCCCTGTACGGCTCGCCCAAATTGGCGCATTACATCGCATCGAAAGGTGGCGTCTCGGCTCTCACCCGAGCAATGGCGCGCGACCTCGGGCCGTACGGGATCACAGTCAACACAGTCTCTCCGGGGCTCACGGAATCCGAATCGGCTGAGAAGGTGCCCGGTCACCGGCACGAACTCTACCGACTCAACAGGGCATTGGAGAGGCCACAGCAACCATCGGATCTGGTTGGCGCCGTCGCGTTCTTGATGGGGGACGAGGCGTCGTACATCACGGGTCAACAACTGGTGGTCAACGGCGGGTTCGTCCTGCACTAGTACGAACCACTGAGATCAACTGCACGCGAAGGGGTTTGCTCGATGGATTTACAGATGAAGGACCGCACGTACTTGGTGACCGGTGGAAGTTCGGGAGTCGGACTTGCCACGGTGCAATCGCTACTCGAGGAGGGTGCCAACGTCGTCACCTGCGCTCGGGACGAAGAGCGGTTGCGCGGTGTCATTGCAGGATTGCCGGGGGGCGAGCGAGTTCTGGGACTTGCTGCCGACGTACGGAATCCGGAATCTGTGACCGCTTTGGCTCGCGCTGCCGAAGCTCGGTTCGGCGGGATCGACGGCGTAGTCAACAACGCCGGAAACTCGCGTATGAAGCCTCGCAATGAAGCGACTCTCGACGACTGGCGGGACGAGATGGATCTCAAGTTCTCCAGCGTCCTGAACACCGTCGATGCAACCCTTCCGATGCTACGACGCTCCGGCGTCGGGTCCATCGTCAACATCAGTGCGGTGTTGGCGCGCCAGCCCGAGGTCCGCCTCGTCACCACGAGCGCGGCCCGGGCCGGCCTACTGAACTTGAGCAAGTCGCTCTCGATAGAGCTTGCACCCGAAGGTATTCGAGTAAATTCTGTTTCTCTTGGACTCGTCGATACCGGTCAATGGCGTCGACGCTACGAGGAGTCGGGCACCTCCGAAACTTTCGCAGAATGGGAAGCGGAAATTGCCGCCGACCGCGGAATTGGCCTCGGCCGATTCGGCCACGCCGAAGAGGTGGCCGCAATGATCGTGACCTTGCTTTCGCCGCGCTCGTCCTATGTGACGGGTACCAGTCTCGACGTCTGTGGCGGCGTCGCACGTTATGTCTGAGAGGACTTGCTATGTCTGAGAAAAATGGTGGAGACCTGCTGGTCCAGGTACTTCGTGAAGCCGGCGTCGACACCGTGTTCGGCATCGTCAGCGTGCACAACCTCCCGTTGGTGGAAGCTGTGTGCCGCGAGTTGCGCTTCGTCCCCGTTCGGCACGAGGCGACTGCTGTCAGTGCTGCCGACGGATATGCCCGGGCTACCGGGGGACTCGGCTGCGCGTTGACAAGCACCGGAACCGGCGCCGGCAATGCTGCTGGTTCGTTGATCGAATCGCTCAGTGCCGGAACATCGGTCCTGCATATCACCGGTCAGGTGGAGAGCCAGTACCTCGGCTCCGGGCGTGGATTCATCCACGAGACCAAGGATCAGTTGTCGATGTTGCGCGCGGTATCCGCGTCGGCGGAGACCATTCTCGACGCCGACAGCGCCGGGAAAGTACTGCGAGAGAGTGTTGCTCGCGCTTTGGCCGTTCCCGGCGGCCCGGCCAGCGTCGAGTGGCCGATCGATCTTCAGTACGCAGCGCACACGGTCGATGTGGCTGAACCGATTGCTGCGGTGCCGTCGGTTCTCGTCGCCGAGCAGATGGAAGCTGCGCGAGAAGCAATTCTGGCTGCACGCCGTCCGGTGATCTGGGCAGGCGGCGGAGTCGCACGGGCAGGCGCCGAACTCACGGCGTTGGTGGAGCAGTTGGGCGCGCCGCTGATCAGCAGCAACTCGGGTCGAGGCGCGGTCCGTGAGGATCACCCGTTGTGCGTCGGAAACTACGCCACTTCCCCGGTCGCTCGAGCCCTGCTTGCGGACGCAGACTTGTTGATCTCGTTGGGAACTCACTTCCGTTCCAACGAGACGGGCGACTACGCCATCACCGTCCCGGATGCTCACGTTCAGATTGATCTGGATCCGGCTGCGCCGGGTCGTGTCTACTCCGCAAGTGTTGGTGTCGTCGGTGAAATCGGTCAGTTCGTCAAGGCGTTGCTGGAATCGGATTCGCTCGGTGACGCGGTTGAGGACGGCTGGACAGATCGAGCCCGCGCTACCCGCGACGAGGTCCGTGCAAAGCAGCGGGCGGGGCTCGGCGATCATGCTGTCCTCAGTGACGCTGTGCGGGAAGCATTTCCCGAGGGTTCGGTGATTGCACGTGATGTGACAATCGCATCGAGTTCCTGGGGTAACCGGTTGTTGCCCATGTTTGATCCGCGCAGCAATATCTTCCCCCGCGGCGGCGGGATCGGACAGGGCCTCGGTATGGCGATCGGCGCGGCCTTGGCCGACGAAACCCGCCCGACGCTCGCGTTGGTCGGAGACGGCGGTCTCGCAGTACATTTCGGCGAGATCCTGACAATGGCGCAGGAGAAGCCGTGGATGGTATTGCTCGTGTTCAACGACGGCGGCTACGGCGTCCTTCGGAACATGCAGCAGAGCAGCGGATCCGACGAGTATGCGGTGGACCTGCTGACTCCGGACTTTGCACTTGTGGCAGCATCGATCGGCGTTCCACACTTGATGATTCGGAATGCTGACGAAGCGCACCGGGTCATGAAGGAAGCAGTGCAACTCCAGGCTCCGGTGATCGTGGAGGTCGACCTGGCGTCGTACGGTCCGATGCCGACTCCGTTCACACCTCCGGTGACTGTTCCGGGGAAGTAGTGGAAGTGAGCACGCTTCCGGGTTGATCTTGCTATGGCGCAGGACACACTTTAGCGCTAAGCTATTGAGCATTAAGATATATCGTGGCGGGTTGAGGAGGATCGTTTGATGAACACAACCGAACTGGTGGTTCGCCAGATGCGCTGGGAATCGCAAGATGTCATGTCGGTGCGTTTCGAGAAGGCAGACGGTTCGTCGCTCGCCGGGTGGACGCCCGGGGCGCACCTCGACATTCACCTCGGCCCGGATCTGGTTCGTCAGTACTCTCTGTGCGGCGATCCTGACGACAAAACCTCCTATCGAATTGCGGTATTGCGTGATTCGGCCAGCCGGGGTGGTTCGAAGCACGTACATGACTCGTTGCGTCCGGGGCAGCTGGTCACGGTCAGCGAGCCGCGAAACAACTTCGAGTTGATCGATTCGCCGCACTACCTGTTTATCGCCGGTGGTATCGGAATAACTCCGATTCTGTCGATGGTTCGTGAGGCCGATCGCCGCGGCGCGAAGTGGGAATTGCACTACGGCGGCCGGTCTCGGCGTGGCATGGCGTTTCTCGAAGAGCTTGCAGAGTTTCAGGGCAGTGTCGACGTTGTTTGTGAGGACAGTTCCGGCATCCTGAATCTTCCGGAGCTTCTGTCGGTTCCACGTGCCGACACTCTCGTCTACACGTGCGGTCCGGAGGGGCTGCTCGGGGCGGTCGAGAGTCACGGAGTCGATTGGCCCGAAGGGACGATTCAGCTCGAACGATTCAAACCCAAAGTGGTGGATCCTGTCGACGCCGGGGGGGACCGTCCGGTGCGGGTCGTCTGCTCCCGCTCGGGGATCAGTGCTGTGGCTGCTGCGGACAAAAGCATTCTCGACACCCTTGAAGAAGCCGGCCTGGATCTCTCCAACTCGTGTCGTGAAGGTATGTGCGGCAGCTGTGAAACCCCTGTGCTTGAAGGAATTCCGGACCACCGCGACTCCGTACTCTCGGCTGCCGAGCAAAGTTCCGGGAAAACGATGATGATCTGCGTTTCGCGCGCTCAGACCGACGAGCTCGTACTCGACCTGTAGGAGAAAACTGATGAGTCTCTATCTTGTTGAACACCAGGCACGTTCAGTGCCTCCCACGCCCTATGAGCTCAAGCTTGCGGGCGCGATCGAAGAGATTTTCGGCAGTGGCCGACATGACCTGGACGGACTCGTCGACGGTCTCAATCAGCTCGGAATTCATGCGCCGAACGGGGAACCCTGGACGGCAGACATTTTCAGTGTAGAGATAGCTCGAATGGGAGCGCAGTAATGGCAAATGTCTTGAAACGTGGACCATTGACCAGCGACGAAATCTTTGCGACCGGAATGCGAGATCAGTGGCACGCCATCTGTCCTTCGCATTTTGTCGAGCGCGGGGGGATGCGCCGGATCACCAGGTGGGGTGAGGATTGGCTGCTGTTCCGTCAGGCGGACGGAACGCTGCGAATGCTCGCCGACAGGTGCCCACACCGTGGCGCGCCGCTCTCCCACGGCCAGCATCTCGGGGATCGAATCGCGTGCAAATATCACGGCGTGCAGGTCGACGGCGAAGGCACCGTGGTGTCGGTCCCCGGGATGCCTGGTTGCAACCTCGAAGGCAAATCCTTGGTAACCAGCCTTCCGGTTCAAGAGGTGGCGGGTGCGGTCCTCGCGTGGTTCGGCAGCGACCCGAGTGCGCCTGCCGGCCCCCTCGAATTGCCGAATCCTTTGATGGAAGAAGGAGTTTCGGCATTCCTGTGTTACGCAGAATGGAAGTCGCCGTGGCGATACACGCTTGAGAATCTCCTCGACCCCATGCATGGCGCCTTCTTGCACCGTGAATCGCATTCGATGTTCGGCGGAGATACGTCGGCGCGCTTCAGGATTCGTGAGACCGAACGAGGATTCTATTTCGAGAAGACGGACCAACGCGGCGTCAATTTCGACTGGGTCGAGTTCTGCCGCACGGGGGCGGACTGGGTTGATCTCGAAATCCCTTATCCTCCAACGGCCGGCCCTGGAGGGTCGTTCGGCATCGTCGGCATGGGAACGCCGATCGACGCGGAGACTACTGCGGTGTTCTTCTGGCGCTACCGCCGAGTCACAGGCTGGGAACGCGACGTTTGGCGCTTCCTCTATCGCGTCACACTCGAAGAGCGTCATTGGGTAGTGCTGGAGCAGGACCGGGTGATGCTCGAGGCAATGGCCGCCGACGCTGATCAGGCCGAGAACTTGTACCAGCACGATCTGGGTGTCATTCGGCTACGACGGTTGTATCGAGCGCAAGCCGACGAACAGGCGGCAACGCAAGCTCAGGGGGTCGGGGCAGGAGTTCGCTGACCGGCACATTCAACTGATGGCGGGTTCCCTCTCCGAAAGGTTTCGGAGAGGGAACCCGCCATCAGTGTTCGGCGTAGACGCGTTCAGGCCGATGCGCTGCTGTCGGCGCCAGTTTCACTGGCCACGATCGAACGTTCGAGCTTGCGGAACAAATCGGCGAGCTGTTTCCGTTCCGGTGCGTTCAAACCGGCCAGCATGTGGTTCTCGTTCTCGAAATGCTCTTTGGCGGCGGCGTCGAAAACTTCTTTTCCCTTTGCCGTCAATCGCGCGTAGACAACTCGTCGGTCGGTGGCGTCTCGTTCGCGCTCCACCAGGCCGGCTTGTTCCAGACGATCGACTCGGAGTGTGACCCCGCCCGTCGTGACCAGTGACATCTCGGCCAGTTGGCCGGATGTCATCTGGTACGGCGGACCGGATCGGCGTAGCGCAGCGAGTACGTCGAATGACGCGACATTGATTCCGTGTTTTTCGAATACAGCAGACAGCGATGACTGATACCGCAGGTAGCTGCGGTGCATTCTGCCGAAGATATGGAGCGCGGAGACGTCCAGATCCGGCCACTGACGTGCCCACTGGAGGACGATGTCGTCCACCGCATCGGGTTCGATTCGATCGCTCACGTGTTCCACCTTTGCTCGCCTGATTTGCTCGTTATGCGAACAGTTGAGTGCCAAGACGTTTTTAGGCTACTCGGTGGCGACGGCCTACGGTGCCAGCTATGGCCTCTGTCGCGCCACCGCGTCAATTTCAACGGTTGCCCCATAAGGAAGGTTGCTTACTTCGAGAAAAGTGCGGGCGGGTCGAGGTTCGGTGAAAAGACGCTCGAACTGCTGATTCGCCTCGTCCCGGAGTGTGACGTCGGTGACGAAGTAGGTGAGTTTGACGACGTCGCTCAGTTCTCCGCCGACAGTGGCCAGTCGCTCACACATCCGGTCGATCGCGGCGTCGAGAGCGGGCATGCGTCCGGCAACGGCAATTCCTTCGCTGTCGATAGACAATGCACCGGAGACGAACGCGAGTCCGCCTGCGGTCACTGCGGGACTGTAAGGATGCTGCGCCGAACTGGTCATCGGGTATCCGCTTTCGTTGGGGGATAGGTGAAGTGGTACATCGAGAAGGATACCTTAGCGCTAAGATAATGTGAAGGATCTGTGCTGCAATCCACGACTTGACGGATATCGGCGGACGCACTGATGCTCGAGTGTTTTCGCCCAGGTGTTCGCAGCGCCTATTGTTGTTCCTTGTGCTCTCCGTCGTCCCTCGCCCAGTTATAGTCCGGGCCCCGTCCAAGGTGAATCTCCACCTGGCTGTCGGGGACCTGCGCGCCGACGGTTACCACGATCTGACTACCGTCTTCCAAGCTCTGTCGCTCGCTGACACCGTCACCGTGACGCCGTCCGACGGCCTGTCCGTGATCGTGACCGGAGACGACGCTACGGCGGTTCCCGTCGACCGCAGAAACCTCGTCTGGAAGGCCGCAGAACTGCTCGCTGCCGAAGCTGGAGTGGATACCGACGTCGAGATTCGCATTGACAAGGGAATTCCCGTCGCCGGCGGCATGGCCGGTGGAAGCGCTGATGCGGCGGCAACGCTGGTCGCGCTCAACGCGCTGTGGAAGCTGGAACTTTCGCGTCGTGATTTGGACAGTTTTGCAGCCAGGCTCGGTAGCGATGTTCCTTTTTCCCTGCACGGGGGTACCGCATTGGGGACAGGCCGCGGCGAACACCTGGTGTCGGTACTGACCCGGAGTACCTTCCACTGGGTGCTGGCGTTGGCCAAGGACGGATTGAGTACGCCGGTGGTATTCCGAGAACTCGACAAACTGCGAAGCGAAGGCTCACCGAAACGACTTGGTGACGCGGACGAGCTGATCCACGCGCTCACGACCGGCGATCCACGACAACTTGCACCACTGCTCGGAAATGATCTGCAAGCGGCGGCGTTATCGCTCAATCCGGCACTACGGCGGACGCTGCGCGCGGGTGTCGACGCCGGTGCTCTGGCCGGCATGGTGTCCGGATCCGGGCCGACATGCGCTTTTCTTTGCAGCAACGCTCAGTCCGCGGTGGACGTGAGCGCAGAACTTGCGGGAGCGGGGGTGTGCCGCACCGTTCGCGTGGCGAGCGGACCCGTACCCGGAGCACGAATACTCGACAAAGCGGCAAAGGGACAGCACTGATGGCTAACTTGATCAATCTGGAAAACGTGTCGAAGTCATTCGGCGTCAAGCCGTTGCTCGACGGAGTGTCGATGGGCGTCGAGGAGGGCGAGCGCATCGGCGTCGTCGGCCTCAACGGTGGCGGCAAGACGACAATGCTCGAGGTCCTCGCGGGCGTCGAAGAGCCCGATTCCGGTCGGGTCAGCCGAGTCGGCGGATTGCGGATGGCGGTCGTCACGCAGCGCGGTGTGCTGCCTCCCGGATCCACTGTCGGCGACATCGTTCTCGGGCCGCTGGGCGTCGCTCAGCATGAATGGGCCGGCAATGCCCGCATCCGCTCGGTGCTCTCGGGAATCGGAATCGATAACCTCGGTGCCGGCGGCGAGCGATCTGCGCTCGACGCCAAGGTAGACGGCCTCTCCGGTGGTGAGCGTCGACGCGTAGCTTTGGCTGCCGCTCTCGTTCAGGATCTGGACCTGCTCGTACTTGACGAGCCCACCAACCACCTCGACGTCGAAGGCGTCCAGTGGCTGGCCGAGCATCTCGTGTCGCGTCGTAGCGCGCTGGTGGTCGTGACGCACGATCGCTGGTTCCTCGACACCGTCGCAACTCGCACGTGGGAAGTTGTCGGCGGTGGCGTCGAAAGCTACGAGGGTGGCTACAACGACTGGGTGTTCGCCCGCGCCGAGCGTTCCCGTCAGGGTGACGTTGCCGAAGAGCGTCGTCGCAACCTGGCGCGCAAGGAATTGGCCTGGCTGCGACGCGGTGCTCCGGCCCGCACCTCCAAGCCTAAGTACCGCATCGAGGCTGCCGAGGCTTTGATCGCCGACGTACCGGCACCTCGCGACGCGGTGGCATTGGCGTCGTTCGCTCAGCGCCGGTTGGGCAAGGTTGTCATCGAACTCGAAGACGCTCGTCTCGAGACCCCGGACGGCCGGATGCTGGTCGAAGATCTGACGTGGCGTCTTGCTCCCGGCGAGCGGGTCGGTCTGGTCGGCGTCAACGGCTCGGGTAAGACGACGCTTCTGCGTACCCTCGCCGGAGAATTGGAACCTGCTGCCGGACGGCGCATTCAGGGTCAGACCGTTCACATCGGTTGGCTCAAGCAGGAACTCGACGATCTGCCGACCAACATGCGGGTGCTCGACGCGGTCAAGGATGTTGCCGAGCGAATCACCCTGGGTGACAAGGAAGTATCTGCCGGTCAGTTGGCCGAGCGGTTGGGCTTCACGCCGGCACGTCAGCGGACGCCGGTGGGTGACCTGTCGGGTGGTGAGCGTCGACGCTTGCAGCTGACGCGTGTTCTCATGGCGGAGCCCAACGTTCTGCTCCTCGATGAGCCCACCAACGATCTTGACATCGACACGCTTCAGCAGCTCGAGGATCTGCTCGACGGCTGGGCCGGAACGATGGTCGTGATCTCGCATGACAGGTACCTGATCGAACGAATCTGTGACACCACCTGGGCGCTCTTCGGCGACGGCAAGCTCACCAACCTGCCACTCGGTATCGAGGACTATTTGAAGCGGCGTGCAGCCATGGGTGACGGTGACAACCCGTCGGTGGCCTCCACGGCCAGCGGTGCGTCCAAGAGCAAGCAGGTGCGTGACGGCGCTGCGGATCGTGCTGCCCGCAAGGAACTTTCGAAGCTCGAGCGTTCCATCGCCAAGTTCGACGATCGTGAGAAGCAGCTGCATGCGGCACTCGCCGATGCGGCGACCGACCCGGACAAGCTGCAGGCACTCGGTGCGGAACTCAAGTCAGTCATCGCGAGTAAGGAAGCTGCCGAAGAGCAGTGGATGGAGTTGTTCGCTGACCTCGACGGCTAAACGTCAGATGGTCGAATTTTAGCGCAGGTTGAAGTCGGGTCGTCGTGCATCGGAATGATGTGCGGCGACCCGGCTTTGTTGTTGCGGCTAGGGCAATTGCTTGGATAGATGGACCAGCGCATAGCCTGCCGGCGTTGGTGTGCGATGGGTTTCCTTGTAGCCGAACCGTTCGTAGAGTCGAAGATTGCCGGTGCTGAACTCGCCGGTGAACAACCGCAAATCCGTCACCGTTGCCGGGAGGCGACTCTCCGTCAGTCCGAGCAGTCGACTGCCAAGCCCCCGGCCTTGCCTGTCCGGCGCCACGATCAGCCTGCCGAGTTCTGCCACGCGTGGAACTCGCCGGCGTCTTCTATCCTCAATGTCACGATCGATTCCATGAACAGAGACTATTCCAGTCCATCGTTCATGGCGTCCTAGCATTGTTGATGATCTTGCCCGAACCTTCGAATGCTCTTGTACATCAATAACTCTCGAGCAAAACTTCTCGAAAACCTGTCTGAAATGTCCCTAGGAATCGAAATCCTGTTCGATTAGAATTAGCGCATGGGGAATCGGGAAGCATGGCAGCTGGACGGCGAGGGACTCAAAGCAGAGGTTCTCGACATGGTCCGCGGCCGGCACGACATGCAATCGCGCATGGTGCACCTCGTTGTCGAGATGTTCACTCGTGACGCTCTTCCCGACACAGGCTTCCGCGCTATCGCCCAGTGGTTGCACCGATCCACCAACCTCGAGATCGGCGAATGCAGCCAACTGGTCAGCCTCGCACGGTTGTTCATGTTCGAACCCGTAGTCGCACAATCCTTTCACGACGGTGATATCGATATGCAGAAGGCACGGCAGGTGGCCCAGTTCTGCCAGCACCCACCCAAGAACATGCATACCGCGGACATCGAGAAGGCCCGCGACATCCTGCTGGACCTCGCTTCGAAGAAGGTTTCCGACTGCGACGGAAGTCCGAGCGGCCATCCGGCGTATCGAAAAGAAGTATGGCAATCGCGACGACGGAGTCCCCGTCGGGGAAGATTCTTCAGCGTAACGAGTTCTACGCCTCCAAAGGTTTGTACGGCCGCGTCAGCGTGAAAGGTGACCTCGACGCCGTCAGCGGTGCCCGGTTGATCGCGCTACTGTCCGGACTGTCGAAGCCGACTCCCGAAATTGACGGCGTGAAAGATGCTCGCACCCCGGCACTTCGACGCGCCGACGGTTTCTGCGAACTCCTGCGACGCTTTGAGATGGCCGGCCTCGGCCCCGTCGAAGGTGGCGTCAAACCGCACCTGACGATTACGGCTACCGCGAAAGACCTCACGGACCTGCAAGCGTTGAAAGATCTGTTGCCGTCCACCGAAGAACTCGGCTACGCGATCACCAACTGGGCCGGCCCCATCAGCCTCGACAGTGCCCGCATGCTGGCCTGTGACTGCACGGTCACCCGAATCCTGCTCGACCAGAACGGTGTTCCGCTCAATCATGGGCTCGACGAGCGAACGGCGACGGTCCCGCAGCGGCGAGCTTTGGCCGCCAGAGATGGCGGATGCGCATTCCCTGGCTGCGGCACTCCGGCCGGATGGTGCGACGCCCACCATATAGTTCATTGGATGGACAGTGGCCCAACGGATTTCGATAATCTTATCTTGCTCTGTGGCCATCATCACCGGTTGTTGCACCACACCGAGTGGAGTATCGAGATCGGGGATGATCGGAGAGCCCGGTTCTATCCGCCGATGTCGGTGGATCCGTATCAGGTTCCGATACCGGGGAACAGTCCGCCGACAGCAGCCTGAACAACCGAATAGTCAACGTGTACACCGGGGAAGAACCACGCCCCCGGTGTACACGACTGTAGCTGTCAGAACATGAGCGTGAGCTTTCCGTTCTCGTCGACGATATGAACTGTGCGACCAATGGCGGCAGGGTTGTTGCCACTGAACTGCGTTAGCTCTGCCGCATTCTCGGCTCCGGTGTGGCCGGCCACGCGCCCGCCGTCCGGTGTTGTGGCGATGACAAATCCGGTTTCCGGTTCACCGCCTCGGCCGTATTCCACCGTGGCCGTGATGATTTCCGCGTTGCCACTGTATCCGGTGACAAGTTCGGGCGCGTCCGCGGAAAGCGAGCGAGCTTCCGGATCCCCGATGTATCCGTCCGCATGAGCGGACGCGGACAGTAGTACAGCGTGTTGGTGGGTCAGGAATCCGCCATTGCCGTGGACCAGTGCGAGTTCGCCGTCTGCTCGGAGTCTTCGTGTCACTTCCGCGATGGAATGCAAGGTGTAGCTGTTGAGCGGTCCACCGAAGAAAGAGTGCCCGCCCGTGACGCTGGGGATCGTGTTGTCGGGAAGGCCGAGTTCGCGGATCAGTAGTTTCGGAACGATCGGGAAGCAACTGTAGGCGTCGACGATATCGAGAGCATCAGCGCCCACTCCTGCGCTGTCGAGCGTGCGGTCTACTGCGTCATGCATCGCAGCAGATGCGTGGAAATTGTTGCGGCTCAATATGTCCAGTGGATCGGTGGCGCCGGCCCCGCCCCAGAGATAGACCAGCTTGTCTTCGTCGACGCCGAACTCACGGGCCTTCTCGAGAGAGCAGACCACAACGGCCGCAGCCTGATTGACAAACGGCATGGCGTTGAGCATCAGTGGATACGGCTCGGAGACCATGCGGTTGCCCGGTCCGATTGTGCTGATTTCTTCTACGGTACGGACGTCCGGCGTCCACGATGCCGGGTTCTTTGCTGCAAGCTCGGAGAACGCGGCATACATTCGCGCTGACCAGGTCAAGGACTGTGCAGCGTCGTGGCCGATGGTTGCGCTGAAACTGTTTTCGAACAACGGGTAGACGCGCGTCGGAACTATGAATCCGGCACGCTGCATCTCGGGACTACCCAAGTCGGTGGGATCGAAGCCGGGAGGTCCGCCCGGTGCGGCAGTCCACCCGATGGAGTCGGGAGTGACGCCGGACTTTCGCAGCACGGTTGTGCTGGCATGCGATTCACCGCCGGCGAGCAGTGCCACGGAGGATTCGCCGGCTGCAATTGCCGCGCCAATGCGATCGAGAAGTGCAGCAGGCCAGTGCCCGCCGATCGGCGAGGTGGCGGTGCTCCTCGGCGTCGCCCCCACACGGGCGGCAAGGAGGCCAGGGAGGTCGTCGTAGGACCAGCTGACGGTCTTGATTGCGTACACGGAGTCGACATGTTCGCCGAGGGAGGGTTGCCCGCTGTCCGATAGTGCCGCAACAGTTGCCTCATGAATCAGATCGAGAGGTTCACGGTGCCCGTCGACAGGGTTCCATCGCAGGTCGCCGACACCGACGATGACCGGTATGCGTGACGTGTCAACCATCGTGTACCTCATTCTCGGGAGTGAACGGCAGCAAAGGGATCCCAGTTCGGATCGGTATGAACCTCGAGTTCGGCAGCTTTGGTGATTGCATCGGCGATCTCGCTCCCACACAATCGGGCGAGGAGGGCGGCCGCCATGTCGATTCCAGCTGCAACGCCGGAGGATGTCCAACGGTTCTGGTCTTCGACCCACCGCGCACGGGCAACCCAGGTCACCGATGATCCGTGCGATGTCGCCCATTCGTAGGCGCGCTTGTTGGTGGTCGCTCGATAGCCGTCCAGTAGTCCGGCCGCGGCAAGGACGGCGGACCCGGTACAGACCGAGGTCACGAGTTGTGCGTCCGTCGCCCACGCGTTCAGCCAATCGAGGAAGGCGCGGTCTACAACAGCACGCCGGGTTCCCTGTCCGCCCGGCACCAGAACGATGTCGGGGAGTTGGGCGTCTTCGTAACCCACCGTTGCGATGACTTTGGTCCCTTGACTGCTTCGAACCGGTCCGGCAGCCGGCCCGACCAGTTCGACGGAAATCGCCTCCGGCACCACGCCGAACAGCCCGAGCGGGCCGAAGACATCGAGCAGTTCGAATCCCTCGAACAGGACGATCGACAGGCGTCGACGCGATTCGTTCATGCGTGCATCATCGCAGATCTCGGCTTCGCATCTTCTGTGGCCAGCTGATACCCGGCGGCAATGCTTGCAGTGCAACGACTTCCGATGTTTGAGTCACGTATCGATAGCCGCGTTCCGAAAGGCAGGATTACCAGGAGAGTTGGAACAAGATCACGATCACGATCGATGGTCGTGAATTGCGTGTTATCCGCCGAGATTTGCACTAACTTTGAGAGTAATGCCCGCTTCGGCGCACTGCAGGTTAAGGTCCAGGTAGATGCGGGTGGTGGCTCCACGAGAGGCAGGGATCATGGATCTCGAAGCGATACTTCTGATTCAACGACTCAAGTACCGGTATGCGCGTGCGCTCGACACCAAATCGTGGGTTGAACTCGCCGATACATTGACGGTCGACGCGACCGCGATCTACGGCGAGCAGCTCAGCTTCGATTCCCGTGATTCATTTGTGTCCTTCCTCGAGAACACACTCGGCTCGCACATCATCACCGAGCATCAATGTGGGCAACCGGAGATCGATGTCGACGGTGACACCGCTACCGGGGTGTGGTGTCTCGCGGATACCGTCGTGGTGCCGGAGGACGGAATGTTGCTGCGGGGGTCCGCTTTTTATCACGACCGGTATGCATTGTGCAGTGACGGGAAGTGGCGGATTTCGCACACCAGTTACGAGCGGACGTGGGAGTCGGTCGTGTCGTTGTCCGACATGCCGAGCTTCCGGTTGACGTCGAACAAGTGGGCAATGCTGCAGCCGTCGTCGTTGGGTAATTCGGTAGTGCGCAACGTGTCTTGATCGCGACTATTACAGTCGTCGGATGGCCGAGGACGTTTCACCCGAGTTGGATACACGCGCGTGGATGCGAGGCATTCCGGCACTGACCGGCGTCGCACCGGATGCCCCGACTGAATTTCCGTCCACACCGAGTGCCTTGTTTCTTACCTGGCTGCGCGAAGCCGTCGACGGCGGAGCTGCAGAACCGCACGTGTGTGCGTTGTCCACTGTTGACGACGAAGGCATGCCGGATTCCCGGTTCCTCATCCTTAAGGATGTCGGCGACCGCGGCTTTTGGTTTTCGGGATCGGCTCGATCGCCGAAAGGTGTTGAACTCACAGCCCACCCGCGTGCTTCGTTAGCTTTCTACTGGCGCGAGAGCGGTCAGCAGATACGTGTGCGCGGTGTGGTCCGCGAAGGGGACGAGCCGGTGCGGGCGCGAGACTTCGTTGAACGGTCTGTGACGGCACGCGCAGTGGCAACGGCGAGCCGACAAAGTCAAGAACTGGCAGACTCGCGTGACTACGAGCGCGCGGTGGCCAGTGCGGTCGACATCATCGAGGCTGATCCGGCATTCGTTTCCGACGATTGGCGGGCGTGGTGTCTCGAGCCGGAGTCCGTCGAATTTTGGCAAGCAGACCCGGGCCGTCGACATCTACGGTGGTTGTACCGGCGCACGTCAGACGGGAGATGGACGGTCACGAACTTGTGGCCGTGACCGACCACGGAAATCCCCCCCCGGGTGCACTCAGGTTGCGCTGATCTCCGGCGACACGAGATTGACGACGATGGACTGGCCGCCGAGTTTGGCATGGATCTCGGGGTGCTCGAAGCCTGAGGACAGCAAGTAGCTTCCCAGCATTGTCAGCAGTTCATCCAGATTTATCGTGGGATCGGATGAATAGGTGCTGGACGGTGAGGAATGGTTGGCCATGAGTTCGGTGTGGGTGAGGCGCCCGGCGACGCGAACCGCTGCTACACCCATCGCGTCGCGCCGGACGACGGTACGGCTGCGAGTCTCGAGGGTTCGTGACGATTCACGTGACGGTGTGGGGGTTGGGGCAGGCATGGAAGGGTCCTCTCCGCTGCTGTGTGCGGCCGTGCTTCGGTCGGGGAGCGGAAAAGTGAAGGCACCTGTCGGCCCGGTCGAGAGTGCGTCTTCGGCCGGCCTGGCAGCCAGGGTTTCTGTGGTTGCCGTGGAACTGCTCGTTCGTGAGCCGTTGGATCCGTTGGACCCATTGGACCCATTGGTGAGGCCGTTGGTTGTACCACCGTTTGTCGAACCACCGTGGCCGTTTGCTCCATGCGAAGTCTTGTCTTCCATTGTTTCGCTCCTGATGCCCGTAAACAGACCGTCGGTTTGCATAGTGCTGGCAAACATACCAGGAGTTGGTTTCGGGTCGCACTCCCTCGGTGGGCGGAGCTACGGCAGGGTTGATGCTCGCTACGCGAGGGCGGGTGTCCGTCGTTGAATTCGGAGCCATGACCAGAATCCCCAGAGAACAAAAAATGCGTAGACGAGATAGAGGATTGCGGACGGGTAGTAACCCGCCCGGAAGAGTAGGGGAACACCCACGGCGTCGACGCCGATCCAGATGAGCCAGAACTCGGTCCATCCGCGGGCCATGCCGTAGGTGGCGAGGATGGATCCGGTGAAGATCCAGGCTTCAGCCCAAGCGCCATACGAACCCAGGGTGTCGAATATCCAAGCGAAAATAACTGTGCCGCTTATCATTACGACAACCATTGTCAGCCGCTGGTGCGTGGACGCCCAATGCGGCAGGACCGCGTTTCCGGAGTTCTGCGCCCCGCGTCGCCACTGCGTCCAGCCGTAGATGCTGACGGTGATGAACAGCAGTTGGCGGCCGGCCTGTCCGTACAGATTGAGTTCCTGCGGCGTATGGAACAGTGCACCCATGAAGACGGTGAACAGCAGGGCATTTCCGGCGATACCGACCGGCCAGGCCCACACCGAACGCCGTGCCCCGGCAATGGCAGACCCGATGCCGAAGGTGTTGCCGATGATCTCCCGCCAGAGAATCGTGGCGCCGCCGATGTGAAGTTCGGCGTCGAACAGCGCCTCGATCAGACTCATCAGTCAGAAGCGGCGACGAGTGGTTCGAGCGTCAGATCGGGAAGTTCCTTCTGGATGTACTGCAAGCGCCACTTGTCGCTGACAAGAGCGAGCATGACGCCGTCGGAACGGGTGAAGACCTCGACGCCGCGCTGACGGTTGAGCTCCACCTCGGACTCGGCATCGGTACGACGCGCGAGCGCGTAGCCGAGCGGTTCCATCTTTGCCTCGACGTTGAACTCCGACTTCATGCGGGCCGCGACAACCTCGAACTGCATGGGGCCGACGGCCGCCATGACCGGGGAAGCGTCGCCGCGGATGTCGTTGCGGAGAATCTGTACGACGCCTTCGGAGTCGAGCTGGTCGACTGCGCGCCGGAACTGCTTGTACTTGCCGGCGCTCTCTGCGCGCAGGATCGAGAAGTGCTCCGGTGCAAACGACGGAATGGGCGGGAACTCCACCTTCTTGTCGCTGTACAGCGTGTGACCGGGGGCGAGGGCGGTTGCGTTCACCAGACCCACGACGTCACCGGGGAACGCGGATTCAACGGTAGAACGCTCACGGCCGAAGACGGTCTGGGCGTACTTGGTGGTGAACGGCTTGCCGGTCTGCGCGTGCGTGACAACCATGCCGCGCTCGAACACTCCGGACACGATGCGCATGAACGCAAGACGGTCGCGGTGTGCGGTGTCCATGCCGGCCTGAACCTTGAAGATCACGGCGCTGAACGGATCGGTGACCTCGCGAGGCTTGCCGTTCACGTCGTCTCGTTCGCGCGGCGGCGGCGCCAACTCCACGAGGGTGTCGAGGATCTGACGGACACCGAAGTTCAGCATCGCGGACGCGAAGATGACGGGCGACGTCTGACCAGCCAGGAACATTTCCTGGTCGTGATCCTGGCCGGTGGCCGAGAGCAGTTCACTCTCCTCGGCGGCGGTCTCCCACTCGGAACCTTCCTTGGCCAGGGCGGCGTCGGCGTCCATGATTTCTTCAGGGGCGATTTTGGCGCCACCGGCGGTACGAGTGAAGCGGACGTACTCACGAGCTGCGCCGTCTTCACCGCGTCGCAGCAGACCGCGGAAGTCGCCGGCAATGCCGACTGGCCAGTACAGGGGAGTGGGGGTGAGGCCGATGCGTTCGCTGATCTCGTCGAGCAGTTCGAGCGGCGTCTGACCGGGACGGTCCCACTTGTTGATGACGGTGATGACCGGGATGCCGCGGTGACGGCAGACCTGGAAGAGCTTGAGCGTCTGCGGTTCGAGGCCCTTGGCCGCGTCGATAAGCATGACGGCCGCGTCGACAGCAGTCAGGACGCGGTAGGTGTCCTCGGAGAAGTCGGAGTGACCGGGGGTGTCGACGAGGTTGATGACGTTGATGGTGTCGTCAGCTGCCTCGGACGAGTGGTAGTTGAACTGCAGCGCCGTGGAGCTGACGGAGATGCCTCGGGCCTTCTCCATCTCCATCCAGTCGGAGACTGTGGACTTGCGCCCGGCCTTGCCGTGGACCGCGCCGGCCTCGGAAATCTTCTTGGCATGCAGCGCGAGCGCTTCGGTGAGCGTCGACTTACCGGCGTCGGGGTGAGAGATGACAGCGAAGGTGCGACGACGGGTGGCTTCGGCAGCCAGGCCCTTCGTCGTGGTGGGGATCGACGTCGTCGCTAGGCCCGCTGTGTCTTCGCCCGTGGCGTCGGACTGGACAGTCGAGTCGGTAGGGACAGTCGAGTCGGACGGGGTAGTCAACGAAGAACCTCTCGCAAGTGGGTACAGCGCGCGGTGGAGCAAGGGGCGCAGAGTGCGGACGCACAACAGAGAAAGGATACTCGCCGCCGCATTACCGGTAACACTCGGCGAACTTTGTCTGATTATCTCCATGGGTATGCGCTACATCACATGGCGTTCGAATGGGTACAACAACTGCATCAAAGCGTTCTTAGGAGTTGCGTTGAGCAAATTCACCGACGAAATGTATGCGAGTGCCGCAATCAGCAATCGCGGCTTGGTGACGGGTGAACCGGAGCGCCCGTTTCGACAGACCTGGGGTGACATCCATCAAGACGCACGACGGATGGCGGGTGGGCTTTCCGACGCCGGAATCGCTCACGGGTCCGCGATCGCAGTCCTTGCCGGTCAGCCGGTGGACATCGCGCCGGCGTGCCAGGCGAGTTGGATGCGTGGCGCTTCCGTGACGATGCTCCATCAACCGACGCCACGTACCGATCTGGCGGTGTGGGGGCAGGACACACAGACGGTGATCGACATGATCTCTGCGAAGGTGGTCATTCTCGGAGCCCCGTTCGGTGTGGCGAAACCACTCCTCGAGGAGCGCGGTATCACCGTCGTGACTGTGGAGGAACTGCGGAAAGGTTCCCCGATCGATCCGGTACCGACTGCAGAGTCGGATATCGTTTTTCAGCAGCTGACGTCCGGTTCGACGGGTTCTCCGAAGGCGGTGCAGATCACGCACGAGAACTTCTACGTCAACGCCTACTCGATGATCAACCGCATCAAGTTCTCGATCGACGACGACGTGATGGTGAGTTGGCTTCCGCTCTTCCACGACATGGGGATGGTCGGATTCCTGACGGTCCCCATGCAATTGGGGGCCGAAATCGTCTCGATCACTCCGTTGGACTTTCTCCGTAGCCCAATTCTGTGGGCAGAGTTGATGGGAAAGTATCGAGGAACTGTTACGGCTGCACCGAATTTCGCGTATTCCCTGCTGGCTCGTCGGCTTGCCCAGGCGCCGGACGGCGCTGTTGATCTCTCGAGCGTCCGGTATATGTGGAATGGAGCCGAGCCGGTAGATCCGGACACCATGGTTGCTCTCGCCGAAGCCGGCGCTCGGTTCGGCCTCGATCCCACTGCGCTTGCACCCTCGTACGGAATGGCAGAAACAACGCTGGCAGCGTCGGTCCCCGATCCGAATCAGGGACAGGTTCTCGACTACGTCGATCCGGATTTTCTCGAAGCGATGTCCCGCGCTGTTCCGTCGACCCGGCCGAATGCCCGGGCGATGGCGACCCTGGGGCGGATGGTTCCGGGATTGGAAGGGCGCGTTGTCGACAGCGAGGGGCAGATTCTGCCGGCGCGCGGAGTCGGAATCATCGAAGTTCGCGGACGGGCGGTCACCGCCGGCTATCTCACCGTGGACGGACCCAAACCGGCGCAGGACGCCGACGGTTGGTTCGACACTGGTGATGTCGGCTACTTCACCGAAGAGGGTCTTGTTGTTGTCTGCGGCCGCGTCAAGGACGTCATCATCATGGGTGGCCGCAACGTGTATCCGACTGATATCGAGCGGGCTGCGGGAACGGTCGCCGGGGTGCGCCCGGGAAATGCGGTTGCGATTCGTCTGGACGCCGGTCAGAAGCGTGAGAGTTTTGCTGTCGCTGTCGAGACCAACGCGTTCGACGATCCCGAAGAGGTCAAACGCATCGAACGTGAAGTGGTCAGAGCCGTCGTTTCCGAGGTGGGAGTTCGCCCGCGCGCCGTGGCAGTGCTGGGCCCCGGCACAATCCCCAAGACATCGTCGGGCAAATTGCGTCGCGCGAACTCGGCTGCGTTGCTCGGAGCGTGAGGTCAGTGAAGGCGGTTCTGCGCCGCTTCGAGGCCTAGCTCGAGAAGGAGCTCGACGGCGTCGGCGGCTTCCTCGCACACGAGGTCGAGTTCCTTGCGTTCCGCCGCGGAGAACGGTTTGAGGACGTAATCCGCCGGGTCCATGCGACCCGGCGGACGGCCGATGCCGACGCGAGTACGCAGATAGTCCTTGGTGGACAGGGAACTTGAAATGGAGCGCAGGCCGTTGTGGCCACCTTCGCCGCCGCCGAGCTTGAGGCGAATGGTCCCGAAGTCCAGATCAAGTTCGTCGTGAACGACGATGATGTTTGCCGGATCAACGGAGAAGAACCGGGCCAGCCCAGCCACAGCGCCGCCCGACAGGTTCATGTACGAGCGAGGTTTGCCCAGGATCACGCGTCGGCCCGCCAGACGGCCTTCGACAATCTCGGCCCCACTCTTCTTGTGCGCGTTGAACTTTCCGCCCATGCGACCCGCAAGTGTGCCGGCAACCATGAAGCCCACGTTGTGGCGGGTCTTCTCGTACTGGGGGCCGGGGTTACCGAGTCCGATCACCAGGGCGGTGTCTGTGCTCAACGGATGCTGTCCTTTACGGGCTCGGGGATACGACGCGCAAACGGCGCGTCACTTCCGAAACCTCGGAAATGACGCGCCGCTGACTGTAAAGATTTCGAGGATCAGGCCTCGGCTGCGGCTGCCTCGGCTGCTTCTTCGGAAGCCTCCGTAGCAGCTGCGGTGACGTTGATGATCAGCGTGTCCGCATCTGCCTGCAGGGTGGAGCCTTCCGGCAGAATGAGCTGGCTGGCGAGGATCTGTGTGCCGGCTTCGAGGCCTGCAATGGAAACCTCGATCGACTCGGGGATGTGCAGTGCGTCTGCCTCGATGGAGATGGAGGAAGCATCCTGAGCGACCATCGTGCCGGCAGCAGCGTCGCCGACAACGATGACGTGAACGTCGATGGTGACCTTCTCGCCCTTCTTGATGACGAGGAGGTCAGCGTGCTCGATGTAGTTACGAATGGGGTGCACGACGATGGACTTGACCAGTGCAACCTGCTCCGTGCCGTCGATGTCGAGGGTCAGGATGGCGTTGGTGCCGTGCGCACGGAGGATGCGCGAGAAGTCGCGAGCCGTGACGTTGAGGTGCTTGGGGTCTTCGCCGTGGCCGTAAAGAACGGTGGGAACCAGGCCGAGGCCGCGTGCACGACGGGCTGCGCCCTTGCCGAATTCGGTGCGGGTAACGGCGACGAGGTTGTTCGCTACAGACATGATGAAAAGCTCCTACAACTCACGGAATGCGTGCTCGGTGTGTACTGGCGGTGTGGCTCTCTTGTCCCAATCGAGTGGACAGGCGCGCACGGCCAGGAGCGAAACGCTCGAGCTGAACCGTATCCGCGTCGATCACGGTAAATCTGCAGGTAAGTGGAGCAGCTGCGATTCACCCTCGCCGAGACAACTTTCCATACCCTACCGGAACTCGTGCGTCGGAGCGAATCGCCGCACGAGTTCCGGTACTGGTGGCGGCGCTAGCGAGCAGCGCTGATACCGGCGCGACGACCGAAGAAGCTGCCGTCGCCGAGGCTGGTTCCGCTGGCATATCCTCCGGCGCAGACGCCAGAGGTGCAGCGGCCCGCAGCAAAGAGTCCGGGGATGGGCTCGCCGGAGACGTGCAGAACCTCGGAATTGACGTTTGTCTTCAACCCGCCGAGTGTAAATCCGCCGGTACGTCCACGTAGATCGATAGCGGCGACCGGGCTTCCGATCGGCTTGACCCATTCGGAGTTCTTGCCCAGCAACGGATCCGAACCCTCGGCAGCGTGACGGTTGTAGAGGTCGACGGTGGATTGCAGTGCGCCGGCAACAAGGCCCATCTCAGCTTCGAGTTCCTCGACGGTTTCGGCGACCCACTTCGGCTGTGCCCGCAACTGGATGGTCTTGGTTTCGGCTGCGACGCCCTCCTCGTAGGCGGCTTCGTCGATGACGAGGAAAGCCTGATTGTCTTGCTGGAACAGTGCTGCCTGGCCGATCCTGCCGGGGTAGGTGTCCTCGGGTATGAACCGCTGGCCACGGCCGTTGACCAGGATGCCTCGCGCCATCAACTGCGGGTCGCAGAAGAAGGCAACTTCGGTGGCGTCCATATGCGCGGTGTCAGCGCCGAGTGCCTGCCCGATCTGGATGCCGCGGCCGTCGTGTGCCTCGATGGAAGCCGCCGGATGTCCGAAGATCTTGGGAGCGTTGGAACGCACCATCTCGTCGTTGTACGCAAAACTGCCCATAGCCAGCACGACGCCCTTGCGGGCACGGATGGTGACGTCCTTGCCGTAGCGCTTGGCGACGATACCGACAACGCGTCCGCTCTCGTCCACGGCGACAGTCTGTACGCGAAGATCGTATTCTGCTCGTACACCGAGCTTTTCGGCAGTTTGGACGAGCGGCGTCATCAACATGAAGCCGGCACCGTGCTCGCTGGTGGTCTTGCCCGACATCTGTGGGACGTGACCGCGCGGAGCCGGATCGATCAGGGTATTGAATGGTGCGGCATTCTCGCCGCCGGAGTACATGAGTCCGTCGTCGTGCGGCGGTTCCCATCCGGGCTGACCCCAGAAGGTTTCCTTGAACGTAACTCCCGCATCCACGAGCCAGTTGAAATGATCGACGCTGCCCTCGCAGTAGGCGTCGATCTTGGAGTCGTCGGTTCCGGGACCCAGAGCAGCCTTCATGAAGGCCTTCATGTTGTCGACGGTGTCGTCGAATCCGCAGGCTTTCTGCAGCGGTGTTCCGCCGCCGAGGTAGATGATGCCGCCGGCCTGCGACGCTGCGCCGCCCCAGCCGCCGGTCCGTTCCAATACCAGTACGTCAGCGCCGGCGCGTGCGGCTTCGATTGCGGCGGTGACGCCGGCAATGCCGTAACCAGCGACAACGACGTCGGCTTCGTAGTCCCAGGTGGTGATGTCGGCGGCAGAAATCGGATTTACGGTGGCGTCAGCCATGGGCAGAGTCCTCTCCAAATGTGAGCTAGGTATCACCTACATTTGCAGTTCTGGCCGACTTTGAGCACGCTCGTCCCAATCATCGGGAGATATGGAGATCCCGTACGGCGCCGAGAAACTTGTCCAGGTCCGCGTCGTCGACGAAACAATGCGGGGAGGCCCTCACGACGGCGTCGAGTCCCCGCGCCGTCATGTCGAGGAGAGTCGAGCTGCGACTACTGACGGTGACCGTGATGTTCTGGGCGGCAAGGTGATCGCGCACTTCGGCCGCCGAGTATCGATCGAGCGTGAACGAGACGATCCCGCTCAGGTGTGCGCCGCGATCGTGAACGGAGACGCCCGGCATTGTCGAAAGGCCGTCGCGAAGGTGGTTCGCCCGCGACTGGATCTGGTGCGCAACGGTTTTCGTGCCCAAGGCGATCAAGTAGTCTGCCGCGGCGCCGAGTCCGAGTCGGGCCGCGACACTGGTCTCCCACAGTTGGAATCGTGTTGCATCCGGTGCGGGAGCATAAGCGTCGGCATGGGTCCACGCGGCGCCGTGCAGGTCCATCGAGACCGGTTCGAGGGCGTCGGCCAATCCGGGGCGCACGTAGAGAATCCCGGTGCCGCGCGGACCGCGAAGCCACTTGCGACCCGTTGCGCTCAATGCGTCGACGCCCAGTGTGGACACGTCGATGGGCAATTGGCCAACGGATTGGCAGGCGTCGAGGAGGACCAACGCGCCGTGGGGCGCGGCAAGTTCGACCACTTCCCGGACCGGATTGATCAGTCCACCGTTGGTCGGGACGTGAACTACCGAGATGACTCGAACTCGGTCGTCGAGCATCGCTTCGAGCGCTCCGAGGTCGATCCGGCCGTCGACGTCGCTCGGAATCACCTCGACCTGAGCGCCGGTGACGCGGGCGCGGCCGAGTGCGGCAATTGCGTTGCTGGCGTACTCGACTCCGGAGATCAAGATGCGATCACCGGACTTCAGGGGCACCGCGCTGAAAAAGTCGTTCCAGGCGCGGGTTGCACTGTCCGTCAACGCGATATCCGACGCCTGGGCGCCGATCACGCGGGCGATCGAGTGCGGTACGGCGGCCAAGGCCTCGGCCTTCTGGCTGGCTGCGACGTACCCGCCCACATCAGCTTCAAGGCGCAGATGTTCGATCATCGTGGTGACTACCGATTCGGGTGGGAGCGAGGATCCGGCGCTGTCGAGGAACACCTTGTCTCGGCATCCGGGAGTATCGCGGCGGACCGTATCGAGATCGAACATGGCACCTTCCGTTCACATCAGTGTGGTTCTAATACCTTGTGAACGAAGCTATACCGATGGAGCGAAGATTGGGCACGCTCGACGCGGTTGTCATCGGGTTGGGCGCGATGATCGGCGCCGGAGTCTTTGTGGTGTTCGCCCCGGCGGCGGCAGTTGCGGGTACCGGCCTGCTGTTCGGGTTGGTGATTGCGGCCTTCATTGCGTACTGCAATGCGACGTCGTCAGCTCAACTTGCGGCGCGCTATCCGACGTCGGGGGGAACGTACGTCTACGGCCGCGAACAACTGGGGCCGTGGTGGGGCTTTGTTGCCGGCTGGTCGTTTGTGATCGGTAAGACCGCGAGTTGTGCGGCGATGGCATTGACCTTTGCGACTTACGTTGTGCCCGAACCGTATCGGAAGGTCGTTGCCGTTCTGGTCGTTGTTGCTCTGGTCGGTGTGAACTATCGCGGGGTCACCAGAACTGCGCAGATGGCTCGGGTGATTGTCGCGGTGTCGTTGACGGCGCTGGGCGTGGGGCTGGCGACGGCATTTTGGGGTCCGGATGTGGATCCGGCACTTCCAGATTTTGCGTCGGCATCATGGTACGGCGTTCTGCAATCGGCGGGATTGTTGTTTTTCGCTTTCGCCGGCTATGCCAGGATCGCGACGTTGGGAGAGGAGGTCCGCGATCCCCGTCGCACGATTCCGCGGGCAATTCTGATCGCCCTGACGGTCGCGATTGTTGTGTATGCGCTGGTAGCGACGGTTCTCCTGATGACGCTGGGGCCGGAGAAGCTTGCTGCGTCAGACCGGCCGCTCTCCGACGCCGTCGCCGCGGGAGGTTTGGCGTGGGCGTTGCCCATCGTGGCGATCGGCGCCGCCGCAGCCTCTGCGGGTGCGCTGTTGGCGTTGATCGCCGGTGTCAGTCGAACGGCGATGGCAATGGGCCGAGAACGGGATCTGCCCACCACTTTTGCGGCTATCCATCCGCGATTTGCGGTGCCCCATCACGCTGAACTGACCGTGGGTGTGATCGTGATTCTCTTGGTGTCGGTGGTCGATCTCCGTGGGGTGATCGGTTTTTCGTCGTTCGGTGTGTTGGTGTACTACTTCGTGGCCAATATCAGTGCATTCGTGCAAGGTGACGCGGATCGAATGTTTCCGCGGTGGCTCCAAGTGGTGGGCGCCCTCGGTTGCGCTGTTCTGGCATTCATGCTGCCGGTATCGGCCGTGGTAGCCGGCGTAGGTGTGGTTCTGGTGGGTTGTGGGTATCGGTGGTTACGACTGGAAAAAACCAGCGACACGTAAAGGGGCAAAGCGTGCATGTCGGGCTCAGGCGCTCTATGGTCGGTAGCGATCATCAGTAGGGCCCGCTAGACACCACCCGAAGGGGACCGTCGAATGGCAACCGCAGTACTGAACACTCAGGTGGACTCACGTCCCGCAGCCGAGGCGTACATCGGCGGTGTGTGCTTCAAACAAGGCCCACCGCGACTCATCGGTGCCGAGGTCGAGTGGCTGACCAACGGCGTCGGCGGTGAGCGTCCGTCGTTGGAGGCACTCGCCGTTGCCTTGGGGAGACATGCTCCCACCAGCATCAACGCGCAATCGCCGGCGATGCCACTTCCCGGCGGCAGTATCGTCACCGTCGAACCCGGCGGCCAGATCGAACTGTCCTCCGCGCCGCGCACGTCAGCCCGCGAAGTCTGCGATTGTCTCGAAGAAGACCGTAAGGCGCTGCGCGTTCTCCTTGCTACTCAATCCATCGAGATGACAGCTGCTCCGGCGGATCGGGGGCGCTCGCCGCACCGACTACTGCAGATGCCGCGATACCGTGCGATGGAACAACAATTTGCCGACATCGGGCCCTACGGCACCCTCATGATGTGCAACACCGCCGCCGTACAGGTGAGCGTCGATGCCGGGGGTAGTGCCGAAGCAATAGCGAAACGATGGCGACTCCTCGGTGACATCGGGCCCGCATTGATCGCCGCGTTCGCCTGTTCTCCACAGCTGGAAGGGATTCCGCGAGGTTCGTGGGCGTCGCAACGCATGCGGACGTGGCTCGAGTTGGATGCTCGACGCACGATGGCCGTTACCGACGCGGCGGACTATCCGCGGTGGGTACTCGGCGTGCCTCTGTTGTGCGTGCAGAACGGCCTCGACGATTGGACTGCCCCTCGGGGCGCCACGTTTGGAGACTGGATCGACGGGGCACTCGACTCCGAGATAGGGCGCGGCCCCACAACCGAGGACTTGGATTATCACCTGTCCACGCTGTTTCCGCCGGTTCGCGCGCTCGGACACATGGAGGTGAGGTACATCGACGCTCAACCCGGAGACCTTTGGCGAGTACCGATAGCCGCGGTCGACGCCTTGCTTTCCGGGCCCGCCGTCATGCAAGAAGCGCGCGATGCGGCAGCATCGACTGCGGGTCGCTGGCGTGACGCCGCGGAGTACGGATTGTCGGACGTCGAGTTGCGTTCGGCAGCAACCTCTCTGATGTCACTGGCAGCTTCGTATGCGCCGGATCCGGAGTTCGTTCGGCTTCTCGATCGCGCAGCGGAACGGTGCTGTCGAGGTCTGACGCCGACCCAGGACTTGGCGCGAGTCGAGGGACACTGATGTCGATGGATGTCACCAAGATCGAGGTAGCCGAAACTGCCGTGGTCACCAAAGAATTCACGGAAGCCGCACTTGTGCGGTCGCGGAACCGTTCACTTCTGCTCACCGATTGCCTTGACGACACCGAGTTGAGTGCTGCGCACTCACCACTCATGAGCCCTCTAGTCTGGGATCTCGCGCATATCGGTAATCAGGAAGAGCTCTGGCTGGTGCGTGATGTCGGCGGCCGCGAACCGGTGCGGCGCGACATCGACGAGTTGTACGACGCCTTCAAACATTCACGGTCTTCGCGACCCGAGCTTCCGTTGTTGGATCCGCGGCAGGCGCGCCACTACATACGTACGGTCCGCGGCAAGGTGTGGGACGTCCTCGCCGCCAGCACTTTCAGCGGATCGCCGCTCGAGCTGAACGGGTTTGCGTTCGGGATGATCGCTCAACATGAACAGCAGCATGCTGAAACCATGCTCGCCACGCATCAATTGCGTTCAGGCTCAGCGGTACTCGTAGAAGAATCGCCGCCGAGTGTCCGGCGAAAGCCGCTACTGGATGAGGTGATCATTCCCTCCGGCGCCTTCGTCATGGGTACGGACGACGAACCGTGGGCGCTCGACAACGAAAGAACCGCGCATCAGGTGTATCTGACCGAGTACGCAATCGACAGATTTCCCGTCACCAACGGGCAGTTCATCGAATTCATCGACGACGGTGGGTACTCCCGTCCGGAACTCTGGTCGAGGGAAGGGTGGCGCCATCGCATCGACGCCAAACTTCAGGCACCCCTGTTCTGGGAACGTGATGGATCGCGCTGGTGGCAAAGAGCATTCGGTATCGACAAGCCGGTAGCTCCCCGCCGTCCGGTGGTCCATGTCGGCTACTACGAGGCGCAGGCGTATGCAACGTGGGCCGGGAAACGGCTACCTACCGAAGCTGAATGGGAAAAGGCCGCGCGGTGGGATCCGGAATCCGTTCGCTCCCGCAAGTTTCCGTGGGGCGACGCCTTGCCGGACGAGACCCGCGCCAATCTGGGCCAACGGCACCTCAGTCCCGCCGATGTCGGGGCCTACCCCGATGGAGCGTCGGCGCACGGCGTGCAGCAGTTGATCGGGGATGTGTGGGAATGGACCTCGTCCGGCTTTCATCCCTATCCAGGCTTCCATGCCTTTCCGTATCGCGAGTACTCCGAGGTCTTCTTCGGTGGCGATTACAAAGTGTTGCGGGGAGGCTCGTTCGGGACCGACAGTGTTGCCGCCCGCGGGACCTTCCGAAACTGGGATCATCCGATCCGTCGACAGATATTCTCCGGATTTCGCTGCGCCAGAACCCTGTCCGGTCGCCCCTGACATGTGCCGACACCTCGGGTACGTCGGGCCGGTCACTTCTGTCCGTGACCTCCTGCACTTCGGATCACATTCGCTGGTGCGGCAGTCGTGGGCACCCAAGGAGATGCGAGGCGGCGGAACCATCAACGCCGACGGCTTCGGTGCCGCGTGGTGGAGTGGTGGCGTACTCGGCCGCTATCGTAGTGTTTCGCCGATCTGGTCGGATCCCACTGTCGAGGAGACGCTTTCGCATGTCCACTCCGGGGCTGTCATTGCGGCAGTGCGTTCCGCGACAGAGGGAATGGCAGTGGAGATCGGTGCCTGTGCTCCGTTTGTGGATGATCGCTTCGCCTTGAGTCACAACGGAGTTGTAGTCCGGTGGCCGGCTGCGGTTACTTCTCTGGCCGAAGGCATTCCGGCGGTTCAGTTGTTGACTATGCCGGCACCGACAGATTCGGCTCTGCTGTGGACACTCCTGCGGGATCGATTGGAGACCATGTCTCCGGAGTCAGCCGTGGCCACCGTCGTCCATGATGTTTCCTTCTTGGCGCATGGTTCCAAGCTGAATCTTCTGCTTGGTGACGGGAACGAAATGTGGGCCACAGCTTGGGGACACTCGTTGTACGCGCTCGTCGACGAATCGTCGGCCCTGATCGCCTCGGAACCACTCGACGATTCGCCCGGGTGGGAGCAAATCCCCGACAGAGCATTGGTCTGCGCCCGTCCCGGACACCTGATTATCACCCCTATCCAGATGGGAGAACGATGAGTACCCCAATGCTCAACGTCTATCTGACCCCGGAAGACTTAGTCGAAGCGCTACGCGTCGACGCCCGTGCCGGGCTGACAGCGTCTCCGAAGTGGCTCTCGCCCAAGTGGTTCTACGATGCACGCGGAAGTGAACTGTTCGAACAGATCACACAATTGCCCGAGTACTACCCGACTCGCACCGAGCGAGCTTTGCTGACCGAGTGTGCACCGGCGATCGCCGAGTTGACCAGCCCGGAGATGCTGATCGAGCTGGGCTCCGGTTCGTCGGAGAAGACGCGCTTGTTGCTGGACGCGATGAAAGGTTCACTGCACACGTATGTACCGCAGGATGTTTCGGTGACCGCGCTGGAGAGTGCTGCTCGTCAGATCGATGCAGAGTTCCCTGATCTGGATGTTGTCGGAGTGGTCAGCGACTTCACCGGATCGCTGCATCACTTGCCCAGCGGCGGTAAGCGGGCAGTCGCTTTTCTGGGCGGTACTCTCGGAAACCTGATTCCGGCTGAGCGCGGCGAGTTTCTGTCCGGTGTTTCTGCGGTGTTGCATTCGGGGGAGAGCTTGATCCTCGGAGTTGGACTGGTAACCGATCCCGCTGTTCTCGTTCCGGCCTACGACGACAGTGCCGGAGTGACAGCGCAATTCAACCTCAATGTTCTCAGCGTTCTGAACAAGCAACTGGGAGCTGATTTTCCTCTGGAAGCCTTCCGGCATGTAGCCCTCTGGGACAGTGAGAACCAGTGGATCGAGATGCGGCTTGAAGCAGCGCGCGATCTTTCGGTGCGTATCGAGGACCTGGATCTGGAGGTCACCTTCGTGAAAGGTGAGCAGCTGCGTACCGAAATTTCCGCGAAGTTCACCGTCGACAGCATTTCCGCAGAACTCAAGGCTGCGGGGTTCGCTGTGCAGAAAGTGTGGACCGATGACGATCAGCGGTTCGCGCTGCTGTGCGCAGACCGGGTGTGATCGGCCAGGCTCCGGTTGTGGCCGTGCCCGTGCATAACTGTCCACAAATCGTCCCGAGAGGCGGGTTTCCGCGTAGAACTCCATCTAGTGGACGGTTAGGCACACGCGGGCAGGCAATATATGCCCCATATCTCCCTATTGACTGTTTATAGTGAGGCTTTGCGGAACGGTTGCCGAGCTGAGGAGCACGTGTGCGTCACCCGAAATATGCTGTCCTGACAGTAGCCACTATCGCGATTCTGACGATCCCGGTGACCCAGTGCTCGGCTCAATCTCTGCCGTCCTCGGGGTCCCTGGATACAGGTTCCCTGGGCAGTTCGGAAACCCCCACCGAGGACACGCTTCCCGAACTCTCGGTAACTACGCTCATTGAGGGACTCGATCACCCGTGGGACGTGGTGGCAGCTCCCGACGGCACGGTACTCGCCGGGCAGCGTTCGGGCGGGTTCTTTGTCCGGCGGAGCGATGACACGACCGGACCGGTAAGCGCAGATCTCACGGATCTCTACGCACAGGGGGAGACCGGGTTGATGGGCATGGCTCTCGCCCGGGACTTTGAGCAGTCGCGAATTCTCTACACCTGCCAGGGATTTCAAGGCGGGGGAGTCACTGACATCCGAATTGTGGCCTGGACGGTTGACGCAGGATGGGCGGCGCTTACCCGCACCGGAAACGTACTGACGGGAATTCCGGTGGAAGCCGGTCGTCACGGTGGCTGCCGGATCCTCGCAGCAGCTGACGGCACCTTGTTTGTCGGAACCGGAGACACCGCAATGCCTACTGTTCCGCAGGATCCGAACTCTTTGGGCGGCAAGGTATTGCACATCAATGCCGATGGAACGCCGGCAGCAGGAAACCTCAACCCGACTAGCCCGGTCTACACCCTCGGCCATCGGAACGTGCAGGGTCTGGCGGTTCAACCGGGCACCGATCGGGTGTACGCGGTGGAGCAGGGTACCGGTGTCGACGACGAAGTGAACCTGCTGATTCCCGGCGGAAACTACGGGTACAAACCGGACCGAGGACTCGGACGTTACGACGAGTCCGTGCCGATGACCGATCCGAGTCGAGTACCGGGTGCCATCGAGGCTGTGTGGCGTTCAGGCAACTCGACGCTCGCCACTGCGAGCGGTGCCTTTGTGGCCGGACCGCAGTGGGGAGCGTGGGACGGCGCGCTGGTGATGGGTGCATTGAAGACCAAGAAACTGGTCTTCGTGCGCCTGAGCGACGATGGTCGATCCGTCGACGCTCAGACCTACGGGTTGGAGAACCAGTTCGGACGCCTGCGTTCAGTTACTCCGCTTGGCGACGGTTCACTTCTGGTCACCACGGATAACGGCACCAACGACAAAGTGCTTCGGGTAACTCCGGTGTCCTAGAAAGTTTCAGTGCCAGGCGATAACCCGGCATGGTCCACCGGAACCGCCGGCATGGGTGGGCGCACCGATCATCACGGTGGCGCCCACCGGTGGAAGCGTCGACAAATTAGCCAGGGCCTCCACCGCGTACTTGCCTGAGCCCAGCGCGTTTCGGTGAGCGCCGTAGGTTGTGCTGCGGCCGGCGTCGATGCTGAGGGTGTCCGAGCCGAGGGCGACGATTTCTCGTTCGCGCACCAGAAAGTCGACGGCGTCGGGATCGAACCCCGGGGTGTGCTGCCGGCCGATTGCGTCTTGGTTCGTGAATGCGCCGTCGACGCTCAGCCGGGCATCCCAGCCCGAGTTCATCGCGACGAGGCTGCGGGAAGGCAGCATCCCGTGAACGGTTTCCCAATCGAGAATGTCCGCCCGCGTGAGGACTGTGTTGTTGTCCGCTTCGGCCCGCACGCTGATATCGATGACCGCGATGGGCACGATGAGATCTGCGACGGGGATCTTCTCCACGGTGATTCCATCCGCGCTGGCATGCGCGGGTGCGTCGATGTGGGTGCCGGTGTGTTCTCCCATCCGAAGTTCGTTCAGGTAGAAAGAGCTCCCACTACCCAGCGATTCCAATGACCCGAGCGACCCCAGCGATCCGCCGGTCGACGCGATCCTTGCCAGATTCTTCATTTCGAACGACTGCGCACCCGGCCAGACCGGAAAATCCGTCGTCAATACGTGAGTGAGATCGACCAGTGTGGAGCCTTCGAGCGGACGCGCCGCCGGGGTTGCCGACGCGGTTCCGCCCGCAAGCGCCGTTGCGCCGAGCGCGGTAACGCCCAAGGCGGCGAAGATCGATCGCCGGCTGACCTTCCTGTCCTCGCGTTCGATCGATTCGTACACCTGGGACAAGAGCCGCGGTGAGCACATCAGAAACTCCAGATCACTGGAATCAGTACCGTCGCAACTACCAGGAACCACAGGAGCATCGGCAATCCGAGCTTCCAGTAGTCGCCGAACTTGTAGCCGCCGGGACCCATCACCATCATGTTCGCGGGAGTCGCAACCGGTGTCAGGAACGACGCGGCGGCGGCAACGGTCACAGTCATCAGAAGCGGCAGCACCGAGATGTTCAACTCCGATGCAACGGACACCGCGATCGGGGTGATGATCAACGCCGTCGCAGTGTTGCTGATGAGCTGACCGAGCGTTGCCGTCACGAGGAACAGGCCGGCGACGACGACGTAGGGGCCGGAGTCGCCGACAAGGTCGACAAATCCGTTGGCCAGCTTCTCGGCCGCACCGGTTTGTTGAATTGCCGTGGACAGCGGGATCATTCCGCCGACGAGGATGAGTGTGGTCCAGGAGATCGAGCGGTGTGCCTGCTCGACGCTGATGACGCGCAACAGAACCATCGCGCAGGCGGCGAGGAGACCCGCGATGGCCGACGGGACGATGCCGAAGGTCAGCATGATCACCATGGCTGCGACGACGGCCAGGGACAGGATGGCGCGGGTACCGAGCGGCGCGGCCTGCTTGCGAATCAACGCGGGCGGATCGACGACGAGGACGTTCGGGTCGACGGAGGTGCGGGCGTCCAGATCGTCCCAGCTGCCTTGGAGTAACAAGGTGTCGCCGGCTGCCAGGCGGACGCCGTTAGGTCCGCAGTTCTCGCCGGCGCGCTGGACTGCGAGGATCACGAGATCCCCGCTGTCGGTCACCATGCCGGGGAAAACCTTGTCGCCGATGATCTCCGAACGCGGCGGCACGATCACCTCGACGACGCCGTCTTCCTTGGTAATGAGCGGGGCTTCGGATTGATCGCAACCGCCCGCGATGCTGTATTGCTGCGCCAGAGTTTTCGCGTGGCGGCTCAGGTCCGGTGACATTGAAACGCCGGCTCGGTGGGGGAGCACACGTGGGCCGAGAAATACTGCGATCGCGATGGTCCCGAGCACCAGCGGTGCACCGATCAGCGTGAAGTCGAAGAACCCGAATGCGCCGGCCCCGGCGTCGGCGGCGGCGTCCGAGACGATGATGTTCACCGGTGTACCGGTCAACGTGAGCATCGAACCGGCGTGGGCGGCGAAGGCGAGGGGGAGCAGCAACTGGGAGGTGGATCGGCCGAGACGAACGGCGAGGACGACAACCATCGGGATCAAGGCAGCTACTGCTCCGTTGACACTGATCAACGCGGTCAGTGCGGCAACCAGCAACATGATCGCGCTCAGCAACCGAACCCGAGAATCACCGACCTTTGCGAGCAGTTTCTCGCCCGCCCACGTAGTCACTCCGGTGGCGTCGAGCGCTTCACTCACGACAAACAGTGCGGCGATGAATACGACTGTCGGATCGCCGAATCCGGCCAGTGCCTGCTCCATCGAGATCACCCCGGTCGCGTACAGCGCCAGTGCGGTTCCGATTGCGATAATTCCGACGGGGATCCGGCCGATGACGAAGAGCGCCACGACTACGGCAAGCACGACAAAGGTGATGGTGATGTCATTCACGATTCGTAAAGCTACCTGCGATCGGGCAACCGTCCCGCATCGCCGGGCCGGGGAATTGTGTGGAGCCGTGCCGGGAATACAGAACGGCCCCATCTCGACAAACGAGACAGGGCCGTGGACGGACGCGAAGGAGATTCAGTTGGAAGCGGCGATGCGCGCCTTCTCGAGGGCAGCCAGCGTGCGCAGCACAGTTGCTTTCTGCTTGTTGAGATCGCTCAGACGGGCGCGAGCGGGAAGGCCCTGAGCGAGTTCGGCGACCTTGATCTGCTCGTCGACAGTGCCGAGCTGGTCGAGAAGCCCCAGAACGCGCGTCTGCAGCGTGTTGATGTCGACGGTGTCCGTCTTCACCGGAGCGGCTACGCGTGTCGCGGCGCCGGTGCTGGAGGGGCGAGCGGCACGCGCGGGTGACGTGTCTGCGACGACGGATGCGGCGCGAGGGCGAATTGCCTTGCGCACGGCGGTCGCGTCGGGGAGGACGTCCATTCGAATTTCGTTGAGGACGCGGCGAGCTTCGCGGGCGGTGACGCGGTACTCGCGCTCTTCGTCGTCGTCGGACTGCAGCGTTCCGCCGAGCGGGCGCAGGCCGTACATGCCGAGGAAGCGCTTGGCGTCGTCGACGATGCCTTCGTTTTCGCGGCACTTTTCGCAGCGCGGTTCATTGCGGAACATTTCGACGGAGGTGTCGTCGCCACACCAGACACAAGATCCTGGGCGCCACCGCCGGACCGTCGGAACTGATGAATTCAGTGAATGAGATTCGGGCCGGGATTCCAAGGTTTGCGCGTCGATCACGACGAGCCACATTAGGCGAAGTTTGCGGGGCGGTGAACACCGGCCCAACATCGACCTGGGATTCTCCCCGAGGGCGTGATCAAGATCATGCCGATTGTCGGATTTGACGGTATCTGTGTGTCGCACAAATGGTTTCGTGAAGACTGATCGGTCTGGTCCGGCGGCGAAGGCTCGGCGCCTGCAATGGGTGGATCAACTCTGCCGGATGAAATGCACAAGGCGCGTATCGGTGACCGTCAATGGTTACCGATACGCGCCCTGTGGCACGGTGAAACTATGCGATGCCGTCGAACAGTGAAGTCACAGAACCATTCTCGAAAACTTCCTTGATGGTCCGAGCGAGTAGCGGTGCGATGGACAGCACAGTCAGCGTCGGGAACCGCTTCGAATCGGGGATCGGGAGCGTGTTGGTCGTGATGACCTCCTTGGCGCCGCAGGACGCCAATCGCTCGGCGGCCGGATCCGAGAAGATGCCGTGGGTGGTGGCGATGATGACGTCACCGGCACCGGCATCCTTGAGAACCTTGACGGCGCCGGCGATGGTGCCGCCGGTGTCGATCATGTCGTCGATCAGCACGCAGGTGAGGCCGCTGACGTCGCCGACCACGCGGTTGGACTTCACCTGGTTGGGGACCAGAGGGTCGCGGGTCTTGTGCACGAACGCCAGCGGAGCGCCGTCGAAGGCATCGGCCCACTTCTCGGCAACCTTGACGCGTCCGGCGTCCGGGGAGACGACGCAGATGTTGTCGGTGCCGTAGTTCGCTTTCACGTACTGAGCGAGTTGGCCCTGTGCATGCATGTGATCAACGGGGCCGTCGAAGAAGCCCTGGATCTGGTCGGTGTGCAGATCGACCGTGATGATGCGGTCGGCGCCGGCGGTCTTGAGCAGATCGGCGATGAGGCGAGCGGAGATCGGCTCGCGTCCGCGGTGCTTCTTGTCCTGACGGGCGTACGGGTAGAACGGCAGCACTGCGGTGATGCGCTTGGCAGATCCACGCTTGAGAGCGTCGATCATGATGAGCTGCTCCATGACCCACGTGTTCAGTGGCGCCGGATGGCTCTGCAGAACGAACGCGTCGGAGCCGCGAACCGACTCTTCGAAGCGAACGAAGATCTCACCATTTGCGAAATCGCGTGCAGTTTGCGGGGTGACGCGGATATCGAGTTCCTTCGCCACCTGCTCAGCCAATTCGGGATGCGCTCGACCCGAGAACAACATCAAGTTCTTCTGGTTGTCGATCCAATTCGCGGTCACTGGTTCATGCCATCCTTTTGTACTTGCTGATCTGTGCGCTCTGATTCCGAAGCCGTTGCAGCTGCAACGGCCGCAGGAGTACCGGGACGTTTCTTCTCGACCCAACCCTCGATATTGCGTTGCTGCCCACCCGAGACTGCGAGAGCTCCCGGCGGGACGTCGAATTTGAGTACCGTGCCGGCGCCGGTGTAGGCACCGTCACCTACTCGAACCGGAGCGATGAACATGGTGTCCGATCCGGTCCGGACGTGCGACCCCACAACAGTACGGCTCTTGTTCACCCCGTCGTAATTGACGAAGACGCTCGAAGCTCCGATGTTGCTGTGATGGCCGATGACAGCATCGCCGACGTAGGTAAGATGCGGAACCTTCGAATACTCGCCGATATCGGCGTTCTTCGTTTCCACGTAGGCGCCGAGTTTGCCGTGGGCGCCGAGGTTCGTCCCCGGACGAATGTATGCGAAGGGTCCGACCGTGGCATCCTCGCCGACAGTCGACCCGCTGGCGTGCGAACGGACGACAACTGCGCGGGCGCCTACCGTCATATCCGTCAGAGTTGTATCCGGGCCGATCACGGCGTCTTCGCCGACCGAGGTCGTACCGGTCAACTGCACTCCGGGAAGCAGCGTGACGTCTTGTTCGAGGGTGACGTCGCAGTCGATCCACGTACTTGCGGGATCAACGACGGAGACGCCGGCGCGCATCCAGTTTTCGACGATCCGACGGTTCAATTCGCGAGCCAGGGTCGACAGTTGCACACGATCGTTGGCGCCCGCGACGAGAACCGAATCCGCGATGTGCTGCGCTCGAACTCGTTTACCGGCTCGTCGGGCGATCATGATCACATCGGTGAGATAGAACTCGTGTTGAGCGTTGTTGGAATCGAGCGATGCCAGCGCGTCGCGCAGCGTCTCGAAATCGAAGGCGTAGACGCCCGAGTTGACCTCGGTGATCGAACGCTGCGAATCCGTTGCTTCCTTTTCCTCGACGATGGCGTTGACTTCACCGTCGGTGGTGCGCAGGATCCGGCCGTATCCGGTGGGGTCGGAAGCTGTGGACGTCAACACCGTCACGGCGGCGGCCGGTGCGCTCGTATGGCGCTCGAGAAGGTTCGCGATGGTCGTGCCGTCGAGGAGCGGTACGTCGGCGGCCGTGACCAGGACGGTGCCGCGAAAATCGGCCGGCAAGCGTTCGAGGCCGCAACTGACGGCGTGCCCGGTGCCCTTCTGCTCGTCCTGGACCGCGATGGTGATCGAGCGGTCCAAGTCTGTGGCGACGGATGTCACGGCTGCGGATACTCGCTCACGATCGTGTCCGACGACGGTCACGAGATGAGTCGGATTCAGAGACGCTGCAGCGTGGAGCGAGTGCGCGAGCATTGTTCGGCCGGCGAGAGTGTGCAAGACCTTGGGAGTTTTGGACTTCATCCGAGTGCCTGCACCCGCTGCGAGAACGATCACGGCGGTTTGCACTGGTTTGAGCTCCCTCTATAGATCATCAACTGCGGCAGATCATCAACTACCAGCTCCGCCGCCAGGACTCGAACCTGAACTATCTGAACCAAAATCAGAGGTGCTGCCATTACACCACGGCGGACTGCCACGCTCTCCGTACCTTGCGGCGGATTACGCGAGAGAATAATCGCACGCCGACCCCACGTAGGTCGAACCGCTCCTCGTTTTCGGGTCGCGCGGTGCCGATAGGCTTGCTTCCACAGGTGCGGTAACAACCGCCCGACGGCACGGTGGAAAGAGGCAGTCATGGCAACGGTTCCCGGTCCGACGGGCGGTGACCGCGCACCCGAGCGGGCGATTCGGGTCCGGATGACAGGCACCCAGCGTCGCCAGCAGTTGATCGAGATCGGCCGTGCGCTCTTTGCCGAGCGTGGGTACGAAGCAACCTCGATCGAGGAAATCGCTCAGCGTGCCAACGTGTCGAAACCGGTCGTCTACGAGCATTTCGGCGGCAAGGAGGGTTTGTACGCCGTCGTGGTCGACCGGGAGATGTCGAGGCTGTTGGAGATGGTCACGTCTTCGCTGTCGCAGAATCGCTCGAGAGTTCGAGTTGAACGAGTTGCGTTGGCTTTGCTCACGTACGTCGAGGAACATACCGACGGGTTCCGAATTCTGGTTCGTGATTCGTCTGTCGTGGCGCCCAGCGGCACTTATTCCAGTCTCCTCAACGACGCGATCAGTCAGGTGGGATACCTCCTGGCCGGGGACTTCTCGCGGCGTGGATTCGACCCTGGACTAGCAACGATGTACGCGCAGGCACTGGTCGGAATGGTGTCGACGACGGCTACGTGGTGGCTCGACGAGCGCACGCCGTCCAAGGAAGTCGTGGCAGCGCACTTGGTGAATTTGTGCTGGAACGGGCTCACCAATCTGGAGGCCGACCCTCAATTGGAGGGTTAACGCAGGTGTGCCTGTCGGTAGAACCGGGTTCGCAGTCTAAGCTGTGTTGGCTGTATCACGATCGTTTGATGGACAAATGCAGGTTGTTTGTAAGGCGCGCCGAAAGCTGGACTGTGCCTTCCATTTTGACGCTGTGAACGGGTAAGGGTCAGGATGCGTTCGATGTGTGGTTATTGGAGGCCGGATCGATGGTGAGGCAGGAACGGGCGGAAGCCACCCGTGATTCGGTACTGCGCGGAGCGGCCGGCGTGTTCATACGTCTGGGGTACGCAAACGCCAGTTTGAGCGAGATCATCGCTGAATCACAGGTGACCAAGGGGGCGCTGTACTTCCACTTCGGTTCCAAGGAAGAGCTGGCCAGGGCGGTGATCGACGAAGGCGCGGCCCGGTTCGACGCCAAGTGTGAGCTGTGGTTGGACCGTCGGACGCCGGCATTGGAATCGCTTATCGGCATCTCGTCGGTGACGGTCGATATCGGTGCGCACGACGTGCTTGTTCGGGCGACTTTCCGCTTGCTGGTCGAGATCGGAGACTACCGGGGATCGGGTCCGGCAACATTCGACGTCTGGCACGACATCTTCCGGGAACTCACCAGTCGTGCTGCCGACGAGGGTGACTTGCGCCATGACGTCGATTCCTCGGACATTGCACGTTTCTTGCTTCAGATGGTGTCGGGTGTTCGATTGGTGGCGGCCGCGACGGGAACAGTGCGTGAGTTGTCCGAGTCGATGAAGTCGTCCTGGAATATGGTTCTTCCCGTGGTCGTACCTGAGTCGAAGGTTGAATACTTCCGTCAGTTCGCTGCACGCCGTCTTGGGACTGATCACTGAGTTCAGGCTAGGTGCCGCCAATCGCTGATGTGGGATTTCAGGTTCCGGTCACGACTGTTCTCGTATTCCGCTCTGTGGGTTGTCTCGTTCATTAGCACTTTGAAACAAACCAAGAGTATGTTTGACGAGTAGTTGAATGCCAGTCGGTTCGATCTTGCTCACCATCTAGACGTTGCGGTATGTTCTCTGGGTAGCCAGACAGTTGCTGCATTGGTCGGGTTGGTCAAGACGGACAGGTTCGACGACACAAAGTCGGTGTAGCGGGCGGCGTAGGGGGCCGCCCGGTGCACCGATGGAAGGGGTAACCAGATGAGTAGTGAGCGCACGCCGGCGGTCGACACTCGGGACGTCGGACCTCGGATCGGTTGCGACGTCGTCAACGTTGTCGACATCAGTCGGAGTATCGATCTTTTCGGACGTCGTTATCTGGAGCGGACGTTCACGGCGCACGAGTTGACGACGTGCGACGGTCCGGCTCGAGATCAACGGCTGGCCGCTCGTTTTGCGGCTAAGGAAGCAGTGGTCAAGGTTCTCCGGCCACTCGACTCGGCGCTGCCGTGGAATTCGATCGAGATCACGCGAGAACTGTGGGGGGGATGTGGAGTAGTACTTTCCGGTGAAGCGGCGAAACTTGCCTTAGCGCAGGACCTTCAAGATTTTCAAGTATCTATTTCGCATGAGGCGGACGTTGCCATTGCAATGGTGATTGCCACGCGCTGCGACATTTCGCAAAAAACAGAAGGACGATGTCACCGATGAGTGATCAGGCAATTCGCAAGGTGCTCGTGGAGCATGGTCGGCTCGCAGTCGACGTCAGCGCGATTGATGTTGAAGCCGATCTCTACGAATTGGGGTTGACGTCCCACGCCAGTGTCAATGTGATGCTGGCCCTGGAAGATTCGTTCGATATCGAATTTCCGGACGAGTTGCTGCGCAAGAGTACCTTCGCGAGCGTCAAATCGATCGAAGACGCATTGATCGGTCTGGGTGCCGCGTGAGTATGCCGATTTCCGAGGTTGTTGTCGGAACTGCCCACGAACGAGCGCGACTCGTTGCGGACGAGGTTGCCGCACAGTGGGCCGACCAGGTCGACGTAGAAGCGCGCTTCCCCGCAGAAGCGGTTGCCGCGATGCGTAAGCAACGGTTGCTGTCCGTGGCCGTGCCGACGGAGTTCGGCGGTGAAGGGTTGTCCTTGCGTGAGGTCGCCGAGATCGCACGAATCCTCGGATCACGTTGCGCTGCAAGCGGAATGATCTTCGCGATGCATCAGACTCAGATCTATTCGTTGGTCAAGCATGGAAATACCGAGGCGCTTCGGGCATTTGTTGTCGAGGTCACCGCCAATCAATTGTTGCTCGCATCGGCAACCACAGAACTGGGTATCGGCGGAGACGTCAGCCGAAGTTATTGTGCTGTCGAAGATCTCGGTGGTCATCTGCTGTTGATCAAGAATGCACCGGTCATTTCGTACGGCGAGGAAGCTGACGCGATCGTCGTCACAGCTCGCCGAACACCGGAAAGTCAGCCCAATGACCAGGTTCTGGTTGTCTGCCGTCGAGCTGATCTCACACTGGAGAAGACCACCGACTGGAATACCCTCGGACTGAGGGGAACCTGCAGCCTCGGATATATTCTTCGAGCTACCTCCACTCCGGACATGGTGGCGAAGACGCCGTATTCCTATATCTCCACCAACACCATGCTTCCGGTCTCGCATGTGGTGTGGAGTTCGGTGTGGCTGGGTATTGCGGATGCAGCGCTCGAGAAAGCGCGCAAGTATGTGCGCGCTGCAGCCCGGAAGCAGCCGGGAGTGTCATCTCCCGGTGCTCTACGGTTGGCCGAAACAGCCGCTGTGGCACAACAATTTGCGGATCTTGTGGATTCATCTGCTCGTCGGTACGACCTCGCTGCGCAGACTCGAGACGGGTCCGAAGAGTTGGCCACAACAGATAGCGTCGGTTTTGCATTGTCGATGAACAACTTGAAGGTCACCACGTCGAATTCGGTGGTGGAGATCATCGGCCAGGCGATGCTCATCTGCGGGATCTCGGGTTATCGCGAGGACAGCGAGTATTCGCTCGGTCGGCATCTCCGTGATGCACACGGGGCTGCGCTGATGGTGAATAACGATCGGATTATGGCGGGGTCTGCCCAGATGGCTATCGGATACCGAGGGACACTGTGACTACCAGTACCGGAATGAGTGAAACCGATTCTGTCCCTTCGGAGCTCGATCTTGCGAGAGCGGAGTTTCAGCGGGAGTTGTTGGCAGGCGGCCTCCTGATCAAGACTGATGTGGACGGCCTGTACGGGCGCTCCGGGGTCTTCGAGGACATCATCGACGGCATCGACCGTGTGGTGGTGGCCGCAGGTCCCGGATCGTCGGCGACACGCTTGCGCTTTCCACCCGTGTTTCCGCGGACCAGTTTCGAACGTACCGATTACATCGCGTCGTTCCCCAACCTGACCGGTGCGATCAATACCTTCACCGGTAGCAATTTCGATCACGCACAGTTGCTCGCCGATCGTGCAAGTGGTGAATCGTGGGATCGTTATCTCGAGCCGACCGAGACGATGCTGGTGTCGGCAGCCTGCCATCCGGCCTATGCCCAGTACTCGGGCGTGCTGCCCAAGGGCGGAGTGCTGCTTGATATCTACGGTTTCTGCTTCCGTCACGAACCCGCGATCGACCCGGCACGTATGCAGGCGTTTCGGATGCACGAGTTCGTCACCATCGGCGATGCCCACGCGGCGGCCGCTCACCGTGAAACCTGGATCCGACGGGGCCTCGAGGTCCTCGACGGACTCGGTCTCGAGGCCACGCCGGTCATTGCAAACGATCCCTTCTTCGGGCGGGCCGGCCGTATGTTGGCTGTAAACCAACGCGAAGAAAACCTGAAGACGGAGTTGGTCGTTCGGTTGTACGGTGACCACGACGAGGGCACTGCGATCGTCTCGTCCAACAATCACCTCGACCACTTCGGTCAGACGTTCGGTATTAAGACTTCCGACGGCGATGTTGCGCACAGTTCGTGTGTCGGATTCGGAATGGAACGTATTGCTTTGGCGCTCTTACGGACACATGGTTTGAATGTCTCAGGCTGGCCGGTAGAAATTCGCGGACGTATGGGTTTGTGATGGCGCGCCTCCTGGATGTTGTCCCCGACGGGTACTCCCCGCACGCCATTCACCGCGATGATCGGGTGTGGGCGCAGACCAACTGCTACCTCGACTTGTGGATCGAAGTTCTGCATTCGCTCGGACTCGACCCCGTGCCGGCGTTGGCCTGTGCTTTTTCGTCGAGGTTCGACGGTACGCAGTGGACTTTTCTGAAGCTCAAAGCCGAAGACATTGTGGCGCTGTACGGAATCGACGTTGCGGAGATGAATGTCTGGCGAGCTCCGCTGGTGCATGTCGAGGACAATCTCGAGGTGGGAATGTTGTCGACTGTGGAGGTCGACGGTTATTGGCTCCCCGACACGTTGGGGACGAGTTACCATGAGGCGCATGCCAAGACCACGATTGTTCCTAATCGGATCGATCGGGTAGCGGGCGAGCTCGAGTACTTCCACAACAGTGGATACCATGTTTTGCGGGGTGAAGATTTCTCCGGCGTTTTCGACCTCGATCGTTCGAGTTTGCCGTCGTTTGTTCCTTACGTCGAACAGATTCGACTCTCGCCAGGTTATGCAATGAATACCGGGAACGTCGGGGAAGTTGCACGTCGAAACGTTGCAGCCCGCCCGCCGGGAAATCCGGTGCGCGAGTTGGGCCGACGAGTGGTCGAGGATTCCGAGTGGGTCCAGGCGGCCGGTATGGATGCGTTTCATCTCTGGTCCTTCGGTTTGTTGCGTCAATGCGGTGCCAGCGCTGAACTTGCGGGCGATGTCAGCGAGTTTCTCGACACGGCAGGGTTTTCCGGAACTATTGAGGCTGCCGCAGGCTTCCGTAAGGTTGCTGCGGGAGCGAAGAGTGTTCAATTCCAAATGGCGCGTGCGGCGAGGGGACGCGCCGTGGACCCACGTGATCAACTCGACGAGATGGCAGTGTCCTGGAAGAATTCCATGGACATCATCACGTCCATCGTCGGAGTTGAGTCGCAGCGACACCTCAGGCTGGTGTGATGGCACGCTACTCTCGAGCAGATTTGCTTGACGGAGCAGATTGGCGTTGTATCGCAACAGATCCCGGGGTGATGTCGAATCCGACCGAGCTGGGCTCGATCACCGGGGAGTGGCACCGGGCGACGGTACCGGGAACGGTGGCGGGAGCGATTCGCGAATCGGACGGACCCGGGTCCGTTGACGTCACGATGCTCGACACTATGGACTGGTGGTTCGTTACTCGGGTGGCCACGACCGGTGAGGGGTCGTGGCTGCTCCACTTCGACGGACTGACGGCGTTTGCCGATGTCTGGGTAGACAACACGTTGACCATCTCGTCGGAATCGATGTTCGTTCCCGGTGAAGCGATCGTGACCCGTGATACGACGAGCGGGCGTGAGATCACGATCGCTATTCGCTTTCATTCTCTGGCAGCGATATTGAGTTCGCGTCGGCCGCGCGGCCGGTGGCGTTCGTCGTTGGTCCGCGATCAAGGGCTGAGGTGGATACGCACGACCCTGCTGGGGCGAGCGGCAGTGTTTTCCGGAGTTCCCGTTCCGGTGGGTCCGTGGCGAGGCATCCGGTTACTGGATACCCACAAGATTGGTGTTGTTTCTCGGTCGCTGGATGCCGGCGTCGACGGCGGCACAGGTCGGGTCGAGATCACGGCGCGGCTCACTGGTGTGCCGAGCGCCCTCGCGGCCGTCGCCGTCGCTGTCGGTACAGTGCGAGGCTCGCTCACCGTGAAACCTGGCAGAGATGGGTTGACCGAGGTCACCGGTGTCGTCGAGATTCCCGAGGTGGATCTCTGGTGGCCGCACACCCATGGCGCTCCGCACCGGTACCCGGTGTCGATCGAGGTCGGTGGAAAGGTGTTCGAGCTGGGAAACGTCGGTTTTCGCAGCCTCGAGGTTGATCGGAGCGGTGGCGGATTTCGCCTGTCGGTCAACGGCATTGACGTGTACTGCCGGGGATCGGTCTGGACGCCTACCGATCCGATCTCCTTCCAGTCCGAGACCATGACAACTCAGGTGCTCGAACGGTGCGCCGGCGCCGGTGTGAACATGCTGCGGGTTCCGGGAACCATGGTCTACGAGAGCGATCATTTCTGGAACGAGTGCGCACGGCTGGGCATTCTCGTCTGGCAGGACGCGATGCTCGCGACACTCGATCCGCCGGACACCGCAGAGTTCTTTGCACTGTTCTCGGCTGAGATACGTACGTTTTTCGGGCGCGTCGGTGGCAATCCGGCCCTCGCGGTCTTCTGTGGTGGAAGCGAAACCGAGCAGCAACCGGCCATGCTCGGTTTGGTTGATCAGCAGATCTCGGTCATTCACTCTCAGCTGCCGTCGTTGATTGCAGACCTATCACCCCACGTCGAATACGTGACGTCGTCGCCGTCCGCTCCGCCCGAGTGCGAGGAGTTGGTTACCCACGTCGGTAGCGGTATCGCGCACTACTTCGGAGTGGGTGCGTACCGTCGTCCGCTCGATGACGTGACGCGCGCACGAGTGCGATTCGCCGCTGAGTGCTTGGCCTTTGCGATTCCGCCTTCCAACAACGTCATCGAATCCGCATTCGGATCCGTGTCGGCGGCGGGGCATCATCCGGCGTGGAAAGCTGCAGTACCGCGAGACCACGGGTCGTCGTGGGATTTCGAAGACGTTCGCGATCACTACGTCAAGACGCTGTTCGGCGAGGATCCGAGCGAGGTGCGCTGGTCCGATCCGGAACGTTATCTCGACCTGGGCCGGGCAGCGATCTGTGAAGCGTTCGGGGCAGTTCTCGGCCACTGGCGCCGAGCAGATTCCGGATGCGACGGTGCCCTCACCTTGGCACTGATGGATCTCGAACCGGGGCCGGGATGGGGAGTCCTCGACTGGCAAGGCGCCCCCAAAGCGCCCTGGTATGTGCTTGGGCGCTACTCGAAACCACTGGCTCTCATCGTTACAGACGACGGAATGGACGGGCTTCGTCTCGACGTGCTGAACGAGACTGCGCAGCCGGTCGTCGGCGAAATCCGCATCCGGGCGCACAGCCGGTCCGGGATCGTTCCGGTGAATGCCGTCGCCCCGGTCAAGATCGAGGCGCACGGAAGCCAGAGCCTGTCCGTCGACGCCGTGGTGGGACGATTCACCGATCTCACACATGTTTTCAAGTTCGGCCCGCCCAACTACGATGCCGTCACGGTCACCCTCGAGAACGACGAGGGGACGGTGCTCGAGGAGGTGGTACACCTGTTGGGGAGTGCTGCCCGGCCTCTCGAACGTTCGTTGGGTTTGTCGGCAATCGCACGCTCGGTCGGCGAGGACGAGTGGGTTGTCGACGTCACGTCCGAAGGTACGGCGCAGTACGTTTCGCTGGACCTGCAAGGCTTTGAGCCGGAGGATTCCTGGTTCCATCTGGCACCCGGAGGCTCGCGGACAGTGAGGTTGCGCCGCGTTGGTCAAGCGAAGATGGTGATCGGTCGGGTGCGGGCGCTCAACTCACAGGCAAGCGTGGCGGTCGCGCCGCTGACGGTGGCCGAACATCTTCGAGTATCGACACCGAAGCGGGTTCCGCGTAGATAGGGCGCGCTCGCGGATAGAATCAACTCGGCGTCACTCACTCTTGGAGCGGGGACGCCCGGGTTGTTCGTCCGCAGCTCGTCGTCACCGCTGAGGAGCGCATTCGTTGACTGCCCTGCCGCCCGCTGCCCAGACTTTGCTTGCCGGACTTGCCGAGGCCGCACTCGCGGACACTGCATTTACTGCGGTGACCGAGGCGATCGGTAGCGCCAGACTCGATATCGTTGCGCCCAAGCCGGCGAGGCCGTTCATCGCGGCTGCGCTCGCAGCGCACAATCCGGTGCTACTGGTTACTGCGACGGGTCGTGAGGCCGACGATCTGACTGAGGAACTCACCGAGATGATCGGGGGTTCCGTCGCGCAGTTCCCGTCTTGGGAAACGTTGCCGCACGAGCGGTTGTCACCGAGCGCCGATACCGTCGGGCGACGCATCGAGGTGCTGCGTCGGCTCGCACGTCCGGACGACGCGTCGTACGGCGCTCCATTGCGCGTTGTGGTGACGACGGTGCGCTCGCTGGTTCAGCCGATGGCACCCGGGTTGGGGGAGATCGAGCCGATCACTCTGCGCGCCGGCACCGAGATCGACTTCGAATCCGTGCTGGTCCGACTCGTGGAGATGGCGTATACACGCGTCGATATGGTGGGTAAACGTGGTGAGTTTGCGGTACGCGGAGGCATTCTGGATCTCTTCTCACCGACCGCCGATCATCCCGTTCGAGTTGAATTCTGGGGTGACGAGGTCTCAGAACTGAGGTATTTCTCCGTAGCCGACCAGCGGTCACTGCCTGATATCGACGTCGACGTCGTGATCGCGCCACCGTGTCGGGAATTGCTGTTGACACAGGACGTCCGGGATCGGGCAGCGAAGATCGCAGCCGAGAACCAAGCCGACGCGTCGCTCGTGGAAATGCTGGACAAGATCTCGGCAGGCATTGCAGTCGAAGGTATGGAAGCTTTGCTGCCGGTGTTGAAACCCGGTGAACTGCAACTACTTTCCGATATTCTTCCGGGTGGAACCCATATCGTCGTGTGCGATCCGGAGAAGGTGCGCACGCGTGCAACGGATTTGGTTCGAACCGGACAGGAGTTCCTGGAAGCGTCGTGGACTGCGGCATCGATCGGTGGTGCGGCGCCGCTCGATACTTCCATTCTGGCCGGCGAGTCCGGTCTCGGCGCTTCCGCCTACCGATCGTTGCGTCAGGTACGCGAGTCCGCGGAAGCCGGTGGGCGTCCGTGGTGGACCATCAGCCCGCTGGCGTCGGGTAACGGCGAAGAACTGGAACTTCCGATTCAGGCGGCCCCACAGATACGTGGATCCGACGACCTCCTGGCCGAGCTTTTTGTCAGTCTCCGCGCCCATGTGAGCACCGGTGGACGTGCTGCCGTCGTCGTTGCCGGAGCCGGTACCGCAAAGCGCATCTACGAGCGACTCGGCGAGGCTGAGGTTCCGGCCACGATGCTCGAACCCGGCGCAGTTCCGGCGCGTGGTCAGGTTTCGGTGCTGCGCGGATCGTTGCACGACGGTCTGGTTCTACACGGCGGTAGCAGTGTGCCCGGGCGGGGCGAGGTGCCGGGAATGGTCGTCGTCACCGAAGCCGACCTCACCGGCAATCGGGTTGCTGCAGTCGGTGACGGTAAACGGCTTCCGGCCAAGCGTCGTAACCAGGTGGATCCGCTCGCGCTTGCCGCCGGCGACATGGTTGTTCACGATCAGCACGGTATCGGGCGGTTCGTGGAGATGGTGGAGCGCACCATCGGCGGCGCGCGACGCGAGTACCTGGTCATCGAATACTCGGCCAGCAAGCGTGGGCAACCCGGCGACCGACTCTTCGTGCCGATGGAGTCGCTGGATCAACTTTCCCGCTATGTCGGTGGCGAGATGCCGGCGCTCAGCAAACTCGGTGGATCCGACTGGACCAATACAAAAACTAAGGCACGCAAGGCAGTTCGCGAGATCGCCGGCGAGCTCGTGCAGCTCTATGCTGCGCGTCAGGCAGCCCCCGGGCACGCCTTCGGTCCGGATACACCGTGGCAGAAGGAACTCGAGGACGCGTTTGCCTTCACCGAGACTGTCGACCAGTTGACGGTAATCAGTGAAGTCAAGGGCGACATGGAAAAACCTGTCCCGATGGACCGCGTTGTCATCGGCGACGTCGGATACGGCAAGACGGAGATCGCAGTCCGCGCAGCGTTCAAGGCCGTTCAGGACGGCAAGCAGGTTGCGGTTCTCGTACCGACGACTCTGCTTGCGCAGCAGCACCTTCAGACCTTCACCGAGCGGATGGCATCGTTTCCGGTCAAGGTTCGTGGGCTCTCACGCTTCACCGACGCGCGAGATTCCAAGGAGATCATCGCCGGGATGGCCGAGGGCGAGGTCGACATCGTCATCGGAACACATCGTTTGTTGCAGACTGCCGTCCGCTGGAAGGACCTCGGTCTGGTCATCGTCGATGAGGAGCAACGGTTCGGCGTCGAACACAAGGAACACATCAAGGCGCTGCGTACCCACGTCGACGTACTGACGATGTCGGCCACCCCGATCCCTCGTACGCTGGAAATGAGCATGGCGGGCATCCGGGAGATGTCGACAATTCTCACGCCTCCCGAAGAACGGCATCCGATCCTGACCTACGTCGGTGCCTATGCGGACAAGCAAGTTGCCGCGGCAATTCGTCGTGAGCTTCTGCGTGACGGTCAGATCTTCTATGTGCACAACCGAGTGAGCTCGATCGGCAAGGCAGCCAAGAAGATTCGTGAACTCGTTCCGGAGGCTCGTGTCGTGGTCGCGCACGGACAGATGAACGAGGACACTCTCGAGAAGACTGTTCAAGGATTCTGGGAGAGAGACTACGACGTCCTGGTTTGTACCACCATCATCGAGACCGGTCTCGATATCTCCAATGCGAACACGCTGATCGTCGAGCGCGCCGATTCGCTCGGACTCTCGCAGCTCCACCAGCTGCGAGGCCGGGTGGGGCGTAGCCGTGAACGCGGATACGCGTACTTCCTGTATCCGCCCGAAAAGCCTTTGACCGAAACGGCCTACGACCGCCTGGCCACCATTTCGCAGAACTCCGATCTCGGTGCCGGCATGGCTGTCGCCATGAAGGACCTCGAAATCCGCGGCGCCGGCAACGTTCTCGGTGCCGAGCAGTCCGGTCACGTTGCCGGCGTCGGTTTCGACCTCTACGTGCGGTTGGTCGGCGAAGCAGTCGAGGCGTATCGGGCAGCTGCAGACGGACGCCCCATCACCACCGACGATGCGCCCAAGGAAGTCCGCATCGACCTTCCCGTCGATGCGCATATTCCGCCGGATTACGTCACCAGTGATCGGCTCAGGCTCGAGGGCTACCGGAAGATTGCTGCCGCAACGGATTCCGACGGCATCGCCGGGGTGGTCGAGGAACTCGTCGACCGTTACGGACCGATACCGGAAGAAGTCCGACGTCTTGTGTCTGTGGCGAAGCTGCGGCTACTGGCTCGTGAGTACCAGCTCGAAGAGATCGCGGTCACGGGTACACAGATCAAGGTTGCGCCGATGGCGTTGCCGGATTCCAAGCAGATCAGGCTCAAACGGATCTATCCGAGCGCGCAGTACCGGGCTACCACGGGTTTGGTGCAGTTGCCGATGCCGCGAACCGGTGGTGTCGGTTCCGATCGTCTGCGCGACGTGGAACTGTTGCAGTACATCGCGGACTTCATCCTGGCCATCGATGGTCGGGCAGCCGGCGCTGTTGTCATGGAGGCTTGAGCGCACGTGACCGATGTTTCTACTGTCGTTCTGCTCGATCCATTGCGGCCGGATGTTGTTCCGATCGAAGCGGTTTCGTTCTTGGCTGGGCCCGTCCGGATCGACGACACGGTGCCGGAACCGGTTCGGATAGCACTACCTGATTCCACTGCCGGTGCTGCGGTGATCGTAATGATGGACGGCGACGGACCTCGGATTGCAGCCTTGGCGGCGTCGGGTGCTCGGATAGTGCGTGCAGCGCCGGTTCACGGAGACAGATTGGTGGAAGCGGCTTCCATTATGGACCGGTTGTGGAAGCGCGGCGGGTGGGAAGCTACGCAGACCCACGAGAGTCTCTCGGTCTATCTCGTGGAGGAGACGTACGAGGTGCTCGACGCCATCCTCAGCGGCGACGAGACGGACCTTCGGGAGGAACTCGGTGACCTTCTGCTTCAGGTGCTGTTCCATTCGCGTATCGCGCAAGCACATGGTGTCTTCGAGTTAGACGACGTCGCCGGCGCGCTGATCGACAAGTTGGTTCACCGCAGTCCGCATTTGATGAGTTCCGGTGTGGTGGACATTGCTGAGCAGGAGTTGGCGTGGGAGCGACTCAAGGATGCGGAGAAGGCCCGTGCGTCGTCGATGGACGGCATCGCCAAGTCGCAACCGCCGAGACTTCTGGCGGAGAAGGTGATGCTTCGGGCGGCTCGAGCGGGAGTGACGGAGATCATTGCCGAAGCGGGGCTCGAAGGCTTGGTCGAGCGGTGCCGAGAAGCCGATACAGCGCTGGCAGATGCCCTCGACCTGCTGATCGCCGAAGTCCGCAACTGGGAGACGCAACAGTCTCGTACGTAGCAGGTTTTGTGCCGTACGTCCGTGATTCCTGGTAATTAGTTGGCAATCTCTCGGTTACTCGGCGCTCTCGAGTGCACTGCAAACAAACCTGAGGTATGTTTGCGTACGGGAAGAGCGTAATGAGGTCGAATTTTGCAGGAATTGGCCCCTGGTCAGCAGTTTGACGAAGGGGTTGGTGGGGGAATTTTACTAGCGTCAGTCGACGCCAGGCACGGCAACCGGCGGGGTGTTGCCGTTCCTGGATCCCACAGTTGGTTAATGATCAGCGATTTCTGGAGAAAGGCCCGATACGGCCCGCGACTCAACCCGCGACACCAATCGATGACAAGAAAGACTGATGACCAATGAGCGTTCATGCTGAGGTGGGGATCCAGCCGACGGCACTGCGGAATTCGGCTGATCTGAGTCGAGACTGGCGGCGTGCGTATCGGCGCAGAATTGCGATCACCGACTCTGTCACCGTAATTTTTGTGATTGCGCTCGCGCAGTTCGGCAGTGTTTGGCCCCATCCTTTCGAGTGGCTGACTCCGCTCAAGGTTGTTGCATCCGTTTTGCTCGGTGCGCTGTGGATGATCACGCTTTCGCGGGGTCGTAGTCGCCACCAAGCGATGTTGGGAGAAGGTGGCGACGAATACGAGCGTGTTCTGATGGCGACAGGTCAGGTATTCGGGCTTGGCGCACTAATCGGTATCGTTCTCGGCGTCGAAATTGCGCGAAGTTACCTCATGATCGCACTGCCTCTCGGCTTGGGTGCCTTGCTTCTCGGCCGGTACCTTTGGCGTCGGGATATTCGAAACAAGCGGGCGTCCGGGCAATGCCGCAACGCGGTTCTGCTGGTCGGTGGGCATGCCTCTGTTGTTGCCACTACGCGTTCATTTGCGCGAGCAGCGTCGGCAGGATACGACGTCGTGGGTACCTGCATTCCGCGCCGCGCAACTGTGCTCGATGATCACATCATGGTCGACGGTGTACATGTTCCGGTGTTAGGCAACGAATTTGAAGTGATCGAGGCCATGCGGGCGTGCAACGCAGACACAGTCATCGTGACTGGCACCGAGGATCTCGGCCAGGTCGGAATCCGCAAACTGATGTGGGATCTGGAAGCAGAAGGTGTGGATCTCGTTGTTTCGCCGGTCATGGCGGATGTTTCCAAGGCCCGACTGATGTTTAGGCCCGTAGCCGGGCTGCCGCTCATTCACGTCGAGCGGCCACGTTACGAAGGCGCAAACCGTTGGGCACCAGCAATTTTCGACACCATATTCTCGGTTTTGATGATCCTGCTTGTAGCGCCCGTCATGATTGCAGCGGCAGTCGCCGTCAAGTTCACATCGAAAGGCTCGGTTTTCTACAAGGCAGAGCGCATCGGGCTGAACGGGAAACCGTTTCCCATGTACAAGTTTCGGACGATGGTCGCCGGTGCCGATCAGCAGGTTGTCGATCTGATGGGCGACAACGAGGGTGCGGGCGGTGTGCTCTTCAAGATGCGCGAAGATCCGCGTATCACACCGATCGGCAAGATTCTCCGCCGGTTGAGCATCGACGAACTCCCACAGTTCTTCAATGTTGTTCGCGGCGAAATGAGCGTAGTGGGTCCGCGTCCACCACTTCGACGTGAAGTCGAGATGTACGACGACGAGGTGTCTCGCCGTTTGTTCGTGAAACCCGGTATTACCGGACTGTGGCAGGTCAGCGGCCGTAGTGATCTCTCGTGGGAAGAATCGGTTCGTCTGGATTCCTCGTACGTCGAGAACTGGTCAGCGGCACAAGATCTTTCGATCATCGCACGTACGGTGTCAGCAGTGGTTCGCAGTGATGGAGCCTACTGAACCGGTTGGGTTCAATCCTGCAGTTGTCGATAGTCTCGCGTGACTTGTATTGAAGGAGCAGATTATCGGCGGATGGCAGATGCCGCGCACCGGGTCCGGTCTCGCTGGACTACGGGATGCATACGGGCAAAACATGTCTGGACTCATTCCTGCGACGGGCATTCACATCGTCGACGACGGGTGGTGGCTCGCGCTTACCGGCGTGCCTGATCCGAGTTACAACCTTGCGTTGATCCATGGGAGCGACGTACGCAAGAATACGTCGGATGTCATCGAGCGTATTCTTGCCGAAAAACATCGCTCTGTGATCATGCTCGCCGGCTTAGGTCTGGGTGCAGGAACGGTCTTGTCGGATGCAGGCTGGGTCTGTGTCGGATCGAGTTCCCTACGGATGCTGCCGAATTCACCGTCGGAATTAGATCCGCAAGTCAAGGTTCTGGACGAGGAAGAACTGGGTGCCGCACGCGGGCTGGTCGGGGAAATCTTCAATGTGGATCCCGCATCCGCTGCGCTTGTATACACAGCGTCGAGTAGTGAAGGGCATTCTCGGAGATCGGTTATCGGATTGGTCGAAGACGGAGCCCTGCAAGCGGCAGCGATGTTGTCCTTCGGGCACCCGATCAGTACCGGTTGGGCAGGTGGTACTCGCCCAACGAGTCAGCGGCGAGGGCACGGTATGCGCGTCTTGCAGCAAGCGAGTGCAATTGCGTTCGCGGAGGTAGGCGAGGGCTCTTTGTGTTTCCTCGCGAGCGACGCAAGCAACCGCTTGTACGACGTGGCCGGCGCCGAGATCGTCGAGTACTGGCAGATGTGGTCCAGACCTCGATGGCTGTTGGGCAGCTGACACTGGCCACTCCTACGTGCTGGAGCCTTCGCTCAGCAGTCTTCGAAGATGGATAAGTCGAGTTTGCCAGTCCTGCAGATAGCTTTGAAGACTACGTTGATTCGAGGCTGCTGGAGCGGTGAGAGAAGATATCGCTTTGCAAGGCCCGCACTTTGGTGTTACTTTTTACTCGATTGAACGCAATCTATTAATTGTCCGTTTTGTGGCGAGGTGGCTGGGGGTTTCATGGTTAGGTTCATTTCTTCAGGGGTTCGAGTCTTCACCGCATTGGTGGCAGTTGCGGTTCTAGTAGCAATCAATTTGACGGGTTCATTTGAGGATCCCGGTAAGATTGACAGGATCGCCATGATGTCGGAATCCGATACCAACTTTTTGCCTTTTGATGCACCATCCCAGGCGTCGGTGAATTCCAAACGAGTGTTTGCGCACTATTTTCCGCCGTATCCTATTTCTCTTGACAACGAGAATTCGAATTCGGACATTTATTCTCGGGAATATTTGTCGGCGGATGGGGAAGGCGGCGTTCACTCTACCTACGGCGGGTTTCTGAGAGACCGACCTCTGCCGCGTGCTACGATCACTGATCCTGAATGGCGAATGCGAGATTTGGAAAACGAAGTTCTCCAAGCGACTTCCGCCGGAATCAACGGTTTCTCTGTCGATATAATGGCGCGCTCCAATGATTCCTCCTGGTGGGGGAGTGGCGTCCCGCTTGCATTGATGCAAGCGGCGATAAATGTGAATCCGAACTTTAAGGTCATGCTGATGCCGGACATGAGCGCAGATTTTCAATCTATGACACCGGCGGAACTCGCCGCTGAAATGTCGGTCTATGTCGATCTCGCTTCCACCTACCGATTAGATGATGGGCGTCTGGTTATTTCTCCCTTCGGGGCAGACCTGATGAGTCCGAGTTGGTGGTCGCAATTTTTGAATATCATGCAGTCAACCTACGGAGAGACGGTTGCGTTTGTCCCGCTTTTTCTTGATGCGGCGAGTAATATAGACGCTTTCGCATCTATCAGTTATGGAATGTCGAACTGGGGAGAGCGAAATCCAAACGCGAACTCGCTATTGCGAACGGATTCCAATGCGCCGTTGGTTTTGGCCAAACGTGTGCATGACCTCGGTAAGATATGGATGCAGCCAGTAAGTTTCCAGGATGCACGTCCGCGGCAGGAAATCTTCGATGAGACGATCAATACTCTGAATCTACGCAACACATGGGATATTGCCATGGAGTCTGATAGTGAATGGGTCCAATTGGTGACATGGAATGACTACAGCGAAGGGACCTCGTTTGCGCCTAGTGTTGAACACGGATATGCACTTTTAGACCTGAATTCCTTCATGATCGCTACCTTTAGGCTAGGTGTGCGTCCTCAGATTGTGCGCGACACTCTCTTCGTGACATATCGAAATCAGCCAACCTGGTCAAATCCGGTGAACCCTTCGAGTGCGCCGATGGAAATCCGCGACTATTCACCTGCGGCAGATAACACTGTTGAAGTCTTAACCTTTCTGACCGAGCCAGCGGACTTGACAATTAAGGTTGGTGAGACGACGACGACTTGCCATGTTGCCGCCGGAGTATATCCATGTGTGGCAGGTTTAGGAGCTGGAAACATAAATGTCGTCGCAACACGAGGTGGAGTCGAGGTAGCTCGAGTAGATTCACACGTAACAGTGACAGAAACACCGTACAATCAGAATTTCGACTACCTAATGGATTCCAGCGGACGGTGAATTTTCCAGTCCTTCGATCTTGAGCAGGCAATCCCGACCGGGTAGCCTGGCCTCGATCTTTGATGGTCGGTAACAGGTTCAGATCAGACGCTCTGATTCGGATTTGAACCCGTATTGGGGGTCAGGCATGGCTCGCACCGCAGGTTCGTCTGCGGTGCGACGCCGGTTCCACAGTCCGGGTGGAACTCCCGGGCAGCGGATGCGCTTTCAATGCACCCGTAGACAGCGGGCGCACCTAAGCATTCATGCCGGTTGCCCTCGCAATAGACCCTCGGACGGCCCGTTAATCTGCCGCGGTTGCTGGAAGCTCTTCATACTGACAGTCCAGAAGGTTAAGGACCTTAGGAATGAGCGAGCATCAGCAGTCTTCGAAAATTGTTCGGACGTAACCCGCTGTCTGCCAGATGTAGTTGAAGGTCCACGTCCAAAGCGGTAGTGACTGATGCTGTGCGACTACCTTTATCTCGCCGTCCCAGCAGTTGTCGATGATGTGCCGGGTGCGCGAGACATGAGGAACGAACGTAACGACTATGACTCGTTTCCAGCCTTCGGCTTCGGCGCGACGGCGAATTTCGCGTCCTTCGCCTCTCGTCGTCGACGGGTCAGGCTTGAAGCAGCTGAGTTCGAAGTCGTAGGTGCCCTCGCAGATCGCCTTCATCTTCTTATCGCTACTGCGATAGGGATCGGAGAAGACAATCTGAGGGGCGTAACCCTGTTCTGCCAGTTGGAGTCCGAGTTCCTCTCGACCGTCGTGAGCGCCGCCGAGCACCACGATGGCGTCGGCGAGTTCAGGGTCATCGATCTTCGGGTTGACGTAGACCGGCCAGCCTGCAGCGATGATCGCTGCCAGGCCTGCGGCGATTCCGGCCAACATGGGCAGCCGGCGTCTTGATTTTCGAGATTTGGAGTTCACAGAATTGTTTCTCACTGATTCGGGCCCCGGCGATTCGAACATGCCGGGAACCAGTGCAGCTTTGCTGGCAAGGGATTCGAAATTATCGTCGGCTCTTCGAGACAGTGGGTGGACTCTTCGGGGATTGGTATTCAGATTCGAGTACCGCCCTCACCGCATCCATTCCGAGTTGGCGGCGCGCGATGTCTCGGCCGCGTTCTCCCATGGCCGAAGCTTTGTCTGGATTGTCGAGCAAAAACGATATTGCTGACGAGAGCGCCTCCGTGGAGTCGTCCACAACGATTCCACATCGCCCCTCTTGAATCACTGGAGCGACGCCGCACGTATCCGTCACCACGACGGGAAGTCCGGCCGACATGGCTTCGAGAACTGTCATGGGGAACGGTTCATGCACCGAAGGAAGAACATAGATCGAGGCCTGCCGGTATCGTTCGGTTGATCCGGAGAACGGAAGTGGCCCTTCGTATCGAATGAAGTCGTGATGCCCGGAGTTCTCGATCAGACTGACGACTGCGTCGGCTTCCCCCTCATCGGGGCCGACAAGCGAGAAGCGTGCGCTGAAACCATTGTCCAAGATCATTTTTGCGGCATCGACGAAGACCTGTGGCCGTTTCCGTTCTTGAAGTCGCGCCAGGTACAGAACCTCGGGCCTTTGATCAGAATTGACCGACTTGAACGGAAGGTCGTCCATTTCTGGTATTCCATTTTTCAATTCGACCAAATTGACATCGTGGTCACCGACGACCGACCTCAAGTCGCTGCGCTCTCGATCTGTCAGGTAGAAGATCGTCCGTGCATTCCTCAACACTGGGTTAGTGAGGAGAGCGTCAAGCGGTTTGGCCAAGGCTTTGTCAGTAGGGTCGATCATTCCGTGTGTCTGTGCAAATGTCGGAATTCCATATGACAGTGACAGTTTCGCGGCAGGTAGCGTTACCAGATCGCGCGCCAGATGGACATGAATGACGTCGTAGTCTCGGATGTTCTTATGGAGCCACCACAACATGGCGGGGGCAGCCATACCGGCGTAACCGATTTTCGGAAGCACGGTACGTGCCGGAAACAACTTCAACGGAATGCCTTGTTCGTGCGTTGGCGCTGTCTCATACCCTCGCGAGGCTGCGGCGATGGTCACGTCATGGCCATTGTCCTGCAGGGCTTTCGACTGATTGAGTGCCACACGTAGCGGTCCGCCGTAGGCAGCGTCCGGTGAGAATAGCGTGACAACTTGTAGAATCTTCACCGCGATGCGCCTGCCCGAGGCGCCAACATCGTGGTTCCGTCCGGCACGTCCGCAGTGACGAGTGCGGTTGCACCGATAATCGCTCGGTCTCCGATTGTGACGCCACGCAGTACTGTCGCGCGAGCAGCGATCCATGCGCCGTCGCCGATCACGATGGGTGCGTTGTCGAACTCAAATGTGGGACTCCGGTGATCGTGACTTCCGGTGCACAGCAGTACATCTTGCGAAACAACGCTGTCCGATCCGATGGTGACCGGTTCGAGATTGAGGATCCACGTGCCCTCGCCGATCCACGAATCTGCACCTACCTTCAGCTTCCACGGCCAATGGATGCGGACACGATGTCGGATGAGGACGCCGTCGGCGATATCGGCACCGAACTTTCGTAGCACAGCGATCCGAATGCTGTTCGGACACCACCATTGTGAGAGGACTGAACCGGAGATTGCGAGCCAGGCAATCTGAATGATTCGCCCGCGGCCCTTGTCATACCCGGCTCCGGTGAATCCGGCCAGGGATCTTGAGCTGTTGTTCATAGCCGAACCGAATCGGCACTGTCGCGGAGGTGCTGGCGATACCACTCCACTGTTGACGCGACACCGCTGCGGGTCGAAATCTGCGGGCTCCATCCGGTTGCCGTCAGTGCGGAGGTATCGAGGAGCTTTCGCGGGGCACCGTCAGGCTTAGTGGTATCCCAGAGCATTGTGCCCTCGTAACCACAAGCATCCGCCACGATCTCAGCGATTTCCTTGATGGTCTCGTCTCGGCCGGTGCCAACGTTGATATGTGTTGGGGCATCGTAATTGTCGAGCAGGTGTAGGACCGCGTCAGCCATGTCGTCGACATGCAGGAACTCTCGGCGTGGAGTGCCGGATCCCCAATTGGTGACAGATTCGAGTCCGTCACGCTGCGCCTGATCGAATCGGCGAATCAACGACGGTACGACATGCGAGAGGGTGGCCGAGAAATTGTCACCCGGACCGTAGAGGTTGGTAGGCATCGCCGAGATCCAAGGAAGTCCGTATTGCCGACGGACCGACTGGACGTGAATGATTCCAGCGATCTTGGAGATTGCGTAGGCATCGTTGGTCGGCTCCAGTGGGCCGTTCAGCAACTGGTCTTCCGATATCGGTTGCGTTGCGAGCCTTGGATATATGCATGACGAGCCGAGAAAGATCAGTCGATGGACACCGTGATGCAATGCGGCGTCGAGGACGTTGGTTTGGATCTGCAGATTGTCCGAGATGAAGTCGACTGGATAGGTGTTGTTGGCGACGATTCCACCAACTTTCGCAGCTGCCAGTACTACACACGAAGGTTTGGACTGCTCGAAGAAATCGAACACATCCGAACGGCTTCGGAGATCCAATTCGGAGGATGTTCGCCCGATCAGATTACTGAAGTTGCTCTGTTCCATCCTGCGCCAGACCGCTGATCCTACAAGGCCGCGGTGCCCGGCAATGTAAGTCGGTGCGTTGCGATCCAGGGGTTGCACTGTTTCAGGAGTCGTCATGAGAGTTACTTTCTCCAATCGGGCAGATCTGGTGTGTCGATCCAGGGACTGCCCTCATGCTGGAGTGCCGCAATATCGGCTTCCATCATGATTCGGGCAAGCTCCGGTGTGTGGACGGTGGCCTTCCAGCCCAACTGACGTTCGGCTTTGCCGGCGTCGCCGACGAGCGCGTCGACTTCGGTCGGGCGTAGGTACCGCGGGTCGAACTTGACGTACTTCTGCCAGTCCAATCCGACGTGGCCGAACGCCGCTTCGACGAAGTCCTTGACCGTGAAGTTTCCGCCGGTCGCCAGGACGTAATCATCAGGTTCGTCGGTCTGAAGCATCCGCCACATGCCTTCGACGTATTCGGGTGCATAGCCCCAGTCTCGAATGGCATCGAGGTTTCCCATGTAGAGGGTGTCCTGCATCCCGGCTTGAATTCGTGCTACAGCTCGAGTGATCTTTCGGGTGACGAAAGTTTCTCCGCGCCGGGGTGATTCATGATTGAAGAGAATTCCGTTCACGGCATGAATGCCGTATGCCTCACGGTAATTTCGGGTGATCCAGTACGAGTACACCTTTGCAGCGCCGTACGGTGAGCGGGGGTAGAAGACAGTGTCCTCGTTCTGCGGCGGGGGCGACGCGCCGAACATTTCGGAGCTCGAGGCCTGGTAGTACCGGCACTGCAACCCGGTCATCCGTACTGCTTCCAGCAATCGGATCGATCCGATACCTGTTGTGTCACCGGTATGTTCGGGTTCGTCGAAACTCACACGGACGTGAGACTGCGCCGCGAGGTTGTACACCTCGTCGGGTGCGATGGTCGACAGCAGCGTGACGAGTCGAGCGCCGTCGGAAAGATCACCGTAGTGCAGGAACAGTCGAGTGTCGTCATTATGCGGATCTTGATAGAGGTGCTCGATACGCGCAGTGTTGAATGTGGATGCACGTCGGATCAGTCCGTGTACTTCATAGCCTTTCGACAGCAACAGTTCTGCGAGATATGAACCGTCCTGTCCGGTAATTCCCGTAATGAGTGCACGTTTGGTCATCGGACGTCAACTGCCTTGTCTGTTGTGGTTGGGACAGCAACTCGCACTGGAGACTTGCCGCGTACTGCGGCCAGTGCGTGAACCCAGTGTTCGAATTTGTCGATCGAGGAGGTCTTTCCGACGGTTGCCGAGCAGTACTCGATTCCTGCCGCGCCGAGGTTTCGGGATTTCTCCGGGTCACCCGCGAGTTGCAGTGCCGCGGAGAGCAGTCCGGCTGGTTCACCGGCAGGTGTGACCACTCCGGCACCCGACGCGCGAATCTCATCGGCGGTTGTCGACGTGACGTCGGTGGCGGCCACGATCGGCGTTCCACTGCTGAAGTAGGAAGTGAGCTTGCTCGGGACGGCCATTCCCACAATTCCCGGAGCTTCGTTGACGAGCAGGACATCTGCTGCGGCCATAGCTGTCCGGAACGCCTCGTCGTCCAGTGGGAGTACAAAATCGATGCGATCTACACCTGCGGCTGCAGATTCGAGAGCAAGCCTTTGATTGCCATCGCCAACTAGGACAAAACGAATTGGAAGCCGTTGTTCGTCAGCGAGTTTCGCGGCGTTCACGACGTTGTCGAGACCTTGTTTGACGCCCATGTTGCCGGTATGGAGTACGACGACCTCGTCAGCTGACCATCCGAATTGTGCTCGCGCGGCGGCGAGATCGGCAATATCGATCGGCGCTACGTGCGTCCAGTTCCGGATTACCGTGACTCGTTCCCGAGGGATCGCGAGCTCGCTCACGACGTGATCGGCAAAGCGATCGTGAATCACGGCAATGCCGTCGAATGCTTTCAACACGGTAGCTTCGAGACGTGAAGTTGCTTGGGCGCCACGGCCACTCAACGCACCGGTTTCGGCAACACCCTGCCCGTACAGGTCTTGAACCCACACGCCGATCGCCGGGCGGTTCCGCGTCGACCGACTACGCCCCAGAGCCATTGCGGTAGAAAGCAATGCGGGGCTCGCACAGATGATCACGTCTGGTTTGTGCCACCGGGACATGACCGCGCGTGCGCCGAAGCTCAGTTCCATCTTGATCCGGCCGAGCGCACTGGGCGGGCTGGGGACGAAGTGGCGTCGGCGGTGAACGTAAACGCCGTTTACTACCTCGTCGATGGATCTGCCGAGAAAACTGGAATCGTTTTCCCAGGCAGGGTAGTGAGGATAGCCGGTGACTATGTGGACTCGATGGCCTCGTTCGGCGAGTGCCTCGGCCAGATCCGTCGTGTACGGCGCGATACCCGTTGTCTCGGGAGCGTAATTGATGCCCACGATGGTGATGTTGAGTGTGTCGGAGTGGGGCGCGTGCGGATCGACCATGGCGTCGGACTCCGCTGTCTCGGTCCCTACTACGTCCGATTCGCTCCGGGCGCTGTTGTGTAGCCGATCAGTCGGTGTGCCGATGACGAACCTCCAAGTCCGGTAAACCCACGTTTTAAACAATCTTCAGGTTTGTTTAGGCCATTTAAGCCGCATGTTGGTTGTTTTTCAACCGATGGCCAGGCGCTGGTGGCATACAAACCGTCGGATTTCGTGAGCACTTCGGTGTGCGTTGGCGATATACGTCGTGGTTAACCCACGATTTGCCAATCTGTGGACGGTCGATGCGGATTCACCAGAATGGCCGACTGTGTTCAATTCCACGCTCGATTGCGCCGCTCTTCAATATGTCAGGTTGTAGACACGGCATGCTCCGCCTTTGGATCGCGATAGCCATGTACAAGACGATAATTCGTCACACTTGTCCGTAGGGTCCCGATCTGAAGATGCGCGAACACCGGCGCCCGCCTTGGCTTCGATACCCTCGGATGGGGTTCACTGGTTCGACGCGCGAACCGTGGTCGGTTACCCTTTAGTAAACAAACTTTCAGTCTGTTCTGATTGTCCCAATTGTGAACCGTGGAGTGAAGTCAGGCCTACACACGTTTGACGACTCGGCCTGGACGTTCTCGAAATCGATGTATCCGCGGAGGGGTGGTGAAGTCCGAATGAGTAATGTGCGCCTACGGGTCGTTTACAGCGCCGGTGACCAAGTTCTGTCGAGCGTCAGCAACGCTGTCATCTTGTTCGCGATGGCCGGGCCATCCTCGGTCACTGCTTTCGGTCTTGCAGTCTTGGTCTTCTCGATCATCACAGCAGCCCTGGGATTTGTTCGCGGCGCCGCCGGCACTCCGCTGCTACTCATGAGCGCCAATTCTCATCAATCGATTCGCGAAGAATCCAAGTTCGCCGCTGGCGCCGCAGCAATATTGGGCGTCGGCGTGGGCGCCATCGCACTGGCCGTGTCACTTGCATTGGATGAACCGGCAGTGGGAATTGCGTATGCAGTAGCAGCTCCGATCGTCCTGTGTCAGGACGCGTTGCGATTCTCGGCAATGTCGCGTGGCGAACCGAAACACGCTTTCTGCAGCGACGGACTGTGGGCCGTGATCGCCTTCGGTGTCCTAGTTCTGTCGTGGGTTAGACCTGACGCGCTCACCATCCCACAGATGATCTGGATCTGGAGCGGGGCAGGCTTCCTGGCGCTCATCTATCTCGCAATTGCGTTGAAGACCAGACCTCAATTTCGCGGCGTCGTCGCTTGGGCTCGTTTGTATTGGCGCCATCGGGTCCGATTCGGAGTCGAGGCGGGGATCGATCAATTGGGCGCAATTATTGTTGTGTCGGTATCGACCGTCTACATCGGAACAGAGGCGGCAGCGTCGCTTCGCGGCGCCGTGACGGTTCTTGGTCCCTTTGCTGTTCTCATCAGTTCACTGCCACTGATCGTCATTCCGGAGTCGATACGAGCGGGGCACAGTGCAAAACAGGTGTGGCGCACCCTGGCGCTGGCAGCGTGGATCACCTCTGCTTCAGCCATGACCATCGGATTTCTGGCGCCGTTCGCACCTGATGTTCTCGGGCGTATGTTGCTTGGCGACTCGTGGGAGGTAGCGCTGCATGTTCTGCCCTTCCTTGGCCTCGAATATGCGGCGATATGCTGGATCTCAGCCGTCTACAACTATTATCGCGCGCAGGGTGCCAGCTCGAAGTTGTTGAAATACCGCATAATCCAGACCTGCACGTCAGTCGTCATCTGTACGGTGGCGGCTGCGGTGTCGAAGACGGCCGTGGGAGTCGCCATTGGTCTGGCGCTCTCGGCAACACTGATCGGACTTGGGCTTGTGCTCCAGGTTCTGAGGGAACACCGAATCACCACTGGTCAAGTGGCTGGCACACCGGCGGGCACCGCCGTCGGTCGACTGATCGGTAGCCCGTCATGACGTTGTCTAAGCAGAGCGAGGGGACCATCAGTCCCGCAGTTTCTGATCGCTCGGCACCGCCACTTGATCCGGCACCGCCACTTCATTTCACGGGATCTCGGAGGCAGGTTCACTCGAAACTTGGTGCGCCATTGTTAGCGACGTGGACCGCAGTGCTCATGGTTGTCGTCGTTCCGGGAATTATCGTTGCTTTCACGCCGGCGCCGCCGACACACGTGTGGCTGGGTCCTTTGGCCATCACCACTGCCGGCGGATTGCGTTATGCCTGGATTGTCGGCGAGGGGTATCGACGACTGGTCGAGATGTCGTTTTGGGTGTTCACCTATGTGTTTATGGGGCTGGCGCCGCTGACCCAGCTTCGTATGCGCGTTGATCCGGCAACGTCTCCGCGTATCGATCCGGCGCTGGTCTGGACCGCGATCGTGATCGTGCTCATCGGACTCCTGGCATTCTTCGGCGGTTTGGTGGCGGCCAGAAAGCTATGGTCCAGACTGGCCACGTCGCGTTTTACCAGGGTGACCAACCCGCGTATCAATCTCGTTCGTACGCTTGTTCTTTCGCTATTTGCACTGATTGTCAACGCCTACTACATTTCGAAGATCGGCGTCGGAACGCTGCTGGAAAGCCGGAGCGCGGTCAGTGAACGTGGTCAGGATGTGCTGGGTGAGTCGACCGTCGCGAGCATTATCGTGGCAGTTGCGATGATGACGCTTCTGGTGTCCTTTATTGCCATCGTGAAGTATTGGGATGCCGCGCAACGCCCGGACAAGGCGCTCATCATCGTCATCGTTGTTCTCGGGGCGACACTACTGATCACGCTGAACCCGATTTCGAGTCCTCGCTACCTGTTCGGAACGGCTGCTTTGGCAGTGGCGGCGCTCTTCGGACTTTTCTCCACTGCCAATCGGTTTCGATTTGTCGCCCTGAGTGCCGTTGCTGCGCTTGTACTGGTATTCCCGGCTCTGGATGCATTTCGATACAGTTCCTCCGCGCAACTCAAGACCAGCTCGCCTCTCGAGTCGCTCACGTCACCGGACTACGACGCATTTGCACAGATAAACAACACTGTGCTCTATATTCAAAATCACGGTTTCACTGATGGAAAGCAGGCGCTCGGCGTTCTTCTGTTCTGGGTGCCGCGTTCGATCTGGCCGGATAAGGCATTCGATACGGGCATCCTCCTGGCGGACAGTCGTGGATATGTCGTAAAAAATCTGTCGGCGCCATTCTGGGCGGAGTTGTTCATCAACGGGGGATGGGTACTGTTGGTTCTGGGGATGTTTGCGCTTGGACTTGTTGCCGGAGTGCAAGATCGAAAGATTGAGATAGTGCTGCGAGCGTCGCGATCGCCGTCGGTTTTTGCTTGTATTCTTCCGTTTTACCTGATCATTCTGATGCGTGGATCGCTGCTGCAGGCGATGCCGTACCTTCTCGTGATCGTCGGATGCGCTGTGTTCGTGACTGATTGGCGTCGTACGGCCAATGGAGGATCGATATGACTTTCGCCCGGAAGTTGGTCAACAATCTGTCCGCTTGGGCCATCGCGACACTGTTTTTACTTGTGGCGCTTGTGGTCTCGACTTCCACGCTGGTAGCAATAGACCGTGCGCACGAAACGCAAACGCTCAAAGCTTTGGTCGAGTCACAAGATGTGCCGATTTCACGTCTCGCGGTTCACTCCGCACGTCCTTCCGCGCTGTGGATAGGTGACTCCTTCACTCAAGGCCCCGCCGCGTATCCCAGAATCGTGTGTGCCGAATTGGGTTGGTATTGCAACATCGATGCACAAGGCAGCACGGGATACCTCAACGCAGGTGCTCCTGAAATGCAGGTCCCTACCAAGAGGTTCATCGACAGGTTGCCGGCGTCGATCCAGACGTACAAGGCGGACGTGATCATCGTCGACGGTGGACGTAACGACTTCCCCGTGGACCTGGACCTACTGATGGAGGCTATCCGCACCTACATCGCAGCCCTCCATGAAGCATGGCCGGACGCGAAACTCGTGATCATCGTGCCGTTCTTTATGCAGGCAGCCTCCCCCTCCGATGACTCGGACCTCATCAGTGGGATCAGTGCGATCGCAAAGTCATTCGGCGCCAAGGTGCTCAACCCTTATGCCGAGAAGTGGTTTGTCGGGGCAGACATCGACGCGATGCAGATCGAGGATCATGTTCATCCGAATGCGCTGGGAAATTCTTACATCGCGGCCAAGCTGGAGGAATCATTGGAGCTCGCGCAGATCATCACACCTGGAAGTTCAAACGGGGGTCTCGGGTAATGGAATTCGCTGCCTACCTGCGGGTGCTGCGCCGGCGTTGGCTCTACGTGGTCATTCAGGTCATGATCGGGCTTATCGGTGGTCTGGTCATTTCGGCGTTGAGTACGCCGCGATACGAATCCGTCTCGCGTATCTTTTTAGCGACACCGGGGTGGGGCACACCGGTCGTCATGAGCAACTCCGAGTCGAGTCCGTATCGAGGTAACGAGTTTTCACAACTCCGAGCGGCTAGCTATCTCAGGCTGTCTGAAGGCGAAGACTTCCGATTGCGAGTCGAGGAACGTCTCGGCACAGCGCCGGCAGATGTTCCGGATACCGACTCGCTCGACTTTCGAGTCGTACCCGACACCGTAATGATTGAACTGACAGCGATGGCGGCCTCCCCGGAGAGAGCGCAGGATCTGGCGAACGCATTAACCGTCGAAATGACAGAGTCGATCGAGAAGTTGGAAACACCAAGTGGGACATTGATTCCCGTTATTCAACCGATAGTCGTGGACAGTGCAAGGCTGTCCGGCGGCCCGTCAGAGCCGCGGACGGGACTCCTTGTCGGTGGCGGGGGAGTTCTGGGCCTGCTGGCGGGAGTTTCCATCGCCGTCGTCGCCGCGAGAACATCAAGGCGTGTGCACACCGCACTCGAGTTGGCCACGATTTCCTCGTTGCCGGTTCTTGCGACGTTCGGCGACGAAGCGCGGATGGTTGGCGAGGCCGCGGCATCAAGGCTGCGGTTCAATCTCGAATATCTCGGGACGCAGTTCTCCACCGGGATACTTGCTGTATCCAGCCCGCTTCCTGACGCCTCTACTTCAGCAGTCGCTCGCGGACTGGTTCGTGCAACGGCCGAAACTGGGCTGCGAACAATCCACGTGCACTGCGGTATTCGGGGTAACTCCGGCCAGGGGAGTCGCGGGTTGGCCGACGTGCTGCGCGGAAGCGCATCTGTCGACGATGTAGTTACCGAGCCGACACCGGGGCACGGTTACGTGATCGAAACCGGAGATGTTCCCGGCGTAGTCTCCGGCCTGCTGGAATCGCGGAACATGCAGGCAATACTCGACGACCTGCGGCACAGATTTGATCTGGTGGTCCTCGATATTCCAGGGTTCCTCGCCAGCAACGATGCTGCTGTCCTGGGAAAGCGCAGCGATGCGGTTCTGGTCGTCGCATCCGAGGGCATTTCGCGAATTGACGACCTCATGCAAACATTCGACGGGTTCCACACCGTCGGAGCACGGGTGGTTGGCTCGGTACTCATTCGTTCGAGGTCGCAGTCCGAGCATCAGTTCGATTACATCGCTGCACCAGATCCATTTCGACAATCGGAGTCGACCGATGCGTTCGTTAGTAGCGCTCGGACTACTTCACGCACCACACGGGGAGTCAACACATGACAAATTCTTATCTCAAACTCAAACGCTGGATGCTTCGCGGTTGGGTAGTCGCCGTGTGTGCACTGTTCGGGTTGCTGATTGCGGGCGTCATGTCCGCTATAACGCCTCAAACATATTCGGCAACAACAACTTTGTTTATCGGATCGCCGGCCAGTGCAGACTCTGCGGGTGCGTTGCAAGGCGATTCCTTCTCGCAGCAGAGGGCATCGACATACGCATACCTATTCAAGAGCGAAGCGATCGCGGTTAAAGTCAAAGATGACCTGGGACTGGCGGTGAGCCCTCACGAGCTCGTTTCGGCCGTCACTGCTACTCCGATCGATAAGACTGTTCTGCTTGACGTCACCGTGGCTGCTGAGTCCGCCCAAGGCGCCGCAGACATTGCCAACGCTTATGCGTCGAACTTCGCGAAATATGTTGGGCAGCTGGAGAAGCCAAACGGGGGCGGCGCTGCCAGCATGCTGGTGTCGGTAGTGGGTAACGCAGATCCAACCGAGGCAGTGACCAGTGTCAAACCTGTCAGCAATGTAATCATCGGATTGTTTGCCGGCGTCGCCGTCGGCGGACTTCTGTGGTGGCTGATGCGTCGATTCGACAAGTCCATCCGAACTGCAGACGTGTTGGCGGAAGCGGCGCAGGCGCCGGTGGTCGGCGTACTTCCGGCCGTTGCTGCACGGCGTATCGAAGCGCTGGATTTCGGTGTCGAATCCGATTCGGCGTATGCGGAAGCATCACGAAAACTTCGGACCAATATCGAGTTCATGGACGTGGACAACCCGCCGCGAACGCTTGTAGTCGCAAGTCCGTCGCCCGAGGAAGGCGCCGGAGAAGTGGCGGCGTCGTTGGCCTTGGCACTTGGCGAGGCGGGGCGTGGAGTGATACTCGTTGATGCGGATCTGCGCGCTGCGGCCTTGGCGGGGTACCTCCGGGTCAACAACGGATTGGGACTATCGGACATTCTTGGTGGGGCTTTCGAGGTTTCGCAGGTCGAAGTCGAATTGCAGGATCGCCGAATTACATTCATCGCCGCGGGATCTCGTCGGGAAGGTGCTGTCGACGATCTCGCGTCCTCGGCGATGACCGATCTGCTGGCAGACCTGTCGAGGCGATATGAATACGTGGTACTAGTTGCACCTTCGGTCTTGAACTTCGCGGACGCAGCGTCGTTGGCGGCGAGGGTCGACGGCGCTTTGATCGTGAGCCGACGAGAAATCGGCACTACGACTACCGTCGCACGTGCTGCTGGCGTCTTGCGAAGCGCAGGTTCTCGGATTGTGGGATCAGTTCTGGTCGGTGCACGACTGCCGCGTACCGCAGCGATCGGTCACGGGAGTGATGCCGCAACGATCGTCGAAGCTACCGTTGCACAGGATCATTCGACGGAGCTGTCAAAAAAGAGTCCGTCGCAGAATGTCGACGACGAGTCGGGCATGGCCCCCGCTGCCGCTCAGAGCGCGCATTGGCCGCCAGCGGACGAGCGCGCCGAACAGCCTATCGTGGCGCCAGTTGTGGATGAGCGTGCGGATATTTCTCCAACCCACAATGATTCGTCGAAGTCGGGACGTTCGATGGCTGCGGCCGAAGACCTCGACGATTGGGCGCCGGCTGAACCCGTGAAACGCTACACACGTTCGGATATCGATCCGCCAACGGTGGCGATCAGACGTGATCAGCTCGCCGACGCGCGACGCAAATCCGAATCGGATTCGAAGGGGCCGGCTCAGTCGGTCCAGTCAGCGGTGACCCGGGCAAAGAAAGCGTCGCGGTCTGACGCAACAACTGATTCAGCGATGGCTTCCGACGAGTGAGTCGTGTGTCTTTGAAAAGGCCGCGCACATCGGGCACGCGGTGGCGGCAGTCGGTGCGCCTGTGGCTCGCCCTCGTCGGCATCGGAGCCTTGTTGTGCGGCTATGTGTCGGTGACGCTCGAATTGTCGCCCCGGGCAGGCGGCGAAGGTACCTCCGTCGGCGGGGATTCGCTTGCGATGCCTTTCGACCCTCCCAATGGTGCCGGAGAAAGCAGCAAACTGGTGTTTGCGCACTACTTTCCGCCGTACCCGATCTCAATCGACAATGCGGATTCTGCACAGGACTATTATGCGACACAGTACTTGTCGGTGAACGGCGAGGACAACGCACACGCCGCTTACGCCGGACTACTACGAGACCGACCTACACCGCGGTCGCCCCTTGCCGACAGTCAATGGCGTCAACGAGACCTCGAGGCGGAGGTCCGGCAGGCAAAGGCCGCCGGGATTGACGGATTCTCGGTGGACATCATGACACGTTCTACCGATGAGACTTGGTGGGGCGCAGGAGTTCCTGCCGCGCTCATGCGGGCGGCAGCTACTGTGGACCCTTCTTTCAAGATCATGTTGATGCCCGATATGAATGGGGCGGTCAAAGACATGACACCAGAAGAATTGGCAACCGACATGGCGCAGTATGCGTCAAATCCTTCGGTGTTCACGTTGCCTGATGGCAGGCTGGTCGTTTCACCTTTCCTTGGCCGAGAACAAACCCGTCTCGTGGTGGTCGCAATTTAACTCGGCAATGAAGGGTCAGCACGGCGTCGACGTTGCCCTGGTTCCGGTTTTCCTGGATGCCGCGGCATATCAGGACGAATTTGCGCCGATCAGCTACGGAATGTCGAACTGGGGCAATCGAAGTCCAGCGACGAACTTGGTTGATTCTGTTGGTCCCGGCTCATCGATGGGCGCGGCTGCCGAAGCGCACGACTTGGGCAAGATCTGGATGCAGCCGGTGTCGTTTCAGGACGTCCGTCCGAGCCAGTCGATTTTCGACGAGGCGGAGAACAGCCGGAATCTGCGCGACACCTGGAAGATCGCGCTCGAATCCGACAGTGATTGGGTTCAACTGACAACCTGGAACGACTACAGCGAAGGTACTTCTTTTGCATCGAGTGCCGGGCATGGGCGAGCACTCCTCGATCTGAATGCGTACTGGCTGTACTGGTTCCGAACCGGCACACCACCGAAAATTGTGCGTGATACCGCGTACCTCGTTTATCGTTCGCATCCGATATCGGCCGTTCCGGTGAATCCGTCGTCGGCGCCGATGACACTGCGCGACGGGTCCTCTCCCGCTCGCGACATCATTGAAGTGGTCACTGTTCTCACTGAAGCTGCGACCGTCGCGGTGACGGTGGGGACGACGACCGCTGAGTGTCGGGTTCCGGCAGGCATCGGATCATGTGTAGTCCCCTTGGAGGTTGGGACAATAGTGGTGACGGTGATTCGAGGGCGGGACGAGGTTGCGCGCGTAGCTTCGCACCGCGCTGTTACTGCCGCTCCGTTCAATCAGAACTTGGAGTATCTGGTCGATTCGAGTCGGCGCTGAGTGACCGCTCATCGACCCTCAGCAGTCGGACGGCGCAGGTTCTCCCGCGAATCGTTGCATCACCCAGGTCGCAGTTTCGCCGCCGGCATCGAGGTTGTAGTGAGTTTGACCGAGGCGGACGATGTGTTGGATCGTGTCACCGTATTCGCAGGCAGTCGCGATTGCGTCTCGGACCCAGACCGGACGGATCAAAGTATCTTCGCTGCCGTTGATCACGAGCATGGGCCCTGATGCTGTGCGCCGGGGGAGCGCAATATCCGAGAGCCACGATTTGAACATGTCAGCGGCTTCTGCGGACACCGGTGTGGTGTCGCCAGGATTGATGGATCCGATTGACTGCGCACGCTTCTGGACCAAAGGGCCTGTACATGAGACCCACATCGGGCGGTCGGAAGCCAACACGCCGTGTAGGTAGTCGTCCGGGTTCACTTCGGGATGGGCGGATTGAAATCCTTCGATCAGGAATGGCATCAGAAGCTGTTGATCGCGAGTGAGCCAGTTGGTCACGGAGAGTTCGGCTATCTGTGTGAGATCCAGGACGGGTGAGAGGGCAACGGCTCCCACGAAGTCCAGTCCGGTGCCGTAGTAGTCGGCTAGCTCTGCGGCTGACCACACGGCTTGGCCACCTTCGGTGACGCCGAGAGCCGCCCACTTGGTCGAGGACTCCGGGACGACGGCGCGTGCAGCGCGGACCGCGTCGATGATGTTGTAGCCGGCGCTGTCGGGTTCAAGGTAGCGGCGCTGTCCGTCGGCGACTCCGAGACCCTGATAGTCGGTCATGACAGCCACAACGCCGAGCTTCATGAACGAGGCGATGGCGTCTCGGTAGCCCAAGAGGTCGGGGTGCCGCGAGGGACCGCATTCCGGCGAAGATCCTGGTGTGCCGTGTCCGAAAGACACCACATTCCAGCCACCTTCCGGGGCCGGCCCCGCTGGTCGGAAGACGCTGCCCGATAAGCGAACCGGACTACCGTCCACACCCGACGTTGACTGGTACGTAATGCGTGTGGCTGTTGCGCCGGTAGCCGTGAGTGTCGGGTCGATGTCGGTGAAGGGCGTCGAATCCACCAGCGTTCCGCGGCCACCGCGAGCGGCGTCCGACACCGGTGGAAGTGCGCGAACTTCGGTGGGTGATTTCGGGGTCGGGGTGTGCGAGGTCGGGATCGGTTGACTACAGGCCGCGACAACAGCGGCCAGGGACACTGCAATGCCGATGTACCGCAAAGTTTTTTGCATCAAATAATGCCGATCAGGATCGAATGCCGTAGTAGCGCGGGAGTTATCAGGAGCTTGACCGAAGATGGAAAGTGTCGACTGCAACCCGGACGATCTCAGTGCGGGCCGCAGTCCGGATCTCACGCTCGTACAGTGTGTGGTCGCCGAATGCGTAGGAGTGGATGTTGGAATCAATTCCAGCCGAACGCATTCGAGTCATGCCGGTCTCTCCGCGATTGGCGTTGAATGCAGCGAGATCCTCAGGTGACAGCACGACTGTCGCGTGGATGTTCTTCTTGTCGAGTTGTCGAAGTAGTGATTCTGGCGCATTGGCATATCCGGCATTACTCAATGTCAGCCATACCCGATAGGGGAGCGCAGATTGGAGGCGGCGGCCGAAGTTGCGAATTGCGCGCAGCACAAAAAATGCCTTGTCCATCCATTTTGATTCGAGAGCGTCGATCTGTGCTTTCCGAATTGGCAATCGGAGATTCTGCAACGACCAATTGACGTTGTTGATCAATACGACTGCTGCTCCGCCACGTTGGTCGGCTGTGTATGCGCTCAGCCAGGCGCCGGAGCACAGTCCGACATGAAGCCGGTTGTGTGATGGAATATCCAGTGCATCAACCAGATCGAGTGCATCGACACGAGCGGATGCCTCGACGGCGGGCGTGCTCTCGTTGTCGGCAACCATCCCGCTGTCGCCGGTGCCGCGCCTGTCGAAGCGCACGCTTCGTACTCCCGAGGCTGCAAGTTCCCGGGCTTGTTCAACCCACAATCGAGCCGGTCCGATTCGATGCTCGCTGGCGGTGCTGTGCCATACGACTGTGTCAGATGTGGTCTCGGTTGCGGGGGTAGTGACGATGGTCAGGAGGTTGCCTGCTCCTCTGCGTTCCAGCGTTTCGTATACGGGCTCGCCGTCGGGTGACCACCCCACCGTCGCCTTGGCGCGGATCCGAGGGGTGACTGGCATTGAACTTGTCGGGAACTTCTCCGAAATCCAGTTCGTGATCTGCTGGATGTCTTTGGTGGGCACCGACATCACGAAGCTGCTTGGCGAAACAAAGGCTTCTTGGTGGGCGACGGTCTGCGTATCGGCGCCCAGTGCGTTCGTGAGTTTTCGCAGGCGCTCGGAACTTACCTGTTCGCTCCGCTGAACTATCAGCGCTGCATGAGGGGTACCGATCGCAGTGGGGTCGATCTTGAGTTTCGCGAGCGCCTCCACTGCTTCCGGTGCGTAGGTACCACCGATGAACGAGACGATGCCGTCATCGGAAGGGTCTTCTCCCATAGACATTCGGTAGAACGCGGTTTGTTCCCGGACGTACGCTCGACCTGTCGGTACGGGGTCCCACAGGACTAGCGTCCTCAGCGGGCCCAAGCGGGATGCAGCGTTGGCGGCGATCAAACTTCCGGCGCGGAGTCCGACGATTCCGACCTCGACGACGCCGGAATCGTGTAGGTAGCGAACGGCATGTTCAACGCTGTCGATCCAGTGCTGCACCGCATTCGGATCGTTCTGGCCTCCGGAGGAGTCGCCTTGTCCGAGGTATTCGAACCGAAGGACCATGAATCCGGCGTCGGCGAGTTGCTCAGCTAATTGCCGCATGCCGCGGTAGGTGGAGATGTGTTCTTTGGCCAGTGGTGGACAAATGACGATGCCGCCCCGCGCCCGAGCGCCGGCGGCAACGTGCACGCTTCCGAACAGAGGGGACTGGTCCGGACCGAACCACGTCTCGAACGTCGGCGTCGACGACAGTGGGTCCTTCGATCCAGGTGATGCAGTTGACGTCGCGGTCGTGAGTCCAGTGGCCCGAGATTGGTGAGTTGCCAATGCGTTCTTGTTCACTGTGAACCTCTTGTTCAGACTGGTATTCGACGTGTCTGGCGGACCGTTGTGCGTAGTGCCCGTTGGTCGCGGGGTTAAAGGCAAACAGTCTTCCGGTACTCTTTGCTGGGAATTAACATACCGCAAGATGGTAAAGAGTTGCATATCCCGCAGTTTGGTCCGAAATGAGAGTGTGTGATGAGTACTGCCTTTGGGTTTTCCGTCGGTGAGGGTTCGGTCCGAATTATCCGAATTGTTGACGAATTGCCCGAAAGCGGAAGGCTCACCGAGCAACTCGGCTCAGGCGAGCCGCGATTCTCGTCCCGTTCGCTTCCAGCGGATGGCTCATCGCCGCAGCGAGTGGCGGCCGTCGCTGCCGTTGACCTGAGTCGACCCGGTGGGCCGCCGATGGTGATTGCGAGTCCCAGCCGTTTCGCGGCCACTGTCGCGGCGGAACTGAGGTCGGCGGGGCTCTCTGACTTCCGCCTGGTTTCCGAAGCGGAAGCTGTACTCGAGTTCGTCAGCGCATCGGGAGCGGTGAGGGGGTTTCGCAACCTCCTGGTCTACGACCTCGGGAAAACGGGTTTGACGGTATCTGTCGTCGATATCGCAACTGGGCGCATGCTGAGTTCCATCCGCACGACGGAACTCAGTGGCGACCTGCTCGACCAGTTGGTTGCTGATCAGCTGCGCAACAGTGCAATCGACGCTGGTCCCGAGGGTAGCGGTGTGATCGTGGACTTGCCCGAATATGGCCGAACTGTCAAGGAAGCTTTGTCGAGGACGCTCGAATATCGTGAATCGGAGTCGAGTCCGGTCGTGTTGACCCGTTTCGATTTCGAGGAAGTCGTTCGTGACCCTGTTATCGCCTCGATGTCCACGATCAACGAGGTCGCATTGCAAGCGGAACGACGACCGGACGTCGTTGTGATGGTCGGCGGCGGTGCGAGAATCCCTCTGATCGAGGTCGTGCTCAGGAGACTACGTATCCCGGTTATCCGTCCCGCCGAGCCTGAACTCGTAGTCGGTAAGGGTGCGGCGCTCTGGGCGCGTATCCGTGAAGTGCCAACTCGCGCAATCCCGATCGTGACGGCGCAGGTTGCTGATCCGGTGCACGCCTGGACGCGGTCGGACGATGACGATGACTTCGGCGCGGACATTCCGGCAGATATTTTTGCAGAACCCGGCGAAGTCGCGGATCCAGACGAACTTACGTCGGAATCTGTGGGAGTGCAGTCCAGTGGTCGTCAATCGAAAATTCCGATTGTATTGGGAATTGCGATGAGTGCCGTAGCGGTACTCAGCATGCTCGCTTGGCTTGTGTTCCGTCCGTTCTCGGACGATGTAGTGGCAGACGTTTCCCAGGTTGGGGCGTCGAGCGTCGTAAGTTCAGTAGCGCCGACTACTACGGCGCAAGCTGTCGATCCGACGACTGCGGCGGAGCCGCGCTCGCGCTCCTATCGTGAGCTGTCCTGGAAGTACTGACTCGAAAGATTCGGGCTGATGGACTCGCGTCCCGGGCGTCCATCTGATTAGCCAAACAGTTGCGAGCCCCAGTTTTTGCCCTCGCTGAGTCCGCCGGGGCAGGCAAAGACAGCGGAACCGACGTGCTGGATGTATTCGTTCAAAGCGTCGTGCCGCGAAAGGTTTTGCTGCATCGGAACAAACTGTTCGACGGGATTGCGACAGTAAGCCACAAAGAACAATCCGGCATCGAGGTGGCCGAATCCGTCGGAACCATCCGTGAAGTTGTATCCGCGCCTCAGGATTTGGATTCCACCCAGCTCCTGGGCGGAGGCAAGGCGGACGTGCGAATCATCGGGAATGACAAAGTCGTGTCCGACCTTGGAATCGAGATCGAGTTCGTCGAACTCGTCTTTGCCGCCGAGGGGCGCTCCGCTGCGCTTGTTGCGCCCGATGACGGCTTCCTGCTCTTTGAGGACGGCGCGGTCCCACTGCTCGATCAGCATTCGAATGCGACGGGCGACGAGGAATGATCCGCCGGCCATCCATTCTTGATCGTCGGCGGCGTCAACCCAGACGTGCTCATTCAGTACTTCGGGGTCTTCGGCCTTGATGTTGGCAGTTCCGTCCTTGAACCCGAAGAGGTTTCGCGGAGTTGCCTGAGCTGTCGATGTTGACGACGTACGTCCGAAGCCGAGTTGCGACCACTTCACCGAGGCCGTACCGAAAGCGACGCGGGCCAGGTTGCGGATCGCGTGGACGGCTACCTGCGGATCGTTGGCACACGCCTGAATTGCGATGTCGCCGCCGCTGCGATTCGGGTCGAGGTTGTCGGCGCGAAAATGCGGAAGATCCAGCAGTGCAGCGGGCTTCTTGTCGGCCAGCCCGAAGCGGTCGTCGAAGAGTGACGGGCCGAACCCGATGGTCAGGGTTAGTTGCGAAGGCGCGAGGTCGAGGGCCTCGCCGGTGTCGCTCGGCGGCGCATACGGACCGTCGCCCGTTGCGCCGTCCTCGGTTGCTTCTTCACCCTTGGTCATCCGTTCTGCCATCGCAGTCCAGGTCTGCAGCAGCGCGATCAGTTCGTCGCGTGACTTTGTGGTCACGTCGAATGCCACGAAGTGCATGCGATCCTGCGCCGGCGTCGAGATGCCGGCCTGATGGTCGCCGCGAAACGCGACTACATCATCGTGATCGGCAGAGTTGTCGTTGTCAGCGGTGACTCGGCCGACGACGGCGCCCGCGCCGGCCAGTACGGCACCGGCACCTACCGCACCGAACAATCGGCGCCGCGAAAGGCCTTGTGGTGCTGAGTTTTCCGGAACGGATGAGCCTTCGGATGAATCGACCATATTACTGTCCCGCTACTACTTCCTGAACCTGGCTGACCTCGGCGGAGAGCGCATCGATCTTACGTGAGAGTTCCTGGCGCTGAGCCTCGGTGACGGTGTCGTAGAACACGAATCCGTCGCCGACGCGGAACTGCGCCAGCGTCGCGTCGAGATCGGCAAAACGATCCGAAATGCGCTGGGCGAGTTCCGGGTTACGTTCCTGCAGGATGGGGTTCAATGCGGCGATCGCGGCCTGGGAACCGTCGACATTGGCTTGGAAATCCCAGAGATCGGTGTGCGAGAAGATATCTTCCTCGCCACTGATCTTGGATGTCGAGATCTCGTCGAGGAGTCCCTGGGCGTCGCCCGCGATCTTGGTGGGATCGATCGAGTAGTCCTCGGCATTGACCTGGTCTGCCAAATATTGGATGTCCACGATCAATTGATCTGCGACAGCATTGGTGTCTGGCTGAATTCCCGTGACCCACAAGTCCTTTTCGAGGCGGTGGAAACCGGTCCAAACCTGACCCGGCTCGAGATCGGCCTCACGCAGGTCGAGCTTGGGATCGAGCTCGCCGAAGCTCTCGGCCTCGGGTTCGATGCGCTCGTAATAGGTGCGAGCAATCGGGAACAAGGCCTTGGCCTGCTCGATGTTGCCGGCCTGGATCGCGGCGACGAACTGGGCGGTGGTGTCCTGCAGTGCCACGATCTGGCTGCGAATGTATCGGCGGTAACCGTCGGCAGCCTCTTTGAGCTGACCACTTTCGTCGGTGGCTGCCTGTGAATCGCCGGTGACGACGAAGTCCTGACGGATACCGGTTCCGACCATGCCGGGCTTGCAGGCAAGCTGGTACGTCGCAGCTTCGGGGAGTGTGACGATCAGCTGACGCTGCAGGCCGGGGCCGATGTTCTCGACCTCACCCATCGCTCGGTCGCCCTCGGCGAAGACGTAGAACTCGGTGACCTTCGAGCCGTTGTTCGTTACCTGGAAGGTGGTCTTGCCCGTCGTGCCGGTGGTGGCACTGATGTCGCACGAGTCGTCGGTGGCAGTGACGATGACGTCGCCGTCGCTCGCCGTCGACTTCTCGGTGCACGCCACAAGTGAAAAGGGAAGTGCCGCAGCCGCCATGAGCGCGAGGGTGGATTTACGCATCGGAGAAATGCCTCTCAGGATTCATGAGTTTCGGAAGCAGAGATAGCCGCAGCGGCGGGTGCCGGTGACGATTGCGGACGTAGGAAGAGCGCGAGTACAACGACGAGATAGATCACCCAAGCCGACGCCTGGAGAACCGTCGGGTCGGGACGGAAGTTGAAGATGCCGGCCAGAACCGTGCCGTACCAGGTGGACGGGTCGTAGCCGGTGAGGTTGAAAGCGAAGTTGCCAGCGCCCGGCAAGACGTTTCCGGTCTGCAGGGCGCGAATACCGTACGAGAGGATTCCGGCAGCTACGACGATGAGGAAGATTGCGGTGTAGCGGAAGAACGTCGTGAGATTGAGTCGGAGGGCCCCGAAGTACATGGCAACGGTCAGGACGGCGGCCACAAGAATTCCGAGCAGCAGTCCGATGAGCGGCCAGGAACTGCCGGCGGTGTTCTCGGCGTAACCCACCATCAGGAGAGCCGTCTCGACGCCTTCGCGGCCGACGGCGAAGAACGCGAGAGTCAGGATCGCGATAGGCCCGGCGACGAGTGCCTTCTCCATGCCGGCTTTGAGGTCGCCGGAAATGTTCTTGGCGGCGGTTCGCATCCACAGGACCATCGCGGTCACGATCACCACGGCAACCAACGATGCGATGCCGGCGATGATTTCCGCAGTCAGACCGTCGACCGTGGAGGTTCCGTAGTGGATCGCAAAGAAGATGATCGCCACCATCACTACAGCCGCGAGAACGCCGAGCCACACCCATTTCAACGCGTCCTTGCGCTGTGCCTTGACCAGATAGGCGGCCAGGATCATGACAACGATGCCGGCTTCGAGGCCTTCGCGGAGCCCGATCAGGCCACTGCCGAATAGCTGGGTGGCAACCGAGGGGGTGCTGGCGGCAGCGAGTACCGACACTGACACGGGGACTCCTGACTGGACAACTGAGATCACGATTTAGGCTAGGGCAGCCTTAACTCAGACGAAGATACTCCACATTTCTTGCGGGCTCTGCGCCCCCACCAGGACTTTTGCATTTCTTTACCATCAAGTTCGGACCAACTTTCGGGTCACATGGATGATGGGGAGGTGCATCCAAACCCCGCCAAGTCTTCGAGACCGCGGCGCCTCGTACGCGCTGCTGCTGCGCTAGCTGCAGGAACAATCCTTGTGGGGGTGGGCGCCGCAGCCTGTGGATCTGATGAGCCGAAGATCGTGATTCCGGAAGGAATCCCACCGGGATTGGGGGCGCCGACGCCGCCGATCGACATCAACGCCCCCGGTCGCAGCGCTGATCAGCTCGCCGAGTGGGCAGCAGGTTTGAGTGGTGACGTCGGAATCGGCACAACAGCACTCGAGGCCTATGGCTACGCGGCAACTGTCATGGCGGAAACGCTGCCGGGTTGCGGGATCGGGTGGACCACCCTCGCCGGGATCGGAAGCGTCGAAAGTCGCCACGGAACGTATGACGGTTCGAAAGTCTCCGTGGCGGGACAGGTTGCGCCGGCCATACGCGGAATTCCGCTTGACGGCGGACCCGGCGTAGCCGAAATCGCAGACACCGACGGCGGCACGATGGACGGCGATCCGGTACACGACCGGGCCATGGGGCCCATGCAATTCATCCCCGAAACTTGGCTGAAATGGGGCGTCGACGCCAATGGTGACGGGAGAATCGACCCGGACAACATCGACGACGCGGCCCTCACTGCAGCGCGATACCTGTGTGCCCGCGGGGGAGACCTGACGACCGCCGCCGGGTGGCAACAAGCGCTGATGGCCTACAACCTGTCCGGTGACTATCTGGCGCTGGTCCGTGACCGAGCGTCGGCGTACTCGGTGGGAACACGACCCGACTGAATCGAATGACCGCAGGTCGGGCCGATGTGTAAGCGTCGATAAAGAAGCCGTCGGCCGCTGCGGTTAGGCTGTGTGCTGGCACTACGGAGGCCACGCACAGCGTGCCCCAATGCGAAGCCCATCGAAGGAGAACCACACAGTGGCCAGTATTGAGCAGGTCGGAGCTCGCGAGATCCTCGATTCCCGTGGCAACCCCACGGTCGAAGTTGAGGTTCTGCTCGACGACGGAAGTTTCGCGCGGGCGGCAGTGCCCTCCGGCGCGTCCACCGGTGTGCACGAAGCCGTCGAGTTGCGCGACGGTGGCGCTCGCTACGGCGGAAAGGGCGTCGAGAAGGCAGTCGAGGCAGTCCTCGGCGAGATCGCGCCCGCGATCATCGGAATCGACGCCACCGAACAGCGCACTGTCGACCAGGCGCTGCTCGACGCAGACGGCACCCCGGACAAGTCTCGTCTGGGCGCCAACGCTCTCCTCGGTGCTTCGCTGGCAGTTGCCCGCGCCGCAGCCGAGTCCTCGGGCCTGGAGCTGTTCCGCTACGTCGGTGGCCCCAACGCCCACGTTCTGCCCGTCCCGATGATGAACATCCTCAACGGTGGCGCACACGCCGACACCGGCGTGGATGTCCAGGAGTTCATGGTTGCTCCCATCGGCGCACCGAGCTTCAAGGAATCCCTTCGCTGGGGCACCGAGGTCTACCACTCCCTCAAGTCGGTTCTGAAGGAGAAGGGTCTCTCCACCGGCCTCGGTGACGAAGGTGGATTTGCACCCGACGTCGCCGGCACCAAGGAAGCTCTCGACCTCATCACGATCGCCGTCGAGCGGACCGGCCTCAAGCTGGGCGTCGACGTCGCACTCGCACTCGATGTTGCTGCCACCGAGTTCTACACGGACGGCACCGGCTACAAGTTCGAGGGCAAGAACCGCACGGCCGCCGAGATGTCCGCGTTCTACGCCGAGCTCATCGACGCGTACCCGCTCGTCTCCATCGAAGATCCGCTGGACGAAGACGACTGGGACGGCTGGGTTTCCCTCACCGACCAGATCGGCAACAAGGTTCAGCTTGTCGGCGACGACCTGTTCGTCACCAACCCCGAGCGCCTCGAAGAGGGCATCGTCAAGGGCGCGGCCAACGCACTGCTGGTCAAGGTCAACCAGATCGGTACCCTCACCGAGACCCTCGACGCCGTCGATCTTGCACACCGCAACGGCTACAAGACGATGATGAGCCACCGGTCCGGCGAGACCGAGGACACCACCATCGCCGATCTCGCAGTTGCCGTCGGCAGCGGCCAGATCAAAACCGGTGCGCCCGCTCGCAGCGAGCGCGTCGCCAAGTACAACCAGTTGCTGCGCATCGAAGAGAACCTCGGTGATGCCGCTCGTTACGCCGGCGAGGTCGCATTCCCGCGCTTCGCATTCGAGGCCTGACAACAATTTAAGTATCGGTAGTGTCTGCACAGCGCGGTAAACCACGATCCCCCGGCGGAAGTCCGGGGGGTCGTGGTTCTGGGCGTGGCGACGGCGCTCGCCGGGGCAGAACCACCAGCGCACGACGCGTGCGTGGTGCCGACACCGACGCTACCGGCAGCACGGCAACGGCGTCCTCGGGCCGGTTCTGGTCGAGGCTGCCCCATTCCGACAACACCGTTTTCGGGCTCTCGACTTCGCGTGCAGTCGTACTCGCGATGGTCGTACTGATGTTGGCGTTGACGTTGGCAGTGCCGTTGCGCACGTACATCTCTCAACGTTCCGATGCCTCACAGATCGCGGCCGAGCGCCGCGTCCTCCAAGAAGAGGTCGACGCACTGCGGGCGCAGAATGCACGCTTCGATGACCCTGCGTACATCGAAGCTCTTGCGCGGGAACGTCTTCGGTACGTCAAGCCCGGTGAAACACCGTTTCAAGTTCAACTTCCCGGCGACTACAAGGAACCCGAGAAGAAGAAAGTCAAAGAGACCCCGCTGACAGGTCCGTGGTATCGCGATCTGTGGCAAACGATTTCGGAACCGCCAGTGGTGCCCGAGACAAAGCCAAAACCGGCACCTGCGTCGGCTACCCCGACGCAGCAGCCAGAAGAACAAGGAGTACCCACCGGGTGAGCAATCAGTCCGAAAATTCCCCCAACGTCGCGCAGGCGGATCTTGATGCCGTCGCAGCTCAGTTGGGCCGCGAACCGCGCGGAGTGCTCGAGATTGCTTACCGCAGTCCCGACGGCACACCCGGTGTAGTCAAGACAGCCCCCAAACTTCCTGACGGAACACCCTTTCCGACGCTCTACTACCTCACGGATCCTCGTCTGACCGCTGAGGCCAGCCGCCAGGAATCTGCCGGTGTGATGCGTGAAATGTCCGAGCGTCTGACGCAGGACCCCGAGCTGGCCGCTGCCTACCGCCGGGCGTACGAGTCGTACCTCGCCGAGCGTGACGCCATCGAATCCCTCGGCACCGACTTTGCCGGCGGCGGAATGCCGGACCGCGTCAAGTGCCTCCACGTCCTCATGGCGCATTCGCTCGCAAAGGGTCCGGGCGTAAACCCGCTCGGCGACGAGTCGGTTGCTCTGGCAGGACACGGCAAGCTCCGCGGCACCGCCATCCCCGCCGACTGGCCGGGCATCGACGCCGCGGTTGATCCGGAGAAGTGAGTCCCCGAGAAGTGACTCGACGCGTCGCTGCCATCGACTGCGGTACCAACTCCATTCGTCTGCTCATCGCGGACGTCGGCACTGGTGGTCGATTGGTTGACGTCCGGCGCGAGATGCGGGTTGTTCGACTCGGTCAAGGCGTAGACGCAACAGGGTCTTTGGCGCCCGAAGCCATCGAACGCACTCGCGTAGCGCTGGTCGAATACGCGGGCATGATCGCCGACGCGGGAGCAAGTGCCGTCCGGATGGTCGCTACCTCCGCCACGCGAGATGCATCCAATCGCGACGACTTCTTCTCGATGACTCGTGACGTACTGGGCAGCGTTATTCCGGGCTCCGGTGCCGAGGTCATCACGGGCGACGAAGAAGCACGTTTGTCGTTCAGTGGCGCTGTGGGAGAACTGGATCCGTCCGAGGGACCGTTTGTGGTCGTCGATCTCGGCGGCGGATCCACCGAGTTGGTTCTCGGTGACTCTGCGGGCGTCGTAGCCGCGTACTCCACCGACATCGGCTGTGTGCGGATTACGGAACGGTGCCTGCATTCCGATCCGCCGAGTGCGGAACAAGTCGCTGAGGCAACAGCATTCGCGTCGGCGAAGCTGGCCGAAGCATTTGCTGCGGTGCCCATCGAAAAGGCTCGCACCTTGGTGGGCGTCGCCGGAACCATGACCACGCTCTCGGCAATTGCGCAGGACCTGCCGGATTACGACGCCGACAAAGTGCACCTGTCGCGTATCGCGTTCGAGAAATTGACGGACGTGTGTGACCGGCTCACCGCGATGCCTCGTGCCGAGCGTGCAAAGTTCGGACCTATGCACCCCGGTCGCGTCGATGTTATCGGCGGCGGAGCCATCGTCACCACGGTTCTGGCGCGAGCCTTCGAGGAGAAGGCCGGGATCACGGAACTTGTGGTCAGCGAGCACGACATTCTCGACGGTATCGCAATGTCGATCCCTCTCGAATGACGCTCAATGATGTTGATGGGCATCATGATCGGTGGGTCTGATCGCGATGTATTCCAGCGCACGATAGTGTGATGCCTGTTGTTGTCGGTACGCCGTCAACAACAGGGAAGCCCCCATAGCCCAATTGGCAGAGGCAACGGACTTAAAATCCGTAAAGTGTCGGTTCAAGTCCGACTGGGGGCACCATATCGGCGCAGGTCAGTGAACTATTTCGGGTTGTTCGAGCATGGTAGTCCTTTGTGACGACCGCGCCGGGCGCAATGATGCATCCCGGGCCGACGGTCACGCCAGGGCTCACCAGCACGCCCGCTCCAAGCCAACATCCGTCACCGATAGTTACAGGCGAAAACGTGGTCGGATCGGAGGCGCGCTTAGTGCTGGGCCCAATCTCATGTGTTCCGGTCATTGCTATTACGCGTGGGCCGAATGACACATCGTTCCCGATGGAAATTTTGCCTGTCGGATGCAGTGAACATTCCGTGTTCAAAAACGTTCTGTCGCCGATTGTCAGCCCGCCGATGTTTCCGCCGATTGTGAGGCCAGCATGATTCGCGCGGAGCCGATCCGTGCACCGCAAAGTTTGAGGATAGATAACCGAATGCGTGGGTGTATGAGGGCGGATGCTGCGGGACCGTTGGCTAGCCATGCACGAATGCTCATTCGCGCATCTTCCCCTGTCTATTGGCGCGTCCGACATGGACGAAGGTCTGTAGCCGCGATGACGAATCGCCCAGAATTGCTCACTATGCCCACTTCTTCTGTGCGGCTACAGGACGCAACCGCATGCAGCAATTCTCCACTGTCGACCCGGCTGAAGTCTGCGCGGTTTTATCAAACATCTTGCCGCACTTCGTTTTAGTAAGTCAGGATGTTTTGCTGTTACTTCGGCGAGCGGAATCCGTGGATGAATCCCCCTGCAATCCAACAGGTTGCGGCCGTCGCAAGTGTCACACCGATGGAAGCGATGACGTGGGAACTCGAAACCCACACCATGAAACCGAGGACTACTGCGACGATGATGATCAGCGCCGTATCCGTTCGCTTCGCCCACATCTGGATCACCAGTTCTGCTATGTGAAGGTGTTGAGAAGAACTGCTCCTCTGCCGCGATACCCGGGCAGGAGGAGATTGAAACAGCAAGCGAATACAGTGAAATCGCTGTATCGACCGGGTAGTGATGCCCCGCCCCAGAGGGGTCGGGGCATCACCGCCGACCGCACCAAGCACATGCCGCAGCCGACCCACTATCCGTGTCCAGTTGACCCCCTCCTGTCTGACCGGACCGAACTCGAGCCTAGCCACCTCCGGAGCTCCAATGGGAGAAAACCGTACGTTCTCATACTTTTGGATGAGGGGGAGGGCGTGATGTATCCCCCGATAGTCGTAGAGCGTTCGACTATTTACGCCCCGCAGACCATTTCATGCCCCAACTGTAGGCACGGTCGAGGTCGGACTGGCTGCCGTCGATGTACTGCACCTCGCGTGTCACGCTCACTCCTTGCCCGGAACTTTGGATGAGCGCGATTGCGCACAGGCGGGCTTGGTTGCTGGCTGAATCGAGTCGCACTTCCACTTCGGGCCCGCTGGTCGGGTACAGAGTGACGACGCCGTCGACTGCAGCCCAGTTGGGTGCGCCGTCGTAGATCATCGCGAAGATGAGGATCCGTCGGAAAACGCTGGGGTCGGCGAGGTTGACGTGCATGTTTTCGCCGCCGGTGTTCGAGCCACTGCGGTCGTCACCGTCCAGCAGGATGAATGGTGAGCTGTTCAACGCACCGAAACTGTTGCCCAGTGCCTGGACGACCCCTTTGGATCCGTCGGCGAGTTCATAGAGGCAACCGAGGTCGAGGTCGACGGCACCGGATCCTGCGCCTGCGAGTTTGGCCAGGAAACCTTGCTTTTTGGGCGCTGCTCCTTGTGACCAGTTCAAGTTCACGCGCAGGTTTCCTTGGCGTTCCCCGGCCTTGGCGAGGTTGACGGTGGGCGCAGCCTTGGTGAGGGTGATTTTGCTCAGATTGACCGAAGCCGGGGAGGGCGTGGACTCCCCGGGTCGTCGGGTGTAGTCGATAGCCATCGTTGTTGTCCTTGTCTGAACCTGAAACAGTTCGATCGTGGAACGGGGCGTGCGGTCTGGCTGGAACTTCCGTCGAAGTGATGGGCGATCAGAACCCATTGTTACTGATGTCCGGTTTTGGTGACAGGTGAGACGCCGGTACCGATGGGTGCATAACCCGGACAATCGCACAGCGATGTTGCAGGGACTGGTCTAAATGTTTGCTGTCGGCCGTAACGTCTGCGCCTGTATTGCGAAAAAGAACTCGGACGTTTGCTTTAATGAGCTATTTGATAGTTACGAGACAATTGCTCAAAACATACAAAACGACGCAATATGTAGTGACGTAGTCCAAGGAGCGAGGGGGCTCGATGGTATTCGAACCACAATCGCAACTACTCGCTCAGTCACGTGCACTGACAACCGCGCAACGACGTGATGTGCGGCGCCGGCAGATTGCCATCAGCTTCACCGTACTTCCGTGGGCTGCAGTGGTGCATCTGCTGGCTGTGATCGGATTGTCGATCTACGTCATTCCGAGTGACGGCGGCTTGCTGGCGAGAACCTGGCCTGTCCTGGCCGGAGCTTTCGGTCTGGTCGGTGTGTACGTGGGGTTCGCGATCAAGCGTGGAACGATCGTGGCGTCCGACCGTCTCGGATATTGCTTCTTGATCATCGAGTTTGCTGCGGTCGGCCTCTTGTATTCGGTTCTTGCGATCCTCCTGTACCCGATTCTCGACGAGGTCGGAGACCTGGTGTTGACCGCGACGCTGGCGGCGATAATCGGCGCAGGCACACTGGCGACGGCGATGCTGCGTTCGTTGGGAGTCACTTGGGTACTGGCGAGCACGGTGGTTCTCGGGGTCGCGTTCTGGTTGCAGCCAGGCCCGGAATTCGGGCGCATCTTGGTCAGTTTGGCGGTATACGGGTGCGCGTTGATCGGCGGCGCGGTCGTAGTGTCGGGAAATCTCGAAGCGCGCTACCTGGCAGAAAGAAGTGCGGCCGCGGAGTGCGCTGTTGCACAGATGCTGCTCGACGATTTCGAAGGGAATGCCGGAGACTTCGTGTGGGAGACGGATCGCAAGGGCAAGTTTTCGCGGATCCCCACAAAGCTTGCGCTGGGCGGCGGGCTGGATCCGGACTCGCTGCTGGGTTTGTCCTGGCAGGAACTCTTCACGGAACTCGGAACTTTCGAGTTGGAAGGTGGAATCGATGCGTTGTCGGAAATCGAGCGGGCGCGTCAGTCGAAGGGTGCGTTTGCCGACGTCGTGATTCCGGTACGTATGAACGCAGAGATGCGGTGGTGGAAGTTGTCGGGAAGGCCGACGCCGGGGCTTGCACCAGACGAACTGATGTGGCGAGGTGTCGGCTCGGACGTCACCGGGGTGCAGGCTCAGAGCGACGAGATCGTTCGGATGGGCAGAGTCGATGCACTGACCGGCATGCCCAACCGCCACACCTTCTGGATGGAACTCGAGCGCAGCATTCGCGAATCCCGGCAGAGCCGGAATCGGCTTGCCCTCGCCGTTCTCGACCTGGACAACTTCAAATCGGTGAACGACACCCTGGGACACTCGATCGGCGACGAGGTGCTGATCGAGGTGGGAGCCAGGTTGTCCGACGTCGCAGACGAATCGCAACTGTGTGCTCGACTCGGCGGCGACGAGTTCGCAATCCTGTTCCGCGATATCGACGACAACGAGAGCGTGTACGCGCTGCTGCAGCCTTATGTCGATTCACTCCGTGAACCGATTGCGGTATCGGGAACCAGGCTGGAAATCGGGTGCAGCATCGGCTTCCACTTTCCACACAGCGCGCGTTTGTCCATCGACGACCTGATGGTTGCTGCGGATCTGGCACTGTACGCGGCAAAAGAATCGGGACGCGGAACAGTTCTCCATTACCGGCCTTTGATGCAGCTGGTTGCAGCCAGACGCGCAAATCTCCTGGAAGACATCGGAAACGGCGTTTCTGCCAGCGACATCGAATTGAGATTTCTGCCGCAACTCGATGTGGCCACGCATGCGATCGTCGCAGTCGAGTGCGAGGCAGCGTGGCGCAATCCGAGGCTGGGGACGGTACCGGCCGCGGAATTCATGGGGATCGCCGAGGACGCCGGTTTGGCATCAGTTCTCGGTGCAACGGTGTTCGAGATGGCGTGTGGCGCCGCGTCGCGGATGCCCGAAGACGTTCGAGTGGCGATCACCATCTCCTCGCGTGAGCTCGAATCGGATTCGTTTGTCGACAATCTTGCAGCAGCACTTGACCGGTGGGGCATACAGCCTCGTCGAATCGAGCTACAGCTCACCGAGTCGTCGGCGATCTCTGATCGAGCGAAGGCGGGAATCCGTGGAGCGGCGAGACTTGGCGCTTCACTGACCGTCGACGAATTCGGCGCCGGATTCTCTTCGCTGGCTTCACTGTCGAACCTACCCTTCACCCGCGTCCGCGTCGATCAGTCGTTCTCGGGAGATGTTCCGGGGCAGTGGCCGATCCTCGCCGCCGTCGTCACCCTGGTCGATTCGCTGGGGATGGAAACCGTGATGTTAGGGGTGGACAGCGACGAAGAACTCTCGGCCGCCTCGGATATGGGAGTTCGAACGGTGCAGGGTCGCGTTGCCGGTGACGCGATGACGCTCGAGGACCTGATGCGGATCTTCTCGGTGATACATGACTGAGCCCGGCGGGTTTCGGCGTCCGGCAGTCAATGCTTTGCTGCGCCTGATCGATCCGATGTGGAAGGGTGATTACCCGTCGAACTACGAAGAACGTCGTCTCCTCCAACGGCGATTGGAATATTCTGCGCGCGTCCAACCTTGGACATTTCTGGTAGCAGCGATTGCGCTGAGCATCATCGTTGTCTTCATGCCTGTCGAAACCGGGTGGTTTCGATGGACGTGGGCGTCGCTCACCCTCGGATCCAACATCTCACTGGGCATCTTCTGGTTCAGACGTGCGCGGGCCCGAGATCCTGGCCGATCGATTGTCGATCTGATCGTGCTGGCAATTCAGGTGATCGTGTGGGGACTGCTTCTGGCCTGGTCGGCAATAGTTCTCTATCCGATTCTCGGAGCCGGCGACGAGTTGACGTTGACGGCGATCTTGTTTGGCGGCATTGCTGTTGGGATCTTTCCGATAGTCATGTACCGCGGCGTGACGATCATCTGGATCGTGTTGGTCAGTGTCGGTGTGGGATGGGGTTTTTCGACAGAACCGGGTTCGGAGCGCTGGGTCCTGATCGGAATCCTCACCGGTTATGCAGTGTCGCTGTACGGCGGAACTTTGGTGTTGGCCAACGTCTTCGAGCGGAGGCTGCGCGCGGAACTCAATGCCGAGGATCAGCGCGACCTCGTAGAACTGCTCCTGGGTGATCTCGCTGACGGCGCCGAGGACTGGTTGTGGGAAACCGACCGGGACGGGGTCATGGGCGCGGCGTCGCACCGATTTGCGGAACGCCTCGCACTCCCGATCTCGGAGATTCGTGGCCGAACGATGCTCGAGATCCTGGTCGACATCGGTGCGAACCGTACGGAGTCGGGTCGTCTCGCGCTGAGTGTGCTCGGCGAGTGCTTCGAGCGTAATGACGAATTTCGAGATGTCGAACTCGACGTCTGGGTGGGTGATCGAATTCGTCGGTGGTCGATCTCGGGACACCGCAGAAATGACACACACACCAGTACCGGAGAGCCCTCCGACGTGGGTTGGCGCGGTGTCGGTTCGGACATAACCCGTGCCCACCGTCAGCGGGAGTACATCCTGGAACTGGCGGAAGTGGATTCGATTACCGGACTGCACAATCGGTACGCATTTACCGCGCAATTGTCGTCGATGATCAACGATGGGGCGCGGGTCTGGTTGGGGATGCTGGATCTCGACAACTTTAAATCGATCAACGACCGCTGGGGCCACAGCGTCGGCGACGACGTATTACGAAACGTGGCGGCGCGACTGAACGGAGTGCTACGTCCGAACGAAATCTGTGCGCGACTCGGCGGGGACGAATTCGCCGTGGCATTCAGTGACATCGAGGACGAGTCCGAGGTCAATGATCGATTCCAAGAGATCGTCGACGCCATCGCCGCCCCATTTCTGTTCGCCGGGAAATCGATTCGGGTTCGAGTGAGCCTGGGATACGGCTCTGTCCCGGGCGATGCGGACAGCCTCGATGATCTGGTGGTTGTCGCGGACCTTGCCCTCTATCACGCCAAGAACAGTGGCCGGAATCAGATTCGACCGTTCGACTCGACTTTGCGTGAGCATGCCAAGGGGAGAGCGCGAGCACTTCTCGATCTGCGGATGGCGTTGCAGAACAACGAGTTCGAACTGGCCTACCAGCCGCAAGTGCTGGCGATTTCCGGGAAGGTCGTGGGGTTCGAGGCATTGTTGCGGTGGAATCACCCTGTTTCAGGGCTGGTTGGACCGGCTGATTTCGTCTCGGTTGCCGAAGAGACCGGCCTGATCGTGCCTATCGGTGCGCAGGTGTTGCGTGTTGCGTGCGCCGAAGCTGCAACCTGGCCCGAGAACGTGCGCATCGCGGTGAATGTCTCTCAGGTGCAGCTGCGTTCGGTAGGATACGTCGATTCGGTTCGTGAGGCACTTCGTGAAACCGGTTTGCCGGCGGCGCGGCTCGAGATCGAGGTGACCGAGTCGTTGGTAATCGACGCCGCGGAACGCGAGGTCCTGGTGTGTATCGCCGAGTTGGGTGTCGGTATTGCCATGGACGATTTCGGTACCGGATTCTCATCGGTCGCGAGTCTGTCCGTACTGCCTCTCGATCGACTGAAGATCGACCGTAGCTTCGTGGACCAATTGGACGTTGACTTGGACGATTCGAGAAGCGCAGTGTTTCGAGCCATCATCGATATCGCGGAGTCGATGGGGTTGGAAACCGTTGCCGAAGGAGTCGAGACCGCGCGTCAACGTGCCGTTGTGGCCGCGTGCGGGTGCCGGGTGGTGCAGGGATTCCTCGAAGGACGGCCCATGCCGGCGTCGCAAATTCCCGCATTCATCGCGTCTCGCGAAAAAGTGGACCCGGGTCTACCGCTGAGTGAGAATGTCGGGAGTTCTCGGCCTCGAACTATGTAATGGTGCTTCGCAGGCAAGCCACGTATCAACGTGCGGAAGGATGTTTGCGGTGCACAGTTCTGCGTTCTCTCCAGGCCCGATGTTGGTAGGCAAGAAGGCGGTGGTCACGGGCGGCGCACACGCCATCGGGGCCGCGATTGCACGCGCCTATGCGTCACACGGTGCTGATGTTCTGGTTGTCGATGTCGATACAGCTCCGGTAGAAGACCTCCAATTCGACGCCGCAGCAGGCGGTTCGGTGACGAGCTTGAGTTACGACGTCCGGGAACCGGTTGTACCGCGCGAGATGATCGACTTCGAACCGGATGTTCTGGTGAACAATGTCGGTCACTTTCTCGCGCCGCCGCAGCAGTTTGTCGCCACGACACCACAGTTCTGGTCCGAGATGGGCAACATCAACTTCGATCATGTTCTGCGTCTGACGCATTCCTTGGTGCCCGGAATGATCGAACGCGGCTCGGGCGGATCGATCGTGAACCTGACGACGGTAGAGGCGCACCGAGCAATCCCGGGCCACAGTGTGTACTCGGCGTACAAGGCCGCGTTGACGCAGTTCACCAGGAGTCTTGGCGTCGAGGTCGGTCGAACTGGAGTGCGGGTCAACGCGATTGCGCCTGACCTCATCGAATCGGTTCAGGTGCCCTACCGGAAGATCGTCTCCGAAGACGACTGGACGAAGTGGCCGCAGTGGGCCCCGCTCGGCGGCCCGGGCCAACCCGAAGACATAGCCGGACCGGCACTGTTTCTGGCCTCGGACCTGTCCCGGTACATCACCGGCACAATCATCCACGTCGACGGCGGCTCCCACGCTGCCGGCGGCTGGTTTCCCACAGAAGAGGGCGGTTGGACCAACCGCCCCCGAAAGGCTTGACACATGGCAACTTTGAGTCTCAATGTTCCGAACTTCGGCACTACCCTGGCTTCGGATTCCTACGGCAAGCTGGTGCAGGTATGTCAAAGCGCGGAAGTGGCGGGTTTCGACCGGGTACTGGTCACCGATCACGTCGTGATGGGCTCGGATAACTCGGCGTACACCTGGTCGGCGTTTCCCACCGAACCCGACGCGAACTGGCTCGAACCGCTGACAGTACTGGCTTTTGTTGCCGGACAAACGAAGACGATTCGTTTGGGCACCGGCATTGTGATTGCAGCACTACGCGGGGGAGCGGTGCTGGCCAAGACTGCGGCCACACTCGACCTACTGTCGGGTGGCCGGTTCGATCTCGGAGTCGGAACCGGTTGGCAGGAACGCGAATACGAGGCCGTCGGCCTGGACTTCGGCAAGCGTGGACCGCTGCTCGACGACGCGCTGGCCGTATGCCGAGCGCTGTGGACCTCCGCGCCCGCGAGCGTTGCTACGCCGCGACTGACTTTCGACGACGTGTACTGTGCGCCCCGGCCGGCTGCCGGAATCCCGATCTGGGTGTCAGGGTCTTTGTCCAAGGCCGTTGTTCGACGCGTCGCAACGTGGGGTGACGGCTGGATTCCGATCATGGGCGCCGGCAACGACGATCTACGCGAGGGCGGCGACGTCATCCGTAAGGCGATGGTTGACCTGGGACGGGACCCCTCCAACCTGCAGATTCGTGGGCGGCTGACCATCTGCCGGGCGGCGGACGGATCTATCGATCTGCCGGCCACCATGCTCGGCGCTGAGCAACTGGTGGAGTCGGGTGCGACCGACGTTCTGGTTGCGTTGGCTGCGGTCGATCCCGACCCTGATGCGGCGATGGATATATTCGGGGAATTGGTGTCGGCTTTCCGCACCGTCACACCATCTTGACCGACACACGTTTGCGATCTCGAGGAGACAAACACATGACCGAAAGCACCATCGTAGAATCGAGCCTGGACGCACTGTTGGATGCGCGAATCAGTTGCCGCGCCTACGAGGATCGTCAGGTTCCTCGCGACGTCATCAACGAGATTCTGCGACTCGCGCAGAAGACGCCGTCGTGGTGCAACACTCAGCCGTGGCAGGTGGCGATCACCGAAGGTGAAGGGACGCAGCGATTCCGCGAAGGTCTCGGTGCTTACGTCATGTCGCATGCGCAGGAATCCGACTTCGAGTTCCCCCGGGAATATCAAGGCGTCTACAAAGCGCGACGTTTCGAGTGCGCGATGGCGCTGTACTCGAGCGTTGGTATCGCCGAGGGTGATCGAGCGGCATCCGGCGCTCAGACTATGAAGAATTTCGAACTCTTCGGGGCCCCCCACGTCGCTATCATCACCACCGACGAAGCCCTGGGAACGTACGGAGCCGTCGACTGCGGTCTCTACGTCAACACCTTTCTCCTGGCTGCGCAGAGCCTGGGCGTCGCCACCATCCCGCAGGCCGCACTCGCCGGTAGTTCCGCGTTCATCCACGAGTTCTTCGGAATCGACGACACCCGCAAGGTTGTGTGCGCAATTTCCTTCGGCTACCCCGACACCGACCATCCGGTGAACGGCTTCCGGACGACGCGCGAGGCCGTGGAAAACGTCACGCAGTGGGTTGCCAACTGATCGAGGTTGTTCGTCTGGTCACTGCAGGGTTGACGAATTGAGTATTGGGGTGCCCGGCCGCAATACACTGGTCGACATGTCCGAGACTCCCGAACTGTTCGATCGACTCCGCCGCTTTCCCGATATCGAGGCACCCAACCTATTCGCCGTCGACGCGGCAGATCGGTTGATTCTCGACGAGGCCGCCGACGCTCTCGCTGCGGCACCGTCCGGAACTGTGGTTGTTATCGGCGATCACTACGGTGCACTCACCGCCGGCGTTGCAGTGGTAGCCGGCCAGTCCGGTGTGCGGGTTCATCAGGATCCGCTCACCGGAGAACTGGCATTGGCGAACAATGCCCGCGAACTCGGCTTCGCCGACTCCTACACTTCGCACGGTCTCGACGCGGATCTGCTTCGCGGTGCTCGCGTCGTCCTGATGCAGTTGCCGCGCAGCCTTGCCGAACTGGCAGAAATCAGCCAACTCGTCGCCCTCCACGCCGACCCGGAGGTGCTAGTGTTCGCCGGCGGACGCGACAAGCACATCACCCCGGCAATGAACAAGGTTCTCGCCGAATCATTTTCGTCGGTGAATGCGTCACGTGGACGCCAGAAGTCGCGGGTCCTCAAGGCTGCCGAACCGAAGTCCGACGTAGCCGTCACGTTCCCCAAGACCGAGTGGCTCGACGAATTCGGCCTCGACGTCGTTGCGCACGGCTCCGTGTTCGCCGGCGCGAGCCTCGACATCGGAACCCGCTTGCTGCTCGAAAATCTCGGCAAGATCGCCATCACGCCCCGCGACATCGTCGACCTGGGCTGCGGTAGCGGCATCCTCGCGACAGCGATCGCTCTGAAGTTTGCCGACGCACAGGTTATTGCCACGGATCAGTCGTCGGCAGCGGTCGCGTCGTCGCTCGCAACCGCGTCGGCCAACGGGGTGGGCGATCGAGTACGCGGACTGCGCGACGATTCCATGAGCACCCTGCCCGACGCCAGCGTTGACCTGGTTCTCTTGAACCCGCCGTTCCATGTCGGTGCCGCCGTTCATACCGGTGGCGCACTCAAATTGTTCGAGGCAGCGGGTCGTGTCCTGCGTCCCGGTGGTGAGCTGTGGACCGTACATAACGCCCATCTGGGCTACCGCGAACCATTGAAGGCTGCCGTCGGCGCGAGCGAGGCTATGGCGAAGAACGCAAAGTTCATCGTCATGAAATCGATAAAAGCGTCTTAATATCGGAGTGTGTTGATATTCCCGAAACGCGCCGGGAACCACACTGACTGCTCCGACGTTGTAAATTACGAGTGCTTTACTTTTTTGAAAGTACACGGACCGTGTCGAGAAACTCGGATCCGTCCGGCGAACCCGCGACAGACCCGTCGCAGGTCACCACGATGAAGGGATGATCACGGTGCGCACCACTAGCAACCCGGTGTTCCGCAATCTGCCCAAGCAAGAGGGCAACGGATACGCCTCGTTCGGATCTGCGACGGCGGGCGCCACGCAGGCCACCCAGCAGTTCGGTCAGCCGCAGTACGCGCCGGCCGAGCCCTACCAGACCGGTCCCGTATCGCGGGCCATGACGATCGACGACGTCGTCACGAAGACGGGCATCACGCTCGGTGTTCTGTCGTTGACGGCGATCATCTCGTACTTCCTGGTGTACAACGATCCGGGTCTCGCGACGCCGTTCGTGATGGTCGGCGGCTTGGTTGGCCTTGGTCTCGTGCTGGTGGCGACCTTCGGCCGCAAGATGGACAACCCGGCCATCGTGCTCGCCTACGCCGCTTTTGAGGGTCTTTTCCTCGGCGCGCTGTCGTTCCTGTTCACCGGTCCGATCGAAGCCGCCGGCGGTGTATCGGCCACGACGCTGATCTCTCAGGCTGTTCTCGGTACCTTCGGTGTGTTCTTCGGCATGCTCGTGGTCTACAAGACCGGTGCAATCCGCGTCACCCCGCGTCTGACTCGCATGATCATCGGCGCATTGATCGGTGTAGTGGTTCTGTCGCTGGGCAACCTGGTTGCCAGCTTCTTCATCGAAGGCGGACTGGGTCTGCGTGACGGCGGCATGATGGCTATCATCTTCAGCCTCGTCTGCATCGGCCTTGCCGCATTCAGCTTCCTGCTCGACTTCGATGCCGCTGATCAGCTGATCCGCGCACAGGCTCCGGAGAAGGCAGCCTGGGGCGTCGCTCTCGGCCTCACTGTCACCTTGGTCTGGCTGTACGTCGAGATCCTGCGCCTGCTGAGCTACTTCAACAGGAACTGACACAACCGTGTTGTAAAAAGTAGGGCCTCCGCTGTGCGGGGGTCCTACTTTTCTGTGTGTGTCCGGGTTAACGTTGATTGCCGAGCAAGTGCTTGGTTCAGAGCTATCCGAAGGGTGTGCGCGCAACCATGTCGACATCAACAGTTGAACCGGTCCTTGTTTCCGATGTCGGATCTGTGCGGACAGTGACGCTCAACAATCCCGGTCGACTCAACGCCTTCAACCCGGCTGGGTTCCGCGCATTGACCAAAGCGCTTGACGACGCGGCCGCGGATCCAACTGTCGCGGTGGTCGTCATCGAAGGTGCGGGCAAGGCGTTCTCGAGTGGCGTCGACCTGCGCGCACTTTCCGAACCTGGTGCGGACACAGCTGATTTCGGGCTCGCGTTTGCGCCGCTGATCGTGGCTTTGGTGGAGTTCCCGAAACCGCTGATCGCCGCGGTGCACGGTGCTGCCGTCGGAATTGGCCTGACAATGCTGCTCTTCTGCGACGTCGTCTACGTTGCCGAGGACGCCCGATTGCGGGCTCCGTTCACGTCTTTGGGCACCGCACCCGAGGCCGCAAGCAGTTGGATGCTGCCCAAGGTGATTGGCACACAGCGTGCTTCGGAACTTCTGTTGACGGCTCGGTGGGTGAGCGGCGTCGAAGCTGCCGAGATCGGCATTGCCGTCGCTGCGGTTCCGGTCGACCAACTGCAGGCGCGTGTGCAGGAATCAGCCGCGCAGATCGCCGGTAACGTCGGACCTGCCGTCCTGGCCGCGAAAAAGCTTCTGCGCCAAGGCTGGGTGGAGGAAGCGCGCGCCGCAGTTCAGCGCGAGGACGATGCTGCGCGAGAGTTGATTCAACAGTTGGGGAGTTTCGCAAAGGGAGCGCTGCCGAATTGAGTGACGGACACAGCTCAGCGGTCTTGCTCGAAGAGGGCCGGGGACGAGTTCGGATACTGACGCTTAATCGTCCACACGCGCGCAACTCTCTCAGTTCGGAGTTGATCGCCGCGACGCGCGACGCTCTGGCCCGGGCGGACTCCGACGACGAGGTCGACGTCGTCATTCTGACGGGAACGGATCCCGCTTTCTGCGCCGGTTTGGATCTGCGCGAGTTGGGAGGCGGCGGCGAGAACGCGGCGCTGGTGTCGGAACAGGAAGTCCCCGTTGGGCATCCGTGGCGGCCACTGTCCAAACCGGTGATCGGTGCGATCAACGGTGCGGCGATCACCGGGGGACTGGAGTTCGCGCTCGCGTGCGATTTCCTCATCGCGTCGGAGCACGCGAGTTTTGCCGATACCCATGCCCGCGTCGGGGTCCTGCCTGGTTGGGGATTGACGTACCGACTGCCGGCGGCAGTGGGAACTGGCCTGGCGCGCCGGATGAGCTTGTCCGGCGATTTCCTCAACGCGGAGCAGGCATTGCGCGCGGGTCTGGTCACCGAAGTGGTGCCACACGAGCGATTGATGCCGGCGGCGTTCGCAGTGGCCGAGTCGATCGTGGGAAATGACCAACCCGGAGTTCGGGCCCTACTCGATTCCTACCGGCGATCGCAGGATCACGTCGCCAATCAAGCTCTGAAGGTGGAGGATTCGACCTCGAAAAAGTGGATGGCTGATTTTGATCCGTCGCAAGTGGCAGCGCGGCGTCAAGGCGTCATCGACCGTGGCCGGAGCCAGACCGCCACCTGACCGACAAACGACAACAGCCGCCCAGCAGATGCCGGGCGGCTGTCATCGTTTAAATCGGGGGATCAGCTGAGGCGCTCGATCACCATTGCCATGCCCTGTCCGCCGCCGACACACATGGTCTCGACGCCGAAGGTCTTGTCCTGCTCGCGCAGGTTGTTGATCAGGGTGTTGGTGATGCGGGCACCGGTCATACCGAACGGGTGGCCCAGAGCAAGCGCGCCGCCCGAGACGTTGAGCTTGTCTTCTTCGATACCGAGCTCACGAGCGGAACCGATGACCTGAACAGCGAAGGCTTCGTTGATCTCGAAGAGGTCGATGTCGGAGATCGACTTGCCGGCGAACTTCAGGGCGTTCTTGACGGCCTGGATCGGGCCGAGGCCCATGATCTCGGGGGACAGACCCGAGACGCCGGTGGAGACGATGCGGGCGAGGGGCGTGAGGCCCAATGCCTTTGCCTTGGTGTCGGACATGATCACCAGAGCGGCTGCGCCGTCGTTGAGCGGGCAAGCGTTGCCGGCGGTGACGGTGCCGTCGGGACGGAAGACGGGCTTGAGGCCACTGATGGCTTCGTAGGTGGTGCCGGCGCGCGGGCCGTCATCCTTGGAGACGACGGTGCCGTCGGCGAGGGTGACCGGCGTGATCTCGCGCTCGAAGAAGCCGCGGTTGATGGCTGCTTCGGCCAGGTTCTGGCTGCGGACTGCAAAGCGGTCCTGGTCCTCGCGGGTGATGCCGGTTGCGGAGGCGACGTTCTCGGCGGTCTGGCCCATGCCCAGGTAGACGTCGGGGATCAGGCCTTCTTCGCGAGGATCGGTCCAGGCGACTCCACCTTCGGCGAGCTTCGCGCTACGAGCCTGAGCGGCTTCGAAGAGCGGGTTCTTGGTGTTGGGCATGCCGTCGGCGTTGCCCGTGACGAAGCTGGAGACGGACTCGACGCCGCCGGAGATGAAGACGTCGCCCTCGCCTGCGCGGATGGCGTGCAGAGCCATACGCGTGGTCTGCAGCGAAGAGGAGCAGTAACGGTTGACCGTCACGCCGGGGAGGAAGTCGTAGCCGAGCTGAACGGCGATAACGCGGGCGATGTTGAAGCCCGACTGGCCGGCAGGCTGGCCGCAACCGAACATGAGGTCGTCGATCTCGGTGGGGTCGAGCTCCGGGATCTTGGCCAGCGCGGCGGCAACCATCTGGGTAGCGAGGTCATCCGGGCGGATGCTCTTGAGCGAACCCTTCATTGCGCGGCCGATGGGCGACCGGACTGCTGAGACGATTACTGCCTCGGGCATGAAAACTCCTTATGTGTACTGCTCTTTCGACGCACAGATGTGTCGAAGGGCAGGGCAAGTTGATTGCAGCTTCGAGTCTCAATTTACGTTGCCTACCCGAAGCTTCGGGCAGGCAGTCTCACTCAGTCGCCCGCAAGCTCCTGAACTGCAGGTTTCGGGTGCAAGCCCGCGCGGTTCAGCACTCGGGTCAACCGAGCGGTCATCGTTTGCGCCTGCGCGGCGTCGGAGACCTGAGGGAGATCGGGCAGCGGTCCGCCCTTCCACTCACCCAACGCCGAAGCGAGTACCGGGACGATCTGACGGGCCGCGAGTTCGTATCCCGCGGCCGACGGATGGAAACGATCAGCCGAGAACATCGTGTCCGGGGACGCGAGGAACTCTTTTGCCAACAAATCTGCCAGCGGGACGGGATGACCGCCGGCAGCCTTCGTCGCCGACGCCTGTGCCGACGCCAACCGATGGCCCCATTCGCGGACGACGGTCCGCAGTGGTTGCGGAATGGCCGTGACAACTCCCAAATCAGGGCAGGTACCCACGACGACGACCGCGCCGCTGCCGCGTAGGCGTCGTACCGCGCACCCCAGTCGCCTTGCCGACGCGTGAATCGCATTCTTTGCGGTCACGTCGTTGGCCCCGATCAGGATTACCGCAGCATCCGGCGGCGCTCCGGCAATGAACATGGCGTCGACCTGACCGCTCAGGCCACGCGATGTAGCACCGCCGATAGCTTTGGTGCTCAAGCGGATTCGTTTCCCGGTTTCGTCTGCGAGTAGCTTGGCGACGCGAACCCCCGGAACGTCGTCCGCTGTCAAAGCGCCCACTCCGGCCGCCGACGAATCACCGAAGATCATCAGGTGGAGATCAAAAGGGACGCCCCGCCACCACCGTTCCGGTGTGTCGACGCCCGGCGCGTACACGCCGTCGGCCTCGGGTGGTTTGGCGATATTGCGTCCGATGACACCGCGAGCGGCGCCGGCTTGCGACATCAGATAGTGGTAGGCCAACCAGCTCGCGGTGCCCGCGCCCGTTCCGGCGGCAACGGTGGCCACAGACGCTTTGATTCGAGGCCGACTCACACTGGCCAATCTAGCCGGATCCGACGTCATTCGCGCGGCGTCTACGAGCGGCGATTCGCCGGATCTGAGAGCATGGAGCGATGCGCATCGCGGAACACGTCGTAGACCTGATCGGCAACACCCCACTTGTCAAGCTCACGTCCGTCACCGGCGAGAACTATGGCACGGTGGCAGCCAAGATCGAGTACCTCAATCCGGGCGGTAGCTCCAAGGACCGCATCGCCGTCAAGATGATCGACGCGGCCGAGGCTTCCGGAGAATTGAAGCCGGGCGGCACCATCGTCGAGCCGACCTCGGGCAACACCGGCATCGGACTGGCGCTGGTCGCTCAGAAGCGCGGCTACAAGTGCGTTTTCGTCTGCCCCGACAAAGTCAGCGAAGACAAGCGAAACGTCCTGCGTGCGTACGGAGCTGAGGTTGTCGTGTGCCCCACGGCCGTCGCTCCCGAGCATCCCAACAGTTACTACAGCGTGTCCGATCGCCTCACCCGTGAAATCCCCGGCGCCTGGAAGCCCAACCAGTACTCCAACCCGGGCGGACCGGAAAGCCACTACGAGACCACCGGCCCCGAGATCTGGGCCGACACCGACGGCAAGGTCACGCACTTTGTAGCCGGCGTCGGAACCGGCGGAACCATCACCGGCACCGGTCGTTACCTCAAGGAAGTTTCCGACGGCAAGGTCAAGGTAGTCGGCGTCGACCCCGAAGGCTCCGTCTACTCCGGTGGAACCGGACGCCCGTACCTCGTCGAAGGCGTCGGCGAAGACTTCTGGCCCACCGCCTACGACCCGTCCATTCCCGACGAGATCATCGCAGTCTCCGATGCTGATTCTTTCGAGATGACGCGTCGACTCGCTCGTGAAGAAGGCCTCCTCGTCGGCGGATCCTGCGGCATGGCCGTCGTTGCAGCCCTCGAAGTAGCCAAGCGCGAAGGCCCTGACGCGCTCATCGTCGTGCTCCTTCCGGATGGTGGCCGCGGCTACCTGTCCAAGATTTTCAACGATCAGTGGATGGCGTCGTACGGCTTCCTGCGTACCCCGCTCGACGGCAAGACGGATGTCCCCACCGTGGGCGACGTGTTGCGTGGAAAGTCGGGAGAACTGCCCGACCTCGTGCACACCCACCCGTCGGAAACCCTGCGCGACGCCATCGAGATTCTGCGCGAATACGGCGTATCGCAAATGCCGGTAGTCGGTGCCGAACCTCCCGTCATGGCCGGCGAGGTCGCGGGCAGCGTGACGGAACGTGACTTGCTCAGCGCAGTCTTCGAAGGCCGTGCGCAGCTTGCCGATTCGGTCGAAAAGCACATGAGCAAGCCGTTCCCGCTGATCGGATCCGGCGAACCCGTCTCGGCTGCCACCAAGGCGCTCGGTGACACCGACGCCCTCATGGTCGTCGACGACGGCAAGCCCGTCGGCGTCATCACCCGTCACGACCTCCTGGGGTTCCTGAGCGCAGGATCCTGAGTCAGCTGAGTGCCCCCGTGGACGGTAGTGTTGCCGTCCATGGGGGAATCATTCAGGGGATATTTCTGTCTTTTTGTCGCGGCCGTGGGTCTTTTGACGGCTTCGTGTAGTTCGTCAGTTGTCGGGACGCCCCAGGCGGTGTCGGGATCCCAGGCGGTGTCGGGAGCTACGTCGAGCAGGCCGACTGCAACCACTTCCGCGAAGTCGACCACGACGCCCGCTCCGGCAAAGGCGCCCGGTACCAGACCGATCGATTGTGACTCGCTGGCGTCATTGCTTTCAGCTCAGGTGACGGGAGCGAAGCAGACGGTCCCGTCCGAGGGCATGTGCATGTGGAGCAAACCGGGCGGGATCATGTTGAGCGTATCCGTCAAACGCAACGGCTATCCGGTCTCGACGCTCGACCACATGCGCAAGTCCGGCGGCTACTCAGTGCAAGATCCACGGCTCACAGAATTGGGGGCGATCGCGAAGGACGGCACCATCATCAGTGCTCTTTCTCCGAATGTCATGGTCACACTCCTGATGATGAATGAGCCGAGCGACGAAAAAATGCCACTCGACCTTGCCATTCAAGTCATGCAGTATGCCCAGACATGATCCACGGGGGCTGGTGAGTTCGGCGCTCGGCCCCGCCTCCGAGTGTCCCGCCTATTAGTCTGGTTGCATGAGCGAGCAGCGCAGCAAAGCCGACAACGTCAACTGGCAAGGTTTCTCCACGAAAGCGGTGCATGCGGGCTACGAACCCGACCCGCTGACCGGGGCCGTCAACGTTCCGATCTACGCGAGTTCGACTTTCGCGCAAGACGGAGTCGGCGGAATGCGCAACGGATTCGAGTACGCCCGTACCGGCAACCCCACCCGCCGACCCCTCGAAGCGAACCTCGCGGCTCTCGAATCCGGAAGCTACGGCCGAGCTTTCAGCTCGGGTATGGCGGCAACGGACTGCCTCCTCCGTTCGGTGCTGCGTCCCGGTGATCACCTGGTGATTCCGGACGACGCGTACGGCGGAACCTTCCGGCTCATCGACAAGGTCTTCACGCAGTGGGGCATCGAATACACCCCGGCGCCGGTTTCGGACGTCGACGCAGTGCGTGCCGCAATGCGCCCCAACACCAAGCTGGTGTGGGTGGAAACCCCCACCAACCCGTTGCTCAACATCGGTGACATCGAACTTCTTGCCGAGGTTGCCCATGAGGGAAATGCAAAGATCGTGGTGGACAACACCTTTGCCTCGCCCTACCTGCAGCAGCCGCTTCAACTGGGTGCTGACGTCGCATTGCATTCCACCACCAAGTACATCGGTGGGCACTCCGACGTCGTCGGCGGCGCGCTGGTCTGCAACGACGAAGAACTCGATCACGCATTTGCGTTCCTGCAGAACGGTTCCGGCGGTGTTCCCGGCCCATTCGACGCCTTCCTCACGCTGCGCGGCATCAAGACGCTGGCGTTGCGGATGGAGCGTCACAGCGACAATGCAGAAAAGGTGGTCGAACTGCTCGACGGTCACCCGGCCGTCGCAAGTGTCATCTACCCGGGCCTCGTCTCACACCCGTCGCACAAGATTGCAGCCAAGCAGATGCGACGCTTCGGCGGCATGATCTCGGTACGGCTCAAGGGCGGCAAGGCAGCTGCCCTCGACCTGTGCTCGCGCACCGAAATCTTCACGCTTGCAGAGTCTCTCGGCGGCGTCGAATCGCTCATCGAATTCCCCGGCGCAATGACCCACGCGTCGACGGCCGGTTCTGCGCTCGAGGTTCCCGACGATCTGGTTCGCCTGTCGGTCGGTATCGAAGATGCATCCGACTTGGTCGGCGATATCGAGCAAGCGCTGTCCTGACTATTTCGACTGTGCGCCTTTATTGACCGCGGGCGGTTAATAAAGGCGCACAACAGTGGAGGCGTGTGTGAATCTCGAACAAATCCAAGCCGCACAACAGCTCCTTGCTCCGGTCATGCGTCGTACCCCACTCGTGGCTTCGCGGGTACTATCCGAACGAACCGGGCTCGCGGTGAGCCTGAAATGCGAAAACTTGCAACGCACAGGGTCGTTCAAGCCGCGCGGTGCATACAATCGCATCGCCAATCTCTCCGAACAGGAACGCGCAGCGGGGGTAGTGGCAGCCAGCGCCGGCAACCATGCGCAAGGAGTAGCTTGGGCCGCTACGGAATTGGGCATTGCGTCGACAGTCTTCATGCCGACCGGTGCGCCCCTCCCCAAACTGGTTGCCACAAAAGCCTACGGAGCTCAGGTCCACCTGTTCGGTTCGACCGTCGACGAAGCGCTGGTGGCGGCGCGGGAGTTCTCGGCACGAACTGGCGCCGTGCTGGTCCATCCGTTCGATCACGAGGACATCGTCGCCGGGCAGGCGACAGTGGGACTCGAGATTCTCGAGCAACTTCCCGACGTCGGAACCGTTATCGTGCCCACCGGCGGCGGCGGACTGATCGCCGGGATCGCTGCGGCAATAAAGGCGGTACGACCCGAAGTTCGTATCATCGGCGTGCAGGCAGAATCAGCGGCAGCCTGGCCTGCGTCCCTGGCAGCCGGAAAGCCGATCGCAGTGGCGTCGATGTCCACGATGGCCGACGGTATTGCTGTGGGCTGTCCGGGTGAAGTCCCCTTTGCCGAGGTCGCGTCGCACGTGGACGCCATCGTGACGGTCACCGAGGAAGCACTCTCCAAAGCGTTGCTGCTCTGCCTCGAGCGCGCAAAGCTGGTGGTGGAACCGGCCGGTGTTGCTGCGGTGGCAGCTTTGATGACGCACACCCCCGAAGGCCTCGGCTTGATCGGCCCGGTCTGTGCCGTGCTGTCCGGCGGCAACATCGATCCGCTGCTTCTGACCCACGTCATTGCGCATGGATTACGCGCGGCGGGAAGGTTTCTCGGCGTTCATGTCACTATCGCCGATCGCCCGGGTGGACTGATTTCTCTGCTCGAAGTGGTCCGGGCGAACGGCGCCAGTGTGGTGGACGTGGTGCATTCGCGTACCGGCGCGGAGTTGGCGCTCGATGAAGTGGAAGTGTTCCTCACCGTCGAGACTCGCGGCCCGGACAATAAGGCGGCACTGTTGGCTGCGTTCGATCGAGCCGGATATGCCGTGCGCCTGCAGAACTGAACTAGTCGTCCGGCCAGCCCACCAGCGTCGTGACCCGGAACTCCTGGTCGACAAGCCTGGCCGGGCGATCCAGTTTGTGTAGCCAATCAATGGCCGAACCACTCATGCTCACGGCCACACGACTGAGTGCTGCTGCCTCCGCACAAGATTCAGCGATCACGGACACCGTGCGCCACATGGGTGTTGCCGTCGATTCACGGGCAAGCGGTTTGACGGTGCTGGCCGTGGCGATCCCGCATCCGGAGGGAACGGCCACCTGGCAGGTGGGATCGCCCGGTAGATCCTGGACCTGAATCTGCCAGCCATTGTCCGGTGGTGGCCCGGCCACGGCAATGTCGCCTCCCAATGCCACCAGGACCCCACAGCCCAGAAGTTCTGCGGTAGTGGCGGCGCAATGATCTGCCGAACTGGCTCGCGCTGTGGCCGAAAGATCCAGGGTTACTCCGGCCGGGCTGAATACTCGGTTGCCCTCGACACGAATCTTCCACCAGGAATGGGGATCTTCCGAACCCGCCGTCGGCGTGAGTTTGCCGTCGGTGAGCCGAGCAACTGCCAGTGCGTCGCTAAGGAAATGCGCGAACATGGGTGTGACGGGCGCGCCGTCGGTTTCAATTGAATCCGAATCGGATCCGAACCTGCGGATCTCGGAATCAGCACGGTCACGATTGGTTGCGGCGTCGGCAGCGGTCAGGTAGCCCCTCACCAGATTTGCGGCTGAAGCCAAAGCCCCAGGATCGGTGACGACGACACGAGCCTGGACGCCCCAGGTGAGCCATTCGGTTGCGGCGCGCTGCGCGTTCACGAACCGTTGGAGATGGCGTCCGGAGTTCCGAACCCGCTGGCCACGATCAGCCGTGAGGCGGTGGATTGCTTCGTGGTGTGCGTGGTGACGGCTGAACTCGCGGCGGTAGGGGAAGGGCTGGAAAGGAGAGACAGTCCGCCGCTTGCCAGCGCACCCGCAACGGCTGTCGCGGCGAGTGCGCGGTGAACGGGTCGGTATCCAGTGGTGCGAGCCCGGGTGGGCCGTGTCCGATCGTCGCTCATGAACACAGCCTGCCCGTCGAACCTGAGAAAAGCCTTGGGGTATGTGGTCATTTGAGTAACGTCTGGCTTAATGAATGAGACATTGGTTACAGGATGGTTGAGTCCGCGCGGCATCGAATGCATGTTCGAAATCGTAGAGGTTGCTGCCGACAAGTTCTGTGGGCTCGAAGTTTGACCAGTTACCGGAGGTTTACATGGCAGTGGGTGTCCTGGCGATCACAATGTCGATCGCCACTGCACTGGGCGTGATGGGGGCAACCCTGGGAACGCCCGTGCCCGTTGAGAAGGAAGACGGACAACGTACAGAAATCTCACTCGCAGCCTGGAACGGGCCGGCACGAATGCAAGACACCCCCGACGGCATCGTGCCGTCGGTACCGTCCAACTTCCCCGGTGCGGCCTTGGCGCCGGTCGGTGCCGTTGCCGTGTTTGCGCCGTGGCTCAAGAAGGCAGGCGCTCTGTGTCCTGAGGTCACTCCGGCAGTGATGGCATCGCTCTACTCCTCCAAGAACGGCTTCAAATACGGTCCCGGAACCGAAGTGTCCCCGGAAGGCGGACGTGGTCCGGGCGGATTTACCACCGCTGCCTGGACGGCCTACGGCAAGGACGGTGACGGCGACGGAAAGATGGACATCCAAGGCGTCGCCGATCCGGTGATGACCTCCGGGTATCGACTGTGCGAACTGGTGAAACAGGCACAGTCGTGGCAGCAGGCCGGAGAGGTCGAGGGCGATACCGTCGAACTGGCACTGGCGGCGTACGACGTCGGACCGGACGCTGTTCGCGCAGCCCGCGGTGTTCCGCAGGATCAGCCCGCGGCAACTTTTGTCTCGCAGGTCACGTCGCTGCAGGATTCGTTTGCACTGATGCTCGCGCCGTTCAACTACAACAACCTGGCCGCTGCGGTCGGCGGCGTCGTCGAGGCCGGATTGAAGTTCCTCGGTCTGCCCTACGTGTGGGGCGGCGGCAATGTCAACGGGCCGTCGATGGGCGGCTTCGACTGCTCGGGTCTGACGTCGTACGCCATCCACGCCGCAACCGGAGTCACGTTGCCTCGGACGTCGGAAACCCAGTGGGGCGTCGGCGTCGAGATTCCGTTGGATCAAGCGCAGCCCGGTGACCTTCTGTTCGGCAACTGGCAGGCCGGCGGACCCGGCCATGTTGCGATCTACGTCGGCAACGGGCAGATGCTGCATGCGCCGACGTTCGGTGACGTGGTGAAGGTCGGCCCGATCTTTGGCGGAATGAAGGCCCGCCGGGTTATCTGAACGTGGATTGACAACAAAAGAAGCGCCACCCGAATATGTTCGGCTGGCGCTTCTTTCGTTACTTCGTGGAACTGATCAGCTGTGGTACGGCTCTGCGCTGAGCAGAGTGACCTTCATGGTCTTGCCGTTGGGCAGGTTGTACTCACGAGTGTCGCCCACCTTGGCTTCGAGCAGCGAGCCGCCCAAAGGAGAATTGGGGGAGTAGACCTCGAGCTTGGCGTCACGAGCGCCCTCTTCGCGGGTAGCGATGAGGAAGGTCTCGGTGTCGCTCTCGTCGCCGTCGTAGTACACCTTCACGACAGAACCCGGCAGTGCGACGCCGGACTGGGTGGGTGCTTCGCCGACCTTGGCGCTGTTGAGCAGATCCTGAAGCTGACGGATCCGAGCTTCCTGCTGTCCCTGGTCTTCACGAGCAGCGTGGTAGCCGCCGTTCTCCTTCAGGTCGCCCTCTTCGCGGCGCTCGTTGATTTCAGCGGCGATGATGGGGCGATAGGCGATGAGCTGGTCGAGTTCCTTCTTGAGCCTGTCATGTGATTCCTGGGTAAGCCAGGTCACCTGGGTCTCGGTCATCTCGATCACTCCCTAGTAGTCGGAGCCGGGGGCTCCCTCGACAGATCACTGCGACAGCAATGAACCCACTGCGACAGCAATGTGTTCACTGCGACAGCAATAAAACAACGGCTCGAACGCACCTGGATCAGGTGTGATCTTGCCGTCACCGCAACAGTTGACGCCTAACCTGGCCGTCAATGCAGCAATACACGGTTCCACCCGGAACCGTGTATCAGGCGATTCTATCACGCAGGACTACCCGCCCCGTTCGAACTCAAACGTTCGGCGGGGCGCGTAGCCGCAATTGTCACGTCTTTGTCAGTCCTTGGTCAGATACCCCGGGACGTCGAAACTGCATCCGTAGACGTCGGCCATGCCTGGCGGCAAGGACGTCTTGATCTCGGTGTTGAACTCGAGCGTCTGGTACTCGGACGGAGGCACGTAGACCTCGCGTCGACCCGTCTCGGATCCGTCCTTGGAGCGGGCGCGTACGACGCACACGGCTTCTCGGCTGGAATCGTCGCGTGTGACGGTGAACCGGATTTTCATGGTCGAGTTGTCGGCGATGTCGTAGGAAATCGTCTCGGTCTCGATTTCCTTGACCGAAAATTTTGTGTACCCGACAAAGGCGATACCGGTGCCGACAACGATGACGAGTGCGGTCAGAGCCCACACCAGCCACCTGCGGGAACTGCCGGTGCGAGTTGCGCTCGGGTACCGATCTTGGGGAAGCGGTTTGCTCATCACTCTGCTCTCGAAGACTCGAGTTCGTGTTCTACGCAACCTCGGACTGGGGTCATGGCTGCATCAGGAACTCTCGGGTGGAACTATAGAGGACGGGCCCAGCCGCACTGTCGGTAGGTTTGATGGCAACGAAAGAACGTCGAGCAGTGCACAGTGCGTGAATCAAAGACGCCGGCAACGGCTAGAAGGTAAGAAGTTGAGGTGAACGAACACGTGAGCGGATTCCGGCTCATGGCCGTCCATGCCCATCCCGACGACGAGTCGAGCAAGGGTGCGGCGACCACCGCCCGTTATGCAGCAGAAGGCCACGAAGTGATGGTCCTGACGCTCACCGGGGGTGAACGTGGCGACATTCTCAACCCGGCCATGGACGTTCCCGGAGTGCGCGACCGGATCACCGAGGTGCGTCAGGAAGAGATGGCTGAGGCCGCTCGCATCCTCGGCGTGCAGCATCGTTGGCTCGGTTTCGTCGACTCCGGTCTGCCTGAGGGCGATCCGCTGCCGCCGCTGCCGGAGGGCTGCTTTGCGGTAGTTCCTCTCGAAGAGTCGACGCGTGCTCTGGTGAAGGTCTTCCGTGAGTTCCGTCCGCACGTCATCACGACGTACGACGAAAACGGCGGCTACCCCCATCCCGATCACATTCGGTGCCACGAGGTGTCGATGGCTGCCTACGAAGCGGCTGCAGATCCCGAGTACTTCCCCGAAGACGGCGAACCGTGGGAAATCAAGAAGGTCTACTACTCGCACGGATTCATCCGCAAGCGACTCGAACTCTTCCAGGAGGAGTACGAGCTCCGCGGGGAACCGTTCCCGATGGCCGACTGGCTCAAGAAGTGGAAGACCGAGCGCGGCGACATGATGGTCCGTGTCACCACTCAGATCACCTGCGGCGACTACTTCCCGCAGCGCGACGACGCTCTGCGTGCACACGCGACGCAGATCGACCCCAACGGTTCGTTCTTTGCCGTGCCGCTCGATATTCAGCAGAAGATCTGGCCCACCGAGGAATTCGAACTCGCGAAGACGCGGGTCACCACGTCCATCCCGGAAACCGACCTGTTCGCAGGTCTTGAAGAGGACGTTTCGAAGTGAATGCACTATCCGCCGAGGTAGTTCTCGGCACCACACAACTGCTCGCTCAGAGCCCGAGCAACCCGTCAGGCCCGGAGTTCGGAAAGTCGTCGCCCGTCGGTCTGGTTGTTGTTCTGGCACTGTTCGTCGGCGTTATCCTGCTGGTCATTTCGATGAATCGTCAGCTCAAGAAGCTGCCCGAGACTTTCGAACCGGAGCATCCCGAGCTTGATCAGCAGGCTGACGAGGGAACCGATCGCGGCGCGATCCCGACGCCGGACGCAGCAGGTACTGACGTCACCGCAGGTTCCGACGTCTCCACCGAGAAGACTCCGAAGCAAGACTCCTGATCTAAGGCGAAGGTAGTGCTGATGGACCCGCGGATGCATAACACTTTGAGCGGGTCCACCAGTCCGTACCTGCGTCAGCACGCCGACAATCCGGTCCACTGGCAGCAGTGGGGCCAGGAGGCGATGGACTGGGCGCGCGAACGGAACGTGCCGATCCTGCTCTCGATCGGATACTCGGCGTGCCATTGGTGCCATGTGATGGCGCACGAGTCGTTCGAGAACGACGCGATCGCGGAGATCATGAACACGAACTTCGTGTGTGTGAAGGTGGACCGCGAAGAGCGCCCGGACATCGACGCCGTCTACATGAACGCGACAGTCGCGATGACCGGTCAGGGCGGCTGGCCCATGACGTGTTTCCTGACTCCGGACGGGTCCCCGTTCTACTGCGGCACCTACTACCCGCCGACTCCGCGCGGCGGAATGCCTTCGTTCACACAAGTTCTCGAAGCGATTGCCGATACCTTCGCCAACCGTCGCGGTGACGTCGACAATGCGGCGGAGTCCATCGTGACCGAGTTGCAGCGCGCTTCAGGCGGCATTCCGTACGGTCCGCCCATCGACGGGGCCCTGCTCGACGGCGCGGGGCGTTCGATCCTCGGCGACGAAGACCTTCCGCGTGGTGGTTTCGGCGGCGCCCCCAAGTTTCCGCCGTCCGCGCTTCTCGAAGGGCTGCTCCGGCAGTACGAGCGAACAGGTTCCGACGAGGTTCTCGGCGGAATCGAGCGCACCGCCGAAGCCATGGCGCGTGGCGGTATCTACGACCAGTTGGGCGGCGGTTTCTCCCGCTACGCCGTCGACGCCGAGTGGGTCGTGCCGCACTTCGAGAAAATGCTCTACGACAACGCGCTGCTGCTGCGGTTCTACGCTCATTGGGCTCGTCGCGCCGGTTCGGACTTGGCAACTCGCATCACCGAAGAAACCGCGAACTTTCTCCTGCGTGATTTGCGCACCGAAAACGGTTGTTTCGCTTCGGCTCTCGACGCGGACACCGAGGGCGTCGAAGGACTCACTTATGTGTGGACGCCGGCGCAGTTGGTTGACGTGCTCGGCGAAGACGACGGGCGCTGGGCGGCAGAGTTGTTCCGTGTCACCGCAACCGGAACCTTCGAAGAGGGCGCGTCGGTGTTGCAGTTGCTCCGCGATCCGGACGACTGGGCGCGTTGGCAGACGGTGTGCGACGCATTGCGCGTCGTCCGAAAAAACCGTCCGCAACCGGGCCGAGACGACAAAGTTGTCACGGCCTGGAACGGGCTGGCCATCACGGCGTTGACGGAAGCCGGTCTGGCACTGGACAAACCGGAATGGATTGCGGCGGCGGCTGATTGCGCACACACACTCCTGGATCTGCACCTGGTCGACGGTAGATTGCGCCGGGCGTCGCTTGGCAGCAATGTCGGTGAGTCCACAGCTGTGCTCGACGACTATGCAGCGCTGTCCACCGGGTTGCTCGCGCTGTATCAAGCCACGGGGGCAGCAAACTGGCTCGACACGGCCCAAGAACTTCTCGACGTCACGGTTGATCATTTCGCCGATCCGGCCGAGCCTGGGAGTTGGTTCGATACAGCAGATTTCGCCGAGGCATTGGTAACTCGTCCGCGTGATCCGCTGGACGGTGCAACGCCGTCGGGAGCGTCGGGCGTCACGGAAGCGCTACTGACTGCCGCGGCTCTCGTCGATTCCGAGCACTCGTCGCTCTATGTGCAGGCCGCTGCGGATTCCCTGGCCCGGGCGCGCTTGCCGCTCGAACGTGCGCCGCGCTCGGCGGGGCATTGGCTGGCGGTGGCGGAGGCGTCGTTGCGCGGGCCGATTCAAGTTGCCGTCGTCGGCGGGGGCGATCTTCTCGAGGTTGCTCGCCGACTCGCACCGGGCGGTGCCGTCGTAGTCGGGGGAGAGCCGGATTCCTCACCGCTACTTGCGGGTCGGCCTTTGGTGGACGGTGCTCCGGCCGCTTATGTCTGTCGCGGATTTGTCTGCGAGCGGCCGGTCACCGACGCGATCAGGCTTGCCTCTCAATTGAATACGACGAGCCAGACCGCAATGTAATGGCAGATTGCCGCGATCACGGTCGCGGCGTGGAAAAACTCGTGATGTCCGAAGGTGACGGGCCACGGGTTCGGCCATTTGGTGGCGTACAGAATCGCGCCGACGCTGTAGAAGATTCCGCCGACCAGTAGGAGCACCATGGGCGCTACGCCCACCTGGTGCGTCAGCTCGCCGACGACGGGCACGATGGCCCACCCGAGGAGCAGATACAGCGGTACGCCTACCCATTTGGGGGCGGTTGGCCACAGCATCTTGAGGGCTACGCCGGCCAGGGCGCCGGCCCAGACGATCGCGAGGATGACCTTGCCTGTCTCGGCGGGTAGTCCGAGCATCGCGAATGGTGTGTAACTGCCGGCGATGAACAGAAATATCATCGAATGGTCGGCGCGTTTCATCCAGATCCGGCCTTCGACCGTTTGCCACTGGATGCGGTGATAGGTCGCGCTGATGCCGAACAGGCCGCAGATCGTGATGCTGTAGATCGCGGTGGCCCACGCGGCCTTGGCGCCCACTTGTGCCCCGGCGACGGACACCAGAACTATGCCCGCGGCGACGGATACGAACAGTGCCCACAGATGGATCCATCCGCGCATGCGTGGTTTGACCGGAAGCTCTTCGAGTCCGAATGCCGTCATCCTTCAACCCCTCTCGGACATGAACTTCTAACCTACGGTACCGTAGGTTACGTGCCAGTAGCATAACTTACCTGCGGGTTTTCGACGTACTGAAGTGGAGTGACGGCGCTCGCAAGCGCGGCCGACGACCGGGCGTAGTCTTTGACACCATGGTGATGTCACGGTGAATCTGCGCGGACTGGCGTACAGCATTTATGAGCGGCGACTGCTGCGTCATCTCGACGGGCTCGCCCACCCACGGCACGTGGCTGTGATGTGTGACGGCAACAGGCGGTGGGCTCGTGAGAACGGATTTGCCGACGTCAGCCACGGCCACCGCGCCGGTGCGCTCAAGATTTCGGAGCTTCTCGAATGGTGTGAAGCGGCCGGAATCGAGATGGCCACCATCTATCTGCTCTCCACCGAAAACCTGCGTCGCGACCCCGAAGAGTTGGACACCCTTCTCGAAATCATCACTGAGGTCGTCGAAGAAATCTCCGGTCCCACCCGTAACTGGAGTGTGAAGATCGTCGGCGCACTGGATCTGCTTCCATCCGAGCAATCGCGGCGCCTCCGTGAGGCTGCCGACGGGACCAACGGATGCACCGGCACTCATGTCAACATCGCGATCGGATACGGCGGCCGTCAGGAAATCGCCGACGCAGTCCAGTCATTGCTGAGCGAGAAACTGGGCGAAGGCCTCAGTGGTGACGAACTGGTTCAGGCCATCACCGTCGACGGTATCGATGCTCACCTGTATACATCCGGGCAGCCTGATCCCGATCTGGTGATCCGTACGTCAGGCGAACAGCGTCTCTCCGGATTTCTGTTGTGGCAGAGCGCTTATTCGGAAATCTGGTTCACCGAGGCGTACTGGCCGGAGTTCCGTCGAGTCGACTTCCTCCGAGCTCTGCGTGACTACGCCGCGAGGCACCGGCGTTTCGGAGTCTAGAGCTTGCGCAGGCGCAACCGATTGATCGTGTGATCGGAATCCTTGCGCAGCACCAGGGTTGCGCGCGGCCGGGTGGGGAGGATGTTCTCCACCAGGTTCGGATGGTTGATCGAATTCCAGATGTCCTTCGCAGCGATGGTCGCGTCGCGGTCGGACAGCCCTGAGTAGTGATGGAAATGCGCGTTCGGATCGGCGAACGACGTCTTCCTCAGTGCCAGGAATCGTTGGATGTACCAGGCTTCGATGTCCTCGATCCGGGCGTCGACGTAAATCGAGAAGTCGAACAGATCCGAGACCATCAACCGTGGTCCCGTCTGAAGTACGTTGAGGCCCTCGATGATCAGGATGTCCGGCTGACGAATCAGGTGGAACTGGCCGGGAATGACGTCGTACGAAGTATGTGAATAGACCGGGGCCGCTACTTCTTCGGCGCCGGACTTCACTTCGGTGACAAATCGCAGAAGCTTGCGGCGGTCGTAGCTTTCGGGAAAACCTTTGCGGTGCATCATGCCCCGACGGTTCAGTTCCTTGGTCGGGTACAGAAATCCGTCGGTGGTTACCAGGTCGACGCGAGGATGGTGATCCCAACGAGCCAGCAATGCTTGCAGCACACGGGCTGTCGTGGATTTTCCGACGGCAACGGATCCGGCGACTCCGATGACGAAGGGGACCTGTCGATCGGGATGTTTCTCGCCGAGGAACGTCGCGGTGGCCGCGAACAAACGCTGGCGTGCTGCAACTTGGAGGTGGATCAGACGAGCCAAGGGGAGATAGACCTCGGCAACTTCTTCCATGTCGATCTGCTCGCCGAGACCACGGAGGCCGTACAACTCGTCCTCGGTCAGCACCAACGGCGTCGACTTACGGAGGGTGCGCCACTGCTTGCGGTCGAACTCGACGTAGGGGCTTGTTTCGCTGGTACGCGCCATCAGCGCAGCTCGCAGGCGTCGAGAATCGGCAATGTCGATCGAACAGACGACGCGTGTGAGCAAGCCAGGCGCGAAGGCGCACGATCCGAGTGCATACCCGAATTGTGCTTGGTGGCACCGTGAGAGCTTCCGTCGGGTCGGATTCCGGGCGTGGGCGCTAGGCTGGGGCGTTATGGATGCCGACTCGCTCGTACGCCGATATCTGCTGCTGGGACTGGGTTTCGACCGGCTCGAAGAAGGGTTTGTCGATGCTTTCACGGGCGACCCCGCTTTGCGACGGCAAGTGGAGAACGCACCTAAGCCTGATCCGCGTGAACTTGCCAGCACGGCACGCGAACTCCGCGGCGAGTTGCGGCTGGGCGGATTGAACGATGAGCGCGCGCACTTCATCGACGTTCACCTCCGGGCTCTGGAATGCTCGGGGCGCAAGTTCGCGGGTGACGAGATCGGATTTGTCGACGAGGTCGAGGCGTACTTCGACGTGCGGATCAGCAAGGGCAACGAGGACAGCTACAGCGACGCGCATCGGCGGATGAGTGAGGTTCTACCTGGTCCGGGGTCGCTTGCCGAGCGAGTGCAGACGCATCGAAAGGCCGACGAAATTCCAGCGGCCAAACTCGGCGAGTGCGTCGTCGCGATGTCGAGTGCCCTGCGTGATCTGGTTCGCGGCACCTTCCCGTTGCCGGCGTCGGAAACCGTCGAATACGAAGTGGTGGGGGACAAGCCGTGGTCGGGATTCAATTACTACCTCGGTGATTACCGGTCGAAGGTGGCGATCAATTCCGATCTACCGCAATTCATGGCGAACCTGCCGCGGTTGATCGCTCACGAGTCATACCCCGGCCATCACACCGAGCATTGCCGCAAGGAAGCCGGATTGGTGGGCGCCGGCCAGCTCGAGCAGACGCTGTTCCTGGTCAATACTCCGCAGTGTCTGATGGCCGAAGGGCTGGCGGATTTGGCGCTCGAAGCGATAGTCGGACCCGACTGGGGATTGTGGGCGCAGGAGATCTACGCCGATCTGGGGTTGGACTTCGACGGTGAGAAGGCGCAGCGGTTGTCGGCGGCGTCGGGTCAGTTGATCAGCGTTCGTCAGGACGCGGCACTGATGCTTCACGACGAAGGCCGTAGCCACGACGACGTCTCCGCATTCCTGGAGCGATGGTCGTTGTCGACGCCGGAGCGCGCTCGGCAGTCGCTGCGATTCCTGTCGTCGCCGCTGTGGCGGGCGTACACCAGCACCTACGTCGAGGGATATCGATTGCTTGGTGGATGGCTCGATCAGGCGGCCACTGAATCAGACCGCCGTGATCGATTTCGACGTCTACTGGACGAACCGCTGGTGCCCAGTTCGCTACGTTCGGCACCGGGTGGAGATCAGTTGGGCGAGGTTCGTAGACTGGACCCATTCGATTCCGCATCCACCTTGGAGATTCCTCGATGACCGCTGTGCCCGGCTCCGACGTCAACTCTGCATCACTCGCCGAACTGGACCCCGAGGTCGCTGAGGCGATGGCCGGTGAATTGGCTCGTCAGCGCGACACCCTCGAGATGATCGCGTCGGAGAACTTTGTTCCCCGCTCGGTTCTGCAGGCTCAGGGCAGCGTCCTGACCAACAAGTACGCCGAGGGCTACCCGGGACGCCGCTACTACGGTGGTTGCGAGCACGTCGACGTCATCGAAGACCTCGCACGTAACCGCGCGAAGGAACTCTTCGGTGCCGAGTACGCCAACGTGCAGCCTCACTCGGGCGCACAGGCAAACGCTGCCGTCCTGATGGCTCTGATGAACCCGGGCGAGAAGCTCCTCGGCCTCGACCTCGCTCACGGCGGCCACCTCACACACGGCATGAAGCTCAACTTCTCCGGCAAGTTGTACGACTGCTCGTCCTACGGCGTCAGCAAGGACGACCACCGGATCGACATGGACGAGGTGCGCAAGATCGCCCTCGCGGAGAAGCCGAAGGTCATCGTCGCCGGCTGGTCCGCGTACCCGCGTCAGCAGGATTTTGCAGCGTTCCGCGCTATTGCTGACGAGGTCGGCGCTTACCTGTGGGTCGACATGGCGCACTTCGCCGGTCTGGTTGCCGCTGGCCTGCATCCGTCGCCCGTCCCGTACGCCGACGTCGTCTCCTCGACCGTCCACAAGACCCTCGGTGGCCCGCGATCCGGTCTGATCCTGGCGAAGAAGGAATGGGCCAAGAAGCTCAACTCCGCAGTCTTCCCCGGCCAGCAGGGTGGACCGCTCATGCACGCCATCGCCGCCAAGGCTGTCACCTTCAAGATCGCTGCCGGCGAAGAGTTCAAGGACCGTCAGGCACGCACCCTCTCGGGCGCACGCATCCTCGCTGAGCGTCTGGGCAACAAGGACGTCGCAGATCAGGGCATCAGCGTTCTGACCGGCGGCACCGACGTCCACCTCGTTCTCGTGGACCTGCGCAACTCCGCACTCGACGGACAGCAGGGTGAAGACCTTCTGCACGAGGTCGGCATCACCGTCAACCGCAACGCAGTTCCGTTCGATCCGCGCCCGCCGATGACCACCTCCGGTCTGCGTATCGGCACCGCAGCGCTGGCAACTCGCGGATTCGGCGATGCCGAGTTCACCGAGGTAGCCGACATCATCGGTACCGCCCTGGCCGGCAATGCCGACCTGGTTGCACTGCGCGCTCGCGTCGCCAAGCTCGCTCTCGACGTTCCGTTGTACGACGGACTCGAGGACTGGGGCTTGCTCAGTAAGAACGTCTAAACAGTCTCTTCCCGTCGGCCCGGTACCCAGTGTGGTGCCGGGTCGTCGGCGTTCTTGTGGCGCCTACGATGGTCGGATGGCTCAGTCACGGACAGTTGCATTGGCGCTCGGTTCCGGTGGCGCGCGAGGCTACGCCCACATCGGCGTCATTCAGGTACTCGAGGAACGCGGCTATTCGATTGTCGGCGTTGCAGGTTCGTCGATGGGCGCTCTGATCGGAGGTCTGTACGCGGCGGGGAAACTCGACGAGTTCACCGAGTGGGCGACCTCGCTGAAGGCCCGCGATGTTGTTCGATTACTCGACGTCTCCATGTCCGCCCCGGGAGCCATTCACGCCGAGAAGGTACTCGGTCGGGTACGCGAGATCCTGGGTGAGACGTGCATCGAGGACATGCGTATTCCGTTCACCGCCGTTGCCACCGACCTGGCCGCGGGTAGGTCGGTGTGGTTTCAGCACGGGCCCGTCGACGCGGCGATTCGTGCATCCATCGCGATCCCCGGCGTCATCACACCACTGGTTCTCAACGGCCGGGTGTTGGTGGACGGCGGCATCCTCGATCCACTTCCCGTCGCGCCGACGCTGTCAATCCGCGCAGATCTGACTATCGGCGTCAGCCTCGGCGCGGAGGCTCGCGAGAGTCGAACGCCCGCGCGGGTGGGGACGGAACCACGTCCCGTCGACGAGTGGGTAGGCCGATTCAAACGAGGCACCGCGCAGTTTCTCGATCGGGAGACGGTGAAGTCCGTGGTGTCTCGATTCGGTGGTCACTCGACGGGTATCGGCCTGGACGAGGTTGGTTTGGACGAGGTTGGTCCTGATATCGCTCCGAAGATCGGACGATTGGAGATCATGGGTCGATCACTCGAAGTTGTGCAGTCCGCACTCGCCCGGTACCAGCTCGCCGTGTATCCACCGGACGTGCTGATTCAGGTACCACGCAAATCGGCTCGAAGTCTCGACTTTGCGCGGGCCACCGAGATGATCGCGATCGGCCGGGCTTTGACCGAATCTGCGCTCGACGCCGAGGATTTCTGATGTCTCGCCCCGATGAATCACACGAGTGGCATTTTGTTACCTGGCGTTCACTCGAAAGGTGGCCAATTTCGTAGCGCGATAGAGAGAACCGAAGTACCGTCGGCAGTATCGAGTAGCGCAGAAGTTACTTGTGCGGGAGGTTCTGATCGTGACTGAAACACTCAGTGCGAGAGGGCCGGCGCCCGGCCCTTGTTTCAGCTGACACTTGCGTCAGCTGACACCAGAGTCGTCCGGCCCAGCGAGTTGAGTTTGCGCGGGTGCCGCGCAGGCCAAGGAGCCCAACGTGACTGCATCACGCTCTGTCTCTAACCAGAATCACTCGGGAGATGCACTTCGCACCTATGTACTGGATACGTCGGTACTCTTGTCGGATCCATGGGCTGTCACACGATTCGCCGAGCACAACGTGATCCTTCCCCTGGTTGTGGTCAGTGAACTCGAAGGCAAAAGACATCATCCCGAACTGGGATGGTTTGCCCGAGAAGCACTTCGCATGCTCGACGATCTGCGCATCGAGTACGGCCGCCTCGACAGGCCGGTTCCGATCGGCACCGAGAACGGCACCTTGCAGGTAGAACTCAATCACACTGATCCCGCGGTCCTTCCTGTCGGATTCCGTACGGACAGTAACGATTCGAGAATTCTTGCCTGCGCCCTCAACCTTGCGGCCGAAGGCAAGGATGTAGTTCTTGTCAGCAAGGACACTCCACTGCGAGTCAAGGCTGGTGCGGTAGGACTTCCGGCCGACGAATACCACGCTCACGACGTCGTACCTTCCGGATGGACGGGCATGACGGAAATGGGTGTGGCGTCGACGGATATCGACGAACTGTTCAGTGAAGGCTTCCTGGACCTCGACGAATCGCGAGACCTACCGTGTCACACCGGGGTTCGTCTACTGGGTGGTTCGTCGAGCGCGCTGGGTCGGGTCACCCCGGACAAACAGATTCAGCTGGTTCGCGGTGACCGTGAAGCCTTCGGTCTGCACGGGCGGAGTGCGGAACAGCGCATTGCGCTCGAAATCTTGATGGACGAAAGCATCGGAATCGTCTCTCTCGGAGGCAAAGCGGGCACCGGTAAGTCGGCATTGGCGTTGATGGCGGGCCTCGAAGCAGTGCTCGAGCGGCGCAGTCAACGCAAGGTCGTTGTCTTCCGGCCACTGTATGCCGTTGGCGGACAAGAACTCGGCTACCTTCCGGGTAGTGAGAGCGAGAAGATGGGCCCGTGGGCTCAGGCAGTTTTCGACACGCTCGACGGCTTGGCGTCACCGGAGGTGCTCGAGGAGGTCCTGGCCCGTGGAATGCTGGAAGTCCTGCCGCTCACGCACATTCGTGGACGATCGCTCCACGATTCATTCGTGATTGTCGACGAGGCGCAGTCGCTGGAACGGAATGTATTGTTGACGGTACTTTCTCGGCTGGGAAAGGGATCTCGCGTCGTACTGACGCACGATGTCGCGCAGCGCGACAACCTGCGGGTGGGTCGACACGACGGCGTTGCAGCAGTGATCGAAAAGCTCAAGGGCCATCCGCTTTTTGCGCACATCACTCTCACTCGCAGTGAGCGTTCACCCATTGCCGAGTTGGTGACCGAGATGCTGGAGGAGTTCGGTCCCACTCCGTAAAGCAATTCTCCCCGTGCGACTTTCGTGTCGCACGGGGAGAATGCTACGCCTCGAGAGGTCCGAGTTCCGTGTTCAGCACTTCCTGAACCACCCGCATCGCGGCAAGTCCGGCCGGCGCTCCGCAGTATGCGCTGGCGTGGATGACGGTTTCCACGATTTCGGTGCGAGTCAAGCCGTTTCGCAGTGCTCCGCGTACGTGGCCCTTGAGTTCGTTCTCCGCGCGCAATGCAATGAGCATGCCCAGATTGATCAAGCTGCGGCTGCGACGGTCCAAGCCGGGGCGCGTCCACACCGATCCCCACACATTGGCGGTGACGAAGTTCTGCAGTTCTTCGCTGTCGGTTCCGCGGGTGCGATCGAACGCTGCGTCGACAAAATCGGCGCCCATCACTTCGGTTCGCACAGCCAATCCGGCGTCGAAGGAGTCAGGTGTGTTGTTCTCGGTCATCGCAGATTGCTCTCTTCCGGCAGGTATTTTCAGGCCGGAGCCAGCCTACTGCGAGCGCCGCTACCGACAACCGCCTGTCCGATTGCGGTCAGCACACCCCACAGGAAGTCCCGCAGACTGAAGTAATCGCGCCACACCGCGATCTTGCCGTCACGCAATTCGAAAGTTCCACACACCCAGAACTCGATGCGCAGAGGACCCACGATAATGGTGTCAGTGCGTTCCGTCAGGACGGTCAGGTGGTCGCCGACGATGTTGTGCATGTCGGCCTCGAACCTCAGCGACGGTTTTGTGACAAGGCGAAGGGCTCGTGTCACCACCTTCTTGCCGCGCAACGTGGGCAGCGAGACGTTTTGCCAGACGATGTCGTCTGTCATCAGTTCTGCGGCACCGTCCACATCGAAATCGGTGAGGGCACGGAACATCTTTCGGACTGTTGTGACCGAATCAGTATTCATCGCGGTCCGTTCATTTTGAGTGTTGTTTAATACACTCGCCAAGAGCGACCGGATTACCCCGGCCACGTTCACCACCATGTGGTGTTCCCGCAACAATACCGTCAGCCCGCGCAGTGGCAGGTCTTACGTTTGGTTTCTGTCGGGCATCTTTATCAACGTCTCGTCCGCAACTCGCCGAAGACGCACCACCCGTGGCCGCTGCTGCGAGGGCAGCGAGGTTCAGAGCAGCATTGTGATCACGATCCGCGCGGAAACCGCACGCATCGCAGGTGAACACCCGAACGTTCAACGGCAGTTTGGCTTTCACTACCGAACAGTTCGAGCAGGTCTTACTCGACGGATACCACCGATCCGCCACCACCAGAGAAGTGCCGGCCCAACCAGTTTTGTAGGTGACCTGCCGCCGAATCTCCCCGAACGCCGCATCATGCAACGCCCGATTCAACCCCTTCTTGTAGACGCCACCCGACCTTGTCATTGCGGCGACATTCAAATCTTCGACAACGACGGTGTCGAACTCCTCGACCAGTCGGGTGGTCAGCTTGTGAAGATAATCGCGGCGAGCATTCGCGATCCGGGTGTGCATGCGCCGAAACTTGACTTGGGTGCGTCGCCACCGCTTCGACGGTTCCTGGTCGGTACGCCGATCGGGGCCCGTACGCCGGGACGCTTGGCGTTGCAGGCGACGTAGCGTTTTCGCTTGTTTGCGTGCATGTTTCGGGTTTTCGATCATCTCCCCGGTGGAGAGGACCGCAAGATGTTTGACACCGACATCGACACCCACTGCAGACCCTCGTCCGGCGCCGGCGCCGGCGCCGGCGCCGGCGCCGGCGCCGGTGGCTGTGCCTGTGGCGCTGGCGCTGGCGCTGGAATCAACTCTCGGGAGTGCCCGCGCCGGGATGGTGATTTCCACGGAGAACGACACCTGCCACCGGCCGCGCCGAAGCGAGACGGTCGCCGACCGAATACGGGCTGTTCCCGCTGCGGTTTTGCGGGCCAGTTTACGGGTCGACTCCGCAGTCTTGACGACCCCGATCCGAGGTAACTGAACATGGCGCCGATCACCACCACCGGTGACCAACCCGAAAGCACCCGTGGTGAACCGGCACGACAGCGCAGCATGCACTCTCTTGAACCTCGGGAAGCCCATCGTCCCTGTGCGTTTCCCGGTCCGGGCATCGGACCAGTTCGACAACGCCGCAGCGCAGTTCGTGATGCCACTGCTGTAGGACTCTTTCGAATTCTCCGGCCACCACGGCAGCCCACTGTCACGGTTGACTGCGACCGTGTTCTTGACGATGTTCCACTGTTTGCGCAGGCTGTATGCCGACCACGAGATCGACGGAGTCAACTCCGAATCGGGGATGTCGTACGAGCGTTCAGCGGCCCGCTGATCGAGGTTCACTTTCACCTGATCGAGTGCCCAGTTGTAGGCGTACCGCTGCGCCCCGCAGTGCGAGCGCAGCATCTCGACCTGCTTGGGGGTGGGATCGAGGACGTACACGAACGCCCGGATCACCGTCCGATCCGACGGTGGGTCGGCGATTTCGGCAGATGGTGTCGCATCAAAGCCGATGTCCTGCATCAGATCGTCAACTCCCCCCAGAGCCAGTGAAGTGTCGGTCATCGCCCGACACCAGAAAAGATACAACGACGCACCGACAAGAACTGTTCGGCGCATTCGCACCCGACCCGGATTGCCGTCGCAGGCACCCGCTGACGCGTCGCCGCACGGATCCGAGCCAGTACTGTCCGACACATTCTGGCCGTTCCGTGCTGCTTAATCCTTGACTGTCAACTACCTGGAACTGCACTGAACAACACGAAACAATCCTAATTGACGAACGGTTGCAACCCCTTCACGAACTCTTGACGAAGGTACCCAAACCGTCGTGGTCGAAGTACTCCAAGGTTAACGAGTTTCCGTCGAAAACGGCTTTGGAAACTGTTCCGATCGGCGCATTCTCGCTCTCGGGCCGGAACGTGAAGGTATTGCCGTCCCACTGCGTCAGCGGGTAGGTGACGTCGGCTGGGCCCAGCGTTAGTGTCAGCGCGCCGTTCGCCTCGGTTATTTTCGCGGGACCCCAATACGAGTTGTCGTACGTGCCCGTCAAGTCCGAGAGTGGTGCCGACGGACCCGCGTTGGCGGGCGGGCTCTGTCCGGCAAGCTCACCTTCCGGGTTCATCTGAGCGGAGAGCATCGCCTTGTACGGAGTGCGCCAATCCCGGGTGATCTTGCCGTATTCGACGAGGTCCGCGAATTCGGCGTTGAGTGCCTCGGGAACTCCCGTCGGGCTGCCGTTGGTCAGCGTCACGATCCCGACGTCGGCCGACGGAATCATCAGCACATTGGTAGCAGCACCCAGAATGAACGCTCCCGAATGACTCAGCCGCACACGGCCGGACGGACTGTCGGACACGTTGAATCCGTATCCGTAGAAACCTGCTCGCTCACCGAGTGTTGCCGGGTGATGCGAGATGACCTCCGGGCTCACAGCGGGAACCAAGGCGTCGGTCTCGACGATCTGTTTGCCGTTGTACTCACCGCCGCCGAGGACCATGTCCATCCATTTGGCCATGTCGTTCACAGACGAACTCACGCCGCCGGCCGGAGACTGGGCGTCAGGCTGTCGCACGACGCCGGACGTGTATTTGCCGTCGTAGAATTGATGGCCGACGGCGCGATTCTCCCGCGCTTGGTAGTCGGCAAACGTCGACGAGGTCGACGTCATGCCCAAGGGGCCGTAGATAGTGTTCTGAGACAGCGCTTCCCAACTCGTTCCAGCTGCGGCGGCGACGGCTTCGGCACCCGTGGTTACCCCGAAGTTCGTGTACTCGTATGTGATCCGGAACGGGTTGAGAGGGAGCTGTCGAAGCTTGTCGAGGACCTGAGTTCGGTCGAAGCCGATGTCCTCGAGCGCGTCACCGGCGTGGTCGGGTAATCCGGACCGATGAGAATAGAGATCGGAAATCTCGAGGTGATCAGTTACCCAGGGATCGCTGAGGGCAAAGTTCGGCAGCTCGGACTTCACCAATGTTTCCCAGCCAACCGTTCCGACACCGACTTCGTGCGCGACAACCGTGGCGCCGACAGGCTTGGACAGTGACGCGAGCTGGAACACCGTATCGGCGTCGACGGCAGCGTCTTTGCCTTGCTCTCGCACACCGAATCCTTTGGCATAGACGGTCTTGCCACCATGAACGACGGCGATTGCCATGCCCGGCACTCCGGAACTGTCCATGAGTTCTTGGGCCAGCCCGTCCAGTTTTCCGACGGCAGCATCGATCTGCCCATCCGGGATGGGCACACCGATGTCGAGGCCGGGGGTGGAATCACTGACGACAGGGCCGGTGGAACTGGTGTTGTTGCTGGAATCATCTGACGCGCATCCCGTGACCAGGGCGAATGTGAGGACTACGGGAATGCTCAGTGCAAAGGCGCGAGTCGAGTTTCTGCGGGCTCTGGACATGAGCGGCTCCCTGGTCGGGCAATCATCGAGATTATTCGGTTTGTCCATTATCGATGAAATTGGGGACCTAATTCCGGTGAATGTGTAAATGCGCCGAATATCGATCCGTACGTGGTTACGTTGGAGCCAGGACTGCCGACATCATCCGGCCGTTGTCATGAAGGGAGACGAGGAAGATTGATGGATATCGAATCGGGTGAAGGATCGAGTGGGTACCTCTACAGCATCAGTGATTCCGGTGATCTCTACCGCGGCCGGAAACTGAGCGGCGGCGGTACCGCGATCGAGGCGTATCTGGAGCAGTCGGATACGTGGGTGGCGAGTCCCGAGGATTACATCTCTCGTTCCTTCCGCTCGGGAGAATTCGAGCGCATTTCGCAGGATGAGGCCGAGTCGATTATCGACGAAGCGCGTGAAGCCCGGAGCCAGTGGTCAGCTGAGAGTTGATGGCCGACGGCCAGCCGATAGACGTGTAGCCAGGTCGCGTTCTCAGTCCTTGACCTTCGCCATCGCGAGGACATCGAGGCGCTTGTCGAGTTCCTTCTCGCTGAGCTTGTCCGGAACCAGTCCGCGTTCGATGACGACCTGACGGATCGTCTTCTTCTCCTTCAATGCTTGTTTCGCAACGGAGGCAGCTTCCTCGTAGCCGATCGCCGAATTCAACGGGGTCACGATCGACGGCGAGGATTCGGCAAGTGTCTTGAGATGCTCTTCGTGGGCAACCAGTCCGCTGACGCACTTGTCCGCGAACAACCGAGAAACGTTGGCCAGCAACATGAACGACTCGAGCAGGTTGCGCGCCATCATTGGAATGTAGACGTTGAGTTCGAACGCGCCGGCTGCGCCGCCCCAGACGATGGCCGCGTCGTTTCCGATCACTTGAGCCGCAACCTGGGTAACAGCCTCCGGCAGAACGGGATTGACCTTGCCGGGCATGATCGAGCTACCGGGTTGAAGGTCCGGCAATGCCAGTTCGCCGAGTCCGGTCAGTGGTCCCGAGCCCATCCAGCGAATGTCGTTGGCTATCTTCGTGAGTGAGACGGCGATGGTGCGCAGTGCTCCCGACGCTTCTACAAGTCCGTCGCGGGCGGCCTGAGCCTCGAAGCTGTTCTTGGCCGGAACCAAAGCGTCGACGCCAGTTGACTTGACCAGCTCGGCAACAACTTTGGGTCCGAATCCGTCCGGCGCGTTCAATCCCGTACCCACGGCGGTTCCGCCGATCGGTAGTTCGCCGAGGCGGGGGAGTGTGGCCTTGATTCGTTCGATGCCAGCTTCGATCTGGCGTGCGTAACCGCCGAACTCCTGGCCGAGTGTCACCGGAACCGCGTCCATCAGGTGGGTACGCCCGGACTTGACCACCGTTTTCCATTCGGCGGACTTGGCGGCGAGAGCAGCATGCAGATGTTCCAGTGCCGGAACAAGATCCGTGACTACGGCTACCGTCGCCGCGACGTGTGTGGCCGTCGGGAAAGTGTCGTTGGATGACTGAGACATGTTGACATGATCGTTCGGATGTACGTCCACGTCGTTGGCCTGAGCGATCGACGCGATGACCTCGTTGGCGTTCATGTTGGAACTGGTGCCCGAGCCGGTCTGAAAGACGTCGATGGGAAACTGATCGTCGTGCTTGCCGTCGGCAATCTCATTGGCTGCCGAGATGATGGCATCGGCTTTGTCCGCGTCGAGAAGGCCGAGATCCTTGTTGACCTGAGCGCAAGCGGCTTTGAGAAGTCCCATGGCGCGAATTTGAGTGCGCTCGAGAGGTCTGCCGCTGATCGGGAAGTTTTCGACTGCGCGCTGAGTTTGCGCTCGCCACAGTGCATTGATGGGCACTCGAACTTCACCCATGGTGTCGTGTTCGATTCGGAACTGCTGCTCGCTGCTGTCCGTCATGACTCCAGATTAGGGGCCTTCGGCCCCCGTGCGCACTTTTGGTAGCGGGAACAACCAAAAGTGCGCACCGGGCGAAGCCCTAGAAGGTCAGTCGATCTGCGCCTTCTTCGCCGTCGAAATCGACGGAGCTGTACTCGCGAAGCTTCTCGAGACGGTGGTACGCGTCGATCATGCGAACGGTGCCTGACTTGCTACGCATCACGATGGACTGCGTGCTGGCGCCGCCGCCGTAGTAGCGAACACCGCGCAGGAGGTCACCGTCGGTGACGCCGGTGGCGCAGAAGAACACATTCTCGCCGGAGACGAGATCTTCGGTGGTCAGGATGCGATCGAGGTCGTGGCCGGCGTCGATAGCCTTCTGGCGCTCTTCGTCGTCCGTCGGTGCGAGCTTGCCCTGCAGCGAACCACCCATGCAGCGCATAGCGGCTGCGGCGATGATGCCTTCCGGGGTGCCGCCGATGCCGACGAGCATGTCGGTGCCCGACTCGGGACGAGCAGCCGCGATAGCGCCGGCAACGTCACCGTCGGAAATGAGGCGGATACGTGCGCCGGTGTCGCGAACGTCCTGGATCAGCTTCTTGTGACGCGGGCGATCCAGGATGCAGACGGTGATGTCGGAAACCGACGCCTTTTTCACCTTGGCGACGCGCTTGATGTTCTCGGAGATCGGTGCGCTGATGTCGATGACATCGGCAGCGTCCGGTCCGACGGCGATCTTTTCCATGTAGAACACGGCCGACGGATCGAACATCGCGCCGCGCTCGGCCACAGCCAACACCGAGATCGCGTTGGGCATGCCCTTGGACATCAGTGTGGTTCCGTCGACCGGGTCGACAGCGAAGTCGCAGTCCGGGCCGTCGCCGTTGCCGACCTCTTCGCCGTTGAACAGCATCGGCGCTTCGTCCTTCTCGCCTTCGCCGATGACGACGATGCCGCGCATGGACACCGACGAAACGAGCTGACGCATCGCGTCGACGGCAGCGCCGTCGCCACCCTCTTTGTCGCCACGGCCTACCCAGCGACCCGCAGCCATTGCGCCGGCTTCGGTGACTCGGACCAATTCGAGAGCGAGGTTACGGTCCGGGGTCTCACGATGAGTGCTGCTGGCCGTCATGTGCGGTGCCTCCTGGCGCGTTCGCGGTCGACGGGGTGTGTCGACGCAGTGGTTACTTCAGGCGTGATTCTCCCAGATGGGAGGCACTGAGTGCGTTGTCGGGTCAGTGCAGCGGTGATTTGTCGCTCTAATCGGGACCGGGAATCGTATCTACCGCCGAGTACCTGGATACTGGGGATGTGGCATCGAAGAAACCCCGCATTCTCGAAGACAACAAAGACATGGTCTGGTCTCTCGTACCGTTGGTGCTGTTCTGCATCATCATTGCGGGCATCGCCAGCCAGTGCACGTTCAGCCCGGGAGGCCCGACGCAGGGGCCGATCCCGACCGTCGACATCGACGCGGCGTTGAACTACGACGCGAAGGAACTGGGCTTTCCGATCCGCAACCCGGGAACTCCGGGCGGATGGACACCCAACTCCGGTAGTCGCAAAGTGGTCACCGGCGACGGAGGCGGCGATTCCAGCACTGTGGGATTCATCACCACTGCCGGCAGCTACATCCAGCTGACGCAGAGCAACGCCGAAGAATTTCCCTTGGTCGCGTATGTCGCCGGCGGTCAGCGATTCGCGACCGGCGTCGAAGACGTCGACGGTCACACGTGGAACGTCTACGGCGGCGAGGGCGTCGAGTCGATCTGGGTGACAGACATCGACGGCGTGCGTCTGCTGATCACCGGAGCGGCTCCGGCCGAAGACTTCACGACCTTGGCGCGCAGCGTCGGGCAAGCTCAGCCGCTGACACCGTAAGTCGCGGCCGTCGCAGGTCGCGGCCGAGCCGCAGACGGGTTACTCGTCTGCGGCAGAGAGTGCCGTCTCGACGCGGGCTCGCGCACCGGCCAGATGCTCTTCGCAACGTTTGGCCAGGGCTTCGCCACGCTCCCACAAGGACAGCGACGCATCGAGGTCCAAGCCGCCCTGCTCGAGGATCTTGACGACGCCAACGAGTTCGTCGCGGGCAGCCTCATATCCGAGTTCGTTGACGTCGATGTCGGCGGCGTTGTTGTCGGTGTTGCTCATTTTTCTTTTCCCATCACTGCGGCGCGCACGGCGCCGTCTGCAAGTCGAACTCGTATCTGTGTTCCGGGCGGCGCATCCTCGACCGAACGCAACACTTCCGGATCGCCGTCGGCAACGATGCGTTGTACGACGGCATAGCCGCGGGCCAGCGTCGCGGCCGGACCGAGCGTCGTCAGTCGCGCCCGTAGATGTTCGACGGTTCTGGCTTCGGCGTCGATCAGTCGGGTGACATCGCGTCGGACGGCGCTCTGAAGCCGTTCGATCTCTTCGCCCCGGCGGTCGATGGCCAACAGCGGAGACGCCATCACCGGACGTGTCCGCAGTTGCTCGATGAGATTCGACTCTCGCCGGACCCAGCTCCGCAGGGCAGCGGCGCTGCGATCGCGGAGTTCGGAAACCAAGGCGGCTTCGGCAACTGCGTCGGGAACAACCCGCTTGGCAGCGTCGGTGGGGGTGGCTGCGCGTAGGTCGGCGACGTGGTCGCTCAACGGGCTGTCCGGCTCGTGTCCGATCGCACTGACGATGGGCGTCGTGCACGCGACGATCGCACGGCACAGTGCCTCGTCGGAGAACGGAAGTAAATCTTCGACGCTGCCGCCGCCGCGCGCGAGGATGATGACATCAACTTCGGGGTTGGCGTCGAGATCCTTCAGGGCCTCGATGATCTGAGGCACTGCGGTCGGTCCCTGGACCGCGGTGTTACGTATCGCAATCGCGACAGCCGGCCAGCGGCGCTGCGCTACCGATACGACGTCCTTCTCGGCTGCGCTGGCGCGTCCGGTGATCAATCCGATGGTTCCGGGCAGGAACGGCAGTGGACGCTTGAGCCGTGGATCGAACAGGCCTTCGGCGGCCAGCAACGCACGCAGTCGTTCGATTCGGGCGAGTAGTTCACCGATGCCGACAGCCCGGATCTCGGTTACCCGCAACGAGACTGTGCCTCGGCCGGTGTAGAACGAGAGCTTCCCGAACATCACGACCCGTGAACCCTCGGTCAGCGGGACCGCAGAATTGTGCAGCAGTTGCGGTGAGCACGTGACGGACAACGACATGTCTGCCGACGGGTCTCGGAGAACCAGAAATGCCGTCCGGGTTCCGGGACGCGCATTGATCTGCGTGATCTGACCCTCGACCCAGATGCTCCCGAGCCGGTCGATCCAACCGGCGACCTTCGCGGATACGGTACGGACGGGCCACGGCTGTTCCGGGGAACTGGCACCGGAACCGGCCGAACGTTGCGGTGTAGACGAACCCTGTGTGGAAGTCACTTTGCCTTGGCTGTGGTGATGCGGTTGGTCAACATGGTCTGGAACGGTGCACGTGCACGCGTTTCATTCTCGTATTCGAGGAGCGCCGAGAGGTCTCCGACGCTCATCGTCCGGATGCGGGCTCGCAGTTGTGCGAGTGTCAGATTGGTGTAGTCGAGTTCGGTGACAATTTCGGGTTCCACACGTCCGGCGGTGTCCTCGGTGTCGGTATCTGCCTCTTCCGACGCAGTTTCGTCGATGACACCGTCGAGGGTTTCAGCCGAGGGATCCACCGAATAGAGCGCAAACCGGCCGGCATTGGTTGACGCGGGAGCGCTGGCCGACGTATTGCCGTTCGAGCGCGGAGTTGCCGTGGCGTCCTCGTCGAAAACCGCCCATTCCGGCTGCTCGTCGTCGCCGGACCAGTTGATCAGGGCAAACGCCTGATCCCCTTTGATGGCCAGTGATGTGATCGACTGCTGGAGTCGCATGCTCGTTTGCAGCATCTGGCTGACGGCCGTCATCGGCAGAGCGACTGCGGTGGTCGGAAGCTTCTTGGCCTCTTCCAACGCAGTGACGGCGAGTCCTGCGGCGACGCGCGCCACGAACGGGGGTCGAATCATTCTCACAGCTTGCCGCAAAGCACCGACAATCGGTAGCCGACTGGCCAGTAGTGTGAGCTGGTACCTATCCGAACCTTCGTCGAAGTGGTGTATATCGAAGGTGCAAGTAGGCTGGTCGCATGTCTTCTGCTGTTCCTCTCAATCTCGGTATCGCGCGCTCGACGGATTCGCCGTCCATTCGTAAGGGCCCCGGCAAGCGGGTGCTTCTGGCAGAGCCACGTGGCTACTGCGCCGGCGTCGACCGCGCGGTGGAGACCGTGGAAAAGGCGCTCGAGAAGCACGGCGCACCGATCTACGTGCGTAAGGAGATCGTTCACAATCGCCACGTCGTGGAGACGCTGGAAGATCAGGGTGTGATCTTCGTAGACGAGACCGACGAGGTCCCCGAGGGCTCACTCCTCGTGTTCTCGGCGCACGGCGTGTCACCGGCCGTCCACGATTCTGCGGCCGAACGTAACCTCCGCACAATCGACGCGACCTGCCCGCTCGTCACCAAGGTTCACCAGGAAGCCAAGCGGTTCGCCCGTGACGATTACGACATCCTGCTTATCGGTCACGAAGGCCATGAAGAGGTCGAGGGCACTGCCGGTGAGGCACCCGATCACGTCACCATCGTCGACGGCCCCGACTCCGTCGATTCCGTCACGGTTCGTGATGAATCGAAGGTCATCTGGCTCTCCCAGACAACGCTGAGCGTCGACGAGACAATGCAGACAGTTGCCCGTCTGCGTGAGCGATTCCCCAACTTGCAGGATCCGCCGTCCGACGACATCTGCTACGCCACCCAGAACCGTCAGGTTGCGGTCAAGGCCATGGCACCCGAGTGCGATCTCGTGATCGTGGTCGGCTCACGCAACTCGTCCAACTCGGTGCGCCTCGTCGAGGTCGCCCTGGGCGCCGGCGCGAAAGCGTCGTACCTGGTGGATTACGCACGTGAAGTTGATCTGGCGTGGCTCGACGGCGTCGAGACGGTCGGCATCACGTCCGGTGCGTCGGTTCCCGAGGTGCTGGTTCGTGGAGTCATCGATCTCTTGTCCGAGCATGGCTTCAACGACGTGCAGTCCGTGACCACTGCCAACGAAACTCTGGTGTTTGCGCTTCCCCGCGAGCTCAGGGCTTCACGCACTTCCTGAAACGACAACGCACGAAATAACAAACCCCGGAACTTTTCAGTTCCGGGGTTTGTCGTATCAAGTGGCAGTCAGCTCGGTGTCTCGTCGCGATCGCGGTATCGGACACGAGGTGCAGGGTAGGCCGGTAGGTCGGCCCCGACCGGGCGTCGACGCGGCGGTGGCGGTGCGTCGGAGTCGCCGGAGGCGAAGAACGGATCCATGCGTTCCTCGGAACGACGTTGGCCCGCATCGGGAACGCGTCCTTCCGGAACACGCCCTTCCGGACGGCGCTCGCCGTACGACGGATATTCGCGACGTTCGCTGACCGGCTGAGTCTGAGGCTGAGCGTGATTCTGGGGCTGGTAGCGAGCGTCGGCGGGAGCGGAATTACGACGCGGCAGCGGGCGGTTGTATTCGGAATCACGAGGCACTGGCGGACGCTGCGAGGGACGCTCGACGAGGCCACTGTGCGGCGCATGGTCGACGCTGCGTCGTCGTGGTTGCGGTGTTGCGTCGGCGGCAACCGGGGGGCGGTTCTGCTCAGTATTGCGTCGACGACGTTGCTGAGAATCAGGCGCAGGTTCGGGAACCGGGGCAGAACCGGCTGCGACAGAACTACGCGAACTCGGTGACGGTGATGACGTACGTCGGCTCCGAGTGGATCGAACAGGCCGGCTGGGTCGCTGATGCAAGAAAAAGTACCGGAATCCACCGATCGCAAGAACTACGACGGTCGCACCCAGCATGACCGGGAAGCGATTCACCAACGGCAATGCGACGTTGATCGCGATGTCGCGTAGCGCGGTGCTGTTGTCCTTGCCGATCAGTGTTTGGGCTACCGGCACAAACACGAACATCAGCAGCGGAGGTTGGGCCATAGCGGTGAACAACGAATTGTTCGCTGCGGCGATTACCGCAAAAACGCAACCGAGAAAGTAGAACGTCGAAAACGCCGAGGTTAGTTCTCCGCCACCGCCGGACGCATCGATCAGAACGCCGACGGAGGTGAGACCAGCGGCGAGCAGAATTACTCCCCACCAAGGCAGGCCGGGGACCGTGACGATCAGAGATCGCTTGTCCAGCGGTACCCCGGAGCGAGCACGTTGGGTTGCAGACACACATTGACATTAGCCGCTCTCGCCGTGCGAGCCGTGTTTGTGCCGGTCGTGGCACCGCGATTGTTTGTCGGTGGCGTCCTCTAGCGTCACTGCCATGAAGATCTTGCACACGTCTGATTGGCACATAGGCCGCACTTTCCATGGTGTCGACTTGTTGGCTGATCAGGCCAGTGTGCTGAGCACGATTGCGGAGTTCGTTCGTGAACACAGCGTGGACGTCGTGGTCGTTCCCGGCGATATCTACGATCGATCCATCCCCAGCTCGGACGCGGTCACCGTGTGCAACCGAGGGTTCGAGGCGATCCGTGACGCGGGTGCTGTCATCGTCGCCACGTCCGGGAATCACGATTCGGCCGTGCGGTTGGGGGCGGGCGCTTCGTTCGCCGCTGCCGGCGGTTTGCACTTGATCACTCGGGTCGGTCAGATCAACTCTCCGGTGATTGTCGAGGATCAAATCGGTCCGGTTGCGTTTTACGGAATTCCCTACCTCGAACCTGAGATCACACGGGCCGAGTTGGAGGTTCCGCGTGCCCGGAGCCATTCGGAGATTCTCGGGGCTGCCATGGCGCGAGTCCGGGCAGACTTGGCGGTACGGCAAGAAAGTTCTCCCGGTACCCGGTCGGTGCTTCTGGCACACGCCTTTGTCGTGGGCGCTGAGGCGACGGGTTCGGAGCGATCCATTTCGGTGGGCGGTGTCGAGACGGTTTCGGCAAGCGAATTCGAGGGCGTCGACTATGTCGCGCTGGGTCACCTCCATTCGCCTCAGATGTTGACTGATCGCGTCTGGTATTCAGGGTCGCCGTTGCCGTACTCGTTCGGTGAGCGCAGTCAGGGCAAGGCCACGTTGTTGATCGAACTCGACGCGTCGGGGCTTGTATCGGTTCAGCGTCTCGAGCTTCCGTCGGTTCGTGGACTGCGCCAATTGACGGGCACTCTGGAAACGCTGCTCAGTTCCCCCGATCTTGCCGATGCCGAGGATTGCTACGTTTCGGCGCTGCTGACAGATCCGGTGCGGCCGATTGACGCCATGCGACTGCTGCAGGGGCGTTTTCCTTTTGCCGTTCATCTCGAGTGGCAGCGGCCCGAGAATAATTCGGAACTCAAATACCGTGATGCAGTCCGGGGGCGCAGTGACATGGAGATTGCCCAGGGCTTTGTCACGGCTGTTCGAAGCGATCCCAGTGAGAGCGAGATCAAGCTGATGGAAGCTGCTCTGAGCACAGCGGAGCGCGCCGAGGAAGCGACAGCAGAGTTGGGTGTGACGGCATGAGGCTCCACAAACTCGAGGTCACCGCGTTCGGTCCGTTTGCCGACACCATCGAGGTTGACTTCGACAAACTGGGGGCCGACGGCCTGTTCCTGCTCCACGGAGATACCGGCGCCGGCAAGACCACAGTGCTCGACGCCGTGGCGTTCGCTCTGTACGGCAGGGTGCCCGGTGCCCGAAATGAAGGCAAACGTCTGCTCTCCGATCATGCGCCCGCCGGTTCGGTACCGCAGGTGTCACTCGAGGCAACCGTCAGTGGACGGCGCCTGAAACTTGTTCGTAGTCCTGAGTTTTCGCGTCCGAAAAAGCGTGGAAGCGGATCGATCGTCGAAAATGCCAAGGCCACACTGGAATGGTTGGACGGCCGCGGCGAGAACCTTTCCCGCATTCCCGATATCGGCGACGAGGTCAACCGCCTGATGGGAATGAGTGCCGATCAATTCTTTCAGGTAGTCCTGCTACCGCAGGGGGAGTTCGCAAAGTTCCTGCGAGCGGAGAACGACGAGCGCGGCAAACTCCTCGAACGGCTCTTCGACACAAAGAAATTTGTGTCGGTGGAGGCTTGGTTCGACGAGAAGAAGAAGGCCAGCGCCACCGCACTGGCGAACAAAGAGCAGGCAGTTTCTTTGCTGCTCGCCAGGGTCGAGACGGCGGCGGGCCTCGAAGTGGGTGCCGAGGCGCATCCTCTCGAATGGTCGCGCAAACTTCTCGAAGAGTCGCGGGACGGCCGCGACACAACTGTCGTCGAGATGGAGGGCGCGAAAGCTGCTGCAAAGCAAGCGAATCAGAATCTCCACGTTGCGGAGCGAACTGCCGACCTGGTGCGTCGGCGAGATCGAGCACTCCTGGATCTCAATGCATTGAACGCTGGTGCCGCAGATTTGGCATTGGTTACCGGAGAACTCGCAACCGCAAAATTGGCGCAACCCGTGGCCGCTATTGCCCGAGATGCGGAATCGGCGCAGACAGCGGTGGCGTCGGCTCTCGTCGCAGTCGAGAGCGCAGTGTCGAAATACTCGGCGCGAGGTGGTCCAGACCTTTTCGGTGGTGGAGTGTGGCCGCAGCAGGAGGATGAGCGCGAGCAGGTACTGGCGCAGGTTCGAGCGTGGCGAGACGAGATCGTCCGACTCGACTCCGTAGTCGAGGAATCACGCAACGCAGATGCGGCGGAGTCGGAGACTCGCACGCTGTCAGTGCGACACACGGCGTTGACTGTACGGGCCGAGGAGATTGTGCGTGAGCGGGCTCAGTTGCCCGATCAGTTACGCACTGTTGCAACTGAACTCGATGTTGCGCAGCGAGCAGAAGCATCGTTGCCCGGACTCGAATTGGCACGTGCCGCGGCAACGGATTCAGCGACAGCGGCACATGAACTGCGCGGCGTACGTAAGCAAGCCGAGGCGGTCCGCGTCAAGGTCCTCGACGCACGTGAGGTCCATCAGGAAGCGCGTGGGCGTTGGCTTGATCGTGTGCAGACGCGCATCGAGGGTATGGCCGCAGAGTTGGCAAGTTCGCTCGAGCCCGGCGACGCCTGCCAAGTGTGCGGTTCGCCGGAGCATCCGGCTCTCGCTCAACCAGCAACCGACAGTGCGACCGAGGTAGATGTCGAGACGGCAGCAGTTCGCGAACGCGCAGCAGAATCGGCGTTGAGTGCTGTTGTGGAGCAGGAGAGCGCGCTGGCGTTGGAGATCGACCGACTGATCGCCCGCGGCGGCGAGGGTGATCTCGAGGAACTCGATCGGCTCCGCGCCGAGGCGCAGGCAGCTGTCGATACCGCGAGGTCCAAGGCCAATCAGGTGGGGGAGTTGGTTTCCCGCCTGGCTGTGCTGAACGGTCGCGACACCGAACTCGAGCAGGAATCGGCAACGGTGTCGACAGAATCGGCGACAGTTGCCGAGAGAATCTCCGCACTCACGATTCGTGCCCAGGAGATTCGCGCCGCGATTGTTACTGCCGCCGGCGAGGATTCAAGCGTTGCTGTCCGGCGAGCACGATTCGAGGCATTGGCGTTGGCTGCTTCGGCGGCGTCGGAAGCCCGGGAAGATGCGACGAGGGCGCAGACTCGCGCCGTCGAATTGTCGGCCAAACTGACCGATGCAGTGGCAGAAGCAGGCTTCGACACCGTTCCGTCGGCGCTCGACGCTGTCCGAACTCCCACACGGATCGCCGCCATGGAAGCAGAGGTCGGTAAGGCCCGCGACCGCGAGGTCGCCGCACGCACAGTCTTGGACGACCCCGACGTCGCTGCGGTGCAGGACGTTACAACTGTGGATGTCGACGGACCCAAGCAGGTTGCAATCGAACGAGGCGAGGCCGTCAATACTGCTGTGGCTGCGGCGTCTTTGGCTGCGAACCGTGTTGCCGACCTCGAACGGTTTACTGCTCAACTCGAGACGGCTTACGAGGCAGTAGCGCCGCATCGGGCGCTTCACGACGAATTGGCGGCGCTCGCCGACGTGATCGCCGGGAAGGGGCAGAACAACCGGAAGATGTCTCTGCGGTCGTATGTGCTCGCATCGAGGCTCGAGGAAGTTGCGTTGTCGGCTTCGGTTCGCCTGCAACGGATGTCCGGTGGTCGCTACGAGTTCGTGCACAGCGACGAAGCTGGATCACGAGGTCGCCGCGGTGGCCTGGGGCTCGACATCCGCGACGATTTCACTGGCGTCGTACGGTCGGCGAAGACACTCTCCGGTGGTGAGTCTTTCTTGGCTTCACTGTCTTTGGCGCTGGGTCTTGCCGATGTCGTGGCCGCAGAATCGGGTGGAGTTGTACTGGACACCATGTTCATCGACGAGGGATTCGGCACGCTCGATGCGGACACCCTCGATTCGGTGATGGGCGTACTGGACGAGCTCCGTGACGGCGGACGAGTCGTCGGAATTGTGAGCCACGTCGACGAGATGCGTCAGAGGATCCCGAGTCGCCTGCACGTCATTCGGGGACGGGCAGGCTCCTCGGTGAAAGTGATCGCCGGCTGATCAGGCCTTGTGGCCCTCCGGAAGTGCGTTGTTCTCATCCACGACGATGTCCGGCGTATCGCTCTCGGACAGCGATTCGTTGTCGATGGCCTGCAGGTCGATCTGCTCACCGATGTAGCGGATCACTACAGCGGTGACGGCTGCGACGGGTACTGCCAGGAATGCGCCCACAATTCCGTAGAGGGAACTGCCGGCGGCAACTGAGAGCAGGACGATCACTGCATGCAGTTTCATGGACTTGCTCTGCAAAACCGGCTGGAGGACGTTGCCTTCGATCTGCTGCACCAGCAAGATGAGGACGAGCACGATCATGGCTGTGGTGAATCCGTTGGCCACCAAGGCAACCAAAACTGCGAGTGCTCCGGCGACAAATGCGCCGACGATCGGGATGAAGCCGCCGATGAACGTGAGAATCGCCAGTACCGGCGCCAAGGGGACACCGAGAATTAACAGTCCGGCCCCGATGAACACGGCGTCGATCAGACTCACCAGAGCCTGTGTGCGGATGAATCCTCCGAGGGTGTCCCACATCCGGATGAGCACCTCTTCGAGGTGTCGCCCAGCTTTTCCGCCGGTCACCGAATGCAGCCACGGGATGAAGCGAGGGCCGTCTTTGATGAAGAAGAACGACAAGATCAGTACGAGTCCAAGTGTCACGAGAAGTGAACTCGCGGTGCTCACTCCACTGAATACTCCGGAGGCAATCGCTGTTCCACTTTCCTGGACCTTCGTGATGACCGAGTGGACGGCATTGTCGATCTGATCGTCCTGCAAGTTCAGCGGTGGGCCTTGTAGCCAGTCCTGAACTTGGTTGATGCCTTGGGTGGTCTTGTTCGCGAGCTCAGGGGCTTGGCTGACCACCGAAGGAACGATTCCGGCGATCACACCGGCGAGTACACCGATGGAGAGAACCAAGGTGATGCCGGCCGCTGCTGCGGGAGGCATGCCGCGTTTGATCATTCCGCGAGTGGGCGGCCACATGACCGTCGCCAGCACAATGGCCAGGGCGATGGGCAAGATGATCACCCAGAGCCTTGCGATCATCCAGCCGAAGATCCATGCACCCACTGCAATCGCGGCCAGTACCAGCGACCATTTGGCCAGCCACATACCGCCTTGCCCGATAATTTCGCCCCGGTCACGCTTTCGCGTGGGAGTTGGCCCGGTTGCCGCGTTGTCTTGCTCGCTCACTGATCGTCCTTTCGGTCGGCGCAGGGTTCTCCTTGCCGATGTGCATCCGGTGATCTCGCTCGACTGATCGTATCGACTGGGAGAAGTTGCGCAGGCAGGCACGATTGCGACATGCATTTGTGTACTTGTGACACCGATACACGACTACCATTTCTGTTATGAAAATCGCAGCAGCAGTTATGGCAGCCGCAATTGTTGTTCTCGGACTGAGTGCATGCAGTACCGAGAGCAAGGACGACGCCCAGAACCAGGTCAACAACGCTCTGACCAGCGGACAGCAAGCGTTGGAGAGTGCAAAGGGGTCGGCAGGTTCTGCATTGGAGAGCGCAAAGCAGTCAGCCGGTACTGCAATCGATCAGGGCAAGTCAGCTCTGTTCGTTGCGACTTTCCGAGGCGCGTATGCGCCGTTGGCGGCCGATCGTGATGACGCGGACATCGAAAAGATCCTGACGACGACCTGCACTGAAGTCGCGAAGGGGACCGACAAGGAGGCTGTGGAGAAGGAGATCATCACACTCGCCGAGAACAACGGCACGGTTCCGACGCAGGAACAGGCAGGCCACATTTACGAATTGGCGAAGGCCGCCTGCCCCTGAACCGCGCCATAAGTAAGGGGTACCGTCAGCAGCAGCGGGCGCCGGGGTTGGCGTCCGCTGCTGCGTGGCGTCGACGCCAGAATTCTCGTTCGCTCATAACCTGAGCATCGGCGCGGTGACGGCGTGTGTGTTCGACGTATCGCTCGTAGTCCAAATCGCCCATCACCGAGCGCACCCACCACAGGACACCACGTAACCCCGTAACGATCTTGTTTGCCATGGTCAGTGACCACCTCCGTGTGCTGCGCCGGGTGCCCTCACCCTGCCGGCCTTGATCAGTTCGTCCCACTCTTTCTGCACTGTTTTTTCGGCTGGGGTAGTGAGGAATCCGGCCGGACCGAATATCTTGGACGGCTCCTCCGGCGATTCGGTTGTGGGCAAGCCGCCGGCGCGGAAAGCCTTGACACACACGACGAGTCCGGCGATTACGACGATGAGTACGAGGACCGCGAACATTATCGACAATGTTCCCTGAATAAACGTGTTTCGAATGACGGCGTCGATGGCTTCAGGTGTCTTGGCGGATCCGAACGAGGTCTTTCCAGCTTCTTTCGCTTCCTTGAATGCATTGTGTTGCGCCCAGTAACCGATGGATGTGTTCGACGAGAAGATCTTCTGCCACGACGCCGTCATGGTCACCAACAGATCCCAGAACAACGGCACGCCCGGAATCCAGGCCCATTTGAACAATCCCTTTTTCATGACGACCGTCAATACGACGGTCAGGGCCATTGCCGCGAGAAGTTGGTTGGCGATGCCGAACAGCGGGAAAAGCGTGTTGATGCCGCCGAGTGGATCAGTGACTCCCATCAGCAGGATCGCGCCCCAGGCAGCAACGACGATCAACGAACAGAGCCACGCGCCGATGCGCCACGACGGGTCCTTGAACTTCTTGGCGGGACCGCCGAAGTTGCCGAGCGAATCCGAGAGCATGAATCGGGCGACGCGGGTGCCGGCGTCGATCGTCGTGAGGATGAACAACGCCTCGAACATGATCGCGAAGTGGTACCAGAACGATTTGAGTGAGGAACCGCCGAAGACATCGCTGAGGACTTGGGACATCCCCAAAGCAAGAGTCGGTGCGCCGCCGGTCCGCGAGATGATCGAGTGTTCACCCACGTCGGCGGCCGCTTGGCTCAGGACGTCGGGGGATATGGGACCGCTCGAAAGGTTGAGACTGTTGACGTATTCGGCTGCGGTTTCCGGTGTTCCGCCTGTCAGTGCAGCCGGAGCATTGAGAGCGAAGTACAGATGCTGATCAAGAATGCAGGCTGTCACGAGAGCCATGATTGCTACGAAGGATTCGGTGAGCATGCCTCCGTACCCGATCATCTTGGTCTGGCTTTCCTTCTCCAACAGTTTGGGAGTGGTTCCCGACGCGATGAGTGCGTGGAAGCCGGACAGTGCTCCGCAGGCGATGGTGATGAACAGGAACGGGAACAGTGAACCTGCGAAGGCCGGACCGTTTCCTTCTGTTGCGAAGGGAGTTACCGCCGGCATGTTCAGGAGAGGGCGGGCGACAAGAATTCCGATGGCCAGCAGTGCAATCGTGCCGACCTTCATGAACGTCGACAGATAGTCGCGCGGTGCGAGGAGCAGCCAGACGGGTAGGACCGACGCGGCGAATCCATATGCGATCAGCATCCAGGCGATGACTACGGGGGAAAACGTGAACCAGTTGACGCCCCACTCGGTATCGGCGACCCAGCCGCCCGAAATGATGGCGAAGAGCAGCAGGACAACGCCGATCAAGGAAACTTCCGATACTTTTCCGGGGCGGAGGTAGCGGAGGTAAACGCCCATGAACAGGGCAATCGGGATGGTCAAGGCGATGGAGAAGATACCCCACGGACTTTCGGCCAGCGCGTTGACAACAACAAGTCCGAGCACCGCGATGAGGATGATCATGATGACGAAGACGCCGATCAATGCGGCGACTCCACCGACGAGGCCCAATTCTTCGCGGGCCATCTGACCGAGACTGCGTCCTCGCCTCTTCGACGAGATCCACAGAACCAGAAAATCCTGCACGGCCCCGGCGAATACAACGCCGACGATGATCCACAGGGTTCCGGGGAGATAACCCATTTGGGCAGCCAGGACTGGGCCGACCAGTGGGCCGGCGCCCGCAATTGCAGCGAAGTGATGGCCGAACAGAACTCGCCGGTCGGTCGGCATGTAGTCCGTGCCGTTTTCCATGATCTCGGCGGGGGTGGCGATGTCGTCGCGAGGTTTGACGATTTTGCGTTCGATCAACCGTGCATAGAACCGATAGGCGATGAGGTAGGTGCAGATAGCGGCCAGTACGAACCAGACGGCGCTGATGTGCTCGCCGCGCACGATCGCGATCACGTACCAGGCAACGCCGCCCACCAGTCCGAGTATCAGGAACACGACGCGTGCGGTCGGTGAGATGGGCGTGCGATCCACTACGCCGACGGGTGGCAGGTCAGGATCTGTCTTCAGGTACTCGATATTGGGCTCGGGTGCTGCTTTCAGACTCATCGACGAACTCCGTCCAGTCGCACATGTGTGTCCTGCATCACTGCGGGGCACCTGTCACTGTAAGACTCGGAGTGGGCATTCGCAGTGTCAAAAACGGACAGCGTCGGCATCGATCCAATCTGTGAGCCAACTCTGTGGTGGAGACTCGAGAAGTTCGGCCGGCATCAGCCATTCGTAGAGTTCGGCGTAGGTGCGTGTTGTCAGGCCGTCGACGCGGCGGTTGAGCATCGACGGTTGTAGTTCGTCGAAGGAGTCGAGTCCCATGGACGCGATCATCTGACTCGCGCTTGCGACTGTCGCCTTCTGGAATCGGTACACCCGCTCGGTTTTATCCGGAACGTCAAGTGCGCGTGTGCGTGCCGGGTCCTGGGTGGTGACCCCGACCGGGCAGCGATTGGTATGGCACATCTGAGCTTGAATGCATCCGACCGCAAACATCATTGCGCGAGCTGCCATCGTGAAATCTGCGCCTTGCATGATGCGTTTGACTATGTCGGAACCGCTGGCAACCTTTCCCGACGCTCCCACCTTCACTTGGTCACGTAATCCGGTGCCCACCAAGGAATTGTGAACGAGCATCAGGCCTTCGGTGAGCGGCATGCCCATGTGATCCTCGAACTCGACCGGACCTGCTCCGGTGCCGCCTTCGGAGCCGTCGACGATGATGAAGTCGGGGGTGATGCCGCGTTCGATCATGGCCTTGCAGATACCCAGGAATTCACGACGCGATCCGATGCACAGCTTCATGCCAACTGGCTTGCCGCCGGACAGGCGGCGCAATGTGGCGATGAACTCGACCAGTTCGATGGGCGTCGAAAATGCGGTATGCGCTGGTGGTGATATCACCGTCTTTCCGACGGGAACCCCTCGTGTTTCAGCGATTTCGTGCGAAACTTTCGCTCCGGGAAGGACACCGCCGAGTCCCGGCTTGGCACCCTGCGAGAGCTTGATCGAGATGGCTTTGACTTGATCTGACGTTGCGTGTTGGGCGAACTTGTCGGGATCGAAGGTGCCGTCGTCGGATCGGCAACCGAAGTAACCGGAGGCAATTTCCCAGATCAGATCGCCGCCATGTTTGCGGTGGTACGGGCTGATCGCGCCCTCGCCGGTGTCGTGGGCGAATCCGCCGCGTGCCGCGCCGGCATTGAGGGCTTCGATTGCGTTGGCAGACAACGAACCGAAGCTCATCGCCGACACGTTGAGCAGGGCGATGTCGTAGGGCTTGGTGCAATCACGTCCGCCCAGACGAACACGCGGAATTGTGTCCGGGGCGGTGCGCGCCCGCAGTGAATGGATCATGAACTCGTAGCCGACGGCATTGACGTCGCGCTCGGTACCGAACGGTTCTTCGGCGAGAGTTCCCTTGGCTCGCTCGTACACCAGATCGCGTGTCTCCCGATCGAAAGGAGTTCCATCGGTAGATGATTCGATGAAGTACTGCTGAATTTCGGGTCGGATTTTCTCCAGGAGAAACCGTGCGTGGCCGAGAATCGGGTAGTTCCGCAAAATGCTGTGCCGGCGTTGCAGTTCGTCGTAAGTCCCGACGCCGGCCAAAGCGAGCAGCAGAACTGCGATCACCCACCATCCGGGCGAGACAAACACTCCGAGCGTCGCGGCACCGAGGCCGAACGCCCACATCACGAACACGATCAGCAGTCGAGTCACTCCGCGAGCCTAGGCGCACCCTCTGACACACACCGGCCAAGTTCTAGGATCACAACTATGAGCGTCACCAGATGGCAGTCCGAGCGTTCCGAATCCGATTCACGCGAATACATCGAGCGTTTCGACAATCTGGCGCAGCAGGGCGCAGATCTGCATGGAGAGGCCCGGTTTGTCGATGCCGTAGTGGCGCGGGGTTCGCGAATCCTGGACGCCGGTTGTGGAACCGGGCGCGTCGGACTCGAACTCGCGCGGCGCGGGCACTTGGTGACGTCCGTCGACCTCGATCCCGTCTTGATCGCCGAGGCTCGCACGCATCCCGAACTCGACGTGCACCTCGGTGATCTCGCGGAACTCGACCTGGGTAAGAAGTTCGACGCCGTCGTCGCAGCCGGAAATGTATTCATCTTTCTGGCCCGCGGTACCGAGCAAACCGTCCTGCGCCGGCTGGCGGATCACCTCGAACCGGGCGGCGTGCTGATCACCGGTTTCGCGACGGACTACGACTACGGCGTCGACAACTTCGACTCGGACCTCGCCGCTGTTGGGCTGCGCGTCGAGCAGCGGTTCTCGACGTGGGATCTACGCCAATGGCGCGCCGACGCGACTTGGGTTGTCACTCTCGCCCGCAAGAATTAGGCCCGACTGTCCGTTAGGTTCACAAGTAACAGTGTTCGAACCTAGCTCTGGGGGACCGATGACAGATCCACAAGATCCGAAGAATGCTTACGAGGCAGCGCCGCCGTACGACCAGTACGGCGCAGCACCGCAGGCTCCCAGCGCCGAGCAGTACCCGAGCGGTCAGTACGCGGCTCCGCAGCAATACAGTGCGGCGCCGACATACGCGGCTCCGCAGTTCGGTCCGCCGAAGTCGAATGCAGGCTGGGCTGTCGCGTCGATCATCTTCTTCTGGCCGGTGGCGTTCGCCGCCTTCAACCACCTGCACGACATCTACCCCAAGTGGGCGATGGGTGATCATCAGGGCGCGCAGTACGCGTCGGATCGCGTGAAGAAGCTCGGCCAGATCTCGCTCGGAATTTTTGTGGGTCTGATTGTTTTGTACTTCATCTTCATCATCGTGATTTTCGCCGTGGCGGGCAGTTCGATCGACAACACGTACTGAGGTGGGCCGAGGCGGTTGCCCTGAAACTCAGGGCGACTGCCTCGTGCAATGGCGGCACGCCGTAGAATCCACAGATCGTGAGCCTTACCCTCGGAATCGTCGGACTGCCCAACGTCGGCAAGTCCACCCTCTTCAATGCACTGACCAACAACGATGTGTTGGCTGCGAACTACCCGTTCGCAACCATCGAACCCAACGTCGGCCTGGTCGAGTTGCCTGATCCGCGGCTGCAGAAGCTCGCCGAGATCTTCGGTTCCGAGCGCATTCTGCCTGCGACGGTGTCCTTCGTCGACATCGCCGGCATCGTGAAGGGCGCTTCCGAAGGTGCTGGTCTGGGCAACAAGTTCCTCGCCAACATTCGTGAAGCCGACGCAATCTGCCAGGTAGTTCGCGTCTTCGCCGACGACGATGTCATTCACGTCGACGGCAAAGTCGATCCGGCTTCGGACATCGAGGTCATCGAGACCGAACTCGTGATCGCGGACATGCAGACCTTGGAGAAGGCGCTCCCACGTCTGGACAAGGAAGCGCGCAAGAACAAGGAATTCAAGCCTGCCTACGAAGAGGCTCTCAAGGCTCAGGAATTCCTCAACGCGGGTACGACGCTTTTCAGCGTCAAGGACAAGCTCGACTTCGCACTTCTGCGTGAGCTGAGCCTGCTCACCACCAAGCCTTTCCTGTACGTCTTCAACGCCGACGAGGCTGTGCTCACCGATGCCGCGAAGGTCGCTGAATTGCGCGCTTCCGTCGCACCGGCCGACGCCGTGTTCCTCGACGCGAAGGTCGAGCAGGAACTCCTCGAACTCGACGAGGAAGACCGCCAGGAAATGCTCGACTCCATCGGTCAGACCGAGCCTGGCCTGTACGCGCTTGCTCGCACCGGTTTCCACACCCTCGGCTTGCAGACCTACCTGACGGCTGGTCCGAAGGAAGCTCGCGCCTGGACCATCCACAAGGGTGACACCGCGCCGCAGGCTGCCGGCGTCATTCATACCGACTTCGAGCGCGGCTTCATCAAGGCCGAAATCGTGTCCTTCGACGATCTCGTCGAGGCTGGTTCCATGGCTGCAGCCAAGGCTGCCGGCAAGGTCCGCATGGAGGGCAAGGACTACATCATGGTTGACGGGGATGTAGTGGAGTTCCGCTTCAACGTTTAGAATCCCTGTTCAGAGGGTCTTTCCTGGCTCTCCGTCCGCAGTGGGTCCGCAACGATGGCCGACCGAGTTCTGATGCCAGGGGGCGTTCTCGTCAGGGAACAGCCAGGCATGCGGTTGATGCCAACGAACTGACGCGCATGTTCCGCCAAGATCTCGAGCAGCCTGTCAGGGGTGATGCGCTCGGTCGGATCCTCGGCGAGCATCTTGTCTCGTTTGGCGGCACATAGAACTGAGCGAGCATTCTGGAACCGTGTCTTGATCGTGCTTGGCTGCAGGGGGACATGCCAGCGCACGACGGGCCGATCACGTTTGGGGAGCGCTGGCACATACGACGGATGGCCCCCACCCTCACAGGTGGGGGCCATCCGTCGTCTATAGAACAGGGCGATGCTCGTAGGCGTTCAACCCTGCATGGACGAAACATGCGATCTCACGCGTGGGAGCCGCGCGAAAGCCGCCTCGCGCGTCGGTCAGCTAGCGGAACTCAGTGAACGGGCGATAACACTGGCGACGCCGACCATGACGAGACTTCCGAAAGCCCAGCTGGCAAATCCGGCAATGTTCTCGGCCAGCGTGAAATCGGGGGACGAACCCATATCTAACTCCTTCAAGTGGTAATGGATGTGCAGCGATATCGGCTGGATGCCGAAGAAACGACAGTCCCGGGCGCCTCACTCGCGCCTCGTTGAGTGGAGCGTCCGGCGCGACCAGGCCAGACGGTACTCGCATGGCTGCTGGCAGAGAATACCAAAGACCGTTCCCATTGAGTGTTGTTTAGCGCACTCGCCATGATTGCCCGGATTGCCCCGACCCCGTTCCCAGACGGCAGGCGGGCGCTTAGTCGTCCGACGTGGGGATCTCGCTGAGCGTCCGGCGGGTGACAAACCGCCGCGGTCTCCTCGACAACGGATCGGTGAATTCGAGTTCCCTCGCGAGCAATTGCAGTGGGAGGGAATGATCGTCCGGCGCGTCGGGCAGCAGGTCAGGGTAGCGCCGGTCGCCCAGAATCCCGGCGCCGAGGGCCGCCAGATGCACCCGCAACTGGTGCATCCGTCCGGAGTGCGGACGCAGAACCGTGTGCAGCACAGTACGTCCGGAAGCGCTCACACCGATCCCTCGCACCTCGATCATGGTCTCGGCGTTAGGTTCACGGCTTTCGTCGACGACAACCCGCAACTCGCCGCGGCGGGCCGTAATGTGGTTGCGGTAGACGAGGGGGACGACGCGTCCGTCGAGCGTCGGCGCGTCCTGGTCCCACGTGGGTGGTCGCGCCGACACGGCCTCGTAGACCTTCGTGACCTGCCGCTTCTCGAATAGCGACTGATAGGCGCCGCGCGTCGCGGGACGGGCCGAGAACATCACCAGGCCTGCGGTGCCGCGGTCGAGTCGATGGATCGGGGTCAGATCGGGGTTGTCGAGGCGCACCCGCAGTCGGACAAGCGCGGACTCGCGCAGGTAGCGCCCGCTGGGGGTAGTCGGGAGAAAATGCGGCTTGTCGATCACGATGAGGTCGTCGTCGACGTGCAGGATCTCTTCGTGGAACGGCACCGGGTCCTCCGCCGGTAATTCACGGTAGTACCAGAGGAACTGGTGCGCGCTGAACTTTGTGCTTCGGCAGATCGGATGGCCGTCGATACCGACGAATTCCCCGTCGTCGAACCGCCGATACAGGTTTTCGGAGTCCAGGTGGTCGAACTTCGCCACGACGTACTCGGCGATCGTCGCCCACGGACCAGACGCCGGGATGCGTAGGCGCGTCGGGCCAACTCCGTTCTTGACGGGCAGCGGTGGGGGCATCGACACATACGCCATCATCCCATCGACTGCGGGTCAGTCCGCGCTCCGGGCCGTTGATTCGGTGTGGCATTGACGGGGACGTCCCCGCGGGGACATTTCTCGGATCGGGACGGGTCGCTGTTCCGCAACCTGCACTGGTCCGGAATAAATCAGTAGCGCGGACTGGAGAAGGTTCCGTATGGTTCCGACAGACAACATGACTGCGGCCGAAAGGTTTTGCGGCCCACACCTTCTGTAGCTCAATTGGTAAGAGCACCCGACTGTGACTCGGGCGACGGCGGATCGTAACCGCCCAGAGGGACTCAGTTCAGATATGCCACAAGCGCTTCCGTGAGCGTCCTGCGGGCGACGTCGAGTTCTGACGTGAAGCCAAGCTCCCGCTCATTGCTGAGGCCGCGAACTGCTGCCGGAAGCAAGCATCGGACGTTGTACAGCTTGTCGGGGGATAGGTCGAGACCGTCCATCAGGTAGTCGAAGCCCTGAATCCAATCGTGTTCGCGGGCCGCGAGAGCTGCTGCCGTCCGGGGATATTCGGCGATGAGGTCCGAGCGTTGAGCCGGCAGCCAGGTACGCAGTGCGGTGAGTGCCCGTCCCTCGGTTGTCGCGAGGTAGATCCACACGGATTCGATGACGGACTCGACCCGCTCCCGCAGTGACCCTGTCAGAGCCGGCCACGGACCAGGGTTTTGGGCCCAACTACGAGCGTGGATCTCGGTGGCCACGGCAACCCATAAACCATCCAGATCACCGAACTGGTGCTGCACGGTGCCCCAAGAGACACCGGCCTCCTTCGCGATGCTGTTCGCGGAGACAGGTTCGCTGCCGCTGTCGGCCAGAGCGTGGATGGCGACGTCGAGCAATCGCGCTCGGGTCTCGCGGCCGCGCTTGTTCAGACGCGTGCCCGCAGCCGACAGCGTGGCTGGCGCCTGGACGGCCACCAGCCACTGCGCCAACGCTCGAGCAGCCTGCGGTGATTCGCTCACGGAGTTCGGTGGTTCGCTCACGGAGTTCGGTGGTTCGCTCACGGAGTTCAGACGAATCGGCCTGGATTGACTGCGACGGCCTTGCGTAGTGTCGGCCGATTGTCGCGATACGCCGCGACGACCGGCGCTAGTTCCTGCGGGGTGGCTCCGTGCATGATGACCGAGTCCACGCCCAGATCGAACTGCCGGGCAACGGTTTTCGCGCAATCCTCAGGCGATCCGGTGGCCGCCGCGCCCAGCCATTCAGCGGGGATCATCGCGTCGAGCTGCTCCAGTGTTTCGATCGACGCACTGGCGTCGATAGGTCCGGCAGCGGCTGCGTTCGCAAAAAGGTCGGTCGACCGCATCCGCTCCCACACCGCTGGATCCCACTTGTTGGCGCGGACCAGGACGTCCGGGTATGCCTGCAGATAGGTAGCGAGCCTTCCGGCCCGACGGCGTAGACGGTCTTCCGCGGGCAGGGTGTCGCTGACTGTTGCCAGGCACGCCCAGATCCGGACGCTGTCGGGGTCCTTGCCCGCCCGTTCGGCCCCGCGGCGCACGGCCTTGACCGACGACTCGGTTGCTTCGTCGGAGAAAAACGTATGCAGCACAACGAAGTCGCAGATTTCGCCGTCCATTTCCATGGTCTTGGGTCCAACGGCAACCATGCCGATGGGCGGCGAGTCTTCCAGCCCGTTGACATGACGTAGCATCGGCCATTTCCCGGCGGGCCCGTCGTGGTTGAGGATCATTTCGCCGTCCCACAGCCGGCGAAGGATGCCGATGTAGTCGCGCAGCCTGGCTTCGGTCACTATGGGAAGGCCGTTGGCCTGCCAATAGGCATCCATGCCGCGACCGAAGGCCAGGGCGAAGCGTCCGTCGGTCAGTGCGTGCATCGTTGAACCGATGGTTGCAGTGATCGTGGGATGCCGAGTGTGGGGGTTGGTGGACGGGGCGATACCCAGGCTGGTGGTGCAGCCTGCCAGCGCGCCGGACAAGACCCCCGCGTCCTTCACTGTGAAGCGCTCACCAACATGGCAGGCGCCCAACCCGAGTGCCTCCGCTTCGCGAGCCTCGGCGAAGATCACCTTTGCATCGGCTGGATGCCGGGTCACCGCGTAGTAGCCGAGTTCGTTCAGTTGGTCTATCACGGTGCCGCCGTTTCCAATTCATTGAGCAGGTTCTCGAACAGTGATCGATGAAACATGATGGTCTCGACGTCGTCGGGCCGTTCGACCTCCCCGAAGTGGATGGACCGGGCTCCGGTGCGCATGAACAGCACGCCCCAGTTGACGGCGCTGTAGAGGTGGTACCAGCTGAGGTCTCCGACCTCGACGCCGGTGAGCTCCTGATACGTCGCCAGGATCTCCTCCTCGAGCATGAAGTCCGGCATGCCGGGGAGTCCGAAGTTTGTTGTCATCGCCTCGAAGGAACGATGCGCGAAGATCAGCCACGACAGGTCCAGCTCACGTGGGCCGACACTCGCCATCTCCCAATCGAGTACTCCGACCGGCTCGAAATCGTCGTACATCACGTTGCCCAACCGGGCGTCGCCCCAGACCAGCACCGTTTCGGTGGTCTCCGGCAGGTTGGCTTCCAGCCACTCCAGCGCCCGCTCGATCAGGGGTGAGGGTCCGAGGCCGCGCTGCGCGAACTCGTACCAGGCGCGGGTGTGGGCGAGGTTGCGCGCCAACGCGGTCGTGCCCGGTTCCTTGGGATCGAGGAAATCGAAGACCGTGTCTGCGTCAGGGATTGAATGAAGCGCCGCAAGTGCTTTCACGGTGTTGTCCTGCAGACGTTTCTGGTCGTCCGGTGATGCGTTGAAGAGCCAGTTGTCGCCGAAGTTGTACGGCATCAGATCGGGCGGGACAACCCCGGTGAGACGGTTCATCAGGAAGAACGGCGTTCCGAGCACCGAACCCGACGGCTCCATGAAACTCACCTGCGGCACGGGGACCTCGCTGCGCTCACCGATGATTCGCATGGTGTCGTACTGGTCCTGGAGGGAGTAGTTCTCGAAGACCGGGACATCCTGCGCGCTCGGTGCTGCTCGGGCAACGTAGGAGGCAGTGTGCGGTCGGCCGTCTTCTTGCCAGGTTGCGTCGAATGTTATTGTCTCCGAAGACATCCCGTTGGCGTCGATCCGGGGGTGCAAGGTGACGGAGGGCTCTGCGCCATTCGGGAGCTTGGTGGCAAGCCAGCTTGCCAGCGCGGCAGGCACGCCGGCGGTGTCCAGGGTGGAGCGCTGCAACTTCATGTCATCGGGTGCCTGATTGTCCGTCACGTTTCCTCCAGATTGCCCTTTGCAGTGCCGGGTTCGTCCACAATCGGGGCTGGACCGGCAATTGTCAATGAACCCTCTCAAAGAATCTGATTCGGCCCGCGGACCGATCCGCAGTGGTAAAAGACGTGCCGATGGACGAGGCCAGTGCTACGGCATCACTCCGGGCGGATCCGCGCGATTGCCTTGACCTCCAAGAGGATTCCGGGTTTTCCGAGTGCAGCGACTCCGACGGCAGTCCAAGCCGGACGCGCACCATTCTGGAAACGGGCTTTCGACTCCATGAACTCCTGCATGTGCTGCGGGTAGTCGATGTGAAAGCTGACCAGTTCCACAAGATCCTGCGGCGACGCATTGTGCTCGGCGAGCAATCCGCCGATTGCCGCGAACGTGAGGTCGTACTGACGGCTCGGGTCTGTGGGTACCGAACCGTCGGCTTCGAGGCCGGTCTGTCCGGATATGAAGAGCAGGTCACCGCTGCGCACGATATCCGAGTACCCGTACTCTTCTTCCCACTTCTTGCCCACTGACATTCGTCCTCCTCGATTCGACTTCCGGTCAGCGCCGACTCGTCCAGAACCTACAGGAATTAAACGGGACGATCACCCGCATTAAGGGGTGTGACTTAAAGGGTCTGCAACGGTTCCGGTTCCACCTGCAATATTCCGCTGACTGGGCATCAGGACCCCGCTGGGCGGCACTTGGCCTAGCGTCGTATGTCGATAAACCACGTGAAGGGATTTTGCTCAATGGCTAAGAATTTGGCACCCGCCGCGACACGCGCACACGACATCGCGGTCGATCTGCTGGTAATCGGGTCCGGCACCGGCATGTCTGCCGCCCTGGCCGCGAACGAGCTTGGCTTGTCCACGCTGATTGTGGAGAAGACGCAGTATGTGGGCGGTTCGACGGCACGATCCGGTGGGGCGTTCTGGATGCCCGCCAACCCTGTTCTGGCAGATGCCGGAGCGGGCGACACCATCGAGCGCGCAAAGACGTATGTGCGTGCGGTGGTTGGTGATTCGGCACCGGCCGAGCGGGGCGAGGCGTTTGTCGACCACGGCGCAGCCACCGTCGACATGCTTTACCGCACGACGCCCATGAAGTTCTTCTGGGCCGAGGGTTACTCCGACTACCACCCCGAACTGCCGGGCGGTAGCGCTGCCGGTCGCACCTGCGAGTGCCGGCCGTTCGACGCGTCCGTGCTGGGAGCTGAACGCGGTCGCCTGCGCCCCGGTTTGATGGAAGCCAGTCTGCCGATGCCGGTAACCGGTGCGGACTACAAGTGGATGAACCTGATGGCGAAGAAGCCGTTCAAGGCTTTTCCCCGCATCTTCCGTCGTTTGTCACAGGGCGTTTTCGGTAAGTACGTCCTCAAGCGCGAATACATTGCCGGTGGTCAGGCGCTCGCAGCTGGCCTGTTTGCCGGCGTGGTGCAGGCAAATATCCCGGTGTGGACGGAAACGTCGTTGGTTCGGCTCGTCACCGAGGGCGACCGCGTCACCGGTGCCGTCGTAATCCAAGACGGACGCGAGGTCACGGTGACGGCTCGGCGCGGCGTTGTGCTGGCTGCCGGCGGCTTCGACCACAACATGGAGTGGCGCCACAAGTACCAGTCGGAGAGTCTCGGTGAGCACGAGAGCCTGGGCGCAGAGGGCAACACCGGCGAGGCGATCGAGGCCGCGCAGGAGTTGGGCGCCGGCATCGGCTTGATGGACCAGTCGTGGTGGTTCCCCGCAGTGGCGAGCATCAAGGGCCGGCCGCCGATGGTGATGCTCGCCGAGCGCGCTCTGCCCGGTTCGTTCATCGTCGACCAGACCGGTCGACGTTTCGTGAACGAGGCCACCGACTACATGTCGTTCGGTCAGGTTGTGCTCGACCGGGAGAAGGCCGGCGACCCGGCCGAGGCGATGTGGTTTGTTTTCGACCAGGAGTACCGCAACAGTTACGTGTTTGCCGGCGGCATTTTCCCGCGTCAGCCCCTTCCTCAGGCATTCTTCGACTCCGGTATCGCGCACAAGGCGAGCAGTCCAGCCGAGCTTGCCCGAAAGGTCGGTCTGCCCGAGGACGCGTTTGTCGAAGCCTTCGGCAAGTTCAATGACGCGGCTGCGGCCGGTAGCGACGGCGAGTTCGGTCGAGGCGCAAGCGCATACGACCGGTACTACGGCGACCCGACCGTAACCCCGAACCCGAACCTGCGGAAGCTCGACAACAAGGCCCTCTACGCGGTGAAGATGACGTTGAGTGACCTCGGCACGTGCGGCGGCGTGCGCGCCGACGAACACGCTCGGGTTCTCCGTGAAGACGGCAGCGCCATCGATGGGCTGTACGCGATCGGCAACACCGCCGCGAATGCGTTCGGCCACTCGTATCCGGGTGCGGGTGCGACGATCGGCCAGGGGCTGGTTTACGGCTACATCGCCGCGCAGCACGCAGCAGCGCGGTAGCTCGATCAAGTAAGCGCTCGACCCAACGGGAGGTCAGCGCACGTATTCCGGCGACGGGACGTGCTCTGGTCTCCCGTTCTGCATGTCGGCACCGGTCCGGAAGGGGCCCGCGTCGTACGGCCGTAGGCTCGCATACACCTTCGGTGTGCTCCCACTGACTGGAATGAGTAATTTGTATCAAGAGTCACATCGTTACCGTGTCGTGAGCGATACAGATATCCACGAGAAGCTTTGAATGCGGACAACGGCGAGACCCACTAGACCTCTAGCGGACCGTGCAGAGAGTCGTTACGAACGGTCTCGACCAGTTTGGCTCATCCTGGCTGTGCTGATCACAGTCGAGGTGATCAGCGCATTCGAGACATCGATGATGTACGCGGCACTGCCGACATTCGCCGAGATCTTCGACGCCGATACCTCGGCCGTCGGATGGTCCGTGACGGCATTCCTGCTCGTCGCAGCGTCTTCTGCCGCGGTATGTGGGCGACTCGGAGATATGTACGGGCGTGAACGAGTTCTGATGGTGGTTTTGGCCTGTGCCGCCGTGGGTTCGATCGTGAGCATGTCCATGGGGACTCTCGAGGGCATCATCATCGGCCGCGCCATTCAGGGTGTTGCGGGCGCGATTCTGCCGCTGTGTATCGGGCTGGCGCGTGAACACCTGCCGGCCAACAAGGTCCCGATGGCAGTTGCCTTGATCGCCGGATCGGCAATTGCAGCGGGCGCGGCGTCGCTGGTCGTCGCCGGTGTGATCATCGACCTGGGCGACTGGCGATACATTTTTGTCGTCACCGCTCTCTACGCCATCCTGTGCATCATCCTGGTCGAAGCGGTACTGCCGTGGCGCCGTCGGACCTACACTCGCCAGCCGATCGATTTCGCGGGAGCAGCGGGGCTTGCCGTGTCTGTGGCGTCGATCTTGTTGGGTCTCACGCAAGGAAAGTCGTGGGGTTGGGACGATGGTCGCGTACTCGGTCTACTTGTAGTCGGTCTCACGGTCTTTGCCTGGTGGGTGCGGTGGGAGTTGAACTGCTCATCGCCGATCGTCAATCTACGTCTCCTTGCCGAACGCAACATCGCGCTCACCATGCTCAGCACACTCGCTCTCGGGCTCGGTCCTATCGGAGTGGCCTCCATGCTCATTCCGATCATCATGCAATCGCCGACAACCTCGCCGTTCGGACTCGGCCTTTCGCCGACCACCGCCGGCCTTCTGTCGTTTGTCGGTGCCATGGTCGGAATGTTGTTCACGCCGCTCGCAGGAAAGCTGGCAGCATCGATCGGAGCGCGCAGTTCGCTGTTGATCGGAACCGGAATGTTCCTCGTCGCGTGTGCCGGCTTCTTCGTGTTCCATGATTCATTGGTCGGGATGGCGATGCTCGTGGTGGTCGTCTCCATCGCAACGGCCTTCGCGTACACATCGTTGTCGAACCTTCTCGTTGAATTTGTTCCCGAGCACAGCACCAGCGAAACTGTCGGTAGTCAGTCCGTTGTGCGAACTGCCTCAATGGCGGTTGGAACGTCGATCACAACGGTTTTGCTCGCGTCTCTCGTGGTTCCGGGAACGTCGATACCGACAGTTGCCGCGCTCGGTGCCGTCTGCGCGTTGCTGGTGACGACGTGCGTCGTGACGATCATTCTCGCTCTGGGCATCAAGTACGAAAACCGCTGACAAACAGAAGCTTCGACGAACATCGCGATGGGCCGGAGTAGTCCCTCTCGGCCCATCGCGATATCGGTTACTTCTTGACCGCTGGTGCGGGCAGTTCCAGGCCACGCTCGGTCAGAACGGTGCGAAGTCGGTCGGGAAAGTCGGTGATGATTCCGTCGACGCCGAGATCGATCAGTGCGTGCATCGTTGCCGGGTCATCCACGGTCCACGGAATGACCTTGATGTCGCGTGCATGGGCGCTCTCGATCATCGCTGCGGTCGGGTACAGCGTGAAACCGGGATCGGATACCTTGCCGCCCTGCGGAACTCCTTGAACGGGGGAGTACGCGGACGCGCCGAAGGTTGCAACGGCTGCAATGCCGTCACCGCCGAAATCGTCGATATCGATTCCACCCAGCCAAGGTGAGGCGCCGTCTTTGCCGACCTGCAGGAAATCGCCGTTTGTCAGCGCGACCACGGGAACGCTCGGAGCAAGTTCCCGGGTGAGCATGAGTGAACCCCAGTCGAAGCTCTGAATGGTGACGTGCTCCAGCATGCCGGCTGCTCGGATGGTGTCGAGCACGACGGAGACGAATTGCTCGCGTGGAGCAGTTTCGTGTGGTGCTCCGGCTTCAACTTTGGTTTCGATGTTGAGCTTGACGCCGGGCGCGTTGTACGACTTCACGAGGTTGAGTACTTCGTTCAAAGTCTGCATCTTGGCGCCCGGAGCAGTCTGCTGCTCAGGGTATCCGGCGAGCTGCTGAGTTCCGCAGTCCATCGTCTTGATCTGGTCGAGGTTCAAAGTATTGATGAACTTGCCGACGTAGGGGAACTCCGGGTCGCCGACGGTGGCCGGCGCGGTGTCGAGGCACTTCTTGTTCGAGATCTTGCGATCGTGTGTGACGACGGCGATGCCGTCTTCGGTGACCTGTGTATCGAGTTCCAGCGTGCTCACACCCATTTCGAGGGCATTGGAGAAGGCGGGCAGGCTGCTTTCGGTGAACAGTCCCAGCCCGCCGCGATGAGCCTGGACATCGAACGTTGAAACTGGTTGGGGCGCCAGGCTTCCCAGTGCCCCCGGCCAGTCCAGGCTACCGGTGGGCGCTGCGGAAGCCGGTGCTGCCAACACGCTGAAGGGGAGTGCGACAGCGATTGCGGCGCAGGACAGAATTTTGGTCAGTTCCATGGAAAGGAACGTAGAGACGCTCAATGACCCGATGGGGATAGTTAGGTTTACTAACGGTAAAGATCAGGCAGCGTGGGCGGGTTGCTCGACGCCGTTTGCTTGGCCGCCCATCCAGTCTGCCAGTAGCTGGCAACCTGTGAGCCCACTACTGTCGAGAGGTTCGATCGCGTAGCTGATGTGCCGCCCACCGCGAGGGTTCTGCAACTGAATGCTGCGCCAGTTCAACCGAGTTGGTAGATATCCGAGCACTTCGAGGAATGCGGTACGGATGCGTCTCAGGTCCGTACGCCACTGTTTGGGACTGAAACGAGTCTTCTGGGCATTCTGGAATGTATTGCGACGGAGCAGTTCCCATACCTTGCGAAGCCAGACCTTGGCTTGAGTGAAGGACATCCAGCGGGTGAGGTCGGCGATGTCACGAATGTAGCTGTCTTCGCTGGCATTACAGATCATGTCCTGAGGGTGCCCGATCCACTGAACCGGAATCCACGGCGGAACATCCGGGCCTACTCCGGCGACTCCGTGTCCTTCGCAACCGGCGAGCACACCGGCCGGTTGTTGCGGATCGGAGATCAATCCCACACCGATGATGTTGCGGCCGTTAAATTTCGGCAGGGCAGCTCGAATGACCGTGCACCCTTGTGAATATCCGATGAGCATGATGGGTCCGCTGATCTTGGAGATCGCAGTCAAGAGCGCTTTCACTCCCAACTCTGTGCTGCGGCGGAAGCTCGAGCCGCCGTCCGCAACCGGACCGTACGAGGCGGGGTAACCGATCCACTGGGCTACGAAACGATCGTCGAGCTCATCGGTGACAGCACTCAGCAAACCCGCCACACGGGTGCGGTCGTCGCCGGGATGGGATTCGCCGGTGCCACCGACTGCAAGAACAGTTACCTCAGCCATGTTTGCCATAGTCCCTGGCGATTCTGAGAGGTTCGCATCGAAAGCCTGAGAGGACGCTGGCAATCCGTACACGCTGCGAAATCGTGACAAAGCGCGCACGATCAAAGGTATGACGACGGCACATCGCTCTCGGAAAAAGAAGGTCTCCATCGTCGGCGCCGGAAGCGTCGGTACTGCAATCGCGTACGCGTGTCTGATCCGCGGATCGGCGGATGTTCTGGCTCTCTACGACACGAATACCGCCAAGGTGCGGGCCGAAGTCCTCGACCTCAACCACGGCACGCAGTTCACGCCGCCTTGTGTGGTGGACGGCGGCGACGATATCGCTGTCACTGCGGGCTCCGACCTGGTGATCGTCACGGCCGGCGCCAAACAGAAACCGGGTCAGTCGCGCCTCGAACTGGCAGCAGTCAACGTGAAGATCGCGCAGACACTGACGGAGCAACTGCTCGCAGTGTCTCCCGACGCTGTCATCCTCTTTGTCAGCAACCCGGTCGACGTGGTGACGTTTGCGGCAGTGCACGCCGTCGGTCCGTCGTACGCCGGCCGTATCTTCGGTTCGGGAACAGTGTTGGACACCGCGCGACTACGTTTTCTGATGGCCTCGAAATTGGGGGTCGCAGTCGAGAATGTGCACGCATTTATCGTCGGGGAGCACGGTGATTCGGAAATTCCAGCGTGGTCCAGCGCAACCATCGGTGGTGTTCCGGCCACAGAGTTTGTGGGCCTTTCCGGAAATACTCTTGATTCCGCGGTCCGCGGCGACATAGCGCGGGCCGTTGTGCAGAGCGCGTACGAGATTATCGAGGGCAAGGGCGCGACTAACTTGGCGATCGGGTTGTCGAGTGCGTTCATGGCAGAAGTGGTGCTGCGAGACGAGCAGCGGGTCCTGCCTATTTCGACACTTCAGGATGGAGTGCACGGACTCGAAGGAGTGTGTCTGTCTCTGCCGACTCTCGTGGGCGGCACCGGCGCGGGCGGGGTACTCGAACTGCCTCTGTCCGCGGGGGAGAAGTCGGGACTGCGCGCCTCAGCGGAAACACTTCGAGAAGTTCAGAATTCGCTCGGGTTGTAATCTGTCGCGAGTGATTACCGGCATATAGGATCAGTCGATGATTAGCTTTCTGATTCGCGCCGCGATCTTTCTAGGCTCAGCGGCCGTCGGTATTCTCGTCGCGTCGTTGATCCTTTCAGGCTTCTCTGCGCCCGCATCCGGATTTATCACCGCGGTTGTGATCTTTGCGATTGCGCAGTCGGTTCTCTCACCGTTCATCGCCAAAATGGCGAAGCGCCATGCACCCGCATTCCTCGGTGGTATCGGTCTGGTGTCGACATTTGTCGCGCTGCTCCTGGCCCAGATTTTCTCTGACCTACAGATCACAGGTACGACAACCTGGATTTCGGCGACAGTCATCGTTTGGCTCGTCACGGCGCTCGCGACCTTGGTTTTGCCGCTGCTGTTCGTTCGCAAGAAAGTGCAAGAGCGGAAGGCATGAGTTCCGATGAGTTTCGTGTCGAACGCAGCGCGTTAGTCAACGCGGATGCGCCCACGATCTTCGGATTGATCAACGATTTCCATCACTGGACGACGTGGTCACCGTGGGAAGGCCTAGACCCCGATATGAAGCGGACGTACAGGGGTCCAACCGAGGGCGTCGGAGCGTCGTACGCCTGGTCGGGCAACAAGAAGGCAGGTTCCGGATCGATGTCGATCACGGAATCCGTTCCGAACGAGCGTGTGGTGTTGGATCTTTTGTTCCTCAAACCGTTCAAAGCGCAGAACGTCACGACATTCCTGCTGGAACCGCAGGGTGAGAATGTGGCCGTGACGTGGAGAATGACCGGAAAGAAGAACTTCTTCTTCAAGGCCTTCGGGTTCATCTTCAGCATGGACAAAATGGTGGGCAAAGATTTCGAGAAGGGTCTTGCACAGCTTAAAGCTGTGGCCGAAAAGGGCTGACGCGCCCGGTGGTACCGTCTCCCGGGTGTTACGGATGACGCCCACCGACGCCCAAACCTTCTGGATTTCGGAGAAGATCCCCAACGATCAACTCCTGCTGTATTGCTTCGAGGGGCAATCGGAGTCCATCGAAGACCTCAGGCGGTCGCTGATCGAACGTGCATCGACCATGCCTGATTTGTGCGTGCGCATTCGTGAAGTGCCCTGGCATCTGGACTACCCACTGTGGGAACCGATGCCGATCACGCAAGCGTTGGTGGTGACGCACAAGCTTGCTGAGCCGTCCTGGGATCGGTGCATCAACTCGATCGAGGTGCTCCTCGAGAATCACGTCAATCCGCGTGCAACACCGTGGCTGTTGCATCTCTTCGAAGGTGTACGCGGCGCACCGCGTTGCGACGGACCGGCGTTGATTGCTGTTCTGCAGGTGGCTCATTCATTGGCCGACGGTAAGCGGGCGACGGCAATTGCCCGCACACTCTTTTCGCAAGAGGCACCGCCGCCCGAAGTCATTGACACCCGCTCGAGCAGTTCGGCTGAAATACTGATGCGCGCAGCCTTGCGGCTTCCCGGGCAAATCTTCCGACTCTTTCGTGACGGCCGCGCCGGACATCAGGCGCAACTGCAATTGGACGCCGACACATTGGCTGAGGTTGTTGCGCCCCAAGCTCCCAACCGGACCAAGGTTCGATCGAACATCGCGCCGGATCCACACCGACTGGTGCGGATGGTGGTGCGCGACGCGGCAGATTTGCGGGCTGACGGAGTCTCCGTCACGGTAGGAGCCATGACGGCAATCTCCGTTGCCCTGACCAACTATCTGGCCGCAGCGGACGGTTCTGTTCCACCGGAGTTGGGCGCTGAGGTGACCATCGCGAAGGACGGAAAGCCGAAATCCCGCAACCACTTCCGCAACGCCGGAGTAGGCCTCTTCCCGGAGGTTCCAGACTTGCGTGAGCGCGCCGAACGCATCAAAGAATCGATGGCCGAGCGTCGAGCGCGAGCGGCTCACCCGTCCAGCGCGGCATCCGATCTGGCGATGGAAGCCGTTCCGGGACCGCTCATCCGTTGGGGCGTACAGCAATACGATTTCACGGCGATACCCGAAGCGGTAACAGGAAATACCGTCGTTTCGAGCGTGGCACGCGGCGCTGCGGACTTGGTGCTCGGCGGCGGCGTTGTGCGATTCACCGCTGGATTCCCGAGTTTGTCGCCGGTCATGTCACTGACCCATGGGGTGCACGGAATCGGAGATACGGTGACGATCAGCATCACCACCAGTCCGTCGTCGATTCCCGATATCGATCGCTACGAAAAGCTGATGCACGACGCGATCGACGAGGTCCGCAGCGCCTTCTCCTGACCGTCTGATCTACTGGCGCTATGGGATTCACGCGTGCGGAGTTGGAGTCGTATCGCGACGCCGAGATCGACGATCTGATCGGTCCTGGTTGCCGATTGTTGTTTGTCGGGATCAATCCAGGGTTGTGGACTGCGGCGACAGGCGCGCATTTCGCGCGGCCGGGTAATCGGTTTTACCCAGCGTTGTTGCGAGCGGGCATTATCGAGCGGGAGATCAATCCCTCCAGCGGGATGTCCGACGAAGACAAGCAACATCTGATCGATCGGGGTGTGGGTATCACCAACCTGGCGGTGCGGGCGACGGCGCGTGCGGATGAGCTCACTGCCGAAGAATTGGCGGTGGGTGGAGTTCGGGTGCATCGGGTCGTGAAGGAAACCAAGCCGGTAGTGGTTGCCTTTGCCGGGATAACGGCCTATCGAACGGCTTTCGGTGATAAGAAGGCCAAGGCTGGTAGGCAGGACCAGGATTTTGAAGGGGCCGCCTTGTGGATCGTGCCGAATCCCAGTGGACTCAACGCACATGAGACAGTGGATACTCTGGCCGCCAAGTATCGCGCTGCAGCACTCGACGCGGGAATTCTCGACTGAGATTTACTCGGTTCAGTAAGGGCTTCGCAAACTAGACGCTACAGTTCATCTATGTCATTTCTTTACAACATCTTTGTGTTGATTCATCTACTCGGTATGGCTGCCTTGGTAGGTAGCTATTTCATGGTTCTCAAGGCTCCGTCGATCACTGAGGTCATGGTCTGGGGAGCGCGGATCCAGTTTATCTCCGGCCTGATCATTGTCGGACTGGGTGAAGGCGCGCTGGATAAGAACTACATCCACGCGAAGATCGCGGTGAAGCTTGTCCTTTCACTGGTCATCGTTGCTTTGGCCGAGATCACCCGCGCCAAGCAGAAGAAGGGGCAGCCCAACCCGAATCTTGTGCACGCAGTGGGCGGACTGTCCATCGCGACGGTGTTCGTGGCAGTTCTCTGGACCTGATAGACGCTGCAATACACCAGAACCCCGGCGAATCGGAATTCGCCGGGGTTCTTGTGTATTCGATGTATCAGAGACCGGGGCGCTTGCCGATCGTCAGGGTCACTTCGCCGGTGTGGGCAAAGAAGTCGTTGCCCTTGTCGTCGACGACGATGAATGCGGGGAAGTCTTCCACGTCGATCTTCCAGACAGCTTCCATGCCCAGTTCGGCGTATTCGAGGACGTCGACCTTCTTGATGCAGTCGAGAGCCAGGCGAGCGGCCGGTCCGCCGATCGACCCGAGGTAGAAACCGCCGTGCGTGTTGCACGCGTCGGTGACCTGCTTGGAGCGGTTTCCCTTGGCCAGCATGATCATCGAGCCGCCAGCTGCCTGGAACTGTTCGACGTAGGAGTCCATGCGGCCGGCCGTGGTGGGACCGAACGAGCCGGAAGCCATACCGTCGGGGGTCTTGGCGGGGCCGGCGTAGTACACGGGGTGATCCTTGAGGTACTGCGGCATTTCCTCGCCGGCGTCGAGGCGTTCCTTGATCTTGGCGTGCGCGATATCGCGGGCCACGACCAGCGGTCCCGTCAATGCCAGGCGTGTCTTCACCGGATGCTTGGACAGTTCAGCGAGGATCTCGGCCATCGGCTTGGTCAGATCGATCTTGACCGCAGCGCCCTTGCCGGTACCGGAGATTCCGTCGGTCTCGGCGTCGAGCTGAGCATCCGTGACCTCGGGAAGGAAGCGGCCCGGATTGAATTCGAGCTGCTCAAGGAAAATTCCTTCGGGCGTGATCTTGGCCTTGGCCTGGCGGTCTGCCGAGCAGGACACAGCAATGGCGACGGGCAGCGAAGCTCCGTGACGGGGGAGACGCACGACGCGGACGTCGTGGCAGAAGTACTTGCCGCCGAACTGTGCGCCGATGCCGATCTTCTGCGTGAGCTCGAAGACCTTCTTCTCGAGTTCGTGATCCCGGAAGCCGCGGCCGGTGATCGCGCCTTCGGTCGGAAGTTCGTCGAGGTAGTGCGCCGACGCGTACTTAGCCGTCTTCATGGCGAACTCAGCGGAGGTTCCACCGACGACGATTGCCAGGTGGTACGGCGGGCAGGCCGCGGTTCCGAGCGAGCGGATCTTGGCCTCGAGGAACTGCATCATCGAGTCGGGGTTCAGGATCGCTTTGGTTTCCTGGTACAGGTAGGACTTGTTGGCGCTGCCGCCACCCTTGGCCATGAACAGGAACTTGTACGAGTTCTCATGTCCGGCAGCAGTATCGGCGTAAAGCTCGATCTGCGCGGGCAGGTTGTTGCCGGTGTTCTTCTCGTCCCACATTGTGATGGGGGCATTCTGCGAGTAACGCAGGTTGAGCCGCGTATAGGCGTCGTATACACCGCGGGCGATGGACTGCTCGTCGTCACCGGGAGTGAGGACGTGTTGTCCGCGCTTGCCCATGACGATGGCGGTTCCGGTGTCCTGGCACATCGGCAGCACACCGGCGGCGGCGATGTTCGCGTTTTTCAGGAGGTCGAGGGCAACGAACTTGTCGTTGTTGGATGCCTCGGGGTCGTCGAGGATGCTCGCCAGCTGCGTCAGGTGGTCGGTACGCAGGTAGTGATTGATGTCGTGCAGCGCCGTTTCCGTCAGCAGACGCATCGCTTCGGGCTCGACCTGGAGGAAGGTCCGGCCGTCCGGGCCTTCGACTGTCGACACCCCTTCGGTGGTGAGCAGTCGGTACTCGGTGGTGTCTTCACCGATCGGCAACAGGTCCTCATAGAGGAAGTCGGCCATCATTTCTCCTGAACAAGGGTGCGTGCGAAGGTCGCATCCAGGTTATCCTTGGAGGTTTTCTGTGCCCGAGCCGGGCGGTGAGAACCGGCCATGTCGGGGTTTTGAACCGCGAGTGCAGGCGTGATTTCGACGCGTGGTGGGGGACGAGCCAGAGGATGAGGAGAAATATTCCGGCCGAACAGCGACCTTGTCGGAATATTTTCAGTAGCCAAGCTAATTAGCAATAATAATAATTAACATGTCTAATTTCATTGCCTACCGAACATCCGTGTGGCTACTGTTACCCACGTTACATGTTCACCGTAAGTGTGACGCAGCCGTCAATGCTTCCTGATGTTTTCAGGTTGTTGCGGTGGCTGTTCATTGATCTTTCAGAGGAGATTCACATGGGTTCACTGGCATCGATCATGAATTTGGCTATCAAGGGTCTCGGTTCGGTTGGAGCCGGCGATCAGCTTTTCGCCACCTTCCTCGGTTCGGTAGAGACCAACACGGGCAGCTTCAAGATCGCACCCTGATCCTGCTGACCTGATTCTGGTCCAGCGCCACAATTCTTGATCTCGTCTGACTCAGACGACACAAACTAGGAGTACACATGGGATCCGTCGAAATCCTCGGGACAGTCATCGAAGGCGTCAACAAGGCCGGTACTGCAGTGTTCGACATGCTGACCAAGCTCAGCGGTGGAACTCCCGACGCTAAGTAAGCCTCAGCGAAACAAAGGGCCCATGCACTATCTGAACTGGTCCCCGGAAGTTGGACTGGCCAAATAAGAGCCTAAGCCACCAGGGCCTGAACCCGGTATTGCACCGGGCTCAGGCCCTGGAGCTTTGTGGAGATGCGTTCATGGTTGTACCAGTGGATGTAATCGTGCAGCGCCGTAGCCAACGCATCGATGCTGAGGTATCGGACATGATGGAAGACTTCTTCTTTGAGATGGCCGAAGAAATTTTCGATCACGGCATTGTCGAAGCAGTTTGCCTTACGCGACATCGACTGAGTTGCACCGGAATTGATGATCAGGCTCCGCCAGGACAGGTGCTGGTACTGAAATCCCTGGTCCGAGTGCACCAGTGGTGTCTGCCCGTCGCTGAGGGATGCGATCGCGGCGCGCAGAGAACTGTTGGTCAGCTGCAGATTCGGTGATGTGCCGACCGAGTAGGAAATGATTTGTCGGTCGAACAAGTCCATCACGGGCGAGAGATACAGCTTCTGGTGACCGACACGGAACTCGGTCACATCGGTGACCCACTTCTGATTCGGTGCGCTGGCGCAGAAGTCGCGGTCCAACACATTCGGTGCGACCTTGCCGGCATCGCCTCGATAGGAGTTGTATTTCTTTTTCCGCCGCACTTGGCAGATTAGCCTCAATCTTGCATGAGAGGCCGCTGCCGGCCTGAGCGGTTCGCCGATCATGTTTTCACGGCCCGAATCAGTATCCGAATATGACCGGTCGACCCGTGTGCAGTCGGGATGCTGCCGGATTCC
>NZ_JALGQH010000083.1 GCF_022810305.1 Rhodococcus sp. ARC_M6
ACTCGCCAGCTTGTCGGCGGGTGCATCACGTTTGTTCGACGGCGGTGCTGTCCTGCAATCGGTGGTCGAGATGGAAAACGGCTACCTTCTCCTCATGGGGGTCGGTAGCGGCGCGTACCTTGCGGCGTTGGCCGTCGTGGGGTGCGATATCGGCCAGATTGGTTACGAGATGGCAACTCTGGTCGATCGGGTCGGAACCACCATGGATATCGCTCCCAGATCAGGTCGGGGTATTTGATCTAGATGCCACATCATCACCCCGAGCACACTGATCCTGAACCCAGCCTCGTTCGGTCGTATGCACTCACCGAAGGCAGGACGAAGCCGTCCATCGATCTTCCGCTCGAAGCAATAGTCGCGACGGTCGAAGACGCGATCACGAAACGCCTTGCACCGGAGGATATTCGTGCGTCGATCGTCAGCCTGTGTGAGCGGCGAATCTCCATCGCGGAAATCGCTGCGCACCTTGCTGTTCCGATCGGGGTTGCACGGGTTCTGGTGGCGGATCTCGTCGTCGCCGGGGCGTTGGAAGTACAAGCCACTCTGCGAAGCGATGCGACC
>NZ_JALGQH010000009.1 GCF_022810305.1 Rhodococcus sp. ARC_M6
ATGTGTTAAGCACGCCGCCAGCGTTCGTCCTGAGCCAGGATCAAACTCTCCGTTGAAGACTCTAGATTTCGTGGGCAAGCCCACTAATCAGTCATAGACAAATAAGAGTCAAATCACTAGCAAAAAAACTCAACTAGCAAAAATGTGTCGACAACCGTTCAGACGGAAGAATGAACGAATCATCGACGAAAAATACTCACACCCCTCACTCAGCACCGAAACCGTAAGGCCCGGAACATCATTCGCGATGTGAAGTACCAAAAATTTGGCACTGACATTCATCGACACACTGTTGAGTTCTCAAAGAACACGCGCACACCTTCGCTTCAACCAAGGTTGAACGCTCCGGGGCAGGCTTTATACTTTAGCTTGTGCACCACCGGGAAGCAAGTTCCCGTATTCAGTGCTTCACCAGTCAAACCGTAGAAGATTTGACTAAGCGACTGTCTCCGACTTCGTCCAACCGCGTGTCCCCGACCTCTCGGTCGGGGTTGGTGTCCGTGTCGCTCTGACTTGGACAAAGTTACGCGACGGAAAACTGAGCGTCAAACTCCCAGGTCGCAGATGTCCGTTGGGTTAAATCCGCTGGTAGCTCGCTCGCGAGCGAGCTACCAGCGGTCCCAGGAGCCACTTTCGGCAACTGTGACCCCACACACGTCAGTTCGGCAGTACCTTCACGCCGGCAAAGTTGCGCTTTCCGCGGCGGACGACCAACCAACTGCCATGCAGCAGATCAGTTGCGGCCGGCTCCCAATCGTCGGCGGAGACCTTCTGGTTGTTCACCGAGGCGCCACCTTCCTTCACTGCGCGTCGAGCAGCTCCCTTGCTTTCACACAAACCGCTGGAGACAAGAAGGTCGATGATCGTGCGCGGCTCCCCCGGAGCCAACTCACTGACCGATGCTTCCTTCAACGCCGCGGCGAGTGTCGACTCGTCGAGCTCGCTCAGCTCTGCCTTTCCGAACAATGCCTGGCTGGCGAGCTCCACAGACCGGGTGTTGTGTTCGCCGTGCACGAGCGTCGTCATCTCTGCTGCTAGTCGCTTCTGCGCTTCGCGGGCATGGGGACGCTCGGTTGTTGCGATCTCGAGTTCCGCGAGTTCCTCGGCACCGAGGAACGTGAACCACCGCAGGTACTTGATGACATCAGCGTCGCCGGTGTTCACGAAGTACTGGTACCAGGCGTAAGGGCTGGTCATTTCCGGATCGAGCCACAAGCTGCCGCCGCCGGTTGATTTGCCGAACTTCTTGCCGTCGGCAGACGTCACGAGAGGAACGGTCATTGCATGGACGCTCTTGCCGTCAACCCGACGGTTGAGCTCGACGCCGGCGATGATGTTGCCCCACTGATCCGAACCGCCGACCTGCAAGCTGCAGTCGAGATCGCGCTGCAGGTGTAGGTAGTCGTTTGCCTGGAGCAGCATGTAGCTGAACTCGGTGTACGACATTCCATCGGATTCGAGGCGGCGCTTGACTGTGTCACGCGCAAGCATGACGTTCACCGAGAAGTGCTTGCCGATGTCCCGCAGGAAGTCGATGGCCGACATCTTGCCGGTCCAGTTCATGTTGTTCTCGATGACCGCGCCGGTCGGAGAATCGTCGAAGTCGACAAAACGTTCCAGCTGGCCGCGGATGCGCCCAGCCCAGTCCGCGACGGTATCCGCGGAGTTCATCGTGCGTTCTCCGACGTCGCGGGGATCGCCGATCAGTCCGGTTGCACCGCCGGCGAGAACGATCGGACGGTTGCCGGCACGCTGGAAACGCTTGAGAGCGAGCAGAGGAACGAGGTGACCGGCGTGCAAGCTCGGCCCGGTGGGGTCGAACCCGGCATACAGCGTGATCGGTCCCGCCTCGAGATTCTTACGTAATGCGTCGAGATCGGTTGATTGGGCGATCAGTCCCCGCCAGGTCAGTTCGTCGAGAATATTCTCAGTCACGGGGTCGATCATCCCACCTCTACGAATCAGCAGGCGCTCGCGGGCTTCGACGGTAGGCGGACACGGCGGAAGAATCCGGAATCCACAGTCGCCAGGGAATGTCCGCCGCCGTACTGACTCCCACTCGGGGGCCTTCACTCCAGATCTCCGCTTCTCCCAACTGCAAACGCACCCGCGAAGTCGGATCGAAGACATCCAATCCATTGTCCGCCAACGAGATTCCCACGGACGAGCCGAGATTGCCTGGCCCGCGCGCCCAGTCGTACTTGTGCCGAGCACGGGAGCGTCGTTCCTTGACGACGTCATCTCCGGCCACAACCTCAGCAGCCCGGAGTAATACACCACCAGCGACTCCCGTGGGTCCGTAAGAAATGTTCATACAGAAGTGCATTCCGTAGCTGCGGTAGACGTAGAGCAACCCCGCCCGCCCGAACATCACCCGATTCCGCGGCGTTTGCCCTCGATACGAGTGCGCGGCCGGGTCCGGCCAGGGCCCGACCTTCTCCCCGCCGTATGCCTCCACCTCGACTATTCGCAGCGCCACGTCGTCGACCGTCAGTGTTGAACCCAGAATGATCAAGCCCGCTTCGCGGGGACTCGTCACGTCCGCCAGAACCTTGATGCTCACCTGTTCAATTGTGCCCAACCGTTGACTCCCGGGTGCGCCGCGTCACATAATTCATCAAGTGATGAATTACTGGAAGTGAGGCACACAGTGACCACGAAACCAGCAATCGACATTCGAGGTCTTCGCGTAATCCGCGGAAAGAACGAGGTCCTCCACTCGATCGACCTTCAGGTTGCCAGCGGATCCATCACCGGACTTCTCGGTCCGTCCGGCTGCGGAAAAACAACGCTGATGCGCACGATTGTCGGAACTCAGATCGTCGAAAGTGGAGACGTCAAGGTCCTGGGCGACGATGCCGGGTCGGCCGCTCTTCGGCGCCGCGTCGGCTATGTCACCCAATCCCCCAGCGTCTACGGAGATCTGACGGTCACCCGCAATGTCCAGTATTTCGGCGCGCTCTACGGCAAGTCCGCGGCTGATGTTCGCGCAGCGATAGATACCGTCGGCCTCACCCAAAATGCACACCAGCTCGCCGCAGACCTCTCCGGCGGACAGGCAACTCGGGTATCTCTCGCGTGCGCTCTGGTCGCCGACCCTGAATTGCTGGTTCTCGACGAGCCGACGGTCGGGCTCGATCCGGTACTTCGCGTCGAACTGTGGGAACGATTTGCCGAACTCGCCAAACACGGCACAACGCTCCTGGTGTCGAGTCACGTCATGGACGAAGCAGATCACTGCGCGCAGCTGATCCTGATGCGCGACGGCTACCTTCTGGCGCACCTCACTCCCGATCAACTTCGCGCCAAAACCCGGTGCGAGCGCCTGGAAGACGCATTCCTCGAATTGATCCGAACTTCACCCGTCGGAGGCGAAATATCATGAGTGTCAACATCTTCGGATCAACAACGCGAAGAATCCTCCTGCAGCTACGCCAGGATCACCGCACGGTCGCGATGATCCTGCTGGTTCCGACGCTCCTGATGGTCCTCCTGTACTTCCTCTACCAGGACGTGCCGACCCCACCCGGTCAGACTTCGATCTTTCAACGCGTCGCCATCACCATGCTCGGGATCCTTCCCTTTGTCGTGATGTTTCTGGTTACCTCCATCGCCATGCAACGGGAACGGAGTTCCGGCACTCTCGAACGCCTGCTGACAACGCCAATGGGCAAATTGGATCTGCTGGCCGGATATGCGGCCGCATTCTCACTGTCTGCAGCGGCTCAGGCGGCTCTCGCGTGCACCGTCGCGTTCGGATTCCTGGGGCTGACTATCGCCGGCAGTCTGGGTTGGGTGATCGTGATCGCTGTTCTAGTCGCAATCCTCGGAGTCGCCCTCGGCCTGCTGGCCAGTGCCTTTGCCAGAACCGAGTTCCAAGCGGTTCAATTCATGCCCGTCGTGGTGGTTCCCCAACTATTCCTGTGCGGACTGTTCGTACCCCGTGATCAACTACCGACGTGGCTTGAATGGATCAGCAACGTACTCCCCCTGAGTTACGCCGTCGACGCGCTCGAACAGGTGTCGATTCACGCTGACGCCACCGGCCAGATGTGGCGTGACCTCGCAATCATGGCTGGTTTTGCCGCCGCAGCGTTATCGCTGGCAGCAGCTACCCTCGATCGCCGAACACCATGAACATCACGGCGCGATCCGGCCGGCGCCCCGGCAAGTCCGAAACTCGAACACAGATTCTCGAGAGCGCCCGACGCGCATTTTCACGGAACGGATTCCGGCAGGCGACAATCCGATCCATCGCCTTGGACGCCGAGGTCGACCCGGCCTTGATCCACCACTATTTCGGTAGCAAGGAACAGCTGTTCACAGCTGCAATCGCGCTACCGCTGGATCCGAGAATCGTCCTCGCGCCGGTTCAGGCATCAACGAACGAACAACTGGGCGCCACGCTGCTGACGGCGGTGATCGGCGTCTGGGAATCCGAACACCGCGACGCCGTTCTCGCTGCATTTCGATCTGCGATTTCAGGCGACGGATCACAGTTGATCCAGAGCTTCCTACTGAACATCGTCTTGCGCGACATCATCCCGCGAGTGGACACGCCGCCCGGGAGCGGACTGCTTCGAGCGGAATTGGTCGCGTCGCAGATCGCGGGGCTTTTGATGACGCGCTACATTCTCGAGCTCGATCCGCTGAAATCACTGAGCGTCGACGCGCTCATACCGCTGGTGGCTCCCAACCTCCAGCGGTATCTCACGGGAGAACTCCCGATCTAAGCCAGACCGTCGGCTGCGCCGGACTGTGCAAGTAACTGCTCATGCTCGTCATCTGCAACGTCACGAGCCTCGTCGATCAACAGCACCGGGATGCCGTTCTCGATCGGGTAGGCGCGCCGAAGGCGAGGGTTGTAGAGCAGCTTGTCCCCGACCAGCAACAGCGGGCCCTTGTCTTGCGGGCAGGCCAGAATGCTGAGCAACGTCGAATCAATAGCCACGTTTTTCCTCTCGAACCGAACACGAACTGAGCGTGTTCAGGCTACCCGCCGAACACCGTCGAACCACTCACCGAGACCCCGTACCCACCCTCGTCGGCATCAATTGAGCCGCAACGGCCTTGGTCAGCCGCTTGTACGACTGGGTTTCGGAGTCCAAGTACCAGGTCCGAGGACCCGGCGCAGGCACACCCGCCGCGATGAGCGCCGTCGCGCTCGGGCGATACGACGAACCCACCGGAATGCTGTCAACGACGTGAACAATGTCCGGACGAGCGTCGAAATCGAGTTTCGACAACGCCTCGGCGAGTTCCGCCGAGCGGAATTGCCGACCCGGCAGCCACGTCACCGCCGCCACCGCCAACTGATAGGGGGCCTGACCGATCGCGTAGGCAACAGCAAGGTCCACCCGAGGAACCCTTGACAGAGCGTCGACGATCGGAGCCGTGAAAACCGCGCCGCGAACCGTCGACATGACCGTGTGCTTGTGGTCGACCAACCAGTAGTCGCCGTCGGAGTCGCGTCGGAACAGGTTCTCGGTCGGAATCCACGAATCACCGGCCTCGAACAGACCTCGCATTGCACCGCCGGACAGATCAGCGTTCATTCCTGCTCGCCCAAGCAACAATCCGACCTCGTCGTCGGCGCATTCGCGAACAAATCCGTCCTCGTTTTCGAGGAGTCGACCGCTGAGCGGTTCGTAGGCCGCGAGCCGAACTCGGGCGCTACCAGGCAACGGACGACCCTTGGATCCGATCTTGGATCCGGCCACATTGGCGAGAATGACGTCACCCTCGGTGGACGCGTAGAACTCGAGGATCTGAGCCGGATCGAACGCTTCGGTGGTCCTCTTCCACAGCCCTTGTGGCATGCCCGAACCGATGAAAAGCCGTACCGGATGACTGCCGTCGAGCAACAACAGTTCTTCGTCCAGAATCTGGCGCATCATCGACCATGTGTAACTGACGACGGTCACTCCGTAACGGTGAATCTCCTCCACGAAACGCGCTGGATCAAGTCCCCGCGACAGTGCAATCCGGGATCCACCCGCCATAGCGCCACCGATAGTCGCCAACAAACTCGACGAATGATGCAGGGGTGCAAGGCAATAGACAGTGTCACCGCGATCGAGGTCGGCGGCAGTCGCCGTACCGAACGCGGAAAGCGCCCAACGATAGTTGGTGATCTGCTTCGCTTCGAGTTCGCCACCGGACTCCGCGAAGATAATGAACGCGAGTTCGCGCGCGATGCCTGGATCCGGCCGGTACCAACCCGGCAGGTTCACCGCCGCCGGATCGATCTGTTCGAGATCGATCACGTCGTGGGATGGATCGACGGTCAGTCCGCGCGCATCGCCCCCGCCCAGCACCAGAACCGGCCGCCCGAGCGTGACCGCAGCTTCGATGTTCTCCGGATCGGTGATGATTCGGTCTACCGATCCGAGTTTGACGGCAGTGGCTACGTCGCCGCCCGGCGGGAGCATAACGGCGACAGCACCGAGTCGCGAGAGCGCCGAGATTGCCGCAAGCGCACTGGGACGTGTCTCCATCAGCACGCCGACGTGAGCTGCCGGACGCACGCCGACGGATATCAAACCGCGAACGACGTTGTCGATACGGGCATTAACGGCTTCATAGGTGTGAACGCGATTGTCGAAGAGGAAGCACTCTCCGGCCGGCGCCTTACGGCGTTGTTCTGCCAGAAGCTGACTGAGCGAAATCTTGGTGTGCGGCTGAATCTGGTTCAACCTGGCCAACCTCGGCAACGCTCGGGCGGCTTCACCGGACAGTTCGAAGGTTCCGCGCAGCGCACCGGCAGCAAAGTCACTGATACCCTTGGTCATTCCGACGCCGACCTCCGCGACAGATGCCACGGTGTGGATGATCCGATTGCTGATCGACACACCGGTCTCGTCCTCGGGGTACGGACCCTGGGGCATGTGATCGACACGATCCGGGAGTGTCCCACCCCGTTCGGTCCACTGCACAAATTCCCCAGTAGTCGGCCACGTGTGGGTTGCGGCGATGGAACCGACTACCAGACCGAAATGCCCTGCACGTAACGTCGATTCGTAGACGTCAGCACGCGGCGCTGCCTGGGTAATGCCGCGGACCGCCTGAGGCTGGCCGATGTCGTCGACCTCGCCGACAAACGCCAGAATGGGACAGGTGATCTCGGCGAGCGACACCACTTGATCTTTGATGACAAAGCCACCGGACATCATCCGGTTGTGCACGATGAACTGCTTGAGGAGTTCGGCAACTGCCGGCCCGGACCAGCCGACCCACCCTTCGGTGGCCAGGAAGCGTCGTTGCTGTTCACGCGGAAGCAGCGCTTCACGATCGTGAAGCTGCAGGAGAAAATCCACACGCATCTTGAGGGTCTTGACCGGATCGAGTAATTGGAAGCCGGTGCGGGCCATCCAGCCGGTGACCGCGAGTCTGTTGAAGACGTGATCGGCCAGGAAATCGGCACCCCACGTGGCGATCCCAGCCGGGATACCGAACGGCAGCGCCGCCAACGTATCCACGGGGCTTCCGAAAGTGATGACGCTGGCGATATTTCGACTGCGCCGATACGCGGCCGCCTGATAGGCGAACATTCCACCCTGTGAGTACCCGGAGAGGTGAACGTCTTTGCCGGTGTGACGGTGGACGTGGTCGACGATGTCGCTGAGCGCAACGATGTGGTCGGCGAGATTACGGTCCCAGCCACCTTCTTCGGCGTCCGGCGACCCGAAGTCGACAACCCAAGGATCGAGTCCCATCCCGTGCAGAATGCCGACGGCACCCTGATCCCGGGTGACGTCGTACACGTTGGCCGACATCATCATCGGCGGAATCAACACGATAGGCGGACCGGCCACCGCGGGATCAGCATCAGGAAAATATCGTCGCAGGCGGTACATCGGCGCGCGTTCGACAATCTCGAACGGCGACGTCGTCAGATCCGTCTCGAGCCCACCCAGACGAACAACTTCGAGGCCGTTCTGTGCTGTCGCAACCACCCGCCGAAGAGGGCCCAGCACTGACTTGGAATTCAATCCCACCATTACACTCCCAAGTTACTTGCAACATCAGGTCGGTCGCATTTGTCTCAAGCGCAATTAGCCTACTGGCCCGGAAAACAAATACGCGGTCAGGGAGCACAAAATGCTCCCTGACCGCGTAAGACAGTGACCTTAGAACCTAAAGCGACCACTCCCGCAGCGACTGCGCGAGCGCACGGACGCCGTCAAGTTGCTCGGCTACCCGAACCCCGGCGGTTCCGCCGCGTGCGTTACGCGACGCGATGGAACCCTCGACGGTCAGAACCTCGCGCACTGCCGGCGTCAACGCACTGTCGACACCGGCCAGTTCTTCGTCCGTCAGATCTTCGAGTCCAACGCCCCGTGCCTCGGCAACCCGCACACACGCGCCGGCCGCTTCGTGGGCCACGCGGAACGGAACGCCCTGACGGACCATCCATTCCGCGATATCTGTCGCCAAGGTGAAACCGGCCGGAGCCAACTCCGCCATGCGCGCGGTATGAAACTCGAGCGTCTGCACCAGACCGGTGATGGCCGGAAGCAGCATTTCGAGCTGAGCAACCGAATCGAAAACCGGTTCCTTGTCTTCCTGCAGATCCCGGTTGTACGCCAAAGGCTGAGCCTTGAGCGTCGCCAACAGTCCGGTGAGGTTACCGATCAAGCGACCCGACTTACCGCGCGTCAGTTCCGAGACATCCGGATTCTTTTTCTGCGGCATGATCGACGAACCCGTCGACCAAGCGTCGGCAAGCGTGATGTAGCCGAATTCCGGTGTGCTCCAGATGATGACCTCTTCGGCCATCCGTGAGAGATCGACACCGATCATCGCCAACACGAATGCAGCCTCGGCGGCAAAGTCGCGCGACGCCGTGGCGTCGATCGAGTTTTCTGCCGAGCTGTCGAACTTCAGTTCTGCCGCAATAGCTTCGGGGTCGAGTCCGAGTGAAGAACCAGCCAAGGCGCCAGAACCGTACGGGGACACCGCAGCTCGCACGTCGAAGTCCCGCAGGCGCTGAACATCACGCAGAAGCGGATGCGCATGAGCCAGCAAGTGATGCGCGAGCAGCACCGGCTGAGCAGCCTGCAGGTGCGTCTTGCCCGGCATCACGGCATCCGGATGCGCAGCAGCCTGTCCAGCCAGAGCATCGACCACGTCGAGCACACCGGTCGAGATACGGCGAACCGCGTCACGGAGCCACATGCGGAACAGTGTCGCCACCTGGTCGTTACGTGAACGACCGGCACGCAGACGTCCGCCGACCTCAGGACCGACACGCTCGATCAAGCCGCGTTCGAGCGCGCCATGCACGTCCTCGTCCGACTCGCTCGGGCCGAAGGCGCCACTCGCGACGTCAGCCCCGAGCTGCTCGAGACCGTCGAGCATGGTCGCGAGATCGGCCTCACTCAGGAGACCGGCCTTGTTGAGCACGCGGGCATGAGCCTGCGACGCCCGAACGTCGTACGGAGCCAGTACCCAATCGAAATGAGTCGACTTGCTCAGCGCTGCCATGGCGGCGGCCGGTCCGGATTCGAACCGTCCGCCCCACAGGGCACCTTCATTCGTGCCGTGTGCCGTCATTGCTTACAGGCCCAGATCGCGCTTTGCCGCGACCTTCGAGGACAGGCCGTGGATCTCGACGAAGCCCTTCGATGCGGACTGGTCGAATGTATCGCCCTCGTCGTACGTTGCGAGGTTGAAGTCGTAGAGCGACTCGGGGCTACGACGACCGTTGACCGTGATTGCTCCACCGTGCAGGAAGAGTCGGATGTCGCCGGTGACGCGTTCCTGCGTCTTGGCCACGAACGTATCGAGTGCATCCTTGAGGGGCGAGAACCACAGGCCGTCGTAGACCAGCTCGGACCAACGCTGCTCCATCTGACGCTTGTAGCGACCGAGTTCGCGTTCGAGGGTGACGTGCTCGAGTTCCTGGTGGGCGGTGATGAGAACCATCGCGCCGGGAGCTTCGTAGATCTCGCGGCTCTTGATACCGACGAGACGGTCCTCGACGACGTCGAGACGGCCGACGCCCTGGGCACCCGCGCGCTTGTTGAGTTCCTGGATGGCTTCGAGGACGGTGACCTTGCGGCCGTCGATGGCAACGGGCTTGCCGGCTTCGAAACTGACGATCAGCTCGTCAGGGGCATTCCAGTTGACGGTCGGATCTTCGGTGTAGTCGTAGACATCCTTGGTCGGCGCATTCCACAGGTCCTCGAGGAAACCGGTCTCGACAGCGCGACCCCAGACGTTCTGGTCGATCGAGAACGGGGACTTCTTGGAGACGTTGATCGGGATGTTGTTGTCCTCGGCGAACTTGATCGCCTTCTCGCGCGTCCAGGCGTAGTCGCGGACCGGTGCGATGACCGACAGGTCAGGAGCGAGGGTGGCGAAGCCGACCTCGAAACGAACCTGGTCATTGCCCTTGCCGGTGCAACCGTGCGAGACGATGGTGCCACCGTGTGCGCGTGCAGCCTCGACGATGTGCTTGACGATCAGCGGGCGGCTGATAGCCGAGACCAGCGGGTAACGGTCCATGTAGAGAGCGTTTGCCTGGATGGTCGGCAAGCAGTACTCGTCCGCGAACTCGTCGCGAGCGTCGACGACGACGGATTCGACTGCGCCGCAGTCGAGTGCGCGCTGACGCACGACCTCCATGTCCTCGCCACCCTGCCCCAGATCGATGGCGACGGCGACAACCTCAGCACCTGTCTCCTTGCCGATCCAACTGATGGCAACAGAAGTGTCCAGCCCGCCCGAATAGGCGAGTACGACGCGATCGGCCATTGTTTTTGTGCTCCTTAGGTTGAATATCTTGTGTCAAGAATAAGGGGTCAGGCTAGGGATTCGATCATGGCCGCGAGTTCCGCTCCGGAAAGCGGTTCCCGGGCCATCACGAAGATGGTGTCATCTCCGGCGATAGTCCCCACGATATCGGTCAGCGAGGCACGATCAAGTGCGCTCGCCAGGTAGTGCGCGGCCCCCGGAGGAGTCCGGAGAACCGCCATGTTTCCGCTGAAATCGGTGGACACCAACAGCTCACCGAGCAACCGCGACAGACGATCAGTGCCACCCGAGACACCGCGTACGGGGTTGCCGTCCTCCGGCACCACGTACACCCCGGCACCGCCGTCGGCTGCCCGCAGTTTTACTGCTCCCAACTCCTCGAGGTCGCGAGAGAGGGTGGCTTGAGTCGCCTCGATGCCCTCGGCCCCGAGCAACGACGCCAGTTCCGTCTGACTTCGAACGGGGTGCGCCGCCAGCAGCGCGATGATGCGCGACTGACGACCCGCCCGAGTGGGAGCGACGCTCACGCTGTTCCTGCGGTTCGCTGTTCCAGCAGCCAGACCAACAGGGCTTTCTGGGCGTGCAGGCGGTTTTCGGCCTCGTCCCAGACAACGCTCTGCGGACCGTCGAGCACCTCGTCGGTGACCTCTTCGCCGCGATGCGCCGGCAAGCAGTGCATGACAACAGCCTTGGCGGCGGCCAGGCCCAGCAGCTCCGAATTGATCTGGAAGGGACGGAACGGTCCGACGCGGTCGAGGCCGTCGTTCTCCTGACCCATCGACGTCCAGGTGTCCGTGACCAAGGCGTCAGCGTTGGTTGCTGCTTCTCGCGGATCCTGCGTCAGCGTGATCGTCGCACCGGTTTCCTCGGCCCGCTTACGTGCCGCCGCCACGACCCAGTCGGCAGGCTCGAAGCCCGCCGGGCTGGCAATTGTGACGTCGATACCGGCGGTCACGCCACCGAGCATCAGCGAATGCGCCATGTTATTGGCACCGTCGCCCAGGTAAGTCAGCTTCAATCCCTTGAGCTCACCCTTCTGCTCAATCAATGTCTGCAGATCCGCGAGAACCTGGCACGGATGGAACTCGTCGGACAGCGCGTTGACGATGGGAATCGTTGCGCCGACGGCCATCTGTTCGAGCCGCTTCTGGCCGAAGGTGCGCCAGACAACGGCGTCGACGTAACGCGAGAGGACGCGTCCGGTGTCCTGCAACGTCTCTTCGCGACCGAGCTGAGTGCTCCGACCGTCGACGACGACGGCATGGCCGCCCATCTGCGCGATACCCATCTCGAAGGAGAAACGTGTGCGCGTCGAGTTCTTCTCGAAGATCACGCCGACTCCACGCGGTCCTTCGAGCGGACGACGTGAGAACGGGTTCTTCTTGAGCTCGGCCGCGAGCGCAAGAACCTCGGCCTGCTGAGCGGGCGTGAGATCGTCGTCCCTGAGAAAATGCTTCACCACGATAGTTACTTCTCCCCCGGCTGATCAGCCGATAATGCACTGTCGAAGATTGCAGGCAGCGCTGCCACGAATGTCTCGGCCTGCTCATCCGTCAGGATCAACGGCGGCGCCAACCGGATCACTCCGGGATTTGCTGCATTCACAAGGTACCCGGCTTCGCGCGCCGCGTTTTCCACGGCGGGAGCTACATCCTGCGTAAGTACGACGCCCAACAGCAGGCCCGAGCCACGCACGTAGTCGACCAGCGGATGACCCAACTCCTCGATCCCAGCGGTGATGGACTTACCCAAACTGTCTGCGCGCGAGATCAAGTCCTCGTCCGCGATGGTCTTCAGGACCGCGAGGGCGGCGGCCGCGCACACCGGGTTTCCACCGAAGGTGGTCCCGTGTTTTCCGGGACCGAACAGCTCAGCAGCAGCTCCCGTTGCGATGCACGCGCCGATCGGCATTCCGCCGCCGAGCCCCTTCGCCAACGTGATGACGTCCGGAACGATCCCGACAGCCTGATGGGCGTAGAACCAGCCGGTGCGGCCGATGCCCGTCTGAACCTCGTCCAACACCAGCAAAGCGCCGCGCTCAGCGGTGATCCGGCGAGCTTCGACCAGGTAGCCCTCGGGCGGTACGACGACGCCGCTCTCACCCATGATCGGTTCGAGAAACACTGCCGCCGTATCGGAATCGACCGCGCGATCGAGTGCTTCGATATCGCCGTACGGAACATATTCGACGCCGGCGGGCATCGGTTCGAACGGTGCCCGTTTGGCCGGCTGACCGGTCAGTGCCAACGCGCCCATCGTGCGGCCGTGGAACGAGTTCTCGGCAGAAATGATCTTCTTGCGGCCGGTTGCGCGGGCAAGCTTGAACGCTGCCTCGTTGGCCTCGGTGCCCGAGTTGCAGAAGAACGCCCGACCCGTCGCGGCGCCGAGATGGCTGAGCAACTGCTCTGCCAGTTCGATCACCGGCTCGCTCGCATAGAGATTGGAGACGTGACCGAGCGTCGAAAGTTGTTGTGTGACAGCTTCGATGATCGCCGGATGCGCATGCCCGAGAATGTTGACGGCGATTCCGGCCAAGAAATCGACGTACTGCTTGCCGTCTGCGTCGGTGAGAACAGCTCCCTCACCGCGAACCAGCGCAATCCGGGGTACGCCGTAATTGTTCATCAGCGAAGCGGACCACCGCTGCTGCATATCCAACGTGCTCATGAGTTGTCTCCAGGCTCGGCGATGTCGGATCCGGGCACAACCATCGTGCCGATTCCCTCACCGGTGAAAAGTTCGAGTAGGACGGAATGCGCGAGCCTTCCGTCGATGACATGCGCCGACGGAACACCACCGCAAACCGCTCGCAGGCAGGCTTCCATCTTCGGCACCATGCCGGCGTCGAGGCTCGGCAAAAGTTTTGCCAGCGCATCGGTGTCGATTTCGCTGGCGAGTGAGGATCGGTCCGGCCAATCCGTGTACAGGCCTTCGACATCGGTGAGAACAACAAGCTTCTCCGCGCCGATCGCCTCGGCAAGCGCAGCCGCAGCGGTATCGGCGTTGATGTTGTGGACTACTCCGTCAGAGTCGGGAGCGATGGTCGAGACCACCGGAATGCGCCCTGCCGCAATGAGATCCAGCACTGCATCGGGGTTAACCGTCGTGACATCGCCGACCAGTCCGATATCGGTCTGCTCCCCGTCGACCGCAACAGTTCGACGCGTCGCCGTGAACAGATGCGCGTCTTCACCGGAGATGCCGACCGCATACGGACCGTGTGCATTGATCAGACCGACGAGTTCACGACCCACCTGGCCGAACAACACCATCCGCACAACGTCCATCACCTCGGGCGTCGTCACGCGGAAACCACCGCGGAACTCACCCTTCATGCCCAGCCGCGCCAACATCGCATTGATCTGCGGTCCGCCGCCGTGAACCACGACGGGATGGATCCCGACGGTGCGGAGGAATGCCATGTCGGCAGCAAAAGCCGTCTTGAGTTCGTCGTCGATCATGGCGTTGCCGCCGTACTTGACCACAACGATCTTGTCCCGAAAACGCTGCAACCAGGGCAGTGCGCCAGCGAGGACGTGTGCCTTCTGATGCTCGCTGATCGCGGCCAGAGATTCGGTCATGACGAGTACGCCGAGTTCTCTTCGACATACGCGTGCGACAGGTCCGTCGTACGGATCGACACCGATTCGCTGCCGATCCCCAGATCGATATCCAGTTCGATATCGATACCGCTGAGGTCGACTTCCCGAGCACCCGGCGCACCCACTCCGTCGATGCAGACGGGATTTCCGTTGAAGGACACGCTGATTCGATCAGGATCCAGCTCGATGGGAGCGATACCGACTGCGGCGAGTACACGTCCCCAGTTGGGATCCGAACCGAACAGTGCAGTCTTGACCAAACTGTCACGCGCAACGGTCCGGGCACCGATCAAGGCATCCGACTCCGTGACGGCACCGCGAACGGTCACCTTGACGCGCTTGGTGACTCCCTCGGCGTCGGCCATCATCTGATCGGCGAGGTCGTCGCACACGGCAAGAACAGCGGCGTTCAGTTCGTCCTGGCTCGGAGCGACGCCACTCGCCCCGGACGCCAACAACAGCACCGTGTCATTGGTCGAGGTGGCACCGTCGACGTCGAGACGATCGAAGCTCAGGTGAGTGGCGGCACGCAGAGCGGTATCGAGCTGCTCGGTGCTGGCAATGGCATCAGTCGTGACAACACACAGCATCGTGGCGAGAGCGGGCGAGAGCATGCCGGCGCCCTTTGCCATTCCGCCGACATTCCACTTGTTGTCGTGGTGCAGCGACGCCTGCTTGGGCACCGTGTCCGTGGTCATGATTGCGTAGGCGGCCTCCGTACCACCGGAAATACCACCGGCCAGTTCGTGCACTATTTCCGTTACACCGGCAAGCACCTTGTCCATCGGCAACCGGTCACCGATCAGACCGGTGGAGCACACGGCTACCTCGACTGCACCAGTCTCGGTACCCCAGTTGCTGAGTGCCGACGCCACCTCTTCGGCAGTCTTGTGTGCATCCTGGAAACCGCCGGCACCCGTACAAGCGTTGGCGCCACCCGAATTGAGCACCACCGCGCGGAGCTTGCCCGTCGTCAATACCTGCTGCGACCACAACACCGGGGCAGCCTTCACCTTGTTCAATGTGAAGACACCGGCCGCAGCCAAGTCAGGTCCTTCGTTGAGCACCAGCGCGAGGTCCGACTTGCCACTCTTCTTGATACCGGCGGCAATTCCGGCCGCGCGGAATCCTGCCGGCGCCGAGACACCCTGAGTACGAAGCAGGCGCCCACCGGCGACGTGGACCACGTCATCCTCGGTCGCGTCGACCAAGTCAGCTTCGGTTGCGGCGTCGATATGCTGCGGATTTTCGGTGCTCACGGAGCTACTCCCACGGTAGAGAGACCTGCGGTCTCAGGTAGACCAAGGGCGAGGTTCATCGATTGCACAGCGCCACCGGCGGTGCCCTTGGTGAGATTGTCGATTGCCGAAATGACTACAAGTTGACCGGCATCCGTATCGACGGTGATACCGATCTGCACAGCATTGGATCCGATCACGGCACCGGTCTGCGGGAACACTCCCGCCGGAAGCACGTGAACGAACGGCTCGTCGCGGTAAGCCTTTTCGTAGATTTCCCGCGCCTGCTCTTCGGTCGCAGTGGTAGCTGCAGTGCAGGTCGCGAGGATGCCACGCGGCATGGGTGCGAGGACCGGCGTGAACGACACACTGATGTCCTTGCCGCCGGCCGCCTTGAGGTTCTGAATGATTTCAGGAGTATGGCGGTGAACTCCACCGACGCCGTAGGCACGAACAGAACCCATGACCTCGGAACCGAGCAGATCAGCCTTCGGAGCCCGTCCCGCACCGGAAGTACCGCTCACGGCAACAACATTGACGTGCGAATCGATGATTCCGGCAGCAACGGCCGGAGCCAGAGCGAGACTCGCAGCGGTCGGGTAACAACCGGGAACGGCGATACGCGTCGCACCCACCAATTTCTCACGCGCGCCAGGCAATTCAGGAAGTCCGTACGGCCAGGTCCCGGCATGGGGGCTCTTGTAGAACTTTTCCCACAGTGCGCCGTCCTGAAGCCGGAAATCTGCGCCACAGTCGATGATGACCGTCGACTCCGGCAACGCCTTCGCGTACTGAGCCGAATTGCCGTGCGGAAGTCCGAGGAAAACGACGTCGTGACCGGAAAGGATCTCGACCGTGGTTTCTTCGAGCACTCGCGAAGACAAGGGAAGAAGGTGCGGGTGATGCTCGCCAAGCGTCGAACCGGCATTGCCGCCGGCCGTCAGTGAGCCGATCACCAAGCTGCCGTCGGCATACGAAGGGTGCCCGAGAAGCAGACGGAGAACCTCACCACCGGCATATCCACTGGCACCGGCGACGGCGACTCTGATCGGCTTGCGCGTGTCCTCAGTCATGCACATCATTATGCATCATCGTGCAAGTGAATGCATAACTACTTATGTCGGCGGCTATTTACCCATCGATCGACGAATCTCTTCAAGCTTGACTTTGGCGGCCTTCTGACGCTCGTCCCACTGCTCGTCGACGGACTTCCCGGCTGGGCTCTCGTGCGCCAATTCGGCTGAACCGATCGACGTGCCGACGCGCCCTTCGATCTTTTCCCGGACACGGTCGAACGTGGGAACTCCGGACTCCGTGTAATCCGGTCCCGGTATCGGCGGCACAGTCCCGGAGTACACCGGCGCGTCAATGATTTCGTCGACCTCGACCACCGTTCCCGCCAAATCAACTTCCTCGGTAACGATCGGGTCGGAGCGAGTAAGCCGGCCGGAGTTGGAGACAGCAGCGTCAAGCGCACCCAGTATCACGGACAACCCGGGTCGACGTTCTACAACAGCCCGAACCATCACGAGGAAATCCCGATCGTCGAGCGCATCGGCAGCCTCGACCACACTACGCACCGAACCATCGTTCTCGGACATCGCCAAACTCCTTCTCGAAAACGCGTCGGACCCCCTCGATCCTTCCATGCTTGCGCATCAATTTCCCGCAGGCCGCGGGCCACCCTTGGTTCCTCACGACCCGTGGACGTCAGCTCCCGGACACCCGGGCGGTGACATCACGACAAAGAGCCGTCCAACTGCGAGCCCTCACGCGCAGCGGGCGGCAAAGCCGCTGCGGGGGCAGTCGGCCACCGGAGAGGATCTCGACCAAGCCGCCGAAGCTGTTGCACCTGCTCACGACACCACGGCGACATCTCCCGGTCACCGCTCAAACCCCTCGACAAAAAGTCTTGCCAATCGATCCACTCGAAACTCTCGACCTCGGACGGATCGGGGGAAGGGCGGGGCCCGTTGTAGAGAACTCGAAAAACGGGGCAAATTTCGTTCTCGACAATCCCGGAGTCCATCACCGCGCGGTATCGGAACGACGGGAGAACCAGGCTCACATCGTCCGTGTCGATTCCGAGTTCTTCGATCATCCGACGACGGACCGCCTGTTCAAGTGGTTCGTCCGGCGCAGGATGGCCACAACAACTGTTTGTCCACACACCCGGCCAGGTAGTTTTCCCCAGCGCACGCCGAGTTATCAAAACATTGCCCTCGCGATCGAAAACATAGGCGGAGAACGCAAGGTGCAGCGGTGTCACCGTGGTGTGTACCGTCGCTTTCGGTTCCGTTCCGATAGCGCGGCCGGCGTCGTCGAGCAGCACAACGTGTTCCATGTGCAAAATTTCCTGTTCAGTCGATTCGAATAATGCGCTGTTCTCAGCGCCTGACCCGGGTCCGAAGTGTGAGCAATCCGGTTTCTGCCAATCGAGGCACCGCGACCGCCAGACGTCGCCGCTGCGATACACGTGCCCGGCGATGGAGTACGCGATACCCGTTGTCCTCTACTTCACGCAGAATCTCGCGATAGAGGACAAATGCGGTGCGCATCGCGGGGCGCACCACGGGATCGAGCATGTCGATCCCAGGTTCGGCTGTCCGATACACCGCTCGGGTAACTGCGATGAGATGCGCAAGAGCACGCTCGAGTCTGACGTCGCGGCCCCCGGTGTTCCGGCAGTGCCGGAGTAGTTCCTCATCGACGCCGAAAGCCCCCAATTCCTCGGTCGGCAGGTAGATCCGATCACGATCGAGGTCCTCCCCCATATCGCGGATGAAGTTCGTCAACTGGAAGGCTTCACCGAGGGCAATCGCTGGGCCGACAGCAGCGTCTCGATCTGTTTCTATGCCCAGAATAGGGAGCATCTGCAGTCCGATTACCGCTGCGGAGCCATACATGTACTCCGACAACTCAGCCGTTGTTCGATATCGCGAACGGAATACGTCGGTCCCCGGTATATCCATCCGCATCGAGCGCAGGAAGGCGTAGTAGTACTCGTGTGCGATGCCGTATCGTGCCGTGGTATCCACCAGCGCACGGAGCACAAGGTCAGTTCGACTCTCTCCCAAGGGATCTCCCGCCAAGGCCCCTTTGATGCGACGTTGGAAAGCCTCTAGCTTGGCGATCGCTATTCGGTCCGCCTGGGTATGCGACGAACTTCCCGAATCGACTCCACTGAGATCAAGCTCCGAGTCGACGTCACCTGAGTCGACGTCCACGATATCGTCGACCATGCGAGCGAACCCGTACAAGGCGTGGACGCCGGCACGCTTGTCCGCCGGAAACAGCCGGGTGGCAAGAAAGTACGTTTTCCCATGCTGCTCATTCAACTCACGACACAGGCGATACGCGCCGTGAAGGCTGGGATCGATCCGATCGAGTTCCCTCACGACGCAATCCCGGACGGTTCTGCATGTGTCCCTCTGCGCAGACCGGACCCGCGGTTTCCGAGCGAGCCGGTAATCCTCTCGGCGGCAAGCCGTCCCGAGATGAGTACCGTGGGCACGCCGACACCCGGCGTGGTGCCGGACCCGGCAAGGACCACATTGACGAGTCCCGGAACCAGGTTCTTACGTCGGAACGGGCCGGTCTGGCGAAACACGTGCGCCGACGAGAACGGACTGCCCCCCAGCATTCCCTTCTCCAACCACGTCTGCGGAGTATCAAGATGGTCCACCACCATCGCGGACCGAACATTGCGGTAGCCGCGATCCTCGAGTACCTGCTGAACTTCGCGCATGTAGTGAACTCCCAACTGATTCCAATCGATGGGGGCACTGACAAGATTCGGGCACGGCGCCAGAATCGAGATCGGTTCACACCTGACACCGTCACGTTCCACATACAACGCCGGGTCGGTCACTGCCGGTCGCGTGATCAGAAGGGACGGGTCCTCCATCAATTTTCCGCGTCCGCGACCGGCCGTGATGCGCGCAAAGGTCTCCGCCCACTGCTCGCCGAAGTCGATGGTGTGGTGGGCGGTCGACGGCCACGTGGCCGTCACCTCCGTAGGAACTGTTCCGTGGAAGACGACCGCCGATGGCGAAACGACAGAGTAGCCGCGCCGACGGCCCCTACGACTCGCACCGGCTCGGTCCAGCAATTGATCGACAACGGGGAGGTCCGTGGTGAGTATCAGGGAATCGCACGGAAAATGACGACCGTCGGAGGTCTGCACACCGGTCGCGCGCTTGTCCTCGATGTCCACAGCAACGATCTCTGCGTCTGTGTGCAAGGTTCCGCCATTACGCGTTAACGCGTCTGCCATCGAGCCAGCGATGGCAGACATGCCGCCTTCCGGGAAATAGACTCCGAGGGATGTGTCCATGTGTGCAATCGCGCCGTAGACGCCCAACGCTTTCGTCGGGGCCATCCCCGCATACAACGCCTGGAAGGTGAAGATTCTCCTCAGCCGAGGATCCCGGACAAACGAATCGACCCGCGGGCCGAGTCGACCGAATCCACCAAGGCGGGCCAGTGTCGCGGTTTCTCGAAGCGCTGCCCACGACGATACGAGATCGAGCGGCGAATCGAAGTTCGAACTGATGTAGCGGTCGAACTCCGTATCAAAGATGGAAGCCAACCATCGGCGTAGTCTGCGGTAACCCGCCGATTCGGCAGGACCGCACTCTTGTTCGACTTCCTTGGACATCGCTGTCGAATCCGAATAGACGTCGATGGAACTTCCGTCGGCATAGCGTGTGTGATAGCTCGGCGAAAGTTTGGTAAGTGTGAGCGGTGGAATGGTGGACTCGAACGATTCGCCGACTGCTGCGAGCGCATCGGCAATCAGATCGGGCATAGTGAGAACGCTCGCGCCGTTGTCGATGTCGTAAAGGCGATGGCCGGCGCTGTCGAGCACTTGGTAAGTGCCGACCCGACCTCCGATCGTGCTCTCCCGCTCGAGCACCGTAACTTTTCGGCCCGCACCGACGAGGTGGAGTGCGGCAGAAAGCCCAGCGAGCCCCGCTCCCACAACAATGACCGAATCTGTACTTCCGGACACCACCTTCATCGTGGACCGCCTGACACTGCGCCCGGAAGACACTGCCGATGACACAGATCGGCATGCACCCAATTCGTACCCACTGCGGCGTTCAGCACCGATGTCGCCGGATGGTCAAACGTGGAGATCGGCATATCGGTTCTCATTTCTCGGCGACGCCGGTAGTGACGGCTGTATTCATTGTCGGCGCATTCAGTGCACGGCCCTTCCACGACAGGTCGTTGCGGGCCCGGCGAAGACGCGAATCGACAACAAGTGCCATGAACATCGCAGTGGAGATTGGGTGAGCGCATGCAACTCCGAAGGAGCGAAGGATACCGGTCAAACCATCAGGCCTGCAGTTCGACTCGAATTTTTCGGCACACAGCCGAGCTACCACGGCGGCACCATATCCCGCCAATCCCAGCCGACGCGTCCGACCTGATCCCAAGACAGCTGCGGCTGGAGGCACTGCGTACATCAGTGCCACGGCCGACAGCGTAATCGCGGTGCCGGTTCGCCCACCGAGAGAAGACCACAGCCATCGAGTGTATCCGGCACGCAGTTCCGCCCAGCTTTCATACATGCGGCAACTGACAAATCCTGCGCCCGAGATCAGAATGGATCGGTGTCCGTTGCGCCGAACCGCACGGGCTAGGTCGAGATCCTCGGTTGCGCTCGACGCCACAGATTTGTGCCCACCGATATCGCGGTAGATCTGGGAATCGAACATGAGGAACTGTCCGCACGCAACGGCCAGCGACGGACGTGAGGAACGGTTTGCCAGGGGAACGAAAAGAGTCGACATCCATGAATAGCTCAGCAGCGGCTGGACCAGATGCTCTGCAATACTGCCCGTTTTCTGGTCAGGCCAAGGACAAACCAAAGCTGCGTCGTGGTCGCGTAGCGCACCCACGGCCGCCGCGATCGCATCAGCCGACAATCTGACATCCGCATCGATGAAGGCAATGATGCCCGGATGATGCACATCCTTGTACGCAAGATCCGCCAGTGCGAAGCATGCTGCTGCTTTGCCGGTCCAGCCAGGCGCCGGCGAAGCGCCATTCGAAGCCACGCTGATGCGCGGATCCCCGTCAGCGGCGCGGCGAGCAGCCGCGAACGTCCCATCGCTCGAGTTATCGTCGAGCACAATCACGCTGAGCTCGCCGTCAAAGGACTGTGCACGTAGGTCCCCGATGAGCAAGGGCACCGTGGTCTCCTCGTCACGCGCAGGAATACACACCACGACACGTTCGTGTGACTCGACCGATCGGGTCCGCTTCATACGCGGTATGAACAGAACATTCCCCAGAGACATCAGTGCAGACACCCCGGCTAGCGCAGTGCCTACTTCGGTAGCTCGTTGGCCGACGCGTACCGCTCGTCGATGCGTGTTGTCCCCCCTCACTCCGTCACCACAACCCGTGTCCCCTCGCGAATCCACGTCATTACCAACGGAACACCCACAAGTCCCATCACACCGAGTCCGTAGATCGCCGAGTAACGCAATTCGTCGCCGTCTAGAAGTACCGCATGCGCTAACGCCGATCCCAGCCAGGTCCAGACAAACAACACCAAGGGTGCGGTATCGGAGACAGAACGACTTTCCGATCGGCGCGAACTGCATCGTCTCCCGATCAATTCGACTGCGACAGCCATGACCAGCACCGTGACGAACCAGCCGAGATAGTTCGTGAACGGTATCGACGGTATGCCGGGAAGCCCAGAACGGTCAGATGTCCAGATCCATTGACCGTCGGTCACCATCTGTGTATCGAGGTAGAGATCCCAGTCCACCATTCCTAGCGCAGTGGCCGCGATACGGTGCATCGGCTTCCGCTGCGGTGACAGTCGTGATCGCTCGAGCACATAGGTCACGGCACACCAGATCGGATAAAACCCGGCCGTCCACGCAAGCGGAACGACGGCCGGGACACCCAGGATGTCAGGTCCTAGTCGATCAGTGGCGTACATGTAGCTCCCGAACGGATACCCCGTTGCGGTACCGACCATCTCGGCAACAAGACCAAGACCGGCAGTAGCGGTGAACATCACAAGCGTCCATCCTGGTCCGCGCGAGAGCAGAGCGTGCGCCAGCGACGCCGCAGCGAGCAGTACGACTACCGCGACAGTCACCCTGTCCCGCGACATGCCAACCGCGAGCGGATAGTAGATCTGTGCTGTCACCGCGCACCCGACAAGTCCCCACACGAATCCGAGCAGAACACGAGACTTGCGTTCGATCGGTAGTGAATTCGGCTTGTGCGCCAAAGTGGGCCTGCGCAGCCCGAAATCCGTCACGTCGATCGTCGACCCTCGTTAGGCCCATCTTCTCGACGTGCTTCGTCGCCCGACTCGGACGCCATCGGGCGGTCCCGTCGAACATGCGCATCCATGAACATCTGAAGAAAACCGCCTTCCACGCTATTGACCTGTGAATCCTTAGCTTCGAAAGGATCCGAGGGATGAATATGAATAGGCATCTGCTGCTTCCTATAAACATCGCCCGAGTCGACAGTGACTGTCCGACCTGAGTGCATTCCGACCTGACTGCAATTGGCGTCCTGATGAGACCGTCTACCCGCTGGACCGACTAACTTCGTCGAGACGTCACATCACGTCGGCACACCTGAGAGCCGCCACCGGTCCAGGTCGACGAACGGGAGAATGGCATCAAACTCGTTTTGATCCGTACGCGCATAGATACTCCTTCCAGTCACGCCGCGCCGACATGGTTAGTCACGTAAACAGTCGGCCCCTGTCTACGTGACATTCGGAACTCGACGTCGAGCGGATGGGTGACGATGTGAAGAATTCACAAAATATTGTGTTTGCCTCTTTTTTCGATGGACGATCCCCGCTACCGCGGCCGGAATTTGCCCCCCTCCCGAGAGGAGTTGCACGAAAAAAAGTAAGGGCCTGCAGTCCGGTGCAACACCGAACTCAGGCCCTTACAGGTGAAACTCTATTTCACCAATTCTACAACGGGATCTTGTCACCGAGGATTCCCGGGACAGCGCCCCGACTAGCCACGCATCTGGGCGCCCACGGCCTTGGATGCTGCCTCGACGGCTGCATCGCGGGCGGCGCTGGCTTCATCTTCGGTCAGCGTGCGGTCTACACCGCGGAAGCGCAAAGCGAATGCCAGCGACTTGCGGCCTTCGCCGACCTGCTCGCCTTCGAAGACGTCGAACAAACGGATGTCTTCGAGCAGTTCGCCACCGCCGACACGCAGCGCTTCCTGAACATCGGCTGCGGGCATGTTGCGGTCGACAACAACCGCAACGTCCTGAAGAACTGCGGGGAACGGAGAAACCCGCGGTGCCGGCAGGTTCTCGACCAGGGGCAGAGCATCCAGATCGATTTCGAGTGCGCAGGTGCGCGCCGGCAATCCCGTGCGCTCGAGCACAGCGGGGTGCAGTTCGCCGGCATGGCCGACAACTACTCCGTCGACAAGAATCTCGGCGCAACGGCCCGGATGCCACGGCAGGTACTGAGCCGCGCGCAATTCGATCGCCACGCCCGCTGCTGCGGCAATGACGTGCGCTGCGGCGAAGGTATCGGATGCTTCTGCCGCACGACCCGGTCCCCACGGACCGCTGGGCTCACGCTGTCCGCTGAGAACTGCCGCGATATGCACCGGCTGAGCCGGCAACGAGGCGATCAGGTTGGCAATCTGCTTGTCCGTCGGACGACGGTCGACCGGCAATGCGTCGACCGGCTTGGTGTCCGGACCCGGCAGGACAACCTGAGCGATGCCGTACAGCGAGAGATCACGCTGACCACGGGAAGCATTGCGAGCCAGGATCTCCAGCAGACCGGGCAGCAGAGTCGTCGCCAGTTCGGGGCGATCCGCTTCCAGAGGGTTCAATACCTTGCTGGTGTTGCGACGCGGATCATCCGCATCGAGACCCCACACGTCAAAGACGTTGGTGGGCAAGAATACCGGCGGAAGCACCTCGACGTACCCGGCGTGAGCAACAGCCTTCGACACAGTGCGCTTACGGCGCTGCGTCGCTGTCAATCCACGGCCGGCCGGTGCTGTCGGAAGTACCGACGGAATCTGCTCGAGGCCTTCGAGGCGCAAAACCTCTTCGACCAAGTCAGCAGGCTGCACCAGGTCAGGACGCCACGACGGCGGCGTCGCGACCAGTTGTCCGTGGCCTTCCTCGCTGACTCCGACCTCGACGGTGCAACCGACCTGCGTGAGACGACGGGCAGCCGTGCCGTTGGCGTAGGTGACTCCGGCAACTCGGTCCGGCAAGTCGATGTCCATGTGGATGGCATCGCGCGGAGCAACGCCGCCGACGTCGGTGAGTACGGGCTCGATACGGCCACCGGCGATTTCGACCAGCAGAGCAGCTGCACGATCGACAGCAGCGAGTGGAATGGCCGGATCGACTACCCGCTCGAAACGCTTGCTGGCTTCACTCGACAACTTGTGACGGCGCGCAGTCTTGAAGACCGCGAGCGGATCCCACGTCGCAGCTTCGAGAAGGATGTCTGTGGTCTCGGAGCCGACCTCGGTGGAGGCACCGCCCATGACAGCGGCAAGTGAAATGACACCGGAATCGTCGACAATGACAACATCTTCGGGATCGAGCGTGCGCTCCACCTCGTCGAGTGTGGTCAGCTTCTCCCCTGCCTTCGCGCGGCGAACTACCAGGTCACCCTGGACAGCGCTCGCGTCGAACGCATGAAGAGGCTGACCCAATTCGAGCATCACATAATTGGTGACGTCGACGGCCGGAGAAATCGGGCGGACACCCGAGAGCAGCAATCGGCGCTGCAGCCACCACGGGCTGACAGCCTTGGGATCGATACCGGTAACCTTGCGCATCACGAATCGCGACGCCTTGGACTCGGCTTCGAGGTGGACCGGCCACGCTTCACCCTCGGCGGGGTGGGCGGGAACCGAAGCGGGATCAGCGAATTCGAGATCGAAGCCGCATGCCAGCTCACGCGTCAAACCACGCACCGAGAAGCAGTACCCGCGGTCGGGGGTGATGTTCAGTTCGATGATCGTGTCACCGAGACCGAGCAGTTCATTGCCGTCAGCTCCCGGCTCGGCGGTACCCGGCTCGAGAACCAGGATGCCCGAATGATCTTTGCCGATACCGAGTTCGGAGACCGAGCAGATCATGCCGTCGGAGATCTTGCCGTATGTCTCGCGGGTCGCGATTGCGAAACCACCGGGCAAAACGGCGCCGGGCAGTGCAACAACAACGAGGTCGCCCTCGGCGAAATTACGCGCGCCACAGACGATGCCGCGGGGTTCGGACTCGCCGACCTCGACCTGGCAGAAACGGATCGGCTTCTTGAACTCGGTGAGTTCGGCGATCTCGAGGACCTTGCCGACCACCAACGGGCCGTCAATTGCCTCGAGTGTGTCGAGTTCCTCGACTTCGAGCCCGACTCGGACGAACCCCGCGTCCAACTCTTCCGGGGTCACCTCCCAGTCCGGAGTTGCCCGCTGCAGGATCTCGGTCAGCCAGGATTGCGCTACTCGCACGTCAGCTCAGCTCTCTCGTTTGTCGATAAGTCTGTTAGTCGATAAGTCCGCGTACCCGGACCGGTCAGCCTGCAACACCGAAAGGCAGCGTGAATCGCACGTCACCCTCCACGATGTCGCGCATGTCCGGAATACCGTTGCGGAACTGCAAAGTCCGTTCGAGGCCCATGCCGAATGCAAATCCCGTGTACTCGTCAGGATCGATTCCACTGGCGCGCAAAACCTTCGGGTTGACCATGCCGCAGCCGCCCCACTCGACCCACCCTGCGCCCCCCTTCTTGTTCGCGAACCACACGTCGACCTCGGCCGACGGTTCCGTGAACGGGAAGTAGTTGGGGCGCATACGCGTCCGAGTGTCGGGACCGAACAGCGCGCGAGCGAAGGCGTCGAGCGTTCCGCGAAGGTTTGCCATTGTCAGACCCTTATCGACTGCCAGACCCTCGACCTGGGAGAAGACCGGTGTGTGCGTCGCATCGAGTTCGTCGGTACGGAACGTACGGCCGGGGCAGACGACGTAGATCGGGACATCACGCGAAAGCATCGTGCGAACCTGCACGGGCGACGTGTGTGTACGGAGCACCTGACGCGAGTTCTCCGGAGCAAGATGGAACGTATCCTGCATGGTCCTCGCGGGATGATCCGGCAAGAAGTTGAGAGCGTCGAAGTTGAAGTGCTCGGTCTCGACCTCCGGTCCTTCCGCGATCTCCCAACCCATCGCGACGAAGACGTCGGCGACCTGCTCGGAAATCAAGCTGATGGGATGCCGGGCGCCGACGGGATGGCGACAGGCAGGCAAGGTGACGTCGATTGCCTCGGCAACGAGTACGGCCGCATCGCGCTCAGCCAGAAGAACCTCACGGCGAGCGTCGTACGCCTTGCTGATGCGGGTGCGGAAAACGTTGACGCGCTTACCGGCATCCGCCTTTTCCTTGCCCGGCAAGCTGCCGAGACCACGGCGCGCGAGGGCGATCGGGGACTTGTCCCCCATGTGCTCCACCTTGACATGCGCGAGCGCATCCAGGTCTGCGGCGTCCGCAAGCGCCTTCTCGGCGTTCTCAGCCGCAGCGGTCAACGCCTCTTCGGTGAGCGCACTCGCATCGACGTCCGGCGGGGTCGCGCCCTCATTTTTGGCCACGGCTGTGACACTCCTGTCGCTTCTCGGTTTGCTTCTGTGCTGCGGTCAAGCATGTCAACTGCTGTCGAGCAGTCTCTCTGCCCCGTATTCTCTCAGGCTTCCTTAAATCGAATGCCGAGAGGTCATTTCCGTAAAATTGTCAGCCCTGATCTGCGGTGCGATTCTGTACGCGAGCGCTCGCGTAGAGACAGATCGCGGCGGCAGTCGCCAGGTTAAGGCTCTCGGCACGGCCGTGGATCGGTATCCGAACCCGAAAATCAGCCTGAGCCGCGATCGCCGGATCAAGTCCATGCGCTTCGTTACCGAACAGCCAAGCGGTCGGCTTACTCAGGAGTTCGTCGGCATTGTCGAGGTCGATCTCACCGTCGGCTGCTGTCGCCAGAATTTGGATTCCCGCGGCACGGATTTGTTCGATGACCACCGCTGTATCGCGTTCACGAACAACGGGTAGGTGAAACAGGCTTCCGGCCGACGATCGAACAACCTTGCCGTTGTGCGGATCAACACTGTCGCCGGCCAAGATCGCGGCGTCAGCACCGACGGCGTCGGCAATCCGGATGACAGTTCCCGCGTTGCCGGGTTCGTTGACCTCGACAGGAACTGCAAGGAGCCTGGTTCCGGGGCGGATCGCGTCACTCAGCGGAACATCGAGGAGATCACACACAGCTACCAGTCCGGGCGGTGTGACCGTGTCACTCAACGCTTTGGCCGCACGGTCCGTGACAAGCGATACCCGCACACCGGCTGTCAGCGCGAGGTCGATGACATGCTGATAACGCTCGGCTGCATCCTCGGTATAGAAGAGGTCATGCACCGAGCGGGCTTCGCCGTTCAAGACTTCCGTCACGGAATTCTCGCCCTCGACGAGGAAACGTCCTGCTTTACGTCGTTCTGCTGTGCGCAGGAGCTTGACAGCAGAAACGACCCGCGGTGTCCGCTCGGTGAGCGGATCCACGGGCCGTTGCTGTGATGCGTCGATCAGGCTGCTTCTCCGGCAGGCGCATTCACGTCAGCCGGCAGAGCGGCCTTCGCGATTGCGACGAGGGCCACAAAGGACTCCATGTCGGAAACAGCGAGCTCGGCCAGCATCTTGCGGTCGACCTCGACCTCTGCCAGGTGCAAGCCCTGGATGAGGCGGTTGTACGTCATGTCGTTGGCGCGAGCTGCAGCGTTGATTCGCGTGATCCACAGCTTACGGAACTCGCCCTTGCGTGCACGGCGGTCGCGGTATGCGTAGACGAGCGAGTGGAGCTGCTGCTCCTTCGCCTTGGTGTACAGACGTGAACGCTGTCCACGGTAGCCGCTGGATGCAGCAAGAATTGAACGACGCTTCTTCTGGGCGTTGACCGCCCTCTTTACGCGTGCCACTTGAAAATCCTGTCAATCTAGGGGCTGAAAATTCGACCCCGGGTGGTCAATAAAGGGGGCGAACTCAGATGCCGAGCATGCGCTTGATGCGCGGAGCGTCGTCAGGGCTGACAACAGCGGTGCCGTCGAGACGACGGGTGACCTTGCTCGACTTGTGCTCGAGAAGGTGGCGACGGCCGGCCTTCTGGCGCATGAGCTTTCCGCTGCCGGACACCTTGAATCGCTTCGAGGCGCCGCTGTGGCTCTTCATCTTGGGCATGGAGTCCTCAGTTCTTTGTTACGTGGTGATGCTTGGGAATCGACTAGCTGGTCGGAGCTTCTGGCGTGGTTTCGTCTGCCGCCGGAGCTGCCGGTGCTGCGGGGGCCTCAGGAACGGGCTTCGGTGCGGCCTGAGCGACCGGTGCCTGTGCGCTTTCCTGTGCCTTGACGCGAGTCTTGGCACCCTTGTGCGGCGCCAGAACCATCGTCATGTTGCGGCCGTCCTGCTTTGCCGAGGTCTCGACGAAACCGAGGTCCGCGACGTCTGCTCCGAGACGCTGCAGGAGTCGGTAGCCAAGCTCGGGACGTGACTGCTCACGTCCGCGGAACATGATCGTGACCTTGACCTTGGAACCTGCTTCGAGGAAGCGAACAACGTTGCGCTTCTTCGTTTCGTAGTCATGGGCGTCGATCTTCGGCCGGAGCTTCTGCTCTTTGATGACCGTCAACGTCTGGTTCTTACGCGACTCGCGTGCTTTCTGCGCTGCCTCGTACTTGAACTTGCCGTAGTCCATGATCTTGCAGACCGGCGGACGGGCATCGGGAGCTACCTCGACGAGATCGAGGTCGGCCTCCAGGGCCAAGCGGAGTGCATCTTCAACACGCACGATGCCTACCTGTTCACCGCCCGGTCCGACCAAACGGACCTCGGGAACGCGGATACGATCGTTGATGCGGGTCTCAGTGCTGATGGGGCCTCCTAGGTTGAACGGTGCGGTCTTCATGACCGCACGCAGCCTGTACCGCCCGCATCCCAACAAAAAACCCCGCTAGGATGATTTCTCACCTGCGGGGTCCGATGTCGACCGATCAAATAGAATCCAGCTCACGCCAAAATCTATCTCCTCGACTAAACGAGGAACCTGACGAAGAATAAATCCTTCGATATCAGGTGACCGGGACCACTGAACTGCAGTTTTACCTGCCGCGCAGAGGTGGGAGTCGGACTCCACTTGCTGCCCCCGAACAATTCGGAGGCGGTCGTTGCAACAAGAGTAGCAGGCCGTCGGCGATCAAACTAATCACCCCTGAGCAAGAGCAGGCCCGATTGAAGTGCTCGCCGCGATGATGGAATCCTTGCAGACATGAGTGAGAACTTCGATGTAGATCAGAACACCGACGCGAACCCTGACGTCCGCGAACTCTCCGAGGTTCCCGCAGTCGAGGTCATCAGCCGTGCCGCAGTGATGCTGATGAGCTCCGCAGCAGAAAAGCTCGGACTTTCCGACGCAGATCCGTCATCCAGCCCCTACCTGGACTTGGACGAGGCGCGACGCGTCATCACTGCACTGGCAGGCTTGGTCACCGCTTCTGTCGAGTACCTGGGCCCCCACGCCGGTCCCATCCGCGAAGGCCTGCAGGCACTGCAGCGCGCCTTCCGTGAAGCGTCGTTGCATCCGGACGAGCCGGGCAAGGGCCCGGGCGAGAAGTACACCGGACCGGTGTACTGAGCCGAAAGCGAGATAACACATGGCAACCGCAAATAAGACTGCGCCGTCGAACGACGACGTCGCTGCCTTCGTCGAGCGTGTTGCCGATCCGGTCAAACGCGCCGACAGCGTGGAGTTGATCTCCATGCTGTCGGCCGCGACCGGCGAACCTCCCGTTCTCTGGGGCACCAGCATCATCGGATTCGGCGCTCGCCACTACAAATATGCAAGTGGCCACGAAGGCGACACCGCGCTGATCGGGTTCTCCCCCAGATCCACCGCCCTGACGCTGTATCTGTCCTTGAACTTCGACGATTACACCGACACCCTCAAACGTCTGGGCAAACATAAAATCGGCAAGGGATGCCTCTACATCAAGCGACTCAGCGATGTGGACCGCAAAGTATTGACCGAGCTCATCACGGAATCCGTTGCAGCAGCGCAGAAAATGAGCGCCTGAATCACCTACGGCCGCGACGAGCTCACTGTTTCAAAGCTGCGGCGATCCGGCGCCATTGCTCACGGGGATATGTCTGAGGGTCGGAATCGAGCACTTGTAAGCACACGTGGTCTGCGCCGGCCTCCACATGCTCATGCACCCTGCGAAGAATTGTCTCCTCGTCACCCCAGACAATCATCGCGTCGAAGAGTCGATCACTGACCGAGTCCAGGTCTTCTCGAGCGAATCCCGACCGCAACAGGTTGTTGGCGTAGTTAGGCAGCAACAGGTAGTTGCGTAGCCACTCAGTTCCGATGGCGCGTGCCTCGTCTGCGTCGGTAGTCAGGATCGCAGTCTGCTCCGGAAGCAACAACGGACCGTCGCCGAGCGCGGCCCTGGCCTGTGCGGTGAAGGCTGGCGTCACCAGGTACGGATGCGACCCGTTGGCGCGAGTTGCGGAGAGATGCAGCATCTTCGGACCCAATGCAGCGAGCACTCGCGCCTGTACCGGAACCGGCTGCTCGGTGGCATCGAGCGCATCGAGGTACGCCTGTGTCGCAGCGAGTGGCTTCTTGTAACGGCCTGGTTCGCCAGCGTCGACGAGAGGTGCGTGACTCACGCCGATACCGAGGATCAGACGATCACCGTACTCGGCGACACATTCGTGGTAACTCCGGGCTACATCCGCCGGCTCGTGCATCCAGAGGTTGAGAATGCCGGTCGCCACCACGACCCGTTCGGTCGCGTGCAAGAGGTTTTCGACGGCGTCGAAAACCTTCCCCCCGACATCGGGTATCCACAGCGCCGAGTATCCCAACTCCTCGAGTTCGGCGGCCGCCTCGGCGGACTCCACAAAATCGCCGTAGCGCAGTTGAGAACTCCAAATACCTACACCTGCGAGTTTCATTACTCACTCCTCGTTCCGACGCCCCGAGGCGTCGTCAGTGTGACCGTTCGTTGGTGTGCACGCTAACTGATTCAGGCCGGGAAAATGTCCATCCGGCCCGCCGAGTTCACCACGAGCCTGCCCAGCCTCTCCGCCCCCAACAAACGAATCCGAACGTCAACCGAGTTCAGCGGCAGATCTTGCGGCATCCGGAGGCTGCCCGAAAGCTGCCGACTCCCGAGGCACGAACTTCTGACTGGTCAGAGTCGCAGTGCGGATCCGATCAAGCCGAAACCACCGCACCGCATCCCTCGCACGGCACCAACCGATCAAAAACCACTGACCACGGGTCTGGGCAAGCAAATGTGGTTCGACCAGGCGTCTCGACTCGGCACCGTCACCGTCGACGTACTGCAGAGACACCACGAACTTATGCTCCAACGCCTGCTCGACGACACGTCGATTCAAGCCGGAATCAGCCGAAACGCTCTCGTCGTTTCGGATCCAGACTCTGCCGCTGAGTTCCTCGAAGCGAGCCCGACTGTCTGGATCCATGACGTCTAACAACTTGGCCAGCGCCGCTCGTCCATCATCGGCGAAGGGCGCATCGCCAACTGAAGTAAGCGCCAGCGCGATTGAAACTGCCTGCGGAACAGTAAAATTCACCGGAGGTAAGGTCACGCGCCCGATCAATCGGTAACCACCGCCAGGTCCCGATCGACCCTCGATAGCCGCGCCTGACTGCATCAAAATCTCGACATCGCGCTTGACGGTGCGGGAGGTGACACCGAACTGATCGGCCAATCGCGACGCACTGCTTCCGCTGTCACCACGACGACGCAACTCCTCGAGAAGTGCATGCAACCTGGCCGCCCGATTCACGTTGTCAATTCTCTCAAATTTCTTTATCAAATGGTGACAAAATCAGTGACACGCAGTTGTCACCGATCTCGTTGCAGAGTGGCTTCATGAAAACTCACATCGTCCTCGTTCCCGGATTCTGGCTCGGCAGTTGGGCGTGGGACGCAGTACTCCCCCACCTCGAGCGCCCGAACACCCGAGTAACGGCACTGACCCTGCCCGGCCTCGAAGCTGTGCACACTCCGCGCATCTCGGTGACCCTCGACAGCCACGTGCAGACCGTTGTCGACGCAGTCGCGGCGTCCGACGAGCGAACTGTGCTCGTTGTCCACAGTGGCACTGGTCCGGTTGGCTACGCCGCTACCGACCGTCTGCCCGATCGCATTGCGCGCATCGTCTACGTCGACAGCGGCCCCGTCCCGGACGGCACAGCACTACGACCCGACGTCACTGAAGAAATTGTCGAACTTCCTCTTCCATCGTGGGCAGAATTGGAAGCCGACGGGAGCAGCCTCGAAGGACTTGACGAACCTGCACTGGCTGCGTTTCGCAGTAGAGCCGTTCCTGAACCTGCCGGCCCCGCCCGTGACCAGATCACGCTGACCGATCCGCGGCGCTACGACGTCCCGACCACGGTGATCTGCAGCAGCTTTCCCTCCGACGTCATTGCCCAGATGGCGGATGGCGGATTTCCACTAGCAGTCGAACTGACGAAGCTCCCGGTGACGTATGTCGATCTGCCGACCGGGCACTGGCCGATGTGGTCGCGGCCGAAGGAACTAGCTGAAGCAATTCTCGATGCCGTGGATGCGTAGAACCTCGAGAAAGTAGTGATGCCGGGTCGGAAAATTCCGACCCGGCATCACTATTGACCAACTACCTATCCCACCGAAGCTGCCTTCTTACGTGGTGCAGCTTTCTTGGGTGCAACAGCCTTGACCGCACGCTTCTTCGCAACAGCTTTGGCTTTGACCGGAGTGTGCTGGGCCGACAGGACTTCACTGAGGAACTTGCCGGTGTAGCTTTCAGGAACGGCGGCAATCTCTTCCGGAGTTCCTTCTGCGACAACGGTTCCACCACCCGATCCGCCTTCCGGACCCATGTCGACAACCCAGTCCGACGTCTTGATCACGTCGAGATTGTGCTCGATCACGATGACGCTATTGCCCTTGTCGACCAAGCCGTTGATAACGATCAGCAACTTGCGGATGTCCTCGAAATGCAGGCCCGTCGTCGGCTCGTCGAGGATGTACACGGTGCGTCCGGTGGAGCGTTTCTGAAGCTCGGCCGCCAGCTTGACGCGCTGAGCTTCACCACCGGACAGCGTCGGCGCCGGCTGACCCAAACGCACGTAACCGAGGCCGACGTCCACGAGCGTCTTGAGATAGCGGTGGATCGAAGTGACCGGCTGGAAGAACTCTGCGGCCTCTTCGATGGGCATGTCCAGAACCTCGGCGATGGACTTGCCCTTGTAGTGAACCTCGAGGGTTTCACGGTTGTAGCGAGCCCCGTGGCAGACCTCGCACGGCACGTACACATCGGGCAGGAAGTTCATCTCGATCTTGAGCGTTCCGTCACCCGAGCAAGCCTCGCAGCGACCGCCCTTGACGTTGAACGAGAAGCGTCCTGGTTGATAACCGCGCACCTTCGCTTCGGTGGTGGCCGCGAACAGAGTACGGATCTTGTCGAAAACACCTGTGTACGTAGCCGCGTTGGACCGCGGGGTACGACCGATCGGCGACTGATCGACCTGGACCAACTTGTCCAGCTGATCAAGACCGTTGATGCGGGTGTGGCGACCCGGCACCTGACGAGCACCGTTGAGCTTGTTCGCCATGACCGTGGCCAGGATGTCGTTGACCAGCGTGGACTTACCGGAGCCGGAAACACCGGTAACAGCGGTAAGAACGCCTAGGGGGAAACTTACGTCGATGCCGTCGAGGTTGTGCTCGCGGGCGCCGACAACCGTCACTTGACGCTTGCGGTCGACCGGACGGCGAACTTCGGGAACCTCGATGAACTTTCGTCCGGAGAGGTACGCGCCGGTGATGGACTCCTCGCACGTGAGCAGTTCTTTGTAAGGTCCACTGTGGACCACTTTGCCGCCGTGCTCGCCGGCATAGGGTCCGATGTCGACGACCCAGTCGGAGGTACGGATGGTGTCTTCGTCGTGCTCGACGACGATCAGTGTATTGCCGAGGTCACGGAGCCTGGTCAGCGTTTCGATCAGTCGACGGTTGTCGCGCTGATGCAAACCGATGGACGGCTCGTCGAGTACGTAGAGAACGCCGACGAGACCGGACCCGATCTGCGTTGCGAGGCGGATCCGTTGGGCCTCACCACCGGACAATGTACCGGCAGCACGCGAGAGCGAGAGGTATTCGAGGCCGACATCGAGGAGGAATCCGAGGCGAGCCTGAACTTCCTTGAGCACCTGACCTGCGATTGCCTCTTCACGCGACCCGAGTGTGAGGCTGTTCAAGAAATCTGCGCAATCGGAGATCGAGAGTTCACAGACCTCCGCAATGGACTTGCTACCGAATGCGCCGGCAGCGATAGTCACCGACAAGATCTCGGGGCGTAGACGCGCACCACCACACGCGGGACACGGAGTGTCGCGCATGTAGCCGTCGTAACGTTCCTTCATCTGGTCGGATTCGGTCTGCTCGAGCCTGCGATGCAGGAACGGCATGACGCCTTCGAACTCCGCATAGTAAGAACGCGTACGGCCGTACCGGTTTTTGTACTTGACGTGAACCTGTTCTTCACTGCCTTCGAGAATTGCCTTGCGCGCCTTGGCCGGAAGCTTGTTCCACGGCGTCTTCATATCGAAGCCGAGGATGTCGCCCAAGCCGGACAGCAGGCGTCCGAAGTACTCGGAACTCTGCCCCATCGACCACGGCGCAATGGCCCCGTCCTGGAGGCTCAGTTCCGCGTCAGGCACAACAAGTTCGGGATCAACTTCCTTGCGGATACCCAGACCGGTGCACTCGGGGCACGCACCGTACGGCGAGTTGAACGAGAACGAACGCGGTTCCAGATCGTCGATAGCCAATGCGTGGCCGTTGGGGCAGGCCAACTTCTCGGAGAACCGCCGTTCCCGATCGGGAGCATTTTCTTCGCGGTCGACAAAATCGAGAACAACAATGCCCTCGGCAAGACGAAGCGCCGTTTCGACCGAGTCGGTGAGGCGCTGCTTGGAACTCGCCTTGACCTGCAGACGGTCGACAACGACCTCGATGTCGTGCTTTTCCTGCTTCTTCAACTTGGGCGGATCAGCCAGCGAATGTACGACGCCGTCAACACGAACACGCGAGTAGCCCTGCGTGTTCAGCTGATCGAAGAGGTCGACGAACTCGCCCTTCCGAGTGCGCACCACCGGAGCGAGAACCTGGAACTTGATGCCCTCTTCCATCTCGAGGACCTGGTCGACGATCTGCTGAGGCGTCTGACGCGCGATCTTCTCGCCGCAGACGGGGCAATGCGCAGAACCTGCCCGCGCGTAGAGGAGACGGAGGTAGTCGTAGACCTCGGTGATGGTGCCCACGGTTGATCGCGGGTTTCGGTTGGTCGACTTCTGATCGATCGACACAGCCGGCGACAAACCCTCGATGAAATCGACATCAGGCTTGTCCATTTGCCCCAAGAACTGACGCGCATACGCCGAGAGTGACTCGACGTAGCGTCGCTGCCCTTCGGCGAAGATCGTGTCGAACGCGAGGCTGGACTTACCGGAACCCGACAGCCCAGTGAAAACGATCAAGCTGTCTCGCGGGAGATCGAGATCGACTCCCCGCAGATTGTGCTCACGCGCACCCCGCACGATCAGGCGATCCGCCACACCAATTCCCTTCATCGTCATTCATCTGGGGATGTCCCACCAGTGAAGTCCCGAGCAACCAACCGCAGCGAGTCCTCGAACCAGGCCATGTTAAGCCGAGCCACCGACACGTTTCCGTCTCCAGTGTGAACCCAGCGTTCTACCTGCTCCTATTCGAAGGTAGCGTGCCATTCATGACGAATCTGCCCATCGTGATCGACAACTCCTACACCGGTCAGCTCTCCCCCGATTCTGCGCCTCAACGACGCACTCTCGACGGCGCAACCATCACAAAGATGTCTGTCGGCCCCATGGACAACAACACCTACCTCGTGGTCTGTTCCACAACTGGGAAGTCACTGCTGATCGACGCGGCCAATGAAGCCGAGAAGATCGTTGCGTTGATCGAGCAGGAAGCACCGGTCTTCGATTCCATCGTCACCACCCATCAGCACGGTGATCACTGGTTGGCCCTGAAGGACGTCCACGCCGAAACCCAGGTTCCGACGGCAGCACATCCCCTCGACGCAGGAGTGCTCCCAGTTACACCGGATGTACTCCTTGAAGACGGTGACACGGTCACCGTCGGCAGCCTGGCTCTCGACGTCATCCACTTGTCGGGCCATACGCCGGGATCTATCGCACTCGCGCTGACCGAACCTTCCGGCCAGGTTCACATCTTCACGGGCGACTCGCTCTTCCCCGGGGGAGTTGGGAAGACGCCCGACCCCGAGAAATTCACCTCACTGCTCGACGACGTCGAGACGAAGCTCTTCGGACGCTACGACGACACCGCCATCATCTACCCCGGACATGGCAAGGACACGACTCTCGGCGTCGAGCGTCCGCACCTGCAGGAGTGGCGCGATCGCGGTTGGTGACATGAAGACGGCGACGCCCTCTCCAGCGTGAAATCCCGGAGAGAGCGTCGCCGATGACTATTCGATTCCGGCGAAGGTCTGACTAACTCGACACTCCGAATCGCTTTTCAATCCACGCTGCGGTCAGGTCGGCGAGCTCGTCACGAGCGCCCGGGGTGAGGAAGTAGTGGTCCGCTTCCAACTCGTGAAACTCCTTGTCCTGCGCGCCGATCAACCCGCGGATCGCCTCGGCATCGCTGGGAAACACACCGGTGTCCTGCAAACCGTTGACCACGAGCGAGGGAACAGTGATGTTGGGCAGATGCGCAACCGCCCGGGTCTGAGAGTCCTCGAGACTCCACAGCGACAGCCACGTCCTCAATGTGCACGCTGAGGCAATTCCGAACACCGAGCGGTTCGCCCGCTCCGGAACACCGGCGTAGCAAAGATTCGCCTTGCGATTGGTGGGCTCGAGGGTCGGATCGACCATCCGCGGATCGGCCCACGTTCGGAATACCGAAAACGGCCGATCGTGGTAGCCCGCCGCCGTGATCCGCTCGAACTCCGCCTTCACCCATCCTGTGATTCTGTGGTTGCGGGCAACCTGCGCAGCACGGTAGCGCTCGACGAACTCGGCGCTGTACGCAGGCCCGTTGCCCGGATTGAACAAGTCGAGCGATGAATCCGTCGCCAATGGATCATTCTCATCAGTGACCGAACCATCCATCCACGAAGTAAGCACGTCGGGCCGCCCCAAGTGGGCTGCGGTCGAGATGTACGCGTCGCCGGCCGGCAGGTTTTCGACACCAGCCACCAAGGACATTCCGGGCAACGGCGTGATACTCGGTGCCACTGCTTGTGATTGGTAGGCAGCCATGAGCGAGCCACCGCCCGAGTTGCCGAGAAGTATGACGTTCTCCACGCCGGCCACCTCGCGGAGCCAGCGAACACCCACTCCGATATCGGTGAGGGCGTAGTCCAGGATGAATCGCGCCTCGTCTCCACGGAACCGGGTATTCCAGCCGAGGAAACCGATCCCCCGTTCTGCCAGGTAATCCGCCATGTAGTGCTCGGAGAAGTCGATTTGGTAATGCGTCGCGATGACGGCCGTCTTCGGGCGTGTTCCGGCCCGCCGGTGATACAGACCTTGACATGGGTGTCCACCCGCGCCCATTCGGGGAAGGTTGAGACTCGGCAGTCCGACAAAGGTGCGTTCGATGGCCACTACGACTCCTTGTTTATAAATCTGGGTTCAGATTTAGTATCACGGCGTCGAGCTATAAGTCCATACCCTCACTCCCGCCAATACACGGCGCGGAACCAGATTTCGGTCAACGTCGCGATACATGCCTCGTCATCAACGCCTGCCGCACCACCATTGGCAAGCTTCTCGTAACTGAACATGTTCAGCATTCCGACTATCGCCGTTGCAGTGAGACGAGGATCGACGCCCGGGCAGTAGCCCCGCTCCTGCGCTCGGACAACTTCCTCGGTGATGCCGGAAATAGCCTCCTCGCAAAGTTCGTCCCAAACTCGGGCGAAGTCATCGTTGACCATGGCGAGCTGAAAAACCCCCACCATCTCCGCGAGTCGCTCCCGGTATGTCTCCCAGTGCGCCCTGGCCGACGCCTCCACACGCTGCCGCGGCTCGCGGCCGACCAACTTCCGGTTGGCCTGTGCGCGCACACGCGCGTCCGCCTGGAACTGACGTGCCCAGCTCTCGAGCAACGCCTCTTTGGAGTCGTAATAGTTGTAGAACGACGCCGGCGACCTTCCCGCTTCCGCGAGGATGTCGGCCACCCGCATCTTGAGGAAACCCTTTTTCGCAATCACCTTGCGGGCAGCAGCGTCGATCGCTTCCAGCGTTTCGCGGCCCCGCTTCGTCGGTCGCGGCTTCTCGGAACCAGTCATGTGCGCACCCTTTCACGGCAGCCGTAGATCGTCAGCCGTCTTTCTACACCAGAGCCGCACCGTGGCCGCGCACACGCGCCGCAAACAACCATTGTCCGTATATAAATCTGATGTTAGAATCAGTTCTTCGCCCTCGAAAGGATGTCTCATGAGCACACCCCGTTTCGAAGTACGAGGCTTCAACCACGTCGCGCTCGTCTGCTCGGATATGGAAAGGACCGTCGACTTCTACACGAATATCCTCGGCTTCCCCCTCGTGAAAACCGTCGATCTTCCCGACGGCATCGGACAACACTTCTTCTTCGACGTCGGCAACGGCAACTCCCTCGCGTTCTTCTGGTTCACCGATGCTCCTGACGGTGTTCCGGGCATCTCCGCGCCCGTCGAGAAGCCAGGCTTCGGCGAATGGACTAGTGCCGTGAGCTCCCTCAATCACATCGCGTTCGACGTCCCTCCCGAGAAGTTTCAGGACTACCGCCAAAAGCTGAAGGAATCAGGTGTCCGGGTAGGCCCGCTCGTGAACCACGACGACAGTCCGTCCCAGATAGCGACCGAGATGCACGACGGCGTGTATGTCCGCTCGTTCTACTTTCAGGACCCCGACGGCATTCTCCTCGAGTTTGCGTGCTGGATGCGCGCCTTCGGTCCGCACGACGTCTCACACACGCCGCGGACTGCAGCGGACCGCCGTAAGCCCGTAGCTGTCAACGACTGAAGATGAAAGGACGGGCCGTGGCGCCGCGCACCTTGTTCGACAAGCTCTGGGACGAGCACGTTGTCGTTCGCGGCGACACCAGTCCCGATCTGCTCTACATCGACATGCACCTGCTCCATGAAATGACGTCCCCGCAAGCTTTCGAGGGACTCCGGGCCGCGGGCCGACCAGTCCGTCGGCCCGATCTGACGATGGCGACCGAGGACCACAACGTACCCACCACCGGACCTGGGTCGCCCGTCTCGGATCCGCTGAGCCGACTTCAATTGGAGTTGGTTCGCCGCAACTGCGCGGCGTTCGGTGTGCCGCACAACCCTATGGACTCAGCAGGCAACGGCATCGTTCACGTAATCGGGCCCGAACAGGGCCTGACGCAACCCGGTCTGACAATCGTGTGCGGCGACTCGCACACCTCCACCCACGGAGCCTTCGGAGCACTTGCCTTCGGGATCGGAACAAGTCAGGTCGAGCACGTTCTGGCAACACAAACACTCCAAATGGAGCGGCCGAAGTCGATGCAAGTGCGTATCGACGGTGACCTCGACCCCGGTGTGAGCGCAAAAGACCTCGCCCTGCACGTCGTTCGTGCCCTAGGCCCCAACGGTGGCGCCGGGAGCGTCATCGAATACCGAGGAAACGCGATCCGTGCGCTCAGCATGGAACAGCGAATGACCTTGTGCAACATGACCATCGAATGCGGTGCGCGCGGCGGCTTGGTTGCACCTGACGACGTGACTTTTGCCTACCTGCACGGCCGCAAACACGCTCCGGCAGGTGCCCGGTGGAACGAAGCGCTCGCATATTGGCAGACACTGCGCACTGACGACGACGCTCAATTCGACCGCACCCGGGCACTATCTGCGGCTGACATCTCCCCGACCGTCACCTGGGGCACCATCCCCAGCCACTCGGTCTCGCTGGACGGCGTTGTCCCGGCCCCTGACGAGTTCGACAACCCGGCCGAGCGCGAAGCTGCGACTCGCGCCCTGGAATACATGGATCTGAAACCGGGAACTCCAATGCGCGACATAGCAATTGACACGGTATTCATCGGGTCCTGCACCAACGGGCGGCTTGAAGACCTACGTGCGGCGGCGCAGGTAATCACCAACCGAACAGTTGCTCCCGGCGTCCGAGCGCTCGTGGTTCCGGGGTCGCGCGCCGTCGCGACCGCTGCGGAGGCAGAGGGACTCGACCGGATCTTCACCCAGGCAGGGTTTCAGTGGCGCTCCGCCGGGTGTTCGATGTGCACTGCAATGAACCCGGACGCCCTGGGTCCCGGACAACGCTCGGCGTCGACGACCAATCGAAACTTCGAGGGTCGACAAGGTCCGGGAGCACGAACCCATCTCGTGTCACCGGCGGTGGCAGCGATGACAGCCGTACGCGGCCGGCTCAGCGGTCCTGACGACTACTGAGCCGGCCGCGGCAACCAACTCAGCTGCCGGGACGGACCCCGAAGCCTGCCTCCCGGGTCCGGACCAGCGCAACCAGCGTTGCGTTGACCGGGGCGAGCCGGCCGACCTTTGCCGCCTCGCGAGGAATGGCACCGTTGATCAACGCGATCTCGCTAACCCGTCCGGCCTCGTGATCGAGCAACGCTGACGGCTTCGCCGCGGGCATTCTCGCCCCGAAATCTCGTACGAACGCGACCGGGTCGTCGACAGCGATGGCGATGCCGCGGGCCTTGGCCATCTCCCACGCCTCGATCGCAGCGGCCCGGCTGACCGGGCCCATCTCGTCGTGATCGAGTACCTCTCCCACCGTCAGACCAGTCAACGCACACGGAGCACTGAAGGCCACGTTGCAGATCAGCTTCTCCCACTGCATCGCAGCGATGTCGTCGACGGCCAACGCGTCGAAACCCGCTGTCCGCCAGGCCTCGGCAACCCGGTCCACGACCGCGAACGACAGATCACCGTAGGCCCCGAACCGCATCGCCCTCATCGCGTTGTGGTTCACCTGGCCGGGGGCAACGAGCGACGCACCGAAACCGCTGGCAATGCCTACTGCGAGTCGGTCCGCCCCCACATGCCGGGCGACCTCGTCGGCTGATCCCAGACCGTTCTGAATTGTCAGCACCACTGTGTCGTCGCCCATCAGGCTGCCGAGTGAGGCCGCCGCGGCCGGGACATCGGAGGCCTTCACCGCCAGAATCACTAAATCGACCACCTCATCCGGGATCGCCGAGAAAGCGCGTATCGACGCCACCTGCTCCCCGTCCGGACCGGAGATTCGCAGTCCCGAGGTCGCGATGGCGTTGACATGATCCACCCAGCGGTCCACCACCAACACGTCGTGACCGGCAGTCGAGAGCCTGCCCGCATAGACGGAACCCATTGCACCGCAGCCGACTACAGCCACTTTCATTCGCGCAGTCATGCCACCAACCCCGCAATCCTCTCAGCCAGACCCGGCTTTGCCTCCAGCCCGAATCCAGGGTTGTCAGCGGGCCGAATCAGGCCGTCTGCCAACACACAGTCCTCGCTGTAACCACCGAACGGCTCGAACACACCTGGATATGCCTCACAGCCGCCCAACCCCAACCCCACGACGATATGGAGGTTCATCAGGTGCCCACCGTGTGGCATCGCGGAGGTCCGGTCGAATCCACGCTCCTCCATGAGTGCGATCATCGCTGCGTACTCGGTCAATCCATAGCTCAGGCCGGCGTCCATCTGGAGGATGTCACGATCGGGCCGAAGCCCGCCGAATCGGAGAAGGTTACCGACATCCTGCGTGGAGAACAGATTCTCGCCGGTGGCGATGACTCCGTCGTATGCCTGGGTCAGTTCGCTGTACAGGGCATAGTCGAGTGGATCTACCGCCTCTTCGTACCAACGGAGCCCGTACGGCGCGAGGGCCTCGGCGTATTTCAAAGCCTGCCCACGGTCGAAGCGACCGTTCGCGTCGACCGCCAGATGGCGACCGCTCCCGGTGACCTCGATGGCCGCCTCGATCCGACGCAAGTCCTCGCCCAGTTCGAGTCCACCGATCTTGATCTTGACGCTTGGGTATCCCGCAGCGAGATACCCGGCGATCTCCTCGCGCAGCCGACCCAGATCGTCGACATCTTGGTAGTAGCCACCGGCAGCGTAGACCGGCGCCCCGGACGCCAGCGGCGTCCGATCATGGGCTCGAGCGATCGTCTGATACACCGGTTCATCGTGGTATTTGGCGAGCAGATCCCACACGGCCAGCTCGATCGCACTCGCTGCCGCAGCGCGGTCGCCGTGACCGCCTGGCTTCTCGTCCATCAGAGCGCACCGCAGGACCCGAGCGGGATCCAACAGGCCCGTAGTCGACGACAGGAGCGTGTCCGGGTCTGCCTCGAGCACCCGCGGAATCATCCGTTCACGCAGGATGCCGCCCTGCGAGTGGCGACCGATCGAATTGAATGCAACACCCACCAACGGACGCCCGTTGCGCACCGTATCAGTGAAAACGGCAACAAGGGAGACCTTGTGCTTGTCGAAGCTGACTACTGCGTTCGAAATGGCGCCGGCGAGCGGGACATCAAGCTCGCGGATCTCGGTGATCCTCAATTTTCCTCCATAGCTTTTCTCAACGCTGCCGGTGCATCGACACGTTGAAATCGAAACGGTCGCCCGGGTGAATGGACACAGTTACCTGAGCCACGGCCCCCGAGCTCTCGACATATCGGCGGGTAATTTCGAGGCACGGCGAACCGGCCTCGGCATGCAACAGCTCAGCGAGGTCTTTCGGCAGGGCGCACGCACGGATACGTTGCTCGACACGATCAGTCAGGCGTCCGGTGCATCTCTCGACAATCTCGTTGATGAGCCCGTCGGGGCGTTCGAGGCGGTCCCCGACGGTGGCGGCGACATCGGGATCGAGGTACACGTCGGTGTGGCACACCGGGCTTTCCTTACCGAGATCACCGAGCCGCAACATACTGATCCGAGTCCACGGATCACCAGCCTGACCGCCGATCCGGTCGACCAACGACTGATCGGCAACCACGGCGTCCCGCGACAACACCAGCCGTCGGGTCTCGACCGAGTACTGCAGAAGATCATTCATATTCGTCACGGTGCGCGTATATCCGCTGGTCGGCTGTACAGACTCGACAGTTGTTCCGACCTTGCGTCGACGGGACACCATGCCCACGCTCTCCAGGGAACCCAGCGCCGAGCGAACCGTAGCCCGGGACACCGCATAGCTGTCTGCGAGCTTCATCTCGGTGGGCAATTTCGAGCCCACTGGGTAAGACCCGTCCTCGATCCGCAAGGCTAGCGAACGCGCCACCTCTTCATACCGTGCAACCATAATTTTCCTTCTCCCCCTGATCGCGGGCAATCATGCGATCCCCCGAACATGTCCCACCCAGAAGGGCCGGCGCAGTTCACGTTTGAGGAGTTTGCCGCTGGGGTTGCGCGGTAGTACCGAGACGATGTCGACTGATGTGGGGCACTTGTAATGTGCCAGATTCTCCCGACAGTAGGCGATCACTTCGTTCACATCCAAGTCGTCTCCGACCTGCACGACCACGGCTTTGACCGTCTCACCCCAGCGTTTGTCGGGTACCCCGATAACGGCGGCGTCCCGTACGCCGGTATGAGCCATGAGCACGTTCTCCACCTCCACCGGATACACGTTCTCACCACCGGACACGATCATGTCCTTGACACGGTCGCAGAGAAACAGATATCCGTCCTCGTCGAGGTAGCCCGCGTCACCGGTCCGGAACCAACCGTCGGGGCTGAGCACCGCAGCAAGTTCGTCGGGCTGGTTGCGATAGCCCGTCAGCACCATCTCGCTACGCGTCCACACTTCACCAGTAGTCCCGACCGAGACACTCTCCCCACTGACCGGGTCGAAGATGCCCATCTCGACACAGGACAGGGGTCGACCGGCCGAGGCCAGTCGCGCGCCACCGTTACGGTGATCATCGGCGTCGAGAATTGTTATGGGACCACAAGTTTCAGTCATGCCGTACCCCTGCATGAGGTCACAGCCAAACACATCCTGAGCCTCCGCCGCGATGGTGGGCGACATCGGGGAGCCACCGTAGATCAACGTCCGCAGCTCGGGGTACGTCGACTTCCGTGCACTCTCGTGCTCGACCAACATCTGCACCACCGCCGGCACGGTCAGGGCATGGTTGACCGCACCCCCGGCAAGTACCTGCAGCACCAACTCCGGGCGTATATCCAACACATGGTGCGAGCCGGCACCGCGACCCAGACAAAAGAAAATCCATCCGGTGCCGGAAATATGGAAGTTCGGTGCCGGAACCATGACTACGTCTCCCGGCCGGATCTGCCACGGAGGGTTGGATGCGAGGTTGGCGGCAAGCGCACGGTTGGACAACTGCACGCCCTTGGGACGGCCGGAGGTTCCCGATGTGTAGACCATGAGCACAACGTCGTCCGGGCCTGCACTCGGCGCGACGGGCTCATCCGACCACTGCGCCAGCCACTGTTCGAAGTCCTGTGGCTGCGCGCCCCTCACGAGAAGTCGGGAGCGGCTGTCCTCCGGCACAGGGTGTCCCATCAGCGGCATGAACTCGGCCTCGACCACGATCACGTCAAGGTCCGCATCCGTAACGATCTCTTGCATCTCCCGACAACTCAGCCGCCAATTCAATGGCACCGCATAGCCTTTCACCAGCGAGGCCGCAACCATCACCTCACCCCACGAGACGGCACTCTTGCCCACAAATCCCACACCGCGCACATGAACGCTCGCCGACTCCAGGGCACCGAAACCGGTGGCGAGTTGGCTGCTACGTCGATACCACTCGGAAAAGGTATGTGAGGCGACACCCTCAACGGCAATCCCGGGTGAGTCCGGCCGTTCCTGTGACCAATGCTCGAGCATCCGTCCGATCGAATGATGGTGGTCCATGTTCTCCTCCTACTCTTGTACTCCTGGCCTGCACTCCTGGCTCATGGCCGTTCAGGAGGAACTGATTACGCGCTCGCGCAATTCGACCTTGCGCACCTTCCCCAGGGCATTGCGCGGCAACTCTGCAATGTGCTCGATCAAGGACGGACACTTGAACCCGGCCAACCGTTCCCGGCAGTGGCGAGCCAATTCACCCTCGGCTGGAACCGCATTCGCAGCGCAGACAACAAACGCCACCGGAGTCTCGCCCCACTTCGGATGCGGCCGTGCAACCACTGCAACATCCACGACAGCAGGATGCTCGAGTAGTGCCCGCTCGATCTCAGCGGGATAGACGTTCTCGCCGCCACTGATAATCATGTCCTTGGTGCGCCCGACGATCCGCAGGAATCTGTCCTCGTCGAGGATTGCCATGTCACCAGTTCGGTACCAGCCGTCGTCGGTAAAGGCTGCCTCAGTTTCCTCCGGATTGCGCCAGTATTCGCGGATGACGTTCTCACTGCGAACCCACAACTCGCCAGCCTGTCCATCGGACTGCGTGCGACCAGAGTGATCGACAATGCGCGCCTCCCATCCCTGCGAGATCTGGCCTGCGGAAGCGAGTCGCTCACTGCCCGGGACATGATCCTCCGGGCGTAGTACCGACAGGAATCCCTGAAGTTCGGTACTACCGTAGATCTGGCGGAACCGACTGCAGACCACGCGGAGGGCCCGCTCCAGCAACGCGGATTCAATTGGCGCGGCGCCGTATTGCACCTCACGCAAGCTCGACAAGTCGGCACCTAGTCGCGCACCCTCCAGAGCGTCGACGAGCATCTCGATAATTGTCGGGGCGGCAGTGAAGAAGTTGATGCCATCGTGCGCAACCGTATCGATTACTCGGTCGATGTCGAATCCGTCTTGAACGAAAAGCGCCCCCCCGGTTAAGAAACACTGCATTGCCTGGGCGAATCCTGCGAGATGGAACAGCGGCATCATCACCAGGTGCCGACTACCCCGCTGCTGGTCGCCGATATCGATAGCGAACCCCGCGAGCCCGCGAATGAGTGAGCCGTGATCGAGCGGAATCACCTTGGGCAAACCAGTAGTTCCACTGCTGTGGATGAGGAACGCCACCTGATCGCTGCGCAACCGGTTATGTGGGTACGGCGCAGGCGGCTCGGCGATACCGACGACTGCGTTCCAGCCGTCACCACCAGGTCCGTCCACTACTCGAATGAGATCGTCGCGATTGTCGACACCGGACCGGCACGACTCGTCGGCGAAAATCCCGACCGGAGTCGCGATCTCGAGCAACCGATCGATTTCGTGCCCGGTCATTCGCCAGTTCACGAGTAGCGGCACTGCGCCGAGCCGCATGAGACCGAGTGTCTGGACGAGGAATTCAACAGTGTTGTGGGAAATTACCGCAACGACGTCTTCCGCCCGTACGCCTAGGCCATACCAGCTTGCAGCGGTCTTCTCGACCCGATCCTGAAGTTGCCGGTACGTCAACTGCTCTCGATCGTCGCTCACCGCAAGGACATTCGGATCGGACGTGGCACGCCAGTCGAGAACGTGCAGCCAGGTGTGCATCAGACGGTCTCCTTCTCCTGGTTCAGTTCGGATACTAGATCCTGCTCAGGATCCTGATTCGGTTCCGTAGCGATATCCTGCTTCGATTCGGGAACGTGGCGCGCGCGGCGCGCCGGCCCTGTCAGCCACCCCAGAACCCGATCGAGTCCGCCGCGGGCAAACATGATGACGAGGATCAACAGGCCGCAGTAGACGAAGACGCTCATCACGTTGGCGTCGACGCCACCTTCTCCCACTGGCACGAGGAAGGGGATGTTGCCGGCATACTGCCCGAGCAGTCGAGGCAGTGCAGTCACGAACACTGCACCGGCGATTGCGCCGCGCAAGCTGCCGAGACCGCCGATAATGATGATCACCAAGTAGTCAGTGGAAAGCGTGAACCCGAACGCCTGTGGGGTAATGAACTGAATCGTGACGGCCAGGAACACGCCGGCAATGCCCGCGTACACCGAGGCGACGAAGAAGGCTCCGGCCTTGTACCGGCCCACGTTGACCCCCATGGATGCGGCCGCCACTTCGCTCTCGCGCACCATGGACAGAGCCAACCCCGGCCTTGCCTGGACGATCCGACGGGCCGCAATGAATGTCACCACCACCAAGACGATTCCGACCAGCCATAGTTTTTCCACTGCACCGAAGGGCACACCCAATATGTGCCACGGCTCGCTGTCACCGAAGCTCACGCCGAAGATATCGAATTCCGGTACCGCACGGCCGATATAGCCACCGCTGAATTGCTCGACCTCGTTGAGGAAGTGGACCCAGATAAACACCAACCCGATGGTGACGACCGCCAAGTAGAGTCCGGTGACGCGACTCGACAGCGGGCTGAGCAGCAGTCCACCTATCCCCGCGGCAAGAACTGCCCCGACGGCAGCAACAACGGGTGGCAGGCCCAAGCCCCAGACATTCTCACCCGACGGGCTCGCCAGGATGACGTAGCCGTACGCTCCGATGCCGACAAAGACTGCATGGGCCAACGAAATCTGACCGGCGACGCCCACGAGCATCGTCAATCCCATCGCAGCGATTGCTGCAGCCATGGCCAGACCGCCGACTTGCAACCAGAATTCACTGACGAAGTACGGTGCGACAACCAGCGCTACCAGGAGCCCGGCTACGAGTAAACGTCCTCTAGACACGGGCCACCTGCTTCGAACTGAACAGACCCTCGGACCTCACCAGCAAAACAACCAACAGCAGTATCCACGCGCTGATACCGGACAGGTTGTGCGCCCATCCGCCCAATGAGCTCTCGTAGGTCGCTGCAAACGCTTCGGTCAGGCCGAGCATCATGCCGCCAACCAGTGCGCCGCCGACCGATCCCAGACCACCGATTACTGCGGCTGGAAAAGCGCGAAATGCCGTGTCGGCCAAGGAAGATGAAACGCCAGCGGCCGGGAAGGACGCAAGGAACAACCCGGCAAGAACCGCGAGCGCGCCACCGATTGCCCAGCTCGTCCAGGAGACTCGCGACAACCGCACGCCCATCAGCTTGGCGACCTCTGCGTCCTGACTGCTCACGCGCATCGCCAAGCCCCAGTTTGTGAATCGGAAGAGGAGCAGAAACACGATGATCGCGGTAACCGCAACCCCGAGCGCGATGAGCCGCGACGCCGGCATGGTGATCATCCCGAATTCAACGATCCGGTCTCCAACCGGATCGTTGAGGGCCCAGGACTCTGAACCGAGACGACGGCTGACTTCGGTGACGATCAGCAAGTTCACACCGAGAGTCAGGATCGTCAGCGTCACGTGATCCTGAGTCCGGGACTGCCGAATGAAAACAACATCAGTGATGACCGCTACCACCGCACCCACCACGAGTCCGGCCAGGACGCCCACCAGATATCCATGCGATTCGCTGACCAGCGCCGCCACGAAGACACCCGAGAGCAAGAACCCACCGTGGGCGAAATTGAGGATTCCAGTGGCCCGGTAAATGACCACGAATCCGAGGGCCATCACGGCATACAGCGCACCGAGTGACAGTCCCCCAGCCAAGGCATTCACAAAATTATCCACGAGAAGTCCTCTCTAATTCGTAGGGCGTCGCGTCCGTACCGAGGTACGCGGCGATGACAGCAGGGTCCCGTTGCACGGCGTCAGGTGCGCCGTCGGCAATCACCTTGCCGGACTGCAAGACCGTGACATGGTCGGAAAGAGTGAGCACCAACTCCATGTCGTGCTCGACGAGGAGCACAGTGAGGCCGAAGCGATCGCGGCATTCCCGGATCTGCTCACCTAAAGCACGTGATTCGGCGTCATTCATGCCCGCAACCGGTTCATCGAGCAACAGCAGCGACGGCTCCGCACACAGGGCGCGCGCGATTTCCACTTTCTTGCGGATGCCATACGGCAATGGCCCGACAGGCTGGTCGAGGTATTCCTCAATACCCAGCGCCTCCGCCATTGTCTGAACTACCCTCTCGTCCTCGGCCCGCTCACGCCGAGCCGAGGGCAAAGCCAATGCCGCGGCAAGCATCCCTGTGCGTGTCCGGTGGTGACGACCGACTCGAAGCGTGTCCGCGACGGTGAGGTGCGGCGGGAGCACCAGGTTCTGGAACGTACGAGCAATTCCGTGGGTGACGATCTCGTGTTGCGGCAGAGTATCGAGCCGCTCACCACCGAGACGGACCTGGCCCGACGCCAGCGGGTACAACGCGGTGAGAGCGTTGAAACACGTCGACTTCCCGGCTCCGTTCGGACCGATCAGTGCATGAATGGTGCCGCGCTTGACAGCAAACGAGACATTGTCCAGTGCGAGGACGCCACCGAACCGAACCGTCAAGCCCTCGGCCGTGAGAAGATTCCCGTCTATTTCAGACATCGTGTCCTTCCCCTGTCATGGCCGACACGGCGGAACCGTGAGCGGCAGTCTTACCGAGTGTGAGTTCGAGGAGCATGTCGGAGTCGATCAGTTCCGCCGCGGGTCCGTCGGCAGCCACGGTCCCGCCATTCAGGACATACGCATGGTGCGCGACGGACAGAGCGAGCCTGGTGTTCTGTTCGACCAGAAGGACACTCGTCCCGTCCGCGTTCACCTGTGTGATCGTCTCCATGATCTGCTGAGCGATGAGCGGTGCCAGACCCAACGACGGTTCATCCATGAGCAGTACCTTCGGCTCGCTCATCAGAGCCCGTCCGATCGCGAGCATCTGCTGCTCACCCCCGGACAGCAAGCCGGCGGTTTGCCCCGACCGCTCCACGAGGATCGGGAAGAGTTCGCGAACTCGACGCAAGCTGGCCGCCACACGAGACCGCGAGCGCACCGACAGTGCGCCGGCCATGAGGTTTTCCTGGACGGTCAGTTGCGCAAAGATTCGACGCCCTTCCGGTACCTGAACGATGCCGTGTCGAACGATCTTGTCCGCCTTGCTTCGGCTGAGATCCAGACCCTCGCCACGTACGGTCCCGGCGACAACGTGTCCGCCCTGCGCTCCGAGAATCCCTGAGAGTGCCCGCAGGAGTGTGGTTTTGCCCGCACCGTTGTTTCCGATCAGCGCTACGATCTGCCCGTCGTCGACGCGCAAATTCACGTCGTGAAGAACTTTTGCGGTTCCGTAACTCACTGCAAGGGAATCGACTTCGATCATCGTTGGCCTCCTCGCCCTGCAATCACTTGGCGTAGCCCTTGTCGGCCGCATATTTGACCGCGGCTTCGCTGGCGGCGGGTTCCTGCACAATTACCGTGCCGCCCTTGGCATTCGGATCAGGCTTGATGATGAAGGAGGACAGTGAGGGAGCCTTGCCGGGAGTGGAGTAATCGAGGTCGACAGCCAGGCCGTCGTTGGAGATGGCTCCCATCTTGCTCATCGCTGCAGTGATGCCCTTCGGCGTGAGATCGTTGTCCTTACACGCCTGGTTCAAGCCCTTTTCGATCAACTGCGCCATCAAGTATCCGGACGCTGCGGGCGAAGTGATCGCGCGGTCGCCGTACTTGGCCGTCCAAGCAGCCAAGAGTTCCTGTACCGGTGCCGCATTCGAACTGAAGGGCGCATTGTTGGAAGTCAGGACAACGTGACCGACAAGCGCATCGCGGGCCGGTCCTGCCAGGTCCCCGCTGGACAGCAGGTTAGTGGCCTGAATGACCACGTCATACCCGCTCGCCTTCGCTACAGAAGCCGCCGAAACAGTTTGTGCGGCTGCAGTTCCCATGACAATCGCCTTTGCACCCGACTGCCGCAAGGTGTTGACCTGCGAGGTTGCATCCGTGGCCGTGCTGTCGATCTTTGTGTTCTCCACCTTCAGGCCGAACTGCTTGGCTGCACCGGCGACACCGTTCGTGACCGCCGCTCCGATTCCGTTCGGATAAGCGATGACACCGATCGTGTCGCCTTCCTTCAGGGTCCCCTGCTTCACCAAGTAGGCCACGCCGTTCACGGCTTCTACGTCATACGGCGTACCCGGCATGAATGCCTCGGGCACCGCCAGCAGCACGGGGTCGAACGAGCCGGCCATCACGCCCAGTCCATCCTGAGCGAGCTTGGGCCCGAGGGTGACGGCATCCGTCCCCGGAGACAGATTCACGATCGCGGCGATGTCCGAACGCAGCGACGTGTACTGCGTCATAGTCTCCTGGGAGTTGTACTTGTTGTCGCGCGACTCGATCCGTACTTGACGATCGCACACGCCGCCATTCGCGTTGACCTCGTCGAACCACAGCTGGATGCCGGCAACTCCGTCTTGGCCCAAACCACCGATCGGACCGCTCAGCGGCACCAGCGAGCCCAACGTGATGGCATCAGCGGTTACACCGATACCTGTCTTCAGGTCGCCACTTGCTGCCGCACTGTCAGAGTCGGTCGCCTTCGAGGAGCAACCGGCAACGGCGAGTGCAATCACGAGCGTTGGACCTAGGACCTTGAGCGTGTTTTTCATTCTCTCTCCTGGACTGTTTGCTTGGGTGAGTGAGGCGAGTGCAGCAGTGAAACGGAAGTGAAAGTGTCAGATAAAAACTGCTCGGAGGCCGATCAATCCGGTTACCCCGAGGCAACCGAGCCCAAGGCTCACGATTGACGCCCCACTGAAGAGTCCATGAAAACTGTTGCTGTAGTTGCCAATCCGTTTCCCCCTAGCCTTCCGAGGGGCTTTTGAACCGCATGACCGGTGATCAGCAGTCCCACGACTAGCAGTAGAAGCAACAGGCCGGCATCAGCCTGTCCATTTACATCCATCACGAGCACCTCCGGCCAGGCTGAGATATAAACCTAAGTTCAGGTTTAGATACAAGCGTGATGGGCCTCACATGTCAAGGTGCGTACTAGAAATATTTTCAACAGATCCACAAATTCGCAGGTCAAATGGAAAAATATCTTCTCGAATGGAAATTTATAGGTACGGACCAATGCAAATTTCCGTCTCGGCGAGAACGACTTCACTCGCGAATCAACCTGGTTCGGTAGCGAAGGACACTGAAATGGGCTGGGTTACGGCGACGCACACCAACCGTGGGCGGCACTCGTCGGCGGCAATTGCCGATTTGCCTCCTGGATTGCGCCGCACGAAAAGATAGCCGAAGCAACCGTGAGTCGACACTGTTCACGCGCACCCCAGACCGCCATGACGTAGCCCGGCGTGAGGTCTCGTGAACTGACCGCCCACATCGATGCACCTTCAAGACGCTGACCGCGACACAACCGAACCGCCCCGGAACATGTCCGAATCGCTAGGGTGGAAAAGACCTACGTCGGAAGGCTTGAACATGCTGGTACGCCGAATTGCTCGTCCGCTACTCTCCACCATCTTCATCGTCGGCGGAATCGACGCGCTCCGAAATCCCGCTCAACGAGCGGTGAAGGCGAGTCCGTTGATCGACAAGTCCGTCGAAACTCTGCCCGGCGCTGTGACACAGAAATTGCCCGCCGATCCCGAGACTCTCGTCAAGCTCAACGCCGTCGTACAGATTGGCGGCGGAGTGCTACTGGCCAGCGGGAAGGCGCCTCGTGTCGCGTCGTTGGCACTGGCCGGAAGCCTGATTCCGACGACTCTCGCCGGCCATGATTTCTGGAATGAGTCCGACCCGTCGATCCGTGCAATGCAACGCACCAACTTCGTGAAGAACCTCAGTCTGCTCGGCGGATTGATGATCGCGTCCGTCGACACCGAAGGCAAGCCGTCGCTTGGTTGGCGCGGTCGACGCGCGGCAAAGAAGGCGCAAGCAACAATTTCAGCGGCGCTGCCTCTCGTTGCGGCACAGAGCGATCACACCGGCGACCGCCTCGAACATGCCCTGGCACTCGCGTCGGAACGAGGCTCCGAACTGGCCGAATCTGCGAAAGTACATGGCGCCGACTGGCTCGAGGTGGCAAAGGAACGCGCACCCGAAATACTCGAGATCGCACAGAAGCGAGGATCCGAATTGGCGGAAACCGCCAAGGAACGGAGCGCCGTCATCGCTGAATTGGCGAGCAAGCGAAGCACAGAGTTCGCCGAACTCGCACTCGAGAAGAGCAACGAGTGGGCGGAGACTGCCTCCGAGCAGTCCGAGGTTCTCGGTAGGCGTGCACGCAAGCGTGCTGAAATTGCGCTTGCGAAGGCCCGCGAGAAGCGCGATGAATTGACGCACTGACACCACTGCGCATGAGGTCAGGCCACCTTCGGGTGGCCTGACCTGCTTATATACGGCAATTCACCTGAGCGAACTAGACTGTCTTGGCACTTTTGCGGTGCATGAAGTTCTTTCACCAAGCCTAGGAGATCCCTTGCCCGACGCGGACCCGTCACAGACCGAGCAACAGCTCGAGCAGCACTACGTGACGATGCTGTACTCCCGTCTCGACGATCTTCGGAAGCATGCCAAATCGCGCTTGAGCACTGTCTTGTTGGAGACCGGTGGCACACCACAGGCTCGCAGTGAACGCGAATCTTTCAACGCGATGTATACCGAGGACCTGGCCAAGTATGACGCTGCCGAGAACGGACTGTGTTTCGGCAGAATTGATTTCGACGACGAACTCCGTTATGTCGGACGCCTGGGAATCCTGGACACCGAAAACGATTACGAAACCCTCCTTCTCGACTGGCGAGCACCGATGGCACGCCCTTTCTACCTGGCGACTCCGGCAGCACCGGAGGGAGTGAAGCGACGACGCCATATCCGTAGCCGGAGCCGCAAGGTCACAGGAATCAACGACGAGTACCTGGACCTCGATGCAGCGCGTGCTGCCGGCGTCGTGAGTGAATCCGATGGCGTTGCCGGCGAGAGCGCACTCCTCGATGCGCTGAATGCAGCCCGCACCGGGCAGATGAACGACATTGTCGAGACGATCCAGACCGAGCAGGACACGATCATCCGCTCGGAGCATAAAAGTGTGCTCGTGGTTCAGGGTGGCCCCGGAACGGGCAAGACTGCTGTCGCACTACACCGCGCCGCATTTCTGCTCTACACCTACCGCAAACAGTTGGCGAAGGCCGGCGTTCTCATCATCGGCCCCAACGCAACGTTCCTCGACTACATCAGCCAGGTGCTCCCGTCGCTCGGTGAGACTGGCGTCCTCCTTTCCACCATCGGCGATCTGTATCCGGGAGTTCGTGCGACACGGGTCGATTCGCTGAAGGCCGGCGAAATCAAGGGGTCTCTCGACATCCTCGAAGTCCTCAAGAACGCTGTTCGCGATCGCCAGGAAGTACCGTCGAAACCGATCGTCCTTCGATTCGATACCTACGATCTCAAGTTGGATCGACAGGTGGTCACCAAGGCTCGCGGACGAGCGCGCTCGTCCCGGCGCCCCCACAACTTGGCGAGACCGATCTTCGTGTCCGCAGTCATCGAAGCTCTGGCCCTGCAGATGGCAGCGATCATCGGCGGCAACCTGGTAGATGGCGGTTCGCTTCTGAGCCGAGACGACATCGCCGACATCCGCGACGAAATGCGCGAAGACACCGACATCATGGCCGCAATCAGCAAACTGTGGCCCGAACTTTCACCGCAGCAGATTCTGGCCGAACTCTGGACGTCACCGACTCGGTTGGCAAAAGCTGCGCCGCAACTCGACGACGACCAGCGTGCCGAATTGTTGCAGAGCGTCGGCCCCGGATTCAGTGCTGCTGATGCACCACTTCTCGATGAATTGGCTGAAATTCTCGGCGTCGACGACGCGGCGGAACGTGAACGTGCACAACGACAATGGCGTGCGCAAATCGCGGACGCGCAGGGCGCACTCGATATTCTGACAGGTTCGGCCCCGCAGGATCTCGAAGACGAACTGGACCCCGAGATCCTGATGGCCTACGACCTGATCGATGCCAGCCAGCTTGCACAGCGCCACGATCTCGGACAGCACCAGACCACCGCGGAACGTGCTGCGGGAGATCGCACCTGGACCTACGGTCACGTCATCGTCGACGAAGCACAAGAACTGTCCGCGATGGCATGGCGAATGTTGATGCGTCGCATACCGAACCGGTGGATGACGCTGGTCGGCGACACAGCTCAGACCGGTGATCCCGCCGGCACGTCGTCCTGGCAGACAATTCTCGAACCGTACGTCGCGAAGCGCTGGAAGCTCACCCAGTTGACGGTGAACTACCGAACCCCATCGGAAATCATGGATGTCGCGCACCGGGTCCTCGAGGAAATCGATCCGTCGCAAGCGGTTCCGCGCTCGGTCCGAGACAGCGGTTTTACACCCTGGGCTCTGAAGACGACGGCCGAGAACGTCGAAGCATCGGTGCGCCACTGCATCCAGCACGAGTCACACGCCGGTCTCACTGCCGTGATCGCCGGAGCTGACATGGTGAAAACCCTGGCCGGTCTGGCCGACGACTCTGTCAGTGTGTTGTCCGTCAAGGACGTCAAGGGTCTGGAGTTCGATACCGTGTTCATCGTCGAACCGGCGAATATTCTCGATGAATCCCCGCGCGGCATGAACGACCTGTACGTCGCATTGACTCGCGCAACACAGCGCCTGGGCATCATCCACGTCGAATCGCTTCCTGCGGTGCTCGACGATGTCGCCGAGGCAGTGTTCGCGCCCGTAGCGTGACGACGGGAGGTACCTTCGTTCATGTCGCTTCTACTGAAGGAAATCTCACTCGTGGCAGCACCGATCTCGACCCGTACCCGTCAATTGCTCGCACGGCCTCGCACACGCGCCGTAGGCGGCGCCGTGCTGATCGGCCTCTGCGGATCGATGCTGGTCGGCTGCACCCAGGCTCAGTCCTCGGTAGCCTCGGCACCGGGTGACGGTGTCGCAGCCACGACTACCCCAGCGCCATCACCTCGAACTGCCAGTGTCCACCGACTCCGGGACGCGGTACTCGCAGGTGGCGGCGAATCACAGCTTCCCGACGACACCCTTCAGGCACTCGGCGACGGAATCTGTCGACAGCTGCGCGCCGGTACCGACCGTGCGACGATCATTGCGAACGTGAGGCCCATGGCGCACAACGGAGCGACGGGCAATCCATCACAACTTCAGGACACTGCTATCCCCACCGACAACTCAGCCGCACCCACAATCTCGCCTGACGCCGATCGACTGGCTGCGGTGATTGTTGATGCGGCTGAGGCCGACTACTGCTGAAGCCGACTACTACTGCGCGATCAGCGAACGGTGTGAACGATCAGGACGTCTGACGTCGCCTTGCGAGCAGCGTCGGACGGGACCGACCCGAGAAGACGACCTGTCAAAGTGTTCAGTCCGCGGTTTCCGATAACCAGAAGGTCACCCTCGACCTCGTCGAGCAGCGCCAGCAGCGATTCGACCGGAGCGCCGACCACTGCGCGTTCGACGATGTTCTGCGCTCCGGCGGCATGGGCGCGCTCACGAGCGGTTCGAAGAATTTCGTAGGTAGGCGCCGATCCGGTGACCTGGTATGCCTCGTTGCCGAGTACGTCTGCTGCAGCACTGACGTCCTTCGGGTCCGACGGGTAGTACGCACACGCGATCACGAGCTGTGCACCGGCGTCGCCGGCGATGCTCGCAGCTCGGTCCACCGCTTTCAGTGACGACTCGGAGCCATCGGTTCCTACGACAACGGTCCGGTAGGCACTCATTCATTCCTCCATGTTTAAGGGATGGCCAGAACAGCTGCTACCGACTGACGCAGAATCTGCACCAACTCGACAACCGCTGCGCTGACATTAGCGGGGTTGTGGCGACGATTGTGTCAATTGCCGTACACACCACAAATCAACAGTGAATGTGATGTGAAGTAACATCAAGAATCTTTCAAAGATAGCAGGTCAGCGCATTTCTCCGAAACGCGGACCGAATAAGGCCGTCGGAAATACTTCTTGTTCAACTAACGCAGCGCGCCACGGCGCAGCGATTTCGAGTAGCCGCTTCGCCCCCGACTCGCCCAAGGCATCCCACGGTGCAAACGCCAGATCGTCTGTCAGATCCTCCACGACGTCACGCAAATCCTGACCGTCCTCGGTTAACTCGCCCGTTGCGCGGTCCAATAGTTCACGATCCTTCAAGCTTTCGACGGCCTCGTTCCACTGTTCCTGCGACCATCCCCGACGCGTCTGCGCAAACTTCTTCTGGAAGCCGATTCCGGTTGCGGTGTGCGTGATCAGAGCATCCAAACCATTGAGATCGGCGGTCTGCAGAGCCGCGATATGGCCGTCTCCGCGGTACTCACGCAGCAAGGTCAACGCATGCCAGAAAGCGACATGTGGGACCGTGGGCCACTCGACCGACGCCCATCCGGCGTACAACGGACGGCCCTCGACGCCGGGGATGTTGCGTGCTGCGATCGATACCAACTCAGCGGCCTCCGCCATGTCGGATGATCCCGTCACATCAGCACCCAGTAGTCGCACGTACGCGGCATCGATCGCACGGTAGCGCGCTGCAACGATGTCCGACGGCTTCGCCAGTTCCCACGCCCTCGGAATGACGCTGCCGATCAGTTCCGGATTGAAGTTGTAGAACGTCGACGTCACGACGGTAGCGGGCGGAGCCCCCAAAGGCGCCGAACGGCCGGCGAAGTAGATCATTCGGCCAGGCTCGAGACCAGCAGCAACCAATTCCTGCTCCGTCTCGGGAACAAAGTAGGCCAACGAATGAAGAAGCTCGAGAGTACGGCCGGTCTTACCTGCAGTCTGTGCGTCCATACGTAAACCGTAGCGGGAAGCTACGGTTCACCTCGCCAGGCGGTCTACTTCAATCCGGCTGCGTCCATGCCGCGGAGTTCCTTCTTCAAATCCGAAATCTCGTCACGCAAACGGCCGGCCAACTCGAACTGCAAATCGCGGGCAGCATTCATCATCTGATCGGTGAGTTCCTTGACCAGATCTGCCAATTCGGCGCGCGGCATCGACTTGGTATCGCGGCCTTCGTACACGCCCGCGCTGACAGAGCGACCCGCCTCGCCTTGCGCTCTCCGTCCGCGCGTCGCGTTGCGACCGGAACCGCCGATGTCGATCGAGGCTGCAGTGTCCTCGGCTTCCTCGTAAACCTGATCGAGGATGTCCGCGATCTTCTTCCGCAGTGGCTGCGGGTCCACACCCATCTTCGTGTTGTAGGCGACCTGCTTTTCCCGGCGGCGTTCGGTCTCTTCGATTGCCTGCGCCATGGACTTGGTGATCTTGTCTGCGTACATGTGGACTTGACCGGACACGTTACGAGCCGCGCGGCCGATGGTCTGGATAAGGCTGGTGGAACTACGGAGGAAACCTTCCTTGTCAGCGTCCAGGATTGCCACCAGGGACACCTCGGGCAGGTCCAGGCCTTCTCGGAGCAGGTTGATGCCGATCAGGACGTCGTACTCCCCCAGTCGCAACTGCCGCAGAAGTTCGACGCGACGCAACGTGTCGATGTCGGAGTGCAGGTACCGAACACGGATTCCGAGTTCGAGGAGGTAGTCGGTGAGGTCTTCCGACATCTTCTTGGTCAGGGTCGTGACGAGGACGCGTTCATTCTTCGCCGCCCGGTCACGGATCTCGTGCACCAGGTCATCGATCTGGCCCTTCGTCGGCTTGACGATGACCTCCGGGTCCACCAGACCTGTAGGGCGGATGACCTGCTCGACAAACTCGCCGCCCGTCTGACCGAGCTCGTACTTTCCGGGAGTCGCCGACAGGTAGACCGTCTGACCGATCCGTTGACTGAACTCTTCCCAGGTAAGCGGCCGGTTGTCGGTTGCCGACGGAAGTCGGAAGCCGAACTCCACCAGGTTTCGCTTACGCGACATGTCACCCTCGTACATGGCTCCGATCTGCGGAACCGTCACGTGCGACTCGTCGATGACCAAGAGGAAGTCCTCCGGGAAGTAATCGATGAGTGTTGCCGGCGCAGTGCCCGGTCCACGGCCGTCGATGTGCCGCGAGTAGTTCTCGATGCCCGAGCAGAATCCGACCTGCTTGATCATTTCGAGGTCGTATTGCGTACGCATCCGCAGACGCTGGGCCTCGAGCAGTTTGCCCTTGCCTTCCAATTCTGCGAGACGTTGTTCGAGTTCCGCCTCGATGTCTTTGGTGGCACGCTCCAATCGCTCCGGACCAGCTACGTAGTGGGTGGCCGGGAAAATCCGAACGGTGTCGACCTTGCGGACGATGTCCCCGGTCAGCGGATGGAGGTAGTACAAAGCCTCGATTTCGTCGCCGAAGAACTCGATACGAACAGCCAGTTCTTCATAGGACGGAATGATCTCGACTGTGTCACCGCGAACTCGGAACGATCCGCGGGTGAACGCGACGTCGTTGCGGTTGTACTGAACGTCGACGAGTAGGCGCAGGAAGGCATCGCGTGGAATCTCGACACCGACATCGAGCTGAATCGAGCGATCCAAGTAGGACTGCGGTGTACCGAGACCGTAGATGCATGACACGGACGCCACCACGACGACATCACGCCGTGACAGCAAACTCGAGGTCGCCGAGTGCCGCAGACGCTCGACGTCGTCGTTGACCGACGAATCCTTCTCGATGTACGTATCGGTCTGAGCGATGTACGCCTCAGGTTGGTAGTAGTCGTAGTACGAGACGAAGTACTCGACAGCATTGTTGGGCAGCATCTCTCGAAGCTCGTTGGCCAGCTGGGCGGCCAGCGTCTTGTTGGGAGCCATCACCAAGGCCGGACGCTGCAGCTTCTCGATCAGCCAGGCCGTCGTCGCAGACTTACCGGTACCCGTCGCACCGAGCAGGACAACATCTTTCTCGCCTGCCTTGATCCGTTTCTCGAGTTCTGCGATAGCGGCCGGCTGATCGCCGGCCGGCTCGTATTCACTGACAACCTCGAAACGCGCATCGGAACGCTCGATGTCGCCGATCGGGCGGAACTCGGAGTGCGCGAGGACGGGATGTTCGGAAGCAAACGCCATGAAACCAGGGTAAACGCACCCACCGACAGCATGTGTAGTTGCGCGTGAGCACTTCGGCGGTAGGTTCTTCCAACATGAGCGAAGCCCGCCCCCACATCCACCCGCCGAAGGTCGAGACATTCGATCTGGTGGCGCGAACCAACATCGACCCCAAGGGCTTCGTTCGCCAGGTCGAGCACTATCGCGAAGAACCGTGGGGCCTCTACATGGCTCGGCACGCGGACCACCCACAGTTCCACTACCTGGAGTCCTGGATACTCCCCGACCTCGGGATCCGCGCATCGATCTTCCATTTCAACCCTGGCCACGAACGCGACCAGGATCACTACATCGACATCGGCGACTTCACTCGCGGCGAGCATGTCTGGACATCCGAAGACCACTACCTCGATCTGATCGTGCAGACCGGGCGCAGCACGGAACTACTCGACGTCGACGAACTCCTCGAAGCCCATGCGACCGGAATCCTCGACCCTAAGACCTCCGAACGCGCCATGCTGACAGCGGCCAGCACCATCGACGGAATCGCCGCGCACGATCACAATCTGGGATCGTGGCTCACGTCGGTAGGCATGCCCATCACCTGGCGGTAGTCGCTACGCGTTCCAACCCGACTTCCCAGCCCAGTCCCAGGCCCGATGAAACGCCTTGTCGAACCACGGTGTCTTGACCGCGAGGTAGGCGCCTATCGCCTTGTCGTAATCGTCGATTCCGGCTGCCTGCGAGGCTGCGAGGACCTTCAACGACGAATACTCGTCGCGCGCTGCACCGTCTGCCCGCAGCCAGTCCCGGAACAGGATGGCGAACTGTTGGCCCGGCCAACCGTCGACGCGGACGTGAATGTTCACCAAACGTCCGGGATCGGCGCCGCCGTGAATCCGCTTGGCCCACACCGCAGGGTCGGTTTCACCGCCGACATACGCAGGCTTCGGGTCGTCGGCAACGATGTGCTCGATACGCGGGAAGCCTCCGGCCGCAAGATCAGCGGCAAGTTCGTCGGCGATTCCCAGGTGTTCGACCGTGATCTGAATATCGATCACATCCTTGGCATCAAGTTCCGGAACGGCAGTGGAACCGATGTGATCTATACGCAACGCGCGGCCACCGCAGAGGAGCGCCAGCCTGTTGATCAGCCGACCGGCCTGAGCGGGCCACGACGGATCCGCCGGGCTCAATTCGGGGAGAGCTCGAACTACCGAGCCAGTGCGCAGGTTTTCCTCGAACGGCGCGATTCGCGTTGCCCACAACTCACGGACAACCGCGTCGAGCGCCCCCGGATCCCCGCTGTTGTCAAGCCACACGTCCGCCACGATACGTCGCTGTTCATCGTTCGCCTGCGCCGCGATACGAGCGCGGGCATCCGCTTCAGGCATCCCCCGTGAGCCGACCAACCGTCGTACCCGCTCTTCGGCATCGACGTACACGATGATGACAAGATTGAATGCCGGAGCCATCCCCGCTTCGACCAACAGCGGAATATCTTGCACCAGAACGGAGTCTGAAGACGCGGCAGCAATCTGCTCGGCCGTCCGGTCCCCGATCAGCGGATGAAGGATGGAATTGAGTGTGCCGCGGGACGTGTCGTCGGCAAACGCCAACGCCGCCAAAGCAGGCCGATCGAGACTGCCGTCGTCGGCAAGGATTCCGTCACCGAATGCCTGCGCCAACGCTGCTAGTCCCGGACTGCCGGGTTCTACGACTTCCCGGGCGATCAGGTCGGCATCAACAATCACAGCTCCCAGTTCGGTGAGAATTTTCGACACAGTCGACTTGCCGGCTCCGATGCCTCCAGTGAGGCCAAGTCTCAACACAACCGACAGTCTCTCACCCTCAATGACCGTGGTCGAGAAGGAGTCCTGATATCGAACACGCCGCACCCTCGAGACCCAATTACCACAATTTACGCAATCCGTGTGGTTAAGTTCTAGCGAACGCCCTGTACCTTCTCGAGAAAGTGGACGCCATGCGAGCAGATCGCGACCATCTCGGTCAGCACCGCCTCGGAATGCCGAACGGCGTGCACTGCATCGAATACCCCGAGGTCGCCTTCGCATTGGCGGAGCATCGCCGGACATGGTTCACCGTGCTCGTGAGCCAGGGCCGTCACAGCTTCGCGTCGATGCGCAAGCGCACCGCAGAAGCCACTGCGACGTACTGGGTACCGGCTCCGGCAACTATCGCCTGACCTAGAATTTCACAGCTGCACCGATAGGCCATCAGTCTTAACAGGCTGGTGGCCTATTTTGATCTCGAAATTCGAGTGCTTGAAGGCACCTGCCTCTGCTACCGGCACTGACTCGGTATGCACAGAATCCGGCGACGACGACCGAGGCCGCGGCTAGCTGAGCCATCCATACTGCCGACGCGTCACCATCCGAAAAGAAGAGCAGCAGACCGATATTGACGAACCAATGGGCCATCGTGGCGACGACCGTTCGACCGAAGATAGTCCTGCCGGCACTCAATGTCCCGAAGATGACCGACATCGCTGTAGCTCCGACGACGAATAGCAGATAGACCAGAGGTCCCTCGCTCGCTACATAAAAGTGCCCGACGCCAAACAGGAGTCCAGTTCCGATCATCGATGGGATCGCTCCGGTCCGGGTTTCGAGAAGCGGCTGGACAATGCCCCGCCAACCGATTTCCTCTGCGGCGGCGCCGAACAACGCCGCAACCAAGACCACGGCGATCGAGTTCGGAAGCGTAGCCACGTCGAGAACACCCCAGTGCTGCGGCGTCAATCGGTCCAGCGCCCAGATCCCGGCGAACATTCCGCCCGCCGCGGCGGCCCCCGCGACAATCGGCACCACGAAGCCGCTGCGTGTCACCTTGGGTAGAACCAGCCGGCCTCGCCACGCGGCCAATACGACCAACGCTCCGACCAGCGTCGAGAACTGGGTAAGGCGCAGCGTCTGCGGATCGAGACCGCTGATGTTCTGCAGGAGCGCAAGAATCGGCGACGTCGCTGCCGACACCAGAAGAAACGTCACGATCGGTCGCCAGATTGGAGGTCGTGAGACCACGTGAACCGGGACTGAATTCGCTTGCATATGCACCGATATCTCCAAGGCCGTAGTAGGTATAGGACCAGCCTAGAAATCGGCAGTACCGACGCACATCACCCCGCAGAGCGATGTGCACGTAGCGCCGGAGTATGAGCTTGCGCAACAAAAAGAACCCCGCTCCTGCAATGCAGGAGCGGGGTTCTTTCAAGATCTCGCTTGATCAGATCAAGCGGTAATCCTTATGCGTTGCCCGACAGCTTCTCACGAAGTGCGGCGAGCTGTGCATCGCTGGCAAGCGATCCGCCAGCGGACTCAGCCGGAGCGGAGCCTTCAGCGACCGGAGCCTCATCGTCGTCAGCAGATGCAGTCTCCGAGGAGTAGCCTGCGGCAGCGGTGGCAGCTTCAGCGGCCTCGTCTGCAGCGGTCTTCTCCATCTGAGTGGTGTGCATCTTGTGGCGACGCTCAGCCTCGGCGTAGCGGTTTTCCCACTCTTCGCGCTGCTTGTCGAAGCCCTCGAGCCATTCGTTGGTCTCGGGATCGAAGCCCTCGGGGAAGATGTAGTTGCCCTGCTCGTCGTACGAGTCGGCCATGCCGTACTTGGACGGATCGAACTCGGCGTTGTAATCCTCGTTGGCCTGCTTCAGCGACAGCGAGATACGACGACGTTCGAGGTCGATGTCGATGACCTTGACGAGCGCGTCGTCGCCGACACCAACAACCTGGTCCGGAACCTCGACGTGGCGTTCTGCCAGCTCCGAGATGTGAACGAGGCCTTCGATTCCCTCTTCGACGCGCACGAATGCACCGAACGGAACCAGCTTCGTGACCTTGCCGGGCACGATCTGGCCGATCGCGTGGGTGCGAGCGAACTGGCGCCACGGATCTTCCTGCGTTGCCTTGAGCGACAGGGAAACGCGCTCGCGGTCCAGATCGACGTCGAGAACCTCGACGGTGACCTCGGTGCCGACCTCGACAACCTCGGACGGGTGATCGATGTGCTTCCAAGACAGCTCGGAAACGTGAACCAGGCCGTCTACGCCGCCCAGGTCCACGAATGCACCGAAGTTGACGATGGAGGACACGACGCCCTTGCGGACCTGGCCCTTCTGGAGCTGGTGCAGGAATTCGCTGCGGACCTCAGACTGGGTCTGCTCGAGCCATGCGCGACGCGACAGAACCACGTTGTTGCGGTTCTTGTCGAGCTCGATGATCTTGGCCTCGATCTCCTTGCCGACGTACGGCTGGAGATCGCGGACGCGACGCATCTCGACGAGCGAAGCGGGGAGGAAGCCACGAAGACCGATATCAAGGATGAGGCCGCCCTTGACGACCTCGATGACGGTGCCCTTAACGGCCTCGTCCTTCTCCTTGAGCTCCTCGATGGTGCCCCAGGCACGCTCGTACTGAGCACGCTTCTTCGACAGGATCAGTCGACCTTCTTTGTCCTCCTTGGTGAGGACGAGAGCCTCAACCGCATCTCCCACGGAGACGACCTCATTGGGGTCGACGTCGTGCTTGATGGAGAGCTCACGAGAAGGGATGACACCTTCGGTCTTGTAACCGATGTCGAGCAGGACCTCGTCGCGATCGACCTTAACGATGGTGCCTTCGACGATGTCACCATCGTTGAAGTACTTGATCGTTGCGTCAATGGCGGCGAGGAAGTCCTCGGCAGAGCCAATGTCATTAATGGCTACCTGCGGCGAGGTATGGGTTGTGGAGGGCATATGTTGAATTGCTCCGGACGAGTTGTGGTCGGTTGATGGATTTTGTCGGACGAGATGCAACATCTAGGCGCGAAAACGCAGTACCCAGTTGCACCCGAAAGGTAACAACCGGAAACCGAAACACATTCCGCGCCCGAACGGCGCACCACGAGATCTCTCGTTCATACCAATCCGCAACCTTGTAAAAGGCCCCGTACAGACAATCGGCAGAATGACAGACACTCGCGTGGGTAAGACTACGCGTCGGCTGTGTGACCAGGCAAACCCGGGTACTCTGTCGCCGCCGTACGCGCTCTAGTCTGTTCGATATGTCTGACGATCGCCACGCCGCCGCCAATTCCATCCTCGGTACCAGTGGAGTCGGACGAGCTCGAGTCGACTCCGATACGAGCGACCGTGCGAGCCGCGCATGGTGGGACGCCGACGCCGAAGATTATCACCGGACACACGGCGATTTTCTGGGCGTGAACAGTGCCGAAGGCGAATTCGTCTGGTGCCCGGAGGGACTGCACGAAGGCGACCATCACCTTCTGGGCGACATCGTCGACAAGGACATTCTCGAAGTGGGCTGCGGATCCGCCCCGTGCGCACGATGGCTGGCCGGCCACGGCGCCCGAGCGGTCGGACTCGATATTTCGATGGGGATGCTCGCCCGCGGAGTCGATGCGATGAACACCGGCGGCCCACGCGTCCCGCTGATCCAAGCTAGCGCGGAACTGCTGCCGTTTGCCGACGAGAGTTTCGACATCGTCTGCTCGGCGTTCGGCGCAGTCCCCTTCGTGGCCGATTCCCAACAGGTCATGAACGAGGTCGCACGCGTCCTGCGGCCGGGCGGAAAGTGGGTCTTCGCGGTCAATCACCCGATCCGCTGGATCTTCCCCGACGATCCCGGCCCCAAGGGTTTGACCGCAACACTCCCCTACTTCGACCGCACGCCCTACGTCGAGGTCGACGACAACGGCGTCCCGACGTACGTCGAGCATCACCGCACAATCGGCGACCGCGTACGCGAATTGGTTGCCGCCGGACTGCAGGTTCAGGACATCATCGAACCGGAGTGGCCAGAATGGTTGGACCGCGAATGGGGACAGTGGAGTCCCCTTCGCGGCCAACTCTTTCCGGGCACCGCAATTTTCAGCGCCGTCAAACCCTGACGGTTACAGCAGATTCGACAGGAACGCCTTGGTGCGATCTTGCTTCGGGTTGGCAAGTAGCTCGCGCGGCTCTCCTGATTCGACGACGACGCCGCCGTCCATGAACACCAGTTGATCGGCAACCTCGCGGGCGAATCCCATCTCGTGGGTGACAACGACCATCGTCATGCCGTCCTTGGCGAGTTGTTTCATGACCGCGAGTACCTCACCGACCAGTTCCGGGTCGAGCGCTGAGGTCGGCTCGTCGAACAACATCAGCTTCGGGTCCATTGCCAGAGCGCGTGCGATAGCGACTCGCTGTTGCTGTCCGCCGGACAACTGCGCCGGGTACGCATTGGCCTTGGCACTCAGGCCGACCTGATCGAGGAGATCTTTGGCGCGCTCGACGGCTTTCTTCTTGCTGATCCTCTTCACCTGAGTGGGCGCTTCGATGATGTTCTCGAGAGCCGTCCGATGTGGGAACAAGTTGAAATGCTGGAACACCATGCCGATATCGCGGCGTTGTTTGGCCGCAGCCCGCGGGTGCAGTTCGTAGAGCTTGCCATTCTTCTCGGAGTAACCGACCAGATCACCGTCGACGTAGAGACGGCCGGCGTTGACCTGCTCGAGGTGATTGATGCATCGAAGGAACGTCGACTTACCCGATCCGGAAGGACCGACGAGACAGAGAACCTGTCCGCGATCAATTTCGAGCGAAATGCCTTTGAGGACCTCGAGCGCGCCGAAGTTCTTGCAGACCTGTTCTGCCTTCACCATCGGTGTCATTTACGTTCTCCTCCGGGAATGTCCGGGAGTGTCTCCACTACCGCGGCGTTGCCTTGCGCGTCGGCAAGGGCCTGAAGTTGGCGTGTGGTGAGCGCCCGTGTGGCACCCTTCGAGTAGTGCCGTTCGACGTAGTACTGACCGATCATCAGCAAACTCGTAATTGCGAGGTACCACGTGGACGCGACCATCAGCAGCGGAATCGGCTCGAAATTGGCACCCGAAATATCTCGGGAAATACCGTAGATCTCGCCGGTGAACTGCACCGCAGAAACCAGAGAAGTCGTCTTGAGCATGCTGATGACTTCGTTGCCTGTGGGCGGGATGATAACGCGCATCGCCTGAGGCAAGATCGTGCGACGCATGGTCTGGCCCCATGTCATTCCCAAAGCCACGGATGCTTCGGTCTGACCTTCGTTAACCGAACTGACTCCGGCGCGCACGATCTCGGACATGTAGGCAGCTTCGTTCAGACCCAACCCGATTACGGCGAAGAGAAACGCTGCCTGGATTCCGTAAAGGTCGATGTGCACGAACTGATGGACAAACGGAATTCCGAGGTCCAGAGTTTTGTAGATCGACGGAAACAGCCCCCAGAACACCAACTGCACGTAGACCGGCGTGCCACGGAATACCCACAGGTACGCCCAGGCCGCGGACCTGAGAACAGGGTTGGGCGACAACCGCATCACTGCTAGAACTACGCCGAGAACGATGGCCAAGACCATGGCCAGAACCGTCAATTTGATGGTGTTCCATGCGCCCTCGGTAATGCGCGCGTCGAACAGATACTGACGGTAGGTGCCCCACCCAAACGCCTCGTTAGTCGCTGCTCCATAGAGGAAAAGTCCAAAAAGGACCAGTACAACGATTGCGGCTATCCATCGCCCTGGCCGGCGGAGCGGGATCGCCTTGATCGGTGCGGGTTGCCGACTCTGTGGGTCCGCACTGCCCGTTGTTGTCATCGTTGACGCCTCTCCCCGTTTGATACCGGGCTTGTCCATAGTCGTTGTGGCTGCTGGTTGTTCATCAGCTCTCCGCACCGTTGATCTTCGAAACCTCGATCACGCCTGCCTCGACGCTCCACTTCTGGGCGATTTGCAGATAGACCCCGGTGTCGATCAGATACTGCATGGCCTGCTGCAGCGCCGGGCCCAAACCTGATCCCTTGACGATCGGCCAGCCGTACGGCGCTGATTCGAACGGAGCACCGGCCGCTTCCATCCGGCCCTTGCTGCGCTTGATCGCGTATCCCGTGACCGGTGAGTCCGCAGAGAGTGCGTCGACACGTCCAAGGATGAGGGCATTGGCCGCGTCATCCTGACTGTCGTATTTGACCTTGTCGATCGGCGGCTTGCCGGCGGCAACGCAGGCTGCGCTCTTTGCCGGAACCTCGTCGATGTCTTCCGTCGTGGTGGTTTGCACCGCCACTCGCAACCCGCAGGCGTTGTTGGGGTCAACCGGGTTGTCCGGCCGCTGGGCCCATTGAATTCCGGCACTGTAGTAAGTAACGAAATCGACGGTCTTCTCCCGCTCCTTGGAGTCGGTGAACGATGACATGCCCATGTCGTAGCTACCCGATTGGATTGCGGGAATGATCTTGTCGAAATCTGCCTGGTTGAATACTGCTTCGACGCCGAGGACGGCAGCCACGGCTTCCATGAGATCGACGTCGAATCCGACGATATTTCCGTCCGCATCCTTGAATTCATTGGGTGCGTACGGGACGTTGACACCGATCTGAAGCTTCCCGGATTCTGCGACCCTGGGTGGCAGAAGCGCCGCGATCTCGGGGACTTTCTGCACACTGATCGCCGGTCCCTCGGGTACCAGTCCTTCATCGTTGACAACGCATCCGCCGCAGAGCGCGACAATTACCCCGATCAAGAGGAGTCGCACCACATGTGCACGCACGCCCCTACGCCGAACTACTTGTACCCGCACGTTTTCACCGACCACGACTCTGCTCTCCACTCGTCGATCGCCGCACCGAGCAACGTTCATTCGAAATTCGATAGAACGGTAGGTTACGGCAGGAGTCACTCCAGCACCGATTCGGCGAAACCTCGGGCAACCCGATCACGGAATCAGCGACGCACTGTGCGTGCGTACACCGCTTCGGCGAATTGACTGGTCGAGGCTAATCCCCCGAGATCAGCTGTCGCCGTTCCTGCGGCGATGGTGCCCCGAACGGCGTTCGTGATGCGGCTTGCCGCGAGTGTGAGCCCACTGTCTCCACGCGATTCGCCGAGCCAGTCGAGCATCATCGCGCTCGACAGCAGCAACGCTGTGGGATTGGCCCGGTTCTTTCCCGCAATATCCGGCGCGGCACCGTGCGCAGCTTGAGCCATAACTTTGGTTTCCGAAGCATTGATCGACGGTGCACTGCCGAGTGAGCCCGACAGTTCTCCGGTCAGGTCGGAAAGTATGTCGCCGAACATGTTCTCCGTGACGACGACGTCGAAGTCTCCGCCGCGGCGGACGAGAAGTGCTGCCATGGCGTCGACGTGTTGATCGTCGACGACGACGTGCGAAAATTCGGTAGCGACGCTCAGGCAGGCGTCCCGGAAAAGTCCGGTGGTGAGCGTCAGAACATTCGCCTTGTGCACGATGGTGACGTGATTGCGTCGACGCGTCGCCAGCGTGAAAGCGGTCCGAGCAATTCGCTCGCATGCCGATCGGGTGAAGACGCCAACGGCTAGAGCGAGATCGGGCGTCGGCATGAACTCTCCGCTGCCCACCGCCATGTTGCGATCGGCATACAGCCCTTCAGTGTTCTCGCGGACGATGACCAGATCCATCGTCGGGACGACAGCCTTCACACCCTCGAATGCGAAGGCGGGTCGGATATTCGCGAAGAGTTCGAATTTCTTGCGAATCACGCCGCCGGGCGTGAGCTGTCCACGAAACTCACTCGGGTAGGACGCACTGTCATGGGGTCCGAGAATCCATCCGGGTAGCTGTTCGAGAGCTACGAGAGTCTTGTCGGGAATCGGAGTCCCGTGTGTCTCGATGGCTTCCCGTCCGAGCGGAAGTTCCACCCAGTCCACCGGTGGCGCATGAACCGCGGACATTGCCGCGTCGACTATCTGCCGCGCCACGGGGACAATTTCATGGCCGATTCCGTCGCCGTGCATGAGTCCCAGTCGCAGTGTCGAAGAAGTGATTGCGCTCGCACCTGTCATCGGGTAATCATTGCTCACGATGGTCCAGTCGGTGGAGTTGTTGCTCGACGCGTCGAGCGAATCAGCGATTCGCTCTCAGTGGACTGCGCTCGCAGATGCCGAACTACCCAGTCAAGCCAGTCGTCGCAGCGCATCGAATCGTCCACACATCACGTTGTTCGCTGCCCACAGCATTCCGGCTGACGTCGACGCAATCCTGAGCCGACGGTTCATGCAGCCGGCCTTCGAGCTTCGACTGGGCGGTTACATAGTTTTCGGTGGCAAGCAGTTTGTGTTGGCACGTTCGGTAATTCCGTCGCGAGCACTACTGCGACTTCACCACGACGTCTACGAGGCTGCTGCGGGATCGAGCGGTATCTCGGCGCACATCGAACCCGGTTCCTGGACACCACACGTGACCTTGGCGCGGCGGGTTACCCCCGATCAATTGGGTTACGCGATCTCACTGCTCGGCAGTGCGGTAGTAATCGGAAATTGCGGTCCGATCAGGCGTTGGGACGGCGACGAGAAGGCAGAATGGCTACTGACCCCGCCTCGATGATTCTCCACGCACAACCGATGTAACTATATCCTTGGAGCACACGCCGAGAAACGACGTGCACAGTTGGATCCGCAACCTTTAGGCCGGTCCGCTCGTGACTTTCTCGGCGATACGGGCTCACTGAAAACGATTGCACCGAATCGAAGCACTGATGGTCGACAATGATCCACCACCGACACAGCGCGATGTCGTGATCGCAGATCTGACCGCCGCGGGCTTCGAGGACGCCGAGGAGATCGGCCGCGGAGGCTTCGGCGTCGTATTCCGATGCCTAGAGCGTTCCCTGGACCGCACTGTTGCGGTCAAAGTTCTCACCGGCACCTTCAACCGCGGGAACGTCGATCGTTTCCTACGCGAGCAACGCGCGATGGGCCGACTGACGGGGCATCCGAACATCGTCAACGCCCTCCAGATCGGCGAAACAAGTAGTGGTCGGCCTTACATCGTGATGCCGTATCACCCTCTGGATTCATTGCAGGCTCGGATCAGCCGTGACGGCCGACTCGATTGCGAGGCGGTGCTGCGACTGGGTGTCAAAGTAGCCGGCGCTCTCGAAACCGCACACCGTCTCGGCATCATCCACCGGGACGTAAAGCCGGCGAACATTCTGTTGACGGACTACGGCGAACCCGAACTGACGGATTTCGGCATCGCTTACGTTGCCGCCGATGTCGACACGGCCGCGGGATCGGTCGCCGGATCCCCCGCATTCACGGCGCCTGAGGTTGTGGACGGAGAAGCACCGGGTGCGGCCGCAGACATCTACGGTCTCGCTGCGACTCTCTTCTCCGCCGCAACAGGCCGACCGGTACCGGATGTGCGTGAGCAAGGCATCCCGGACGATGTGCGCGAGGTTCTCGAACGGGCAATGTCCGTCCGTCCGGATGACCGCCCAGCCACAGCCGCCGAATTCGGTGACGAACTGCGGCAAATCCAAGGCGATCACAGCTGGCCCGTCGACGAGATGGCGTTGAACACCGAACCTCTACCGGCGAGAACCACTCACGACCGTCCGCGGGCAAGCGACTCCACGCCCCGCAGTTTCACGCCCCGCAGTTTCACGCCCCGCAGTTTCACGCCCCGGAACACCCCGTCTTCGACCAATAGCGTCGGGTCGAAGACATCGCGAGACCACTTGGGGAACCTGCCGCTGGAGCTGACCAGTTTTGTCGGCCGACGCCGGGAGATGACGGAAACGAAGAAACTGCTGGCGTCATCCCGCCTGGTGACGCTCACTGGAGTCGGCGGTGTGGGTAAGACCAGGCTGGCGCTACACGTCGCTCGACACTCACGGCAAGCATTTTCTGACGGTGTCTGGTTGGTCGAACTAGGCGAAGTCAGAGACGAGCCTCTTGTCGCCGAAGAGGTGGCAGCCACGCTCGGACTGCGGAATCTGTCCGCCCGCCCGGCCGTGGACACATTGATCCAGCACCTGAGTACGTGTCGAATTCTCCTGGTGCTCGACAATTGTGAACAGTTGCTGGACCCGGTAGCCGAGCTCACCGAGTCAATTTTGCGGACTTGTCCCGAGGTACGAATACTGGCAACAAGTCGGGAGCCGCTGGGGATCGGCGGGGAAACGGTAGTACGGGTCCCGCCACTGACGGTGCCCGCTCCGGATCAAATTCCGTCTCTGCGTGGGCTGTCGGGCTACGACGCGGTGACGCTCTTTACCGAACGCGCCTGCGCCGCTGTCCCGACCTTCGAAATCACCGAAGACAACAGGGTTCCACTGGCTCAGATCTGTCATCGACTCGACGGGCTGCCACTACCGATCGAATTGGCTGCGGCGCGTTTGCGTTCGATGTCGATGACGCAGATCCTGGAACATCTCACCGACCGATTCCAACTCTTGACCGGCGGTAGCCGCGGTGCACCGTCGCGCCAGCAGACGCTGCGTCTGTGCATGGACTGGAGCTACGAACTGTGTTCGCCGCTCGAGCAACAGTTGTGGGCTCGGTTGTCGGTCTTCGCGGGCGGATTCGAGCTGGACGCTGTGGAGTCGTTGTGCGCGTTCGACTTTGGCCCGGGCGATGTACTGGACGGATTGGCATCACTGGTCGACAAGTCGATTCTCATTCGGGAGGAGCCGACCTCCGTCGTTCGATACCGATTGCTGGAAACGCTGCGAGAGTACGGCTGGGAAAAGCTACACGAGGCCGGCGAGAGTACCGCGATACGCCGTCGGCATCGGGACTGGTTCGAGAAACTCGCTTTGCGCGGTGCTGCGGAGTGGATCAGCTCGACGCAACTGGAGTGGATTACTCGATTGGGCCATGAGCAGCCCAATCTCCATGAGGCACTGGAGTTTTGCCTCTCCGAATCCAACTCGAACGACGTCGAACCGGGACTCCATCTCGCGGGCGCCATGTTTCCGTTCTGGTTCTCCCGCGGCGTCTACAGCGAGGCCCGACACTGGTTCGACCGTGTTCTGGCATGCAAACCCTCGCACGGGAGCATAGATCGACTCTCCGTGATCTACGGCGCCTGCCTTCTCCTGGCAATCCAGGGCGACAACCCCGTGGGAGTCACCCTCGCCGAGGAGGGACGCGTTATTGCCGATGAGCTGGCAAGTCCGGTCGCCGATGCACTCGTAGCGCATGCCGACGGAGTGCTCGCACTCTTCAGCGGCGACATGAAAGGCGCGATCACCAGTATGGAAAGCGCCAGGGCCGCCTTCCGTAGCGACGGCAATCTCCTTCGGCGTGTACTGGTGCTGAACCAACTCGGAATGGCCTACGACTCGATCGGAGATCCGACACGTGCCATCGCATGTTACGAAGAATCGCTCGCGATAACCGGTCCAGTCGGCGAGTCCCTCTACCGGGGACGGACATCAACGAATCTGGGCCTCGCGCTTTGGAAGCAATGGCAGCAGGGAAAAGAGACGGACCCCGCGCGCGCGGAAGCTTTGATGAAGCAAGGTCTCCGGCTTGCCCGGCGCGTCGACGATCCACTTGGATCTGCGTGGTGCCTGGAACTGCTGGCGTGGATCGCGGGCGGCGACGACACGTACCGGCACGCAGCCCTTTTGATGGGCGCTGCGCAGGCGCAGTGGCATGAGATCGGCAACCCGGCCATCCGTTTGCTCAGCCTGACCGGCGATCATGACAAGTGTGAACAAAACGCCCGGCAGGCGCTTGGGCAACGAACATTCGAAGCTGAATTCAAAAAAGGTAAGGGAATGACGTTCGCCGACGCGGCGGCACTAGCACTGGGCGAGAATCCGCAAGTCACGAATCCACCCAGTAGCGGCGGAACTAATCTGACCAAACGTGAACATGAAGTCGCGGAACTTGTAGCCGGGGGCCTGACGAACAAAGCGATCGCTGCCAAATTGGTGATCTCACAGCGCACCGCTCAAGGGCACGTCGAACATATTTTGACAAAGCTCGGATTCAACTCGCGTACGCAGATTGCGGGCTGGGTGGTCGAGCGTGCCCACGAGGTCACGTAAGGGAAAAGTGGGGAAACCGCTCCCCTGGCTCAGTGAACTGGAAAGCCACTCGCGACAAATTATGCGGCACCGCGTTCAGTCCGTGGTCGATCACCGTGTACAGCCACGGACCTTCGTCCAGTTCTACGATCGCGATGACCGGGACGTGCATTCGACCCGGTTCGCACCAACCGTCCAGCGCAATGCGGCAGGAGACGATGGTGCCCTTCCCACAACAGGGCACCACGTCGAGGTTCACTCCACGGCATCCGGGACAGATCCTGGTCCGCGGCGCGGACAGTTGTCTACACCCCGCGCACCGCAGAATGGTCAGACATCGACTTTCCATGATTTCACTGCGTTTCTAGATTTGAAATCAGAACCGACGGGCCATGTGGAAAGGCATCGAGTCGAGAGGTGCCCGTGTGACTGACTGGCCGCTGGTCGGCGCATGAACGACCTGACCGTTACCGGCGTAGATACCGATGTGGTCACCACCGTAGTAGAGCACCAAGTCGCCCGGTCGCAAATCGGCTTTGGAGACCGCGACGCCGCTGGCTTCCTGGTCATACGTGGTACGTGGGATCGAAACGCCCGCCTGCGCGTACGCCCACTGGGTCAGACCCGAGCAATCGAAGGAGTTCGGTCCGGTAGCACCCCATACATACGGTGACCCGATCTTCGACTCCGCAGCAGACAAGGCGCGGTCGCCGGCGCTGGGCGCGGAATGGATGACATCCGGCGTCTCCATCGGATTGACCGGCACCAACTGATTGGGCAGAGCGGGGATCGTGAAGTCGATACCTGGAATTGACAGTGGTTGGGCGCTCGCGCCTGCTGTCGTGGCGGCGAAGGTACCTGCAGTGAGTGCGGCAACCACGATGGCGCCTCGGATAGTGCGGCTCAAAGCTGTGTTTCGGCTGGTCATACGTACGGCCATGATCTTGTAGATTTCCTTTTCTCGGTACTCCGGCCCGGATCGGGTCGGCCATGGCCATAACTCTGCAGTTTGTTCGCGTTCGTGACTTCCGCCGAATGGACCGAGACATACCTATTTCGGCCGCGCTCGAAAAACCAGGTATTCGACACGCAACGCCAGCCTCGCTGATCGAAGAACTGGCGGTGTGAGACGCGAGGCCGGCACGATTCGGTAGCGCTAGTGGCCGAAATGTAGTGATTTCGGACATAACCGACCGGCAGTTCTGCGTGCGATGGTCACAAATAGGTACCAATCCAGGTACTTTGACCATTGACTTACGGGTACCGGAATGTATCGACATCACGGGACCCCGCAAGGGCGCGCTGTCGGAACAACCGACAGGCCGGTTGGTGGCTACGATCCGAAGCGCTGATCGCATTCTCAAAATTGTTGCTACACAGCAATTTATGCAATGTTTTGGAATACCGATGGCACCGCGAGAGTGCCGTGCGCATCATCGGCGCGGGCACATAACATCTATCGACACGGGAAGAAGTGCCGTTACAACTTCGCAATTGGTCATCTCCCCGCACCGCAACAACCTGGATTCAACAGGTACCTCATGGCAACCGAACCTTCTGAGCGCCCACTGCGCCGGTCCCAAAATGCGGCAGGGAAGAATCATGGGCCCCGGGGCGTTACACACTCCAACAGCCCGAACTATGGAAAGGACCCCTGTGGCCACCCAGACACTCACCCAGCAGAACTTCGACGAAACGATCAACGGCAGCGATGTCGTACTCGTGGACTTCTGGGCTTCCTGGTGCGGCCCGTGCCGCCAGTTCGCCCCCACCTTCGAAGCCTCAGCCGAGAAGCATGCCGACGTTGTTCACGGCAAGGTGGACACCGAAGCGGAGCAGGGTATCGCGGCAGCAGCGAACATCCGCTCGATCCCGACGATCATGGCGTTCCGCGAAGGCATCTTGGTGTTCAACCAGGCTGGCGCATTGCCCGCTCCCGCACTCGAGGATCTGATCACTCAGATCAAGGCACTCGACATGGACGAGGTCCGCAAGGAAATCGCCGCCCAGAACGCTCCTGCCGAGTAGTTCAACTCACGAACAAAGGCGCGACGGAAATCGAATTCGATTTCCGTCGCGCCTTTGTCTATTCGAAGCTCAGTTCGTTCGAAGCTCAGTGAGCCGCGCTGTCCCAGCTGCGTCCCGCTCCCACCGACACGTCGAGTGGGACCGACAACTCGATTGCAGTGGACATCTTGTCCTTGACCAGAGCCGTGACCTGCTCGAGTTCCGACTCCACCACTTCGAGCACCAATTCGTCGTGAACCTGCAGCAGCATCCGCGACTTCAAACCTGCTTCCTCGAGAGCCTTCTGCACGTTGATCATCGCAACCTTGATGATGTCTGCTGCAGTGCCCTGAATTGGCGCGTTGAGTGCCGCACGCTCAGCGACTTCCCGACGCTGACGGTTGTCGCTGTTGAGATCCGGCAAGTAGCGACGACGACCGTAGAGCGTCGACGTGTAACCGTCCTTGCGAGCCTGCTCGACCACGGCATGGAGGTAGTCACGGACTCCGCCGAATCGGGCAAAGTACGCATCCATCTGCTGTTTCGCTTCTTCGGTGGAGATCTTGAGCTGCGACGCCAGTCCGTAGGCGCTCAACCCGTAGGCGAGCCCGTACGACATCGCCTTGACCCGACGACGCAGTTCCGGCGTGACCTCCTCGATAGGAACACCGAAGGCGCGTGAACCGACAAAACTGTGAAGATCCTCGCCGGTGTTGAAGGCCTCGATCAGCCCTTCGTCGCCGGAAACGTGCGCCATGATGCGCATTTCGATCTGGCTGTAATCGGCGGTCAGGAGGACATCGAATCCCTGGCCAACTACAAAACCGTCGCGAATTTCCCGGCCGGCGTCATTGCGGACGGGGATGTTCTGCAGGTTCGGATCGGTGGACGACAGGCGCCCCGTCGCGGCAACAGTCTGGTTGAACGTGGTGTGGATGCGACCGTCGTCGGCAACAGCCTTGAGCAGACCATCCACTGTCACCTTCATCCGCGTCGCGTCGCGATGTGCAAGCAAGTGCTCGAGGAACGGGTGTCCGGTCTTGTCGAACAGGCCCTGCAATGCCTCGGCGTCGGTGGTGTAACCGGTCTTGGTCTTCTTGGTCTTGGGCATGTCGAGTTCCTCGAACAACACGACCTGCAACTGCTTCGGCGAACCGAGGTTGATCTGCTTGTCGATCACGGCGTACGCGGAGTCGGCAGCAGCTGCGACCAGCGAAGCGAACCGGCTCTGCAGATCATGCAAATGCGCACTGTCGATGGCGATTCCGGTGGCCTCGATCTTGGCGAGCTCCACCGTCAACGGCAACTCCATGTCGGAGAGAAGCGACTTCGATTCGATCGATTCGAGTTCGGTGTCGAGGGCGCGAGCCAGATCAAGAACGGCCTGAGCACTGAGCATTGCCGTCTCAGCTGCTTCCGCATCCAACTGATCGGTGTCGTCGAGCAGCGAAAGCTGTTCCTGCCCTGACGTTTCTGCCCGGAGTTCACGCTTGAGGTACCGGAGAGAGAGGTCATCGAGGTTGAAGGTGCGCTGACCGGGGCGCACCAGGTACGCGGCCAGAGCCGTGTCGCTGGTCAATCCGCCGAGCGTCCATCCACGGCCACGCAGGGCATGGATTGCCCACTTCGCTTCGTGAATCGCCTTGGGCTGACCCGCATCCGCAAGCCAATCACCCAATGCTGCTTCATCTTCCGGAGTGGCCGAGGTTGTCGAAATGTAGGCGCATTCTCCGTCCGATGCCGCGATCGCCAGTGCAGTTGTGTCACCCGCATACGGCGTCCGAGTGCCGATGACGGTTACACCGTGGCGTTCACCGGTGCGGGCATGAGCGTCAAGCCACGCTGCAACCGAGCCTGGCTCGAGAGCGTCACCGCTGACCTCGAAGCCCTCTTCGGCTTCGGGTTCCGACGACGAGAGCGTCGCAAAGAGTCGGTCACGGAGAACCTTGAACTCGAGGTCGTCGAAGAGTGCATGAATCTTCTCGCGGTCCCACGGCGACAGAATCAACTGCTCCGGCGTGTACGGCAGCGGAACGTCGCGAACCATCTCGGTGAGCTGACGGTTGAGCAACACGTTTGCGATGTTCTCGCGCAATGAATCGCCGACCTTGCCGCGAACCTTGTCAACGTTGTCGACCAATCCCTGGAGATCGCCGTACTCGCGAATCCACTTGGTGGCCGTCTTTTCGCCGACACCGGGGATGCCGGGGAGGTTGTCACTCGGGTCTCCGCGCAGCGCCGCGAAATCCGGGTACTGCGCCGGCGTGAGGCTGTACTTTTCTTCGACAGCCTCCGGGGTGAAACGGGTGAGCTCCGAGACACCCTTCTTGGGATAGAGAACCGTCACGTTCTCGGTGACCAGCTGCAACGCGTCGCGGTCACCGGTGACAACCAGCACGCGATATCCGAGAGCCTCGGCTTGAGTAGTCAGTGTGGCAATGACGTCGTCGGCCTCGAAACCTTCTTCAGCCATGACCGGGATACCCAGAGCGCCCAGGACGTCCTTGGTGATGTCGATCTGGCCCTTGAACTCGTCCGGAGCCTTGGCACGCTGAGCCTTGTACTCCGGGAACAGTTCCGCGCGAAACGTCTGACGCGAGACGTCGAAGGCGGCCGCGAGGTGCGTCGGCTTCTCGTCGCGAAGAAGGTTGATGAGCATCGATGTGAAGCCGTACACCGCATTGGTTGCCTGGCCGCTATGCGTCTTGAAGTTGTCCGCCGGCAATGCGTAAAACGCACGGAAAGCCAGGGAATGCCCGTCGAGAAGCATCAGGAGCGGACGGTCTTCCCCCGATCCGATTGCGACGGCGGAGGTACTGGACGGAGTTGCGGTTGCGGGGCTCACGGTTGATCAGTCTAGGGATCCCTACTGACATCGATACCCCCGACCAGGTTTACCCAGCTCAGGCGTTCGGCTCGCCGCTAAGCGTTTCGAGAACCACCTCGGCGACGTCCTTCATCGTGGACCGCCTGTCCATCGCAGCACGCTGAATCCACTTGAACGCCTCCGGTTCCGTGAGCGCCTGACGAACCATCAACACACTCTTGGCCCGTTCGATGATCTTGCGAGCCTCCAAACGATCCGACAGGTCCACGATTTCACGCTCGAGCGCAGTCACCTCGCGGAACCTGCTGACTGCCAGTTCGACTGCCGGCATCAGATCGGTGATGGAGAAAGGCTTGACCAGATACGCCATCGCGCCGGCGTCGCGAGCCCGCTCCACCAATTCGCGCTGACTGAACGCTGTGAGAATGACAACAGGAGCAATTCGTTTGGCCGCGATCTCCGACGCGGCGTCGATCCCGTCCCGCCTGGGCATCTTGACGTCCATGATCACCAAGTCCGGCCGGAGCGCTTCCGCCAACTCCACCGCGACCTGACCGTCGCCGGCTTCGCCGACAACGTCGTAACCCTCTTCGCGGAGCATCTCGACCAGATCCATGCGGATCAACGCTTCGTCCTCGGCAACAACAACGCGACGCGGTGCGCTCTGGTTACCTTGTGGCAGTAGCGAATTCATGGCCACCATCCTCCTCTGTCGAACCGCCCCGACACGAGACGCGAACATAAAGAGGGTACCGGTGTTTGACTTTGAAATCGCATCTTCTAATGTAGTCATCGCAACAAGCCCTCGTATCCCAATTGGCAGAGGAAACGGATTCAAAACCCGTCCAGTGTGAGTTCGAGTCTCACCGAGGGCACCATTTGCGTCAGGCGCCGAAAGGCCGCACAGACAAACTGTCGACGTTCGGCCGCGTCCACGATCACCGGCCGTTATGTTCGATTCATGCAACACACTTCGCAGATTCCCGGCACCACGGTTTCGTTCGCGTGATCCACTGGGAAGTAACCAGTACCGATCCGAGTTCCGGACTCATAGGCACTCAAGCCGGAATTGAATACTTCCTCGACGATGCATGCCTAGCCGTCGCGAAAGCCGGCCGCAGAGCACTCGATGATTCTGATGCCGAAGATAATCGGATCCTGCGACTTCGAATCGATAAGCATGTCGTATCTGTCGAAGAAATCCGAAATCCGCTGGTGACCATCGAAGAATTGGCGAGCAGACTCGCCACAGCGATCACTGCCACCAACAACGATTTGCGAACTGCACCTCACGTGCCCACAACCACGAAGCCAATGCCCAACAGTCGACACGACAGTGTCGAGCCAATCCGATTCCAAGAAGCAACGGTCGAGGTAGCAGGTCTGATCGTGATCATGGAGGACGACGTTCCCGACTGGCCGGAAGTCCTGACAAATCCGGACGGAACCTCGATACCGGCGGTCAGCGACGACACCATCGCCATCTTGACTCGAAACCAGTTCGGCGAGGCCTCGATTCGAGCGATATCCCTGACCGGTCCACCTCCCAGTCGACATACCGGCTGGGAAGAATTCTACGAGGCCCAGATCGATTCTCCCGATGGCGAGACCTACGTTTGGCCGGGCGGCGGTCCCTCATCGGAGAATCCGTTCACCGATCCCGTCACGGTCGACGGCCCGGGGCGCTATCACTTTCGTATTTACATCAGCGGCAGAATCGGGAATGTCGGCGACAGTAATCCCACTGTGCCTGAACGCTATTTGATCGAAACGTGGAAGGCCACCGCAGACGACCGCTCGTTCGATCCAGGCGGCACCATTGACTGATAATGCGCTGTGGAACGCTCGTGTGCTTCGCGATGCTGCACTGTGTTTGTCGGATGCCCCGCCCCACTCGCCGAGGTCATTTTCGTCACGACCGAACACCTCAAACGACCGCTCGCGAGTGACGTACCGACTCGACGGAAATGGCACTGTGACATGGAAAATCGAGTATGCGAGCGAAGCTGTTCGCGGCGGCGACAGCAACGTAGTCGACGTCGGTGGCAAGTCCATCGTTCAGGCAGATGTCGTTGGAAGTCCTCGGTCATCGATGATTACAGTCCCGGAAGAACGACGCTGACCGCAGACACTAACAGCCAGTCCCTGTTAGCGTCGGAATGATCCGGTTCGTCCGCATCGCTCGATCGAAAGGATGCTCATGTCCTATGCCGCGCACGAGAACATCACCGTAGATCCGACACTCGCCGATCTGTACAAGGACCTCCACAGCCATCCGGAGCTCGGATTCCAGGAACACCGCACCGCTGACATCGTGGCCAACCGCCTGAAGTCGCTGGGGTTCGCCGTCACCACCGGGCTCGGGAAGACCGGAGTCGTCGGTGTCTTGAAGAACGGATCGGGCCCGACCGCGCTACTGCGCGCAGACATGGACGCCCTTCCCGTCAAGGAAGACACCGGACTCGACTATGCCAGTACCGTCACTGCCACCAATGAGGACGGCAAGGTCGTACCGGTAGCTCACGCCTGCGGCCATGACCTACACACGACGTGTCTGCTTGGTGCCGCCCAAATCCTGTCCCAGGACACCGTCAGCTGGTCTGGCACCCTACTTCTCGTCTTCCAGCCTGCCGAAGAACTCGGCGCCGGTGCGCAAGCGATGGTCAACGATGGGCTCTTCGACAAGTTTCCGAAACCCGACGTCGTGCTCGGCCAGCACGTCGCGCCGTTGCCTGCCGGAAAGATCGCCGGTCACCCCGGCCCTTCGTATGCGGGTTCCGACTCTCTGCGCGTACGACTGATCGGCAAGGGCGCACACGGATCCATGCCCGAAAACTCCGTCGACCCGGTGGTGATGGCGGCGGAAACCGTAATGCGCCTGCAGACAATCATTTCCAGGGAAGTCCCGAGCACAGCAATCGCTGTCCTCACCGTCGGTTCCATCCATGCCGGCGACGCGGCCAACGTCATTCCCGGCGAAGCCGAACTGCAGCTGAATATCCGCAGTTACGACTCAGCCGTCCGCGAACGCATCCTGAAGAGCGTGGACCGCATCGTGCGAGGTGAAGCCGCGACGGCCGGGGCCCCGGAGGAACCCACCATCACGGAGATCGAGCGATTCCCGATTGTGGTGAACGACCCGACTGCACTAGGCAAAACCCTCGACGCTTTTGCGGCCTGGCTCGGCGAAGAAAACATCCTCGATCCGGGAGCAGGCGCCGGCAGCGAGGACGTCGGCATTCTCGCGACCAGTTCGGGTGCGCAATTGTCGTACTGGCTACTCGGCGGCACCGATCCGTCCCTGTTCACCACCGGCGACATGACCGATCCAGCTCTACGGACCGTGCCGTCGAATCACTCGCCGCACTACGCGCCCATTATCGAACCGACTCTCAATATCGGAGTTTGCGCGCTTGTCACGGCTACACGGACATGGCTGCCGCCGACATGATTCGGTAGTTGTCGTTCACGGGCATCTGCAGGCGCTAGATTCGGTCTATGCGGCGCCCTCGACTGATCACACTCTGCAGCTCGCTCGTATGCGTCGCTGCGCTTGTCGGATGCCAGTCCAACCCCGGATCATCGAATGCCCCCAACTCGTCAGCAGTTGATAATTCAGGCGATGCGGCGACCCAGACCGGAACAGTTCAAGTCGGGAATCCCCGGATCGCGGGATCACCCAGCATCACACTCCCACCCAACATCACTCTCCCACCCGTCATTACGCCCTCAATCGACACCGACACAAACTCGCCCAGTCCACTCGCCGAAGTCACTGGCGTCACTACCGAACACCTCTTCGACCGCTCTCGGGTTACATACCAATTCGACGGAAATGGCACTGTGGCATGGAAAGTCGAGTACGTGAGCGAAGCTGTTCGCGGCGGCGACAGCAAGGTGGTCGACGTCGGAGGCCAATCGATCATTCAGGTTGACATCATGGGAGTTACAGCACCTCAACCATTTCCACCGATCAATGCGCAGGACGGCACTGTCATGGCAGTCGAGACTGCATCGGTGAGCAGTTCTATCGTCCAGTCCTTCATCGGCACGGCGACTTCGCGTCCGGGGTTTCGGGTGACAGAAACCGAGTCGCCGGATCAACTCGTCGTAGACATATTCTTTGCAGGCGGATGATGTCCATTACTTGCCGAACCCCTGAACCCACCAAAAGTACGAATGCGGCTGGAAACCCCCTCGAATGTGGGAAAACTCGGTAGCGTCTCGTCGCATGCGAACACATCGCGGAACGGCCGGCGTCGTGACAGCGACAGTAGCTGCGGTGGGCGCCTCGGCCATCCTGTTCTCCGGAGCCAGCGGCGCTACACCGAGTGGCAGCGGAACGACGCCCGACGCACTGGGTACCCCAAGTGTCTCGGACGCCTCAGTTGCCCCGCAGCGCGTTCCCTCACTGTCTTGCGAGGCAACGGCAGAACTTGACCGACAAAGTGCTGAGAAGGCGACTGAGTCAGGCATTTCCGTACCCGGGCCCGAGCAGTGGCCACCCATCGCGCTCGGAATGGACCCCGACGAGCCACGGCCGGCGGTAGCACCACTCGACCCGACAACCGGAATCCCCAAGGACCAGCTCGGCGGAACGATTCCGGTCGAAGTGGTGAAGGAAACTCGCAGGCGCGAACGTGAAGAAGCGCTACTGGCGCCGAAAGAACCTCGGTGGTGCGGCGCCGCGGTCGAGGCACTGCAAGTTCAAGCTGAAAACTCGGTCAGCATGACCGCGTGCTATCTGTCCGACGGTCGATACGCCGCAACCATGATCGTAGATTTCATGCCCGTGGATCCGAATGTCTCGCAGCACCAGCGAGCCCCGAGGGACGCCTTCGACCAAATATGTCGGCACAGTGGGTGGGACCGTAGCTACCCGTGATCGATGCGGACAGTGCGGGTGGCAAATCGTTACATCAGATCGACACATAACGATCTGAACTGCAGTTATTCCGTCCGGACGACAAAAATGGCACGATGGTGTCAACCTCACGGGTTCCAACACAAGTGGAGGCACCGATGGACAATGGCATTATCAGCCTGACGTACGACGGTCGGGTGGCGCTCAGTTTTCGACTAGCTGTCCCCCAGTCTCCCGACAAAGTCTGGAAAGTGATCACTCAACGCGAGTTCCTCGAGGCCTGGTTTCCCGCTGACGTCGAATTCGACCTGACCCCGGGCGCCGACCTCTTGTTCAAGGTGACGCCCGAGCAGATCTCTCGGTATGGCCTACCAGCCGATCACGTCACTCGTGGAACCGTAATCAGCGTCAGACCGAACCACATCTTCGAATACTTGTGGGACGCCGAAACCCTGCACTGGGAACTGGTTCCCGACGGCACGGGCGGATGCTGGCTGACGCTGACTCACACAATGGAAGAAGAAGAGTCCGCGTACGCCCACGCCGCCGGCTGGCACGCCGGTCTCGAAGTTGTTGCGGCACAACTCGACGGGCGCGAAGTGGACTGGTCACCCTGGGACAGAGCCGACGAACTGGCACCGCAGTACCAGAAATCAGCATAAGACTGACCCACACCCCGGCTCAGCCCCTATTCCCCCGTGCGTGGGCTCGGCTCTACTCCCCCTTACGCGGGAAGTGTCTGATGACGCCTTCCTGCACGACCGTCGCCATCAGCATGCCTTCGATCGAGAAGTATCGCCCCGTCGCCAGGCCACGCGAACCAGCAGCCACCGGGGATTCCGTTGCGTAGAGCACCCAGTCGTCGAATCGGAACGGCCGATGAAACCAGATCGAGTGATTCACTGTCGCAGCAACAATGCGGTCGTGGCCCCAAGACAAGCCGTGGGTAGTGAGGATCGAATCCAGGACGGTTGTATCCGACGAGTACGCCAACACCGCGGCATGGATCAGTGAATCGTCCGGCAGTTGACCGTCAGCCTTCATCCACACCCGATTATGGGTGAGCTTCTCCCCGGTACCCTTCAAGATCCAGGCCGGATCGTTGGCATAACGCATGTCGATCGGTTTCAGAGCACCGGCAAAATGCGGAAGCTTGTCCTCATAACCTGACAGACGATCACCCAAGGGCGGCAACGACTCCGGCAACGGAACATCCGGAATCTCGACAGCATGCTCGAGGCCCTTACCCGAATCCTGAAACGCTGCCAGCATCACGAACAGTTCACTATCGCCTTGATAGGCGGTGACCTGACGGTTGGCAAACGCACGTCCGTCACGATGACGTTCGACGCGATACTCGATGGGCGCCTTGACGTCTCCACCGCGAATGAAATGTGCGTTGATCGCATGGATCGGCCGATCGCCGTCCACGGTACGGCCGGCGGCAATCAGTGCCTGAGACACCAACTGGCCGCCGAACGTCCGTGAACCTACTTGCGCCGGATGATGGCCGCGGAACGCGTCGTCGCCGATGTGTTCCAGATCGAGCAGAGCCAGGAGGGTATCCAGGTCTGCAGACGCGTCCGCACTGCTCACGCTAGTGGAGTTCTTCGCCGATGCGGTGAACGTGAATCAGGTTGGTGGAGCCCACCGTTCCCGGAGGCGATCCGGCGACGATGACCACGAGGTCACCCTTCGCGTATCGGCCGAGAGCGAGCAATGCGATATCAACCTGACGCACCATCTCGTCGGTGGTGGACACCGGGTCGACGAGGAAGGTTTCGGTTCCCCACGTCAGTGTCAGCTGGCTGCGCACCGCAGGCAGCGGTGTAAAGGCGAGCAGCGGCAACGGTGTGTGCAGACGCGCCAACCGTCGCACTGTGTCGCCGGACTGTGTGAAGGCGACCAGAGCCTTGGCGTCGAGACGCTCTCCGATATCGCGTGCAGCGTAAGAGATCACGCCGCGCTTGGTACGCGGGACGTGTGTCAACGGTGGTACGCGAGTCGTTTCGTTCTCGACGGCCTCGACGATGCGCGCCATGGTGCGAACTGTTTCCATGACGTACTTGCCGACCGACGTTTCACCGGAAAGCATGACCGCGTCGGCACCGTCGAGAACGGCATTGGCGACGTCGGAAGCCTCGGCGCGCGTGGGGCGCGAGTTCTCGATCATGGACTCGAGCATCTGCGTCGCTACGATGACGGGCTTGGCGTTTTCGCGAGCAATCTGGATGGCGCGCTTCTGCACGAGCGGAACCTGCTCGAGCGGCAACTCCACGCCGAGGTCACCGCGGGCGACCATGACGGCGTCGAAGGCCAACACGATTGCTTCGAGGTTGTCGATAGCTTCGGGCTTTTCGAGCTTCGCGATGACGGGAACGCGGCGGCCGACTCGATCCATGATGGCGTGAACCAGTTCGATGTCCGCCGGCGAACGAACGAACGACAGAGCGATGAAGTCGACACCCAGCTTGAGTGCAAATTCGAGATCGGCGATGTCCTTGCCGGACAGCGCCGGCACCGACACGTTCATGCCGGGAAGGGAGAGACCCTTGTTGTTGCTGACGGGGCCGCCTTCGGTGACCAGGCACACGACGTCGTTGCCGTCGATCGCGGTGACGACAAGACCGACCTTGCCGTCGTCGACCAGCAGGCGATCGCCGGGCTTGGCGTCACGCGCAAGTTCTTTGTAGGTGGTTCCGATGCGGTCGTGGGTACCTTCGACCTCGTCGACGGTGATGCGAACCTCTTCACCGCTTTCCCAGATTGTCCGCTCGTCCTTGAAACGACCGAGGCGGATTTTCGGGCCCTGCAGGTCTGCGAGCACGCCGACAGCTTTGCCGGTCGCCTCGGATGCCGCGCGGACGCGGATGTAGTTCTCTTCGTGATCGGCGTGGTCGCCGTGGCTGAAGTTGAGTCGGGCCACATCCATGCCGCTCTCCACGAGCTCACGGATCCGGTCGCCAGTCGCTGTTGCGGGTCCCAGGGTGCATACAATTTTTGTCCGTCGGTTCACGGCTCGAGCCTAGTCGCTCCCCGGTCTCACTTCTATCCGGCACTTCGGACGTGCACTTTCTGTTCTTACTCGATTCAGTTGCGACGTCGAATTCCCAGCGGCAAGGCACCGGGGTGAACGGGTGCCGGAAGCGTTGACGCCCCAGTCAGATACACGTCGACAGCTCGGGCGGCCGAACGTCCTTCGGCTATCGCCCACACCACCAGCGACGCACCACGATGTGCGTCACCACACACGAAGACGCCGGGTTGTGAAGTTTGCCAATCCTGTCCGCACGCGATCACTCCACGTGGATTCGGTTCCACTCCCAAGCCGGCAAGCAGGTCATCTTCCCCGACACCGCGAAAGCCGACTGCGAGGAGCACCAGTTCACAAGGTAGTTCGAACGGATCGCCCACAGGCTCGGCTACCCGTCGACCGCTGGATGCCTCCGCCACTCGAACCGGTGCGACGCGCACTCCCCGAACGTGGCCGTCGCCGACAAATTCCTGAGCCGCCACCTCGAACTCACGACGTCCACCTTCTGCATCGGCGGGCGCCGCGCGCAGCGTCAGCGGCCAGAGTGGCCACGGATCCGCCGCGCTGTCCCGCGCGCGGGGTGGTTGCTCGTGATAGTTCAACTCGGTTACGGAGGCCGCGCCTTGCCTGTGAACGGTGCCGAGGCAATCGGCCGCCGTATCGCCGCCGCCGATGATCACGACGTTCTTGCCCGCGGCATTGATCGGGCTGGGACCGTCACCGGCACATTCCCGGTTGGCCGGCACCAGGTAGTCCATCGCGAAATGAATATCCGCAAGGCCGCGGCCCGGCACATCGACTTCTCGCGCCCTACCGGCCCCGATCGCCAGAATCACTGCGTCGTACGCCGCGGTCAGCTCACGTGCGTCCAGGTCGAGTCCGACATCGCAGTCGGTGACCAATCGGGTGCCCTCGCCGCGCAACTGACTCAGGCGGCGATCGATCGCACTCTTGGCCAGTTTGAAATCAGGGATTCCATAGCGGAGCAGACCGCCCAGTCGATCATCCCGTTCGAAGACGGTGACTCTGTGACCCACCCTGGTCAGCTGCTGCGCTGCCGCAAGCCCGGCCGGTCCGGAACCGACGATCGCCACCGTCCGTCCGGAGCGTTCGACCGGGACACGGTTCACCACAAAACCTTCGTCCCAGGCAGTATCGGCGATAGCTTGCTCGACTCGTTTGATCGTCACACTTCCGGTGGTATTGGCCTCGGAAAGTGCCAGTACGCAGGCAGTTTCGCACGGCGCCGGGCACAGGCGTCCCGTGAATTCCGGGAAATTGTTGGTCTCGTGTAACCGATCCGCGGCAAGCGCCCAGTCGCCTCGACGAACCAGGTCGTTCCATTCCGGAATGAGATTTCCGAGGGGGCATCCAACGGATTCCGAATGGCAGTACGGGATTCCGCAATCCATGCATCGAGATGCTTGTTCGCGCGCCCCCGACTTACGCTCGCCGCGCGCCAATGCCTCGTACACCTCACTCCAGTCTGCTGTTCGCTCCTGAATCGGGCGCATCGGTGCCGAGGACCGCGGCATACCGAGAAACCCTCGTGGATCAGGCACTGGCTGTCTCCGCGAGAACCCCGTCGGAGTTCTCGACCACCGTGCCGTCCCGCGGACGGGTGGCAACTGATTGCCCGGCAAGTACCCGCTCGTAGTCGACTGGCATCAACTTGGTAAGTCTCCGGGATTCACGTGCCCACTCGGCAAGAAGCCGAGCCCCGACCGGCGATCCGGTGAGTTCGACGTGGGTGGTGATCGTCTTCTGCAACCACCGCAGATCATCGGCCGTCGGAACCTGCAGTGTGACCATCGCGTGGTTGACATCGCGCGGATCTGCATCGAGAACAAACGCAATTCCACCGGACATTCCGGCAGCGACGTTTCGGCCGGTTGGCCCGAGAATGACGACGCGACCCCCGGTCATGTATTCGCAGGCATGGTCGCCGGCGCCCTCGACCACGGCGCACGCCCCGGAGTTTCGCACAGCAAACCGCTCCCCGACCCGCCCGCGGGCGAAAAATTCTCCCGACGTCGCCCCGTACAGCACAGTATTGCCGGCTATCACCTGCTCCTCAGCACAGAAACTGGCGTCGAAACTCGGGCGAAGGACAACCCTCCCTCCTGAAAGACCCTTTCCCACATAATCATTGGAGTCTCCGATCACTTCGAGCGTGATTCCACTCGGCAAGAAGGCCCCCAGAGACTGCCCAGCGGTTCCGGTCAACCTGGCAACGATGGTGTTGTCCGGTAACCCGGGCGCCCCGTATCTGCGGGATACCTCGGCCCCGAGCGCTGTGCCCACAGCCCGGTCCGCGGTACAGACAGGAAGTTCGATCCGAACACGTTCGGAGTTGTCCAATGCGCCGCCTGCCCTGTCGACAAGCATCTGGTTCAACTCCCCCGGCCCTGGCCGGCCGAGACCACCCGACGAAAATTTCGGGGAACGCGGAACCACCATCAGCGGCGACAAATCCAACGTCCGACTCTTCCCGCCGGCGCCTTCGCCGGCCACAAGCATGTCTGACCGACCGATCGCCTCATCAATACTGCGGAACCCTAAGCTGGCCAAATACTCCCGCACATCGTCGGCAAGAAACCGAAAGAAGTTCTCCACAAACTCGGGACGCCCGGTAAAGCGCGCCCGCAACTCCGGGTCCTGGGTGGCAACACCGACCGGGCAGGTGTCGAGGTGACACACCCGCATCATCACGCAACCGGCAGCGATCAGCGGCGCCGTCGAAAATCCGTACTCCTGCGCGCCCAACAATGCCGCCACGACAACGTCGCGCGCCGTCCGCATTCCGCCATCGCACTGAAGCGTGATGCGGTCACGTAACCCATTGAGCACCAGTGTCTGCTGAGTCTCCGCAAGCCCGAGTTCCCACGGGGTTCCGGCATGTTTTATCGACGTGAGCGCAGCGGCTCCGGTACCGCCGTCGTAGCCCGAGATCAGAACAACATCCGCGTGGGCCTTTGCCACTCCGGCGGCAACCGTGCCGACTCCGACCGCACTGACCAATTTGACGTGGATCCGCGCCCGATCATTTGCCTGTCGCAAGTCGTAAATCAACTGAGCAAGATCTTCGATCGAGTAGATATCGTGATGCTGCGGCGGTGAGATGAGACCGACACCCGGAGTCGAGTACCGCGTCCGGGCGATCCAGGGATACACCTTGTACCCCGGAAGTTGGCCGCCCTCTCCTGGTTTCGCGCCCTGCGCCATCTTGATCTGGATATCAGTCGCACTGATCAGATAATCACTGGTAACGCCGAATCGTCCACTGGCTACCTGCTTTACAGCACTTCGCCGCGACGGATCATGAAGGCGGTCTTGATCTTCCCCTCCCTCTCCTGAGTTCGAGCGCGCTCCAATGGAATTCATCGCCTTCGCCATGGTCTCGTGCGCCTCCGCCGAGAGCGAACCGTAACTCATCGCCCCAGTCGAGAATCTACTCAAAATCGACTCGACCGACTCGACGTCGTCGATGCTGACTGTAGGCCGGAGTCCGCTCCGGAACTGCAACATCCCGCGCAGCGTTCCGCCCTGCGCGCATCGCCGATCAACCTCGTCGGTGTATCGGCGGAACACATCCGACTGGCCTGATCTGGTCGCATGCTGAAGAAAGAATACGGATTCAGGTGTGAAGACGTGCGCTTCACCGCCCCGCCGATACCGGTACTCGCCGCCGACCTCGAGACGCTTCGGGCTCGTCGGCACATCGGCATTCGCACAGGCATGTCGTGTCGCGACTTCCTGAGCAAGCTCAGCGATTCCGACCCCGCCGAGCTTGCTCGCCGTATTGCCGAAGTACTCCTCGACCACTTGCCGGCCGAGCCCGATCGATTCGAATACCTTTGCACCGGTATAGGACTGAACTGTCGAGATCCCCATCTTGGACATGACCTTGAGGACGCCACGGTTTGCGGCGTCGAGGTAATGGGCCGCCGCCGCATCCGGATCCACTCCGGGCACTTCTCCCTGCAGACTCAGTTGCTCAACAGAATCGAGGGCAAGGTACGGATGCACTGCGGCAGCACCGTATCCGAGCAGGAGAGCGAGGTGATGAACTTCCCGCGCATCACCGGATTCGACGATCAATGAAACCGAGGTACGCCGTCGCATTCGGACCAGGTGATGGTGAACTGAAGAGACAGCGAGCAACGACGGAATCGGCGCCATCGCGCGATCCCAACCCCGATCCGAGATCACCAGAATCTCGCACCCAGCATCCACCGCTGCGCAGGCATCGGCACGTAGCTTCTCGAGTGCGTCGGCCAAGCCTCCGGCGCACTCAACGGCGAACAACCCGCGGAGCACCGTGAAGCCCTGACTGGCGATCTTGTCCAATTCTGCTCGAGTCAGAACGGGTCTGTGCACCAGCATCCGTCGGCAGGATCGTTCCGACGGTTCCAGAAGGTTGCGTTCGGCGCCGAGCAGCACAGCCAGCGAGGTGACTACCTCTTCGCGTATCGCATCCGACGGCGGATTGGTGACCTGCGCAAACAGTTGAACAAAATAGTCGTACAGCAGCCTCGGACGCTCGGACAGCACGGCGAGTGGGGTGTCGGTTCCCATCGAACCCAGCGCTTCGCGACCTTCGCTCGCCATCGGTGCCAGCAGAAGGTGCAGGTCTTCTTCGGTGTAGCCGAACAACTGTTGCTCGTGGAAAACCGAATCCGGATCCCCGCGTGTCCGGGGTTGATCCGGTAGTGCGCCGACGCGGGTCAGCCCAGCGTCGAGCCACGCACGATACGGGGCCATCCTTGCCAACTCGGCCTTGATCTCGCTGTCGGGAACAATCCGCTGCTGATCGGTATCGAGCAGGAACATCCGCCCCGGTTCGAGTCGACCTTTCTCGACCACGTCAGCAGACGGAACATCGAATACGCCACTCTCACTGGCCAACACGATCCGACCTGATCTTGTCCGGAGCCAGCGACCAGGCCGCAGACCGTTGCGGTCCAGTACTGCACCCACCAGCCTCCCGTCACTGAACGTGACCGACGCCGGTCCGTCCCAGGCTTCCATCAGGCACGCCTGAAATTGATAGAACGCACGTAACTCTTCCGACATTGCCGAATCCTGCTCCCAGGCAGCCGGAATCATCATCATGACCGCGTGCGGCAAGCTCCGGCCACCAAGTGAAAGCAGTTCGAGCACTTCGTCGAACGACGCTGAATCCGACGCGCCCACCGTACAGACCGGGGCGATTCGACCGATATCCCCGCTGAACAATTCACTGCGCAGTAACGGTTCACGTGCCTGCATCCAATTCCGATTACCGACAACAGTATTGAACTCTCCGTTATGCGCGATACACCGAAATGGTTGCGCAAGAGGCCACGTGGGGAAGGTGTTGGTCGAAAACCTACTGTGCACCAAGGCAAGTGCGCTGGTCATTCGCTCGTCACGCAGATCGTCGAAAAAGAGCGGCAACTGAGCAGGCGTCAGCATGCCTTTGTACACCAAGGTTCGCGACGACAGCGAACAAAAGTAGACTCCGGAGCCATCCGAAGTGGCTCGCTCCACCTGCTTCCGCAGTGCAAATACTTTCCGATCCAGACTGATCCCGCCAACCCTCGAACCCGGACGTGCATCGCAGAGAAAACACTGCGCAATGTGCGGCGCGCAGGCTGCAGCGGACGATCCCAATGCGTCAGGACTGACGGGAACATCCCGCCAACCGAGCACCCTCAGGCCCTCCGAACGCGCGCACGCTTCGATGCGCTTGACAGCAACTCGGCGTGATTCGGCATCCTGCGGAAGGAAGCAGTTCCCAGCCGCAAACATGTTGTCGCCATCCTCATTTGGCTCCGGAAACTCGAAACTGGTGACCGATTGCAACAAACCGACAGGTAGTTGAAGGAGAATCCCGGCGCCGTCGCCAGTGGCCGAATCTGCGGCCACAGCACCTCGATGAGAAAGCGTGCAGAGAATCGACAAACCGTCGCACACAATCGAATGCGAGCGTCTGCCGTACATGTCTGCGACCACGGCGACACCGCACGAATCGGCTTCCTGATCGGGGTCGTACATCCCTTGCGGACCAGGCATCTGAGAAAACAGCATGCGTGCCCTCCACCATGCGCGACCGCCACACGGACCCGCAACCGGCAAAGGTCAGTTTATCAGCAGAAATCCGGACAGAGCGATAAAAAAACCGTGGCACCTGAGCGTCGAAACACTCGAGTACCACGGCCCGGAGAGCGGTCTGGAATCAGCTGCGGAGCGGTCGCCCGTACTGGTCCTTCACGCTGCCGGTGAGCATCATGATGCCGTCGACCAAAGGCCAGATGGCGCCGATTCCACACGTCAACCACGTGACTGCAATTTGGGCGATAGCCATGCCCGGCTGGTTGAGATAGAACCTGCCCGCGCCGAACGCGCCCAACAGAATGCCGAGAAGTCCGGCCGTCACCTTCGACTTGTCTGAGAGCGGCTGTCCTGTCATCGGATCACGCCCGAACGGAGCCGACTGATCAACAAAACCGTAACCTTGCTGTGGCTGACCGTACGCTGGCTGAGGCTGACCGTAGCCCGGCTGAGGCTGACCGTAGCCCGGCTGAGGCTGACCATAAGCCTGATGCTGGGGCGGCTGCGGCGGCTGGGGGTAGGCCTGCTGCTGCGGCGGCGCATACGGGTTCGGTGTCTGATCGGCCGGGACTCCGTACACCGGTCCGTCGGCCGGCGAATAGCCCGGCGCAAAGGCTTCCGGACCAGGCTGCGACGCAGCGGGAAATGCCGTTGTCGGCTCCGCTGCGGCCGGAGGCGGATAGATAGGGTTGCTTCCCCAACCTGGACCATTGCCAGTCCCCGCATACGTGTCCCAGCCGGGGCCGGTACCCGAAGTCTCGGTCGACGGCGTCTTTTCCGTCGGCGTCGAGGTTTCGGTCAAAGAGGCATCCGCGGTTGCGTCGTAATCGAAAGGCGAACCGAACTGTGGGGGAATACCTGGCTGCGACCCTTCGGAGTCCCCGGATTCCGAAGGTTCCGGACTCTTGTTCAAGTTAGGCAACGTGAATTCCTTAGTGTTGACGATAATCCTGCACACAGTGAAAGTAGGTAATCTTTATACCTCGAATCCGGCGCGAACGACCCGATGGACGCAAGCGCTTCTAGCTCAGCGGTCGGCCGTACTTGTCGCGTGCGCTTCCCGAAAGAATCATGATCCCATCGACCACCGTCCAAATCCAGATGGCGACGACAAAGGGAATCCCGATCACCAAGGGAGACATCACCAGAGCGAAGAACATACCCAACAGCTGGAACAACCCGAGTCCGACCGAACCCATGTACAGGCGTCCGACACCACAAATACACACGAACGCGAGCAGCAACTGCAAGAGCCCCGCGGCAACCTTGGATTTGTCGGAGAACGCTTGGCCGGTAATCGGATGACGACCGTACGGAGCCTGCGGGTCACCGAACGCATACATCGGCGGACCAGCCGCGGGCTGAGCAGCGCCATACAGCTGCGGATACCCCGATGGTTGTGCACTCGGGTACTGCGGCGCACTCGGGTACTGCGATGCACTCGGATACTGCGATGCACTCGGATACTGCGCGGGCGCCGGATACTGCTGGCTGTCACCGAACGGGGGCACGTGGTACGGCTTCGAAACATCGTACGGATCCTGCGGTCCTGATGAAAATGGGTCAGTCACGACTTGTCCCCTTTTTCAGATCAATTGCGGCGGAACTCTCCTTCGAATCCTTCACGCCCTCGACCTCTTCGACAACACTTTCCTCAACAACAGTTTCTTCAACCGAGCTGGAATCGGTATCGGTGTCTGAAGAATCTGACGTCGAATCCGAGACATAGGTGTTCGACTTCAATTCAGATGGATCCTCACGACCCTTCTTGGCAAGAAGGAAGTACGCAACCGCCGCAACGAACACAATCACCGAGGTGTAGACGTTCACTCGAATACCGGCCAGCTGGTACGCCGGATCGTCACGCATGAGCTCGACGAACAGGCGTCCGACGCAGTATCCCGCGACGTAGAGAGCAAAGAGACGTCCGTGGCCGATCTTGAATCGTCGGTCAACGACAACCAGCAAGATGACGATCAGAATGTTCCAAAGCGCTTCGTACAGGAATGTGGGATGGACGATCTTCTCCACCACCCCGTTGGATACCCCGGCAAGGGCGTCCGTCTGACCGGAGGAGTTCACACGGTGGAAGATCTCCAGACCCCACGGCATTGTTGTCTCGCGGCCGTACAACTCCTGATTGAAGTAGTTGCCGAACCGCCCGATTGCCTGAGCCAGAAGTACACCCGGAGCGATAGCGTCGCCGAGTGCTGCAACCGGGATACCTCGCCGGCGGCAGCCGATCCAAGCGCCGACACCGCCGAGGAAGACTGCGCCCCAAATTCCGAGACCGCCGTTCCACACCTTGAGGGCGTCGATCGGGGTGCCGCCTTCGCCGAAGTACTGTGGCCAATCGGTCAGCACGTGGTACAGCCGGCCACCGATCAAACCGAACGGCACGGCCCAGACTGCGATGTCGAGGACGGTGCCCTTCTCACCGCCGCGCGCGACCCATCGCCGATCGCCCCAGACGATTGCGACGATAATCCCGGCGATGATGCAGAGGGCATAGGCACGCAGTGCTATCGGCCCGACGTACCACACGCCTTGCGACGGGCTGGGAATGTAGGCCAGCAGATCCACAGTTGAAGTCACGAGGCCACGTTAGCCGAGCGGACACCCTCGGCGAGTTCCTCGGTGAGGGACCGGACAGCGCCCAGCCCGTTCTCGACTGCGGAGACCAGCGCGGATCCGACGATGACAGCATCGGCGTATCCGGCGATCTCGGCTGCCTGTGCTCCGGAGCGAACACCCAACCCGACTCCGACGGGAATATCTGAATGCGCGCGGATCCGTGCGGTGAGTTCCGGCGCCATCGACGACACAGCGGTCCGGGCTCCGGTCACACCCATCGTGGATGCTGCGTAGATGAAGCCGCTGCTCGCCTCGAGAGTCATCGCCAGTCGCTCCTCGGTGGACGAGGGCGCAACGAGGAAGATGCGATCGAGGTGATGCTGCCGCGATGCTTCCATCCATTCACCGGCTTCGTCCGGAATGAGGTTGGGCGTGATCATTCCGAGCCCACCGGCCGACGCGAGGTCGCGCGAGAACTTGTCGACGCCGTACTGGAGCACCGGGTTCCAGTACGTCATGACAACGGCCTTGCCGCCAACGGACGTGATCTGCTCGACAACTTTGAAGATATCGCGCAGGCGGACGCCGTTGCTGAGTGCAGTTTCAGCGGCACGCTGGATGGTGGGTCCGTCCATGACCGGATCGGAGTACGCGACGCCGACCTCGATGATGTCGCAGCCACCGTCGACCATCGTCTTGAAGACGTCGATGGATTCGGAGACCGTCGGGTAGCCCGCTGGTAGGTACCCGACGAGTGCGGCCCGGTTTTCGGCCTTGCATGCAGCAAAAGTGGATGCAAGGCGTGATGGTCGTTCGCTCACTTGTCGGAGCCTTCCGTGTTGTTCTGATCAGCAGTCTTCGGTTCGGCATTGTCGAAGAGGCCGAACCAGCTGGCGGCGGTGTCCATGTCTTTGTCGCCGCGACCGGACAGGTTGACAAGGATGATGGCGCCCTCCCCAAGTTCCTTACCGAGACGCAGTGCACCTGCAACGGCGTGCGCCGATTCGATTGCGGGGATGATGCCTTCGCGCCGTGAGAGCAGCAGTAGTGCATCCATCGCTTCGGCATCGGTGACGGGTTCGTAGGTCGCCCGACCGATGTCATTGAGATACGCATGTTCGGGACCGACGCCCGGGTAGTCCAAACCAGCCGAGATGGAATGTGACTCGATGGTCTGACCGTCTTCGTCCTGCAGCAGGTACGAGTACGCGCCCTGGAATGCACCCGGCGTACCGCCAGCGAATGTTGCTGCATGCCTGCCGGTTTCGACGCCGTCACCGGCAGCCTCGTAGCCGACCAAGCGCACCGACAGATCATCGATGAAGGGATGGAAGATACCGATCGCGTTGGAGCCGCCGCCGACGCACGCCGTGACCGCGTCGGGCAGACGACCCGTCAAGGCCTTCACCTGGGCACGCGCTTCGAGTCCGATCACACGCTGGAAATCGCGAACGATCGTCGGGAACGGATGAGGTCCGGCAGCGGTGCCGAAGCAGTAGTAAGTGTTGTCCGCGTGAGAAACCCAGTCGCGAAGGGCTTCGTTGATCGCGTCCTTGAGCGTGCGCGAACCGGTTTCGACCGAGACGACCTCGGCGCCGAGTAGACGCATCCGGGCGACGTTCAATGCCTGACGTTCGGTATCGACGGCACCCATGTAGATGACACATTCGAGGCCGAGCAATGCGCAGGCTGTGGCGGACGCGACGCCGTGCTGGCCGGCCCCGGTCTCGGCGATGATGCGCGTCTTGCCCATCCGCTTGGCCAGGAGGACCTGGCCGAGGACGTTGTTGATCTTGTGAGAACCGGTGTGGTTCAGGTCTTCACGCTTGAGAATGATCCGTGCGCCGCCGGCGTACTCGCTCATGCGCGTGGCTTCGAAGATCGGCGACGGACGGCCGGTGTAATCGCGCTGCAGTCGATCAAGTTCGTTCAAGAACGAGTCGTCCGCGCGAGCCTTTTCGTATTCGGCGGTAACTTCTTCGATGACCGCCATGAGGGCTTCCGGCACGTGCCGTCCGCCGTAAACACCGAAATGGCCACCGACGTCCGGATCATGTGTGGTGCGCTCGGTAAGTCCGGCACTGGCGGGCGGCAAATTGTCACCCTTGAAGACTGGTCCCTGAGTACGTGAAGTCACTCCCCCAGTCTGCCCCAAGCGTGGCGGTGGTCACCGCCCGGGTCCGGGCTCATGTCACCGCCCGGGTGCGGGCAAATGTCACCGCCCGGGTGCGGACAAACGGCACCCGAGCAGTCTGGTCAGCTCAGCGAGATGGTTTGGGGCACGAAGGGTGCGCCCCGGCGTTGACGAGATCAGCAACAGCCTTGCGCGGATCTCCACTGGTCACGAGTCCTTCGCCAACCAGAACCGCATCGGCTCCAGCTCCGGCGTAGGCCAGCAGATCAGCGGTGCCGCGAACTCCGGACTCGGCGATCTTGATGGTTTCGGTGGGTAGCCCGGGAGCGATCCGACCGAAGGTGTTCATGTCGACTTCAAGGGTCTTGAGGTCGCGTGCGTTGACACCGATGACCTTGGCACCGGCTTCGAGGGCGCGGTTTGCCTCTTCTTCGGTGTGAACCTCGACCAGTGCCGTCATTCCCAAGGATTCGGTGCGATCGATCAGCGAGGCGAGTGCCTGCTGTTCCAGTGCCGCCACGATCAACAGAATGACGTCGGCGCCGTGCGCTCGTGCTTCGTGAATCTGGTACGGACCGACGATAAAGTCCTTGCGCAACACCGGAATCGTGACTGCCTTGCGGACTGCGTCAAGATCGGCGAGCGATCCGTGGAAGCGTCGTTCCTCGGTGAGAACGCTGATGATTCGAGCGCCGCCGGCTTGGTAGGCCGCAGCCAACTCTGCGGGATCAGCGATGTCGGCAAGAGCCCCCTTGGAGGGGCTCGCGCGCTTCACCTCGGCGATGACGCCGATGCTCGGTTCGAGAAGTGCCGCTACAGCATCGAGAGCCGGTGGCGCAGCGGCCGCGGCAGCCTTGACTGCAACGAAGTCGAGTACGGCTTCGCGGGCGGCGACATCTGCGCGCACCCCGTCGAGAATCGAGTCGAGTACGGTCATCGTGGCCCGAATCCTTTCTGGGCAAGAGTCTGATGTGAGTTACGTCATCAGGATGTGGTCAGCCTAGTTGGGCGATTTTTTGGTACTCCGTCCGGGTACCCACGCCGCGAAAATTCCGGCAAAACCGACGTCAGGATCGTGAATCCTTACCTGGATCTCGATCGTCGGCATCGAGAGTCGGATCCTCTCCGGCGTCGAGCGCATCCCACAGCATCCGTTGTGTCACAGGCTCGTCGGACGCGCCGCCACTTCCCTGCCCAAGCTTTGCCGCGGCCTCGCGTCGGGCAGCGGGGTTGTCGTATTTCGACGACAAGCCGGCGCCGGCCTTCGGCTTTCGCATGAGCAAAGCCGCGGCCGCGAACGCCGCAATCGCTCCGAACAGTGCCAGTACCGCCGGCAATATCGAAACGTCGGTGGAAACGTCTTCGAGATGACTCGACAGCTCGGCAAGATCTGCCGCGCGATCAGCCGAAGCCCCCGAGACCATCAACTGAACCGCCGGAACCGCAACCGCAACACCGACCAGCGCCACCATCAGGCCGACAATTCGAACGGCCCATCCACGCACCGCGAACGACGCGGCAATTGCCGCCAGCAGCGCCAGCGCCAGTGGCGTCATCGCCGCCGCCCAGGTACTGCCGTCGAGGTCGGTAGTCCGCTCGAGAGTCTTGCCGTCGTTGGAAACGACGCTCACCCAGGTCATCCGCGAACTGCCCCACAGCGCGGCGGCAGCCAACGCCAAGAGCAGCGTCGTCAACATTGCGGAACTACGTCCCGAACGAGACTTCGTCGAGTCGACTCCTGCCGCATTCGAAGCCTGTTCGCTCATTTGCCTTCACCTCCGATGGTGCGCAATGTGTGCGCCGACGCGATAGCGCTGAGCACTGCCATTGCCTTGTTGCGTGCCTCGGTGTCCTCGTAGACCGGATCGGAGTCGGCGACGATTCCCGCGCCGGCCTGCACGTATCCGATGCCGTCCTTGATCAGAGCGGTGCGGATGGCGATCGCTGTGTCGGCGTCGCCCGCGAAATCGAGGTATCCGACGATTCCGCCGTAGACACCGCGCCGCGTGGGTTCGAGTTCTTCGATCAACTGCATTGCCCGTACCTTCGGCGCACCCGAGAGCGTTCCCGCCGGGAAGCAGGCGGTGACTGCGTCGAGTGCGTTCTTACCGTCTGCGAGGTGCCCGGTCACCGTCGACACGAGATGCATGACGTGGCTGTAGCGCTCGATGTGCCGGTAGTCGTGCACCTTGACCGTGCCCGGCCGGCAGACCCGACCGAGGTCATTGCGTCCGAGGTCGACCAGCATCAAGTGTTCGGAGTTTTCCTTCTCGTCTGCGAGGAGGTCCTTCTCGAGCAGGATGTCGTCTTCTTCGGTGGCTCCGCGCCACCGGGTTCCGGCGATGGGGTGGGTAGTTGCCACTCCCTCCGCGACAGTGACCAGAGCTTCAGGGCTGGATCCGACAATCGAGAACGCTGTTTCGCCGTCGCCGTTCGGAACGTTGAGCAGGTACATGTACGGGCTGGGGTTCGAGGCGCGCAACATCCGGTACACATCGATAGGGGCTGCGGTGCAATCGATTTCGAATCGCTGCGAAAGCACGACCTGGAACGCTTCACCGGCTTCGATGTCGCCGATCAGCTTCTTCACGTCGACGCCGAAGCTCTCGGTGGTTCGCTGCCGGCGGTACTCGGGGGTGGCTTTCGCAAATGTGGACACCGTCGACTTGGCCGGTGCCGCCAGCGCCAGAGTCATCGCGTCGAGGCGCGCTACCGCGTCGTCATAAGCAGAGTCGACGCGTTCATCGGTACCGTCCCAGTTGACTGCGTTGGCGATCAGCGTGATCGCGCCTTCGTGATGATCGACAGCAGCGATGTCCGCGGCCAGCAGCATGACCATTTCGGGGATCTGCAGATCGTCGACGGCCGAGTTGCCCAACTTCTCGAGGCGGCGAACGGCGTCGTATCCGAGGAAACCGACCATGCCACCCGTCAGCGGCGGGAGATCGGGAAGACGCTCGGAGCGCAGAAGCTCGAGGGTGGCTCCGAGTGCGTCGATGGGATCGCCGCCCGACGGCGCACCAGCCGGAACATTGCCGTACCAGGCCGCTTCACCGTCGATCACGGTCAATGCGGCCGGAGAGCCGACGCCGATGAACGACCACCGAGACCACGATCGACCGTTCTCAGCCGACTCGAGCATGAAGGTTCCAGGACGATTGCCGGCCAACTTCTCGTACGCCGAGAGCGGAGTTTCGGAGTCCGCCAACACTTTGCGTGTAACCGGAACGACCCGATGCTCGGCAGCGAGAGCGCGGAACTGCTCACGCGTGGTGGTGGAATCCGACGCCGCACCGACAATCGCGGTGTCGGACGAGGGTGCGGACTTGGAGGTGGGCTCACCGTGCATACCTCCATCATCCCAGGCTCACCCACAGCCTCGTCGTGCGCGGGTAACCTCAACCGAATGAAACCAGGTCAGCTTGCTCCCGATTTCACTCTGCCGGATCAGGACGGAACGCCCCGTTCGCTGACCAGCTTGCTGGAGAACGGGCCGCTGGTCCTGTTCTTCTACCCCGCCGCATCCACACCCGTGTGCACCGCCGAGGCTTGCCATTTTCGGGATCTCGGCAAGGAATTCGCCGAGGTCGGCGCCACGCGCGCGGGCATCAGCACCGACACAGTGGAAGCGCAATCGACGTTTGCGACCGCGCAGTCCTTCGACTATCCACTACTCGCCGATACCGACGGCACCGTTGCGGAGCAGTTCGGCGTCAAACGCGGCTTGCTCGGAAAGTTGGCTCCGGTCAAACGATCCACGTTCGTGATCGATACCGATCGAACTGTCCTCAAGGTGATTTCGAGCGAGTTCCGAGCAAGCACCCACGGCGATCAGGCGGTCGAGTTCCTCCGAAATCGCAACTGACTCACTTACATAACCTGAATCGAGCGCTTCGCCAGTCCCATCCAGAACCCGTCGATTACCTGTTCGGGAACCTGCTCCGGGTCTGACGACGCCCCGAGGGTGACAAAGAGCGGTGCGAAGTGCTCGATGGTCGGGTGCGCGTAAGGCATTCCGGGCGCTTGCGCCCGGAAGTCGATCAGCGAGTCGACGTCGCCGGCGGCAAATCGCTCCCCCGCCCAGGCGTCGAATTCGGCGGACCAACCCGGAGCCTTCGCTTCGGGCGACGGGTCCCGCAGGAACGGTAGACCGTGCGTCGTGAAGCCGGATCCCACAATCAAGACGCCCTGTTCACGCAGCGGTCGCAACCGCTGCCCGAGGTGAAGCAGCCGCTCCGGGTCCAGCGTCGGCAGCGATATCTGCAATACCGGAATGTCTGCGTCCGGGTACATGACTGTGAGTGGCACGTAGGCACCGTGGTCGAGGCCGCGGTTCGGTTGTTGCACTACCTGCTCGTTGTCAGGCATCAACGCGGCTACCTGCGCAGCCAGATCCGGAGCGCCAGGAGAGCTGTACTCGGTTCGGTAGAACCGCTCGGGGAATCCACCGAAGTCGTAGATCAACGGAGTGCCAGTGGTTGTCGATCCGATGGTCAGGGGTGCAGATTCCCAATGCGCGGAGACAACCAGAATGGCCGTCGGCCGTGGCAGATCACCGGCCCACGCTCCGAGTTGCTTCACCCACAGCGCACTGTCTACCAGCGGCGGAGCGCCGTGACTGAGGTACAACGCCGGCATTGTGGTCGCGGACATAGTGGCTCCTGAGGTTCGATGAGCTCATTTAAGTTGAAGGTTCAACCTAATATAGATCTCAACGCTTGACCCCCGCAACTATTCCCTGGCTGAACCGTCCCTTTGCACGTCTGCAACTCTGTACCTGCACCATGCATGCGGTACCAGGAGGAGATCCACCGATGAGTGAACAGCACGCGCAAGCCGAGCCACAGGCCCCGACTACCTGGCTCACCGCCGAGCAGCAGGAAGCGTGGCTCTCCCTCATCTCGCTCGTCACCCGACTACCGGCGGCGCTCGACACCCAACTCCAACGAGATTCTGCGCTAACACATTTCGAATACTTCGTGCTCTCAGCACTCTCGGCTGCACCCGACCGGAAGCTACAGCTATCCGCACTTGCGCAGCGGGCCAACGCATCACTGTCACGGCTCTCACACGTCGTCACCAAGTTGGAGAAAGTCGGCTGGGTCAGGCGTGAGGTAATCCGTGGCAGTCGAGGATCCAACGCGGTTCTGACCGACGAAGGAATGGTCAAAGTCGTCGAAGCCGCACCGGGACACGTCAACCTGGTCCAAGCACTCATCTTCGAAGGCCTCGACGACAACCAGGTCGCGCAACTCTCGGAGTTGAGCAGTGCAATGCTCACCCAACTCGACAAGGGCATCGAAGCGGGCCTCGGGAAGGCCTGAGCTGGTTCTGACTGGATGTGCCGCTGCGCGCATGGTTGCGTGCGCCAACGAGCAATATTTCGCCGAAAACGGATACCGGCCTGACCCCGCGCCGAGATACTTCGACCACCGAACTATCTCCGAGCGAAGGACCGACATCCATGACTGAGGCCAACTCCATCCGTCCGATATCCGCGCAGTCCATCGAGACGTGGCATTACGAGGCCGACGTCGTTATTGCGGGCTACGGCATCGCCGGTGTCTCCGCCGCCATCGAATCGGCACGCGCCGGCGCCGACGTGCTGGTGCTCGAACGCACCAGCGGATGGGGCGGCGCGGCCGCACTGGCCGGTGGGTTCATCTATCTCGGCGGCGGAACACCACTGCAGAAGGCCCTCGGCTTCGAGGACACCCCGGAGAACATGAAGACGTTCATGATGGCTGCCCTCGGCCCCGGCGCCGACGAGGACAAGATCACCGACTACTGCGACGGCAGCGTCGAGCATTACAACTGGCTGGTCGACAACGGCGTTCCGTTCAAGGAAACCTTCTACGGCCAGCCTGGCTGGGAAACGCCTTTCGACGACGGACTCATGTACTCCGGCGGCGAGAACTCCGCACCGTTCAACACCATCGCCACGCCGGCTCCCCGCGGACATGTTCCGCAGATGAGCGGCAAGCGCACCGGCGAAAAGGGCGGTGGCTACATGCTGATGAAGCCGCTGGTCGAAACTGCAGAGAAGCTGGGAGTGCGCGCCGCGCTTGACATGCGCGTTCAGCGCCTGGTCGTCGACGGTGATCGAGTGGTGGGGATCATCGCGAAGCAGTACGGCAAGGAAGTGGCTGTACGTGCCCGGACCGGTGTTGTGCTGGCGACCGGCAGCTTCGCGTACAACGAGTCGATGATCGCGTCGTACGCTCCGCGATTGATCGGCCGGCCCGGCGCCGCTATCGAAGAGCATGACGGTACCGCGATAAGGATGGCCCAAGCTCTAGGCGCGGACCTGGCACATATGGATGCCACTGAAGTTGCGTTCTTCGGCGATCCGCAGCTGATGGTGCGAGGCATCCTCGTCAACGCTCGCGGTCAGCGGTACGTCAACGAAGACACGTACCCCGGACGCATCGGACAGGAAACGTTGCTGCGCAACGATAATCAGGCCTACCTGATCATCGACGAAGCTGCGTACGACGAAGGCGCCGCTGCAGACAGTTCCACACCGTTCTTCCGGTTCCGGCCCAAGTGGGTCGCTGAAACCGTCGAAGAACTCGAATCCGAGATGGGTTTGCCCGAAGGCACCTTGCAGTCCACCGTCGAGGTATACAACCGCCATGCCGAGCGCGGCGAGGATCCTGTGCTGGGCAAGAAGTCCGAGTGGGTGAAACCCATCGGCTCCCCGATCGCCGCTCTGGACCTACGAAACTTCACTGCCGGATTCACCCTCGGCGGTTTACGAACGTCCGTCAATTCCGAGGTTCTGCACGTCTCCGGTGAACCGATTCCCGGCTTGTTTGCCGCGGGCCGCTGCACGGCCGGTGTTTGCGCCGGAGGCTATGCGTCCGGAACATCTCTCGGTGACGGCAGTTTCTACGGCCGCCGCGCCGGGATCAGTGCTGCTAAAGGCTAGCGGCCTCACTTCGACGCTCCAAAAACACCGTGTCGCGCCACTGTCCCTCCAGTTGCGCGATTCGGGAGCGTGTCCCGACAATCCGGAATCCAACGGCCTGATGTAAAGCCACACTCGCCCGGTTCTCGGGAAAGATCGACGATTGCACAGTCCAGATCTCGCTGGCGTCGGCGGCCTGAACTTGCTGGCGCAGAAGCAATTTGCCCACCCCCCGACCGCGTGCCGCGCTACCGACGTAGATGGAGTTCTCGGCAACACCGCGGTAGCAATCACGTGATGACGTCGGGCTGAGCGTTGCCCATCCCACCACCAGTCCGTCGATTTCCGCTACCCATCGATGATCAGGCAACCACTGTGCATCCAGCTTCTCCATTGACGGTACCGATGTAGTGAATGTTGCTGTCCCGGTATCGATTCCCTCGCGGTAAATCGCTCGCACAGCATCCCAGTCGCCGTCGTTCATCCGTCGGAGCACCACGTCCTCGGGCAGTGATCCCAATGTGTCGCGAACTTGACCTCGCGCAGCGACCACCGTCGCAGCTTCCACAAGGTCGGAATACGCGGATTCGACAACATTGACCACGGATTTTTTGTCCTGAACCGTGATGTCGACAAAACCGACATCCACCAATGCTTCGAGATGCACGCCCAGAGTCGACGGCTCGATTGCAGCGTCCCGAGCGATCACATCGACCGCGACAGGGCCGGCAGTCACGAGTCGTAGCACTCGAAGGCGCGTCGGGTCACCCAGACACGCAAACCTGCGCGCCAGAAGGTCGGTGTCGAGTGTTTCGGAACTCATACGGCGACTATAACGGCCCTGACCTGCATGTTGGTCGGCCAGGTTTACAGATTGGGAGCGAAAGTGAGCAAGAACTCAGCTGCCCGGGCTCGATTGTCGGGGTTCGCGGCCGACGAGGCTTTTCGCACTACGGGCGCTGGAACTTTTGCGCACTGCTTCGACATCTGTCAATATCGAAGTATGTCGAATCAAGAGTTGCCCGATGACGGCGCCTGTTGCTCCCCACTCGTTCGTGAACCACTGACCGAAGACTGGGCCGGCGACCTGGCCAAGATGTTCAAGGCACTCGGCGATCCCGTGCGCCTGCGCCTGCTCAGTCTGGTCGCCAGCCATGCCGGCGGCGAAGCCTGCGTCTGCGACATCTCCGACACTTTCGACCTCTCCCAGCCGACAATCTCTCATCATCTCAAAGTGCTGCGCCAAGCCGGCCTCCTCGACTGCGAACGACGCGGGACCTGGGTGTATTACTGGGTGATTCCTGCTGCATTGCAACAGCTATCTGCGGTACTGCTGGTCGAGGGATCCACCACGACCACCACCGACGCATGCTCCGCGGTCGCAGGCATCGAGGTCAGCGCATGAGTAGTGCCTCTGCCACCAAAACCCCCGCCGTCGTCGGCAAACTTTCCACCGTCGACCGATATCTGGCGGTATGGATCGGCGTTGCCATGATTGTCGGCCTGATTCTGGGACGGTGGATCCCCGGACTCAACGCCGCTCTCGAAAAAGTCCAGATCGACGGCATCTCCCTTCCCATCGCACTCGGACTCCTGATCATGATGTATCCGGTACTCGCGAAAGTGCGATACGACCGCCTCGACACAGTCACCGGAGACAAGAAACTCCTGGCCGGATCACTGGTTCTCAACTGGGTTGTCGGTCCGGCACTGATGTTCGCGCTGGCCTGGCTGTTTCTGCCCGACCTACCCGAGTATCGAACGGGCCTGATCATCGTCGGCCTTGCCCGCTGCATTGCAATGGTCATCATCTGGAACGATCTGGCCTGCGGAGACCGCGAAGCCGCTGCCGTTCTGGTCGCCATCAACTCGGTATTCCAGGTCTTCATGTTCGCTGTTCTGGGATGGTTCTACCTCTCGGTTCTGCCCGGGTGGCTCGGCCTCGAGCAGACCACCATCGACGCGTCTCCGTGGCAGATCGCAAAATCCGTTCTCATCTTCCTCGGCATCCCGTTGCTGGCAGGATTCCTGTCTCGATTCTTCGGCGAACGCGCCAAAGGCCGTGACTGGTATGACAATACGTTCATTCCGAAGATCAGCCCCTGGGCGCTGTACGGCTTGTTGTTCACCATCGTCGCACTCTTCTCGATGCAGGGTGAGCAGATCACCTCCCAACCGTGGGACGTCGTGCGCATTGCGCTCCCGTTGCTCGCGTACTTCGCACTGATGTGGGGAGGCGGTTATATCCTCGGCGCCGCAATCGGATTGGGTTACGAGCGCACCACGACCCTCGCGTTCACCGCTGCCGGTAACAACTTCGAACTCGCTATCGCAGTCGCCATCGCCACCTACGGCGCAACTTCCGGCCAGGCGCTCGCCGGAGTGGTCGGTCCACTCATAGAAGTTCCAGTTCTGGTTGGCCTGGTGTATGTCTCCCTCGCGCTTCGTAAACGCTTCTCCCCCAACATCCGAGAGGTTTCCTCCCGATGACCGACAAGCCCAGCGTCCTGTTCGTGTGCGTCCACAACGCCGGCCGATCGCAGATGGCGGCAGGTTTCCTCGACCATTTCGCGGGGGATTTCATCGAGATCCGCTCAGCTGGATCCGCACCAGCAGAGACCGTCAATTCCGCCGCTGTCGAGGTGATGGCCGAAGTCGGCATCGACATCTCCAGCCATCGCCCGAAGATCCTCACAACAGATGCCGTCCAAGCCTCCGACATCGTCATCACGATGGGCTGCGGCGACACCTGCCCGATCTTCCCCGGCAAGAGTTACCGCGACTGGGTCCTCGACGATCCTGCCGGTCAAGGCATCGACGCGGTACGCCCAATCCGAGACGAGATCAAGCGTCGCGTGCAGGCACTGATCGCCGAACTCACGTCGCCCGTACCTCCAGAAACAAAACGGCAATAGCGCTTTCGATTCGGCAATATTCCGATTTGTCCAAAATGCTGGATTTGCGCACCATGTAATCAGTAATGTCGAAGATCCGCGCGGCAATCCCCCGAGGGGAGCAGGCTCATGGATCTGAACACCATTACCGGCGTCGTGCGGCGGCCACCCGATCTGCCCGGAGTCATCTGGCGTCCCGGTGATGCGTGGCTCGCGGGTGGAACGTGGCTGTTCTCGGCGGAACAACCCGATCTGGATCGTCTCGTGGATCTCACGTCGCTCGGCTGGGCATCACTCGACCCGAGCGACGCGGGTCTCACCATCGGCGCGACCTGCACGATACGGGACCTGTATGCGTATGTCCCGCCACCGCATTGGGGTTCGGCACCTCTCTTTGCATTCGCGTGCGAATCATTTCTGTCGTCGTTCAAGATCTGGAACTCTGCGACGGTCGGCGGCAATATCTGTCTGTCCCTGCCCGCCGGCCCGATGATCACGCTGACAGTCGCCCTCGAAGCGACCTACACACTGTGGGCCACAGACGGATCCGAGCGGACCGTCGATGCCATAGATTTCGTGACCGGCGACCACCAGAACATTCTCAATCCCGGCGAGATACTCCGTAGCATCGACATCCCGGCGCAGACACTCACCAAACGTCACACCCATCGCAGATTCAGCCTCACTCACCTCGGCCGGTCGACGATCTTCATGATCGCCACCCAGACACGCGGCACCACGGAACTACTACTGACCATCACGGCCGGGACAACCCGTCCCGTACGGTTGGCATTCGAGACCATGCCCGACGCCGCAACACTACGATCGCGCATCGACGGAATTTCTGACGACGTCTGGTTCGACGACCCCAACGGCACCCCCGACCACCGCCGTCACCTCGCGCGGCATTTTGCCGAGGAGATACGCGTCGAACTGAGCGAGGATCGGCCATGACGTACTCGGTGAACGGCAACAGCTTCGAGACAGAGCCCGGTCCCGGACAGTGTTTGAGAACATTTCTCCGAGAGCTCGGACATCACGGCGTCAAGAAGGGTTGCGACGGCGGCGATTGCGGCGCGTGCACCGTCTGGCTCGCCGGCAACCCGGTCCATAGTTGCATCACGCCGGCTTTTCGGGCCGAAGGCCGCGAGGTCACCACTATCGAAGGCCTGGGGACGCCCGAAAATCTGCATCCGATGCAACAGCAGTTCCGCGATGCTCCGGGATTTCAGTGCGGGTTCTGCACTGCCGGCATGATCATGACGTCGGCCGCGTTAACGGACTCCCAGAAAGATGACCTACCACGCGCACTCAAGGGAAACCTGTGCCGCTGCACGGGATATCGAGCCGTCGAGGACGCTGTCAACGGTGTCAGCGGAATCGAAGTTGCGCTTCCCGGCGAAGCCGTGGGTACCAGCGTCAGCGCACCGGCTGCCACCGACGTGGTGACCGGACGCGCCGAATACACGATGGACACCACCATCGACGGAATGTTGCATCTGAAGGTGCTCCACTCGCCGCACGCGCACGCACGCATCGTCTCCATCGATACCGCGGAAGCCCTCACCGTGCCCGGAGTGCATCGCGTCTATACGTGGAAAGACGTGCCGCGCAAACGTTTTACCACTGCAATCCACACCGACCACCTGGTTGACCCTGACGACACGTACATTCTCGACAACGTCGTGCGCTTTGTCGGGCAACGCGTAGTGGCAGTCCTCGCCGACACCGTCGCTGCCGCAGAGGAAGCGCGTCGAAAAGTGGTTGTCGAGTACCAGATTCTCCCCGCAGTCTTCGACCCCGAAGACGCGATGGCCGACGGCGCTCCCGCTTTGCACGGTTCGGACGACCCTTTCGTCCGCGATCCCGAGCACAACATCCTGCTCGAGATCCACGGTCACGTCGGCGACGTGGAGGCCGGGTTCGCGGACGCCGACATCATTCACGAGGGCACGTACTTCTCGCCGCGAGTTCAGCATGCCCACTTGGAGACTCACGGTTCGATCGCGTGGATGGAGGACGGTCGACTCCACGTCCGAACCAGTTCGCAGTCCCCCTCGATCGCGAAGGTCAAACTCGCGCACCTCTTCGACCTGCGGCCCGATCAGCTACGAGTGTTCTGCAAGCGAGTGGGAGGCGGATTCGGTGGTAAACAGGAGGTGATCAGCGAGGATCTCGTGGCGCTCGCAACCCTGGACACCGGCCGACCCGTCTGTTTCGAGTTCACGCGAGAAGAAGAATTCACGACAGCGTCGCCGCGTCACCCCATGAAACTGACAATCAAGCTGGGCGCCAAGAAGGACGGGACGCTCACCGCATTTCAGTACCGCAACATCTCCAATACCGGCGCCTACGGAAACCACGGCGGCGAAACATTGTTCGCCGGCGGTGCCGCAGTTTCGCTGTATCGCTGCGCCAACAAGAAGTTCGACGCGTATTCGATCTACACAAACAGTGTTCCGAGCGGCGCCCTGCGCGGATACGGCATGACGCAGCCTGCCTTTGCCGTCGAATCCGCGATGACTGAACTGGCGATCGCGTTGGGTCTTGACCCCCTCGAAGTGCGTCGACGCAACATCGTCCGCCCGGGCGATTCATTGGTCGCACTCGAAGACGGCCCGGACGACGTCATTTTCACCGAAGACGGCCTCGGGCAGTGCATCGATCTGGTTGACGCTGCCTTGAGCAGCAACCCAGTCCCGACGCTCGGAGACGACTGGCTCATCGGCACGGGCACCGCAAGCTCGCTGCACGAAACGGCACCTCCCACCGAACACATCTCGGAGGCCTGGCTCACTCTCGGCGATGACTGTGTGTACGAACTTGCCATCGGCACAGTCGAATTCGGAGAGGGCACGTCCACCGCACATGTCCAGATCGCAGCGAACCAGCTCGGAACCACGCCGTCGCGTGTGCGGATCATTCAATCCGATACTGATCGAACCGGTTTCGACACAGGCGCTTTCGCCAGCGCCGGACTGTTTGTCGCCGGCAACGCCGTACTTCGAGCGTCGAACGCGCTGCGAGACCGTTTGCTTGCGTTCGCTGCATCCCGCACCGGCGTCGCCCTTGATCAATGCTCGATGGACGATGACAAAATCCTGTGTGGAGATGTCCGCATTACCCTCGCGGAACTGGTCGACGCCGGTCGACGACGGGGAATCAGGTTCACCGAAGCCCGCAAAGCATACGGATCGCCTCGCAGCGTGGTGTCCAATACTCACGGCTTCCGAATCGCGGTTCACCGAATCACCGGGGAGATCAGGATTCTGTACAGCGTTCAGGCCACCGACGCGGGTGTGATCATCAATCCGGCGCAGGTGCGGGGGCAGATCGAAGGCGGCGTTGCCCAAGGTATCGGCTTCGCACTCACCGAGAACTTCCACGTGGACGCCAACGGAACGATGATGAACCCGAATCTGCGCAACTACCGCATCCCCACGTACGCAGATATTCCTCGTACTGAGGTCCTACTCGTCGATTCAGCTGATTCCGTCGGGCCCCTTCGATCCAAAGGCATGGCGGAGTGTTGCATCAATCCGGTAGCACCAGCGCTGGCAAATGCACTTGCGAACGCAACGGGAACCCGCTTCCGCTCCCTGCCCCTCACTCCGGAGCGGATCTATACCGGACTGAACCGATGACTACGTCGGCAAACCACGTTGCGACGGTCATCATCGGTCAGCGGGTGCGTGCGGGGTCGGAGGAACCGTTCGAGATCTGGCAGAAAGACCTCAACCGCGCCGCCGCCGACTACACCGGGTTTCTCGGGGCAGAAGTCTCGGCTCCGACACCCGCCCAACCGGATTGGGTGGTCGTGTACCGCTTCGATTCCATCGCCCATGTTCAGGCGTGGATCAACAGTGCAACCAGGCAGGATTACCTCGATCAAGGCCGAAAGTTCTTCGACGGGCCCGCCACACAGCAAGTAGTGAGCGGCGGGATCAAGGCTCCAGACCCTTTGCTGACAGTCGTCGTAACCCATCGAGTCAGTGACAACAACATCGACGAGTTCCTCGCCTGGCAAGACCGACTGCGTGAGACCGAGAGCGCGTTCGAAGGCTTTCGTGGGACCGAACTGTTCCGTCCCGTCGAGGGAGTCCAGGACGAATGGACCACCCTCTACCGCTTCGACACCGCCGCACATCTAGACACCTGGCTGACGTCACCGCAGCGCCAGGAGCTCCTGGCCGAGGGCCGCAAGTTCCATGATTTCGAACTACGGACCGTGGACAATTCCTTCGGTAGTTGGTTTGCCTTCGACGAGAACGGCAACGAGGCACCGCCACCGTCGGACACAAAAACCGCGGTAGCAGTGTGGGTCGGTCTGTACCCCACCGTCGTGCTGTTGACCTTGGCACTGTCACCACTGAAGATGCCGCTGTGGCTCGGATTGTTGATCGGCAATCTGCTCTCGAGTTTCATCATGAGCTTCTTCACGATGCCGTACTACGTTAATCGGTTGTTGCACAAGTGGTTACGGCCGCCAGCGGGAATTCCTGCTGCCAAGACCAACGCGCAAGGATTGGCGATTGTCGCGGCTGTAACAGTGTTCTGGGTTGTTGTTTTCTATGTAGCAACGACCCAAATCTGGTCACTTCCCTGACCCAGCTACCGAACACGCAGCATCACCACCGGGGGCATGTTTCTTCCCGGTGGTGATGCTGCGTGTTCCGTTGTTCAAGCTGCTGTCGGTGGACTGTTCCCCGGTATCGGATCTCGATACGGATCGACCGACATTGGTGGATAGAACCGGGTTTTCCGATCGTCCCCGATCTCGACTCTCCACTCGGTATGGTGCAGCAACCGATGATGGTGGCCGCACAAAAGTATGAGATTATCGAAATCCGTTGGACCACTGTCCATCCAGTGAACTATATGGTGGGCGTCGCACCATCCGGGCGGGGTGCCGCAGCCAGGAAAAGCGCATCCGCCATCTCTCACCGTCAGGGCTCGCCGCTGCGGGACTGTCGCGGTTCGCTCATCGAGCCCGTGATTGAGCGGAACCCCGTTCTGGTCGAGCAGGATTCGGGTGACCGTGCAATCGCACGCCAGCATGCGGGCGCTGTCGAGGCTGATGGGGCCGGCCCAGTTGGTGATCGCATACCCGAGTTCCTCGGTGGACGGCAACAGGTCTTTCAATGCCTGCAGATCCGTGAGGTCTTTTGCGGTAGCCGTAATCGTCAGGTGCGGTTTGACGCCACCTTCGACGGGTCCGAGGCCGGCCATCTCAAAGCGTCGCAACATCTCGCAGAAACCGTCGGCACGTCGAAGGGCCGGGGTGCGAGCATCTTTCACGCCGTCAATTTCGGGCGTCGGATTCGAAAGCCCGGACAGTAGCGCGATCAACCGGGCGCCGTTCACGGCATCGAGATCACCTTTGACGCTGACCCGTCCGTACAAACCTTTGGAGGCGTAGAACTCGTTGCGCTCGGAATCTTCCCCGACGGGGACTCCGTCGTCGCGGTTGCCGTACTTCTTTTCGATACGCCGGATGGCCGCGCGGACAGCGTCGCAGTCGGAAACCTTCTTCGAGGCCAGGTCCAGCAGGATGTCGCGGGCCTTTTCGATGTCCGCGGTATGCATGCTCTTGGGTGGGTGCTGGCAGAACTGGGCTACCTGCCGGGCTTTGAGAGCGTCGATGTCACCATCGTGAAAGGACTGTGCGACTACAGGTTCGAGCATGAACAACCGCGCAAGCGAGACCAGTTGGCTGCACTCACCGATCTCGAGGTTGGTGGATCGGTGCAACCACTGGGCGATAGCCCGGAAACCGGTGTCAGGAAGAGCGTCACGGGCGAACATCTCGACAACGAGGTGCACCATGCGTGATTGCAGGCCGTGGCGGGCGTGAACGAGGTCGAGAACCTCTATTTTGAGTCCCTCGCTGTCCAGTTGCCACGCTTCCCGATTCCCCATTCGTTAATTCTAATCGAACAGGGTTTCGATTTCTAGGGACATTTCGGACAGGTTTCGATAGATTTCACTCGAGACTTGTTCATATACAAGGTTTTTCGACAAATCGCCAATGGATTCATTTTCCGTGCCTAGACCAACTGGAGAACCCCTACTGGGCATCGAGTTGCGGATTGGTGCCGGCGATACCGTTGATCAGGCGGTCGCACACCGCATACATCTGCTCCAGAGCACCTTCGGCGTCAGCCGCTCGAGACACGAAAAGAGCCGCCTCGTCGAGGGCTCCCAACAAGACGTGGGCCGTCGGCCGCAGCGGTTGCTCCGGAATCACCCCGTCGGCCATTGCTGCCGCGAGCATCGCCTCGATGACACCGAGTCCGTACTTCATACCTACCTCGCGCCACCGGTCCCAGCCGAGGACTGCGGGCGCGTCGATCAACACGATTCGCTGCACGTCGGGCGCCGAGCACTCACCGAGGAACAACCGGGCACCGACGCGCATGGCCGCCAGCTGATCGGTGGGCGCGGCGGCGGCGATTCGTACACTGACGGCGGTGACGAGGTCACGCTCCACCTCTTCGTAGACCGCGGCAAACAAGCCCGACTTGTCGCCGAACTGGTGATAGAGCGCGCCCCGAGTTACGCCTGCGGCATCGACAATGGCCTGGGTTGAGACCGCCGCATACCCGTCGGCGGCGAACAGTTGCCTGCCTGCCCCGAGAAGACGCGCGCGTGTCGCTGCGGTCCGCTCCGCCTGGGTTCGGCGGACGGGCGTCGGATCACCGTTGACTCTCATACAGACTGCACGTAACTTTCATACTGAGTGTTCGTAACTGTCATGAGGAGGGTATCCCACATGCTTCAAGTGAAGTTGAAACGAGCGACGATCGAGTATCGAGTGTTGGGTCCAGACGACTCGCCCCATCCCCCGGTGTTGTTCATTCATGGCATCCTCGTCGATCACAGGCTATGGATGGACGTTGCAGAAGGACTTGCGCGCGACGGTTTCCGCTGCATTCTCCCCAAACTTCCTCTTGGCTCCCACACGATTCCAGTCGACGATTCGGTGGAGCTCACGCCCGGCACGGTCGCCGAAATGATCCACGACTTCATCGGCGCACTCGACCTTCGCGACATCACACTGGTGGGCAACAACACCGGCGGCGCCCTCTGCCAGCTCCTCGTGGACGCGCATCCCGACCGCGTCGGCAGCCTGGTGCTGACCAACTGCGACGCGTTCGAGAAGTTCCCGCCGTTCCCGTTCAACGTCGTCTTCGCGACCATGCGCGGACCGAGGTCGATCGGCCTCTTGTCCAAGCTGCTCAAGGTGGCAGCACTGCGCCATTCGCCGCTGGGTTACGGCTTGCTGGTCCGACGGGATGACGCGTTGACCGCATCGTGGGTCGAGCCGATGAGCACCGATTCACGAATCGCCAAGAACCTGGCGACGCTGTTGCGTGGGGTCGGAGCGATGGATCTCACCGACGTCGCCACCCGACTGCCTCGCTTCACCAAGCCGGTCACGATCGTGTGGGGAATGGCTGACCGCGCCTTTACACCCGTTCTCGGACGTCGGCTCGCGGCCCTGTTTCCGGACGCCGCGTTCGTCGAGGTTCCCGGCGCGAGGACATTCGTCGCGCTCGATGACCCTGCCGCCGTCATCGATGCGATCGCGACGGCGGGAGCGCGCACCTAGCGACCCCCGAGTGGCAGTGCTCCTGCGCCAGAAGGATAGGGCGGCAGGGTTCCGACGAGTGTCGGCGTGAGGGTGATCGCCGACGGATCTGCCCGCCCCACACTGAATTTGCGTACCTCGGACGGCCCACTGACCAGGAGATCTGCACCCACTGTGGTACTTGTGGTCGCCACACTGACGCCAGAAGATCCTTCGAAGGGATCAAAGGACGCAACTTCCCGGAAGGCAACATCTGTCGAATGGTGATCTGGGCTCTCCAAATACATCTCGGGCGCACCATCTAGCCGTGACCCACTCGAGAAGACGCGCACCGTTCCTTCGCCTCCGCGCATCCCGGTCACGATGGACTTCGCTCCGCCCTCGGCACCGGCCACCCATCCCGTCGAGAGAGAAACTCCGTCCCGATAGTTCGGATCAAACGCCAAGAACTGCGACGTCATCACCGGCCCATCCGCATGACCTGCGTGTTCGTCAGCGTTTCCTTTTGCGGCCGCTGCGGCGGTGGGCTGGTAGAGGTCGTAGCGGAATGTCTTCACCCACGGTTCGTCGCCCGCGCCCGGCGCTGTGACGATGCTGGCCCGACCGGAATGCGAGTCGACCATTCCGGTGGCAACCGTGACGCCGCTGTTCGAACCCGGGTACGGCGTGAATGACCCGAATTCCGCCGGAGCCGTCTTCTTGTCGGCAGGCAGATCAGTCGAGTAGATCTTCACCTGCGATTCCATTCCCGGACCGGAGCCGACGATGATGTTGTCCGCCAAGGCATTCCCATCGATGTCGACGCCGCCGACGTTGACACCACCGCGGAAGTCCGCGGCAAAAGGAGCGAAGCGCGCCAACTCATCGGTGAATGGTTCGCCACTAACTGCGTTGTACGCCGCCACTTCCGGAGCCACACCCGGTCCGGTTCCGACGACGAGGTCCAACACCATGTCGGCATTCACGTCGGCCATCGCGACGCTGAGTGTCCCCTCGAAGGATGGGAACGGCGTCACGGTCGTGACCAACCTGTCGCGGTTGGCATCGAAGATCTGCACCGTCGCGGGCACGCCGGGTGAACCCGGGACAGCGACCGCATACGACGAGACTTCCGGAATCACGTTGACCGTCGCCATCAGGCCGTTGTCCTCGTGATTGAGTCGATGGCAATGGATCACAAACGTTCCGGTGTATTCGGTGAACTTGGTACGCAACGTCACCGACGCCGGAACGAGCGCATTCTCGTTCTCATCCGTGACCGGGGCGGGCACATTGACGTTGTCAATCCCCCACGGCTGAACTCCCGTCGTAGTTCCAGCGACAGGGTCCACTACTTCCATGACTTGAAAGTCGTTGACATGGATGTGCATCGGATGCTCGTCGTTGTTGAGGTTGGTGATCTTCCATTCCTCGACGGAATTCAAACGAGGTTGAATGAGGGGAATATTGGGAAAGGTGTTGTCCGCGAATTCGTAGGTGAAGGCCTTCGGATCACTGTTGCTGGCCTTGTCGTTGCCGAAACCGCCCGAGACCGTCAGTGAGCGCGTCACGTCGGGGTTCATCGATGCGGTATCCACGAACGAGGTGTACGCATCTAGCGTCTGTCCGTACTCGAATGGCGTTGTCCTGCCTTCACCCTGATCTGGGGTGGCTCGAATCAACTGCTGGGTCGGAAACGTGAAAAACCCGTCGGCGTAACTGATCACCGACGGATCGACTGTGACGGTACCGAGTTCTGCCGGCGGATTGTCAGTGCCGTTGTTCGTGTAGAGAATCCCCGGATTGCTCACCGGTTTCGCACCTTCGAGCGGAGGCATTTCCAGAACGAGATCCCCGGATGCGGGCATCGTGACCGCTATCGCGTATCGGGATGCCGGCGGAATCACGAGCCTGGTCCCGTCACCGTCTACTGGCGGCTGGACCTGGCCGAACGGATTACCGTCCTGTCCGACAATCGCAAATTTCGGATGGTTTCCTGTCTCCGTCTCCGTCAATGTGACCGGCATATAGGCGAAGTCACTGATATTTGCGAGGACCCAAATTTCAGTCTGCCCGGGCTTCAGTTTCAACGATGGCTGGAACTGCCCGTTCACTGTGTACTGCACATCGCGTTGATTGTCCGGCAGCGCCAGGTCGGCCGGAACATTCGTGGAATCGCTGGAAAAGCTCTGCAGATTGCCCGGAACAAACTGATTCTGTCCACGATGGTTGGCCGGCGACAGCGGTCCGCTGTACCAATTGGTGAAATACTGTGCACCCTCGGTTGTCTCGGAAAAATTTACAGGCACAAGGCTCGGCCGATAGGTGCCGTCAGCAAGTTCGGTGCCAGTCGGAGGCGTCAAGGTCGAGACGAATTGGGGCCAGTTCGCATCGTTGAGTTGTCGCCCCTTTCCCTTCCTGTCGAATACGAAGTTGTACTGCAGTGCCATATCGCGAATGGGTATGTCGTTGGCGGTCACTATCGGCAAATTGCCGTCGGGCCGACCGATTTCGAGCAGCCCTGCCAGTCCGAGGTACGTCTGCTGAGCGGTGAGGGTGTGACGGTGGCTGTGATACCAGTACAAGCCGTTGGGCATAGATCCTGGAACCGCATAGTCGTACACGTTCCCCTGACCGGCCGGAATGTTGAGCAACACGTTGTCGCCATTACCGTCCGGGCTGACATGCACCCCATGCGTATGCAGGTTCAGCGGCGCGGACGTCAGCGCCGGCGGATAGATCGGAACCTTCCCACCCGCCGGTGTGAACGCCGGATCGTAGAAATCTTCGATTGTGAGGCCCTGCAAATCGTTGTCGTAGTGGATGATCAATCGCTCGCCCGGGTTCACTCGAAGCGTCGGCGCTGGGTAGACATCATTCGCCGACGTTGTTCCGTCGGAGGCACTACCTCGCAAAACCTCGTAGCCGAAGAGCAAGAAATTCGACACCGATCCCGATGCTGTGTCGAGTGGAACCGCCCCCTGGTGGGCAGACAATCGCACCTCGAGAACACCGTCTTCGCTGCTGAGCTTGACGGGTTCCTTGAAGTCGACGGGCGTGCCGCCCGATCCGTAATTCCTGCCTACGCCGGGTGCCGGATCACTGGAGGTACAGGCGGCCAACGCCACCGTCAGAGACACCACTACCACCGCGACAAGCGCCCTACCCCGCAAAACGATCACTGGTTTCCCCGTTCCGAAACGGCGTGAGATACATCAGATCGACGCTCCGTAGCTTACCGAGAAAGTGCCCTGAACAGGAGATTTCGGATACTCGACGACGCTCACGCAGCAGCGACCTTCTACTGTGAGCTTGATATGCAAGTTGCCACTTGCCTATAGTGGGGTCGTGGTCAATGTCTACCGTGCTCTCGACGACGAGACAAGGCGTGTCATCCTCGACGAACTCGCCGCGAGCGACGGCCAGACTCTGTTCGAGATCTGCTCAATGCTCACGATGAGGCACAACCTCAACCTCACCCGTCAGGCGATCTCTCAGCATCTCGGCGTCCTCGAATCGGCTGGGCTCGTCATGACCGAGCGTCGCGGACGGTCCAAGTTTCACTATTTCAATCCCGAGCCACTCGCCGAAATCACCCGCCGATGGCCTCCCAAGACAGGAACACGATGAAAATCAAACTGACAAGCCTGTTCGTCGACGACCAACGAGCAGCCCTCGCCTTCTATACGGACGTGCTCGGCTTCACGAAGCATCATGACATTCCGCTCGGCGACGACTCCTGGCTCACAGTCACATCACCGGAATGGCCCGAGGGCCCGGAACTCCTGCTCGAACCCGCCAAGCACCCCGCCGTCAAGCCGTACCGCGATGCGCTTGCCGAAGAAGGCATTCCGCTCGCACAGTTCACGGTCGACGACGTCGAGGCCGAGTATGCCCGACTGACAAATTTGGGTGTTGTGTTCACTCAGCAACCGACTGACATCGGCACCGCTGTCGTAGCCATCTTCGACGACACCTGCGGCAACCTCATCCAGATCATCGCAATGAAGCCGGATGCGAACCCCGATCACTGATCACTCCCGATGCGTAGAACTCGCCGAACCGTGCGCTGGATAGGCGTGTACGAGAGCGCTCGATAGCTTCGGAACTGCATGTGTCAGTGCATGTTCTGCACTGTGCGCAATCGCGTGCGCTTCGGCGAGCGTCGAACGAGGATCGACGTCGAGTTCTGCGTCAGCATGCAATCGGTGGCCGATCCACCGCATCTTCAGTCCGCGAACCCCAAGGACACCCGGTTCGAGCTCCAATGCCCGTTGGGCCTCGTCAACCAACTCGGGTTCAACGCCGTCCATGAGGCGTCGGAACACATCGCGCGCCGCCGAACGCAAAACAGCCACGATGGCAACCGTGATGACGAGGCCGATAATCGGATCCGCCAACGGAAACCCGAGGGCAACTCCCCCAGCACCCAATAGAACTGCCAGTGACGTGAATCCGTCGGTACGAGCATGTAATCCGTCGGCGATCAGTGCGGCAGAACCGATCTGCCTCCCGACCTTGATGCGGTACAGCGCCACCAACTCGTTGCCGAGAAAGCCGATCAGGCCGGCTGCCGCGACCCAACCCAGGTGTTCGACCTCCACAGGATTGATCAATCGCCGAACCGCTTCAACGCCCGCAATTAACGCAGAGATCGCGATCATGACAAGCACGAACAGTCCGGCCAAATCCTCGGCCCTGCCGAAGCCGTAGGTGTAGCGACGCGTCGCCGCTCGCGTTCCCAGCGCAAATGCAATCCACAGCGGTATCGCGGTCAATGCGTCGGAAAAGTTGTGAATGGTGTCCGCCAACAACGCCACTGAACCCGAGATCGCCACGGTCGCGACTTGCGCGACGGCCGTGACACCCAGAACGACAAGACTGATCTTGACGGCTCGAATGCCGATCTCACTCGATTCGAGTGCGTCGTCCACACTGTCAGCCGCGTCGTGACTGTGCGGCGAAAAGACCTCCCGAACGGCGGATCGGAAGCCTCTCGACGGGTGACCATGCCCATGGCCATGCCCCTGCATCGTTTTGGGCTCATGCGTCATGACGCACCAACCTCTCCGGTGGCCTCAGGTGACCTTTCCGGATGGATCTCACGGAGTTCACCGGCGTTGCGATGGTGTCCCGGTAATCCGGGTCCGGCATGCTCGGCATTGAAGACGGCATCTGTAACCAGTTGGCGCACATGATCATTCTCGAGACGGTAGAACACCGTTGTACCTTCACGGCGGGTGCGAACCAACCGCGCCATACGCAGTTTTGCCAAATGTTGCGACACTGACGGCGCCGGCTTGCCGACGCGCTCGGCAAGGTCGTTGACCGACCGTTCCGTGTCCACCAATACCCACAGAATTTGGACTCGAGTTGCGTCGGCAAGCATCCGAAAGACCTCGACCACCAGATCGACCTGATCTTCGGGGAGCTTTCGACGGCAAACACCACTATCTGCGTTCATACGTAGATAGTAGATCAAGAATGCCGACGATTGCCCGCACATAAAGACGAAACGTATGCCAAGCTAGCGGTACCGAAAGCCAGCCACCAGCATCAAATGGACACAAACGGCCTGAGCAGGAGACGACGATGAGTACTGACGACTGGAACGCAGACATCATTGCCACATTCAGAGCTAACGAAGGACAAGTGGGTGGCCCGTTCGAAGGCGCGCCGATGGTGTTGGTCCATCACCGGGGCCGCAAGTCCGGGCGCGAGTTCATTAGCCCGATGATGTACATGGCCGACGAAAAGGATTCCGACACCATCTACGTTTTTGCATCCAAAGCTGGAGCCCCCACCAACCCCGACTGGTACTACAACCTCGTTGCTGCAGGCCAAGCCGAGGTTGAAGTCGGAACAGAAAAGTACCCGGTATCGGTGCGCGAAGTGACCGGCGACAAACGCGAGAAAATCTTCAATCTGCAGGCAAGTCTGTACCCAGGCTTCGCCGAATACGCAGCGAAGACTGCCGGTATCCGCACGATTCCGGTGTTAGCACTTTGCCGCGCTTGATTCACGGCAAATGCTGGATCAGCGCCGTTTCCGTTCGGAAACGGACTCGGCCTCGGCCTCGACTATTGAAAGACCGATCACCGAATTGACGACGGTCCTGTCTGCGCCTTCGCATGGCGCCCGAGCAACACATACCCCAGCCAGGATCCGACAACGACAGCCGCAGCCAGGCCCTGAACAATCGGCTCGATACTGACCGGATAGAAGACTCCGGTGATGTAGTGCGCGATAAATCCGGTGGACGGCAACTCGGAGATGCCGGCCATTCGGCGCGCCCAATTCTCCAGATTTGTGAGTGGGCAGTCGTATCCGACCACCAGCGACCCCGCACCCCAGGCCACCGCCGCAAGGTGAATTGCAATGGTACGACGCCACTTCCAGGCAAGAAATCCGCCGAATACCACGTACAGCACAAACCCGAAGTGCATGAAGACCGTCGCTATTTCGATGACTCGATACACCATCGTCGTCTCCGCTCGTGGCGCGGAAATCCCGCAACAATCCAGACTATCCCGATGCTAGTCCGGTCGACCATTCCTTACGCGGTATAGGCGGCGGTAGTTCGAGCGGCCGCCGCGCGCGCTTCTTCGGGATCATCGCCGGAATTGATGGCAGCTTGGGCCCACAGGTCACTGCTGGTGGCCATGAATGCTTTGGCCTGGCGACTTGCCGACCACTCCGGCGTCTCGATGGGGGTGTTAATTCCCAGTTCGACGTGACGCGCCAACCCGAGCAGTCCCAGATCCCAGCCGACGCCGACCGCGCCCGGCCCGTATTCGGTCCACCGATCCAGATCGACATCAGCCACGTGAGTGAAGTCGAAGAGCGTTCCCCCACTTGCAGTTTCGGACAACTCGATGGTCACATAGCTCACCTTCCCGCCGTACTCCCAGGTGATACCAAGCATGCGAGGGGCCTCACAGACCAGAATTTCGCCGCCGGCATTTCCGTCGAGTTGATAGCGACCGCCTGGTCGCGCTTCTCCCGAAACCGCCATGAACCACAGTGGGATGCGTTCCAATTCTGCGATCGCAGACCAGACCGTAGTGATCGGTGCTGCAAGTTCTCGCGACATACCGAGCGATCGAGTCTTGCCTACATCACCGCCGAGCGCACTCAGCGTTCGAGTAACCAGTGGTAGGGAATCAACTTCGTTGTCGGCCATGACGCTCCCGCAGTGTCGGAAAGTTGTCCGCTCAATCGTTGGACAGTGACCTGCTCACCGTCAAGAGCCGCCTTATTCAGCGGCGAGCAGTACGTCGGTATCGAAACAGCTGTGCGTGCCGGTGTGGCAAGCCGCGCCTTCTTGATCGACGATGAGCAGGATCGAATCCCCGTCGCAGTCCAGACGTACTTCGTGGACGTACTGGGTGTGGCCCGACGTTTCACCCTTGACCCAGTATTGCTGGCGCGAACGCGAGTAGTACGTTCCCTTGCGTGTTTCCAGAGTCCGTGCGAGCGCTTCGTCGTCCATCCACGCGACCATCAGAACATCTCCGGTGGACTTTTCCTGCGCGACCGCGCTGAACAGCCCGGCATCGTTTCGCTTCAGCTTCGCTGCAATTGCGGGATCAAGACTCATAGGACGTTTATACCTGCCGAACGCACCACATACAGCATTTGTATGGTCGCACGACCCGGTAAACGGAGTGAGGACCTACCGGGTACCTACAAGGGCAACGGGTAGTTGTGTGAATTTACTGCTGATCGTCCCGATCGACCGAGTTCAAATGGCGATTGAGAAGCGGACCCAAGGTAGCCAGGCCCTGAGGACTCGTCATCTGCTCATGTCTGGTGGGAACTCGATACTCGAGTACATCACCGGTGATGCGGTCCTTCCACCTCGCTGCGCCGGACTCGGTGTCAAAACCTTGCTCCTCACCGGAATCTGTTGTTGCACTGAAGAAAAGAAGCTCAGAGATATCCAGCAACGACGGCTGGTGCGCGAGAGCCCCATCCACGAGATCGCAGTACTGTCGGTACAACGTCTCGAGATGAGCCGACGTCAGTGATGCAAACAGTCCACCCTTGTGACGCAACAACTCCGCGGCCTGTTCCGCCGCCACTTCTTCATCGGCTTCGAAAGTATCCAGGGCACCGAACTCGGCGACCAGTCGTGCGATCGTGGGCGTTTCGGCAACGGGGCCGGTCCCGTCCATCAAGCGACTGTCCATCATGGCGAGTGTCGCTACGTCGTCACCCTCGCGAACGAGCTGAACCGCCATCGCATGCGCAATCTGACCCCCCACCGAATAACCGAGCAGGTGATAGGGCCCGTGGGGCTGTAGGGACCTGATTTCACGGACGTAGCGTTCGGCAAGTTCCTCGAGCGAGTTGTAGTGCAGATCGGGATCGGTCAGTGCCGGTGATTGGATTCCGTAGATCGGTCGGTCGTTGTCGACGTAGTGCACCAATCCGCTGAAACACCAGGCCAGCCCGATTGCCGGGTGAATACAGAAGAGTGGATTTCGGTTCCCGTTGGCACGCAACGGAAGCAGTACCGCAAGTGCGGAATCGGCGTCAGCCGGCTCAGTTCCGCGTATTGCGATGCGGTGAGCCAGAGACTCAGGCGTCGAATGCGTCAATATCCACTGGACCGGCACATCGACGGAAATCGATTCATGCAGCCGCGCCGCGACACTCGCCGCCATCAACGAGTTCCCGCCGAGGGCAAAGAAGTTGTCGTCCGCTCCAACTCGCGATGTCCCGAGTTCGGCGGCGAACGCGGCTGCCACAGCAGTTTCGGTACCCTCGCTCGGTTCCCGGAACTCTGCCCGGCCCGCATCGAAGTCCGGTGAAGGCAACGCAGCGCGATCGATCTTTCCGTTGACCGTGAGCGGCAATGCATCAAGCACCACGACCGTCGCCGGCAGCATCTGCGGAGCCAACCGCTCGCCCACGAACGAAAGCACCTCCATCGAGTCCAGGACCACGCCGGGCCGAGGAGTCACGTAGCCGATCAATCGATCGCCACCCCTCCCATCGCTGCGAACCGCGGCCACAGCCCTGGTCACGCCCTCGCACGCCGAGAGTGCCGACTCGACCTCACCAAGCTCGATACGAGAACCACGAATCTTCACCTGTAGGTCGGAACGACCGACATAGTCCAGCGCCAAACCATGACCCGGGCTCCGCAACCACCGGACAACATCGCCCGTCCGATACATTCGTCGACCCGAACTGCCAAAGGGATCAGCGACAAACCTCGACGCCGTCAACCCCACCCGATTGCGGTATCCACGTGCCAAACACGGTCCCTCCACGTACAGCTCCCCCGGCACTCCGACGGGAACCGGCCGCAATCTGCCGTCGAGAACAACCTCGCCAACCCCACACGTCGGGTCACCGATTGTCACCTTCTCGCCCGCGGCCAACGGCTCGCCGGCGTCAGTCTGGATTGTCGCCTCGGCGGGGCCGTAGGTATTGAACATCCGGCGTCCCGGCGCCCACCGCTCCACCAACTCCGGCGGACACGTCTCACCCCCGACTACCACTGTCCTCAAGTCCTCGAGCCCCGCTGGATCCACCGTCCCCAGCAATGACGGTGTCAACGCAGCATGAGTCACTTTCTCCCGCAACAAGATCTCCGCCAACTCATTCCCGCCGTAAACCGTGGGCGGCACAATCACCAACCGACCACCCGACGCAAACGCCCACAATTGTTCCAGGACGGCAGCGTCAAAACTCGGCGAGGCAGCGTGCAACACCCGAGAATTTGGGCCCAGCGCGAACCGAGAACACTGCTCGGCCACCAGATTTGCCAAACCCCGATGAGAGACCACGACACCCTTCGGCACCCCCGTCGAGCCCGACGTATAGATCACGTAGGCCGCATGATCAATGTCCAGGTTTGCCGTGCGGTCCACATCGTCAACCGGTAGAGCCGACGCCGACAACAACTCCCTTTCCATTACCGGATCGTCGACAACCAACCACTCGACCGACCCCGGCAACCCATCCCGCCACTCCGAATTCGTAATACCGAGTGCCACATCAGAATCGTTCAGCATGTACTCAACTCGGACGCTCGGATACAACGGATCCACCGGCACAAACGCCGCCCCCGACTTCGTGACCGCTATCGCCGCAACGACCTCACCGAACGACCGAGGCAATGCCACCGCAACAGACGACTCCGGACCGACACCGCGACTGATCAGCAACCGCGCCAAACGATTCGACTGATCGTCGAGCTCGCCGTACGCCCACTGCCGATCCCCGAACACCACCGCGATCGCGGATCCGTTCTCGGCCCCGTCCGCCAACAACTCCGGCAATACCCGCCCCGGCACAGCCGGACCACCCTGCACCGACGTCAACTCGCGATATTCGTCCGGGGACAGCAGATCCAGTTGCGCCAGGGGCAGATCCGGGTCTGCGACGACGGCGTCGAGGACACGAAGAACCCGCTGCAGGGTCTCCTCCATCGCGTCGTGGTCGAAGATCTCGGGCAGGAATTTGATTCTCAGGTGCAATGTCGTATCGACGTCCGCAACGAGGCCGATCGGGTAGTGCGAAGCATCCGCGCCGCTCACACCGACCACATGCATGCCCGCGATATCGGTGTCTTCGGTGAGACCTCCCCGGTCGATCGGGTAGGACTCGAACACCGTCATCGTGTCGAAGACTGCTCCCGGCCCGGCGACACGCTGAATGTCAGCCAGACTCACGTAGTGGTGATCGAGCAACGCGGCCTGCTCCGCCTGAACCCGGTCGAGGAATTGCCCCAGAGTCTCGGTGGTGTCGAGACGGACCCGTACCGGCAGTGTGTTGACAAACAGTCCGATCATCGATTCGATGCCCTCGAGCTGTGGGGGCCGACCCGAAACGGTGGCACCGAACGTCACGTCGTCCCGAGAAGTCAACTCGCCCAAGATAATCGCCCAGACCGTCTGGATCACCGTATTGAGGGTGACTCCCCGGGCCCGCGCAAGACCGGCCAAGGCCGCGGTCTGCTCCTCGGTCAATTCGCCGGCAACATCCTTTGATTCGGAATATCGACGGCCAGGATCAGCCGGCGCCACCAAGGTCGGATCGTCAAGCCCGTCGAAAGCTCGAGCCCAAGCGTCGAGAGACGCCGTCGTATCCTGCTCGGCGATCCAGGCCAGATAGTCCCGATAGGGACGGACCCTCGGTAGCATCGCAGGGTCCCCGTCGGTTCCGTAGAGTACCAACAACTCTCGCAGCAATAACGGCGTCGACCAACCGTCGATCAGCAGGTGATGATTGGTCAGGACAAGCCGATAGTGATCCGGCCCGATGGTGACCAGCGTCCAGCGCAGTAGCGGGGCGTGAGCCGGATCGAACCGCGTCGCCCGGTCGGCGGACATCAGTTGATCCCATTCCGAACCTCGCGCTTCGTCGCCGAATCCGGACAGGTCGATCTCCGACCATGGTGCCTCGACGTTGTCCTCGACCACCTGCACCGGGCCGGCGTCGGTGTTTGGAACAAATGCAGTGCGCAAGTTCGGATGACGGTCGAGCAGCAACTGACCGACTCGGCGCAACCGCGCCGGATCGACGTGCCCACGCAACTCGACGACCAACTGCACCAGGTAGGCGTCCACCGAGGCTTCGGATGCTAACGCTGCATCGGAAGCCAAGGCTGTATTGGAAGCCAAGGCGTGGAACAGCAACCCCTTCTGCAGAGGAGACAGCGGCCAGACGTCGCTCAGCGCCGGATACCGCTTCTCGAGGCGTTCGATTTCAGCCTGCCCGAGCGTGACCAGGCTCAGGTCCGTCGGCGTATGTCCGCCCGCGCCCGGTCGCGCGGCATAGGTTGCCAGCAAGGAAAGGGCTTCGAGCCACAACCGAGCCGGTACGCCAACTTCCTCAGCGGTGAGCACCCCGCGCGGGAAGGACCAGACCGCCCGCAGTGTCGGCCGAACGCCGTCGTCGATGGTGAGGGAGTTGATGTCGAGCACCGTCGGTACCGGCATATCCGGATTCTGTGCACCCGAAAGGTTGCCCGCATCGTCGACGGGTACCCAGCCGCTGTCACTCCCGTTTGCTGGAATTCCTGTGGTGACCCTACCGAGATAGTTGAAGGCGATTTGCGGTACCGGCAGGTTCCGCAACACCGATCCGGTGTCGTCATTGAGATACCGCAGCAGGCCGTACCCGATCCCATGGTCGGGAATCGCGAGAAGCTGCTCCTTGACCGACTTGACCAGCGTCGCCAACGCCCGGCCGCCGGCGTAGGCGTCGTCCAGATCGATACCGGAAAGATCCAGGTGCATCGGGAAAGTCGTGGAAAACCAGCCGACGGTGCGCGTCAAGTCCGAACCCGGGACGACGCCTTCCTCACGTCCGTGCCCTTCGAGACCGATCACTACGTCCTCGAGATCCGCTCCGCGATCACGCCGCCACTTCGTCACCGCCAACGCCAAGGTGGCCACCAGTCCGTCACCCACGCCGCCGTGAAATACCTCCGGGACAGTGGTCAACAAGGATTCGGTGACGTCTGCGGGCACATTGACCTCGACGGTCTCGGAGGTGGCCGCCACATCGATCGCGAGATCCAGTGGCCGAGACCCGATCATCGGATCGTCCACCGCCATCGCTCGCCAGATATCGAGTTCGGCAATCCGCTCCGGACGCTGGGCCACCTCGACCAGTCCGTGCGCCCACCGGCGCATCGAGGTTCCCACCGGCGCAAGCTCCGGCTGCACCCCGGCAGCGAGCTGCGCCCACGCGGTCGCCAGATCCGGCACCAGCACCCGCCAGGACACCCCGTCGACCACCGAATGGTGAATCACAATCAACACTCGGCCGCGCCCTGCCTCTTCAGCAGGATCGAACCACACCACCTGCATCACAATCCCGTCAGCGGGATTCAACCGCTCCGCTGCGGCGTCCAACTCTCGCGACGCCAATTCGTGGAACTGCGAGCCTCCCAGCGGCACGTCCAACGACACCCGAGTGATGATGTCCTTGGCCTGAATCATTGCTTCCGGCAATGCTTCCCACGTCCAGTCCCTGCCCCGCGCCTCATTCCGCCGCAACCGCGCTCTCAGCATGTCGTGGTGGTCGAGCAATACTTGGATTGTGTGCCCCAGACCGTCCGCATCGATATGGTCCGGCAGCCCCAGCATCACGGCCTGCGAGAAGCGGCCGAAGCCCGCTTCACCTCGTTCGAGCAGCCAGGACAAAATCGGCGTCAACGGAATCGTCCCGACGCCGCCGCCGGCAAACTCCTCCAATAACGCCTCCACGTCGTCGCCGACGACAGCAACCTGCGCCAACCCTGCAACCGACTTGCGGTTGAAAACATCCCGCGGCGAGAACACCACGCCGGTCCGCTTTGCTCGCGCCGCCAATTGGATCGACATGATGCTGTCGCCGCCGAGCGCGAAGAACGAATCATCCACACCCACCGATTCGAGTCCGAGCACCTCCTCGAACAATCCCGCCAGCACCTTTTCCATCTCAGTTCTGGGCGCGTGGAATTCGCTCCGCCCGGTACCGAAGTCCGGCGTCGGCAACGCAGCGCGATCGAGCTTGCCGTTCGGTGTCACAGGAAGAGAATCGAGGAGCATTACGGCAGCGGGCACCATGTGTGGGGCCAACTGTTCTCCGGCAAACGCGAGTACTGCCCGAGGGTCGACGGCTACCCCCGACTCCGCCACGACGTACCCGATCAACCGGTCACCGGAAGGCCCGTCGCTGTCGACGGTGGCCACTGCCCGAGACACGCCCGGGCAGTTCATCAGAGCCGATTCGACCTCACCCAGTTCGATCCGGAATCCACGAACCTTCACCTGATCATCGGACCGACCGACGTAGTCGAGATTCAGGCTCCCATCCGAGCGTCGAAGCCACCGCACCAAATCACCGGTTCGGTACATCCGGCGACCGGAACCGGCAAACGGATCTGCCACAAACCTCGACGCCGTCAGCCCCACCCGCCGGCGGTATCCGCGCGCCAGCGCCGGTCCGGCCAAATACAGCTCACCGACCATTCCGACGGGCACCGGACGCAACCTGCAATCGAGCACGCATTCATCGAAGCCGCGTATCGGGCCACCGACCGTCACCGGGTCATCTGCAACCAACGGCGGACCGGCATTCGACCAGATGGTCGCCTCGGTCGGCCCGTACAGGTTGAACATCACGCGATCCCGCGACCATCGCGCCGCCAACTCCGGCGGGCACGCTTCTCCCGCCACCATCAGACATTGCAGCGACGCTGCATCGATCGCAGTGGTGTCGATCGAGGCCAACGCCGTCGGCGTGAGTACCGCATGAGTCACACCCTCGTCATCGAGCAACTGCGCCAACTCGCCGCCGCCGTACAGGAACGGCGGGGCGATCACCAATCTCGCCCCCGCACCGAACGCCATCATCTGCTCGAACACCGCAGCGTCGAAACTCGGCGACGCAACATGCAACACCCGCGCATCCGGACCCAACCCGAACCGAGAACACTGCTCCCCCACCAGATTCGCCACACCACGATGAGTAATCACCACACCCTTCGGCACCCCGGTCGACCCGGACGTGTAAATCACGTACGCCGGATGATCGAGTGCCAGTGCCACGCTTCTGTCCTCGTCGGTCACCGGATCTGCTGCCAATCCTGTCAACTCGACCCCGACCGTCGCATCGTCGAGCTCGAGCCAGCGGACCGAATCGGGCAACCGATCGCGCCACTCCGACAACGTAATTCCAACCGCCACAGCAGAATCCGACACAATATGCTCGATTCGGGCCGCCGGATACAACGGATCGACCGGCACAAATGACGCTCCCGACTTTGTCACCGCCCACACCGCCACAACCGACTCGAACGAGCGCGCCATCGCCACCGCCACACTCGACTCCGGCCCGACACCACGACCGATCAGCAACCGTGCCAACCTGTTCGATTGTTCGTCGAGCTCCCCGTAAGTCCACCGTCGATCCCCACACGCCACTGCGGTCGCCGACCGGTTTTCAGCGCCGGCAGCCAACAACTCCGGCAAGACACGGCCACGAGCCGCGGGACCACCCGACACCGATGACAACTCACCGAATTCGTCGGGAGACAGCAGATCCAACTTGGCCAGTGGCAAATCCGCGTCGGCGACGACGGTTTCGATGACACGCAGGACCCGCTCGAGGATCTCCGTTATCGCGTCGTGGTCGAAGAGTTCGGGGAGGTACTTGATTCTGAGATTCAGTTTCGTATCTACGTGCGCAATCACACTGATCGGGTAGTGGGCGGCGTCTGTGCCGCTCACGTCGATTACCTGCATCCCGGCGATATCGGTATCGGCAGTGAGTCCTGCGTGATCGACCGGATAGGACTCGAACACTGTCATCGTGTCGAAGACTGCTCCCGGCCCGGCTACCCGTTGGATATCGGCGAGACCAACGTAGTGATGGTCGAGCAACACCGCCTGCTCCGCCTGGATCCGGTCGAGAAGTCCGCCGAGAGTTTCGTTGGGGTCCAGCCGCACGCGCACCGGAAGTGTGTTGACAAGCAGACCGATCATCGATTCGATGCCCACGATCTGAGGAGGCCTCCCGGAAACCGTCGCACCGAACGTCACGTCATCCCGGGACGTCAACGCGCCCAGGATAATCGCCCAGGCCATCTCGACCACGGTGTTGAGGGTATTTCCGCGGGCCCGCGCAAAGTCCGTCACCGCACTCGTCTGTTCGTCGGTCAATTCACCTCGCACGTCACGTGATTCGGTAAATCGACGCCCCGGTTCGAGCGGAGCAACCAACGTCGGTCCGTCGACGTCGCCGAGTAACCGCATCCATTCCCCGAGAGACCGTTCAACGTCCTGCCGCTCGACCCACGCCAGATAGTCCCGGTACGGGGAGAGCCTCGGCAACGCCGTCGTGTCGCCTCCCGTGGCGTAAAGCAACAACAGCTCGCGCAAGAGCAGCGGTGTCGACCAGCCGTCGAGCAGCAGGTGATGGTTAGTCAGTATCAGCCGGTAGCTGGCTGGTCCAGTGGTGACCAGCATCCAGCGCAGCAGTGGGGCACGGGCAGTATCGAACCCCGCCGCCCAGTCTGCTGCTATCAGCTGATCCCACTCACAACCCCGTGAGTCGTCGCCGCGGCCGGACAGGTCGATCTCCTTCCACGGCGCCGACGCGTCGCTGCGGACCACCTGCACCGGCCCACCCTCTGCATCCGGAACAAACGCGGTCCGCAGGTTTGCATGCCGATCGAGCAACATCTGCGCGGCGCGGCGCAAACGCTCCGGGTCGACGTGCCCGCGCAGTTCGACGACCAATTGCACAACATAGGCGTCGACCGACTCCTCGGACACCACTGCATGAAACAGCAACCCGGTCTGCAACGGCGAGAGCGGCCAGACATCGCTCAATGCCGGGTACCGTTCCTCGAGATCTTCAATCTCGGCCTGACCGAGGGAGACAAGATCGAAGTCCGACGGAGTGTGTCCCCCGGCCCCGTCGGTACGGGCGTGCTTGGTCAATGCCGTCAACACCTCGCACCACGACGCGGCCAGTTCGTCGACCTCGGCCGCAGTCAGCACCCCGCTGGGGAACGACCACGTCGCGCGCAATCGCGGCGCGCTCGGACTGCCGACGGTCAGGGCGTTGATATCGAGCACCGCGGACACCGGCATGTCCGGATTCTGGGCACCACTGAGATCGCCCCCATCGTCGACCGGCATCCATCCGGCCACTGGGACGCCCTCGGGAAGCTCGGTCGCCACACGTCCGAGATAGTTGAAAGCGATGTGCGGTGCCGGAAAGTCTCGCAGAGCCGATCCGGTGGTCTCGCAGAGATACCGCAGCAAGCCGTACCCGATCCCGTGGTCGGGAACCGCACGAAGCTGTTCCTTGACGGACTTGACCAACGCTCCCGCCGCCGGGCCACCAACGCGCACTTCCTCGAGGTCGGCGCCGGAAAGATCAAGTCGCATCGGGAAACTCGTGGAGAACCAACCAACCGTGCGAGTCAGATCAGATCCCGGGACGACGCTTTCCTCACGTCCGTGCCCTTCGAGACTGATCAGAACATCATCGAGGTTCACTCCGTTATCGCGCCGCCACGTCGTCACCGCCGTTGCCAGCGCGGCCAGCAGCCCGTCGCCCACACCGCCATGGAATGCCTCGGGAACTGTGGTCAACAACGCCTGCGTGACGTCGGTGGGGAGCTCCACGCAGATACTCTCCACGGTCGAGTTCACGTCAACAACGTGGTTCAGTGGTCTGGACCCCATCACCGGGTCGTCCACTAGGGCCATCCTCTGCCACAAGTCGAGTTCCGCCATCCGCTCCGGCTCCTGGGCAGCATCAACCAATCCATGGGCCCATCTGCGCATCGACGTTCCAACCGGGGCTAGGTCGGGATCCTGGCCAGCGTCGATCTGCGCCCACGCGGTCGCCAGATCCGGAACCAGCACCCGCCACGACACCCCGTCAACCGCCGAATGATGCACCACTATCAGCACTCGCCCCGGATCGCGCGTCTCGACCGGGGCAAACCAGACCACCTGCACGAGGATCCCAGAGTCCGGATCCAGCCGATCCGCTGCGGCATTCAACTCTGCCGCAGCCAACTCCCGGAACCCAGTGCTCCCCTCAATCGGCACTGTGTGGATAACAGCGTCGGCTCGAATCATTCCGGCCGGCAACACCTCCCACGACCAGCTCACATCGGAATGTCGGGACAGGCGCGCCCGCAGCATGTCGTGCCGATCAAGGACCGCCTGGACGACGCCGGATAACGTCGGCCGGTCGATCCCCACGGGTAGGCCCAGCATCACCGCCTGCGAGAAGCGCTCGAACCCTGACCCACCTCGTTCGAGCAGCCAGTGCATGATGGGCGTCAACGGAACTTCTCCAACTCCGCCACCGGAAAACTCCTCCAACGCCGCGGCTCCCTCACCGACGACAGCAATCTCCGCCAAACCGGCCACCGACTTGCGCTCGAAGACGTCCCGCGGTGAAAACTGCACTCCGGCCTGCTTTGCCCGCGAGACCAACTGGATCGACATGATGCTGTCTCCGCCGAGGGAGAAGAACGAATCCTCTACGCCCACTTCGGCGACTCCGAGCACCTCCTCGAACAATCCCGCCAGAACGATCTCCACCTCGGTGACCGGCGCTCTGAATGTGCTTCTGCCGGAGGCGAAGTCCGGCGCCGGAAGCCCGTCACGATCAAGCTTTCCGTTCGAGGTGAGGGGCAGAGACTCGAGCACCACCACGGTCGCGGGCACCATGTGCGGAGGCAATCTCTCGCCCACGCCACCGAGCACCGCACGAACGTCCAGGTCGACGCCGGGCTCAGGCACCACATACCCGATCAATCGGTCACCTCTACCCGCGTCACGACGGACCGCGGCCACCGCCCGGGCCACGCCCGGACAAGCTGACAGAGCCGATTCGATCTCCCCCAACTCGATACGGACACCACGAACCTTCACCTGAAGATCCGAACGACCGAGATAATCAATGGTCACGCTCCCGTCCGGAAGCCGCAGCCAGCGCACCACATCGCCGGTCCGGTACATCCGCAGGCCGGAACGCGTGAACGGATCGGCGACAAACCGCGACGCAGTCAAACCCCTCCGATTACGGTAGCCACGCGCCAGCCCCGGACCAGCCAGATACAACTCCCCCACAACTCCGATGGGTACCGGCCGCAACCGCGCATCGAGGACCTTCTCCGCGAAACCGCAGATCGGCCTACCGACAGTTACCGCCTCACCAGCTGCCATCGGCACAGTGGCATTCGACTGAATTGTCGCTTCCGCGGGGCCATAGGTGTTGAACATTCGGCGCCCCGGCGCCCACCGTGTCACCAGCTCTGGCGGGCAGGCCTCGCCGCCCACCACAACCGTCCCGAGATCCTCGAGCCCGGCCGGATCAACCGTCCCCAACAACGCCGGCGTCAGCGCCGCGTGAGTCACCTTCTCTCGCAACAAAATTTCCGCCAGCTCACCGCCGCCGTAGACCGACTGCGGCGCGATCACCAGCCGCCCACCCGATGAAAACGCCCACAACTGTTCCAAGACGGCAGCATCGAAACTCGGGGACGCAGCATGCAATACTCGGGAATCCGGACCCAATCCGAACCGAGAACACTGCTCCGCCACCAGATTCGCCAACCCGCGATGCGTTAACACCACGCCCTTCGGCGCACCCGTCGACCCCGACGTGTAAATGATGTAGGCGGCGTGATCGATGTCGAGTTCAGCTGTCCGCTCCGCGTCACTGATCGGTAACACAGACTCCCGCAGCAGCGCACCCTCCGCAACTGGTTCGTCAAGTACGATCCACCGCACCGAACCTGGCAAGCTATCACGCCACTCCGAGAGCGTAATCCCCACCGTGACAGACGAATCAGTCAGCATGTGCTGGATCCGGGCGGCCGGATAGAGAGGATCCACCGGCACAAACGATGCCCCCGACTTAGCCACCGCCCACACCGCCGATACCGACTCGACCGACCGCCCGAGCGCCACCGCGACACCCGACTCCGGACCGATCCCCTGCCTGATCAACAACCGCGCCAACCGATTCGACTGCTCATCGAGGTCCCCGTACGTGCACCGCTGCTCCCCACACACCACCGCGATCACCGACCGGTTCGCGGCGCCCGCAGTCAGCAACTCCGGCAACAACGCTCCGGGAACAGCCGAATCACCCGACACTGCCGTCAGTTCCAGCACTTCCTCCGCGGAGAGCAATCCGATATCCGCAATCCGCAACCACGGCGCAGTCATGACCTCCGCGAGGATGCGGGCGAATCTGTCCGCGAAACTGTGAACTGTGTCCGCGTCGAGAATGTCGACGGCAAAGATGAAAGAAGCTGATATCCCGGCGGGAGTACCGTCGTCGGAATCGAACTTCTCGGTGAGACTCAGATGCAGGTCGTACCTCGCGACGTCAAGGTCAACATCGACAACCTCCACCTCCAGATCAGGCAAGACCAGGTTGGGAGGCTCGGTGTTCCGCAACTCCACCATCACCTGAAAGAGCGGAGAAATCGCCGTCGACCGCACGTGATCGACGGATTCCAACACTCGCTCGAACGGAATCCGGGCATGGGCGAAGGCACCCAGATCGCACTCCCGCACCTGCTGTAGTAGATCCTCGAACGAATAGCCTGACTCGATGTGCGTCCGAAGCACCACGGTATTGACGAACATGCCCACCATCTCGTCGAGCGAAGCCTCCCCGCGTCCGGCAATCGGGGTACCCACCGCGATGTCGGAACTCCCGCTCAGCCTGTTCAGCAATACAGCCAGCGCCGCATGCATGGTAATGAACATCGTCGAATCATGTTCGCGCGCAAATATTCCCAGTCGGCGATGCAAGCTCGCGTCGATATCGAACTGCACGCTACTTCCTCTCCCTGACCGCCAGGTCGGGCGCGGTCGATCTGTCGGGAACGGCGTCGACTCGGCCATTCCTGTCAGCGTTTGCCGCCAGTACGTCAGCTCCGCCGCGGCCAGGGAATCAGGATCGGACTCGCTACCGAGAATGCTGCGCTGCCACAGGGTGTAGTCGGCATAGCTCACGGAGGTCGGCCCCCAGTCGGGCGCTCGCCCGTGTAGGCGCGCGGTGTACGCGGCCACCACGTCCCGCGCCAGCGGCGCCATCGACGAGCCGTCGGCCGCGATGTGATGGACCACCATCACAAGGACGTGCTGGCAACGGTCGATACGGAACAACACCGTCCGCACCGGGACTTCATCGGTCACATCGAAGCCTTCGCCCGCAAGGTCGGCAATCTGCTCAGGCAGTGACGCCCCGTCCGGCACTGTCACCGGAAGGAGTTCGGCAACCACCTGATCTGTCGGCACAACGACCTGGAGCGGTCCCTGGGGGGACTCCGGGTACACCGTCCGGAGCGTCTCGTGGAGGTCGACAACATCGGCAAGCGCAGCTCGCAAGGCGTCCGCATCCAACTCGCCTGTCAACCGCAGCGCGATGGGAACGTTGTACGCGCAGGACGAGGTGTCCAACTGATTGACAAGCCACAGGCGCTGTTGAGCGAGGGACACCGGAACCCTGTCGGGGCGCACTCCCGCAGTCAGTGCCGGGCTGGCCGACGGTTGTCCAGCGCACTCGATTCGGGCCGCAAGCTCCGCGACGGTGGGCGCGTCGAACAGATCCCGCACACCGATGTTCACGTCCAGTGCCGAGTTGATCCGCGCCACCACTTTGGTTGCGATCAAGGAATTGCCGCCCAGGTCGAAAAAGTTTGTATCGATGCCGAGCTGATCGGCGGCAAGCATCTCGGCGAAAATGCCGGCGACAGATTCCTCCGTCATGGTTCGCGGCGACCGGAACTCTGTGCTGGCAGCTCCGAAATCCGGTTCGGGCAGGGCACTGCCGTCAAGCTTGCCTACCGGGGTCAGCGGAAGTTCGTTCAGCACCGAAATCGCTGCGGGCACCATGTATTCCGGCAGTAGCGAACGGGCATGGGTTCTCAGCTCGGCGACGTCGATGCCCTCGCTGTCACACGGAAGGACATAGGACACCAGGACTGGGTCTCCGGCAGGTCCGGCGCGACTGCGTGTCACCGCAAAACCGACATGCGGATGTTCGGTCAGAACCGAATCGATCTCACCGAGCTCGATCCTGAAACCTCGAACTTTGACCTGGAAGTCGGTTCGGCCGACATATTCGAGAGTCAGACTTCCCGCCCGATCGTGACGCCACCGCACCACATCTCCGGTGCGGTACAGGCGATGTCCCGGCACACCGAACGGATCAGCCACGAATCGGGCAGCCGAGCGACCCGATTGATTCCGGTAACCACGCGCCAGACCCGGACCCGCCAGATACAACTCCCCGGCAACTCTGATCGGCACCGGGCGAAGGCGCGAATCGAGCACCACTTCGTGGAAGCCCCGAATCGGGCCACCGATCGTGACCGGCTCCCCCGATACATCCATGGCCCCGACATTCGCCATGATCGTCGACTCCGTCGGGCCGTAAGCGTCGAACATCGCCCGTCCCGGCGCCCATCGCAAGGCCAAGTCCGGTGAACACGCCTCGCCTGCCACCACGAGGCACCGCAACGATTCGCACCCCGCCGGATCAACCGACGTCAACGCCGACGGTGTCAGTACGGCATGGGTCACGTGGCCACGATCAAGTAGTTCCGCAAGGTCGGTGCCGCCGAATATCGTCGGAGGCGCGATCACCAATTGCGCACCCGACCCGAATGCCCACACCATTTCGAACACCGACGCGTCGAAACTCGGGGACGCAAAATGTAATACCCTTGCACCGGAATCAGTCTCGAATCGTTCGTGCTGTTCGGCAATGAGATCAGCCAACCCCCGGTGCGGCACCACCACTCCCTTGGGTGCACCCGTAGACCCCGACGTGTAGATCACGTACGCCGGATGATCGAGTTTCAGAGGCGCCGTCCGTTCGCGGTCGGTCACCGGCGTGGCGATTGATCCCGCCACCGCCGCTTCGACGGCATCGTCATCCAACACCATCCACGGCACGGTCCGAGGCAACTCTTCGAGGGCATCCGAGACTGTCAGCCCGAGGACTGCGCTCGAATCGGTCAGCATGTGTTCGAGCCGAGCCGACGGATACCCCGGATCAACCGGAACAAATGCAGCACCGGTCTTCGTGATCCCCCACACGCACACAACCGACTCGATCGACCGCCGCATCCCCACCGCGACGCATGACTCCGGACCGACACCTCGACGAATCAACGCGTGTGCCAAACGACTAGACCGTCGATCAAGCTCTTGGTACGTCAGTACTCGATCACCGGACACCAGCGCAACAGCGGCGGGGTCCAACTCGACGGCCGCCGCCAACAATTCCGGCAACGTCAGTGAAGGCATCGGTGCCGCGCCGCTCACCGGCGTCAATTGCTCACGCTCCTGCTGTAGGAGCATCGTGATGTCGCCGATCCGTACCGACGGATCCTCGGTTCCTTGCGCAAGAATGTGCACGAGACGATCTGCGAATCCCTGCATCGTCGCTGAATCGAACAGGTCTGTGGCGTACGTCAGATCCACGGACAGGTTCGGCACCCGACCCGAGGCCCCGGACTTCCCCTTCACGACAACCTGCAGGTCACAGGCTTCGGCTCGGTCCCAGCCGTCGGGGGCTGTCACCTCTACGCCCGGTACTCCGGTGGGGACTGGTACGTCGCATCCGAGGACCACCTGGACAAGCGGCGAATACGCCGACGATCGATCAATTCCCAGCGCCTCCACTACCTGTCCGAAGGACACCTGTGTCTGGCTGAATGCACCTCGTCCGCACAGCTTTACCTGCTCCACCAGATCCGTGAACGAAAGGTCCGGATCGACGAGTGTCCTCATCACCACAGCGTCGGCGGCATTTTCCGCCTCGTCGGAGACTGGAATACCGACCGCAATATCTTCGGTCCCGCTCAGCCTGGCAAGCAGCACCGCCAACCCGGCATACGTTATCGCAAAAATGCTTGAATCATATTCAGCAGCAAAGGCTTTAACATCGCCAAGCAGCTTCTCGCCGAGATCGGCGCGCACGCTACCCAACCTTCGCGTCCGCCGATTCGGACGTCGCCGATCCATCGGCAACTCCAGCAGGCCACGCAGTCCGGACAGAGTGCGCCGCCAGTAGTCCAACTGCCGGGCCGCCTCCAGTCGACGCTCACCTTCCACTGCACTGCTCGGATGAATGGTTGTTATCGGCGCGTCCGGTGCGGCTGCGACAAATTCCTCGATCAGACCGAGAAATCCGTCGTGGTGTGGCCGCAGTTCGTCATCCCGGTAGCGACCGGGATTTCCCCGAAACTCGACAAAAGTCTTTGCCGGCGTTCCACTTTGGTAGACATTGACCAGCAAGTCCTCCACCGGCCCGGAGGTCAAGACATGAAATTCTCCGGTCAGTGGACCGAAATTGATCTCCTGGGGAAAGAGCATCACATTGACCATCGGCGCCGCAGTGCTCTGTGACGTTGCGCCGACGCCCATGTCGCGCAGGATTTCGTGGAGGTTGCTGCGCTGGTGCCGCAATGCACCGACCAGTTCGAGATGCACGCGCTCAACCAGTTCACCGGTTGTATCTCCCGGGCGAACGTCAATTCGCAACGGTGCGATATTTACCAACATGCCACCCGAGCGGCGGAGCACGGCGGTGGTACGTCCTGAAACCGGTACATCCACCCGGACGTCGGTCCGTCCCGTCATCCGCGACAGGTAGCACGCGAATCCGGCGATAATCGTCGCCGTGGACGTTCCACTTCCGCGCTTGTCCGAATCCACCAGTCGCGCAACAGTTTCCTCCGACAACGACGTCGTCACCAGCGTGTCGGTAGCGACGGGAGTCGCATATCGGTTGGCCAGACTCACGCCCTCGACTCGTCCGTCGAGTCGCTCGGCCCAATACGCGCGGTCCGACTCGAATCGGTTCGACTCACGATAGCGACAATCGAGTTCGTACAATGTTCGTAGATCGGCTGCCGGATTGGGCCCGGTTTCATGCCCCTCAACTGCTGCCGAATACATCGCGGCGATGCGGTTGACCATCGTCATTGCCGCGTAGGCGTCCAGCACTACGTGGTGAGCGCGGCCGTACCACAGGTAGTGAGCGTCACCGACTTGCAATATCGACGAGGCAATCAAGCGGTCGCGCGTCAGGTTTATCTCGCGCATATAGTCCGCACGCATCCAGGCTTTTGCAGCTGCCATCGGATCGGTTTCGGCGCGCAAATCGATGAATCCCATTTTCCCTTCGAGCGAGGAGTCGACAACTTGGTACGGCTCTCCGGCAACTTCCACCAATCGGAGAAATGCCCACTGAACCTCACGCCCCGCGGTCTCGGCTGCCCAGCAGAACAGGTCAAGATCGAGATCGCCGTGAAACTCTACGTATTGGGCGATGCAATGCGGCACATTCGGGGTGAGTTGCTGCGCGAACCACACCCCATATTGCGCCGACGACAGCGGAAAGGGTTCCACGAGTATGGATTCCGGAGAAGATGATCCACCACCGTCGAGTGCGGCGCCGATGGGAGATTCCAGAATCGTGCGTCGACTTCTCGCTTCGCCGGCACGGTCGCGATTACTGTGTGCGGACGGCACCGCCAGTTCATCCATCAGCTATCTCCACGATTTCTGCGTCGCAAACCTGGGCGAGATCCTCGGGGTTCAGTTCAACTTCGATACCAGCGTTGCCGCCTCCCACCAAAACTGTTCGATGAGTCAGTAGAGATTTGTCAATGACAACCAAAATATGGTTGGGCAGCCCGAGCGGTGATACCCCGAGACGTTGATACCCGAGGTTCTTCGTTAACGCGCCCGGACCCGCCACCTCCATCCGGCCCATCTCACAATGAATCGATATTGCCTTCATATCAATTTTCTTATTGACCGGACACACTGCAAGAACAAATTTATTACTCGACTGCTGCTTCAATAACACTGACTTGGTAATTCGATCCAATGAAATTCCGAGCGCATCCGATAAATCTTTCGGGGAATCCACCGGACAATCAAGATTTGCGTGGTCGTGAACCGTTACCGCTAAACCGAAGTCCTCCACAGCCCCGACAACTCGATCATGCAACTCATTCACGATCGCACTCCTCGCTGGTCAGAAATCCGGCACCGTCACTAAGCTTCCATCTTGGCGACGATGAACGCGCGAGCAGTCGGCGGGACGGTTGGGGCAAAACGCTTCAAGTACGCCGACATCCATTCGGCCCGACCAGTCAAGAACGGGTAATCTGTGCTGACCATCTGCCTTACGGCCAGCATCGGTAGCGGAGCATCCAGTGCTCGGAAATCGTCATTCCACAGTCCTGACTGAAGACATCCGGGGTAGAACTGCCCCAACATCATTCCCTTGTTTACAAACGTCGATTTTCCGTGAAATTGAACTGTATCGATAAGATCGAAATCGTTCACATCCGGAAAGACTGCTATTATTGCCTTGAATATTTCGTCCTTACCGTCACGCGGAGGCAATTCCGGATAGATATCTGCCATGTCTTCGACAACATCCGACATCGACTCAAAATCGATATCGTCCCCGGAAACGACGCCCGCCCAGAAAAGGCGCCGGTGGACCGAAGGACCGGTGAAGGGACAGACGGGACCCGCTCGCCCTAAATCCTCGTGAGGTTCACACAGGTATTCAAGTGCCCAGTTTTGAAGAATTTGAATTGCCCCACTCGATGATCGGAGCGATTCCTCATCGAATATATTCACGAATTCTACGTGAGATCTTCTACCGAATATTCGTTCGGTCCTCATTGTCGCCATCCTTGTCACTAACGAGACTCCCTCGGACTGTCGAGGCGTGATCGAATCGGTGCCGCGACGTAAGCGTGCGTTCTGATGGAGTGTGATGCACAAAGCCAAGCGGCTGCGGAAATTGGTTGATCGCGACGCTGTGGCTTAACGTGCGAGGACGTGACAGTTGTACGAGGTTGCGCGCTGACCGTACCGAGCGCGTCGTGGAAAATGACCATGCGACCTCCCGAAAATGCTTCCGCTTCTCCCAGGATCGTTGACCGCGGTACCGATGTCGCCCCTGCTGACACCCATCTGCCCTCCCGGCCTGCCCCACTGTCTATGTACCTACCAACTGCAACTCGGTATGCTCGAAGTTGATCGGCCCGGGATATTTGGGCGCACTCAATCCCCGGACCGGGAATCTCGGAGTCGAGGATGACCGAAGTCGATTCGCAAGTAGCCCAGCGTGATCGCCCCCCAGCCATGTCGGGACACCCAGATGGTCGCCCTGAGTCTGCCGCACCCAACGGATTGTCCGTCGGCAAAATGGCGACGGCCTCCGGCATCAGCAATCACGGCCGGCGGGCCATGCCATTCGAAGCTGCCGACACCGTCACCGCCCCTTTGAGGGTCGTCTTGGCCGAGGACGACGTCTTGCTTCGCGAGGGCATGACGAGCCTGCTGACCCGATCAGGAATCGACGTGGTGGGACAGGCCGGCGATGCAGCCCAGCTTCTCTCGGTGGTCCGCGACACGTCACCGGACCTCGTGGTGGTCGACATTCGAATGCCGCCGACCCAGACCACCGAAGGGCTCGACGCTGCCAGAGTAATCCGGAATGAACATCCCGAAACCGGCATCCTCGTATTGTCTGCGCATGCCGACGTCGAGGAGGCGATGGAACTACTGGCCAGTGGCCAAGGTATCGGCTATCTACTCAAAAGTCGCGTCACCGACGTCACGGAGTTTCTCGACACCATGGCGCGAATCGCCAAGGGTGCGGCTGTCCTGGACCCGGTGCTCGTTCAGGAACTGGTGTCGTCTCGCCGACGCAACGATCCGCTCGCCGCACTCAGCATGCGCGAGCGGGAGGTACTTGCGTTGATGGCCGAAGGTCGCTCGAACTCCGGTATCGCCCATACTCTGTGTGTCGCGGAGGGCACCGTCGAGAAGCACGTACGCAGCATTCTCACCAAACTGGAGATCACCGAGACCAGTGAAAACCACCGAAGGGTTCTGGCTGTAGTCACCTTTCTCGAGGCCCGCTGACCGGATCGGCGGGATCGATGTGAGCACTACGCGATGATGTGGAATCGATCAGCGATTCGAAGTCGGACGACGGCGGAACCCGGCGTCGCCTTTCGCACGCGATTGCTGTCGTCGTTGATGCGCCCCACTGCCCCTCGACTCCTTCTCGGAATCTCTGTTGCGGCCACTTTCATCCTGGTGGAATCGTTGTTGGTTGTCGTGCTCCGACAACTTGCTCCCGGCGAAGCCTTCGGTGCGATCTACCTGGTCGGAGTTTTGGTCGTCTCCATCGTGTGGGGGTTCGGTCTGGCAGTGGTGACATCAGTTGCCAGCGCCTTCGCATTCGACTACTTCCGCGATTGGCCCCCGGACTTTGCCCCCGCTGGTGCCCACAACTGGATCGCCGTCGCCGCATTTCTGGCCGTCGCGTTGTTGACAAATACCCTTGCCTCGCTCGCCCGATCACGTGCCGACGAAGCCGATCAACGCCGCCAAGAAGCCGACCTCGGAGCTGAGCTTGCCCACTTCATGCTCCGTTCCGGCGACCCGAAGTCTGCGATGGACAGAGCTTCCGAGCGGCTCGCGCAGGTACTCGAGTTGCCTTTCGCGACGCTCGAACTCGAAACAATTCCGTCCGATCAGTACCGCTGCGCGATCCCGGTGTCCGACGGCGTCACGCTACTCGTTCCCGCATCGCTGCCGGCGCAGACGTTGCAGCGGCTCAGAGAACGGATAGTGCCGCCCTTGGAAGCGCTGGTGCAAGCGACACGCGACCGGGAGGCGGTAAACCTGGCGCTGGAGGCGAGCCGCAAAGATCTGGAGCGGTTCTTCGACCTCTCGTCCGATCTGCTCTGCATCGCCGGATTGGACGGTTCCTACCGGCGCATCAATCCGGCGTTCGAGAAGGCGCTCGGATATCCGATCCGAGAGTTGATGTCGCGACCGTTCTCGGAGTTCGTCCATCCGGAAGATCTGAATCGAACTCGCGACGCTCTCGACCAGCTGGCCCGCGGGCAACCCGTCGCTCAATTCGAAATCCGATTCATCTGCAGCGACGGCTCCGAACGTTGGATCGAGTGGAATACCGTGTCCGATCGGAACGAGCTCTACGGAGCCGGCCGCGACGTGACCGAACGCCTTGCAGCTCAACGAATTATCAAGGCAAGCCATGAAGCATTCCGCTCGCTTGCAGAGCAGCAGGCCGCACTACGACGGGTTGCGACGTTGGTTGCGCGAGGTGCCAATCAGTCGGAGGTGTTTGCATCGGTGGCGGAGGAACTGTCTCGGATCCTCAGCGGACACAGCACCGCGCTGTGCCGCTTCGGGTCGGACGGCGGGGCCACTCTGGTCGCGAATCGAACCGAGCCCGGCTTGGGGTGGACGCCGGTTGGCACACGCCTGTCACTCGAGGGCGAGAACGTCGCGTCGAGGGTATTTCAGTCGGGTCGCGCCGCCCGGATGGACAGCTACGACAACGCAACAGGCTCGACCGCAGCACTCATCCGAGACGTTGGCCTCCGCTCCGTAGTGGGAGTCCCGATCGTCGTCGAAGGACACTTGTGGGGCGCTGCTTTTGTCGGTTCGACACGCTCCGAACCGCTCCCACCGGACACGGAGTCTCGTATTGCAGACTTCACGGACCTCGTGGCCACCGCTATCGCGAATGCCCAAACTCATGCGCAACTCACCGCGTCCCGCGTCCGGATCGTTGCGGCCACCGACGACGCTCGACGCCGTCTCGAACGAGATCTGCACGACGGCGCCCAACAGCGTCTCGTGTCTCTGGGACTCGCACTCCGATCGGCCGAGGCAGCAGCGCCGGCCGAACCCGCTGCGCTCAAGGAACAGATTTCCGACATCGTGGTGGGTCTGGGCGACGTCTCAGCGGATCTCCGAGAAATCTCCCGAGGAATTCATCCGACGATCCTGTCGAAAGGAGGCCTCCGCTCGGCACTACGCGCACTCTCACGCCACTCGACAGTCCCCGTCGATCTTGATTTGAACCTGGAACCGAATTTACCCGAGGCCGCCGAGGTAGCCGCGTATTACGTTGTCGCAGAGGCACTGACAAATACAGCCAAACACGCTCACGCGTCCGCCGTTTTTGTACGAGCCCGAACCGACGGGGCAACTCTCGAGCTCTCGGTTCGCGATGACGGCGTCGGCGGGGCCGATTCCGGCAAAGGATCCGGACTCACCGGTTTGAGGGACCGCGTCGAAGCTCTCAGCGGTCGGATGGAGATTGTCAGTCCTACCGGAACCGGGACAGCATTGATCGTCGAAATCCCGCTCGACCACAACTAATTTTGTCGAGACAGTCGCAGTACGATCGAAGTTGATGCTTCGAAGGAGGCTCCGACATGAAGAGCAGACATGAAGGTCCGCACCCCGAGCACACATTCCATCTCGAAAGTCCGGTCACGGACCATCGTCAGACTCGCCATATCGTTCTGGGTATCGGACCGGGATCTTCCAGCGACGATGCCCTGGAATTCGCGCTGACACTCGCCGTCGTGGAAGGCGCATCGCTCCATGTCATTCACTGCATCAGCGCCGAGGACATGCCCGTCGAAACAGATTCACCTCGCTTCGAGAACCAATTCCGCACCGAGATGACGAGGCAACGTGAGCACACGAGTGCGGCACTGGGCTCACATCCAGGTCCGTGGACCTACGACTGCAAACATGGCGACCCCACCAGTGTCATACTGGCGATGGCCGACAAGTACGACGCATTCACCATCGTGGTCGGATCTCCTCGACGCGGACCCATTTCCGCGATCAGCCAATTGACGCACAGTTCTGTCTCATCGCGTTTGACACGACAGCACCAGTATCCGGTTGTGGTAGTGCCCGTCGGCGTGAAATCGACAGGGTGGATGCGCAAGTCTGTGTCGTAACCGCCGCGACGCAGACTTGCATTTCAGGAAATCGAATAGTCCTCGAGGGGAAACCGCTTCGCCTCCACAAACGCATTGCGGGTGGAGGTGGGTCGCAGAATCGCCGCTTCGCCGTGTTGATTGAAGTAGTAGCTTCGCGCGGTCTGGCAACTACCGCCGTAGAAGACGGAGTCGGCCAGATTCTCGGTCATTCGATCGAGGAACTCCGCGTTAGCTTCCTCGGTGACCTCAAACGTGTCGGCCCCACGGCGTTTCACTTCTCCGAAGAGTCGATCCATGTGCTGCATTTGCGATTCGATAGTCGTGAAATACGACAAACCGCTGTAAGAATAGGGACTCGCCAGGGTGAGGAAGTTCGGGAAATACGGGACAGAGACACCCTCATATGCCTGGAACCGATTGTCACGCCACCACTTTCCGAGGTTGCGCCCTTCGCGGCCGATCACCTCGATCGCCGGGAAATTCACGTCCCAAAGATTGAACCCGGTTGCCAGTACCAAGGTGTCAATTTCCGTCTTGCGGCCATCAGAAGTAACAATTCCGTCGGACGCAATGTGATCGATGGACGTGGTCTCGAGATGCACATTGTCTTTGGTGAAGGTGCGGAAGTAATTGTTGGAGAAGGTGGGTCGCTTACAGCCGAAGTCGTAGTCCGGGGTCAGTTGCTTACGCAATGCGGCGTCACCGACTTGCGATCGGAGGAATGCACGCGAGAAGGCAGCCGCGGCCTTGTTGACGAGTTTGACCTGCTTGTAGTGCAAGACGGCACTGACCATGATCACTTCCAGAATCCCAGAGCTCACGGCGCGGGCAATCCGCTGTGTGAACGGAATCCGCGAGAACAGTTTCTGCACCGTGGACGGAATGGGCACGTCGAGCTTGGGAACCACCCAGATCGGGGTGCGTTGATAAACGGTCAATTCTGTTGCCGCCCGCGCGAGTTCGGGAATGAGTTGCACTGCGGTGGCGCCGGTTCCGATGACAGCCGTTTTGGTTCCGACCATGTCGTACGTATCGTCCCAGGCCGTGGTGTGAATGATCTTGCCGGCAAAATCGTCGATCCCGGAGATGTCGGGACGATGCGGTTGGGACAGAAAGCCCGTTGCGGTCAGCAGATACTTCGCAGTGATGTCAGGGCGGCCTTCGACTGAGACAACCCAGTGCGACTCGTCCTCGTCCCACCGCGCGCCGTTGACCAGCGCACCAAAGCTCATGTGCCGACGTAGATCGTATTTGTCGGCGACATGCTCGGCGTACTTCTTGAGCTCGGCGCCAGGAGCAAAAAGCCTCGACCAGCGGGGGTTCGGCTCGAACGAGTACGAGTACGTGACCGATGCGATGTCGACAGCCAAACCGGGATAGCGGTTGACGTGCCAGGTTCCGCCCAGATCGTCCTCACGTTCGAGGATCGCCAGGTTTTCCAAGCCCAACCGCTTGAGTTGAATTGCCGCGCCCATTCCGCCGAAGCCCGCCCCGACCACTACTGCGTCGTACTGCTCTGCCATCAGAGATTTCCCTCTCGTGAACCGCACATCAGAAAATGACACATCATTCCGTTACGGAAAACGGTATCATTTCAGACGTGACGAAGGCCATAACCCGAGCGGAACGAAAAAAGGCGGAGTTGCGCCGCGAGATCATCGACGCATCATTCGAGTGCTTCGCCCATCGCGGCTACCATGCCACCGGAATTGCCGACATAGCAACAGTTCTCGGCATCGGGCACGGCACGTTCTATCGATACTTCGAAAACAAACGCGACATCATCGATCACGTCATCGACGATCTGATCGCCAAGATCATCGGCGCACTCGCCACCGAGAATGCACCGGACGCCGCCAACACCCTGGACGACTATCGCGCCCAAGTAGCGCGCATCGCCGAAGCACTCCCCCGCATCTTCTTCGACGACCCACGCATTCCGCGAGTGCTTCTATTCGAGACGACGGGCGTCGACGCCGACCTCACCGGCCGGATGCTTGATCTACTGGACCAATCCGCGGCACTGACAGCCGCGTATCTTCACCACGGCGTCAAATGCGGATATCTCCGTACCGACCTCGATGTCGCGAGTACGGCGCAAGCGATCAACGGCATGATGCTGGCCAGCGGAATTCAAGGCCTCCGCGCGCCAACACCCGTCGACTGTTCCGCGCTCAACCAGGCAATCACCCGGCTGATGTTCGACGGTATCCGCGCAGAATGAGCCGAACGGCTAGCGGACCACAATCCCCTCGGCGCGCATCGCATTCTTGACCTGCGGGATGGTCAGATCACCGAAGTGAAAAACGCTGGCAGCGAGTACCGCGTCGGCTCCCGCTTCGACCGCCGGGGCAAAGTGCTCGACCTTGCCGGCGCCGCCGCTGGCGATCACCGGTACGTGCACAGCAGCGCGGACGGCGCGGATCATGAGCAAATCGAACCCGGCTTTGGTGCCGTCTGCGTCCATCGAGTTGAGGAGGATCTCGCCCACTCCCAGCTCGGCGCCGCGCTCCGCCCATTCAATCGCGTCGATGCCGGTGCCGCGCTTGCCACCGTGTGTGGTGACTTCCCACCCGGACGGGGTGTCGGGCTGACCCTGAGGCACGGTCCGCGCGTCGACCGAGAGGACGATGCACTGTGAACCGAAACGCTCACTCAATTCCTTGAGCAGTTCCGGGCGAGCAAGGGCAGCAGTGTTGACGCTGACCTTGTCGGCTCCGGCGCGCAGCAAGCGATCGACGTCCGCGACGGTGCGAACTCCGCCGCCCACCGTCAGCGGAATGAAAACCTGCTCGGCAGTGCGACTTACGACGTCGAGCATCGTGCCACGATCCGAGGTGGATGCAGTGACGTCAAGAAAGGTCAGCTCGTCGGCACCCTGTGCGTCGTAGGCAGCCGCGAGTTCCACGGGATCGCCGGCGTCGCGGAGATTCTCGAAGTTGACACCCTTGACCACTCGCCCCGCATCGACGTCGAGGCACGGGATCACACGAACTGCGAGGGTCATGACGTTGGTCCTCCTGAGGACGAATCGCGCGGATCACCGAGCGAATTAAGGATATCGAGAATCTCACCGTGTACACCGGGTGCGCCGGCAAGCACCGAACCCGATTCTACGGTCCAAGGCTTTCCGGCGAGGTCGGTGACCACACCACCGGCGGCGCGAACAAGAGCTACCCCGGCCGCGTTGTCCCACGCATTGTGTCCGTAGACGATCGCTCCGCCCAAGATACCGGCGGCCGTGAACGCCAGATCCACACCGGTCGAACCGTGGATGCGGATCCGCGAGGACACCTTGCTGATTTCTGCCAGTACGTCGAGTCGATAGCTGCCCGGGATGCGTCCACGACTGTTCACGTTGAGCGCACCCAACCCGACGATCGACGACGCCAGATTAGTCGATTCCAGCGGCGCCACAGCCGTTCCGTTCACCAGCAACGGACCGCCGGATCGGGCCGCATACGTATGACCGATCAGAGGCAACCACGTCAAGCCCAGGACCGGAACACCGTCGTCGAGAAGCGCCAACAGTGTTCCGGCAGAAGGGAGTCCGGCCGAGTAATTGAACGTGCCGTCAACGGGATCGAGGACCCAGACGAGACCGGTATCCACATCGGGACCGCCGAATTCTTCGCCGTGGACCTCGATACCGGTGCGCTCGAACAGTTCCGACGTCAACCGCTTTTCGAGGGCGAGATCAACTTCGGTGGCAAAATCGCTCCAGCCCTTACGAACCGCGCTGGGCGAACCCACCCCGGCGACAAACTGTTCGTGGATGCCGTCGAGCAGTCCACCGGCAATCGCGAGGAGTTCATCGAGGTCACGCGGTGGAGTCATCTGGCGAATCTAACCGGAAACTGCGGCAAGCGCTTCGGGAAGAGTAAAGCGACCCGCGTAGAGAGCCTTACCGACAATCGCACCTTCGACGCCCTGGTCAACCAAACTGGAGATCGCGAGCAAGTCATCGATGGTGGACACTCCACCGGAAGCGACGACGTGTGCATCCGTGACAGCGCAGACCTGGCTCAGGAGCTCGAGATTGGGGCCGGTGAGGGTGCCGTCCTTGGAGACGTCGGTAACGACGTAGCGCGTGCAGCCGTCACGGTCCAGACGAGCGAGAGTTTCCCAGAGGTCGCCGCCGTCGGTGACCCAGCCGCGACCGCGGGTGCGGTACTGGCCGTCGATCAGACGGACGTCGAGGCCGACAGCGATCTTGTCGCCGTACTTGGCCAATGCACGCGCACACCACTCGGGATCTTCGATTGCAGCGGTACCGAGGTTGACTCGTGCACAGCCGGTGGCGAGTGCAGCTTCGAGGGAGGCGTCGTCGCGGATTCCACCGGACAGTTCGACCTTGACCGTCAGGTCGCCGATGACACCAGCCAGCAGTTCGCTGTTGGATCCACGCCCGAAGGCGGCATCGAGATCGACCAGGTGCACCCATTCGGCACCGTCGTTCTGCCATGCAAGGGCCGCATCGCGGGGCGACCCGTAACCGGTCTCACTTCCCGCCTCTCCTTGCACGAGGCGAACAGCTTCACCGTTGACAACATCCACAGCAGGCAAAAGGACCAGGCTCACGTGCGGTAACCCTAGTCGGTCAGGAGCTAGAACCGTCCTTCGGGTCTCCGAACGCTTTTCGGGTCATCCGCTTGGATACGACGCCCATCGCTGCGATGGCTGCAGCAACCCCCACGAGGCCGATTGAGAGCCCGATACCCGCGCTTGGCTGTAGGAGCACGATCAGCAGCGTTGTGACCGCGAGAGCAGCCACAGCGGCGCCGAGAGAGAACAGTGCGAGACGACCGATCGAGAAATCGTCTCCGCTGTTCTTGCCGGGGTCGGCGGTCACAAACTCTGCACCCAGTTGCTCAGCAATTCGGCACCCGCGTCGCCCGACTTCTCGGGGTGGAACTGCGTGGCGGACAACGGACCGTTTTCGACAGCGGCCAAGAACTTTCCGCCGTGATCTGCCCACGTGAGCTTCGGGGCGGCGATGTGCTCGGACGGCGGAAGTTCCCAGTTCTGCACCGCGTAGGAGTGCACGAAATAGAAGCGCGTGTCAGCGTCGATGCCCTTGAACAACGTGCTGGACTCGGGTGCCTCGACGGTATTCCAGCCCATGTGCGGCAGAACCTCGGCTTGAAGGCGCTCAACGGTTCCCGGCCATTCGCCGCAGCCTTCGGCTTCGACACCGAACTCGACGCCGCGCTCGAAGAGGATCTGCATGCCGACGCAGATGCCCAGCACGGGCCGTCCGCCGGCGAGTCGCTGACCGATGATCCGCTCGCCTTGAACTGCCAGCAGGCCTTCCATGCACGCCGCGAACGCACCGACACCGGGAACAACCAATCCGTCGGCAGCCAATGCCACCTTGGGATCACTGGTCACCTCGACCTGTGCGCCGGTGCGCGCCAATGCGCGAGTAGCCGAATGCAGGTTGCCGGAGCCGTAATCGAGGACGGCAATCGTGGAAGCGCTCATGCCACAACTCTATCCGGCAACCCGTCCACCGATTACTTCGCCGGGGGCAGTGGGTGCGCCGGCCGTCCGAGAGAAGCGAGCGGTCCCCCGAATCCGAAAAGGACCCAGTCCCGAAGCGAGCCGTCACCGGCACGAACGAGAAACTGGGTCCTCTTCAGAGTTCTACTGCATCAACTCAAACAGATGCGCGGTCACGCTCGGCAGCGAGTGTGAGCGCAATGTCCACGATCATGTCTTCCTGGCCTCCGACGAGGCGGCGACGGCCGGCTTCGAGCAGAAGCGTGCGCACGTCGATGCCGTAACGCTCCGACGCAGTCTCCGCGTGACGCAGGAAGCTCGAGTACACACCCGCGTAGCCCAGCGTGAGGGTCTCGCGGTCGACGCGAACCGGCCGGTCCTGCAATGGACGGACGATATCGTCGGCAGCATCCTGCAGGGCAAACAGGTCGCAGCCGTGCTCCCACTCCTCGATGTTCGCAACCGCAATGAAAGCCTCGAGCGGGCAGTTACCGGCGCCGGCGCCGTGACCGGCAAGTGAAGCGTCGACACGTGTGACGCCGTTCTGCACTGCCACAACGGAATTGGCCACCGACAACGAAAGGTTCTCGTGAGCGTGGATGCCGATCTCGGTACCCTCGTCGAGAATGTCGCGATAGGCGCGAACGCGGTCCGCGACGTCGTTCATCACCAGACGTCCACCCGAGTCGGTGACGTAGACGCAGTGCGCGCCGTACGACTCCATCAGCTTGGCCTGCTTTGCCAGCTCCTCGGCCGGAGCCATGTGGCTCATCATGAGGAAGCCGGAAACATCCATGCCCATCTCGCGGGCGGTCTCGATATGCTGCGCGGAGACGTCGGCCTCGGTGCAGTGTGTGGCGACGCGAACCGAGCGGACACCGAGGTCGTATGCCTGCTTGAGGTCACGAACCGTACCGACACCCGGAAGGAGCAGAGTGGTGAGGCGGGCTCGCTCGAGTACGTCGGCCGCTGCCTCGATCCACTCCCAGTCGGTGTGCGAGCCGGGACCGTAGTTGAGTGATCCGCCGGCGAGGCCGTCACCGTGAGCGACCTCGATCGCGTCGACGCCGGCAGCGTCGAGTGCCGTGACGATCCGCTTGACGTCGGTCGGCGAAATACGGTGCCGCACAGCGTGCATGCCGTCGCGAAGCGTGACGTCCTGGACGAAGATCTTGCGGTTGCTCATCAGTTTGCTGCTTTCTGCTGTGCGATTCGCTCGGCGATCTGCATTCCAGCGGAGGTCATGATGTCGAGGTTGCCGGCGTAGGCAGGCAGGTAGTGTGCGGCACCCTCGACTTCGAGGAACACCGACACCTGGTGAGTGGGGCGATTACCGTCGGCGAGCAGAGTCTCGACCGGCTGATCTGCGGGGATCGCGGTGATCTGGATTTCCTGCTTGAGGCGGTAGCCCGGCACGTACGCCGAAACGTCTCCGACCATCTTCTCGATCGACTGACGGATCTCGTCGTGGACAGCCGGATCCGGTGCGTCGACGAGGCAGAAGACGGTGTCGCGCATGATCAACGGCGGCTCGGCCGGGTTGAGGATGATGACGGCCTTGCCGCGGCGCGCTCCGCCGACTGCCACGATCGCCTCGGATGTGGTTTCGGTGAACTCGTCGATGTTGGCACGCGTTCCGGGGCCGGCCGACTTGGAGGCGATGGACGCGACGATCTCCGCGTAGGCCACCGGAACAACTCGGGAAACAGCGGCGACCATCGGGATCGTGGCCTGGCCACCGCACGTCACCATGTTGACGTTGGGCGCATCCAGGTGCTCGTCCGCGTTGACCGCGGGCACGACGTACGGGCCGATCGCGGCAGGAGTCAAATCGATCATGCGCTTACCGAGCGGCGCAAGCCGAGCATTATTGGCGACGTGCGCCTTCGCGGACGTCGCGTCGAAGACGATCTCGATCTCGTCGAAGTTCGGCAGATTGACGAGGCCTTCGACGCCCTCGGCGGTGATCGGAACGTTCAGGCGCGCCGCGCGAGCCAGACCGTCCGACGCCGGATCGATGCCGACCATGGCACCCATCTCGAGGTAATCGGAGTTACGCAGCACTTTGATCATCAGATCGGTGCCGATGTTGCCCGATCCGATGATCGCGACCTTGACCTTGCTCATGCTTTGTCTCCTTCGCTGGAAAAGCTGGTGGTGACCGGTTCGAACCCGGATACGTTGACGGTGACGGAATTTCCGGCCCCGACCGACGCCATCGGGCCGAGTGCTCCGGAGAGAATGACCTGGCCGGCGGTCAGGGGCTGGCCCAGCTCGCGTGCTGTTCGGGCGAGCCAGACGACTGCTTCGACGGGATCGCCCAGGCATGCGGTTCCGACGCCGGTGGATACCTCGACGCCGTCGATCGTCATGGACATGACGACCTCGGTGGGCTCGACCTCGTCGAGGGTGCGGCGGTCTGTCCCGAGCACGTACACGCCGGACGATGCATTGTCGGCAACGGTGTCGCCGAACTTGATGTCCCAGTTCTCGATCCGGCTGTCGCAGATCTCGATAGCTGCGACGGCGTAGTCGATCGCGTCGCGAACCTGGTTTCGGTCGAGCGGGCCGTCGACAAGATCGGCGCCGAGGACAAATGCCACCTCAGCCTCGACCTTGGGCTGAATCAAGCGATCCATCGGGATGACGCCGCCGGCGGGGAACTCCATGTCCGCGTACAGGACTCCGAGATCAGGCTGGTTAACACCGAGCTGCTGCTGGACTGCTACCGAGGTCAATCCGATCTTGCGACCCACGACGACGGCGCCCGCCTGCCGGCGGATTTCGTCGACGCGGCGCTGAACTGCGTAGGCCGCGATGAGGTCGTCGCTGCCGATCAGGTCGCGGATGGGTGCGCAGGGCACGCCGTTGGAGATGGCAGTCGCGAGGCGATCCGCGGCAGCGGCGATGTCGGCTTCGCTCGCTGTACTGGTGTTGGTGAGCTGACTCATGACACCTACCTTCCCGGCTTGGCGGCAACTATGCGAGAGAGTCGTCTCACTCAGCGATACGCTGAAAGAATGACTGGCGGCACAAACCTCGACACCGTACTCGGCAAGGCAGTAACGATCCTGCGTGCATTCCGACCCGATGACCACGCCGTACCTCTGGCCGCCCTCGTCCAGCGAACCGGACTGCACAAGGCGACAGTTCATCGACTCTCCGGCGAGCTGGTGTCGAACCGACTACTCGACCGTGTCGACGGTGGCTATCGCCTCAGTGGCGGTCTCTTCGAACTCGGCATGCTCGCATCCCTCGAGCGCAGCCTTCTGGAAATGGCCATGCCGTTCCTGCAGGACCTGTACGAACGCACTCACGAAACCGTGCATCTCGGGGTACGCGACGGACACGACGTCGTCTACATCGCCAAGATCGGTGGGCATCGGCAAGCAAATTCGCCCTCACGCACCGGTGGTCGAATACCGTTGTACTGCACAGCAATCGGCAAGGCCTTACTTGCTTTTTCCGACCCGGAGTTCCGACGCGACGTGCTCTCGACCCCGATGACCCGGCGCACCCCCCACACGATTGTCGCGCCCGGCATCCTGAACAACCAGCTGAACAGGATCGCCGAGATCGGTGTCGCATTCGAACGTGAGGAATCAGCGCCGGGCATCGCGTGCGTCGCGGCTCCGGTTTTCGGACCCGGCGACAAACTCGTCGCCGCAATCAGCGTCACCGGCCCCACCAGTCGGTTCCGGCCCGAGAGTCAGGTAGCCGCTGTCCGCACTGCAGCCGAGGGTCTGCGCAGCACGATGGCGCGCCGCGAACGACTCCGCTGACGGCGCCGTCGTGATCAGTGCTCGGACTTCTCGATACCAAGTTTGTCGTAGGCCTGCATGCACAAGGCGACGACCTGTGTCCGGATACTCGGTCGGTCCAAGGCGGGCTCAGGCCATGCGATCTTGACGGCCTTTTCCACCCCGTCGACATCTGCAACCCAGTCACCCGCAAGTGAATCGAGGCCCACCATCCGCGCCGCGGTCGCAGTTGGCTCGGCAAAAGCCTGAACGATCATCAAATTGTCAGTCCCGTGATCACCGTTCATATGGCCAGTCACACCGGCGACGACCGCGTCGTCAAAAGTTGTCATAGGTCGAGATTCTAGAACAGCGCTACTGACGTGGCTACAGTCCAAATTTCACGGTCCAAAAGGACACTTACGGACACCGGACCCACGAGATCAAGATGTCCTATTGTGGCCACATCAAAACACCTCCCCCCACCGTGACCGCAGTCGGCGCTCTGCCCGCCGGCCTGACACTCACTGAAGCCGGCGTCCTGTCCGGAACACCCACCGAGGCAGGGACGTCCCCCGTCACCTTCACGGCGTCCAACGGCATCGGTACCCCGGCCACCCTCGACGTCAGTCTGACCGTCACCGCAGCTCCGGAACCACCGTCGACCGGTTCGCTCGGAAACTTCGGCTCCTAACCTGCTGAACATGAATCATCCCCGGGCTGCATGGCAACCCGGGGATGATTCTGTTTTCACAATCAGATGCGCAACGCGCCTGCAACCGCCGCCAGGATCGCAAGCGCCAGGAGAATTCCCGACGCCAATTTGTTCACCTTGAACATCGAATAGGCACCACCCATGGCGATTCCGGCACCGATGAACAACAGGTAGGTATAAAGAACGCTCACAAGCTTCCCTTCGTGGACGGAATGCCGCTCACGCGCGGATCCGGCTCGACTGCCTCACGCAGAGCGCGGGCAACAGCCTTGTATTCGGCCTCGGTGATGTGGTGCTGATCGCGGCCGTAGAGAACCCGAACATGCAGGGCGATACGAGCATTGAGAGCAATCGACTCGAAGACGTGGCGATTGATCACTGCGTGATACGGGACGCCGGGGTAACCGCCGATGACGGAGTGCACCATGTAATCGGGCTCACCGGTGTGTACGCAGTACGGACGTCCCGAGACGTCGACGGAAGCATGCGCCAGGGTTTCGTCCATGGGGATGAAGGAATCCCCGAAACGGCGGATACCCTTCTTGTCCCCCAGCGCCTGACCGAGCGCCTGACCGAGAACGATCGCGGTGTCTTCGACGGTGTGGTGCGCGTCGATCTCGACGTCACCCTTCGCCTGCACGTTCAGATCGAAACTCGCGTGAGTGCCCAATGCCGTGAGCATGTGGTCGAAGAACGGAACCCCGGTGGAGACGTCGACGATGCCGGTGCCGTCCAGGTTCAGTTCGACGACGATGCTGGACTCTCGGGTGGTTCTTTCGATCCGTGCGATGCGATCGCTCATGCCGTTTCTCCTTGAGTGATGAGTTGACTGGCCGCGATCTCGTCGCTCGCCTTGATGAAGGCGTCGTTTTCGGCTTCGAGTCCGACTGTGGCACGCAGGTATCCGGGGATTCCGATGTCGCGGATCAGGACTCCGCGATCGAGGTACGCCTGCCAGGTCTTCGCGCTATCGGTGAATTCTCCGAACAAGATGAAGTTGGCATCACTGGGGATGACTCGGAAGCCGCTGTCCGCCAAAGCCTTCGACACGCGATCCCGCTCAGCTGAGAGCGCGTGAACGCTACCCAAGGTTTCGTCAGCGTGGCGCAGTGCCGCGCGCGCAGCCACCTGCGTCACAACCGAGAGGTGATACGGCAAGCGCACCAACAACAAAGCGTCGATGAACGCGGGCGCGGCAGCGAGGTAGCCGAGTCGGCCACCGGCAAACGCGAACGCCTTGCTCATAGTCCGCGTGACAACGAGCTTGGCCGGGAACTCGTCGATCAAGGTCATCGCACTGGGCGCAGCCGAGAACTCCGCGTACGCCTCGTCGACGATGACGATGCCCGGCGAGACCTCCAGGATGCGTCGAAGTTCCGCGATTCCGACGCTGTGCCCGGTGGGATTATTGGGGCTGGTGACAAATACGACGTCCGGTCGACGATCCGCGATGACATCGACGGCCGCGTCCACATCCAGAGCGAAATCCGCCCGGCGGTACACCTCCACCCACTCGGTGTCGGTACCGTCGGCGATGATCGGGTGCATCGAGTACGACGGCACAAAACCCATCGCACTACGACCCGGACCAGCGAAGGCCTGCAACAACTGCTGCAGAATCTCGTTGGATCCGTTTGCCGCCCAGAGGTTGTCGACGGTGACCGGTACGCCGGTCTGCTTCGACAGGTACGCCGCCAGATCCGTTCGCAATGCCACGGCATCACGGTCGGGGTAGCGGTGCAGTTCCTTCGCTGCTTCGCGGACCGATTCGGCGACATCGTCGATGAGCGCCTGCGTCGGCGGATGTGGGTTCTCGTTGGTGTTGAGCTGAACCGGCACCGTTAACTGCGGAGCGCCGTACGCCGACTTGCCGCGCAGGTTCTCACGAATCGGGAGAGCGTCGACCGAAATCGATCCTCCAGGAACACTACTCATCGCAGAGCCTCGAACCGCAGACGCACGGCCTCACCGTGCGCCGGCAGGTCTTCGGCATTCGCGAGCGTGATGACGTGTCCGGCAACGTCTTTAAGCGCCGATTCGGAATAGTCGATGACGTGGATTCCGCGCAGGAAGGTCTGAACACTCAGACCCGACGAGTGCCGCGCACACCCTGCTGTGGGCAGAACGTGATTGGATCCGGCGCAGTAGTCGCCGAGACTGACCGGCGCCCAAGGGCCGACAAACACAGCGCCGGCGCTGGTGACCTGAGCCGCAACACCCGTCGCATCTTCGGTTTGGATCTCGAGGTGCTCGGCTGCGTAGGCGTTGACCACTCGCAGACCGGCGGCGACGTCGGACACGAGCACCGTTCCGGACTGGCTACCGGTCAGTGCGGTGTTGACGCGCTCACGGTGCTTGGTGATCTCGAGTTGGGCGACAAGCGCCTTGTCGACGGCGTCGGCCAATTCCACGCTGGTGGTGACCAGGACACTCGCCGCCATGACGTCGTGCTCAGCCTGACTGATGAGGTCAGCGGCAACGTGGACAGGGTCGGCTGTGTGGTCGGCGAGGATCGCAATCTCGGTGGGTCCGGCTTCGGCATCGATACCGACGAGTCCACGGCACAGTCGCTTGGCGGCGGTGACATAGATGTTGCCGGGCCCGGTAATGAGGTCAACGGGTACCAATTCGGTGCCGTCTGTGTCGGTTCCGCCGTACGTCATCAGCGCGATGCCCTGGCCACCGCCGACAGCCCACACTTCTTCGACGCCGAGCATGGCAGCTGCGGCGAGAATCGTGGGGTGCGGAAGTCCGCCGAAATCAGCCTGGGGCGGCGAAGCCACGACAAGCGATCCGACGCCGGCAGTCTGGGCCGGTACGACGTTCATGACAACACTCGACGGGTACACGGCGTTTCCGCCGGGTACGTACAGGCCGACGCGCTCAACCGGAACCCAACGCTCGGTGACGGTGCCGCCGGGCACTACCTCGGTGACGGTGTCCTTGCGGCGCTGATCGGCGTGCACCTTGCGGGTCCGCTCGATGGCAACCTCGAGGGCTTCCTTCACGGCAGGGTCGAGTTCGCGGAGCGCACGCTCCAACTCGTCGGCCGGAACGCGAACCGAGGCGGGACACACGCCGTCGAACTTTTCGCCGAACTCGAGAGCGGCTTCAGCACCGCGATCACGAACGGCCTCGACCATGGGACGAACCTGATGCAACACCGCATCCACATCCACTCCACCGCGGGGAAGCGCGGCGCGAAGTTCAGCCGTGGAGGGGGTACGACCACGTAGGTCGGTGCGGGCAAGCATGAGAGTTCCTCTCGTACGCAAACGGGGGGCCTGTGTAGTCGATGATCGAAAACACAGAACTAACGTCAATTATCCAGGATAGGCGCACCTTGTTTTTCACCGGTCCACGTGCGGCGCTCAGCGCCGGTCTGGTGATGCCGGAGAAACACCTCAAAAACCCGAACGTTTATAACAAACGCGTCACGCACCGCTAGGGTCCAAAGTCGTGACAGACAGCGACGTGGCCAAGACCGCACCTCCCGCCGTGCCGAGCGCACAGCGAACCATCGGACATTCCTCCGCACGGATAGCGGCAATTGTCGCGTCCATTCTCGGCATTATCCTGTGTGTATCCGTGCCTTTCCTGCCGATCGAACAGGACACGGCCACAGTCAATTGGCCACAGTCGGGGTCCACCGCAAGCGTCGAAGCGCCCCTGGTCTCGTATACGCCCCTACGGTTCGAGGCGTCGATTCCCTGTGCGTCGATCGACGAGTTGGCGGATACCGGCGGAACCGTCGTATCGACGGCTCCGACCACTGCCGGTGATGCACGTCGCTTCGGTTTTGTCGCTACTGTCTCCGCTGAATCTGCTGATGCGCCGGCTCGCGTCACTGCGACCCTGCGTGATCAGGTGTTGTTCTCGATGCCCGCGGCGGATCTTGCCGGCGGTTGCGCACTCACACTGGTTTCCGAACCGACCCGAACCGTCTTCGACGCCACCGGATCAGAATCGCGAATTCTCGACGGTGACTACCGTCCGCAAGTAGTCGGGGTCTTCAGCGACCTCGATTCCGCGGCGGCCGGTTTGAACGTGTCGATCGAGACGGACTCCCGCTTCACCTCGAGTCCGTCGACGATCAAGCTGCTCGCGATGATCCTCGGCGCGCTCACCATGATCATTTCGCTTGTCGCGTTGCACCGCCTCGACAACCTCGACGGCCGGGGCAGCCGAAAGTTTCTCCCCGCGCGCTGGTGGAAATTCACGGGCGTCGACGGCGTTGTCATCGGAACGCTGGTGTTGTGGCACTTCATCGGAGCCACTACTACCGATGACGGTTACCAGTTCACAATGGCCCGCGCTTCGGAGCAGGCCGGCTACATGTCGAACTACTTCCGCTGGTTCGCTGTCCCGGAAACACCGTTCGGAACTCCGTACTACAACATCCTCGGACTCCTGGCCGACGTCAGCACAGCCAGCCCCTGGGTTCGATTGCCCGCTCTGTTGGCAGGCATCGCCACGTGGCTCGTCATCAGTCGCGAAGTTGCCCCACGCCTCGGTGCGGCGATCCGCGGAAACCGTCTCGCGCTGTGGACCGGGGCGCTCGTATTCCTCGCTTTCTGGCTCCCCTTCAACAACGGACTGCGCCCGGAACCGATCGTTGCACTCGGTGTCCTCCTGACCTGGTGCTCAGTCGAACGTGCCATCGCGACCCGGCGTCTCCTGCCGGTCGCCGTCGCGATCCTGATCGCCGGATTCACGCTGACGGCCGGACCGTCAGGCCTGATCTGCTTTGCCGCCTTGATCGCCGGTATCCGTCCGATCATGCGCATCATCATCGAACGGGCTCGCACCACCGGCTATATCGCAGCCGTCGGGCCACTGCTGGCCGCCGGACTGTCGATCCTCATCCCCGCTTTCGGTGATCAGAGCCTGGCCGCTGTCATCGAAATGCAGCGAGTCCATTCGATCTCGCCGAACCAGCCCTGGTTTGACGAGTACCTCCGGTATCAGTACCTGTTCAACATTTCCGTCGACGGATCCCTGACCCGCCGGTTCGGTGTTTTCGTCATGATCCTGTGCCTCGGCGTCTGCACCGCGATGATGCTGCGCAAGGGTGGCCGCATCCCCGGTCTGGCCGCCGGTCCGTCGCGACGCGTCGTCGGTCTCACGATCGGCGCCTTGCCGCTGCTGATGTTCTCCCCCACCAAATGGACCCACCACTTCGGAATCTTTGCCGGCCTCACCGCAGTTCTGGCGATGATGACAGCCGTTGCGGTAGGGACCAGGCTTCTGCGTTCTCCGCGAAATCGCGCATTGTTCGCTTCGGCGGTTCTGTTCCTACTGGCGATCGCGTTCACCGGCAGCAACGGCTACTACTACGTCTCCAGCTACAGCGTTCCGTGGTGGGACAAGCCAGTGTCGATCGGCGGACTCGGCGCGAGCACCGTGCTACTCGGTCTGACCGTACTGATGCTCGGACTCGCCGCGTGGTACTTCTTCCGTGAGCCATACACCGTCGGGAAGGAACCGTCCGCGAAGCATGCTCGCTTGCTTGCCATTTCACCGCTGACAATCGCAGCCGGGGCCATGGTTCTCTTCGAGGTGCTTTCCATGTCCAAAGGTGTGATCACGCAGTATCCCGCCTATTCCGTTGGTCGTGCGAACCTCGACGCAGTACTCGGCCAAACCTGTGGTCTCGCCAATGACGTACTGCTCGAAACCGATCCGAATGCGTCGATGTTGACACCGGTCTCCGGTGACATCGCGACAGCACTTTCGGCCGGCGGTGCCACGGGGTTCACCCCCAACGGTGTTGCCGGTGACCTCAGCGCCGACAAGGAAGCTTCCGCTACCGGCGGCGCGAACACCGTCGATACCGACGAGACCACATCCGGCAACTCCGCCGGAACCGGTGGTGGCGCCGGGCAAACCGGAGTCAACGGCAGCAGCGTGGCCCTCCCCTTCGGCTTGGATCCGGCGACCACGCCGGTCATGGGCAGTTACGGCCAGCCCGCGCCGGGCACCCTGACAAGCGGTTGGTACCGACTTCCCGGTCTGGGCGAGAACGGCACCCGCGGAGACATCATCTCCATCGCCGCTGCGGGGCGCGTTCGGTCTGTCGATACAGACGGCATCGTCACGTACGGACAGAACGTGGAGGTCGAATACGGCACCGCGCGAGAAGCCGACGACATGGAGATCCTCGGACGCATCGCTCCGATCGACATCGGTCCGTCGCCGTCATGGCGAAACCTTCGGGTACCGCTGGACCAGATTCCCCTCGAGGCCAACAGCATTCGACTCGTCGTCAGTGACAGCGACACCAAGGCAGATCAGTGGGTGGCCGTCACGCCGCCACGGGTTCCGCAGACACAGAAGTTGCAGGACGTCGTCGGATCGCAGGCGCCGGTGATGCTGGACTGGGCTGTGGGCCTGGCATTCCCGTGCCAACGCCCCTTCGATCATCGCGCCGGGATCGCCGAAGTTCCCGAGTACCGCATCCTGCCCGACCATGCCGGAGCGTTGGTCACCACAGCGTGGCAGGACCACTTCGGTGGCGGCCCGCTCGGGTGGATAGATCTGCTCCTGAGCGCGCAGACGATACCCTCCTATCTCGACGACGACTGGGATCGGGACTGGGGATCGATCGAGAAGTACACACCACTCGATCCGAACGCAGTACCCGCTCAACTCGACGAGGTACGAGTGGAGCGCTCCGGAATGTGGAACCCCGGCCCGATGACGATGGCCTTCTGATCGACCGAAAGTCATGCGACCAGGCCGCTGTATGACCTAGCCTCCCAGTCATGGGAGCTAAGTCACGGTCGATCGCCTCCGCCTTGCTCGCGCTGGCCTGTGCGTTCGGGGTGGTGGCGTCGCCGATGCCAGCGTCGGCGACACCGGACGACAACTTCCTCTGGGGCGTGGCTACCTCCGGATTCCAGTCGGAAGGTTCGTCCCCCGACAGCAACTGGTCGCGTTACTCGGCTTCAGGTCGCACACACGACCAGATCGGCGATTCGGTCGACTTCCGTCACCGCTACGTCGAGGACATCGACCGGGCAGCGAACCTCGGTGCAAAGGTGTTCCGCTTCGGCGTCGAATGGGCCCGGGTTCAACCCACGTCGGGAACCTGGAACGAAACCGAATTCGAGTACTACGACGACGTCGTCACACAGATCCGGGCGCGTGGAATGAAGCCGATGATCACGCTCGATCACTGGGTGTATCCAGGCTGGGTTGTCGATCAGGGCGGGTGGATGAACCCGAAAACCGAAGCGGATTGGTTGGCCAATGCCGAGAAGGTGGTCCAACGCTACTCCGGCATTGACGCCCTGTGGATCACGATCAACGAGCCGACAGTCTATGTTCAGCGTGAATTGACCTATGGCGGAATCACTCTCCCTCAGGCGCCGGCAATGTTCGACGCCCTGGTTAGAGTCCACCGATCGATCTACGACCGCATTCACGAAATCGACCCGGGCACTCGCGTCAGCAGCAACTTCTCCTTCATCCCCGGTGTGTCCGAAGCTGTCGATTCGGTGTTCACCGATCGAGTCCGCGACAAACTCGACTTCCTCGGTATCGACTACTACTACGGTGTGGCACTGGACAATCCCACTGCCGCCTACGCCGCGATCGACGAGTTCTACAAGGTCACACCGCAACCCGAAGGGCTGTACGACGCCCTGATGCGCTACTCGCACAAGTATCCCGAACTCCCCCTGTACATCGTGGAGAACGGAATGCCCACCGACAACGGAAATCCCCGCCCCGACGGCTACACCCGGTCCAATCACCTCAGTGATCACATCTACTGGATGGAGCGCGCCCGCGAGGACGGTGCCGACGTCATCGGATTCAACTACTGGTCCATCACCGACAACTACGAATGGGGCTCGTTCCGACCACGTTTCGGCCTCTACACCGTCGACGCGCTGACCGATCCCACTTTGACCCGCGTACCCACCGACGGGGTTGAGACGTACCGTCAGATCATCGAAGGCAACGGAGTCCCGGCGGACTACGTCCCTGTCAACGCCCCCGCATTCTGCTCGCTGGTCGATCCCCCACTCAGTTGCACCACCACTTATCGATAGGAATCGTCATGACACATTTCAGGAAGCTTGCAATCACCGCGTCGGTCTCGGCAGCAATGATTTTTGCGGGTAGTGCCCTCGCAAACGCAGCGCCGACTCCGACAGACTCACCGCGCGAAGCACAGGCCCGCGCCTACATCGACGCGCTTGTTTCGCACGACGTCACCGACGTGCACTTCGCCCCCGACGCCACCCGCGTCGAGGCCGGTATCCAAACAGGTTTTTCCGGTCCACAATTGAGCGCGGACCTTGACAACGGTGTGCAGTACAGCGTGATTCAGGGCGTCCGTGATCTGCGAATGACCGAGGAAGGTGACCTCGTGACCACCGTCTATCTGCTGGACGCCGGGGTTCTCGGCACCAGGCTCGCCACGGTTGAGATCCGGGAAACTTTCGTGATCCGCGACGGTCTGATTCACACCATCGTGGCCGACATCGTCCCCGTATCGCTCTCCTAGTCCTCACGCTGCGATAATCGGAAGTAAGTGAGTTAAATCACAGCCCCTTGGGGTTTAGTTCAAGCCCACAGGATCCGACCTGCCATCTCCATAAACCTCCTGGCCAAGTGAACGTTTGACCAAATAGCGCGACTTTCACTGTGCTGTAAAACTGAGTCACGAGTCGCCACACTGTGACGCGAGCCATACAAATTGCAGCGTTGCGGGTGTGTGGCACCCCCTCGATTACCAGTTCCAGAAGTACGGGCACGCCAACCAGCCCCGACTTCACAAACAGCGAAGGACCAGCATGCTGTTGCCGATGGCACCCACTGACTCACTGTTTCTGCTCGGCGAATCCCGCGAACATCCGATGCACGTCGGCGGACTGGCGATCTTCACCCCACCGGACGGAGCCACCGCAGCAGATATGCGCTCAATGTTCGATACCGCATTGACAGCCGGTCGGCTTGCCCCGGTCTTCCGTAAACGGGCACGCCGTTCCCTCACTTCACTCGGCCAGTGGGGATGGGAAAGTCTCGCCGACGACGACATCGATCTGGACCACCACGTTCGTCGAGATGCTCTCCCTTCTCCGGGTGGAATGACGGAACTGACCACGTTGGTATCGAGGTTGCACGGCACCTTGCTCGACCGCAGTCGACCGTTGTGGGAAATGCACCTGATCGAAGGGCTTTCCGACGGCCGATATGCCGTCTACACCAAGATCCATCACGCACTTTCCGACGGGGCGAGCGCGATGAAACTGCTCCGCGAGAGCATGAGCGGCGACCCCAACCGCCGGAATATGCCGGCGCCCTGGCAAGTTCCGCGTCCAGTGACAGCAGTGCCATCTTTGGACATCTCCGATTCGAAATCGACACTGACCGGAACATTGTGGGGAGCCACTCGGGCAGCTGTCGGCGAGGCTGCCGGACTGATACCCGCAACGGTGGGCACCCTGGACCGAGCGTTGCGCGGCAAGTGCGGAGCCGTCTCACTCACCGCACCGCACACCGTGTTCAACGTCCCGATCGGCGGAACCCACCACATCGCCGCGCGCACTTTTCCCCTCGAACGGATTCGCTTGCTGGCCAAGCATTCCGATACCACCATCAACGATATCGTCCTGACACTGTGCTCCGGCGCTCTCCGCAGCTACCTGCACGACCGAGACGCATTGCCGACCACGCCTATGATCGCGATGGTTCCCGTCTCGCTGCGCGCGCCCGACAACGACGCCGACACAACCGGCAATCGGGTCGGGGTGCTCATGTGCAATCTGGCAACTCACCTTTCCGAGCCTGCACACCGCCTCGAAACAGTACGTACCAGCATGAACGACGGAAAGACCGCGCTTCGCTCGATGAGCCCCGCGCAAGTCCTTGCGATGAGCGCCCTCGGCGTCGCCCCACTCGGAGTGGAAATGCTCCTCGGCCGCCGAGGCCCACAACGACCACCGTTCAATATCGTCATCTCCAATATTGCCGGACCGAGTATGCCGTTGTACTGGAACGGTTTCCGATTGGACACTCTCTACCCGTTGTCGATCCCGACAACGGGACAGGCACTCAACATCACGTGCACCAGCAACGACGACAATATCGTCTTCGGGCTGACCAGCTGCCGGCAAGCGGTCCCGGACCTCGATTCCCTCCTCGACTACCTCGAAACCGAACTCGACCTGCTGGAAACTGCAATCGGCCTGTAGGTGCCGGAGACTCACCTAGCCAAGCCGATAGCGCAAGTAAATCACTCCGCTGTCAAATGTCTTCTCCGCGACCAGATGTAAACCCAGTCGTACAGTGGCGGGGAGTGCTCTCAATCCCCCACCAATGCTGATCGGGCACAAGAACAGGTGGCACTCGTCGACCAGTCCCGCGCTCATCGCATGTGCGGCTAGAGTGGGACCTCCGATCGAAATGTCCTGCGCGGCTGACATCTTCATTGCGCGAACCGCTTCAGGATCAAACGTTCGCTCGAGCCTGGTGCGAGCTGTCGTAGGGGCCGGCAACGTCGTGGAGTACACAATTTTGTCGGCTCCCCGCCAAATCCGACCGTAATCGTCTGTGACAGGCGATGAATCGAATCCTTCCATCGACTCCCATACAGACATCGTCTCGTACATTCTGCGCCCGAACAGGTAGGTACCCACGTCCCGTTCGAGGTCGTTGACAAACGCATGCACCTTCTCGTCCGGTGCTGCCCAGTCGAAATTCCCCTCGGCGTCGGCAACGTACCCGTCCAGCGAGCAGATCGCCATGAAGTTGAGGTTCACCATCGGTCTACATGCAAAATGTTGTCGATGGGTTCACGGGCTGCCGGTTTGAACGTCTCTCCGGTGAAGTAGGCCGTCGGGATCAATGCGCCCTGATGGACGCCTTCCGGGATACCCAAGAGTTCGGCGACCTCGGCTTCACGCTGTAGATGCAATGTCGTCCACGCCGTTCCCAGCCCGCGGGCTCGCGCCGCCAACGCGTAACTCCACACAGCGGGAAGCAAAGATCCCCACAAACCTGCCTGGTTTCCGGCGGGCAAGGTCTTGCCGGCCTTGATGCACGGAATCAGGAGCACTGGAACATCACCCATGTGGTCACCAAGCCACTCGACGCTGGTTCCGACGCGTTGCTGCACCGAAGCCCGGTCAGGATTGTCGCTGAACAGCTTTGCCGCCGAGCCCTGCGACGCCAGATACTCGTCGGTTACCTCTTTGTAGATTTTCCCGACCTGGGCGCGCAGATCCGGGTCGGTGACCACTACCCATTGCCACCCTTGCCGATTCGATCCCGACGGGGCCTGCAACGCAACCTCGAGGCATTCCTTGATCAGGTCCAACGTGACCGGTCGCGTGAGGTCGAGTCGCTTGCGCACTGTTCGCGTCGTCGTCAGTAATTCGTCGGGAGTCAGGTCCAGAACCGGGAATTCGTTCATGGCTCGATCATGGCACCGATCGGCGCCACTCGGAACAGCATCTAGACTCCCTTTCCGTCCCGGCACACTCCCCGGCCGAATGATCGCAACAAGAAGGAACACGTAATGAGTTGGCATGTGTGGTTGGCATTCTTCGGCGCGAGCTGGGTCATCAGCTTGTCTCCCGGCGCCGGTGCGATTGCCTCGATGTCATCAGGTCTTGCCGTCGGCCTACGCCGCGGCTACTGGAATATTCTCGGACTGCAACTCGGCCTTCTCCTTCAGATCGGAATCGTCGCAGCCGGCGTCGGTGCAATTCTTGCTAACTCCACCGTCGCCTTCTCGATCATCAAATGGTTCGGCGTCGCCTATCTGGTGTACCTGGGCATTCGCCAATGGAGGTCTGCACCCACCGAGGTAACTACCGACGAGTCAGCTGCGGCCAGTTCCGGCCCCATGATGATGTTTCGAGGTTTCCTGGTCAACGCCAGCAATCCCAAAGCAGTAGTTTTTATGCTCGCGGTCTTGCCTCAGTTCCTTGATCCGGGCAGGCCGCTGGTCCCCCAGTACCTGATCATCGCGGCGACGATGTGCATCGTCGACGTAGTTGTGATGACGGGATACACCGGACTTGCTGCACGTGTCTTGCGGCTCATGCGGTCACCGAAACAGCAGAAGACCACCAACCGTGTTTTTGCCGGGCTGTTCTTCGGTGCGGCCGGTTTCCTGTCGAGTATCGGCCGCGCGGTGGCCTGAAAATCGCCTCAGAGTCCGGCAATCAAGTTGACGACGGACGCCACGATGACCGATCCGAAAACGTAGGACAACAGTGCGTGGCCCAGAGCCATCGCTCGCATGTCCGACGACGTCAAGTTGGTATCCGAGATCGCGAAGCTCATCCCCACTGTGTATGCGACATAGCCAAAATCGCTGTAGCGCGGGGGCTCCTCCTGATTGAAGTCGATGCCGCCGTCCGGACCGCTGTAATACAGGCGCGCATACCCCAGCGCGAAGAGTGTATGGACGGCCAGCCACGAAATAACCACGCTGACAACGGCAATCGATGCCGCCACCAACTGATACCGACGACCATCCGGGGATGCGAGCAGGAGGAAGGCGATTCCGACGAGGCTGGCCACCGCCGCAGCGAGGATCAGAAGGTGAGCGACGTTGCGAGCAGGTTCTTCGCGGGTCGAATGGCTTGCCGTCAACGTTGCATCGAAGGGCCAGACAAGAATCCACGTCCATACCGTGAAGACCATCGCTGCAACGTCCCAACCGATCAGGAACGAAAAGCGCGCATATCCCACCAACGCCACCACGATCCCGGCAATGACGCCCAGAATCAATCCCGTCGCCACCCGCAGCGCGGGTCCGGCTCCCAGCGCGCGCCGGGGTACGGGTACGACCGGTAGATCTTCCGAACGTGCATTCACGCCCTCAGTCAACCACCGCGATGCGCGACAAGTGAGGATCGGCGCGCGGAGTCATAGATTGCAGGCACCGACAACCGGCTTACCGTTGAACCTATCGAGCACATAAGCCATCCCGACCCCGAAATCAGCCACGGCGGGCGCCAGATGGTTGTTTCCGCTTCCTTGATTGACCGCGGGCAGGGTATCCGTGAACAACGTTGCCGACGCCCCACGCGAGCACCAGTCGTCGACGAGCTGACGCGTCTGCTCGTACGGGATGAAATCGTCATTGACCGCGCCGTTCACCAGAATCGGCGACGCCGGAGTGCGTCGTCCGATGCGCTGTTCTTCGATGACCTGCAAGATCTCGGGCACCGACTCGACCACGTCTGCGAGGGGGCGACCATCGACCGTCCACGACGCTGTCGACTGCTTTCCGTATTTGGTTCGCGAATCGATCAGGCATTGTCCCGACACATCGGCCAGTACCGATCGACCGTAGTCGTTCAACCTCGATTCGATAGCCGCTCGAGCCGCTGGATACCGGTCCGTCACGCCGTTGATCGTGTATCCGATCGCGGCCATCAATCCGGTGCCGTCGATGTGCCGGAGGACGCTCGCCAGATCTGCAGGCGGCGCACTCGCATAGCTGCCCACCAGATTCAGGTCCGGCGCATATTCGGGTGCAAGTTCGGTCGCCGCCGCGGTCGCTCCCCCGCCCTGCGAATGGCCCCACAGTGCGATCGGGTCATTCGGGTTCGCGTCCGCGATCTCGAGTGCTGCCCGGGCCCCGTCGAGCATGGCGTGCGCTTCTTCACTTCGATTCACGTACGTGTGTATCCCCGGAGTACCGAGTCCGATGTAGTCCGTGACCAAGACCCGGATGCCCTGAGTCAGAAAGGCGAAAGCAAAAGCCGCCTCGTAGTTGACGCCGAAACTTCCTGTCGCAGGGTCCCATTGACCTGCGGTGGGAAACATCTTCGACGGCGCGCACTGATCGCCTTGGCCTTGGGTTCCGGGACCGATCACTACCGTCGGCCGTGGACCGTGCCCAGCCCAGTTGGCAGCCGGTTCAAGATAGGAGCCCGATACTGCAACCTCGGCGCCCCGACTATCTGTGCTCGAATACAGCACGCGCGTACCAACTCCGGGGATACCGGCGAGAGCGCCGGCAAGCGGAAGTGGCTGCGTCCGGATCACCGAACCGGGAGTTCCCACGTCATCGGTGTCTGTGTTGTAGAAGTTTTCGTTCGGCAAGGCCTGAGCGGGCACGGTCAGTGGCACCGCCACCAGCAGCGCCATACTTGCGACGACGAATACCCATCCGCTTCTCATGGCGCACTCGTCACGTCAGTCAGGTACCACGTCATCGGCTCCATCCCTCCCTCGATTTCGGCATCCCACTGGCGCCCCGGATTCCCGGCTTGACGGCCAGTACTTGGTGAATGGTGAGACGATGGGCTTCCTCGAAGCCGAGCGCACTTGCTGCCAGATACAGCAGCCAGGTACGAACACGTGGAGCACCCACCTCCGCGACAGCGGCGTCCCAGTTCTCCCGAAGGTTCGCCACCCACGCACGCAGCGTCAGTGCGTAGTGCTCGCGAAGCGCCTCACTGTCCCGAGTCTCGAATCCTGAACGTTCCAGTGCGTCAACAGTTTTACTCAACGGAAGGATCTCACCGTCGGGAAAGATGTACCGGTCGATGAAGCTGCGTCCGTCAACAACCTTGTCCGGCAGTGATTTCACCGAGGCAATCGCATGATTGAGCAAACGACCTTCAGGTTTCAGCAAGCCGTACAACTTGGCGGTGTAGATCGGCACATTCGCCAAACCGACGTGCTCCGACATGCCGATACTCGAAATCGCGTCGTACGGCCCGTCATCGACGTCGCGGTAATCCTGCGCCCGGATTTCGATCCGATCCGTCAGTCCCGCATCAGAAACCCGCCCCTTCGCGTACTCCACCTGCTCGCGACTGAGCGAAACCCCAACCACGTCCACGTCGTAGTTCTGCGCCGCGTGCAGCGCCATCGAACCCCAACCGCAACCGACGTCGAGCAGGCGCATCCCGGGCTTCAATCCCAGTTTGCGGCAGATCAAATCAAGCTTTCCGCGTTGGGCATCCTCGAGCGTCTGCGTCCCGGTGGGCCAATACCCGCATGAATACACCATGCTCGGACCCAAAAACAGTTCGTAGAAAGCGTTTCCGACGTCGTAGTGATGCGAGACGGTCTCCGAGTCGCGAGATCGACTGTGCCGTCGACCTCGCTTGCGCCGCATCTCGATGGACGGAGGTTTCGGTGGCAACCCCAATGCGCCCAATCTGACCAAGGTGGCGCCGGCTCGCAGGACTGTGCCAGCCGACATCTCCGAAATTCTGTGCTCACCAATTCGTGAGACCAGATCGGGCACGTCGAGCAGCGCAAATACGTCTCCGTCGATATCGAGGTCGCCGGACACATATGCCCTGGCCAGGCCAAGTTCGTCAGGCGAATAGAGTACTCTCCGCAACGCACGCCGGTTGCGGAAAGTAACCCGAGCTGCCGTGTCGGGCGGACCGGCCTGCGACCCGTCCCAACAACGCACACGAATCGGCAGGTCCGTGCCCACCAGTTCCTCGAACACCGTCAAAATCTTGGTTGCGGCTCCAGTCACGAACCAACCCTCCTGAGAAAGTTTGTCAGCATCTGACTCAAAACCTACGCCCGAACGTGGAGAATTTCGCACGGTATGTCCGATTTTGGCTTTGACTCAGGGTTCTACGAGCCCCGCCAGGAATTCCACCAGCAGGCGGGTCGTCACCTCTCGCGGCAGGCTTTCGACGGCGGCAAGGACCGCCGCCATATCCAGCGGCGAGTCAGCCGAGCCCTTCGGATCCAGCCCCGCTGACGCGAGAGCCATCGCAACAGCCTCACTCGGCAGTGCAAGTACATCGTCGACGCTTACGTCGCCGCGCTCGAATGCCGCTGCAAGCTCTGCCAAGGCCGGCGGCGGACCCGCTGCCGGCAGTCCCCGAACCTCGTCGGCGCCCAGCTTCAACGCACTCGACAGCTCATCGAGAACACTTTCCGTGACCGGTGTGATGGTGAGATGCGTAGTTCGGGGCAAGGTGGTGCCATCAGGTTGCGTCGACGCCGGTTGCCCTTGCAGCACAAAGCCCCGAGCGCCGACAGCTGTGACCCAGCGGTGCGCATCCACTCGCCGATCGACCGAAACCGATTCGTCAGTGGCTACGGCAAACAGTGGGCCGACCGGCGTTCCGACGACGCGCAACCCTTCGATGGTGCCGACTACCGCCACCACGGAGTCCGTCGCCCGCTTTGCCTGCTGGACCAATCCCGCATATCCCGACTCCCCGAGCACCTGGGAGATCGCCCAGGCTCCGGCAAGTGCCGCAACAGATTTCGAACCCATCAACGTTGGATTGACCACAGGATAACCCGGCCACGCTGTGAGACCGAAGTACTGCTTGCGGTGGAGATCTCGTCCGCGGTACAGGATCACCGAAGCGCCTTTCGGCGAGTAGCCGTACTTGTGGAGGTCAGCGGAGATACTCGTAACTCCGGGAACTCGGAAATCCCAAGCGGGCAGTTCACCCCACCAGGGCAACGCCAATCCCCCGATGCAGGCATCAACATGCAATGGAATTGATTGTGCGCGAGCCACTTCCGCAATCTCGATGATCGGATCGAGGGCCGCAAACGGATAGCTCGGTGCCGACGCCACGATCAGGACGGTGTCGCCGCGCAGTGCGTCCGCTATGTCCGCAGCGGCGACGCGGCCGGATTCAGGATCGACGGGCACCAACACGAGCGCCAGACCGAGCAGATGTGCTGCCTTGTGAAACGCAGCGTGAGCTGTGGTCGGAAGAACCAGAGAGCCCTGCCCAGGCGGAAGACCACGAAGGTCACGGGCCGCTTTGACTGCCAGAACACAACTTTCGGTTCCGCCGCTGGTGACGTTGCCGACCACCTCGTCGTCCCCGTGCAGGAATCCCCGAACAAAGCCGACAAGTTCGCGTTCCATCACTGCAGTCGACGGGAACACCGTGGGATCAAGGCCGTTGACGGGCTGCACCAATCGGGCTGCATCGGCGGCTAGCTGATCCAATGCATCCAATCCGCTGTCGTAGACATACGACAGGACCCGACCGCCGTGGGTGGGAGCGTCGCCCTCCCGGAGGCTACGAAGCCTCTCGAGCACTTCAGCTGACCGACGCTCGATGGATGTTGTTTCAGTGGCGGTCATTGTTCTCCTGTGTGTTGTAGACGCGCAATACAGCAAGGCTGATCATCACCAGAACGGCCGGCGCAACCGAGAAGCCCAGTGCGATCCCCGTGATCGCCGAATCCGGTTGGTCCACGGCCTTTCCGGCCTGCGAGGACACGAAGCCCGTCGACGCAAGAAAAAGCAAGAACACTGCCGGCCCGAGCGCGAGGCCTGCCGTTTCTGCGGCCGTCCAGATTCCGCTCAACGAACCGCCTCGCTGACGCCCACCGATCCGGGCGTCGTCCTCGATCGCGTCGGGAAGCATTGCCAACGGGAAAACCTGCATACCGGCGTAACCGACGCCGGCCAACCCGACTGCGCCGTAGATCCAGACTCCGCTACCGAACGCTGCAAAGGTCAACAGCAATGTCGCGACAACAAAGATGATCGACGACAAAACGTAGCCGCGAAGTTTGCCGTGGCGACGCGAGTAGCGATACCAGAGCGGCATGATGAGCAGGGCCGGTCCGACCAACGCCGCAAACAATCCGGTGATGGCATCTTCGTTCCCCATCACGTAGGTCGCGAGATACTGAGCCCCCGCCAACATCACCGCCGTCGCGAGAGCTTGAAGAACAAAAACGATCACGAGCAATCGGAACGATCGAGTGCTGCGAATTGCATCGAACCCGTCGCGGTACTGCGAGAGAAGCGAACCCACCGGAGCGTCGGCACGAGTCACGGTGCGACGGGCGGCGCCGTACACAGCCCAGAGCATCGCGCAGCACATCACCGCGGATACACCCACCGCCATCACCAGATAGCCCGCGGCTCCCCCTCCCGCTAGGTTTCGCAAAGCCGGGCCACCTCCGCCGATTAACAGAATCGCCAAGGCCAACACGGCAATTCGAACGGAGATCAGTCGGGTGCGCTCGTGATAATCACCGGTCAATTCGGTGGGTAGGGCAATATACGGCACCTGAAAAAGGCTGTACGCGCTTGCCGCCAGAAGAAAGAACACCAGGACCCACGCGGCTCCGATGCCGGGCCCGCCGGATACCGGTGCCGCAAAGGTAAGGATGAACAACAGCGGAAGGGCGAACGACCCGACCAACATCAGTGGCACGCGGGTACCGGTTCGATGCGAACTTCGATCGCTGATGGTGCCGATCAACGGATCGATCAACACGTCCGCGATCTTCGGGACGATCACCACCAACGACGCCAATCCTGCCGCCACACCGAGCGTATCGGTCAGGTAGTACGCCAGCACCAGCCCGGGAAGTACACCGAATCCTCCGGTCCCGATACTTCCGGCGGCATATGCAGTAACAACACCCTTCGACAGCCGTCCGTCGACTTGGCGCTCACCGCTCTGCACGGGCTTCTCTGTGGTCACCGTCCACACACTATGTGCCCGACTCCAGTCTTGAAGCAAAAAGAATCCCGAAGACGCGAAGTCCGCATAATCTGCTCCGACCGCATGTAAAACTTGGACGACACAAGCACACCGACGATCCCGCGCACACAACCGAAGGTCATCGAGATGACAACCCATCCTTTGGCGCCGCTCTGGCCGCCGCACGGTGTCACGATTTCATGCGGACCGCTCAGCCTTGAATCGGTGAAAGACGAGCACTTACCCGAACTCGACGCACTGATTCGAGCCGGCATCCATCCGGCCGGCCAGATGCCATTTGTCGTGCCGTGGACCACCGGGACACCTGACGAAGTATCTCGACGATTCATGCAGTACCACTGGTCGATTCGCGGGTCGATGACCCCCACAGCATGGACATTCGAAACCGTCATTCGAATCGACGGCACGATAGTCGGCTGCCAAGGGTTGTCTACCAGGAACTTTCCGGAGACTCGTACCGGCGAAACCGGGTCGTGGATCGGGCAGGAATTTCAGGGACGTGGTCTCGGCACTCTCGCCAGGCAATCGATGTGCACGTTCGCTTTCGACCACCTGGGCGCAACCCGAATCACGTCGACCTCGTTTGCCGACAATCCTGCATCGCTCACCGTGTCCCGGAAAATCGGCTACCAAGACGCGGGAAGCCTGGACCGGCTAACCGATTCCGGCCGGATGACGGTGCAACAATTCCTCACCCTGGATCCGCCGGATTTTGTGCGACCACTGGAACCCGTCGTCGTTCGCGGTTCCGAGGCTATTCGATCCATGCTTGAGATTGTGTGAGAAGTGCCCCTCTTCGCGACTCCGGAACCTGGAGGACTGCCACGGTTGCGATGCGTCAATCCCCTTGCCCTCGAGCGTTTTTGCCCTGCTCCCTGCCACCCGACTCTCCGCGGAGGGCAAGCGTTAGCACCGCGCCGAGGGCACTCACCGCAGCGGCAACGATGAAGAGCATCGAGAACGACGGCAAGGTAGCAGCCCCCGCTTCGGAGACCGCAACCGTGGCCAAGACAACCGTGGCGATCGGGGCCCCCAGTGCCGATCCGACGGTGCGCAGCACCCCGTTGACCCCCATTGCAGCAGCCACTTCGTCTCGTGGAGCAAGGCTGGCGACGAGATCAGCGCAGACGGAAAACCCAACACCGTTACCGAGCCCGACGAGTGAGAAGAACACCACGACCATCGCAAGGTTGCCCGGTGCGATCGCCACCCCGACGCTCCCAATGCACATGAGAGCCAGTGCCAGAAACGCCGTGGACTTGGCGCCGATGCGCAGAATCAGCAGCGGCGCGAATCGACCACCGAGGAACACCAGGATTGCCCCAGGCAGTAGGGCGAGTCCAGTTTCGGTCACTGTGAATCCGTGTCCATTGCCGGATGCCAGCGGAGCCTGAAGGAGCACCGGCAGACCGACGTAGAAGATGTACGGGATAAATCCGAGGAAGAGTGTGAGCCCGTTAGTCACGGCAAGCGCAGGGCGCGCCAGAGTGCGCATGTCGATCAATGGTGTTGTGATCCGGAGTTCCACGAATACCAACGCAAAAAGCGATATGACGGCGAGCAGGAACAATCCCAGCACCGGCAGTGAGACCCAACCCCAACTCCCGCCTTGCGAAATCGCGAGCAACAGCGAAACGAGCCCGACGACCAGCAGCGCAGTGCCCACCCAGTCAGTCCGGGATACAGTGCCCCTGGACGAGGCCGGAACGAAGAAGACCACCAGCATCAACGCCGTGCCGCCCATCAGCGCCCCGATTACAAAAAGCACTTGCCACGAGGCAGCTTCAAGAACAACGCCACCGATGACGAGCGCCGCGCCGGCACCGAGACCCAGGGTCCCGCTAAGCCAGCCGAATGCAGCTCGCTGCGGCGCCCCCGATAGGTGGCGGCGAACTATGGCCAGGGCGAGAGGGAAGGTAGCAGTACTCGCACCTTGCAAAATTCGGCCGAACAGGAGTACCGCAAAGCTCCCGGCAACGGCGGCCAGGACGCTGCCCACCACGAAGATCGCCAACGTCAGGATCATGATTTTTCGATGGCCGTACCGATCCCCAAGCGACCCGAGGATGGGTGCGGCCACGGCACCGCAGAGGAGGTAACTGGTGAGGATCCAGCCCGCCAGCGGCGCATCGATCCCAAATTCCCCCATGAAGGTGGGCAGTGCTGGAACCAGGAGGGTCTGCATCATCGAAAAGGAAAGAACTGCCACCGCCAACGACAGCACCAAAAATCGCCCCCCCGGCCGCGATGGCGGGGGCACCCTCCACATGTCGGGTGGTTGCATCTGATGGCGCGGATGGCATCGTTGCTCGATTCTGTCTGAGAAGAATTTGAACGGAACGGAATATTCCGTTCCGATAGAACCGTACGGCAATCAGCGGTACCGTGACGACGTGACTCCCACCAACTCCGGAAACCCTCCCCTGCGCGGCCGCGCTCGTGAGGCGCAAAACAACGATGACTCGATCCTGCAAGCGGCCCGCGAGGTGTTCTACGAGTACGGCTGGGGGGCACCCATGTCCGACATAGCCGCTCGCGCAGGAATCGGCGTAGCCAGTATCTATCGCCGCTATCCCAGCAAACCCGTGCTAGTGAACGCGCTGCGGATTCTCGCTCTAGAGCAGATTATCGAGCTGGCAGACACCTGCGCTGCAACCGCCGAAACGCCCGGCCACCCAGATTCTGCTGTCGAAATCTTCCTCCACCGCAACATCGTCGAAGGCTCCGCACCCCTGGTCTCGACTTTTGGCCGGCATATGAAAACGAACCCCGAGATCGATGCGCTTGCCGATCGCCTCGAGAAGGCCCTCGAATCCGTGATTGCAGTGGACCGTCGACTGAAACTGATCCCGGAACATTACGGCCCTGCCGACATCATGCTGACGATCATGCATCTGCGGCCTAATCTGCCAGTGAACCGGGAACGCTCGAACGAGATCCATCTTCGCGAACTCAGCTACGTGCTCTGCGGACTTCGGGCTGTAGCTACTGAAGGCTCCGCAGTTGCGGGCAAACCTTCGAGTTGGCAGGAGTGGCTGCAGCTAAACAGCATCAACGGCTGAAGGTAATCGGGTTCACACCGCGATAGACAGATCGATGCTTGCACTGAAGGCTTTCGCCAAGTCCTCGCTTATCAAACCGACGACTCAACGCCTAAATGTCCGATATAACTAGTCGACAGATACGTCCATGTGTGGGCAGTGGTCGAGAACGAGAGGCGCTTCAGTGGCGATGGAGACTGAGCTTGGTCCGACATCAGAGTCCGGTGCTCCCCACCGCGTCGGCGGGTTTCTCTATCACCGAACCCACGACCGGTGGGAGTGGTCGGATGCAGTTGCACGGATTCACGGCTACACACCGGGACAGATCGTTCCGACAACAAAACTGTTGCTCTCTCATAAACACCCCGATGACCTCCGCCATGTCACGCAGACCTTGCATGCGATCCGGACATCGGGTGGCCCATTCAGCAGTCGACACCGAATCATCGACACCGCTGGAGCTACTCGATCGGTGGTCGTGGTCGGCGATAGAGTCGTCGACGAATCCGGTGACGTCGTAGGCAGTTCCGGTTTTTACATCGATGTCACGGAGTCGCTCGGCCCCACGATAAAGGAATCTGTCGACGAAATTGTCAGTGAAATCGCCATCTCGCGTAGCGTCATCGAACAGGCCAAAGGCATGCTGATGGTCGTCTACGGGGTCCCCGCCGATCGCGCGTTCGACATCCTCGTCTGGCGATCACAGGAGACGAACACCAAGGTGAAAACCGTGGCAGAGCTGCTCATCACGCGGGTACGGGAAAACTTTCATGTATCGACCGTGCTGCGAAACCGGTTCGATCAGATACTGCTCCAGCACTGAGCCACCTGCGCCGACCGACACCCGAGACTCAAATCTAGGAACCGTCAAGGCTTGCGGTCGCGCTGCCAGTTGCACTGCCAGTTACCGAGCCTGCGTTGAGGCTATAGCTCAATGAACCACTTTCGAAAACGAAATAGAAGAATGATTTGATCGCAACGGAAATATCGAACATTGTTGTGCCTTCCTCGTCATGGATGGAGGACAGAAATCTCGCCCTCGCTACGCGAACCATATACCTGAGTGTTCAACTCCACCAATCAATCCCGAGATGATCGATTTGCTGGAAACCCCGGTGCGCGCCGAATTCTCGGGTACACAAATCCAAAATCCCGCCCACACAACGCCCGCAATCGAACGTTCCCGAATTATCGCCCGGGTACTACCGTGATCGTTCCCCGGCAGACTGCGTTCTGCGGATTGACGAACCGCCATCCCGCGCCGGTTTCTACCGTGACGGTGAACGACACCGTTCCGGTTCCTGCCCAGGTTCGGTTGATCGGGATTCCAGGCTTTTGCTGCCAGGCCACCTCATCGCTGAGGCTCCGACCCGAAGCTCCAGTAGTCGCATTGTGCCAGTCGACGATCACGCGCGTGCCGTACCAATTGACTCCGAAGCTCGGGAGGAGACCGGCGGGCGGCGCCGGCAGTTCATTGCCACCGCTGAGCAGGATCGACGGCTCCAGCGCGGTTCCACCGGGAGGGAGCGACTCTCCCGATGCAGCATTCACCGTCCAGGTGAACGACGGTGCCCAGAAGAGAGGATTCGCACTCGAGCACGTCATTGTTGTCGACGTCGGCGGCGCGGGCTCAGCACTCGCGACCGAGCCTCCTCCAACTGCTACCGCGGTACCCATCCCGACAATGGCAAATGTCGCAACACCTATTCGGCGCGCCAGCTGGTTGGTCATGATCGCTCCCCATTTTCTCCGAAATCGCGAGAACCCAGATGTTCTATGCACCTTTGATATCCGGAGTAGCAGGACAATTCGTTACATTGCGAAAAGGAGCTGTAGGACCCACTGGAGTCGTAGACAATCGCGATGCCGACGGCGGCACCTCTGAAATTGGCTTGCACCCAGCGCTCGATCGCCCTACAACTTCGTCTCCGAATGCTCACGGTAAATCTCGAGCGCAAAATCGACCGACTCTCGCGAGGCGGGCAGCAGGGGCAAGCGCACATTCGGCGTCGGAATCCTGCCCAGTGCATGCAGCACGCCCTTGATCACCGTCGGATTCGGTTCGGCGAATAGTGCGCCGGACAGCCTCGACAAGTCCTGGCCGAGTGCGCGCGCGCGGCCCAAATCTCCACGCTCCCAAGCATTTATTAAATCTACGAAGTCACTGGTCGCCACATGCGCCGATGCCAAAATCCCGCCGGCGGAGCCCAGCGCAAGCATGGGGGCCAGAAACAAATCGTCACCCGCCAAAACTGCGAAATCAGCCGGTAGATCGGCACAGAGTTCGACAGCGGGACCATCAATACCACCGGATGCGTACTTCACTGCGACGATGCCGGGCAATCGCCCCAACTCCTGCAGGGTGGCAGCATCAAGATCACGTCCCGTTCGATACGGGACATGGTAGACGATCAATGGCACCGGGCTCGATGCCTGCAAGTGCGTAAAGTGTGCCACAACACCGGCATTCGATGGCCTGGTGAAGTAGGGAACCGGCACCAGGGCTGCGCTGACCTCCGGCCATCGACCCAGTTCCTCCAGTGCACCGACACTCCCCCTCGTGTCGTTATTGCCGGCTCCGACAATCAATGACGCACCGCGAGAGCGGCAGACACCGGCGCAGATATCGACGATGTCGCGTCGTTCCTGCTGAGTCAGGGTCGCAGTCTCAGCCGTGGTCCCGAGTGCAACCAGCCCGATCGCTCCATCTTCGAGCACCTGGTATGCGAGTTGCTCGAGGGCGTCGGTTGCTAACTGTCCACTGATGCCGAAGGGCGTGATCAGCGGTACGTGGATTCCGGCAAAGGCTAGGTGGAGAGTCATAGGATCCAGCTTTACCGAACCAACCATGTAGGTCTAGTTCGTATTTCCGATGCCGAGCGTAAGCTCAGATGATGCTCGATGTCAGGCGACTACGCCTTCTCCGCGAACTGGCTTTGCGCGGGACCATCGTTGCTGTCGCCCAGGCTCTCTCATTCAGTCCCTCGGCCGTATCCCAACAGCTAGCCGTTCTGGAACGCGAAGCCGGCGTGCCTTTACTGGAGCGGACGGGCCGTCGGGTCAGGCTGACTCCCGCCGGCGCGAATCTCGCACGTCATGCCGAAGCCATCCTGGCCCGCTTGGAACAGGCGTCGGGAGAACTGGTCGACGCCCGTCGCGGGCTAGCAGGACCGCTCCGAATTGGAACATTTCCGACAGCGGCACGCGCGATTCTTCCCCCGGCGTTGATCGCGCTGGCCCAGGAACATCCGGGACTGGAACCGATGGTGTCGGAGATCGATCCGGCTGACGTCGCCGATGCCCTACGTGCCGGCGACCTGGACTTGGCACTGATCCACGACTACGACTTCGTTCCGCGGCCAACCGAACCCGGCCTGACGACGATTCCGCTGTGCAGCGAATCGGTGTACCTGGCTTCGGCTGATCCGCTGACAACCGGCCGCGCGCTCACCGATTGCATCCAACTTCCCTGGATTACCGCAATCCCCGGAACCGCTTGTCACGCAATGACGATTCGGGCATGCCAGGCCGCAGGATTCACGCCGAAAGTGCGTCACCACATCGACGAGTTCGCCACGGTTCTTGCTCTCGTCGCTGCAGGACAAGGTGTTTCGCTTGTTCCGGAACTAGGCGCAATTCATCCGCCTTTGGGAGTTCACCTGACGCCCATGCCCATTCGGCGACGAACAATGATCGCGCACCGTGTGGGTTCCGACGCGCATCCCGCGGTTTCGACTGTGACAGATGCTCTCCGCTCGGCGGTTCCGGAACTGCTGGACGCCGAGCGCTAACGGCCGGAAGCTGCACATGTGCGGCCCTCGCCGAACTCTCCCAAGAATGTATCGCGCATATCGACCTCACAAGCTTGGCCCGCCTCGAATGAATCTTCCGCAGCCCACTTATATATTCGAGCAGCGATAAGTTATACCCAGTTTCTCTAGAATGAAACAATGTTTAAAAGTCGCCTCGGAATCCCGCCGACAATGACCTCCGCGCGAACAATTAAAGAAAGTTAGTAAGTTCAGCAAAATAGTTTAATTCGACCAAAAGAATCAGTCGCGGACAACATCCGACCCCCTGAACTGTGCCTTCGTTGCCAAAAAACTTATTCCGCCGGGACGGATAATCAACACACCATCGAACGAATCCCACATAGTGAGACACTTTGTGTGAATATCGCTTTATCAACTAATTCACTCTCCTACAGTTTCGAATGTCCTGAATACTCAAGCTACTAATCCCTGGAGATGTGCATGAGCGTGAATTCGGAATCGACAAGAAACCACCGAAGCAGCATCCGACGCATGGCCGTCGTATTCGCAGCATCGGCAGCCCTGATAGGCGGCGCAGGTGCGATGGCCACAACTGCCTCGGCGGACCCTGATTGCAGCAGCGTCTGCGGCGGAAGCCTCAACCTCGCCTTCGGCAGCAACGGCTGGGATCTCGGCAGCCTGAACTTCGCCGATTTCGGAAGCCTGAACACCGGCAGCAGCGAGTGGGATTTCGGCAGCGGTGGTTGGAATCTCGGCAGCCTTTTTGACCTCAGCCAATGGAATCTCGGCAGCCTATTCGGCAGCGGGGACTTCAATCTTGGAAGCGTCAACTTGGGTAGCATGAATTTGGGCAGTACGAACGTGGGCAGCGTGGACCCCGCAAGCACTGGCGGAGGAAGCGGCGGCGGCAACCCCTGATTTTCACAGGAAGACGCGGGCACCCCAGCACAATGCTGCTGGGGTGCCCGCTCCCTTCGAATACGACAATCTTTGCCCGAATGAACGAGCGACAGAGCCTACATGTCGAGGCCGAGATCGAGAACAGTCACGGAATGCGTCAGACCGCCGACAGCGAGGTAATCGACACCGGTACCGGCATATTCCGCTGCGACATCGAGGCTCAGGCCACCGGACGCTTCGAGCTTCGTGCTCGGCGACACCGTGTTGCGTCGCTGCACTGCAATCTGGGTCTGCCACAGCGGAAAGTTGTCCAGCAGAATGAGTTCGACGTTCTCGGCGAGCACCTCGTCGAGCTGAGTGAGGTTGTCCACCTCGACCTCGCACTCGATGTTCGGCGCGAGTTCACGTACGGCCCGCAGCGCCGCAACTACGGAACCGGCGGCAGCAACGTGGTTGTCCTTGATCAGCGCCGCGTCGCCGAGTCCCATGCGGTGGTTGAATCCGCCACCGACCTGAACTGCGTACTTCTGCAGCGAACGCAGACCGGGAAGCGTCTTCCGAGTATCGCGGATCTTGGCATGAGTGCCGGCGACAGCGTCAACCCACTGCGACGTCGCGGTCGCGATACCGGAGAGGTGGCACACCAGGTTGAGCATCGTGCGCTCCGCGGTCAGCAGACCCAGAGTCGGTGCCATCACGGAGAGCACCGACTGTCCTGCTTCAACGCGGGTTCCGTCCGCGACACGATCGAGCACCTCGTAATTGCCGGCACCGATCACCTCGTCGAGCACCAGCAGTCCGACGTCGATACCGGCGATTGTGCCGGCGGACCGAGCACCAACCGAGGCCTTCGCAACGGCGTCTGCGGGAACCGTCGCTACCGAAGTGACATCCGGTCCGTACCGCAGGTCCTCGTCCAGTGCGAGCCGGATCAGAGTGAGTACCTCGTCGCGGTCGAGGGCGGCGGGCAACGGTTTCTGCGCGGTCATCGATGAACTCCTGTCAAAAATGTGTCGAGCATGTCGAGTGCGCCGTCTCTACCCAGTTTGATTCGGGTGCTACGACGCTGATTCGGGTCGGTCTCGGGATGGTCGGTGCGTGTGTGGCAGCCACGACTCTCGGTGCGGGCGATGGCAACGTCCACCAAAGCGGTAGCAGTCAAGGTCAGTGCTACGTCCTCGAGATCCGGAACAGTAACTGCAACAGTCTTATCGGCAGCTGCAAGGGATATGCGCGCTACTTCGAGTCCCACACCGTCGCGGACGACAGAGGCGTTCGCGGTCATGATCGACTGCACCTTCTCCCGAGGCAGAATCGGCAGGGGACGACGCACCACGTTGACTACTTCAGCGTGAACCTCACGACGCTCCGCGGCTGCGATTCCGGCGCGCTCTCCCACAACCAGTCCTTCGAGAAGGCTGTTGGATGCAAGGCGATTAGCTCCGTGCAATCCGGTACGCGCAACTTCGCCCGCCGCATACAGGCCCGGCACGCCGGTACGCCCATGCACGTCGGTTGCTACGCCACCGCACGAATAGTGCGCTGCCGGCGCCACGGGAATCAGTTGTGTCCGTGGGTCAATATCGGCTTCGAGGCACGACGCCGTAATGGTCGGGAACCGAGCCGCGAACCCCTCGAGCTTTCGCGCATCCAGGTACACATGATCGGTGCCCAGGTCGCGCAATCGCGCCGCGATTGCGCGAGAGACCACATCCCGGGGCGCCAGATCACCGAGCGGGTGAACACCAGCAGTTATCGAATCACCATTGGTGTCAACAAGAATCGCGCCCTCGCCCCGCACGGCCTCACTGATCAACGGCCGTCGACCGAGGCCGCCGGGTGTGAACAGAACCGTCGGATGGAACTGAACGAATTCAAGGTCGGATATTGCCGCACCAGCCTCGAGCGCCAAGGCTATACCGTCGGCAGTAGCTCCGGGCGGGTTGGTGCTGCACGCATACAACTGGCCGAGGCCGCCCGTCGCGAGCAGAACTGCCGGCGCGTGAATTACGCCGAGTCCGTCGGGCGACGAGACGATCAGTCCGCACACCCCACGGCGATTGGTCACCACCTGAACGGCAGCGGCACCGAACAGAACCGGCAGGCCCGCGGCGTTGAGAGCCCGCTGAACTTCCGCTCCGGTGGCGTCACCACCGGCATGAATGATGCGTCGAGTGCTGTGCCCACCCTCACGGGTGCGCGACACCTCGCCGTCTCGGCCACGGTCGAACACTGCCCCGAGTGCAGCCAGAGCGGCAACGGCTTCGTGCCCGGCTTCGACGACGGAATACACCGCTGCTTCGTCACAGAGCCCGACGCCCGCTTCGCACGTATCGGCAACGTGAGAGTCCACCGAATCGGTGCCCAGATCGCCGACAACGGCAATGCCGCCCTGCGCGTACTGAGTGGATGTATCCGTTGGACCACCCTTGCTGACGGTCAAAACTTTCAGTCCCCGCAGGGACGCTGTCCGCGCGGCCGTAAGCCCCGCGACACCGCCCCCCACGACGACCAGATCGGCGTGAGCCTCCCAGGCGAAACGCCCGGCAGGGCTCGTCACTCGCCGCCGCCCGGATTGCCGATCTCGATCATCCGCTGTACCGATTTCTGTGCACGCTTGGCCATTTCGAGGTCGACATGGACTTCGTCCTTGCCTTCGAGCAGGCACCGCAGCAACGCAGCGGGCGTGATCATCTTCATGTACGGGCACGACGCGCGGTCGTTCACGGCCTGGAAGTCGACGCCCGGTGCCGCCTTACGGAGCTGATGCAGCATGCCGATTTCGGTCGCGACCAGCACCTGCTTGCTCTTGGTGGTGCGTGCGGCGTCCAGCATTCCGCCGGTGGAGAGGATCTTGACCTTGTCGGCCGGAACAGCACCTTCGCCGGCCAGGTACAGAGCCGAAGTGGCGCAACCACATTCGGGGTGCACATAGAGTTCTGCATCGGGGTGAGCCTTGGACTTGGCCGTCAGCTCGTCACCGTTGATGCCGGCGTGGACGTGGCATTCACCGGCCCAGATCTGCATGTTGGTGCGGCCGGTCACGCGCTTGACGTGTGCACCGAGGAACTGGTCCGGCAGGAACAGCACCTCACGGTCAGCGTCGATGGAATTGACCACGTCAACCGCATTGGACGATGTGCAGCAGATGTCGGTCAAGCCTTTGACCTCTGCCGTGGTGTTCACGTAGGAAACCACCAGGGCATTCGGGTTGTCGGCTTTCCACTCGCGAAGCTGCTCCGCGTTGATGGAATCAGCCAACGAGCAACCCGCGCGCTCGTCCGGGATCAGCACCGTCTTGGACGGCGACAGGATCTTGGCGGTCTCGGCCATGAAGTGGACGCCACAGAACACGATCGTGTCCTCGGGAGCCTCGGCTGCAATACGCGAGAGCGCAAGTGAGTCACCGACATGATCAGCAACGTCTTGAATGGCAGGCAACTGGTAGTTGTGCGCCAAAATGGTGGCGCCGCGCTCGCGAGCCAGACGTTTGACCTCCGCGGCCCACTCCGGGGTCGCTTCGACTCCGGTGTATCCACCGGGGCCGTCATGAATCTGCGAGGTCGATCCCTCCCATAACGTCGTGGTCGTCATGGCGTTCTCCTTCACCGTGAACCCGGGCTAGCGCCCAGTTCAAATCCGAACGGGCTGGCCCGGATTTCCGTATTCGAGGTTTTCGACTTACGATCGAAAACGTGCCTCATAGTAACACCACCCACGAAGTGCTTGCAGCGGTGTTCCAGGTTCGCGCCTTCCCCACCGACATCACCGCAGGTGACGGCAGTCACTGCCCTGGCGGGCGCGAAGAACTGGCCGTGCTGCTCTGGCAGCGCGCCCTCGATCCCCAGAAGGGCACCTGGTCACTCCCCGGCGGTACCTTGCGCGACGACGAAGACCTCACAACCTCAGCCCGCAGGCTCCTCGCTGAGAAGGTAGACCTCCGCAAGGTGGCACACCTCGAACAACTCTCCGTCTTCAGCGACCCGGCGCGCGTGCCGGGCACTCGCCGTATCGCGTCGACCTTCCTGGGGTTGGTCCCTCTGAGCGCGGACCCGCAACTTCCGCCGGATACCGCGTGGCATCCGGTATCGAACCTTCCGGAGATGTCGTTCGACCACGGCACTGTTGTGCGTCACGCCCGCAATCGACTAGCCGCCAAACTCTCGTACACCAACATCGCCTTCGGGCTCGCCCCGGAAGAATTCGCAATGTCTACCTTGCGCGAAATCTATTGCGCGGCACTCGGATACCAGGTCGATGCAACCAATCTGCAACGCGTCCTCGGCCGTCGCGGCGTTCTGACAGCGACCGGAAACACCGCACCGTCCGGAAAGGCCGGTGGCCGCCCGCCGGCGCTGTATCGCTTCACCGACTCCACATTGCGGGTGACGGACGAGTTTGCGGCATTGCGCCCACCAAGCTGAACCGCACTGTTACGCAACAGCTTCGAATACTTCGCCCTGCATCCACGCCGCGCTGACCATGCCCACCGGATCGACGACCCTGTTGATCCCGCCGAATCGCGTCGTCACCCGGTCGAGAATTCGATCTGCCTGCAAGCGATCAGTAGGGTCCGCCACGATGGCAAAAAAGTGGTGCGCCGGCTTACCTGCCATGAACCGAACCAACTCGGCCACCGTCCGGGCAGTGACTGCGACATTCCATCCCGCCTCCAGGAATTCAGACGCAACGCGTGCGCCGTGATCACGGCTGATGTCAGTTACCAGCACTACGCCGCGATTGCGGTCGAATTCGCGAGTATTCATTGCGGACCTCCTGAAGGAATCGAATTACTTGACTCTTAGGTAAGTCCGCATTCTTGTGCTGCCGTTGTGGTGGTTCTGTGAGAACTCTGGGGAAACCTGCGACGGCGTCACCATCCCGGGGCGCTGCGCACAGATCCTTTCGCGATCGCTGCGACTAGTTGAGCATGGTCCCGCTCGTTCTGGTCTGCGTACCGACGCGCAAACGCCGACAATCCCACCACGGCTTTGTCTGATTTTCCCAGATACTCGGAGATGGCGTTTGCGTCTCCGCTTCGCGCGTGAGCGCGAGCCAGAACTTCGCCGCAGGCACTGGCGAACTCCGCCAGGTACGGCCCGATTGTGGCTCCATCAGGAATAGCCTTCATGTCGCGGAACTGTCGAACGTAGAAATCCATGTCGCCCACCCTACGAACATGTCAGTTGCACTTTGAATCATGCTCTGCCCCTGCATAACTCGCTCGCCATGATTGGAATACCGACTCGACTCGACACAACTCTCGTACACTGAGGATCCGGCTTGCTTTCGGAGTCGGTGGCTGTTGCCGTTATTTACCGACCTTGCGCTTCCTCGCTCCGGTGGGAGCTTTCCGGTCCTCGAACTTCAACGTGAAACCGAACGTCTTCTGGCCCTGATAGGTCCTAGCGGCCAGCACACCCTTGGCCAGGTACGGATTGCCAGTCTTACCCTTGGCCTCGAATTCGATGCTCTCCCCCGCCAGCAGCTTTGCCAGTTCCTGCTCCGTGAAGTCCTTGCCTGACCAGTGCTCGTTGGCGCCCCAGCCGCGGCCCTTGAACGAGACCTTCTTACCCTTCCACACTCCGCTGACCAGGTCCGTTCGCGGGGCTCGCTCCTCAAACTGAGGCTTGAAGCCCACAAATGGGTACTTCTTCCCGTTCTTCTCCATCACTCCGGCTTCGAGCTTGCCCTTGCAGGTGTACGGCTTGCCGGTCTTGGTGCTGGTCGCCGTGATCTCAATGACCTCACCAGCCACCAGCGCGCCTACCTCGGCGTCGGTGAACCGGTGCCCGCCGAACCCCCTCTTCGCCGTGCTGACCACGGTGCCGTCGTGGATGAAATGCAGTGCCGGTGGCAGGGTGATGTTCTCGACCGGCTCACGGATCACTCCGGCCTTGGCCATGCGCTCTTTGAGTTCGGCCGGCAACCTGCTCGCGTTCGCCTTCATCTTCTCCAGGTCGTGGCGCACCAGGCCTGCCACCAGCGCCAGGAAGTCAGGAGCCGCGCTCGTACCCGCCTCGATCTGCGCCATCTGCTCGAAAACCTTCTCGGTGATCGTGAGATCACCGATGTGCGTGCCCGGCAGAATCCGGTGGTTGAGTTCGCCGACCGCACTGAGCGTGATCTTGCCGCGCTGCTCACGCATCAACGCCTTGCCGGTGGCGTTGTTGGTAACCTCGGCGTACGTGCTCGTCCGGGTGGCACCGGTACCCACGCTGCGTTTTTCCAGCTGCTTCATCAGCCAACCCATCGTCGGGTGCGGTGGCCGCGTCGGAAACCCTTCGTGGACGAACGGTTTCGCCACACGGCCGAGCGTCGTGGCCGTCGACGTCGGCTCGGTCGCCTCGTCGTCATCCTCCTCGATGACGAACACGCCTTTCCATCCGAGCACTGCCGGGACGTTCAGCGAACCGACGAAGCTCGGGTACTTCTCGACATGCCCGCGATGCTGGTCGTACTCGTAGTCCGGGGCGAGCATCGTCAGGTAGTTCTTCGCCAGGAGTTCGTAGATTTCCTTACCCAGTTCGCCGAATTTGTTCTCCACGGCGGTCAAGTTCGGGGGGACGTTCGGGCCGGGACGGTTGGCACCGTGGGCGCCGCCGGATTTGATGTGACTCTTTCGTGGGCCGCGGCGGGTGAGCGCTGCCGGGTTCACTCCGACGACGCCGGCGATCTTGTCGATCAGCGGTAGCAGTTCGTTGAACTGTTCGATCGAGATGAACTTGTCCTCGGTCCGCGGATAGGACACCACCTGTGCCTCGTACATCCTCTGATACGTGTCGAGGACCTGCTTGGCTTGGAATCCCTTCTTCGACAATAGCGACGAAAGGGCCGCGAGGTCCATCAATTTCGGTGGCCCGGTCTTCTTGCGAGTAATCCCGTCATGGACCACCGGGGAGGACTCGAGGCCGCCGGGCACGGCGCTCTTCTTCTCGAACCGGTCAATGTCAGGATCGGTGTAGGTGACATTGTTCTCGTCACGAAAACGGTTCTCATAGAACGCTTTCTTGACGTAACCCTTGTGCGCGTCGAGGCCGTCACCGACAATCACGACCATCGCCGACTTGAGTCGACCGTTGCGCACTACGGTGCCCGAACCGGAAACCTTCGTCGCCGCCCGTGTGAACTGCATCGACAGCATGTCCCACTTCGACCGGAAGTCTGCCTTGCGGTAGTCACCTTCGGATTCGATCGAGGTCACCGCGCGGCGATTCGTGAACGCCTTCCGCAGCGATGCCGGGGTTTCGTCGAGGAACTCCATCCGCTCGAGCTTTCTGCCTTCCAGACCCAGGTACTCCACGATTTCCCACCCCAGCAGCGAGCCCTCGCCGGTGGGATCAAGATCGGCTGCGTTGCATACGGTCTCGCACGTCGACAAGGTCGCTTTGAGTGCGTGGAGCAGGCTCTTCGCGTCCTGGTCGGTGACCAGCTTCCCGCCGGAGACCTTGCGTCGGATCTCGCGCTCCCACCGGAAGTCGCCGGCATTCCACGGTAGATGTTGCAGATCCCAGCTCTTGTACTGCTCGGAGAGGGATGCGGGCACCATCGCCCCGGGGTCCTTCAATTCCAAGAGGTGACCGCGAGCATTCACGATGACGTATTCCGTGCCGTCGAATGTGCCGCTCATACCGCCCAGCGCGGCAGCGAAGTTCCTTGCCGCCGAGGGCTTCTCGGTAAGAATTCCGACTTTCCCCATACTGTTTCTCCTTCATTGAGGATTGACCATCGTCATACCGGATGCTTCCTTGGCTGCCTAAATCACGTTAAAGCTGTTTTCTCAATCAAGTTCCCATACAGAGCGCTCCTCCCTACGCCCAAGACTTCTGCGATTTCACTCATGGGGACGCCGTCCCCTCGCATCTTGTCGGCCTGCCGCTTCTTCGCCACTGTAAGTGCTGACGGCCGGCCTCCGATACGGCCTCGATCCCGCGCTGCTGCCAGACCCGCCATAGTGCGTTCACGGACTAGGTTACGCTCGAATTCACTTAGGGCGCAGAAGATTTGGAAAAACAGCTTCCCCGCTTGACGTCGTTGTGTCGATGGGGGCCTTGAGTGATTTGAAAGCTACTCCACGCTTTTCGAGTACATCGACAGTGTCGATGAGATGCACTAGCCTCAATCTTGCATGAGAGGCCGCTGCCGGCCTGAGCGGTTCGCCGATCATGTTTTCACGGCCCGAATCAGTATCCGAATATGACCGGTCGACCCGTGTGCAGTCGGGATGCTGCCGGATTCCA